>NZ_LOHF01000003.1:0-249553 GCF_002158995.1 Pseudomonas caspiana | reverse complement strand
AGGACCGCATTCCAGGCTGGAATCTGAAATTCATCACCCGCTAAACCGTTCCCGATAAGCCATCGGTGTCACCCCCAATCCGCGCAAGAAGCTACGCCGCAAGGTCTCCTCGCTGCCAAACCCACACCGCGCCGCAACGCGTTTGATGGGCAATGTGCTGTCCGCCAATAACCGCCGGGCCGCTTCGACCCGCAATTGTTCGATGGCCTTGGCGGGCGTGATGCCGGTTTGCGCCCGATAGTGACGAACAAAGCTGCGCTCGCTCATTCCGACCCGAGCAGCCAGTGCAGCAACACCAAGATCGCTGGTCAGATTCTCGATAATCCAGCCATGCAGATCGGCAAAACGTCTATCGTCAGCGGCGCTGGCCTGCTGCATTGACAGGGTTGCGCTGAATTGCGACTGGCCGCCCGGCCGCTTGAGAAACACCACCAGATCGCGCGCCACGGCCAGTGCGATGGCGTGGCCCAGATCCTCTTCGACCAGTGCCAAGGCCAGATCAATGCCTGCTGTAACACCGGCTGAGGTCCAGTAACCATGGTCGTTGATGAAGATCGGATCGGGATCGACCCGTAACGCTGGATATTGCCGGGCCAGCGCCTCGCAACTGTGCCAATGGGTCACCACGCGGCGGCCGTCGAGCAAGCCGGTCGCGGCCAGCAGAAACGCGCCACTGCACACCGAGGCCACGCGTCTGGCAGCGCGGGCTCGTTCGTGCAGCCAGCGCACCAGCTCAGGATCGCTGGCCGCTACTTGCACACCGCGGCCCCCCGCCACGATCAACGTGTCGCTGGGTTCACTGGCCAGCGGCAAAGGCCAGGTCAGCAAGCCCAATCCGGCGGACGACTCTACCGCCTGATCCTGCGCCGCGATGACCTTCACCTGGTAGGGCAACGGCAAGCCTTGTTGCCGGGCTTGCACGTTAGCCGATGCAAAGACCTGCAAAGGGCCGCAGACGTCGAGGACCTGAACATTTGGAAACGCAAGAATGTGCACGGATCTGGGTTGATCGGTCATGAGCGTGATCCGCAAACCGTTGGCGTAAAAAGAGGGGTATATGGCGAATGCGCCAAAGGCTAAACCGCTAGAGTTGTTGCGTCTACCTCAACCTCAAGCGAACTCCATATGACCCTGCACATCGGCTTGCTCGTATTTCCCAAAGTGCAACAACTGGACCTGACCGGTCCTTACGACGTGTTTGCCTCAACACCCGGCGTGACCGTGCATTTGATCTGGAAGGACATCGAACCTTTGTATTCCAGCACCGGCCTGCAACTCAAACCGACTCAGACCTTTGCTGCTTGCCCGCCACTGGACGTGTTGTGTATTCCGGGCGGGCAGGGCATCGACACCCTGCTGGAGGACGAACAAACCCTGGCTTTCATCCGCGAGCAGGCGCCGACCGTGAAATACCTGACCTCGGTCTGTACCGGCGCATTGGTGCTTGGCGCGGCCGGGTTGTTGAAGGGCAAGCGAGCGACCACTCATTGGGCCTCGCATGAATTGCTGGAGAGTTTCGGTGCAATCGCCGTGCATGAACGCGTGGTCCGCGATGGCAACCTGATGACGGGAGGCGGTGTGACGGCGGGAATTGATTTCGCCTTGACGCTGGTAAGCGAAATGTTCGGAGCGGTGCAGGCGCAGACCGTGCAGCTGCAACTGGAATACGCCCCTGCGCCGCCTTTCCATGCAGGCCACCCCTCAACCGCACCCGCAGAAGTCCTGGCATTGGCCAGCGAGCGACTCCGGGAGTCCATCGCGCAACGCCGCGAGATCGTGGCGCGACGGGTGGCAAAGTCTTAGGGTTTTACGACAGGGACTTCATACCAGCCGAGGAACATGTCGAGTGTCGACTCGATGACACGGGTTTGATCTTCGGCACTCAGTACCGGCTTGTTGAAAGTCACCTGAGGCCAGAACGCGAAGCCCTTGAGCAGACCATGCATCTGCGTGGCGGCGAAGGTCGGGTCGGCAGGCTTGAGACGGCCGTCGGCCTGGGCAGCGCGGATCCATGCGGCAAAGGTTTCTTCGCGCTCATCCAGACGCGCCAGCCAGGCTTGCGCGCGTTCGGGTGAGTGGATCGTTGCACCCAGCGCAACCCGGGCCAGATCAAGGCAATTAGGATCAGAAAGGGTCTGCATTTTTGCCTGCAACATACTGCGCAACTGATGACGCAGTGTCACGCCGGGCCGATAGATTGAATCCGCAATCTCGCCAATACGGCACCAGAGGCGCTGAAGGATTTCCGCGAACAGTTCTTCCTTGCTCGGGAAATGGTTGTAGACCGTGCGTTTGGAAACCTCCGCCCGTGCGGCAATGCGGTCCATGCTGGTCACTTCAAACCCGGTCTCGCGGAACTCGGCAATGGCTGCCAGCACGATAGCTTCGCGTTTTCGGTCGGTGAGTCGCAGGGGAGCAGTCATAGGTCTCGCTTCAAACAAGTGTTTTGATAAAAAGTACACCCGGCAGTTTACTTGTCATCAATGATGATGCAAGCTTAAAACTACACTGTGTAGTGTAAAACTAGGTTACACATTATCTTCCTTTTCCGCTATTGCAAAGCGGAGGCGATGATGAGCAGCGCGGCAAACTCCCGGAGTCAGCAGACCATGTCAAAGACCACAGAAAATTCGTCAGCTCAGCCATTACCAACCCTGCAGAAGCACGAGGGGCGTTATCGCAACCCCGTACCTATGAGTCGTATGGGCTTTTTCAAAACGCTGGGAATTTTCTGGAACATGGCCTTCAAGAAACCATCGGTCACACGTCCCTCGGGGGAAATTCCAGTGCAATCATTGTCGCGTCAACAGCTTCTGGCTGCGCCTGACTACACGGTCTACCGCCTTGGGCATTCCACGGTTTTGCTGAAAATGCGCGGGGTGTTCTGGCTGACTGATCCTGTCTTTGCCGAGCGTGCTTCGCCGGTGCAATGGGCCGGGCCGCAGCGCTTCCATCAGCCGCCTGTAAGCCTGGAGGAACTGCCGCCGATCAAGGCAGTGATTCTGTCCCATAACCACTACGATCATCTCGACCACATGGCGATCAAGGCGCTGGAAGCAAAGACCGACCACTTCCTGACGCCGTTGGGTGTGGGGGATACGTTGATGGAGTGGGGCGTACCCGCGCACAAGATTCAGCAACTGGATTGGTGGCAGTCCACTGAAGTACATGGCATGCAGTTTGTGGCTACGCCCTCGCAACACTTCTCCGGCCGTACGCTGCTGGACCGCAATCGCAGCCTGTGGGCGTCCTGGGTCATGCACGATGAACATCAACGGATCTTCTTCAGCGGCGATACTGGTTACTTCGACGGCTTCAAAACCATTGGTGAACAGTACGGTCCGTTTGACCTCACCTTGATGGAAACCGGTGCCTACAACGTCGACTGGCCCGACGTGCACATGCAACCAGAAGAAACCCTGCAAGCGCACATTGACCTGCGCGGGCGCTGGCTGCTGCCGATCCATAACGGCACCTTTGACCTGGCCATGCATGCCTGGCACGAGCCCTTCGACCGCATCATCGCGTTGGCCTGGGAGCGGAATGTCTCAATCACTACGCCACAAATGGGACAGCCGTTTTACGTGCAATACCCGTGTCGCGGCAATGCCTGGTGGCTGGGCATGGAAGGGGTGCGGGAAGTGCCGCTGGAAGAAAACCGCCGTTTTCAGTACGTGCGGCGCAATGCTTGACGCCTGCCTGTGCAGGCGAACTCGCTGCCACTGACTACGCGCGGGGGCCTGTGGGAGTGGTGCTGGCCCGCGATTGGGTTTGCAAATTATCGCGGGCCAGCACCGCTCCCACATGAGATCACCGGTAATACCCTCAG
The DNA here is from genome assembly GCF_002158995.1 of Pseudomonas caspiana. GTDB lineage: Bacteria > Pseudomonadota > Gammaproteobacteria > Pseudomonadales > Pseudomonadaceae > Aquipseudomonas > Aquipseudomonas caspiana. The sequence goes on along the minus strand of NZ_LOHF01000003.1, from coordinate 245,724 downwards.
CTCTGCTTGGGATCCGCAGGTGTGCCCGGTCTCGGTTGCTCGCCTTTCTCATTCATCTGCTTGTTCTTCTCGCCAATCTTTCCGGCATTTTCCGGTTTGTGGTCGAGGTCTTCGCGGTTCGATTCCTGGTCTTTCGCTTGCTCGGTCATCACGGCATCTCTTGTTTGTTGTTGATAGAGATTGGGCAACGCCAGGTCGACAAGATTCGTATTATTTTTCATCCTTTCAAGCCCGATCCGTCATCGCCGCCAGCGCCACCGATGTCGCTGCCGTCCGGGTTTCAACGCCCAGCTTGATGTAGATATGTTCCAGGTGCTTGTTCACCGTGCGCGGGCTGAGTTGCAGGATGTCGCCGATGTCTTTGTTGGTCTTGCCGCAGGACACCCAGCGCAGCACTTCAATCTCTCGTTCAGTGAGCTGGAAGCGGCTGGAGAGTTTGCCGTAGGCGGGCTTGTCGTCGAAGCCCAGGCTGGCGGATTGTGAGGCGTTGCGGGCAGTTTGCAGGATGCGCGCGGTGCGTAAATGGGAGGCGACCCGTGCCAGGACTTCGTCGCAGACGATAGGTTTGGTCACGTAGTCGATGGCCCCGGCTTCGAAGCCTTTGACCACGTGTTCGCTGTCGGTGAGGGCCGTCATAAACAGGATCGGAATGTTAGCGCTTTCCGGTTGTGCCTTGATCCGGCGACAGGTTTCGAAGCCGTCCAGACCGGGCATCATGGCGTCCAGCAGGATCAGGTCCGGGCGCCTGCGTTGAATGCGGTTTAGAGCGCTGCTGCCGTCCAGAGCCACCAGCACCATGTAGCCGGCTTCGTCCAGCGCGTCGGAGAGCAACGCGAGATTGTCCGGGGTGTCGTCGACGATCAGGATCACGCTGTTATCAGCGGGTTGGATCGGGGCGTTCATTGAGGGCCTCCTTCAGTTGCAGGCTGAGTTCATCCAGACGAAAGCCCTTGGCAAGGGTTCGCAGGTCGGCGATGAAGCTGGCGCTGGTGATGCTTTCCCGCTCGATGGCATCGAGTTTGGCCTGGATGCCACGCACATAACCCAGGCCGCACAGCTCGTACAGATCCAGCAGATCCTGACGGGGCGGCAGAGTCCACGGCGCTTTGACCACCGAGACCGAGCGCAGGCGACGCAACCATTGCAGTTGCAAATGGTGTTGAATGCGATCCAGCAGTTGCTGGATGTGTACCGGCTTGGCGAGATAGTCGTTGCAGACCTCAGGCAGGCTACGCTCCTTGTCGTCGGTAAACGGATTGGCGTTCGCTGAAATGATGATGATCGGTGCCAGCGACAGGGCGTTGCGGCGGATCAGGCGGCTGGTTTCCCAACCGTCCATGTCCGGCATCGATAAGTCCATGAGAATCAGGTCCGGGTGCAGCAGCGACACCTGACGAATTGCTTCCTGACCATTCGCCGCCTGGGCGACTTCAAAGCCCAGCGGTGTGAGCATGCCGCTGATGATCTTGCGATGCTCGATATGATCGTCCACCACCAGAATCAGCCGTCGTTCGCCCTCATAGCCCATGACGTCGTGATCCACATGGATCACTGCCTTCGGTACCCGGACTTCCGACAGAAACAGCCGGACCTGAAAGCGCGTGCCTTCGTCGGGCTGGCTGGTAACGGACAAGGCGCCGCCCATCAACGAGGTGAGCATGCGCGTGATGGTCAAACCCAAACCGACGCCGTTGTCCTGACGCACCAGACCGCCGCGTTCGAAGGGCTGGAAGATCCGCTCGATCTGCTCGGGAGCGATGCCGATTCCGGTGTCGATGATGTCGAAAATCGCCGTTTCCCGGCGGTAACTGACGCGCAGGCAGACTTCGCCGCTGTCGGTGAAATTCACTGCGTTGCCCAGCAAATTGATCAGGATTTGCCGCACGCGTTTCTCGTCGCCGCGAACCACCGCAGGCATGCGCCCCTCCACATCGAGCCGGAAGGTCAGGCCCTTTTCCCGCGCTGTCGGGGCAAACATCTGCTCAAGATCGTGCAGGAATTCCTGAAAGAGGATTTCCGACGGCTCAAGGCGCAGTTTGCCTGCCTCGATTTTGGCGACATCCAGTAATCCGTCGATCAACGACAGCAAGTGCGAACTGCTGCGCAGGATGGTCGCCAGCGGATCCTGCTGATGGGCCGGTGTTGCAGGGTCGCGTTGCAGAATCTGGGTGAAACCGAGAATGCTGTTCAGCGGTGTGCGCAGCTCATGAGACAGGCCGGTCACGTAGCGGCTCTTGGCCGCATTGGCTGCCTCCGAGGCTTCCTTGGCTTTTTGCAGGGCCTGATCAGTCTTATCGTGAGCATCGATTTCCTGCATCAGCAATGAAGTCTGGCGGTCCGATTCTTCCAGCGCCACACGACGGCTTTCCCGGGTCAGTACTACCCACCAGGCCAGAATTCCGGCGAACACGCAGAGGGTGAAGAACGCTTTGAGAAAGGCGAGAAACAGCGTGTGATGCACGGCGGGGGACTGGTCAATCAGGCTGTGAGACACCTGGCCATAGATCACCGCAAGAGCACCGGAAATGGTCAGCAGCAGGATCGTCAACAGACCCAGGTATTGCGCCAGTCGGGTATGCAGATAGTGCAGCGGCAGTTTCGGCAGCACTTTGCTGATCACGTCTTCGAACTGCATCGACAGCCGCGCGCGGCTTTTGCACTGGTCGGCGCAGCGGGCGTCCAGCGAACAGCACAACGAGCAGATGGGCGAGCTGTAAGCCGGGCAGTAAGCCATGTCCGGCGTTTCGAATTCATTGCTGCACAAGCCACAGCGCAGGCTCGTCTGCTGCCCGAGCGGGAAGAGTTGCAGCGGGTCGCTGGTGCGGGCGATGTAGTACTTGCCTTGGGTCCACCAGGCGATCAACGGTGCGGCAATCAACGCAGTGGTCAGGGAAATCAGCGGCGGGGCGGCCTGAGCCAGTTCGCCGAATGCCCCGAAATGGGCACTGATCGACAGCAATGAAGCAATCGACATGGCGCCGACGCCGACGGGGTTGATGTCATACAGGTGCGCGCGTTTGAATTCGATGTGTTTCGGCGAGAAGCCCAGCGGCTTGTTGATCACCAGATCCGCTACGAGCGTGCCGATCCAGGCAATGGCCACGTTGGCGTACAGGCCGAGCACTTGCTCGATCGCGTCGAATACTCCCAGCTCCATCAGGATCAGGGCGATGGCGACGTTGAACACCAGCCACACCACACGGCCCGGATGACTGTGGGTGACGCGGGCAAAAAAGTTCGACCAGGCCAGAGAACCGGCGTAGGCATTGGTCAGGTTGATCTTGATCTGGGAAATGATCACGAACAGCACCATGGCCGCCAGGGCCCATTCCGGCGAGCTGAACACGTAACGGAACGCCACCAGATACATCTGCGTTGGTTCTGCGGCGCGCTCGATGGGCACTTCGTGTTGCAGGGCGAGGAAGGCCAGAAAGGCGCCAGCCATGATTTTCAGCGCACCGGGGATTATCCATCCGGGCCCGGCCATCAACAGTGCGGCCCACCAGCGTTTGCGGTTCTTGCGGGTTTTTTCCGGGAGAAAGCGTAAATAGTCGACCTGTTCGCCGATTTGCGTCACCAACGACAGCGCAACGCTGAACGCTGCACCAAAGAACAGCAGATTGAAGGTGCCGCCTTCGCCTTCGCGCCCGGCAAAGGTCGTCAGGTCGGTGAGGGCTTCTGGGTTTTTCCAGATGACGAAGATGTACGGCACCAGCAACAAGGTCAGCCACAGCGGTTGTGACCACATCTGCAAACGGCTGATCAGGGTGATGCCGTAAGCCACCAGCGGGATGACGATGATCGAACAGATGACGTAAGCCATGGCCAGCGGGATCTGGAAATACAGCTCGATGGCCAGCGCCATGATCGCCGCTTCAAGGGCAAAGAACAGGAAGGTGAAGCTGGCGTAGATCAGCGAAGTAATGGTCGAGCCGATATAGCCAAAGCCTGCGCCGCGGGTCAGCAAATCCATGTCCACGCCGTAGCGGGCCGCGTAGTAGCTGATGGGCAGGCCGGTCAGGAAGATCACCAGCGCCGTGGCGAGGATCGCCCACAAGGTGTTGGTGAATCCATAACTCATCACCAGCGCACCGCCAATGGCCTCCAGCGCCAGAAACGAAACCGCCCCGACGGCGGTGTTGGCGATGCGAAATTCCGACCATTTGCGAAAGGATTTCGGGGTGAAACGTAAGGCGTAATCCTCCATGGTCTCGTCCGCGACCAGGCTGTTGTAATCGCGGCGTACCTTGACGATGCGTTGGGAGCCGGAGGGTCGCACGGTCGATTTCCTGAAAGGTTATTGAATTGCCGACAGCAACTTCCGTGCCTGTGAGTTGAATCTCCGTTGTTCCTGACACGGCGCTGACCCTGTGGGAGCTGGGCTTGCCCGCGATAAAGCTGGATGCGATCCAAAGTGAACCGCGTCCTGCCTTGTCGCGGGCAAGCCCGGCTCCCACATGAGATATGCGCAAGGTTTCCAGGCACACATGTGCGCGCAATCATCCTCGTTTTTGCGCAATCCGGCCCTACGTCAAATGACGTAGCCCGGTACGTCATGGTGCGTATACCGGCTTTGGTTCTTCGACCTCATGCTTGCCGCAACTTCGCTGCGATGCCCTTTGGAATCGCCGCGGACCCACAAGCACAGGAGCGGGAACATGGATTCACGACTGACAGGCGCTAAAAGGTTTTTGCCACGTCGATTGGCGCTGGGCGCTGCTGCGCTTTCGCTGATCGCGGCCGGAGTGTTCGGGCAAGTGGCACTGGCCGATGACGCCAACACCACCGGGCTCGCCGTGACCGCCACCGAAGTGACCGTCGGCCAGTTGCACTCGGCTACCGGCACCATGGCGATTTCCGAGACCGGTTCGATCCAGGCCGAGCGTCTGGCCATCGAGCAGATCAACGCCTCGGGCGGCATCCTCGGTCGGCAGATCAAAGTCGTGCAGGAAGACGGCGCGTCTGACTGGCCGACCTTCGCCGAGAAAGCCAAGAAACTGCTGGTCGGCGACAAGGTTGCCGCGGTGTTCGGCTGCTGGACCTCGGCCTCGCGCAAAGCGGTGTTGCCGGTGTTCGAGAAGGAAAACGGCCTGCTGTACTACCCGACCTTTTATGAAGGCCTGGAACAGTCGAAAAACGTGATTTATACCGGTCAGGAAGCCACCCAGCAGATTCTTGCGAGCCTTGACTGGATCGCCAAGACCAAAGGCGCCAAGACCTTCTACCTGATCGGCTCGGACTACATCTGGCCGCGCACCTCCATGAAGATCGCCCGTAAACACATTGAAAACGTGCTTGAAGGCACCGTGGTCGGCGAGGACTACTACCCGCTGGGCAACACTCAATTCGGTTCGTTGATCAACAAGGTCAAGCTGAAAAAGCCTGACGTGGTGTTCGCCGCCGTGGTCGGTGGCTCCAACGTTGCCTTCTACAAACAGATGAAAGCTGCGGGTGTGACGGCTGACAAACAGAACCTGCTGACCCTGTCGGTGACAGAAGACGAATTGCTGGGCATCGGCGGCGAAAATATGAAGGGCTTCTACGCCTCCATGAAGTACTTCCAGAGCCTGGATAACCCCAACAACAAAGCCTTCGTCGATGCCTTCAAAGCCAAATACGGCAAGGATTCAGTGATGGGCGACGTGACCCAGGCCGCTTATCTGGGTCCATGGTTGTGGAAAGCAGCGGTTGAGAAGGCCGGTAGCTTCGACATCGACAAAGTAGTCGCTGCATCGCCCGGCATCGAGCTGAAAACCGCGCCTGAGGGCTACGTCAAAGTTCACGAAAACCATCACCTGTGGAGCAAGACCCGCATCGGTGAAGTACAGAGCGATGGCCAGTTCAAGGTGATCTACGAGTCGGACCTGATCGAGCCGAATCCGTTTCCGAAGGGTTATCAGTAATAGTTGACGAAACCCCGTAGGAGCGCGCTTGCCCGCGATAAGGTCGGAACGACCTTCCAGCTGTAGTGCGTTCACTATTTTTGCGACTGCTTGGCAGCCGATCGCGGGCAAGCGCGCTCCTACAGCTTTTAATCCTCGGAGACCATCATCATGGAATGGCTATCGGAATTTGGTGCCATCGCGGCCATGCAGGGGTTCAACGGGTTATCCGTGTTCTGCGTACTGCTGCTGATGGCCCTGGGGCTGGCGATCATTTTTGGCCAGATGGGCGTGATCAACATGGCCCACGGTGAATTTCTCACCATCGGTGCGTACACCACTTACGTGATGTCCAGCCTGACGTTGCAGTACACGCCGTCCATGCAGCCTTACTACTTTTTCTTCGCCATCGCGTTGTCGTTCGTGGTGGCCGGTGCCATCGGCTGGGTTGTCGAATCGGTGATGATCAGCCGTTTGTACCATCGCCCGCTGGATACTTTGCTCGCCACCTGGGGTTTGTCGCTGGTGATGCAGCAGGCCTTTCGCTCGATCTTCGGCGCCCGGGAAGTCAGCGCTACGCCGCCTGAATGGCTCATGGGCTCGGTCAGCCTCAGTGATGCCATCGAGATTCCTCGCAACGGCCTGTTCGTCATGGGCCTGACCATTGTGCTTACCGCGACGATTTTTCTGATGCTGTACCGCACTCGTTGGGGGCTGCACGTTCGCGCCACGGTGCAGAACCGGATCATGAGCCGCGCTGTAGGCATTAATACCCGCAAGGTCGACCGCATGACGTTTGCGCTCGGCTGCGGCGTCGCCGGGGTTGCCGGTGCCGCGTTCACCACCATCGGCTCCACCGGGCCAACCGCGGGTTCGCTGTACATCGTCGACACCTTTCTGGTGGTGGTTTTCGGTGGTGCGCAGAGCCTGTTTGGCACCATTGCCTCGGCGTTTGCCATCGCTCAAACCCAGTCGATTTCCGAATTCTTCATGAGCGGTTCCATGGCCAAGGTCCTGACCCTGTCAGCCGTGATCCTGATTCTGCTGATGCGCCCGCAAGGGTTGTTCTCCAGCAAAGTACGCAAGTAGAGGCGGCCTGATGAATGCTCTAAATAAATTAATGGGTGGTCGGCAGGGTGTCGTGGGGCTACTGATACTTGCCACGCTGATTCTGGTGGTGTTCCCGCTGACGCTGGACGCCTTCCGGCTGAACATGGTCGGCAAATACCTGACCTACGCCTTCGTCGCCGTCGGCCTGGTGCTGTGCTGGGGCTACGGCGGGATTCTCAGCCTAGGCCAGGGCGTGTTCTTCGGTCTGGGCGGTTACTGCATGGCGATGTTTCTCAAGCTGGAGGCGTCGGACCCGGAAAGCACCAAAATCCAGTCCACCCCCGGCATCCCGGACTTCATGGACTGGAACCAGATCACCGAACTGCCGTGGTTGTGGGTGCCGTTTCACAGCTTCACGTTCACGGTCGTTGCCGTGATCGGCGTGCCGGTGATTCTCGCGCTGGTGATCGGTCTGGCGATGTTCAAACGCCGGGTGGGCGATGTGTATTTCTCCATCGTGACCCAGGCGATCGCGCTGATTCTTACTGTGCTGATCATCGGCCAGCAAGGCCTGACCGGCGGCGTCAACGGCATCACCGACCTGAAGACCTTGCTGGGTTGGGACATCCGCAGCGACGGCGCAAAACTGGCCCTGTACTTCATCAATGCCGCGCTGCTGCTGGCTTGCATTCTGATTGGCAAATTCATCCTCGCCTCCAAGCTTGGCCGACTGCTCATGGCGATGCGCGACAAGGAAGAACGGGTGCGTTTTTCCGGCTATGACGTGGCCAGTTTCAAGATTTTTGTGTTCTGCGTCGCAGCGGCATTCTCGGCCATTGGCGGGGCGATGTTCGCCTTGCAGGTGGGCTTCATGTCGCCGTCCTTCGTGGGCATCGTGCCCTCCATCGAAATGGTGATCTTTGCCGCCGTGGGTGGACGCATGTCCTTGCTCGGCGCTGTGTACGGCTCGCTGCTGGTTAATTACGGCAAGACCTACTTCTCCGAATCTTTCCCTGAGCTCTGGCTGTACCTGATGGGTGGCCTGTTCATCGCGGTGGTCATGTACTTCCCCAACGGTCTGGCCGGTTTGTGGGAAAGCCATGGCCGCAAATGGCTCGCCGCAGTACGCGGCAAACCTGCGCCGGTGCTTGAAAAACCGCATATCACACCGGTTCAGGCCATGCCCAAAGCCAGCGTCACGCCTCTGGAGACTCAGCCATGACCAGCCCGACTGGCTTTCAAATGAACAAACCGGTGCTGGCGATCGAAGGGCTGACGGTGTCATTCGACGGCTTCAAGGCGGTGGACGACCTCAATCTGTACATCGACCGCAACGAAGTACGGGTGGTGATCGGTCCCAACGGTGCGGGCAAGACCACGGTGCTGGATCTGATCTGCGGCAAGACCCGCGCTACGGGCGGCAGCATCCAGTTCGAGGGCCGGGAGCTAACCAAAATGCACGAGTACGACATCGTTCGCGCCGGTGTCGGACGCAAATTCCAGACCCCGTCGATCTACGACAACCTGAGCGTGTTCGAGAACCTGGAAATGTCTTTTCCGGCAGGGCGTTCCGTGTTCGGCGCGTTGTTTTTCAAGCGCTCCGATGAAGTGGTTGCGCGGGTCAGGGACGTCGCGGCGGACATCTTCCTCGGTGATCTGCTTGAGCAGCAGGCGGGCTTGCTCTCCCACGGCCAGAAGCAGTGGCTGGAGATCGGCATGTTGCTCATGCAGGACCCGCAATTGCTGATGCTCGACGAGCCGGTCGCCGGGATGAGCGTCAGCGAGCGTTCGCAGACCGCCGAGCTGCTCAATCGCATCAGTGAGGGCCGCTCGGTGCTGGTTATCGAGCACGACATGGAGTTCGTCAAGAGCATCGCCCACAAGGTCACGGTGCTGCATCAGGGCAAGGTGCTGGCCGAGGGCAGCATGGAGTCGGTGCAGACCAACCCGAAAGTCATTGAAGTTTATCTGGGCCACTAATCAGGAGCGCGGCATGTTCAAGATCAATCAGCTGGCGTGCGGTTATGGCCAGAGCCAGATCCTTCATGGCCTGGACCTCAGTGTCGAAAAGCAGGAAATCATTGCGGTCATGGGCCGCAACGGCATGGGCAAGACTACGTTGTTCAAGAGTCTGATGGGCATCCTGCCGCAATGGGGCGGGCAGGTGCAGGTCGAGGGCGTTGATGTCTCGGCCATGGAAACCCATTCGCGGGTTGAGCACGGCATGGCGTATGTGCCGCAAGGGCGGATGATTTTTCCGGCCATGAGCGTGCTGGAAAACATTCAGACCGGCTTGCCGGCATCGGCTCGCGGCATCGTCCCGGAAGACTTGTACGCGTTGTTCCCGGTGCTCTACGACATGCGCGGTCGACGCGGCGGCAACTTGTCAGGCGGTCAGCAACAGCAACTGGCGATTGCGCGTGCGCTGGCGACCAACCCCAAGGTTTTATTACTCGATGAGCCAACCGAAGGCATCCAGCCGTCGATCATCAAGGACATCGCCCGCACCCTGAAAGAGATCCGCACCTTGCGCAACCTGACCATTGTGGTCTCCGAGCAAGTGCTGTCATTCACCCTGGAGATCGCTGACCGATTCCTGGTGATCGAGAAAGGCCGCTTCGTGATTGAAGAGACCCGGGCCAATGTCGATGAAGCGACGATCAGTCGGTATTTGTCGGTTTAGTTCGCTGTGAATTTTTGTCCGGCCTTATCGCGGGCAAGCACCGCTCCCACATTTACACCCTATTCCCATGTGGGAGCGGTGCTTGCCCGCGATGCAGGCGCCACCTACCTGAAGGAGAAACGCCATGACCGAAACACTGATCAAAGTCGACCTCAACCAGCCAGCCACCGAAAACGAGAACATCCACAATCGCTGGCATCCGGACATTCCGATGGCAGCGTGGGTCAAGCCGGGGGATGACTTTATCCTCGAAACCTATGACTGGACCGCTGGCGCGATCAAGAACGATGACGACGCCAGCGATGTGCGCGACGTGGATCTGGCCACCGTGCATTACCTGTCCGGGCCGATTGGCGTGCATGGCGCCGAACCGGGTGACTTGCTGGTCGTAGACCTGCTGGACATCGGTGCGCGAGCGGACTCCCAGTGGGGGTTCAACGGTTTCTTTTCACGCAACAACGGTGGCGGCTTCCTCACCGATCATTTTCCTTCGGCACAGAAAGCCATCTGGGACTTCAAGGGCATGATGACCAGCTCCCGGCACATTCCCGGTGTGGAATTCGCCGGGTTGATTCACCCGGGCCTGATCGGCTGCCTGCCGGATCACAAGATGCTCGCCGAGTGGAACAAGCGCGAGCAGGAACTGATCGACACCAATCCGACCCGTGTACCGCCACTGGCCAATCCACCCCATGCGAAAACCGCGCACCTGGGCAAGCTGAAAGGCCCGGCTCGAGACATGGCGGCCGCGACCGGCGCTCGTACCGTGCCGCCTCGTGAACACGGTGGTAATTGCGACATCAAGGATTTGTCCCGTGGCTCGAAAGTGTTCTTCCCGGTCTACGTCGACGGTGCGGGTCTGTCGGTGGGCGATCTGCACTTCAGCCAGGGCGATGGCGAGATCACCTTCTGCGGCGCGATCGAAATGGCTGGCTGGGTGCACATGCGCGTCGAGCTGATTAAGGGCGGCATGGCGAAATACGGCATCAAGAACCCGGTGTTCAAACCGAGCCCCATCGTGCCCACTTACAACAAGTACCTGATCTTCGAAGGCATCTCGGTGGACGAATCAGGCCAGCAGCATTACCTGGACGTCAACATTGCGTATCGCCAGGCGTGTCTGAACGCCATCAACTACATGACCAAGTTCGGCTATTCACCGGCTCAGGGTTACGCGTTGCTTGGCTCGGCGCCAGTGCAAGGACATATCAGCGGCATCGTAGACATCCCCAACGCCTGTGCCACGTTGTGGCTGCCGACCGAGATCTTCCAGTTCGACATCAACCCGAACGCCAACGGGCCGACCAAATTCATTGATGGGTTGGTTGATCTGCCGATTGCCTACGATTTGTAAATCGTCGCCACCTTCCTGTAGGAGCCGCCGAAGGCTGCGAAAGCGTTGGATCAGTTAAATCCATTCGCAGCCTTCGGCAGCTCCTACAGGAGATCACTTTTCAGGGATTTGCCTAATGCCCCTATACGAATTCGATTGCCCCCGCTGTGGGGATTTCACGGCGCTCAAGCCCATGGCTGAGAGCGGTGCGCCATGCGCCTGCCCTGAATGTGGCGCATCAAGCATGCGGGTGATTTTGTCTGCGCCGGGTTTGAGCACGGTATCAGGCAACAAACGCCGCGCTATCGAGACCAACGAACGCAGCGCCAACGCCCCGAAAACAGTTGCCGAGTATCAAGACAGCAAACGCCACCCCAGTGGCTGCAGTTGCTGCGGGCCGAGCAAACCTGTTGTGCCCACCAAAGCCAACCCCCACGCGCTGAAAGGCAAGGCGGCGGGGCGGCCGTGGATGATCAGTCATTGACGCTAATCACTGGCTGGCTCCCACATAAGCATCAAGTCAACAGGATCAACTGCGCCAAGGCCTCAGCCACAACGCCAGTCCAACCAACAACACCGCCCCATACGCACAACTCAACCCCAATTGCAGCCAGGTGTCGCTGATCGGATGCAGCACCAGCGCCGCGATCAGCATGGCAACCGCGCCCAGTGCCCACTGACTTTGCCAGGGTACAAAGGTCAGCAGTTGTTGGCGGCGCATCAGCAGCAGGCCGGTGATGATCGCCCCGATCAGCGCCGCGATGGCGATGCCGATCAGACCGAGGAAAAACGGCAGAGCACCCAGCAGCAGGGCATTACACAGGTTGCCGATCAACTCGCAGTTCAACGGCATTCGGGTATCGCCGGCCGCGTAGGCGTAACGCGCAAGCAAGGCATTCCAGGCACCGAACATGAGGGGCACGGCGAACCAGGCAAGCAGCTCCGGCAACGGCCCGTCATGGGCGAGGGTTGGCAGAAGTAAAACCACCAGCGCACCCGACGCGCCGATCAGACCGGCGATGGCGGGCAGGGTCAGCAAGGTGGCGCTGCTCAGGCCCTTGCGCAGCAGTACCAGACGCTGATTGGCGGCGCTGCCGCTCATCAAACCCAGCAACACCTGGTTGAGACTCATCAGAGCAATCAACGGCAGGTTGATCAGCTTGCGCGCCAGGTTGATCCAGGTCACCGCGCCTTCGCCCAGTAACGAGGCGACCATCCTTTCCAGCAAAGCCAGGCCCTGGCTGGCGAGGTTGCTGCTCAACAGTGGGCCGATGCGTTGCAGCAGCTCCCGGCCAACGCCCGGTTCGGCCTGCCACTGAAAAGGTTTCCAGCCCATTCGGTACAGCGTTGGAAGCAGCGTGCCGGGCATCAGTAAACTGCCTAGCACGCAAGACAATGCCAGGCCGACCGGTGTGGCTGCATGACTGGCGACGGCGAGGTAGATCACCGGCGGCAGGTTGAACAACAACGAGCCCAACCCGGCCATGACGAAACGCGAGCGTGCCTGCAACGGCACACACAACAACGCATGTAACAGAAAACCCGGTGCGCACCACGCCAGCCATTGCAGGCTGCTGCCCGCCAGCGCGTAACCACTGTCATCCAGCCCAGGCCCGACGCCCCGCACCCACAGCGGTGCGCCAAGACTCAACAACAACGCCAGCGCCAAACCACACAGCAACAGCCGCGGTGCCAAGGCATTCAGCCAGCGTTGCTGGGCGGGCAGTTCACGCTGTTGATACAACGGCAATGCAGCGGCGCTCAACAATCCGGCCGCCAAGGCCATGCGCAGCGCTTCTGGAAGAAACATCGAGACCAGAAATGCGTCGCTTCGCGCGCCTGCACCCCAGGCAGCGACCAGCAGCCACTCACGGGCAAAACCGGCTGCCAGACCGGTCAGCGTGGCGAACGTCAGCCAGAGTGTTGAACCCAGCATGCGTCAGCCTTAATGGAACAAAGCGAACAGGCCTTTGCCGCCCACTTTGTAGTTGAGGCCACGGGCGCGCTCGCCTTTGATTTCGGCGTTCGGGCCACTGACGATGGCGTAGGGCGGGATGGGTTTGGAGACCACGGCAGCGCCGCCCACGACTGCACCCTCACCGATTTCAGCGCCGAAAGAGAGCAGGGCGCGGCTGCAGATCCAGGCGTAGTCATGGATGTAGACCGGTCCGCCGACAGCCCAGAACTCCGGTGCTTGCAGGTCGTGCCCGCCGGCGATGATCAGCACGTGAGAGGCCACCGTTACATGATCGCCAATGATCAGTCCGCCGCGGGCATCCAGTTGGCAGTGCCAGCCGATGGTGGTGTCGTCACCGATGCGCAAGCTGTCGACGCCAAGGATTTCGGTATTGCGCCAGACGCTCGAACCCTTGCCGATTTTCGCCCCGCCAAGTCGTAGCCAGGCCAGGCGCAGGGTGTGGCTGGGGATCTTGCAGATCAGAATGTTGTAGGCCTGCTCCCAAGTGCGCAGCATGCGGTCGCGCAGGGTCGGCCAATTGATGCCGTACAGCGGAATCAACGCGCCTTTCATTTCACTGGCCAGCAAGCGATAGAAGCGCCTGGCCAGCGGATGTTCGATGTGCGGCTCGATATTCAGGTAGCTGATGAACGACAGCGTGCGACCTTTGATAGTGGTTTCAAAGCACACGTCGTGACTGAGCATCCATTGATATGCGCTTTGCAGTTCTTCGAGCTCTACGCCCATTTTGCGCGCGTATTCAGGCAAGGCCAGGTGCAGGTCGTGGGAGTGCATCAGACGGTGTTTCATGATTTGGATTCCTGCTCCGGTAAGACTTGTTGAACGAGGGCCGCCTGGCTTTTCAAGCGTTTGGCTTCATGCAGATTGATGCCCAGCATCAGCCAGAACACGGCGATCAGTACGCTGGTAAAACTGAAGTAGTGGTCGAACAGGCCGCTGGTCAACGCGGCCAGCAAGCCGGTGGTGGTGCCGAGCCAGATGGCATTGTCATGAGTGAGGGTGATGAAACCCTCTTCTGGGCGGGTTTCACGCCACCAACTGGCCGTTACCGCAATAAACAGCAGCATGCCTGGGATGCCCGTCTTGTAGATGAAGTTCAGCCACAGGTTGGAGATCCCGAACAGCGTTGCACCGGGTACTGGCGGGTCGATCTTGAAGCCAATACCCATGGGGAATTTGGCCATGGCGTCAGGGAAGTGGCTGTACTCCAGAAAGCGAATGGCGATACTGGTGTCGTCGTTGGTGAACAGGGTGAAAATCCGTTCCTGCAACGGCGGGTAAAACATCAACAGCAGTGCCCCGGCGACAGCACCGCCCATCAGCACACGACCAATGAAAGGCACCCGTTTACGCGCCATCCACATCATCACCAGGGCCAGGCTGACCAACGCGCCCCGCGAGCCCGTCAGCAACAGGCCGATGCTGCCCAGAATCGCCACGGCAAACCCCAAAGACTTCGGCCAGCCGCTGCGGGTCATGCCGATGCAGAATCCCAGCGGCACTATTAGTGCCATGGCACCTCCCGCCACGTTGGGGTGCATCCACGGTGTACCCATGCGATCGGCCAGCGAGAGCAGGCTGTCATTCAGCACGTCGACACCGCCATAACCAAGGGTGCCAAGGATCGGAATCATGGCGACGGCAGTGCGGGCTTTCAGGAACACCGGGATCGACAGTAACAGCAGCAAAAGCGTGCCGAGCAACAGGGCGCAAATCATCTGCTCGCGGTATTTCTGCTGATCCAGTAAACGCGGCACCAGGAACAGTGCCGACAGGTTGAACAGCCAGCGCACCCAGTTGATCGGTCCGTTACCCAATGCCGTAATGGTCAGTTGCCCGACAATGAACGGCAGCGCGCTGTACAGCATCAGCGCAATCAGCAGGCGTTCGGTACGCAGCAGCGGTGGCAGTTGCGGCGGGTTGGTGAACATCCGGTGCGCCAGATACGCGGCCCATACCAGCATCAGCAGCGCTTCGGACACCGTGGTACGGATGCCGACATTCACCGTGGAGTAAGGCAGGAACGTAGCCAGTACGCCAAACAGCAACAGGCCCCGCAATGGCCGACGAATCACCGTGGCGATGGCGACCACGCCAATCATCGCTGCCAGCACCTTGAACGCCGGTAACAGCCAGAACATCGCGCCGAACAGCAGACCGAAGAGCAAGCCGACGGGCATTGCCAATGGCATCAGCGCAACTCCTCGATCAGCTCATCGAAGCGTCGGTTGAACGCTTCAGGGCCGTAGCCCGCGGCCCAGGTTTTGAGTACTTCAGGGTTTTCCTTTTCGGCATTGGCCAGTTCGCCCATGAGTGTGATCAATGCGCCCGTGTCGGTTGGCGAGAAGCGTGGGCTACCGGGTGGGGTGATCTCATCCAGCGAGGAACCGCTGGCAACGGCAACGGGCGTGCCGACACCCAGCGCTTCCACCACCGGCAGGCCAAAACCTTCGGCATAGGAGGGCTGCCACATGCGGTCGGCTCGCGCGTAAATAGCGTGCAGTTCAGCATCAGTGATGTCACTCAAAAAATGCAGGCCGGGCAGCGCTTGCTGGGCTGGAGGCAAGTGTTCCGGGGCGCCGATCAGGATCAGGTCCGGCACGTTGTCGAACTGCCGCCGGGCACTTTGCCAGGCATCGATGAACCATCCCATGTTCTTGCGTGGTTCGCGCGTGCCGACGCACAGCCAGTAGCGCTCCGGCAGCGTCCAGCCTTGCAGGTCCGAAGGCGCATCGCTCCAGCCGCTGACCAGTGCGGGCAGCACTCGCAATTTGTCGCGGGTTTCGGGAAACAGCCGGATGCACTCGTCTGCGGTGAATTGCGACGGCGTCCAGATGCGATCCGCGACTTTTAATGAGTGGGCAATGGACAGGCGATCGGTGATGCCGTAAATCCGCGCCTTGAGTTGCGAACCGTGGCTGTTTTTCAGCGTCAGTTGAAACAGGTCCTGCAATTGCAACACGTAACGCATGCCCTCGGGTTTACGGCCCAATGGCAGGCCCATGTTCATGTTGCAGATGTACACCTGCACTTCAGCGTCGCGCAGGGCTTTGGGCAAAAATAAACCTTCAAAACGCAAGCGTTCAGGCAGCCGATGGATGCCATTGAGGGGCGTAGACCAGCGCGGACAGTAGGCAAGGCGGCGGATCGGATGATCGAAAGGGGCCACGCTGAACAACTGCACCTGGGTGTTGGGGTTGGCGCGCGCAGCATCTTCGAGAGCAATGTTCTGTCGACCGATGCCGCTGTTGGGGTAGCCGGTCGCCGGACGGTAATCGAGTCCTATACGCATGGGCGCGGCTCCTGTTTGGCGTTTGCGGGTGTCAGTCGAGTGTAAATCCGCTCCAGCTGAGCGGCAGAGACTGACCAGTCGTGATGGGTCTGCACGTACTTGCGTCCGGCTTCGCCGATTTGCGCCAGGCGTGCCGGCTGTTCAATGACTTCAGTGATGATCCGTGCCAGCTCCTGCGGGTCTTCGCTGCCCAGATAGTGCTCGCCGTTGACCACTGCAAGTCCCGAGCTGCCCTGTTCGGTGGTAACGACCGGCAAACCGGCGGCCATGGCTTCCAGTACTTTGAGCTTGGAACCGCCGCCCTGACGCAGCGGGGCGAAAAATATCGCGGTGTTGTTCTGCAATGCGCGCAGATCCGGGACGAAACCCTGAAACTCGATGCGTGGATCGGGCCAGCGTTCGCGCCACGAGGCGGGCAAGGCGAAACCGCAGATCACGAAGCGCAGGGTGGGTGCGTGCTGCCAGACTTTCGGCAAGATTTCATTGAGTGCCCATTCGATCGCATCGACGTTGGGGCCGTATTCGTAGTTGCCGATGAACAGCAGACGGTTACTGTACGGATCAGGCTGAACCTGGGCGTAGTAGCCGCAATCGACGCTGTTGACGACCACGGCCGTGGCTTTGCCGCTGAGTCGGGAAATTTCCTTGGCATCGTCTTCCGTTACGGCGATCAACTGATCGGCCTGGCGGAACACCCGGCTTTCCCAATGCCGATAGCGCCAGCGGTCGTAGCTCGCAAACAGGCCTGCCCAGCGTGGCAAACGGTCGTAGCTGGTGGCACCCATCGCCGATTCAACGTTGTGTTCGGTCATCACAAACGGTTTGCCCGATTCCTTCAATGGCTTCTCGAACGGCTCGAAACCGTAGGTGTGCTGAAGCTGGATCACGTCCCATGTCTCTTCAAGCAGCCCCTCGAACACCTCGCTCAGGCGCGGCGCATAGCCGTTGATACAGGCCAGCATGGGCGCGGGAGCCACGGCGATAGCCATGAGCGTTTTGGCACTTTTGAGTGGGCGGCGCGGCAGCACGATCAAGCGTTCCAGCCAGGGTTCCAGCGCGTCCCGAGTGCTTTGATCCACGTCCGTTTTGGATTGCACCAGCAACGTGATCTGGTGGCCACGGGCGGCAAGGTTGCGCAACAGGTGGTATTCCCGGGTTTTGCCGCCACTGGTGGTGGGCCAGGGCAGGTAGGGTAGTGTCCAGAGAATTCGCATCGCTCAGGGTTTCCATTCCAGAATTTGCAGGGTCGGCTTGAGGGCCAGGCTGACGCCTTGGGCATTGCTCAGTTCAGTGCGGGTGCCGCTCAAGGGGTCGTGAAGTACCGCTGATTTGATCGCGGGGAAATTCAGCGTAGTGCCCGTGGCACTCCAGAACATCAGCAAGCGTTTGCCGTCGCTGCGGGTCCAGGGCACGGCGAATAGATCGCTGGGTACCGCGCTGACGCCAGGCGGGTCGGCTGGTTCAAGGCGCGGACCGGTGATGCTCAGAAAGTTCTTCAGGGCGGTATAGACCGGCTTCGGATTACCCTGCAGATCAAGCAAGCCGTAAGCCTGATCGCGGGCACTGGCGCGTTCGTCGAGATCACTCAGGTTGAACAGAAAAATCCGTTGGTAATCCAGCGCACTCATCAGTGCCAGGCGGCGCAGGGTGTAATCGGCCTGACCCTGCTGGCCGATGATAGCTTGCATTTCTACCGGCCCGTTGTAGCTGGACCAGCCCCATTCAGTCGCCCAGACTTGCTTCACGCCGTTGCTGCGCAGCAGCTTATTCATGGCGTTGGCTTTGACCAGGAAATCCCGGTCTGGCGGTGAGTCGCCTTCCGGGTATTCGGAGTACGGGTGATACGCGGCGACGATGTCGCGTGTGCCCAAACCGCGGTCCAGCAGGGTTTGCAGCATGTAACCGGGGGTGCTGTGCATCTGGCTGTAATAGGCCATGCCCGCAGTGACGATGGTCTTGTCCGGCTCGGCATCGCGGATCGCCTTGGCGGTGGTCGTCAACAGCGTGTCGTAAGCAGCCGGGTCTTCCTTGGGAAGCCAGACAATGTTCGGCTCGTTCCAGACTTGCCAGTTATTGACTTGTGGATAGCGCTTGGCGAGGGCGGCCATGCGCGCTGCAAACAGGTTGAAATCCCGGGGTGGGTACTGATCGCGGCTGGCTACGCCCTCGGGAGCGCTGCTGGCATAAGGTGCTGAACCGACCATATACGCAAGAATGTTGTAGTGGTGAGCGTTCATGGTCGCCATTGCGCCATCCAGATCAACCAGGTCGAACTGGTTCTGCTCCGGCTCGATGATCGGCCAGTGAATGGTCAGGCGCACCCAATTCAGGCCCAGCGCGTCTAGCTGATCCATCTGCTGCTGGTACATGGCCGGTGAAAAATACTGGAACTGCGCGTTGACCCCCAGAAAGTCCTGCCAGACCACTGCACGCGGCGCGCGCAGGACGGTTGCAGCCTGTACCTCAGGGATCAGATCAGACACCAGCGCTGAACAGGCCAGAACTCCGGCCAACCACAAACCCGCTGCAGATTTCATCTCAGTTGGCCTCGCATGCCTGTTGGAAGAGCTGGCGGAAGCGTTCGGCGGTCTGGCTCCAGACTCGCTGTTGGCCGAGTACACTGGCCTGCGCAGCCCATTGCTTAGCCCGTTCCGGCACCGCGCAGACTTCATTCAATGCGGTGCTCAGGGCCTCGACATTGCCCTGAGGAAAAATCATGCCGTTGCCGTGGGAAACCTCTTCCGCGAAGGAGCGCGCATCGGAAGTAATCACGCCACGGCCACAGGCCACCGCCCAGGACAAAGCACCGCTCGTGCCGCGCAACTTGCCGAGTAGTTTCAGCTTGCTGGACTCGCGGTAAGGCAGAACCATGACGTGATGGGCCTGAATGACTTCGGCAATGGCGTTGGCCGGCAGGTCCAGATCCCAATCGATCAAATCGGTCAGCCCGAGTTGCTGAATGCGCAGCCGCAGTTGGTCCAGATAACTGCCGGAAGGACCGAAGGCCATTTCCGGCTCACTGCCGCCCGCCAGCGTCAGGCGCACCCGTGAGCGCAGTTGCGGTTGACGGGTGAAGAGGGCAGCCAGCGCATCCAGCAGGTCTTCAATACCTTTACCGCGATAAATAAAACCGAAGTACAGCAAGCGCATCGGTTGCAATGGCGGTAGCGGCGCGGGCGGGATCGGCAGGTTGCCATGGGCAATCACCGCCATTTGCTCCTCGCGCAAACCCATGCGCTGGCGCAAGGCAACGCCACCTGCCTGGGTCAGCGTTATCAACCGGGTCATGCTGCGCGCCAGTTGCCGCTCTTCGTACAGGCACAACGGGTCGGCAACCACTGTAGCGATTTCCGGCAGAGGCGAGGGCAGCGAACTGGCCATGGACAGCGGCCATGGCAGCCTGGCCCGTCGCCATACCAAGCGCTCCGGATCATGCACTGTCGCCGTCAACGGTAACTGCGCGAAGCGCTGGCGCAAGGCGCGCAGGGCATGAAACTCCGCGAGTCGTCCGCCACCGATTTCGGCGTGCACCAGGTCAATGCCTTGCCAATCGGTTTCAGCCACGCGCTGGACGGCGCGCACCTGGTCGTTGCCGACGCCCGCCAGCGGTGTGCTGACCTGTACGCCGAGCTGCTCCAGCGCCTGCTTGAGGTGCCCGGCGTAGTCGGCAATACCGTTCTGCTCGGGCGGGAGTGGCGCGAGTAGGGCAATGTGCATGTCAGCCTCGGTTCTGGAAGCGCTTGAGGTAATCCATCACGCGTTTCGGCACTTTGTAACGGCGACGGTTGATGATGATGCCGTCAACTTTCTTGAACGCGGTGTGTAGCGTTGCCAGCACGTTTTCCAGCATCGGCACTGTGGTTTCTTCGGCTTTGACGATCAGCAAGATCAGGTCGGAATCACGCAGTAAGGCAAACGCATCCTGATTGCTGAAAATGCTTGAAGCATCAATCAGCACGATCTCACCCGGCGCTGCGGGGCCGGGGCCAGCGGTGCGCACTGTGTAGCCGTGTTCTTTTAGCAGGCTGGCAAGGTGGCCGATGACAAAGCTGACACCTTCGCCCTCGTGAGATGAGGTGAAGCCCAGCGCCAGTCCTTTTTCGGCGACCTGACGCAATGGCAGTGTCCCGTACAACCTGTGCAGGCTGGCCGTGAACGCTGTGTTGCGCGTGTCCTGGGCGTTGCCCAGCTCTTGAAGGCTGGTCCAGACCGGCACCCCGAAACGGTTTTCGATCTTGTCGCCGTCGTGAATCCTTTGATCCAGCAGGTAGAAGAAGTACAGGGCAACCAGACCGACGCCGACACTGAGCGGAAACGCCAGAATCAGCATCAGCAAGCTTTTCGGAAAGACCCGGCTGGGGTTGTAAGTAGCCTGCTCAATGATGGCAATGTTGCTGATCTGACTGCGATCCAGTTCACGGTCTATACGGGCCTTTTCAAGGCTGCTGCTGTACAGGGCGAAGCTCTTCTCGGCGGCGTCCAGTTCACCCTGCAGGCGGGACATCTCCGGTTCCAGATTCAACGCCAGTTGGCGGCTTTTTTCCCACTGCGCCAATTGCAGGTTTTGTTGGGTCAGTTGCGATTGCAGACGCGCGTAGCTGGCTTGTTGGTCGGCCAGCACGTTTTGCATGCGGTTGTAGATCGGGTTGGGCGTGATGCTTTCTGAGCGTTGAATGGTTGCATCCTGCTGGTTCAGGATTTTTTTCAGGTTGTTTATTTCTTCATTGAGTGCACGAACCGGTGGTGCCGACTCCTTGAATGAGCGCAGCAGTTCCTGGCGCTCGACTTCCTTGCCGTTGATGCGGTTTTGCAAATCCTGGCGGTTGGGGTTGAGGCTCAGTTCGCGACCGGCACTGACCGTTTTCGATTGTTGCCTGAGCTGCTCCTGCAACTTGTCGAGACCGGCCTTGGTTGAGGCAATCGAACGCATGGTGTTGTTGCGCTCGGTGGTCAGGTCATTAAGGCCTTGCGAGGTGTCTGCCAGGCGTTGGGCAATGCTCACTGCACCCAGCTGATTGAGGTAGGTCTGGATTTGCTTCTTGTAACTGAGAATCCGCGACTGTGTGTCTTTGACTTCGGTTTCGTAGAATTGATAAAGACTGACGCGGCCGAGTACACGGGTACGTTGCTGCTCGTATTCGGAAATCCAGGTTTCCAGGACTTCCTTGGCCACCTGCGGGTCATTCCAGGAAAAGGTCAGTTCCATCACTGCTGAGCCAGGGTCATGGCTGACTTTGAAGTTCTTCGACAAGTCTTCAGCCAGTCGCTCCTCCGGGGAGCGCTTCTCGACCAGCCCAATGAGTTGCAATGCACCGCGGAACACGCCGATGACTGAATTCACGGTGTCTTTGAGCAGGTTTTTCACCGAGGCCAGAAAACCTTGCTCCTGCTCGGCTTTGGATATCTCGGCCAGGTATTTTTCGGCAACAGTGCGCATGATGGGCCGCCCCGTGAGCATGCGTTCTTCATCGAGGATCGGGTCGCGCTGGGCACTGGGAATCACGATGGCCTGACGGTCAGCAAACTCGATCGGCACGGTGCTGCTGTCGCGGCCAGGTTTGACCAGCAACAGGGCGGTGGATTCGTAGCGATTGGGCAGCAGAAAGGCACCGAGCACGATGATGATGAAAGTCACCATGACGGTCAGTCGAACTTCATGTTTGAAAATGAAGAACAGGCGCAACAAGTCGCGCAATGAACGAATATTGATCATGTCTTTTCCCTGACTTTAGTTTTCGCTGCGCAGGTTGTAATTCACGCCGAAACCCAGTGACTTGGCAAAAGGGATCAGTTGGTTGAAATACAGATTTACGCCGTCGGCCTTGTCACCCGCTGATGACTTGGGCACGAACACCACATCGCCGCGCTGTAACAGCACCGGGCCACGTGGCCCCGAACTGTCTGCCCAGAGCAGCTTGCTGAAGTCGAAAAAGTAGGTCTTGTAGAGGCCGTTGTCTTCCTGACGAAGCAGGGCGACCATCGTCGCGTCGCCGTCATTGGCAACGCCACCGGCACCGACAATCGCCTGAACCAGCGTGGTGGCGACTGTGGCGGGAAGGGTCGTCGAGTTGCGTACCGCGCCGCCGACGAACACGGTGTTGCCCGGCGATTGCGAGATGTTGATGGTCATCGCGGTTTCACGATAGACGTCCTGCAGCTTGCCTTGCAGGTGTTCGGTCAACTGCGGCAATGTCATGCCGGCAGCCTTTACGGAGCCAATGTATGGATAACTGAACGTGCCGTCGTTGAGCACCTGAAACAGGGTCAGCTCGTAGATGGAGTTTGCTGTAAAAGCCGAAATGGACGGTGCTTCCCCGGTATTGCGCACGATACGCAACGTATCACCAGGCCGCACACGTTGCGGTGGCAATGGTTGACCGGCAAGCGCGCGGCCGGCGGCCTTGCCGGCTTCAATCTGTGCTTCGTCGTCTGGCAGACCTACGCGTGCCGGGGTGCTGCAGGCGCTGACCACCAATAGGCTCAGCACCAGCAACGTGTTTCTGACCACCCCCAAACTCCTGTCTTGCATGAAGTACTACTCCCGTATCGGGTAAATCAATCATGTAGGCGGTTTACCGCTGTCATCCGTGTTGCAAAGTGCATACCGCACAAGCAGGTTTATCGTGGTCGCTGTTGTTCACTGCGAGTCAGGGTGTCGGGAGCGGTGCCGCTACCCGACCATAAACATCGGTGAAGCGCACGATGTCGTCTTCTCCCAGGTACTCGCCGCTCTGTACTTCAATCATCACCAGATCGATCACGCCAGGATTGACCAGCCGATGAGTGTGCCCCGGCTTGATGAACGTCGATTCGTTGGTGTCGAGCATGAATTCGCGTTCGCCATTGGTCACTCTGGCCATGCCGCTGACGACAATCCAGTGCTCGCTTCGGTGGTGGTGCATTTGCAGCGACAGCGAGGCTTGCGGGCGAACGACGATGCGTTTGATCTTGAAGCGCTTGCCTTCTTCAAGCACGGTGTAGGTGCCCCACGGACGGGTGACCGTACGGTGCAAGCGGTAGGCATCGTGACCTTGACGCTTGAGTTCTTGAGCGATGTATTTCACGTCCTGAGTGCGTTTGCCGTCGGCGATCAGCAGTGCATCCGGTGTGTCGATGATGATCAGGTCATCCAGACCCACGCCACCGACCATTCGCTTGGAATCGATGTAACAGTTGCTCACATCGTGCAGTACGGTCGGGCCATTGCACTGGTTGCCAGCTGCATCGGCGGGGACCAGTTCGCGTACTGCCTGCCATGAACCGATGTCGTTCCAGCCCAGTTCGCAAGGCACCACCGCGACCTTTTGCGAGCGCTCCATCAAGGCGTAGTCAACGGAAATATCCGGGGCTTTGGCGAATGACTCACTGTCCAGTTCGATTTGCAGCTCGTTATTGCCTTCCTTGCTGGCGCTCACCTCCAGGCAGGCCTTGACCGTTGCCAGAACCTGCGGTGCATGTTCGGCGAACTGTTTGATGAGGCTGTCGGCGCGCATGCAGAACATACCGGCGTTCCATAGGTGCAGACCGCCATCCAGGTAAGCCTGGGCAGTGGCGGCATCCGGTTTTTCGACAAAGCGTGCTACCTGGTAGCCGTCGTTGTTGAGCGACGGACCTTTTTCGATATATCCGAAACCGGTTTCCGGCTTGCTCGGCAGAATGCCGAACGTCACCAGCCAGCCGTCATCGGCCAATACTCTGGCGGCCTGAACCGCCTTTGAGAAAGCGGCCACGTCAGCAATCAAATGATCGGCGGGCAGCACCAGTAACTGCGCATCCTCGCCATACAGCCGGGAGACATGCAGCGCGGCCGCCGCGAGCGCTGGCGCTGTATTGCGGCCGAAAGGTTCGAGGATGAAATCCAGTTTCACTTTGGTTTTGTTGAGCTGGCGATAGTCGTCCACCGTGCGGAAATACACTTCCCGGTTGGTGACCGTCAGCAGGCGTCCGACATCCGGCAGGCCAACGGCCCGGTTGAATGTTTTCTGCAGCAGGCTTTCGCCGTCACGAAGGCGCATGAAAGGCTTGGGCATGGCTTCGCGCGAGACCGGCCACAGCCGGGTGCCGGCACCGCCGGCGATAATGCAGGGGATGAGGATGCTCATCAATAAGCCTCACGAGTGAATAGCACTGCTGGAACAGTGCGAAGAAGGATGTAAATGTCGAACCAGACGGACCAGTTTTCGATGTACTCCAGATCGAATTCCACGCGTTTTTCGATCTTTTCCACGGTGTCTGTCTCACCACGATAGCCATTGATCTGCGCCAGACCGGTAATGCCCGGCTTGACCCGATGGCGTGACGTGTACTCCTTCACCGCTTGCTCGAAAAGAATCCCGGCCGCTTTGGTGGCCGTTGCATGGGGGCGCGGTCCTACCATGGACATGCTGCCTGCAATCACATTGAACAGCTGAGGCAATTCATCCAGGCTGGTCTTGCGGATGAAACGTCCGACCCGGGTAACTCTGGCATCCCCCCGGGTGGTTTGTTGCGCTGCGGTCGCGTCGCTCTGATGGTGATACATAGAGCGAAACTTGCAGACCTTGATCATGCGGTTGTTATAGCCATAGCGGTTTTGCCAGAAGAACACCGGGCCGCGGGAGTCCAGCTTGATGGCGATGGCGGTTGCCAGCATCACGGGTGACAACAGCACCAGGGCGAGGCTCGATAGCACCAGGTCCTCAACCCGCTTGAATAGCGGCGACCAGCCGGAAAGCGGCACGTCTGATGCGTTGAACATCGGCAAGTTGGCGACTTCTGTGATGCGGTTGTGGGCGTGACGGAAGGCGACCATGTCCGGGACCAGCAGCACATTGACCGGCAGGCGACGCAGCTCGCGAATGATGTAATCCATGCGGTTTTCCGCTGACCAGGGCAGCGCCACCAGCACCTGGGTAACCTTTTCTTCGCGAATCAGCCGCTCCAGATCGTCACTGTTACCCAGCAGTGGCAGGCCGGCCATAGTCTTGGGCAGGCGCCCGATCCGGTCATCGATGAAGCCGCTGACGCCAGAGCGGATATCCTGATTTTCCAGCAGATACTCGGCCAGCCGCTGGCCGTTTTCGGTGGCCCCCAGGATGATCGCGTTTTGCAGGAACACACCCTTTTGCATCAGGTGCTTGAAGAGCATCAGTTTGCACAGCCGTTCAATGCAAAACAGCGCCAGGCTGGAGACGTACCAGATCACCAGATGATCATTGGTAATGTAGTCAAAGAACGCCAGAGTCTGATGCATGAACAGCAGCAGGCAGAACGCGGCCGACCACGCGACGATGATCAGCCGGAAGCGGAACGCGTTACTGAACATGGCTTCGGAGTAAATACCCAAGGCTTGAAAGATCAGGACGCTGAGCAGCCCGAAGAGCAGTTGCACGGCGAAATAGCTTTGCGGGACCTCGGAAAGGCTGTCCTTGGAAAAGATCAGAATCAACAGGCCTGGGAGGATGCAGGCGATCCCGTGGGCCAGGCGAATAGCGAAAAGAAAATACACAATCAAACTGTTTCTGGTTTGCAGGAGGCTGTTAACAGGCTGCAATCGCATAACACTTCCTCACTTCATCGGTCCGTGACTACTTATCCGCGATCCAGATACGAAGCGCTTTCAAGTGGAAGTCAATAAAATGTCCTTTTCTGACTTGCTAGGTGAATATAGCCATTTATTTGGCATTCGCACGTCAGGTACTGCTAATTCTCATCATTTCTTAAGAATGGAAACAGGCCTAATACTTTAGTGATGTAGGACTCATCAGTGCGTTAGGTAGGTTTTACCCTCAAATGAGTGCATAAACGGAGTAAAGCTCAAGACTTGCATAAAGCCATCGCATCGAATTGATTTCCTTTCAAAACTCCCTGAAATGGCACCTTTTCATGCCGCGTGTGTTGAAGGGTGTCACCCGCGCGAGCCAATGTTTTCGGGGGGACAGCAGGACAGCTTCGGTGAGTTGAAAAATTATCTGATCAGAACGGGTTTTTTTCCGTCCGGTGAGGTCAACATCTTGCGCATCGACTCAGGGGAGCAAGTAGCAATGACACGGCGGGCATTTTTGATTTTGCATGGCAAACAGGCACTCAACGAAGAAGTTCGCGAGGCTGTTACCCGAAAGCGCAATGAAGGCTGGGACCTCGACGTTCGCCTGACGTGGGAGGGCGGTGATGCTCAGCGTCTGGTGAGTGAAGCGCTGGCGGCCGGGCATTCGCAAATCATTGCCGGGGGTGGTGACGGTACGTTGCGGGATATCGCTGAAGCCATCGCGAATGCCGATACCGACGCTGAACTGACCATCATGCCGTTGGGTACCGCCAATGATTTCGCTCGTGCTGCAGGCGTTCCGCTTGAACCGGATGCCGCGCTGGATTTGCTTGACGTGCCCGCCCGCCCTGTGGATTTGGGCGAGGTCAATGGCAAGGTATTCCTGAACATGGCAACGGGTGGCTTTGGCAGCCAGGTTACTGCCAATACCTCTGAAGACCTTAAAAAGGTGTTGGGGGGCGCAGCGTATCTCTTTACCGGGCTGACGCGTTTCAGTGAGCTGAGCGCGGCCTACGGCGAATTGAGCGGACCTGACTTCCACTGGAGTGGGGACTTGCTGGCCCTGGGGATTGGTAATGGTCGTCAGGCCGGTGGCGGGCATGTGCTGTGCCCGTCAGCGTTGGTGGATGATGGCCTGCTGGATATCAGTATCCTGCCCGCACCTCAGGAAGTGGTCGGGACACTTAGAGGGTTACTGGAGGGCGGGCTGGGCATCGACAACATGTTCATTCGCGCACGGCTTCCGTGGGTGGAGCTCAAGTCGGCGCAGGGGCTGGATATCAATCTGGATGGCGAGCCGCTGTCCGGGGAGAATCTGCGATTCTCGGCGCGTCACGCAGCCTTGAAGGTGCACCTGCCGGTGGGCTCTGAGTTGTTCGGGGAAACACCGCAGCTCAATCGTCCAGACTGATAATGCCTTCACGCACACAAAACAGGACCAGCCCGGCCACGTCATGAATTTGCAGGCGTTTCATGACCTGGGCGCGGTGGGTTTCCACGGTCTTGATGCTCAGGCCAAGGCCGCTGGCAATTTCCCGGGTGGATTTGCCGCGTACGATAAGCCGCAGGATTTCCAGTTGGCGAGCCGTGAGGTTATGGTTCTGCGGTTTTTCGATTTTGCTGGCCTGAACGCTGATCAACGCCTGGCTGATGACCGTATGGGCGATTGCCGGGCTCAGGTAACGTTCGCCATTGCTCAAGGCTTGCAGCGCCTGTTCCAGTTCGGTGGCTGCGGCGTCTTTCAGCAGGTAGCCATGAGCGCCAGCCTCCAGAGCCTGCATGATCCGGGTCGGATCGCTGTGCATCGAGAGGATCAACACTTTGCTGTCGGGCAGAACGCTGTTCAGCTGTTTGAGTGCTTCCAGCCCGTCCACATCCTTCATCGAAATATCCAGCAGGATGATGTCGGGGTTCAACTCCGTGGCCAGAGCGCTCAGTTGCGAACCATCGCAGGCTTCGCCAATGACTGAATAGCCGGGAATGTCGCCTACCAAGGCGCGAACTCCGGCCCTGATCAGAGAGTGGTCGTCAATCAACAGCAATGTGCAGGTCATCTAGCCTTCTTGTTCAGATTTGCTCGTTCATGAGTTCGGGGTGTCCAGGGCAGCAGCACATCGATGCGCGTTCCAGCGCCGGGCTCACTGTTTATCGTCCACGTGCCGTTCAGGAGGGCTGCGCGTTCAGTCATGCCAGCCATGCCGCGCTGCCCCTCAAGGGCAGGGTCAACTGCAGGTGTAAACCCCAGGCCGTCGTCGCTGATATGCAGTTCCAGCCCCAGCGGCGAGCGCCGTACGCGCACCAGCAGGTTTTTTGCCTGGGCGTGGCGCAGAACATTGGTCACGGCTTCCTGGGTAATGCGAAATGCCGCGACGCTCATTTCTTCCGGTATACCCGCCAATTGCTGCTTGCACTCCAGGCTCCAGCGCACCTGGCTGTCAGCCAGGGTTCGGAGCAGATGCCCGCGCAGGCTTGCTTCAAGTCCCAGGCTGGTGAGTTGACGCGGATGGAGGATGGCGGAAACATCGCGGACCTTGGCCAGGGTTTCGTCGAGCGTCTCGTTGAGCTGCCTGCTGTGCTCCAGCAGCTCCGAAGGCAAGCGACGTCTAAGCCATTCGGATTGAAGCTTCGCTGCGGTGAGCATCTGGCCAATGTCGTCATGCAGTTCGCGGCTCAGGCGATGCCGTTCGGTTTCCTGAACCTGAAGCATGTGGTCAGCCAGTTCTTGAGGCTGGAAGCGAATTGACTGGCCATAGCGCAACTGCGCTTGCCAGACGCTGGCAAAGGTCGCGAGATTGAGCAGTAGCAGGGCAACGGGGAATTCGTCAGAAGTCAGGTACAGCGCAACATTGCCAACTGCTGCCCCAATGCATAGAACGGCATTCAGCCAGAGAGCGTTCCTGGTACTTAGCGGCCGAAATCTGAAAACATTGGTACGGGCATGCATAGCGATGGAGCCATCGGGTGGTCACTGCGAACAACCTGCCATCAGGATGCCAGGTCAATATCGGGCGAATCATTGAGACTGCGCGCCTTTACTTCTCTTACCGGTTTTTCGGGTATTTCATCAACCATTCTGCGCGATCATCAGCATGTCAATAATGCTGCGGGTCGTGATATTACATCAATGTTTAAAGATTGAACGAGTCGCCCTGGCTCGGCGCAGGCTTTTCGATAACTTCTGGCAGATAGTCAATGCGCCCAGTACCGCGAGGGTGGGGCAAAGCAGCCCCAGGCACGTTTGGTTTATAGAGGAGCCGCAGGGGCTGGTTTGGGATCTGTGTGCTGTTTTTTCGCTGTGTGCTGACGCCGTTATGGGCAGTCAGCGGTCTGCTAATCCGTGCTGCCCTTCGGATTGAAGCCGGGGTGGTTCCTGAGCGAACTCGGGCATTTCCAAACCACAGGTGTAGGCGAGCTTGTCCAGCAGTTCTTTTTGCTCGGTGTCATCCAGTGGCAGTTGCCCCGTCTGTGGGTCGATCAGTTCAAGTTGCCATGCCAACAGGGTGACGCAGTGTTCCAGCGTCTGCAGCGCATCATCGCTGAGGCGGACACCGGGACACGCAGCATTCAGCATGCTCCGCAACTGGCGCGCGAAATCGGCAGTGCAGGGGATCAGAGCGTTGTCGGCGGCTTCCGATAATTTGAACAGGGTACCCAGCAGGCACTCGACGGCGTCCTGGTCATTACTGATCATTTCCAGGTGCGCGAGGCATTCCTGACAGGTGCTCAGCAGTAACTGTGACTCATCAAAAAAATCGGGGTGGATCTGCTGCCACTCTTTGTCGTTCAGCATGGGGTATCTCCATGGGTCATGGATCGCTCCAGTGTAGTACCCGGTGCGTATTGCAGAACGTTAATGTGGAAGTGAAACGGAAGTCTGTAGGGCGCTTCCGAATGTTTCGAAAAAGAAGGGCGTTTGATCAATGTTGCGCCTGGACGCTGATGGCTTCGAACCGAGCTGAAATTCACAATTGCGGCGGGCACGAAAAAGCGTTCGCCGTATGCGGCAAATCGAGACGGCAATATTTTTCGGGATGCCGACAACGCAAACACGACTTTGACTCCATTCAATAATGAGAATGGTGTCACAATAATGGCTAACGCTTGGCGCGAAAATCAGGTTAGCCCTGAGGCGGGTCTAGGGGTTGCCCTTAGGTATAGAACGCACGGCCCATGCAGGCTGTTGTCGGCGGTGGTTACTGGTCGGAATGAGCGCAGGTCATTCGCCTATGAGTAAATCATGATGTTAAAGTGATATCAACGTTTGTTTTTAAACGTTCATTACTATTAAGGTCCCGCTGTTTTCAGCCGATAACAACTTCGCAGACTCACTGTGACCCACGCTTCAGGAGCAATAAATGGCTGGCATTCTCGACTCGGTAGATCAACGCACACAACTGGTGGGCGAGAACCGCCTTGAAATCCTCATGTTTCGCCTGGCGGGCCGACAGCTGTTTGCAATCAACGTGTTCAAGGTTCAGGAAGTTCTGCAACTGCCTAAACTGACGCTGATGCCGCAGCGTCATTCGTTTGTGTGCGGTGTGGTGAACCTGCGTGGCCAGACCCTGCCGGTCATCGACTTGTCCCAGGCCATTGGGATGAAGCCGCTGGTACCGGGGCCGAACAGCACTATTATCGTCACCGAGTACAACCGCTCGGTACAGGCTTTCCTGGTGGGTGGCGTTGATCGCATCGTCAACATGAACTGGGATGCAATCATGCCTCCGCCAGCCAGCGCAGGCCGTCAGCATTATCTGACGGCAATCAGCAAAGTTGACGATCAGTTGGTTGAAGTCATCGATGTTGAAAAAGTTCTTGCCGAGATCGTGCCGTACAACGCCAAAGTGTCCAGCGAGAAGCTCGAGGATCCTGTACTCGCCGGTGCAGTGGGTCGTGAAATCCTGTTGGTGGATGACTCCAAAGTCGCCCTTAGCCAATTGCGCGATACGTTGTCTCAGTTGGGTCTGAAGCTGCACGTGGCCAGTGATGGTCTCAAAGCGCTGAACATGCTCAAGACCTGGGCTGACAGCGGTGAGGTCATGACCGAGAAATTGTTGATGGTCTTTACCGACGCGGAAATGCCGGAGATGGACGGCTATCGCCTGACTACCGAAATCCGTAACGACCCACGTCTGCGTGAACTGTACGTGGTGCTGCATACCTCGCTGTCCGGCAGCTTCAACGAATCCATGGTGAAGAAAGTCGGCTGTGACAACTTCCTCTCCAAGTTCCAGCCGGACAAACTGGTCGACGTGGTCCGTGAACGTCTGATCATGGTTCAGGGCTGACCGAACCTCCAGGGCCGATGGGCCTGGGCAAGCGAGCCAGGCGCAGCGTTTGATCTGCGCCCTGGCTCGCATTGCCATGCCTGACACCGATCAAGTTCGTATAAGCTTGTGGCCTTCATGATTACGGCGATTCAAGCCGAACAAGGACCAGGCCATGATGCATCTCAGTGCGCTCTATCGTTTCCCCCTCAAATCCTGCAAGGCTGAAGTCTTGCAGCAGGCGTCGTTTGACGAGTTGGGGATGACCGGGGATCGACGCTGGATGTTGGTGGACGAGGCCAGTGGCCGGTTTCTCACTCAGCGTGCCTTGCCGCACATGTCGCAATTGTCAGTGCTATTGAGCGCCGACGGTGGCGTGACCCTTCAGGCGCCAGGCTTCGCGGCGCTGGATATCCCTGTCCCGCAAAATATCGAACAGTCTCTACGCGGCGTTACGGTGTGGCGTGACACGTTGCGTGTTCCGGATGCCGGTGACGAGGCCGCTCGTTGGGTCAGCGATTTTATTGGTAAACCGACCCGCATGGTGCATGTACCGGCTGACCGCGCGCGCATGTTGCCCGGCGGTCTTGGCGTGGACGATAAGCGGGTCGGGTTTGCCGACGGTTTCCCCTTGTTGCTGATCGGTCAGGCCTCTCTCGATGACCTTTCGGCGAAGATCGGCCGTCCTCAGGAGATGCTGCGTTTTCGGCCGAACCTGGTGGTGGAAGGGGCCGAAGCATTCGCCGAGGATGGCTGGAAGCGCATTCGTATCGGTGACATCGAGTTTCGCCTGCTCAAGGGATGCACGCGCTGCATCCTGACCACTA
Source organism: Pseudomonas caspiana (assembly GCF_002158995.1). Taxonomy (GTDB): domain Bacteria; phylum Pseudomonadota; class Gammaproteobacteria; order Pseudomonadales; family Pseudomonadaceae; genus Aquipseudomonas; species Aquipseudomonas caspiana. Next base: position 213,889 of record NZ_LOHF01000003.1, on the reverse strand, counting down.
TCGATCCCGCCACTGGCGAACGCAATGCGGACCGCGAACCGCTGACGACCTTGAAGACTTATCGTGAACGTGAGGGCGACGTCTGGTTCGGGCAGAACATGGTCAACGACGGGCCGGGCATCATCGAAGTCGGCATGCCGGTGACAGTGTTGGAGTGAAGCCTCGACTCAGGTACTGTCCCTTTTTTCATGGTTTGCGGAGCCCTGCATGACAACCACAGTTTTGGTGCTGGTCGAGAGCGTTAATGAATATCTGCCCATTCTTGAAGACAGCGGCTACCGACTGATACTGGCACCGACCCCCGCAGCGCGTGCTGAAGCCATCGCCACCCGCAGCGACGAAATTACTGCGGTTTTGACCCGCGGACCGCTCGGGTTGTATGCCGAGGAGATCGCGGCGCTGCCGCATCTGCAGATCATTTGCGTGCTGGGCGCCGGGTATGAACACGTCGACCTCGCTGCCGCCCAGGCGCGGGGTATTACGGTCACTAATGGCGCAGGCGTGAACGCCCCCACAGTGGCCGATCATGCGATGTCGTTGTTGCTGTCTATCGTGCGTGATATTCCTCAAGCGGACGCTTCGGTGCGTCGCGGCGAGTGGCGCAAGGAGACGCGTCCTTCGTTAGAGGGCAAGCGTCTTGGCATTCTCGGGCTTGGCGCGGTTGGCCTGGCAATCGCCCGGCGAGCGGCGGGCTTTGGCGTCGTGGTGAGCTATCACAATCGCAAGCCCCGTACCGATGTGGACTACGACTACCGCGCAACGCCTCTTGAGTTGGCCAGCGCTTCGGACTTTCTCGTCATCGCCACACCGGGTGGTGGCGGGACTCAACACCTTATCGACAGTCAGGTCCTTGAAGCTCTGGGGCCGCAAGGGTTCGTGGTCAACATCGCACGGGCCAGTGTGATCGATACCGCTGCGCTGGTTGATGCCCTGCAGCAGCGGCGAATTGCCGGTGCGGCGCTGGATGTCTTTGACGATGAGCCGCGGGTTCCGGATGCACTGAAGGTCCTCGACAACGTGGTCCTGACCCCGCATGTAGGCGGCTTGTCGCCGGAAGCATCAGAAGCGACGGTGCAAATGGTGGCCGATAACTTGCTGGCGTTCTTTGCAGGCAAACCGGTGTTGACGCCAATACATGATTGACCGGAAAGCGTTGATGGGCTTCCTCAATCAATAAGCGCAGGTCGTATCATGAAGTAAGCATCATGACACGGCCTGGAGGCGCTGTTTACATGCGTTGAAGACAGCGTTATAGCGAGGCGAATTAACCGGCGACTCATCAATGCACATATGTTTCCAAAAACTGTCATTTATGACAGTTGTCCATTTGAATAGACGGTATTAGATTCAATACTTGTTAGTGTGCGATTAACAAGGAGAGTTGTGATGGCTACTACCATTAAAGAGTTGTCGTTCAGGGCCGCAGTTCGGCTATACCAAAAAAATAAAACCGCCTATTTTGACTTTTCCAGAATAACCTTAAGCTCGGGGTCGTCTGCCTATGTCCCTCTTTCAGACGAGCAGTTGCAATCAGGGGCTAAGGATGTTTATTTCCGAGGCACTGAAGAGCAAAAGTACCTGGCTGCTACAACAATGCCCCGAGGGGGCACCGCCGCAACTCCTCGTCAGCAGTTCTGGTTTATTTGTCGCCAGTTTGATGATGGGCATACTAGCTATCAGATAAAAGCCAAGCATGACATGTTCGTTGATTTCAAAGGTTTTTTTAATGATCTTGTCACTGAGAAACGAACACAATATAGTTCTCTGACCAGGAGCCTCCAGTCTCTTGATTATTATGTCGCTTCTTCCGGTAGTTCATCTGCCGAATGGAGCGTTCTATGCGGCGGACGCGCGCTAACATCCAGTATTTTAACCGCCGGTGTGCTGGATGACGTTTCAATCATTGCGCCCAATGGTAATACTGTCGGGATTAATAACTCGGAGGCATTTGATCAGCATTGGTGGGCGTATGTTTCTTGTTGCAAGCCCAAGGAGCCGCTTTTCATTGATCAGAAAGTCGTCGTTCCATTGACGCTGGATATTCTTGAAACCAATATTGGAGACCCTGTTGCCTGAACGTACTACCGCAATAGTTTTACACCGTCTGCGTGGGGAGCGGCTTAGCCGGGAAAAGGCCAGAAAACTCATTAAATTTTTGTCTGGTGACCTGCAGCTTTACCGATTAAAGCCGTGGCCACGGTTTAGATTGCCACGGGCGGTTCTCTCGAGCTGCATCTTCTTTCTCACTTACCTGCGCGAATTGCTTTTTTAAATCCTCTCAGCGGGCTATCGTCCTGTTTCATATGCAGAGGAGGATCGTCAGGATGCTCAGCCGTCTGTTGGGGCGCGTGTTGCGCGGGCGTGGTGCGACCGAGAACAAGCTGATCTGGAATCACAAGGCCGTGGCGTTTTCGCCGGTGGTCATTGACGTGCGCAGCCCGGCGTTCGCCTCCATGGCGCAGATTCCGCAGTCCCATGTCGGATCGGCCAAGGGCGGTAATCTTTCGCCGCCATTGGAGTGGCATGGGCTGCCAACCGGCACAAAGGAGCTGGTACTGATCGTTGAAGACGCCGATGCGCCGATACCCTTTGCGTTTGTCCATGCAATTGCCGTCGGTATTTCGCCGCAGCTCAACGGGCTACCTGTCGGGGCGTTAAGCACTGCGTCACGCGGCTTGCTGACCTTGGGGCGCAACACATTTGGCGGCGCGACCTATATCGGGCCGCAGCCTCTGATTGGCCATGGTCCGCATCGATACAGCTTTCAGTTACTGGCGCTGGATCGACAGCTGGATTTCGACAGTCCTCCCAATCGCAATCAGTTGCTCAAAGCCATAGACGGCTCAGTCATCGGTCGTGGGCGGCTGGACGGGATTCATGAGCGCGCCTGATGCCTTGCATGTGTCCGTCGTGGTTGTCGCTTCACACGGGGATGTGCCAGCCTTGGCCACTTGCCGTTCCTTGATTGACGTATTTGCGCAGGCACCTATATGAGCCAGAGTCCGACGACAGTCGCTGTGTTGCAGATTCCCGACAGCTTGCGCATTGCTCCGCGAGTGCTCTGCCATGCAACCAGTCTGCGCAAGGCGACCCGGCGTATTTCGCAGTTGTACGACTCGGTTCTGGCACCCTGCGGTCTGCGTTCGACACAGCGTTCGATCCTGATTCAGGTAGCACGCAATCAGTCACCGGCGGTGACTGAGTTGGCGGCGATTCTGGTCATTGATCGCTCGGCGCTGGCACAAAACCTCAAACCACTGGAGCGTGAGGGGCTGATCTCGGTAGAGGTCGACCCGCAGGACAAGCGCAGCCGCCGAGTGCGATTGACGCAGGCCGGCCTCGACAAGCTGCTGGAATCCCAGGTGCTGTGGGAACAGGCTCAACAATGCTTTGAAAAGTCGCTGGGTCGGCAGCAGGCCTGTGAACTGCGCGAGCTGCTGGCCAAAGTCGCCGCGCTGGATTATGGCGACGATTGTTCAGCCTGAGTCATGATGTGGCAAAAACAAGACCTGTAGGAGCTGCCGAAGGCTGCGATAGCGGTCTGTCAGGATGAAATGCTTCGCAGCCTTCGGCAGCTCCTACAGAAAAAGCTCTTCCATTGGAGGGACACATTTTTAGCACTACGGACGCATCGGCGGTATGTACGCCAGGGTCGAGCCCAGAATCCACAGCAGGAACAACACCAGCGGTGTGTGCACCAACAATTGCACGAACGAGAAGCCGATCAAGTCCCGGGCCTTCAGACCCAGCACGCCCAGCAGTGGCAACATGTAGAACGGATTGATCAGGTTCGGCAGCGCTTCTGCAGCGTTGTAGATCTGTACGGCCCAACCCAGGTGATATTCGAGGTCATTGGCGACCTGCATTACATAGGGCGCTTCGATGATCCACTTGCCACCGCCCGACGGAATGAAGAAGCCCAGTACTGCCGAGTACACGCCCATCAGCAGCGCATAAGTATCATGGGAGGCGATGCTGGTGAAGAACGTCGAGATGTGATGCGCCAGGGTTTGCGCATCGGTGCCTTTGACGGTGGTCATCAGTGCCGCGATGGAGCCATACAGCGGGAACTGGATCAGCACGCCCGTGGTGGTCGGCACTGCTCGCGTCACTGCATCAAGAAAGCTGCGCGGACGCCAGTGCAGCAGCGCGCCGACCATGATGAACAGGAAGTTGTAAGTATTCAGGCCGGAAATCGCGGTGATCGCGGGCTTGGTGGAAAACTCGTTGAAGATCCAGCCGGACGCCAGCAGCACCATCAGAATGATCAGCAGCGGACTGTATTCCAGCCATTCGCCCGGGCGAGTGCGCGCAGGCAGCTCAGGCATGCTGAACGACGGATCGACGCCGCAGGCCTGGGCATCCTTGGCGCTGTTCGGGCCCGGCGCTGTGGCGTAAGCGACCACCAGAGAAACCACCACTAAAGCGGCGAGCAATACACCGGACTGCCAGAGGAAAATCGTTTCGGTGAACGGGATAACGCCAGTAATGGCGAGGATCGACGGCGGCAGGCTGCCTGGGTTGGCTTGCAACTGCGCGGCCGAGGATGAAAGCCCCAACGCCCACACGGCTCCCAGCCCCAGATAAGCCGCGGCACCTGCTGCACGATAGTCCATGCGCAGGTCGGTACGGCGGGCGAGGGCGCGGACCAGCAAACCACCGAATACCAGCGACAAGCCCCAGTTGAGCAGCGAGGCGACCATGGAAATCAGCGCAACCCACGCCACTGCCGAACGACCGTTTTTCGGGATGCGTGCCAGCCGGTCAATGAGCTTTACGGCCGGGGGCGAGCTGGCGACCACGTAACCGCCGATAACCACGAAGGCCATTTGCATGGTGAAGGGAATCAAGCTCCAGAACCCGTCACCGAAGGCTTTTGCGGCGTCTGCAGGCTTGGCGCCCATGGCCAGGGTCGCCACCGTGACGATAACCACTGCCAGTGCAGCGAACACCCATGAATCGGGAAACCAGCGTTCCGCCCATTTGGCGCAACGCAGGGCAAAGCGGGCTGAGCGGCTATCTTCGATATTGGCGGCCACAGGGGTTGTCCTCTTGTATTTATTATTGGGGGTTGAATCTTTATTGCACACCCACTGCAGGAGCTGCCGAAGGCTGCGATGCGGTGTGTCAGTCACTCCGCGATCGCAGCCTTCGGCAGCTCCTGCAAGGGTCTATTTCTGCCAATCAGAAACTCATCTCGACCACATCATCCGGCACGATCAGCTTACCGGCGGTCTTGGCGATGATCTCTTCAACGCTGACTCCAGGTGCGCGCTCACGCAGGATGAAAGCGCCGTTTTCGATTTCCAGATACGCGAGGTCAGTCAGCACCTTGCGAATGCAGCCGGCGCCGGTCAGTGGCAGGCTGCAACGGGAGAGCAATTTGGATTCGCCGTCTTTGGAAGCATGGGTCATGGTGACGATGATGTTGTCGGCACCGGCCACCAGGTCCATGGCACCGCCCATGCCTTTGACCAGTTTGCCGGGGATCATCCATGACGCGATATTGCCTTCCACGTCGACTTCAAAAGCACCCAACACGGTGAGGTCCACATGGCCGCCACGGATCATTGCAAAGGACTGCGAGGAGTCGAAAATCGATGCGCCGACGCGGGCGGTCACGGTTTGCTTGCCCGCGTTGATCATGTCGGCATCGATGGTTTCTTCGGTGGGAAATTCGCCCATGCCCAACAGGCCGTTTTCCGACTGGAGCATCACGTCGATGTCATTCGGGACATAGTTGGCCACCAGTGTCGGAATGCCGATCCCGAGGTTCACGTAGTAGCCATCTTTGAGTTCGCGTGCAACGCGTAGAGCCATTTGTTCGCGGGACAGTGCCATGGTCTGAAGTCTCTTTGTTGTTTTTGTGCCGCTTCCTGTTCAAGGAAGCACCCGGAAACCGAGATTCCCGTCAGGCTTTTTTGACGGTGCGCTGTTCGATACGCTTTTCGAAGGTGCCGAGGATGACCCGGTCAACATAGATGCCAGGCGTATGGATCTGCGAAGGCAACAACACGCCGGGTTCAACAATTTCTTCGACTTCGACCACCGTGATCTTGCCCGCCGTGGCCACCACCGGGTTGAAGTTCTGTGCGGTATGACGATAGATCACATTGCCGAAGTGGTCGGCTTTCCAGCCTTTAACGATGGCGAAGTCGCCAGTAATGGCTTCTTCGAGGATGACGTTACGGCCATTGAATTGACGTGTTTCCTTGCCTTCGGCCACCGGCGTGCCGTAGCCGGTAGCGGTGTAGAAGGCTGGAATACCGGCACCGCCTGCGCGCATTTTTTCCGCGAGTGTGCCTTGGGGAGTGAGTTCGACTTCCAGTTCGCCGCTGAGCAACTGACGTTCAAACAGGACGTTCTCACCGACGTAGGAGGAGACCATCTTACGAATCTGGCGGTCTTCGAGCAGGATACCCAGGCCAAAGCCATCGACGCCGCAGTTGTTGGAAACAACAGTCAGTCCCTTGACGCCCATGCGTTTGATTTCGGCAATAAGGTTTTCGGGTATGCCACACAGGCCGAAGCCACCGCATAGCACCGTCATGTTGTCGGTCAGCCCGGCAAGGGCCTCCTGATAAGTCGCAACTCGCTTGTCGAGTCCAGCCATGATGATCCGCCTTTTATAGTTGTTACCAACAGTCGGCCTGTCGGAGGAGCGTTGCGCCATCTTCTCTCGGGCGCAGTGATTTGTTAATTTTGTTTTTCTGATGGATTAATAAAGAAAACAAATATATGAACGTGAAGCAGCTGCGGGCATTTCTAGCTGTAGCACAGCACTTGAGCTTTGCTCAGGCCGGTGAGCGCCTGCATTTGTCGCAGCCTGCGCTGAGCTTGACCATCAAGAGTCTGGAAGACGATCTGGGCGGTCAGTTGCTCAGTCGCACCACGCGCACCGTCAGCCTCACCCCCGAGGGTGAAACCCTGCTGCCACTGGCTCGGCAACTGCTGGCTGACTGGGACAACGCTGAAGAACTGCTGCGCCAGCGCTTCACCTTGCAGCTGGGCAAAGTGTCGGTGGCTGCCATGCCGTCGTTTGCCGGTAACCTGTTGCCCGGCGCGCTCAAGGTATTCCGAAGTCGTTATCCACGAGTAAATGTCGCGGTTCACGACCTGATCAACGAAGAAGTGCTGGAGATGGTTCGCCATCGACGGGTTGAGCTGGGTATTGGTTTCGAACCGGAGTCCAGTAATTCACTGGTGTTTACGCCTTTGTATACCGATCGATTTGTGGCCGTGGTGCCGCTGGATTCGCCGTTGGCGCAACGTGATGAAGTGACGTGGCAAGAGTTGCTACAAGAGGATTTCATTGCTTTGCAGCGCCCATCGGCCGTGCGTTTGTTGCTGGAGCATCATCTGCAAGCGCATCACGGCAAGTTGTCCGTTGCGTTCGAAAGCCACCAGTTGTCGACCATTGGCCGAATGGTTGCCAGCGGTCTGGGCGTCAGTGCCGTGCCTTCGTTGTGTATTCAGCAGATGCATGAGCTGGGCGCGCATTGCATTGCGCTGGTAGGGCCGACGATTGAACGCCCGATTGGTCTGATGATGCTCGCCGATCACAAGTTATCGGCCGCTGCTCAGGCATTGCGCGAGGTGTTGATCGAGTATGCGCGATCTCAGGTGCCGGGGTTGCCGAGCGTCTAGATCAAGGGCTTGCCGCAAGAGAGGCGGCGAAACTGTCACAAACTTCACATTTGCGCGTCGGCTGTTCCGGTATCGTGTTGGGTAATTACAACTAAATGTTTCTGCTGGCTCGCGGCTGCAGAAATCAACGATAAGGAAGAGCGCCTTGGATGTATCTTCTGCTGCCTGGCTGGTGCACGACACTCGCCTGATTATCTGCTGCCTGATCGCGATTGCCACAATCATTGTCTTGATCAGCGCCACAAAACTCCCGCCTTTTCTCTCTATTCTGATCGGCACGTTCATCGCAGGAATCGGTGCCGGCCTGCCTGCTGAAGAAGTCGCCAAGGCTTTTAGCAAGGGCGCGGGCGGGATTCTGGGGGAGGCCGGGTTGATTATCGCACTGGGTGCGATGCTTGGTGCTTTGATGGCTGAGTCAGGGGCCGCCGACCGAATCGCTACTACATTGCTGGGATTTGGCAAGGGCCGGTCGTTGCCCTGGGTGATGGCGCTGGTGGCCATGGTCATCGGCCTGCCGCTGTTTTTCGAAGTCGGTCTGGTGCTGATGGTGCCAATCATCTTTGTCATGGCCCGGCGTTCCGACCAGCCTTTACTGAAAATCGCGATTCCGGCCCTCGCAGGCATGACCACTTTGCACGCGTTGATGCCACCGCATCCAGGGCCATCGATTGCGGTCAGTGCGCTGCATGCCGATCTTGGGCTGACCATGCTGCTGGGATTGTGCATTGCCGTTCCGGCCGTGATTCTTGCCGGTCCGCTTTACGGCAACTGGTTGTCCAGGCGCATGGACATCAAGGAACCGGCTGAGCTGGGCGAGCTGTTTTCGGCCAGGCCTGACGTCACACGCCAACCGGGATTTGGCATTTCGCTGCTGATTATTCTTCTGCCGGTGATCCTGATGCTGGGCAGCACGCTGGCCAAGGTCCTGATGGACCCGCATAGCTCGCTGGCGCTGACCCTGAAGTTCCTTGGCGAACCGTTGGTAGCGTTAAGTATTGCGGTAATAGCAGCGGTCATTTGCCTGGGCTGGGCCAATGGGCTGACTCGCGAGCATGTGAACGGTACGCTGCGCAAAAGTCTGGCCCCGATTGCGGTCCTGCTGCTGACCATCGGCGCAGGCGGCGGTCTCAAGCAGACCTTGCTGGATGCCGGTGTGAGCCAGACCATCAGCAAGGTCGCAGAGGGCGCGCATATCCCGTATCTGCTGCTGGCCTGGCTGATTGCCGTGGCCTTACGTCAGGCCACCGGATCGGCGACCGTTGCGACGACCACTACGGCGGGGATTCTTGCGCCGATGATGGCGGGGCTGGCCGCTACGCAAAGTTCATTGGTTGCCCTGGCGATCGGTGCGGGTTCGGTGTTCTTCTGCCACGTCAACGACGCGGGATTCTGGATGGTCCGCGAGTACTTCGGCCTTCAACTGAAACAGACGATCTGGGTCTGGTCGGTGCTGCAGACCATCGTGTCGGTGGTGGGGCTGGTGCTGCCGAAGGCTGCGATTGGCGGTGTATCAGAACGAATGCTTTCGCAGCCTTCTGCAGCTCCTGCAGGCATACACTCTGTTCAGGAATTCAATCGTTGCCAGAGGCTGAGGTAACCCCATGCCAGATCGCGAAATCATTGTTCCATCTTCCATGCGCAATATCGTTGAGCGTGCCGGATACGTTCCTGCGGTGAAGGTTCAAGGCACGCTTTACTGTGCGGGCCAGATTGGCCGCACGCCGGAACTTGAGGTCATTAACGACCCTGAGCAGCAGTTCATTGCCTGCTGGGAGAACCTGCGCACTGTGCTTGCCGAAGGCGGTTGCAGCTTTGAGGACGTCGTGGAGATGACCACTTATCACGTGTCGATGAGCGAGCATATGGCCGTTTTTCGTGACGTCAAAGAGCGTCTGTTTCCTCGCGGGTTATGTGCCTGGACGGCCATTGGCGTATCTGAACTGGCTGTTCCGGGGCTGCTGCTCGAGATCAAGTGCATCGCGGTTCAGCGCGGCTGAGCCCCATCAGCTCAGGACCAATCATCCAATAAACCGAACTCGTGAGAGGCTCTCGTTTCCAAATCGGGTCATTCATTAAAAGACCTTGCGAGGAACATCATGAGTACAAACCCTGTAGACAGCCAGGCCGCCCAGACTCCGGGACCCAATCCCAACCCGAGTGAGTCGGATGGCAGGTCCACTTCCGACAATGATGTGCGTGAGGCCGATATCAATGAAGTCGAGCCCGATGATCCCGATGTAGCGGGGGATGACGCTTCTGATAAGCCAAGCTGACGCGTCGTGGCGAGCAAAGTCATCACGTCCCATGACCTGGCGATTGACTTGAAGAGCGGTGGTGAAGTGGCCCTGTTCAAATGGTTTGTCGCCAGTTTCCTGATGGGCAAGCGCATTCAGGCTGACATCGCGGCACAAGCTTATCGGGTGATTGACGAGCAGCATGGTTGTGATTCGCCGCGCAAACTGGCCAATCAGTTCCATCGACAGTTGGTCGCGATGCTTGGTGAGGCGCACTACGTGCGTTATGACGAGACTACGGCGACACGTTTGACGGCACTGAGCAAAAAGCTTATCGGGGAATATGCCGGAAAGATGGGCGAAATTCATGCCCTCAGTGGCAGCCGCGCCGGATTCGAAAAACGCTTGGGTGAGTTCGACGGGGTAGGGCCAAAGACCGTCGAAATATTCATGCGCGAAGCGGGTGAGGTGTTGTATTGATTCAGGTCGGCTGCGCTGGCTGGAGCCTGCCTCGCGAGCACTGGTCCGAATTTGGCGCAGAGGGCACGCACTTGCAGCGCTACGCCACATCGCTATCTGCGGTCGAGATCAACAGCTCTTTTTACCGTCCGCACCTGCCGCAAACCTGGCAGCGCTGGGGTGAAAGCGTGCCTGCTGACTTTCGGTTTTCAGTGAAAATGCCCAAATCCATTACCCACGAGCATCTTCTTCAGGGCTGTGAGCATCTGCTTGATCAGTTCCTGACTCAGTGCCTGCATTTGAAAGAGAAACTGGGTTGTATTCTCGTGCAATTGCCGCCCTCGCTGACTTATGACCCGACAACCGCAACGTCCTTCTTCGAGGCGTTGCGCAAGGCTTATGAAGGCAACCTAGTGATAGAGCCGCGCCATGCGAGTTGGCAGGATGCCGGATTGTTGCTCCGGGATTTTCATGTCGGGCAAGTCGCGGCAGACCCTTCACCCATTGCCGGTGCAGATGCACCGGGAGGCTGGCCGGGTGTTCAGTATTGGCGACTCCACGGTTCGCCACGTATTTATCACAGCGCCTATGAGCCGGCCTGTTTGCACAAACTGGCGGTGAAATTAAAGGCCGCTGCCGACGCTGGCATAGAAACCTGGTGCATCTTCGACAACACCGCCAGCGGGCACGCCGTTCACGATGCGTTACTGCTGCGCAAATTGCTGGCTTGAGCTGGCGGCTGTTCTTTCAACGTGGTGCTTTGCGGCGTTGCTGCATTCTCAGGGGCACCACTGGATTTGAGTAATGCCTGAATCGCCTGGCTGTATGCCTGTCGGCCCACCCGCATGCTGTTGTTATGCGTACCTCCTGGCACCAGCAATAGCTTTTTCGGTTCCTGAGCGGCGGCAAACAACTCCTCGCTGAAGCGCGGCGGTACATAGCGGTCGTCCATGCCGTGCACGATTAACACGGGCATGTGGATGTCGGCGATCTTGTCGACGGAGTCGAATTTCTGTGACAGCAACCAGCGCACGGGCAGTGAGGTGTAGTCAGTGGCTACTGCGGTAGCGACGTCGGCGAGGGTCGTGAAGGTCGATTCGATGATCAGCCCGCGCGCCTGCGCCGGTTGCGCGCCGTCCTGTGTATCGCGACCGAGTTCGGCAGCCAGATCCACCGCCACTGCGCCGCCTAGAGAATGGCCGTAAATCAGGCGACGACTGGCGTCCGGTTGCAGCAGCTTGAGGCGCTCCCAGGCGATGCGTGCATCTTCGTAGACGGTGCTTTCTGACGGCAGCGGCCCACGACTTTCGCCAAAACCACGGTAGTCGATGGCCAGCACCGAAAAACCCAAGGCGTGCAGCTCTTCTATGCGAAACAGTTGGCCGGTCAGGTTCCAGCGTGATCCGTGCAAATAAAGGACAGCAGGGGCATCCTTGCGATTGGCAGGCCACCACCAGCCGTGAATGCTCTGTGACAGGCCGAATTGCGGAGCTTTGAGTTCCAGCTCCTGCACATTGGCCGGTAGTCCGCTGTACCAGCTGGCGGTGCCGGGTTCAATGCGGAACACTAATTCGCGTTCGGTGTGTTGCAGGACCGAGCAGCCCACGGGCAGACCAATGATGAACATCAGCATGCAGGTCCAGGTAAGCCAGCGCGCCCGGATACGAGCCAGAGAAAACATGGCCATGGATTACTTCCCCCGACTTTTCAAGCGAAAGGCTGACTGTAACGACGTTGTCATGATACCGATTGATTGATCGGTTACAGGATATTGCAGGTGCATCCGGTCAGATTTCATGGGCGAAAGTGATCAGCGATCAGGCCGATCATTACTTCGCAGGCAGCGCTGGGGACTCCGGGAGCCTTGACCAGTTGCAGTTCATGGAGCGGAAGCGGCGGAACGCCGTCATCCAGACCGAGGACTCGCATCTGAGTACTGACCCGTCCTCGGTCAATAATGCCGATTGCCATCCCGGCGCAAATAGTCGTCTCCAGAGCACTGGAGCTGGCCGACATCACCACCGTGCGCCAGGCTCTGCCTATTTCATTCAGGGCATCGACAGCAACGCTGCGATACGGGCAACCTTCGCCATGCAGGGCCAGCGGCACCGGTTTGTCAGGCGCCAGTTGATAGCCCGGCGAGGCCACCCAGACGGGTTCGGTGGTGCCAAAGGTGTGCAAGGGTCGATCAGCGCCAAGGGTATCGGCTGGCACCACCAGCAAAGCCAGATCCAGTTGGCCGCGCTGCAATTGCTCATTGAGCCGACCGCTCGAGGCGGTTTCGACTTCCAGTTCTATCTGTGGATAGCTGCTGGTCAATGGTCCTAGCGTGCTATGCAACAGAGTCGCTGCATATTCCTCGGAAATCCCCAGCCGCACCCGACCGCTGATGGTCGGCGTAGCGAAACCGGCCAGCAGCCGATCATGCACCTGCAGCAGCTCGGCGCTTTGCAAGGCGAAGCGACGGCCCAGAGAAGTCAGAGTGACGTTCTGGTTGTCACGCTCGAGCAAACGGCCACCGGCAATTTCCTCCAGACGTCGGATATGCAGGCTCACCGCTGACGGGCTGCGATTGAGAAAAGTCGCAGCGGCGAGGAATTGCTCGAAGCGCACCACCGCTTGAAAGGTACGCAGAAGATCAATATCCAGCGTGGTTTGCATGATTTATAAATCCTGCATCAGTAATGCTGATCATTTCGTTTGATTGAATTACTCGCTTATTCTTAACATCAAGCTCATTCAAGGCAATAGGGGATGCGCGATGAATGGGCAGACGGCCGAAACTGTTGATGCGACGAGCCCGCCACCAGCGTTGCCGGTTTCCGGGTCCAGGTGGGTAAGCGGTGTGCTGTTAGGCGCTATGGTGCTGAGCTGGAGTTCGGGCTTCATCGGTTATCGCTATGCCTCGGAACACAGTGGGGTGATGCTGGTGACTTTTTGGCGCTTCGTGCTGGCAGCGCTGTTGCTCTTTCCGTGGGTGTCAGGCTCGCTGCGGCATCTGAGTTGGGGCATTGTCCGACAGCAGATGTTGGTAGGGCTTTTGGCAATTGCCGGTTTCATTGCTGCGATCGCCTTGTCTATCGAACTGGGCGTAGCGCCCGGCACCAGTTCGTTGATCGCCAACCTGTTGCCGTTAGGCATTGTGCTGTCTGCCGGTTTCATTCCCGGTCAGCGTACGCGCGGATGGCAGTGGTTTGGTGTGGCGCTGTGCATCGCGGGGATGCTGGTTGCCAGTGCTGCGAGTATTGAAATTTCCGACGCGCCAATTTGGGCTTATGGGTTGCCCGCGCTGGCGGTCATTTCGCTGACCGCCGCGACGATATATCAGAAGAAGTCCGCACCCGTTAGCGTGCCAGCAATGACTTCGCTATTTATCCAGATTTGCGCTGCCTTGCCCGTATTCGCTGTGCTTTCGATGCTGGAAGGCAGCACTGCGCCGGTGCTGTCCGCCGGCTTTGGCGCCGCCGTCTTATGGTTGGTGGTCTGCTCAACGCTGGGTGGTTACGGCTTCTATTGGCTGTGCTTGCAACGATTCAATGTTCAAAGCGTCAGCGGCGCGTTGTTTCTGACGCCTCCGGCGACGATGATCTGGGCCTATGTGCAATTTGGTGATCCATTGAGTGGCGGCGCGATGGTCGGTGTGGCCCTTACCTTGGTCGGGCTGCCATTTCTGCGTAAACGCTGAATGACGCGCATGAAAAAGCCGCCTGCCCGTGAGGGGAGGCGGCCTGGACCCGATCCGTTACATCAGGATCGCAATCAGGATGATGACCGGGATTGGAACACCGAGTAACCACAGCAGGATGGAAGGCATAGTCGTTCTCCTTGGCTTAAAGAGCCGTTGTTGTAGTGGTGGTGTATGGACGTTCTTCGAGGTAAGTCACCGCATCGCGACGACGACCGCCATAAATGGCAGCGAAGCTGGCGAAGAAGGCACCGCACAGCAGCGAAACGAAGGTCCACAGAGCAGTCATCGCGGCTACTTTCGCAGCGGTATCAGCAGCTTCTTTAGCTGCAACTTTGGCGTCTTCCAGTGCTTTACGCGCCTGACCATAAACCTGATCGACGCGACGCTCGGCATCTGCCTGGCTGAGGTTGGTACGCTGGGCAATCATCTGTGCCAGGTAAGTACGATCCTCAGGACTCATTTGGCCGTCGTTACTCAGCGTGCGGGTGAAGATGCGCAATACGACGCCGTGGGCAGCGTCATCACTGACAGCAGCGGGACGATCATCACGGAACAGGCTATCGATGTAGTAGCCGTAGTCCTGGCTGCTGGCGTTGCTATTGCTCGCCGCGCTGCCTGCGACTTGAGTCACTGCACCTGCAGCACCTGAAGCTACACTCGCGCCAGCCTGAACGCCGCCGCCAACAATGCTGCTCACCGAACTGGCGATCAATGTTGCGGTGACCAGCGTCGCGACAGCCCATGACAGGAACCCATGGGCGGTGTCTCGGAAATACACTTCATCGCCATGCAGGTTTGCCCACTTCACGCGAAGTCGACCAGCTATATAGCCACCCAGACCGGAAGCGATGATCTGGGTAAATGCCAGCCAGACAACCGTTGAGATGCCCAACCCTTTGGCGCTGATGCCTTCGTTGGCCCACGGCGACACCGCCGAGAAACCCAAGCCGAAGCCCAGCAGGATGAGAATGAGAGAAAGCGCAGCGGCACCGGCGGCACCAGCAAAGATTGCCCCCCAGGAAACACCTGAGTGACTGGATGAATCTTGCGCGGCAGAGTGGAAAGCGTCAGGGGATGAAATCATTATTTTTCTGCTCCGTGAAGGATTTTGTTACAGCGTCCCTTAAAGTGTTGCAGTGGTTATGCCAATAAGCGTTGTTAATTAAATTTCATATAATTCAACGGGTTGAGTTATTTAAGGATTTCAGAATCATGCATTCTGCAAGGATGCGCTATTTATTACAGGCGTTCTGCATGAGTCGGGATTTTGTGGCACATCAAAGAGTTGCGTAACGTTTTTGAAGTACGGCAATCAATGGCTGTTACTGATTAATGCTTTCTATATAAAAGCTTTTCCTGGTCTGCGGTGATGTTGTTCCGTAGCAAACCAATGGTCTGTAGGGCTGCCGAAGGCTGCGATGTCAGTGTGTCGGAGTAAATGCTTCGCAGCGTTCGGCAGCTGCTACAGACTATTCAAATGCACATCTTTTATTAACCGGGCAATGGTTGGAAAGGTCAGGACGGACCGAGCAGTGCCGGATTTTTGTCAGGGGCAGACGTGCACACCGCGATAGTTCGCATATAGTGTTCACACGCTTGTTATTTCCACTCTTCAAGAGGTCACCGCCCAATGTTCTTGAATCGCCCCCTGGAAGAAAAAGACATTCCCTTCGTGTGCGCTCTGCCACAAAATGTCGATGAGCTGTTTTACATGTTTCCCCGTGCTACCTGGCCGCTGACCCCGCCCCAATTGCTGGACGCCTTGCATAACCATTCTGACTCGACCGTAATCGAGATGAACGGTGAGGTTGTCGGCTATGCCAATTTCTCCCGCAGTGACTTTCGCGGACGTTGCTCACTGGGCAACGTGATTATTTCTCCGAAGGCCCGTTCTCGTGGGGTAGGGCGCTATCTGATCGGCTGCATGATGGACCTGGCTTTCGATAAGCATGAGGCTAGCGAAATGACAGCATCGTGCTACAACCATAATGTGCCTGGGCTGTTGTTTTATCCGAAGCTGGGATTTCGGCCCTATGCCATTGACGAGCGTCGGGATAAACAGGGCGGACGAGTGGCATTGATTCACTTTCGGTTGCCACGCAACGACGGGTGATGACTGACGCTGACCGTCGGTCTTCACAGGCGACTGACGGTCGGTATTAGCGAGTTAGCAGTTTATTGATACATGTCATGTAAACAGATGTTCGATATTGCTAAGTGAAACGTTTCTTCTGGTTGTTTATATAAACGGGTGTTTTTCAAACTTTAAAAGGGCGCGGAAATCTTCATTGCTTCAATTCGGGGCGAGGCGTATAAGGAGATAGGCCCTCAATTAAATGACGGCATTTGTCTGGCGACAATGAAAACAAAACTGGCATCGTTATCGGTAAGTCCGTCGTGGCAGGATTTAGCCACGTACGAAGCGAATAAGGAGAAGGATATGATCGCGTACAGGCTTTCCACGCTCGAACTACGAAGTATCGTCGAGAGTGCTTTTTTACCCATGCGCTGCACCTGCAGCGTGTCACAGGATTCGTGCATGACGGTGCAGATAGTCGATCCTCATTCTGATCGCGTTGAGCTACTGGTTACGGGCATTTCACTCGACCGCCTGAATACCCCGCGGGAGATATCCGAGCTGGTAGCTGAGTTGCGCTACGACCTTGCGCATACTCGTCATCATCACGGCAAGGGTCGCATTGCCGTCTGAGCATGCTGAATACTGCACGCGGATGAGCCGCCTTTCATGACTTTTACTGAGGCATGGAGGGCGGCTTTCGTTTGAGCGGAGCAATGTGTTTCTGGTCTTGCTTGCGTAAGAAGTAAAAATTTACGCGACGTTGTTCCAGCCAATGTTTTTCAAGATGTTTAAAAAGTTACCCTGATGGTTATATCGATATGCGTCCTGGCTACAAGCATGCCTGTCTTTAAGTTGTACGATAACTTAGTGGATGGAACGGCGATGTTCGTTTTCGAATAATAATTTGAAAGGTTCTTCGCTATCGCTGTTCATATCGGTGTGGTCACGTATCGGGCCCGCTTCAATCCTCCCCTCAAGTGCGACTCGAATAGCTGTCGATTTGAGCAGATAGTCCGGCACCTCACCTAGAATCGTTAACTCTCTCAAGGTCTGGCCGTTCTGGTTGACGGTGGTCAATCTGACCCGACAGGTCGCTTGCATCGGGACAGGGCCAAACAAGGTGTCGCGGGAATAGTCGATCTCGGCAATGCCCGAGCGATTGTTTTTATCAACGTTCATGTCTACGACCTCAGCATCCATTGGCTTTTGCATGTCTCTTAGGCCATTGATACCCGATCAGAAAGATTAGTTCGGCGCAGGGAGATAAACGGTTCTATCCGTTCATCGGGTATCGCTGATCTCTGGCCTCGCTTTGACCCGCTTGCAAACCCTGCCGTCGTCAAGATGATGGCGTGACCTTTACGACCATTGCATTGGGGGCGATTGATATTTAGTTCAGAGTAATTACTCATCGCTTACCGCAAGACTGGCTGTTTAATGCCGTCAAAAAATAATTAGCTTATTAATCAGTGATTTATTATTTCTCATGGTTATTCTGTAGATGTGTTCATAAAATTGACACTCAGTCTGATGTTTGAAACTATTCCTCCCACCTCTACGGCGCTCGTTCGAGCACTCATCTCACGTGTTGGTTTGCAGCTCACTGTCGCAAGTGACTCTCTGCGGTAGCGTTGCCTTTCGTTGATTTATCTATCTCGCCGTCCTCAGGCGCTGACCGTTCCCACTAAAAAAACGAATGATCCTGGCTATTAGCCAAGGGCCTCCATTGTCGCGCCGTCAGGAATCGGCTCAGCGCGCATTGGCCGTGCCCGCCGCTTTCAACTGACTGCCCATGCCCATTTTTCATTGAGCGCGTTCACGCATCGATTCATTAAAGGAGCCTCATCATGCTTGGAGACCATCTGGAAACTACCTGCGGTTGCGTTGTAGCGGGGGCGGGCCCTGCCGGTATGGGGCTGTTGTTCAATGCTTTGAAGAGCGGCACGCTGCCGGATCTGGCGCGGGACGGGTTGATCGTTGTCGATTCCAGCGCCAACCCAGGCACCGGCAGCCTGGGTGACTACCGAATCACGGCCAATTCGGTGGGGGATGTGTTTCTCGATTGCCTGCGTGACCCCGCGTTGCGTGACGTATTTGCGCCGCTGGAGCATTCACCCACCTATTGGCGGATTCGACGCCAGGCTCATAACGCACCGCAATTGTCAGACGTCGGCGAGCTGTTGGCAGAAGCCTCCCGCTTGATGCTGGATTTCATCGTCCAGCGTTATGGCGTCAGGCTCTGGCACAGCACCACGGTCACTGAAGTGGTCAAAGACGGCGATGAGTTTGTGGTCTGGGTCGAGCATCAAGGGCGTACTCGCCGTATCCGGAGCCGGACCCTCGTGTTGAATTTCGGTGGGCGCCAGAACCCCGATTACTTGTGCGAAGGGCTGGCTGAAGAGGGGCTATTGGTGCCTGCCTCTGCCACTATCATGAGTTCCGATCGATTACTGCGCATGAACGCGGTGCAATTGCGTGAAGTATTCGCCAAGGCGCTGGCCGGTTCACAAAGAATTACTGTGGTGGGTGGGTCTCACAGTGCGTTTTCCATGCTGGAAAATCTCGCCGATGCTCTTGAGTTCGCCGGTCTCAAAGAGGTCACGCTGATACATCGCTCTCCTATCCGGTTGTTCTTCGAAAGTGCCGAGCTTGCCTTGGCTGCCGGCTACGCTTTCCACCCGGTGCGTGATGTTTGTCCGGTGTCAGGGCGTGTCAATCGCTCCAGCGGGTTGCGGTATCGGGCCCTTGATGTGGGGCGCGAGGTGCTGGCTCGCGGCTGGATAGGTAAAACCGGGGTTCGGGCCCGGGTCTTTCAGATTAAAGGAGCAACGCAGGGTGATCATGAGCAGGCAGCTCAGGCGCTGATGGAATCGGGCATCGTGGTGCAGTGCACAGGGTACCAGCCACTTTTGCCGGCTCTCAGTTACCCGGACGGCACTGAAATCAACTTGCGTCAGGTAAAGGGCGGAATTGATTCGGACTTGTCAGGCTGTCCTCTGGATGCGTCTGGCCAGCGTCTTCACGGCCTGCATCTGTTCGGGATCGGCGCAGGGCTTGCCGCCGACGAGCGCCTGGGCAGCGAGCCTTCGTTTGACGGGCGGATTTATGGGGTCTGGCAGTTTCATAATGATGCTTCCCGGGCGGTAATCGAGGCGCTCATGGCCCGCCTTCAGGTCCCGACAGAATTGGCCGTCGACAACCGCAGCCTGACCCAGCGTCTGGGGCAGGGCATGCCGTTTCTGTTCCCCGGTCTGGTTGGCGTGGAAGGCTGAACACGCAGCGGTTACCTGTAAAAACCTACCACTTGTAACTCACCGAGCTGACCACACTGCGTTCGTCCCCGTAGCGGCACGAGTTGGCGCAGTAGATATAGCGCTCGTTACTGAGGTTCTGTGCCCGGACGCTAACTAGCCAGTTGGCGTCGACTTCGTAGCTGACCCTGGCGTCAAACAGGGTATAGGCCGGGATTTTTCGGTCGCTGACGCTGGGCGTGGTGTGCGTCGTGCCGTTGTAGCGGGCTCCGGAACCGACGCTGACTTTGGGCAGGCCGAGCGCGGCAAGCCGGTAGTCGAGCCAGAGTGCAGCGCTGTGATACGGCGTGCCTTCGATGCGCGAGCCTTCAAGACTTTTGTCGTTATCGGCGATGATGTGAGCGTCGGTGTAGGCATAGGATGCGTTCAGCGCCAGCATCGGGGTCAGTTGCGCCTTGGCTTCAAGCTCAAAGCCTTTGCTGCGTTCCTTGCCGGTTTGCTCGTCGAAGTCAGAGCCGGGAATAGAAGTGATGACGTTTTTTTGCGTCAACTGATAGACCGCTGCGCTGATCATCATTTCGCGTCCGGGCGGCTGGTAGCGAATGCCTATTTCATATTGCTCGCCTTCAGTGGGCAGGAAGGCCTTGCCGTCGCTGTCGGTTCCAGCCGAAGGTAAAAAGGACTGGCTGTAGCTGATGTAAGGTGCCAGCCCGTTATTGGCCAGGTAGACGAAGCCGATACGGCCTGTGGTTTTGTTGTCACGAACCTTGGCTTGGGAGTCGTCGCTGTAGTTGCGAGTGTTGTTTTCGGCCCAGTCCTGACGGAGTCCGAACAGCGCAACCCAATGCTCGTCGAACTTGGCCTGTTCTTGCAGGTAAACGCCGAATTGTTCGCTGTGCAGATCCGAACCTCGGTCCGTAGCGGTGTTGACCTGTGGCAGGTTGCCGTAAACCGGATTGGCCAGATTCAACGCCGGTGCGGCACCACTGAAGCGATGGCTGTCGTAGGTTTTGCGGTATAAATCCACGCCGCCCAAAAGCGTGTGCTGCCAGCGACCGCTGTCGATATTCCACTGCACGCTGGTGTCACTGGTCCAGCCGGTGGATACGTCTTCGCGAGAGTTATAGGTGCGCGACAGGCTCGACAGATTCGGCCCGGTAATGCGGCTGCTGTTGAGGGTGATGTAGTCGTAATCGGCGCGGGATTCGTAATAGCGCAGGGCATGGCGCAATTGCAGGTCGTTGCTCAGCCGCCGCTCGAACAGATAGCCAAAGGTTTGCAAGGTGCCGTCGTAATCATCGTAGTCGGGCTCGCCCGGGAACAGGTCGTACGGCACCTTGTAGCCCGGCGTGGCGCTGAAGGTAGTCAGGTTGTACTGGATCGGCGGCGTTAGAGTCGTTTGCGTGCGCTGATGCGTGGCGAGCAGTGTCAGCCGAGTGTCGTCATCCAGTTGCCAGGTCAACGCCGGGGCGATGTATTGCTTGTCGTCGTCAATCTCGTCGAACTGGGTGCCGCTGTCTCGCCACAGTCCGGTCAGGCGGTAGCTGAAACGACCTTCGTCATCGAGCTTGCCGCTGTGATCGGTTGAGATCTGCTTGCGATTGTTGTTGCCATATTCGACGTTTATTTCGTGTAACGGCTCCAGCGTTGGTCGTTTGCTGGTGGTGTTCACCATGCCGCCAGGTGCCAGCTGGCCATACAGTACCGACGAGGCTCCCTTGAGCACTTCTACGCGCTCCAGCCCGTAAGGTTCCTGGCCGCCTTCGAACTGAGTGCTTTGCATCTTCATGCCATCGCGCAGCACGCCACCGGTGCGGGGACCAATGTCGAAGCCGCGCAAACGATAGTCATCGGCCACCCGGCTGTAGCCGTTGGGCTGGCTGACCAGACCTGCGGTGTAGTTGAGCACGTCGGCCAGGCTGTCGTGCTGACGCGACGTCAGTTCTTCGCGCGTGATGACCGAGATGGATTGAGGCGTTTCTCGCAACGACGTATCGGTCTTGCTCGCCGTGGCGCTGTGGGTTGCCACTTTGCTATGAGCCGGACCCCATGCGTCCTGGCCGTAACTTTGACCATTGATGTCGATGTCCGCCAGTTCCACTGCCTGACTGGCAACTACCGGCTCGATGCTGAAGGTGCCGCTGGCGGTGGTGTGCAGCCGCAAAGGTAAACCTTGCAGGACCTGGCTCAGTGCTTGTTCAGCACTTAAGCGGCCGTTGAGTGCGGGCGCGCGCAGGTCGCGAGTCAGTTGGGCACTGAACGCGATGCCGCGCCCGCTCTGTCGGGCGATTGCCGTCAAACTGACATCCAGCGGGCCAGCAGGCACGGAGAAATCCATCAGTTGCTGTTGTGCTGCCGGGGTTTGCGCAGGTGCAGCCACACTGTGCAAGGCTGTCAGGCTCAGGGCTAGCGTCAAAGGCGTCAGGGTCAAGCGAAGTGGGCGGTGCATGACAGCAATTTCCCTCAGGGATAGTCGATGTCAGCTATGTGACGCGAGCAGGGCCGATATTAAGGGGGCGCACAAAATATTTTTCAGCGCAGACTTAATTGCGTCCACCAGTTGAAGTGTGTCTCGACCTTGATCGGCAAGACTTCTTGCAGCGAGCGCAGCGCCTGATCGCTGTCGTCCAGCGGGAACACACCGCTGACCCGCAATGCACGAGCCTGGGGGCTGATGCGCAAAATGCCGCGACGGTAGGGGCGCAACGCTTCGACGATGTCGCCAAGGGACTGATCACGAACTTCCAGCAGGCCGTCTTCCCAGACGCCTTCGCCTGCCTGCCGAGGATCGAGCGGCCGTAGCCCTGACTCGCCAAGTTGCGCGCCCTGACCCGAGGTCAGCTCCAGGCGCGCACCTGCGGGGTCGGTGAGTTGTACGCGCGATTCCTGAACCCATACCTGCACGCCCTGTTCGCGAAGCGTGACCGTGAAGCGGGTACCCAGTGCGCGGATTTCTCCAAATCGGGTCTGTACTATCAGCGGGCGCAAAGGGTCGGCGGCCACCTGAATGCTCAATGCGCCTTCACGCAGGATCAGCCTGCGCTCGCGGACGCTCATGGCCAGGTCGACGCGGCTTTGAGCGTTAAGCACCACGCGGCTACCGTCCTCCAGCACGAACGGACGGCGCTCGGCAAAGCCGCTCTGCAGATCGCTGCTTATAGCGGGCAGCAGTCCGGCGCGTTGCAGCCACCAGCCACCCAGCCCTACACCTGCTACACCCAGAGCCCCGCGTAACAAGTGTCGGCGACTGCTGCCAGCATTGCTCAGTACCTGATGGGATACTTGCGGCAGATCGTTGAGTAGTGAGCCCAATCGCCGCGCCAGCTTTTGCCAGGCGTCACGGTTTTCCTCACTGCTGCGTAACCATTCCTCAAAGTGTTGCTGATCTGCCGTGCTCATCTGTCCCGAGCGTTGCAGTGCGAGCCATTCAATGGCCTGTTTTACCGCGGGCGGCAAGTGGCTGCTGGTCATCGACTTTCCAGCGCCAGGTAACAGAGGCTCAGCGCTTTGACGATGTATTGATGAACCCGTGGTGCCGAAATACCCAGGCGCTGGCCGATTTCGGCGTAGGTCAGGTTGTCCAGCTGGCTATACAAAAAAGCGCTGCGCCCGATCGGCGACAGGCCATCCAGAATCCGGTCAAGTGCGCTGAGCGCTTGCAGCGCCTGAGCCTGTTCTTCGGCGGACGGCTCATGAGCCAATGGTTGCTGAGCCAGAACTTCCAGATAGGCGCGCTCCAGATCCCGGCGGCGCCAACTGGCAAAAATCAGCCGCTTGGCAATCGTCGTCAGAAGGGCCCGCGGCTCGTTGATGCCCGATGGGTCGGGGAGGGCCACAACCTGCGCGAAGGTTTCCGACGCCATATCATCCGCGTCATGGCGACAGCCCAGGCGTGCGTGCAAGCGGGTTAACAGCCAGCTGTGATGATCACCGAACAATTGGCGCAGGACACGGTTGCGCGCGGTCAATTGCTGAGCGTTAAGGGGAGTGGAAGACATGATTTGATAGTGCTAATGAAAATTATTATCAAATAATGACGATTAGCTAATCCTAATGCAACCACGCGCATTTCTCTCCATCCTGCTCAGCATGTTGAGGGTCGCCGTAACATCTTCTACGCTCACTGTTTAACCGTGCTTTGAGTGCGTTGGAGCGGGCAGATTCTCTGCGTTCCATAGCGTCTCGGGAGGTCGATATCAATGCGTATCTTGATCGTTGGAGCGGGGGCCATCGGCGGGTATTTTGGTGGACGATTACTGGAGGCGGGGCGCGATGTGTCCTTTTTGGTACGGCCAGCCCGGGCCGACGAACTGGAACGTGATGGCCTGATTATCCGCAGCCCTCAAGGCAACATCCTGTACCCGTCGCCGCCCTGCGTGCTGAGTAACATGCTCGACGGTCCCTATGATTTGATCATTCTGAGCTGTAAAGCCTATGACCTGGATTCGGCCATGGACGCGTTTGCGCCGGCGGTCGGCCCCGGCACGGCCATTCTGCCGTTGCTTAACGGCATTGCCCATTTGGCGCGTCTCACGGAGCGGTTCGACAGCGTCAATGTGTTGGGCGGTCAGTGCCTGATTTCTGTGGATCGCAGTACCCTGGGCACTATCTTGCATCTCAATGACAGGCATCAGTTGTCGTTTGGCGAGCTTGATGGCGCATCAACTCCGCGCATCCTGCGGGTTGCCGAAGCCTTGGCAGAGGCGGGCTTCGAGGCCAATCTCAGTCAGCACATTGTTCAGGATATGTGGGACAAGTGGTGTTTCATCGCGACCCTTGCCGGGATCACGGGCGCCATGCGCGCCAGCCTGGGGGATGTTCTTGAAGCGCAAGGCCTGCCACTGGTGGTGAAACTGTTCGCAGAGTGTTGCGCCATCGCTGACGCGCAGGGCCATCCGTTGCATGAAACGGTTCGTCAGCGTTACCTGAGCATGCTGACGGCTTCAGGGTCGAAGCTGAGCGCGTCGATGTTGCGCGACATGGAGCGCGGCGCATCGATAGAAGTGGAGCATGTTTTGGGTGATTTGCTGGTACGTCGGGAGGCCCTAGGCCTGGAGCCGTCGTTATCTGTTCTGGGTTTTGCCTATACGCATTTGAAGGCTTACGAAGTACGCCGTCTGCGTGAGCAGGCATAGCGGTTGAACTGGAAGTGGCGAATCTTCGCCAATGAGTCTTTGCAGTCAGAGAGGTGTTCCATGCCGGTCAAGCACGATTTGTACGCAGATCTGAAGCTCACTCGGGAGCAAGTCGCCGAGCGCCGTAATACGGATAAAAAGCTCAATCACTTGCTCGACGATTACGCTCGGATTGATAGCGAGGTTCTGGACGCAGAGTCTGGTCCAGCGGGGGGAATTGGTGATGATCAGTTAAAGAAACTGAAGGAGAAGAGGTTGCTGATCAAGGACAGCATTGTTCAGCGTGTAGAGTCCCCAGAGTGAGAACGAGTCGCCTGTATCGTCCGGACGTGGTCTGGGCCGCATCCGGACGGTACAGGCGATGCAAATCTCGACTAACCCAGCCCGGAAGACATGTCCACCGTCGAACCCTGCTGAGCTGTGCCGGCAGGCTGCGCCGACTTCACCTCATCGACTACGCCCTTCGCTTCCTGCGCAACTTTTTCATAACCTTCGCTCGCGGTCTGTTTGACTTTCTCGGTCAAGGTATCGCTGGCCTGGCCCATCATCTGGTTCTCCCGCTCGGTCGCTGGCAATGCCGCACCCAGGGCCGCGCCTAATGCAATGCCGATCGCCGCCAGTGCCAATGGCTGCTCGCGCAGCATAGAGGTCAGGCTGGATTGCACGTTTCGGGTTTGCTCATGCAGAGAATCACGAGCGTCATGGCTGCCCTTGTTCAAGCGCTCTCCCGTGACCGAGAGTTTTTCACTGACCTCGTCTGACACCTTCCCGGCTTTTTCCTTCATGCGATGCGCAGTCTCTTCGATTCTGGATTTGGCACTGTCGAAGGTGTCCGTCACGCTGTGGGCCATGTCACCAATGCGCTCACCCAGATTGCCGAGGCTGGATGGCCCGTTGGGGGAGGCGCTGCGGTTCTGTCCCATCATCAGCCATAACAGCCCGACCGAAGTAAGCACTGTTGGCAGAGGATTGGTTTTAACCGTATTGCCTAGATTGCTGAAAAACTCGCCGCCGGTGCCTTTGCCATAGCTCAGTGCCTGGTCAAGCAACTGTCCTGGGGAAAACTTGCCTTCCAGTGCGTCAACGATATTACCGATGCTCGAGCGTTGCGCGTCGATCTCCCGCTCAAGCGTTTCCGGGCTTTTGTGCGAATCACTGTCAAAGCTTTCCGGGGTGTCGAATGTGCTGTCGATACTCATGAGACTTTCCTCTGGATGGCGTCCTTGTCTTTTTGCAGGGAGCTGACGGTGCGCTCAGGTGTCAGGTTTGACGCGTCGAATTGCTTCTTGCCGGACTGGATCATGATGAAGCCGATGGCCATGGCGACGACCCCGACGATCAACGCGGCAAGCCATGGCTGCATGAGGTTGGCCAACGCGTAAACCGCCGCCAGCAGCACGATGACCAGCCCGGCCAGCATGACCACTGCGCCGCCGCTGACGGCCGCAACGCCCGCTTTTGCGGCGTTGATCGACTCTCTGACTTCCGCTTTGGCTAACGCCAGCTCTTTGCTGAGCAGGGCCGGAACTTCATGTGCCAACTGGCGGATCAAGCCCAGCGCCGAGGTATCGCCTTCAGGAGGTGTATTGGGAGAAGTGGTCATTGCACACCTCCTCGTGACAGCCCTTCTTTATTCCGGGCAGCCTCGGTCAGATCGTCATCGGATATACCTCCATTCGGCCCGTCCGCAATTGCGGCCCCCGACGCAGCATCAGGCGTAGCGCTTCGGTCGACAACGCCGGGCCTGCCACTGTGATAGACATCACCCATGTGGGCATGGGCAACGGGAGGCACATGATCTGCTTCGACAATCGGGCTCGACTCTGTCTGATAATCGCTGCCCAATTCATCGTTTGGCCTTACGGGCCTCGTGTCGGGCGGCTCTGTGCCGAACGCCTCGGTAGGGGACTGGCCCGAATTGGAAGCCTTGAGAAAGCGCGACAAACCAAAGCCTAATGCCACGCTGCCGGTGACAAACAGCGCCGGATTATCCCGAGCCAGTTTGCCTGCCTGTTGCAGCAGTTCATCGATGCTTTTACCGCGCAGATTACCGGCCAGCGTAGTCATGTTCTGAGCAAGGTCGGTCACGTAGTGAGAAAGCCCCAACGTGTCACCATCCTGCATCTGCTCGGCGGCAGACTGAGCGGAGTGGGCCAGGTTTTCGATCTGATCGACGGCCGTGTCGCGATATTGCTCAAACTGAGCTGAGCCATGCTCCTTGGCGCTGTTGATCGCTGCGACTGCGTCTTCTTGCAGATGGTGCAGGTGATCCTGCGGCGGGTCATTATTCTGGTTTGTGGTGCCGGTCGGGTTTTGCGACGTTGTGTCCATTGTTATTCACCGTTTTGCTGTTCATGAAAATGAAGAGCGTGCTTGGCTCACAACTGACTACGGGCTTTGCATCGATCCTTGTGTTCATGGGGTTGAGTGAGGATTTTCAGCAGGAGTTCTAGGTGGCGGACAAGTGGTCGTAAGCGGCTAATAGCCACATATTGAGCGCCGTGGAGGCTTGTGAAGACTGGAGGCTATAAACGAAGGGGCATAAAAAACGGCGTCCGAAGACGCCGTGGCCGACCTGCCTGATATGAAGCAACCCGGTTTGAATAGGGGGAACGATCAGGTCATTGTGGGTCTTGGTTCGGGGCAAGTTCTGCCTGGATGCGTTTGTAGATTTCTTCACGATGCACAGAAACATTTTTTGGTGCGTTGATGCCCAGGCGTACCTGAAGGCCCTGAACGCCCAGAATCGTGACGGTAATCTCGTCACCAATGTTTATGCTTTCGCCTACTTTGCGGGTGAGTATCAACATAATCGTTTCCTTGATGGCCTCTCAGCAGGAGGCTGGCGTTTGCCTTTGCGTGGTAATAGTTGCCGAGTACATCCAAATGCGTCCATCAATATGACGTTACAGGTGTGAATTTAATTCCCTCGGTACATTTTTCTGTCATCAAGGCCGGTTACCGACCCGATGAGCGCGCCAATTCTGCCTGTTTTTGTTAGCAAAAGCCCGTATTTAGCTGCGCGGCTGGACACCTTTCTGTTCAGAGCGTGAAGCGTGTACCTGAGCGGCAGCATTTTCCCGCAACACATCAAGGTATACGACGGCATATCCCCGATTGAATATCAGCGTAGGCGTAACTTCAGAGATACGCTGGAATCTTCGGAAAGTATTGATGGAAATCGCTACAGGGTGCGTAGGAATACGGTGTTGGTGGGGTCAGATAGGTATGAGCTTGACGGGGAGATTTGCGTCGGGCGACACGATTGAGCTTTACGAGAGTAAACGTGGGTCAAGCGGGGAAGGGGCGTTGCGGCAGTTCAAGAGGTTTGGCGTGTACGCCGTAGGACCGATTGTTGAAGGCCGGCGAAGTGAGCCGGCCCACAACAGAAGTGCTAGATCAAATCACCATCGACAACAACATGATGAAGATCAAACCGACCACCGACAGAATGGTTTCCATCACCGTCCAGGTCTTGAACGTCTCGGCCACAGTCATATTGAAATACTGCTTCACCAGCCAGAAACCGGCATCGTTCACGTGGGACAGAATCAACGACCCGGCACCCGTGGCCAACACCAGCAACTCACGGTTAACGCCCGGGATCAGACCAATCACTGGTGCCACAATGCCCGCACCGGTAATGGTAGCCACCGTCGCCGAGCCCGTCGCAATACGAATCACCGCCGCTACCAGCCAGGCCAGCATGATCGGGTTGATCTGCGCCTGCACCGCCATGTGGCCGATCAAGTCGCCCACACCGCTTGCGACCAGCATTTGCTTGAAGCCACCGCCTGCACCCACGATCAGTACGATAGCAGCCACTGGCGTCAGGCTCTGATCCAGCAACTTCATGATTTTCGTGCGATCAAAACCACGAGCGGTACCGAAGGTGTAAAACGCCAACAGCAACGCCGCGAGCAGGGCAGTGATCGGGTGACCGATGAAGTCCATCCAGATGCGGAAAGTATTGCCTTCAGGCAGTACGACATCAGCGAAGGTCTTGAGCAGCATCAGGAACACCGGCAGCAGAATAGTCACCAGCGTGATGCCAAAACTTGGCAGGTTGCTCGCGGTCGACTCTTTGCCAATCTGCTCCATCAACTCCTGCGAAGGGGTGCCCGGTACGTATTTGGAAATCCATTTGCCGTAGATAGGGCCTGCAATAATTGCAGTAGGCAGCGCAACCAACAGACCGTAGAAAATAGTCTTGCCGATGTCAGCACCAAAGATCCCGATGGCCAGCAGTGGGCCCGGGTGTGGCGGAACCAGGCCGTGAACGGCGGACAGACCGGCCAGCAGCGGGATGCCGATCTTGACGATGGACACGCCGGTACGACGAGCAACGATGTAGACCAACGGAATCAGCAGCACGAAGCCGATTTCGAAGAACAATGGGATGCCGACCAGAAAGGCGGCAAACATCATTGCCCAATGCACGCGCTGTTTACCGAACGAGCGGATCAGCGTTTGTGCGATCTGATCGGCACCACCGGAGTCCGCCATCAGTTTGCCGAGCATGGTGCCCAGGCCGAGGATAATGCCGACGAAGCCCAGCACGCCGCCGAAGCCGTCCTGAAATGCTTTCATGACCTTGTCCACCGGCATGCCGGACGTCAGACCAAGGAAGCCTGCGGCAATCGTCAACGCGACGAAGGGGTGAACCTTGAATTTGGTGATCAGCAGGATCAGGCCGATGATCGTAACCACCGCGTCGACCAACAGGTACGTCTCGTGTGTCATACCGAACATGGATGTCTCTCCGGTTATCTTTATTGTTTATGGAGCTACGGCTAAACGCTGTCGTTCCACTATTTTCAGCACATTTCTATGCAAGACAGCGCTGTCTTTCGCGCTCACGCCTTTAGCTGGCTATGGACGCTTTCCACCAGTTCGCCGCTTGAGTGCTGATGTCGTCGACTGACTGGCCAGCATCAACCACAAGCGTTTTGTCCTCGCCATACGGCGGCTCGAGCGTTGCGAACTGACTGTCGACCAGACTGGCTGGCATGAAGTGACCCGGGCGGTGGGAGCAACGTTCTACCGCCATCTCCTTGGTCAACTCCAGAAATACAAAGCCTAGACCAGGCACAGCTTTACGCAGGCGTTCGCGATAAATGAGTTTGAGGGAGGAGCAGGTCAGGACTGGACGTTCGCCATTGCTCAGGGCTTTGGCCATCTCCTGGCCCAGCGTTTCCAGCCAGCCAGCACGGTCCTCGTCGTTGAGAGGGTGGCCGTCGCTCATCTTCTTGATGTTTGCGGGAGGGTGGAAGGCGTCGCCTTCGATCAAGCGGCCTCCGCTTTTGCCAGCGATTTCAGCACCTACGAC
This sequence comes from Pseudomonas caspiana, assembly GCF_002158995.1. Lineage (GTDB taxonomy): Bacteria > Pseudomonadota > Gammaproteobacteria > Pseudomonadales > Pseudomonadaceae > Aquipseudomonas > Aquipseudomonas caspiana. Next base: position 184,066 of record NZ_LOHF01000003.1, on the reverse strand, counting down.
ACTTTTGCCGCAGCCCGAAACGCCCATGATCACCAAAGCGGAAATAGCAGAGTTCGCAGTTGTCACAGTAGGCCACCTTAGCTGGAGACAGCGCTGTCTTTGTCGGCTAGAACATAAGAACAGCAAGAGCTGGGTCCAGTTCTTGTCATTGTTTTGAATGCATCGGTCATCATCGGACGTTACTCCAAGTCAATAAAATGACTGAAAGCATTGGCAGGGTCGATGAGACAGCGCTACCTTAGAGCCCATTAGATGCCTTTGGCAACCCCTTGCAGATAGCGTGATAACTACTGCGCTCGACAACCCGATGTTAAAAACAGTCGAAAAATGCTCATTTAGAACACCTGGACTTCACTTTTTCGACTGTTTTTGCCTTGTCTTGTCATCGCTCGCTACGTTCTCACGCGGTCTGCCTGCTCATCCTTATGTAGTTGGCAACGCATGACACGCATTGGTTCCCGCTCTACTGGCCGTCCGACCCTCAACGAAGTTGCACGCCAGGCTGGCGTTTCGCCCATTACCGCTTCCCGCGCGTTGCGCGGAGTCAGTACCGTTGCCCCCGAGTCCGTAGAAAGAGTTCGCGCCGCGGCGCTTGCACTGGGCTATGTCGCCAATCCGGCAGCGCGGGCTCTGGCGTCTTCGCAAAGCCAGACCGTCGTGGTGCTGGTGCCGTCGCTGTCGAACCAGTTGTTTATCGAAACGCTGGAAGCGATTCAGAACGTCCTGCGCCCACGAGGTCTGGACGTCGTGATCGGCAATTACCATTACTCTCCGGAAGAAGAAGAGAACCTGCTGCGCAACCACTTGGTAAACAGGCCGCGAGGGTTGCTGCTCACCGGCTTTGATCACACTCCGGCTTTGCGTCAGCTGCTGGTCGCGAGCGGTGTGCCCTGTGTGCACATGATGGAGCTGGATCCCCTGCGCGCGGCTTACTGTGTAGGTTTTTCGCAGGCCCTGGCGGGCGCGGAGGCGGCACGGCATCTTTTGGGGCGCGGCCGTAAACGACTGGCGTACATCGCAGCCCAACTCGACCCGCGTGTCATGCAGCGTGGCGAGGGGTTTCGTCAGGTCCTGGAGGAGCGAGGCCTCTACGATCCGACCTTGCAGGTAATGACGCCGCAGCCTTCGTCAATCGCGCTGGGTGCCGAGTTGTTCATGCAGTTGATGACGGAGCACCCGGATGTAGACGGGGTGTTTTTCTGCAACGATGACCTTGCGCAAGGCGCAGCGCTGGAGGCCTTGCGTCGCGGTATCAGTATTCCGCAGCAAGTGTCTCTGGTGGGTTTCAATGATCTGCCCGGATCGGCGCACATGGTGCCGCGTCTGACCTCTATCGCTACGCCGCGGCAGGAGGTCGGGCAGCGCGCCGCGCAACTGTTGTTGGGCCTGATCGATGGTGTCGCGCAGAAACCCCAGGTGGACCTGGGGTTTGAGCTGGTGGTGCGCGAAAGCTCTTGAGTAGGAGCTGTGTGGCTTATCAGTAGCCGTTGCGCTTGAGGATGTTTTCCATGCTTTCTTTGGCTGGGCGACCGTAGAACTTCAGCAATTCCGAAGTGCGATTGGTGAAGAAACCATCGACGCCGTCCTGGCTGATTTGTTTGAAGTCAACTTCGTCATCTACGGTGTAGGGATGCACAACCATGCCTTTCTCATGAGTTACGTTGTTCATCCACGGCTTGACCAGGTCCATGTAGCTCTGATCGCCACCGTTAGTGAGCTTCGCTGAAGGACCGGTACCGATTGCGCCGTGCGCCTTGGCCCAATCAACCCAGGCGACGAACTCTTCCTGGGTTTTCGGCTTCTGAGCGCCATAGTAAGTGGCTTTGTCTTTAGCGCCTGAGTCTGCGAAGGTGACATCGGATTCGGGTTCGATAGAGCCTTTGCCAATCCACAGCAACAGTACCTTCGGCACCTGCGGCATTTCTTTCTGCAACAGCACCAGGCTTGGTTTCTCGAAGGTTTGCAGAACCACACGGCCGGGCATTTGCGCGACGTTTACGTAACCTGGGGCAGCGGCGGGGCGGGTGTTGAGCCAGCCGCGCTTGGCGAGCACTTTTTTGAGGTCCGCTTCGATACCGGGAAACTGGCTCGGCGCTTTGGTTTCGATGTACAGGCCTGGCTTGTTCTTGCCGCCTTCAGCGATATCGATCACTTCTTCCAGCGTCAGAATCTGCAGGCCTGTGTAGGCTTCCCGCGCGCGGTCCGGGTGAGCCTTGTTGAACCAGCTGCCCGCATCAAGCTGCTTTACTTCATCCAGAGTGAAGGTGTTCAGCGGGTCTTTGACTCGCTTGGGAAAGACTTGCGCGATGTTGGTCGTGCGCTCCAGGGTGTCATCGTGCAGTGCGATCAATACACCATCCTTGGTGCGCTGAATATCCATTTCCAGATAGTCCGCGCCCAGGTCCCGAGCCACTGTGTACGCAGGGATGGTTTCTTCCGGGGCGTCATAGGAAGCGCCGCGATGGGCAATCACTGCGGGCCACGGCAAGCCGATTTTTGCGCTCAGCGCTTTGCCCGGCGCTTCGGCCGAGATTGCTGGTGCTGAGGCTATCATCAAGCCCGCCAGCATGCTGCCGGTCAGAAGGCTGCTCAAGGGCGTCTTGAGGAGCAGCGTTTTTGAAATTCCTTTCAGCATGGTGTCGATAATCCTTCTTTTTGTGATCATTGGTGATCCGGTCGATCATTGCCTGCAAAACCTGATGCAGAGCTTTAGCAGCCTCTTATTCACCCGGCAAGTGCTGCGTCGTTCTGTGACTGTTGATGTCGTTACCGGAAGCTAGCTGAATGCCGTTATTTCTGTAGGAGCTGACGAGCACCACGAGGCCGCGAAAGCGTCCTGTCTGATCCACCGCCATCGCGGCCTCGCGCTGCTCGTCAGCTCCTACAGGTTCGGTGCGGGTTCTGGATATGCAGGAAGCTGGCGAGCCAGAAAACAATCCCCAGTTGATCAGCCTTTTGTTGCAGCGCAATGAAGTCCGGCGCTGCAAACAAAAATGCCAGTCAGGGTGAGCTGACTGGCATCGGGCATTGCGTCGGTTACTTACAAATCATCAAAGAACCGTTCATGCCAGTCCACCAGCGGCTGTGGCGAGTTGAGCTTCTGGCCGTAGATCACCGAGTAGGACAGGACGTTCTGCACGTACTGACGGGTTTCGTCGAACGGAATGCTTTCTACCCAAACATCAAAGGCCAGGTGATTGGCACCTTTGAGCCACTGCCTGACGCGCCCGGGGCCTGCGTTATAAGCAGCGGAAGCGAGCACCCGATTGCCATTGAATTGGGCGTGGACCTGGCTCAGATAGGCTGCGCCAAGCTGGATATTCTTATCCGGGTCCAGCACTTGCTGCGGTGAAGCCAGCGGGATGCTGAATTTACGCGCAGTTTCCTTGGCGGTGGCAGGCATCAATTGCATCAGACCGCTTGCGCCAACACCCGAGCGGGCATCGTCCATGAAGGCACTTTCCTGCCGTGTGATCGCAAACACCCAGCTTGAGTGCAGGCCGCGAACCTTGGCTTCACGGACCAGCGTATCGCGGTGTGCCATTGGGAAGCGGATATCCAGATCGTCCCAGTACTGCGCCTGGCTGATGGTGCGGATGGCCGGGAAGTACCATTTCAAGTCGTAGGCCAGCTTGGCCTGGGCAACCATTTCATCACGATTGAAGTGTCGGCTGACGTGGTACCACTCGCGGCGGCCGTCGACGATTTGCCCGCGAGCATGGAACTCCAGCGCCCGACGTACACCCGGTGTGTTGCGAACCTTGTTGATCAGCGCCTGGCTGAGCACCAACGGTTTGTTGTTGATCTGATAAGAACTCTGCGTCCGGTCTGCTGCCAGGAAGCCATAGAAGTCACGCTCCTTGGCGACGTCCTTATAGAGGGCCGGGATCAGCGGGCTGTGCGGTTGGGCCAGCTCCAGCGAGCGGGCTTCCCAATAACGCCAGCGATTGGTGTCGGCCAGGTCTTTGGGCAGGCGACGGCTGAGTTCGTAGGCATCTTCCCAGCGACCGAGGCGCAGCAGCAGGCGCAGACGCCATTCGGTGACTGTGTTGTCTCGCAGGTCCGGGTCGTACTTGGTCATGACTTCAAGCGCGCGGCCATCGTAACGGCGTGCCAGAGTCAGGCCGATTTCCTTGGCGATCTGCACTTGCTCCTCATGGGAGAAGTGCATCTTTGCCGAATAACCGTCGAGCATTTCCATGGCTTTCTGCGGGTCTTGCTTGGCCAGGCGGCGCAGGCCCAGGCCCACAACGTCGGACATCGCTTCGTCGACAGGGGAGAACTGCGCCGGATTGTTGAGCATCTCCGGTTTTTTAGCGATTTCCAGCAGCAACTTGCCCTGTGGTGCAAGGCTGTTGAGGCTGTTAACCAGCGTGGTCGCTAAAGGATAGTTGCCGGCCTGTGCGGCGAGCTTGGCTCGCTGCCAGCGTTTCTGTTCCGGGAGTTGCCCGTCAGTGGCCCATTGGGCAAAGAAACCGTCACACGCGGCAGGCAAACTTTTGCCCGTCATCCAGAGCTTTTCAGCGCTGGCGTAACCTTCGGCTTTCTTGCCGTGGCCTAACAGATACTGGCCATACAGGCAGTCGAGCTCCACGAAATTCATCTTCGGATCGTAATACTTGACGAATGTTGCCCAGTCGCCCCGTTCTGCCAGCCAACGCAACCAGCGTAATTTCATCCAGTTGGCTTGTGGCAGGTCGCCGTGCTCAGCGAGGAATTTCTCGATCTCCGGATTACTCGCGGTCTTCAGGCGGGCCGTGAGCTCGTCGTAAGCCAGATATGGCTCGAGAGGATAATCCGCGAGTGCCGCAGCATAGGCCCGATAGGGGCCGGTATCGCCTTTGGCCAAAGCGCTTTTGGCCACATCGTAATACTGACGCTGTTGGTTGAGATCTGCGGCGTAAACAGTTTGAGCCGCAGTAGCAGAGAGGAGCATGCAGGAAAAAAGGCTGAACAAGCGACTGCGCATGAGACTTCCGAGCAGATGAATCGTGAAAAGTGTCGCTAGCTTAGCCTTTTGCCAGCTCCGGTTGAAAGCGTTGCAGACCGAGGGTTTGCAACTGGAAACAAATGAAGACGACTAAAGGCGCGCGGTTGTGCATTCCAGACAGTGCGCCTGTCATTGAAACCCGACATATGGCTTCTATCTCAGGTAGAATGCGCCCCCGGTTTTTGGAGAAGCTCATGACCCTGCTCAAATTCAGCGATGTGTCCCTTGCGTTCGGCGCTATGCCGTTGTTGGACAAGGTATCCTGGCAGATCGCCCGTGGTGAGCGGGTGTGCATCATCGGTCGTAACGGTACTGGCAAGTCCAGCATGTTGAAGCTTGTCAAAGGCGTACAGAAGCCCGATGACGGTGCAGTCTGGCGTGCGCCAGGCCTGAAAATCGGCGAATTGCCCCAGGAATTGCCAGTAGCCGACGACCGGACAGTGTTCGACGTGGTGGCCGAAGGCCTGGACGGTGTGGGCGCCTTGCTGGCCGAGTATCACCATCTTGCGCAGAACTGCGTCACCGAGGAAGACCTGAACAAGCTGATGCACGTTCAGCAAGACCTCGAAGCCCGTGACGGCTGGCGCTTGCAGCAACTCGTTGACAGCACGCTGAGTCGCCTGCAATTGCCAGCCGACAAGACGCTCGCCGAGTTGTCCGGTGGCTGGCGTCGTCGCGTGTTGCTGGCCCAGGCGCTAGTATCCGAGCCGGATCTGCTGCTGCTCGACGAACCAACCAACCACCTGGACATCGGCGCGATTGCCTGGCTGGAAGACGCGCTCAAGGAATTCCAGGGCGCCGTGCTGTTCATCACGCACGACCGTTCTTTCCTGCAAAACCTCGCGACCCGCATCCTTGAACTGGACCGTGGCGGTCTGATCGACTGGAACGGCGACTACGCCAGTTTCCTCGTTCACAAGGAAGCCGTGCTGGCTGCCGAAGAAACCGCCAACGCGTTGTTCGACAAGCGCCTGGCTCAGGAAGAAGTCTGGATCCGTCAGGGCATCAAGGCGCGTCGCACTCGTAACGAAGGCCGTGTGCGTGCCCTCAAGGCATTGCGCGTCGAGCGTGGCGAGCGTCGTGAGCGTACCGGCAAGGCCAATATCCAGCTGGATACGGCCGACAAATCCGGCAAGCAGGTCATGGTTCTGGACAACGTCAGCTTCGCTCACCCGGGCGGCCCGATGCTGATCAAGGACTTCTCCATGGTCCTGCAGCGCGAAGACCGCATCGGTCTGCTGGGTGCCAACGGTACCGGCAAGACCACATTGCTCAAGCTGATGCTCGATAACCTGCAGCCAACCAATGGCTCGGTTGAAGTCGGTACACGTCTGGACGTTGCGTACTTCGACCAGTTGCGTCATCAACTGGATCTGGAAAAAACCGTTATCGATAACGTCGCCGAAGGTCGCGACTTCATCGACATCGATGGCCAGAGTCGTCACGTACTGAGCTACCTGGGCGATTTCCTGTTCAGCCCGCAACGTGCCCGTACACCGGTGAAAGCGTTGTCAGGTGGTGAGCGTGCACGTCTGTTGCTTGCCAAGCTGTTCAGCAAGCCAGCCAACCTGCTGGTCCTCGACGAACCGACCAACGATCTGGACGTGGAAACCCTCGAGCTGCTTGAAGAAGTGCTGTTGACCTTCAAGGGCACCGTACTGATGGTGAGTCACGACCGGGCATTCCTTGACAACGTCGTGACCAGCACCCTGGTATTCGAAGGCGAAGGCAAGGTCCGCGAGTACGTTGGCGGGTATCAGGACTGGCTGCGTCAGGGCGGCTCACCAAAACTGCTCGGTGTCACTGATTCCAAGTCTGGCAAAGCCGAACTGGCCACTGCCGTGGTTGAGGCTGTGCCGGTTGAAGCCAAGGAAATACCGGTGGCGAGTGCCAAGAAAAAACTCAGCTACAAATTGCAGCGTGAGCTTGAGGCGTTGCCAGAGCAGATCGACGAAACCGAAGCACAGATTGCTGCTCTGACTGCCGAAATGGCCGAACCTGGCTTCTACCAGCGTCCTGCCGAGCAAACTGCTGCGGTGCTGGCTCAACTGGAAAACCGTCAGGCCGAACTGGACGGTTTGCTGGAGCGCTGGGCCGAGCTGGACGCCTGATACTCAAGGCAAATAAAAAGCCCGGATCATTGCTCCGGGCTTTTTATTGTGTGGCGCAAGTGGGAAGGCGTTTTCCAAATAACATCCAAGTTATTTGAGTTGCCCCCAAACCTGTAGGGGCTCACCGAGGTTACGAGGCCAGCGATGACGGAGTGCCAGACAAACCGCGATCGCTGGCCTCGTAACCTCGGTGAGCTCCTACAGTCCGATGTTCGTGGCGAAACAGCGCCATGGCACGGACAGAAGATGCGCTCATTAACCCTGCGGTTGGATCACTCTGCTTTTTTCAACCGCACTGCGAGTACATCACAAGGTGCGCCATGCAATACGTCATTGGCGGTTGAGCCGAGCAACAGGGCCAGACCATGGCGACCGTGGCTGCCAACAACGATCAAGTCGCATTTTTCCTTGATCGCCAACTCGTGAATTTCCTGGCGGGGTTGGCCATACACCAAATGAGCCTCACCAATATTAGTATCGGGATATTGAGCCTTCAGCGCGGCAAGCTTCTCTTTCGCTTGATCAAATTGCTGCTGTTGAAGTTGCGAGAGATCCATCGGCACGTCGCCGCCAAAGGCCATGGCCATCGGCTCGACGATATGAACCAGCGACAATTTGGCCCCGTTGCGCTCGGCAATTTCGCGACCGCGGGAAAGGACAGGGTTGCACTCGTCAGTCAGGTCAACGGCGACCAGAACGTGTTCATACTTCATGAGGAAGTCCTCCGTAAGGTTGCGATGCGTTCAGTATGGCTCTTTCAGCCCGATCTGGGCAGGCCATTATCTTCATCAATGGGTTAGCGTATAAAAGGCAGCAAGCAATATGACGTTCTGGATAATTCTGTCAATCGTTGGCGTGATGCTCAGCCCATTGGTCTGGCTGCGGCCGTCCCGTCAGCAGGGCGGCAGAATGGCTCTGCGGATGGAAGCCCGGCGGATGGGGCTGGCGATGCAGCTCTCCGCGCAGGACTGGCCGCACTGGCTCTCCAGGCAACCGCCAAGCCCGTGCGCGCAATACCACCGACCGCGACGCAGCAGCAAACCTTCCGTGTGGGCGTATTGGCAGACAGAGCCCGGTGTTTGGCTCAATCAGTGGCGCGAGCCCTGTGAAGATGCTGGTTTGCTCGTGCACTTCAATACCCTGCCAGCTGATGTGTACAAGGTCGAAGCGGATCAGCAAATGATCACTCTGTGCTGGGGCGAGCAGGGCGAAGCAGAGGTGTTACAGCGTATTGCTGCAGTGCTGAAAGCGTTGGCTTGATGCTCGTCAGCTCAAATTTCAGGCATTAAAAAGCCCGATAACAACATCGGGCTCGGGTTGGCCAGGCAGGCCGGTAATTCTGTAGCGCTTTGCGGTGCAATGCCCAAAGCGTGTGACTCATGCAGTCAGCGAACCCTGAAAGGCTAGTCTCGTGCCGTCGTGCGCTGAATGTAGACTCTTTGCTCTCATTTGTCGCGCTTTCTTGTATTTATTTTCATGCGTGACCCTCTTCGGTGCAAAACCTTCATGGGGGTTGTTCGCTTTCTGCCGATAAACACAGTGAATAGAGCCTGATCACGCTGGGCTTGCACGCTCTTGGACGTGCGATGCTTTATGGGATGACCCGCATTTGTGGGTGATTCGTCGAATTGACAAACTGCTGGATTTGCATGAAGGTAGGCGCACCCAAATCAAACGGGCGTATGAATTGAGCGTTTGGTAGTAAGACAGTTCTTACAGATCCCGGCTACCGCATCGACGGGTGTGCCTGAAGATTTGGCGTTTCACCGACGATAACGTCGTAGTCGCGCCAGATTTCAGCGTCCGGTGTGTATTGTTCAGCTTCCATATCGTGGAGATCAGTTGATGATTTACGAAGGTAAAGCCATCACGGTTAAGGCTCTTGAGAGCGGCATCGTCGAATTGAATTTCGATCTCAAGGGTGAGTCCGTCAACAAGTTCAACCGTCTCACCCTCAATGACCTTCGTCAGGCTGTGGACACCATCAAAGCCGATGGCTCCATCAAGGGCGTGATTGTCACCAGCGGCAAGGACGTGTTCATCGTCGGCGCCGACATCACTGAGTTTGTCGACAACTTCAAGTTGCCGGACGCAGAACTGCTGGCTGGCAATCTGGAAGCCAACCGGATTTTCAGTGATTTCGAAGACCTTGGTGTGCCGACAGTGGTGGCCATCAACGGTATCGCCCTGGGTGGCGGCCTGGAAATGTGCCTGGCCGCAGACTATCGCGTGATGTCCAGCAGCGCCAAAATCGGCCTGCCCGAAGTCAAGCTGGGTCTCTATCCCGGTTTTGGCGGTACGGTTCGTCTGCCGCGTATCGTCGGTGCCGACAACGCTATCGAGTGGATTGCCTCTGGCAAAGAAAACCGTGCTGAAGACGCCCTGAAAGTGGGTGCAGTCGACGCCGTGGTCGCTCCGGAAAAGCTTCAGGAAGCTGCGATTGACCTGATCAAGCGCGCGATTTCTGGCGAGTTCGACTACAAGGCCAAGCGTCAGCCGAAGCTGGAAAAACTCAAACTCAACGCTATCGAACAAATGATGGCATTCGAAACCGCCAAAGGTTTCGTTGCGGGGCAGGCTGGCCCGAATTATCCGGCGCCGGTCGAAGCGATCAAGACCATTCAGAAAGCGGCCAACTTTGGTCGTGACAAGGCGCTGGAAATCGAAGCCGCCGGGTTTGTCAAAATGGCCAAGACTTCTGCGGCGCAGAGTCTGATTGGCCTGTTCCTGAACGATCAGGAGCTGAAGCGCAAAGCCAAGGTCTACGACGAAGTCGCCAAAGACGTGAAGCAAGCCGCCGTGCTGGGCGCTGGCATCATGGGCGGTGGCATTGCCTATCAGTCTGCTTCCAAAGGCACGCCGATCCTGATGAAGGATATCCGCGAAGACGCCATTCAGTTGGGTCTGAACGAAGCCTCGAAGTTGCTGGGCAACCGTGTTGAAAAAGGCCGTCTGACCGCAGCCAAAATGGCTGAAGCGCTGAATGCGATCCGGCCGACGCTGTCTTACGGCGATTTTGGCAATGTCGATCTGGTGGTCGAAGCCGTTGTCGAGAATCCGAAGGTCAAGCAGGCGGTATTGGCAGAGGTCGAAGCTCAAGTGGGCGATGACACGATTCTGGCCTCCAACACCTCGACCATTTCCATCAGCTTGCTGGCCAAAGCCCTCAAGCGTCCGGAAAACTTTGTCGGCATGCACTTCTTCAACCCGGTGCACATGATGCCGCTGGTTGAAGTGATTCGCGGTGAGAAGTCCAGTGAGCTGGCAGTTGCCACCACCGTGGCCTATGCCAAGAAAATGGGCAAGAACCCGATCGTGGTCAACGATTGCCCAGGCTTCCTGGTCAACCGCGTGCTGTTCCCGTATTTCGGCGGTTTCGCCCGACTGATCAGTGCCGGTGTGGATTTTGTCCGCATCGACAAAGTCATGGAGAAATTCGGCTGGCCCATGGGCCCTGCGTATCTGATGGACGTTGTCGGTATCGACACCGGCCACCACGGTCGCGATGTCATGGCTGAAGGCTTCCCGGATCGCATGAAGGATGACCGTCGCTCTGCTATCGATGCTCTTTATGAAGCCAAGCGCCTGGGCCAGAAGAACGGCAAAGGTTTCTACGCTTACGAGACCGATAAGAAGGGCAAGCCGAAGAAAGTTACCGACTCTGCGGTGCTCGAAGTTCTCAAGCCGATTGTCTACGAACAGCGCGAAGTGTCCGACGATGACATCATCAACTGGATGATGATCCCGTTGTGCCTGGAAACCGTGCGTTGCCTGGAAGACGGCATTGTCGAAACGGCCGCTGAAGCTGACATGGGCTTGATCTACGGCATCGGCTTCCCTCCGTTCCGTGGCGGTGCGTTGCGCTACATCGATTCCATTGGTGTCGCTGAATTTGTTGCCCTGGCCGATCAATATGCTGATTTGGGCGCTCTGTACCACCCGACTGCGAAGCTGCGTGAGATGGCCAAGAACGGCCAGAGCTTCTTCGGTTAAGCGCCTTTCAGGAGTGAATGTATGAGTTTGAATCCAAGAGATGTGGTGATTGTAGACTTCGGTCGCACACCCATGGGCCGCTCCAAGGGTGGCATGCACCGCAACACCCGCGCTGAAGACATGTCCGCGCACCTGATCAGCAAATTGCTGGAGCGCAACAACAAGGTTGATCCGGCCGAAGTTGAAGACGTGATCTGGGGCTGCGTCAACCAGACCCTGGAGCAGGGCTGGAACATTGCGCGTATGGCTTCGTTGCTGACGCAGATCCCGCACACCTCGGCAGCGCAGACGGTCAGCCGCCTGTGTGGCTCGTCGATGAGTGCTTTGCACACTGCCGCCCAGGCAATCATGACTGGTAACGGCGATGTATTTGTGGTCGGCGGCGTCGAGCACATGGGCCACGTCGGCATGATGCACGGCGTTGATCCAAACCCGCACATGTCGCTGTATGCCGCCAAGGCATCCGGCATGATGGGCCTGACCGCAGAAATGCTCGGCAAAATGCACGGCATCACCCGTGAGCAGCAGGATGCCTTTGGCGTGCGTTCCCACCGCCTGGCCCACAAGGCCACGCTGGAAGGCAAGTTCAAGGACGAGATTATCCCGATGCAGGGGTATGACGAGAACGGTTTCCTCAAGGTCTTCGACTACGACGAAACCATCCGTCCCGAGACCACTCTGGAAAGCCTCGCGGCCTTGAAACCAGCCTTCAACCCGAAAGGCGGTACTGTGACGGCGGGCACGTCTTCGCAAATCACCGACGGTGCTTCGTGCATGATCGTGATGTCCGCCCAGCGTGCTCAGGACCTCGGTATTCAACCGTTGGCGGTGATTCGCTCGATGGCTGTGGCAGGTGTGGATCCGGCAATTATGGGTTATGGTCCGGTTCCGGCGACCCAGAAAGCCTTGAAACGTGCCGGTCTGAGCATCGCTGATATCGACGTCTTCGAGCTCAACGAAGCTTTCGCTGCACAGGCCTTGCCCGTGCTGAAAGATTTGAAAGTGCTCGACAAGATGGATGAGAAGGTTAACCTGCACGGCGGTGCCATCGCCCTGGGTCACCCGTTTGGTTGCTCCGGCGCTCGTATCTCCGGCACTTTGCTTAATGTCATGAAGCAAAATGGCGCCAATCTGGGTGTTGCAACAATGTGCATCGGTTTGGGGCAGGGTATTGCTACCGTCTTCGAACGCGTCTGACGCGTTTGTTTGATGCGAGCCGGGGCCAGGTGCCCCGGCTTTTGTATTTTTGTAAAAGCCATTCCGGAAAAGTTTTTCAGTTTTTTTTGCGAGGACAGCAACATGAATTTACAGCCAGGGCTCTATCGCCATTACAAAGGCCCCGAGTACCGCGTATTCAGTGTTGCTAGGCATTCCGAAACCGAAGAAGAAGTGGTGTTTTACCAAGCGCTGTACGGCGATTTCGGGATGTGGGTGCGGCCCTTGAGCATGTTCCAGGAGTCCGTCGAGGTTGACGGCGAGCAGGTCCCGCGCTTTGCTTTGGTTCAAGCCGAACCGAGCCTCTTTTCCAGGCCGTGAGGCGAGTTCGATCACTATCCCGTGCTTGACCTCATCTTGTAGCCACTATATATAGCGGGGCCTTGACAGGTTCCAACCGTCTTTCATTTTCAGTATTCAGGAATTTTCTGATCCATGGGCAAATCGCTGGTCATCGTGGAATCCCCGGCTAAGGCCAAGACCATCAACAAGTATTTGGGCAACCAGTACGTGGTGAAGTCGAGTATCGGCCATATCCGAGACCTGCCCACCAGCGGTTCGGCTAGCGCCAGTAAAGAACCCGTCAAACGTGGCAAGGCCGCGGCTGGCGAAGGCCCGGTGCTCACGCCTAAAGAGAAGGCGAAGAAGCAACTGGTAGCCCGTATGGGCGTCGATCCGGATCATGGCTGGAAGGCAAAATACGAAATCCTTCCCGGCAAAGAGAAGGTGATTGAAGAGCTGCGTCGGCTCGCCAAAGATGCTGACACCATCTATCTCGCAACGGACTTGGACCGCGAGGGGGAAGCCATTGCCTGGCACCTGCGCGAAGCCATTGGTGGGGATGACAGCCGCTACAAGCGCGTGGTGTTCAACGAAATCACCAAGAAAGCCATTCAGGAAGCCTTCTCCAAACCGGGCGAGCTGGACATCGACCGCGTCAACGCTCAACAGGCGCGTCGTTTCCTCGACCGGGTTGTGGGTTATATGGTTTCGCCACTGCTGTGGCAGAAGATCGCTCGTGGCTTGTCCGCCGGGCGCGTGCAGTCGGTTGCTGTGAAGCTGGTGGTGGAGCGTGAGCGGGAAATCCGTGCGTTCAACCCTGAAGAGTACTGGGAAGTACACGCTGACCTGGGCACCGCCAAGGGCGCCAATGTGCGCTTCGAAGTTGCTCGGGAAAACGGTGAGGCGTTCAAGCCGCTGAACGAAGCTCAGGCCATGGCGGCGCTGGAGAAGCTCAAGGCTTCCAGCTACAGCATCGCCAAGCGTGAAGACAAGCCGACCAGCAGCAAGCCTTCGGCACCTTTCATCACCTCGACCCTGCAGCAGGCTGCGAGTAACCGCCTGGGCTTCGGCGTGAAGAAAACCATGATGATGGCCCAGCGTCTGTACGAAGCGGGTTACATCACTTACATGCGTACTGACTCGACCAACTTGTCCGCTGATGCGGTGAGCATGGCGCGCGCTTACATCGAAGCCGAGTTCGGCAAGAAATACCTGCCGGAATCCCCAAACGTATACAGCAGCAAGGAAGGCGCACAGGAGGCTCACGAAGCGATTCGTCCTTCCGACGTCAACACGCATCCGAGCAAGCTGAGCGGCATGGAGCGCGATGCCGAGCGCCTGTACGAGCTGATCTGGCGTCAATTCGTGGCGTGCCAGATGCCTCCGGCGCAATACCTGTCGACCACCGTCAGTGTGGCGGCCGGCACCTTCGAGCTGCGCGCCAAGGGCCGTATCCTGAAGTTTGACGGTTACACCCGCGCCTTGCCGCAGATGACCAAGCCGGGCGATGACGACGTATTGCCGGACATGGCCCAGGGCGAAACCCTGAAGCTGGTCAAGCTTGACCCGAGCCAGCACTTCACCAAGCCGCCTGCGCGTTATTCGGAAGCGAGCCTGGTAAAAGAGATGGAAAAACGTGGCATTGGTCGTCCTTCGACCTACGCGGCGATCATCTCGACCATTCAGGACCGTGGCTACGTTGCATTGCACAATCGCCGTTTCTATTCCGAGAAAATGGGCGACATCGTGACCGAGCGTCTGTCCGAAAGCTTTTCCAATCTGATGGACTACGGCTTCACAGCCGGCATGGAAGAGAATCTCGATGACGTAGCCCAGGGCGAGCGTGACTGGAAAAACGTTCTTGATGAGTTCTACGGTGACTTCCGCAAAAAGCTGGAAGTGGCGGAAGCGCCTGACAGCGGTATGCGTGCTAACGAGCCGGTGATGACCGACATCCCGTGCAAGGTGTGTGGTCGACCGATGCAGATCCGTACGGCTTCGACTGGTGTATTCCTCGGCTGCTCAGGTTACAGCCTGCCGCCGAAAGAGCGTTGCAAGGCCACCGTCAACCTGACTCCGGGCGATGAAATCGCCGAAGACGATGAAGGTGAATCCGAATCCCGGGTACTGCTCGGCAAACACCGTTGCCACATTTGCAGCACGGCAATGGACGCTTATCTGCTGGATGAGAAGCACAAGTTGCACATCTGCGGTAACAACCCGGATTGCGTCGGTTTTGAAGTCGAAGAGGGCAATTACCGGATCAAGGGTTACGAAGGTCCGAGCCTGGAGTGCGACAAGTGCGGCAGCGAGATGCAGCTCAAGACCGGTCGCTTTGGCAAGTTCTTTGGCTGCACCAATCCTGATTGCAAGAACACCCGCAAGTTGCTCAAGAGTGGTGATGCAGCTCCGCCGAAGATGGATCCGGTGAAGATGCCAGAACTCAAGTGTGACAAGGTCGACGACACGTACATTCTGCGTGACGGCGCATCCGGGTTGTTCCTGGCGGCCAGTCAGTTCCCGAAAAACCGTGAAACTCGCGCACCGCTGGTTCTGGAAATTGCACCGCACAGGGACGAGATCGATCCGAAGTACCACTTCCTGTGCGAAGCGCCGAAGAAGGATCCGGATGGTCGTCCTGCTGTGATCCGTTACAGCCGCAAGACCAAAGAGCAGTACGTTCAGACTGAAGTTGAAGGCAAGCCTACTGGCTGGAAAGCTTTCTACGACGGCAAGGCCTGGAAGGTCGAAGACAAGCGTTGATTCTGTCTGAACGGACCTGATGCGTGAATGCTAAGCCCTCGGTATGCTGGTCGTGCCGAGGGCTTTGTTTTTGTTGGGATGCAGCAAACATTGGACCTGTAGGAGCTCACCGAGGTTACGAGGCCAGCGATTACGGTTTGTCTGACACACCGCCATCGCTGACCTCGTAACCTCGTGAGCCCCTAAAGGATTGGGGTTAATTCGGAAGGTTGCACCGCACTCATGTTGGTGCAGGCTTTATTTCATCGCTACGGAGGTTGCCGCCATGGCCCATGAACTCTACACCCGTACCAATCAAAAGATTTACTTCGCCGGGCTCGCCCTGGAGTCCATGGGCAAGGCGCAGGAAGGCCGTGCAATGAACGCGCAGGCGCTGTTGCAGGCGGAGCGTGAGTCCGCGTTGTTCCATTTGTATGGTGCTTTGCTGGGGTTGTGTCATGAGATCGCCGGTTACTACCGCTTGCCGGAGGCCAATGCGCCGCGCGCAGAACTGCTCCTGAATCAGAAGGTGCTGGATGCACTGGCGATCCCGGAAATGGCTGAGCTGGTCGAGTTGGCTCAAAACAGGGAAACCTGGCTGGCTCAGCTGATTGCGGCTTATAACGCCTTGTTTGAACCGCCGCGTGCGCCCAAAAAAGTAAAAGGCGATGTGACGCAGCCACTGATCGTGGCGGTGAATCTTGATGAAGAGCCCGAGCCTGAATTGACCCGCGAGGAGCTTGAAAGCTGGCGTCAGCAGCTCAAAGGGCTGGCGATTCGCTTCCGTGAAGGCCTGAGCGAGTGCTGAAATGCACTGAATCACGGACCAGACCCTTCTGGTTATGATTACTGCGACAAAAAGGCCCGGCAACGCGGCTCGTCATAAAACGGGAACAGGCCCTAGGGACTGAGTCGACAGGCTGCTACAATGTCGGCCTTTCGTGGAGTACTGCCCTGATGCCAACATCGTTTCTTGAAATTGTGGAACTACCTGACGGTCGGATCGAGCTGCGTCGTGCCGATGACGAAGGGTCGTTGGTGACGCTGGATTTCTCGGCTGACGCCAAAGAGTTTCTGCAAGGGCAACACGTAGAAATCGCCAAGGCAATGCTGAGCGTAGGTGTACAGATGGCGGGTCGTCTGGCTGAAGGCGAGCTGGAAAAAGATACCGGCCCGCGAGTTCTTCACTAAAGCTTGTTTCAGCCCAGACGAATGTTCAGGCTCTGCGCGTCACCCATCTTTGCCGCGCTGATCAGTTGTTGACGCAATCCTGTACTGATCGGATTGATCCAGCTGACAACCGTGTGGCTGCGCCCAAGGCGAAGCGCCTCACGGGTCAGTTCAAATGCGCTCTGAGTTCCGCGTGGTTGCAGCAACAGAATCCGTTCGCGATTCAGCCCGGCGTCACGCAGCCAGCGTTGTGTAAGGCTGGATGGTGGTGCGATCAGGGTCAGCCAGCGAGCGTCAGATTCTTCGCTCAGTTCACGCAGGATTGGCGCCAGCAGGCTCAAGCAGTTCCCGGCCGCACCACGCAATGACAGCTCACTGAACACCTCAGGTTCGTTGTTCCATGACGTTGCCGCTGCCTCTTTGAGCATGGGCGCAATAGGTTGCGCGAGAAATGCTTCAAACAGCGGAAGTTGTGATTGCGGGGCCTGGACGAACTGCATGATGTCTCCTTAGCGACGGATAACGCCGACGCTCAAACCTTCGATAACCAGTTCCTGATCCTTGAGATTCACTTCGATGGGCGCGAAGTCCGGGTTTTCTGCAATCAGCCAGACTTTGCTGCCTTCACGTTTGAATCGCTTGACCGTCACTTCATCGCCAATGCGTGCTACCACGATCTGGCCATTGCGGGCCTCACGGGTGGTGTGCACAGCGAGTAGATCGCCATCAAAAATGCCGACATCTTTCATACTCATGCCTTGCACCCTTAGCAGGTAATCGGCACTTGGATGAAAAAACGCAGGGTTGATGTTGCAAGATTCTTCGATATGTTGCTGAGCCAGAATCGGTGCACCTGCCGCAACCCGGCCGATGATCGGCAAGCCGCTTTCTTCGGTCTTGGCTTCAAAGCCTGGAATGCGGATGCCCCGGGAAGCACCTGGAGTCATTTCGATCGCGCCTTTACGGGCGAGGGCTTTAAGGTGCTCTTCTGCTGCATTGGGCGATTTGAAGCCCAGCTCCTGAGCGATTTCCGCACGGGTAGGCGGGTAGCCGTTGTCTTCAAGGCAGCGCTTGATGAATTCCAGAATTTCAGCTTGGCGTGGCGTCAGTTTAATCATGTTGATCGCTCTGTCTTTTTATACAGTGACTGGGATTATATACAGTGCGAGCGAGTTGGCAATCGTCCTTTTCTCTCACTTATTTCCGAGGTCATCGGGCAGAAGGGCAGGGAAGGCCATGTGGATGGCTACAGCCCACGGTTTATATGGTTAAATACGCCCCTGTCGGGCTATGGTGAATCACGGGCTTGACAGGTACATAGTCTGAAACGTATGTTTCAAACAAGTGTTTGTCAGGCAGAGAACCATGGCCCAGTCGGAAACAGTTGAACGCATTCTTGATGCTGCCGAGCAGTTGTTCGCGGAAAAAGGCTTCGCGGAGACCTCGCTACGGCTGATTACCAGCAAGGCGTCGGTCAATCTGGCGGCGGTCAATTACCACTTCGGTTCCAAGAAGGCGCTGATCCAGGCTGTTTTCTCACGCTTCCTCGGGCCTTTCTGTATCAGCCTTGATCGTGAGCTGGAGCGTCGTCAGGCCAAGCCTGATCAAAAACCTACGCTGGAAGAGCTGCTGGAGATGCTTGTCGAGCAAGCACTCGTGGTCCAGCCGCGCAGCAATAACGATCTGTCGATTTTCATGCGTCTGCTCGGTCTGGCGTTCAGCCAGAGCCAGGGCCATTTGCGTCGCTATCTCGAAGACATGTACGGCAAGGTGTTCCGCCGTTATATGGTGCTGGTCAATGAGGCGGCACCGCGCATTCCTCCCATCGAACTGTTCTGGCGTGTGCACTTCATGCTCGGTGCTGCAGCGTTCAGCATGTCCGGCATCAAGGCATTGCGAGCGATCGCTGAAACCGATTTTGGCGTTAACACCTCCATCGAGCAGGTCATGCGCCTGATGGTGCCGTTTCTGGCCGCTGGCATGCGGGCCGAAACCGGTGTCACCGACACTGCAATGATTGCTGCGCAGCTCAAGCCGCGCACCAAAAGCACCTCAAGTATCCCCGGCACTGCCAAGGCCTGACTGTTCGCGCATTGCGCCAGACTCGATGATCAAGCACCATTGCCCGGATTGGATATCGGCAATGGTGTTTTTTTATGAGTTCTGGCCTGCAAGGCTCTTTGATGGTGGATGTCGCGGGCACCTGGTTGACCGCCGAGGATCGCCAGTTTCTGCGTCAGCCCGAAGTGGGCGGCCTGATCATTTTTGCCCGCAATATTGAACATCCCCGACAGGTACGTGAGTTAAGCGCGGCGATTCGTGCGGTACGGCCTGATTTGCTGTTGGCAGTGGACCAGGAGGGCGGTCGCGTCCAGCGCTTGCGCCAAGGGTTTGTGCGATTGCCTGCCATGCGTTCTATTGCCCATCAGCCAAATGCCGAGGTGCTGGCCGAGCATTGCGGCTGGCTGATGGCGACTGAAGTGCTGGCGGTGGGCCTGGACCTGAGTTTTGCGCCCGTGCTTGATCTCGACTATCAGCGCAGCGCTGTTGTCGGTACGCGCTCTTTTGAGGGTGATCCCGAGCGTGCGGCGTTGCTGGCGGGTGCATTTATTCGTGGCATGAACGCCGCTGGCATGGCCGCGACCGGTAAGCATTTTCCCGGGCACGGCTGGGCAGAGGCTGACTCCCATGTGGCGATACCCAATGACGAACGCAGCCTGGAGCAGATCCGCGCCAACGACCTGGTCCCGTTTGCCCGGCTGAGCCAGCAACTGGCGGCGGTGATGCCCGCGCATGTCATTTATCCGCAGGTCGATCCTCAGCCCGCCGGTTTCTCCCGGCGCTGGTTGCAGGATATTTTGCGCGGCGAGCTGAAGTTCGACGGCGTGATTTTCAGTGATGACCTGTCCATGGCCGGCGCCCATGTGGTCGGTGATGCTGCCAGTCGTATCGAGGCGGCCTTGACCGCCGGCTGTGACATGGGGCTGGTTTGCAACGATCGGGCGGCTGCGGAGCTGGCACTGAGTGCAGCGCAACGGCTCAAGGTCAAGCCTTCGGCACGTATTGCCAAAATGCGCGGTCAGGCTTTTGCCAGCACCGAGTATCGTCAACATCCGCGCTGGCTTGCCGCGCTTGAAGCGTTGCGCGCTGCGCAATTGATCGACTAAGGATTTTTCATGACTGTTTACGCAATTATCGGTGGCACGGGGCTGACTCAGCTTGAAGGCTTGAACATTCGTCAGTCTTTGCCGGTGAGTACGCCTTACGGTGCGCCTTCGGGTGAGATTCAGATCGGTGACTACGCCGGTCGCGAAGTAATGTTTCTGGCCCGTCACGGTCATCCGCATCGCTTTCCGCCACATCAGGTTAATTATCGGGCCAACATCTGGGCGCTCAAGCAGGCTGGCGCTGAGGCCATTCTGGCGGTCAACGCAGTGGGTGGGATTCATCCGGCCATGGGCACTGGACATTTTTGTGTGCCCCACGACCTGATCGATTACACCAGCGGCCGTCAGCACACGTTCTTCGCCGATGACCTGGAGCAAGTAACCCATATCGACTTCAGCTATCCCTACAGCGAAGCGCTGCGCGGGCGTCTGGTTGCGGCGTTGGCGGCAGAGGGTTGTGAGTTCAGCGAGCGCGGCGTTTATGCCTGCACTCAAGGGCCGCGTCTTGAGACTGTGGCCGAGATCAGTCGCCTTGAGCGTGACGGCTGCGACATTGTGGGCATGACCGGTATGCCGGAAGCTGCTCTTGCTCGCGAGCTGGAACTGGAATATGCCTGTCTGGCGCTAGTGGTCAACCCGGCAGCAGGCAAATCGTCAGCGGTTATTACCATGGCCGAAATTGAACAGGCTTTGCATGACGGGATGGGTAAAGTGAAGGCGACGCTGGCGCGGGTGCTGGGCGCGGTTTGACAATGTTTACTGTGTAGGAGCCGAGCTAGCTAGCGATGAACGATGACTCTATATTCACGATAAACCGCAGTGTCTGAATCGCGGGCGAGCCCGGCTCCCACAGATCGGTGATCCCTGTAGGAGCTGCCGAAGGCTGCGAAGGCGGTGTGACAGACAAGACCTTCTTCGCAGCTTTCGGCAATTCTTACAGGGGCGTGATGTGATGTCCTTACTTCTTGCCCTTCTTGGTCTGCGCCGGCAACGGCGCAAACAGTGCGGCGATGTCTTCGCTCTGCAGTTTCCAGTCACCCGTTACCCGGCCATCAAGCACTCCGGCCGCCAATGCTGACTTCTCTTGCTGCAAGCGCTGGATCTTCTCCTCCACGGTGCCTCGGGCAATCATCTTGTAGACGAATACCGGTTTGTCCTGACCGATGCGATAAGCGCGGTCGGTGGCCTGGTTTTCGGCTGCCGGGTTCCACCACGGGTCGTAATGGATCACGGTGTCGGCAGCGGTCAGGTTCAGACCGGTGCCACCCGCTTTCAGGCTGATCAGGAAGATTGGTAGCTTGCCCGCCTGGAATGCCTGCACCGGCGTGCGCCGGTCTCTGGTCGAGCCGGTCAGCAGGGCGTATTCGATACCGCGTTGTTTCAGTTCGGCTTCGATCAGGGTCAGCATCGAGGTGAACTGCGAGAACAGCAGAATCTTCCTGCCCTCGGCCAGCAGCTCTTCGAACATCTCCATCAGGCTTTGTAACTTGGCGGAGTGACCCTGGCGAGGGTTGGCCGGAGCGCTGTTGACCAGACGCAAGTCGCAGCAGACCTGACGCAGCTTGAGCAGCGCTTCAAGGATGATGATCTGGCTGCGCGCCACGCCTTTGCGAGTGATCTCGTCGCGGACTTTCTTGTCCATGGCCAAGCGCACAGTTTCGTACACATCCCGCTGGGCTTCGTTAAGTTCGACCCAGTGAATGATTTCAGTCTTGGGTGGCAGCTCGGTGGCGACCTGTTCCTTGGTGCGACGCAGCAGGAACGGTTTGATCCGCGCGTTCAGATGCTGCAGGCGCTCCATGTTGCCGTGCTTCTCAATGGGGTTACGGTAGTTGCTGTTGAATTCCTTGCTGCTGCCTAGCCAGCCCGGCATCAGGAAGTGAAACAGTGACCATAACTCGCCCAGATGGTTTTCCAGCGGCGTACCACTCAGGCACAGGCGCTGGCGGGCATTGAGGCTGCGCGCGGCCTGAGCGGCCTTGCTGTTGGGGTTCTTGATGTACTGCGCTTCATCGAGGATCAGGGTGTGAAACGACAGCTTGGCCAGTACTTCCTCGTCCCGCGGCAGCAGGGCATAGGTGGTAAGGATCAGGTCGTACTGACTCAGGTTGTCGAAATCAGCGTGGCGATTGGCGCCATACAAAGCGAGCACCCGTAGTTGCGGGGTGAAGTTTTCGGCTTCGTCCAGCCAGTTGGGGATCAAACTGGTGGGCATCACGGCCAGCGCCGGGCGATCCAGACGTCCGGCCTGTTTCTCCATGAGCAGGTGGGCCAGGGTCTGCAGGGTTTTACCCAGACCCATGTCATCGGCCAGCACGCCACCGACTTCCAGTTCGCGCAGCGACTGCATCCAGCTCAGGCCTTCGTGCTGGTAGGGCCGCAACGTGGCGTTGAGCCCCTCTGGCACCGCCACCGGCGCGTCCTTGATATTGGCCAGCCGGTCCGCGAATTGGCGCAGACGGTCGCCGCCTTGCCAGCTCAGGGGTAAATCATCGAGCTGGCCCAGGCGTGTGGCGTCGGCGGTGTTCAGGCGCAGTGAGTTACTGCCTTCTTCGCGCCAATAGAAATCGCCAAGGGTGGCCAATACCGGTTTCAGGCGCCCATAGGGCAGGGCGATCTGCACCGGCCCGCCGCCATTTTGCGTGAAGTGATTGAGTTGCACGAGCAGTTGCTCGTCATCGCCACGCTTGGCAATCCCGGCAGCGCTCATCAATTCCGGGTGACTGCGCAGCAGGTTGATCAGGATTGGCAGCAAGCTCAGGCGTTCGCCATTGACGATGATGCCCAGCTCCAGATCGAACCAGTCGCGTTCCGCCTCTTCGTCGATAACTGCATACCAGTCGTCCACGGGCGTCACGTCGAAAGCGAAATCCTCGGTGATGACGATTTCCCAGCCTTGTTCTTCAAGGCGCGGCAAGTCGTTGAGGACGAAGTGCAGCCAGGCCTTGTCGTTGGGCAGGTCAAACATGTCACCGGCGGTGTCTGGCAGTGCTTTGCTTTGCCGGGTTGCGACTCTGAAACCCATGTCCTGCAGCACCTGACGTTGCTGGCGCTCCAGCTCGCCCTGGCGGCGAATACGCAGGGTTTCGGTTTCCCGGTGTTCGATGATGTCGCTTTTCTGGTTAACCAGATCGCTGCCGAGCGAGCTGACCAGGATGCTCACATTGGCCGTGCCGATTGCGTAGTGCTTGTCGTAGCCAAAAGCAAGGGCTGCGCGATGCTGGATGTGGCGCTGCATGCGCCCGTTGCGTGGCTCGTAAGCACTGAACTCGACACTGGCCAGCATCAGGCGTGGCTGTGGCTTGATGTCGTCGACCAGTCGCTCCGGCAGGGCGGGCGCTTTCTCGATGCGCGGCGGCTGCACAGAGGGTGTCGTATCCAGCGCAGCCTGCAAGGCGTTGCGGTTCTGTGGCGCCTGCAGATAGAACAGCGCGGCTGCACAGTGCTTGCAGTTCTCTCTTACCGGGCACGTGCATTTACAAACCAGAGCATTTTTGAATCGCTCGGGATCTCTGAATTTCAGCGTCTGGGTATAGACCTCAGAACCTGAACCTCTGCACAGCGTGCGAGCCGAGTCAGGGTTGAGTTCTTCAAGCTGGATGCGGTCTTCGTGGGCGTAGTCAAACCCCCGCTCAACGGTTTTGCTGGTAAATGCATGTGTCCAGGACGAAGCGAGGACTTTTTCGAGAATGGACGACACAGTTCAGGACAGCCCTACGCCGTAGCGATGCTCAAATGGGAAAAGAAGCACGTGTTGCGCTACTTGAATGGTTACAGGGGCGATACTTTCACCAGCATGGCCAGACTTCCGTGGTCCATGTAAATCAGCTCGCCGTTCTTGACCCGGGTGGTCTGTTTCAGGCGCTCACTGCTGGTCAGCACACCGTGGACATCAAGCTGGTTGACCCAGAAGTCTGCCGCGATATCGGTAAAGCGTGCAATGCCTATGCTCAAGGTGCCTTCAATAGGGAAGTGCGCCCACTGTTCTTCGCCGCTGGTGACGGCAACTTTGCTTGGCTCTGCGCTCAGATTCTGTTGCCAGGCACGGTGCAGCAACACCTGGTAAGTGCCGCTGGCGTTCAGCTTGTCGGCCAGATCCTTCAACGCAATCCCACGCTCACTCTGCGCGTCAATCTTCTGGGCGTTGGCCGCCCAGTGCTCAGGCGCGATCTGGCGCGTTGCAGCAGGTTCGCCTTGCTGGCGGAACAGGATCATTTCGACCTGAAAATTGCCATCGGCAAATGCTGCTGGCGCGATCAGCGTCAGCAGCAGGATGAGTGAATGGAGCGCACGCATGAATGAATCCTTCAAGCAGTTTTCGGGGTCAGGCGCTCAAAGAGCGCCTCGATGGTGTTGAAGCGCTCTTCCGGTCGCTCCATGGGCACCATGAATTTGAACAGCGTGGCACCTTCGAATTTATAGCGGTTGGGCTGGCCCTGAATCAACTTGATCAGGGTCAGCGGATCAACGGGGGTTTCAGCAGCAAATTCAATGCGGCCGCCTTGCGGTCCTGCATCGACCTTCTTGATGCCCAGTTGCTCCGCCTGCAGTTTGAGCAGGGTGATGCGCACCAGATTCTTGGTTGGCTCAGGCAGCAGGCCGAAGCGATCGATCATCTCGACTTGCAAATCCTTGAGGCTGTCTTCGTCTGTGGCATTGGCGATGCGCTTGTAGAGAATCAGGCGCGTATGCACATCGGGCAAATAGGCTTCCGGAATCAGGGCCGGTACGCGCAGGTTGATTTCCGGCCCGCCGCCCAGAGGCTGGTCGAGGTTCGGTTGTTCACCCTTGCGGATCGATTTCACTGCGCGTTCGAGCATTTCCATGTACAGCGTGAAGCCCACGGCCTGAATCTGTCCGCTTTGACCGTCGCCCAGCAATTCGCCTGCGCCACGGATTTCCAGGTCGTTGGTGGCCAGCACAAAGCCGGCCCCCAGGTCCTGAGTATTGGCGATGGCCTCCAGACGCTTTTCTGCATCTGGAGTGATCTGCTTGCGTGGCGGTGTCAGCAGGTAAGCATAGGCCTGGTGGTGACTGCGGCCGACCCGGCCGCGCAACTGGTGCAATTGCGCCAGACCGAATTTGTCGGCGCGCTCGATGATGATGGTGTTGGCACTCGGTACGTCGATACCGGTCTCGATAATGGTCGAGGCGATCAGCACGTTGAAGCGCTTGTGATAGAAGTCGCTCATCACCTGTTCGAGTTCGCGTTCACGCATCTGCCCATGACCGATGCCGATCCGCGCTTCCGGCACGAGTTCGGCCAGATCCGCGGCACATTTTTCAATGGTTTTTACGTCGTTGTGCAGGTAGTACACCTGACCACCGCGCAACAGCTCACGCAGCAGCGCCTCTTTGACCGTCGGCTTGTTCTGCTCCATGACGAAGGTCCGTACGGACAGACGTCGAGCGGGCGGCGTGGCGATGATCGACAGATCGCGCATGCCAGATACGGCCATGTTCAGCGTGCGCGGGATCGGCGTTGCGGTGAGGGTCAGAATGTCGACTTCGCTGCGCAGCGCTTTTAGCTGTTCTTTCTGGCGCACACCGAAGCGGTGTTCTTCGTCGATGATGACAAGGCCCAGATTCTTGATCTTCACGTCGTCCTGCAGCAGCTTGTGCGTGCCGATGACGATATCGATCTTGCCCTCGGCCAGATCAGCGACGGCGGCGTTGACTTCTTTAGCCGATTTGAAGCGGCTCATGACTTCAACACTCACCGGCCAGTCAGCAAAGCGGTCACGGAAACTGTTGTAGTGCTGCTGGGCGAGCAGGGTGGTCGGCACCAGAATTGCCACCTGGCGGCCGCCATGTACGGCGATGAACGCTGCGCGCATGGCCACTTCGGTCTTGCCGAAGCCCACGTCGCCGCAGACCAGCCGGTCCATGGGTTTTGGTGCGAGCATATCGGCGCGTACGGCATCGATAGTGGTCTGCTGGTCAGGCGTTTCTTCGAACGGGAAGCCCGCGCTGAACGTAGCGTAGTCGGCTTTCGGGTCGGCAAACGCGTAGCCTTCGCGCGCGGCACGGCGAGCATAAATGTCCAATAGCTCGGCGGCGACGTCGCGTACTTGTTCCGCGGCCTTGCGCTTGGCTTTCTGCCAGGTTTCCGAACCCAGTCTATGCAGCGGGGCCAGAGCGTCATCGCTGCCGGTGTAACGGGCGATGAGATGCAGGTTGGCCACCGGAACATACAGCTTGGCGTCTTCGGCGTAAGCCAGCATCAGGAATTCGGCGACCTGATTTTCAACTTCCAGTGTCGCCAGTCCCAGGTAGCGACCGACACCGTGGTCGATGTGCACCACCGGCGCGCCTTCACGCAACTCGGTCAGGTTTTTGATGACGGCATCGTTATTGCCGCCGTCGGTGCGTTTCTCGCGACGCCGACGCTGCATCACGCGCTGCCCGAACAGCGGGCTTTCAGCGATCAGGGCGATGGCAGGTTTTTCAAGAAGCAAGCCGTCGTCCAGCGGAGCGATGGTGATCGACAGCCGATCTTTACCCTCGACGAAGTCATTCCAGCCGTCGACCGTTTTCGGTCGCAGCTTCAGACGTTCGAGCAGCTCCAGCAGCACCTCGCGGCGACCCGCTGATTCCGCGGTAAACAGAATGCGGCCATCGAATTCTTCAATGAACTTTGACAAGGCTGCCAACGGCTGATTGGCCTTGGCTTCGATGGCCAGATCCGGCAGTAACTGCGCCGGGAAGCGCTCGCGGCCAACGCCTGTTTCGACGTCCTGCTGGCTCGCGACAACCCTTGGCCAGCTTTTCAGGCGAGCGAAGCAGTCCTCTACCGGCAAGAACAATTCAGCGGGAGGCAGCAGAGGTCGCTCGGGGTCTACGCGACGCTCCTCATAACGGTTGCGAACGTCATTCCAGAAGTTTTCTGCGGCCTGTTCAATGCCCGGCAGGGAAAACACCTGAGTGTCCTGAGGCAGGTAGTCGAACAGGGTCGAAGTTTCTTCAAAGAACAACGGCAGGTAATACTCGATACCGGCCGGTGTGATGCCGCTGCTCAGGTCTTGAAAGATCGGGCTGCGGCGGAAATCCACATCAAAGCGTTCGCGAAAACGTGCCTTGAAGCGTGTGACTTCTTCCTTTTGCAGAGGGAATTCACGTGCAGGCAACAGGCGCACCGAGTCGACTTTATCGATGGAACGCTGATTCTCTGGATCAAAGGTGCGCAGTGTTTCGATTTCGTCATCGAACAGGTCGATCCGGTACGGCAGTTTGCTGCCCATCGGAAACAGATCGACCAGGTTGCCGCGTACCGTGAACTCGCCGTGCTCATAAACCGTGTCGACGTAGCGATACCCGCTCGCCTCCAGCCGCGTGCGCATGGCCTCGATGTCGAGTTTCTGACCTATATCCAGTACCAGACTGCTGCCCAGCAGGAATTTGGTCGGCGCCAATCGGTGTAGGGCAGTAGTGATAGGCACTACCAGAACACCATGAACCAGCTCTGGGAGGCGATAGAGGCTCGCAATCCGCTGGGAAATGATGTCCTGGTGCGGTGAGAACAAATCGTAGGGCAGGGTTTCCCAGTCCGGGAAATGCAACACCGGCAAGGTGGGTGCAAAGAACTTCAGCTCTTGCTCAAGCCGCTCGGCACTCTGGCTGTCGGCGGTCAAAAGCAGGGTGAAGCGCTTGGCGGCACTGGCCGCTTCGGCAATCGCCAGGCTCAGCGCGGCACCGGGAAGGTTGCCCCAGTGTTGTTTGCCTGCAGCGGCAGGGAGTAGCGGTAGACGCAGAACAGGCACGGAAGATTGAGCTCCAAGCGTTGCGACGAGGGCCGCGATTGTACCGGGGGAAGGGTGCAAATGTCAGGTGTAAGACTACGCTGTGATTCAGAAGTGCACGCCCGGGCATTTTCTGAAGTGCAGCGGAACAAAATGTAGTGCTCGCTGATCTGACTACCGCGCATTGCCCTTAAACAAAGGCGGCGGCATAATGTAGCCCCTTTTTTCAGCCCCTACATGTGGAAGGTTCCCGTGACTCAGAAGCCCGACCAGTGTCTTGGTGAATGGATTGATCGTGAAGCTCTCGCCGAGACGATGATCCCGCTTATCGGTCAGCTCTACCGCAATAATAATGTGGTGAGTTCGATCTATGGCCGCAGCCTGATCAACCGATCGGTTATCGCGATTCTCAAAGCCCACCGCTTTGCGCGTCACCGCCAGTCCGATGCAAGCGAGTTGTCCGTACACGAGACTTTCCCGCTCGTTAAGGCCATGAGCGAGCTCAAACTGGGCTCAGCCTCGGTGGACCTCGGCAAACTGGCCGTCAAGTTCAAGACTGAAGGCAACGGCCGCACCGCCGAGCAGTTCGTTCGTGAAGAACTGGCCGAGCTGGTAGGTCAGCAGAATGCTTCTCCACGTAAGGGCACTGATGTTGTGCTGTACGGTTTCGGCCGGATTGGTCGCCTGCTGGCGCGCATCCTGATCGAAAAAACCGGCGGCGGTGATGGCCTGCGCCTGCGTGCAATCGTCGTCCGCAAAGGCGCCGAAAACGATCTGGTCAAGCGCGCCAGCCTGCTGCGTCGAGACTCGGTGCATGGTTCTTTCGATGGCACCATCACTATTGATGAGGCCAACAGCACCATCACTGCTAACGGCAACCTGATTCAGGTGATCTACGCCAAGAACCCTACCGAGGTGGATTACACCCAGTACGGTATCAAGGACGCACTGCTGGTAGATAACACGGGCGTATGGCGTGATGCCGACGGTCTGGGTCAGCACCTTGCGTGCCCGGGCATCGACCGCGTAGTGCTGACTGCTCCAGGCAAAGGCAAGCTGAAAAACATCGTGCACGGCATCAACCACGGTGAAATCACTGCTGACGACAAGATCGTTTCGGCAGCTTCCTGCACCACCAACGCCATCGTGCCGGTGCTCAAGGCAGTCAACGACAAGTTCGGTATCGTCAACGGTCACGTTGAAACGGTTCACTCGTACACCAACGACCAGAACCTGATCGACAACTTCCACAAGGGCGATCGCCGTGGCCGTAGCGCCGCGCTGAACATGGTTATCACCGAAACCGGTGCTGCCACCGCGGCTGCCAAAGCGCTGCCTGAACTGGCTGGCAAGCTGACCGGCAACGCGATCCGCGTACCCACGCCGAACGTGTCGATGGCGATTCTCAACCTGAACCTTGAGAAGGCGACTACTCGCGAAGAAATGAACGAGTACCTGCGCTACATGGCGCTGCACTCGGACCTGCACAAGCAGATCGACTTCGTAAACTCGCAGGAAGTGGTTTCCACTGACTTCGTAGGTTCGCGTCATGCTGGTGTAGTCGACGCTGAAGCGACCATTGCCAACGATAACCGCGTTGTTCTGTACGTCTGGTACGACAACGAGTTCGGTTACAGCCACCAGGTGGTTCGCGTGATGGAAGACATGGCGGGCGTTAACCCTCCAGCGTTCCCACGCTAAGCTGCGAATAGCAGAATGAAAAACGCCCCGACCGGGTAACTGGTCGGGGCGTTTTTTTGTTGTGCAGGCCAATCCATTCATGTTTTGGATAGCCGCGATCTGATGTGGGAGCTGAGCTTGCTCGCGATAAGGGCAGCGCGACGTGTCTTTTGTCCCGCGTATGCCTTATCGCGAGCAAGCTCGGCTCCCACATGGATATCATCTGCCTCGCATTACCCAGCCGTGACTGCCTCGGGCGCTTGCAGTTTTTGCCCGCCCTTACGGAACAGAACCAACGTGGCCACCAGACCCAATACTGCTGCACCCGTGAGCCAGATGCCCGGCGCTGCTTTGTTGTCCAGCGCGTGAATCAGGTAGGTGCACGCTGCCGGGGTAAAGCCGCCAAAGGTTGCAGTTGCCAGGCTGTAGGCCAGGGAGAAGCCGGTCGTGCGCACTTCCACCGGCATGATCTCGGTCAGGGCAACCACCATCGCACCGTTGTACGACCCGTAGAGGAACGACAGCCAAAGCTCGACCATCAACAAGTTGCCGAAACTCGGATTGGCCACCAGCCAAGAGAGAGCAGGGTAGGCCGTCGCAATGGCCAGAACGGTTGCAGCAACGAGCAAAGGCTTGCGGCCAATGCGGTCAGACAGCGCGCCCATCACCGGCAGCCAGATGAAGTTCGAGATCCCGACGAAAACCGTGACGATCAAGCTGTCGAGGTCGGACAGGTGCAGCTCGTTTTTACCGAACGTCGGCGTGTAGGCGGTAATCAGGTAGAACGACACGGTGGTCATGATCACCAACGCCATGCCGCCAATCACCAGGCCGAAGTTTTGGCTAATCGAGCGCACGACTTCTTTAAGCGTCGGGCGATGAGTGCGAGCTTCGAATTCCGGGGTTTCTTCCATCGAGCGACGAATCACGAAAATCACCGGTACGATCAGGCAGCCGATCAGGAACGGCACGCGCCAGCCCCATTCACCCATTTCTTCCGGGCTCAGCCAGTGATTCAGCGCAACACCCAGCAAACCTGCGAAGACCACGGCGGCTTGTTGACTGGCGGACTGCCAACTGACGAAGAAACCTTTACGGCCGGGAGTAGAGATTTCTGCCAGATAAACCGAGACACCGCCCAGTTCCACGCCTGCAGAAAAGCCTTGCAACAAGCGTCCCAGCAAAACCAGCAGCGGAGCGGCGACGCCAAGTGTTGCATAGCCGGGTACGCAGGCAATCAGCACTGTGCCCATGGCCATCATCGCCAGAGTCACTACCAGACCTTTTTTGCGACCGTGACGGTCGATATAAGCGCCGAGGAAGATCGCGCCTAGAGGTCGCATCAGAAATCCTGCGCCGAACGTTGCCAGGGAAAGCATCAGTGAGGCGAATGCGCTGTCGGCAGGGAAGAAGGTTTTGGCGATGGCAGTGGCGTAGAAGCCGTAGACCATGAAGTCAAACATTTCAAGGAAGTTGCCGCTGACAACGCGAAATATCGCCTTGCCTTTGCCGGTGTTCGAGGTCATTGAAAATTACTCGCTTGGGCTATCTGGTCAGAGGCTTGTGCAGCTTCAATTACCGTCAGATGGCTCTGGCTCAGGCGTATTGAAGGTGACAGGGGCCTCAAAGGATCCGTTGTATTTTTATGTCCTGCTGCATCGGTCAAGGCTCCTGCCTGCACGCGACGCACAATTGTAACCATATGTGTAAAAGGTCCTAAAGACAACTCTGGATACTTAACGCGAGGGCATGCCGGGCTCGAATTGGCTTGTACACGCAGAGATCAGCTACTTGCGAGCGATACGTAAAACGAGGGATGACGAAGATTGGATCAATCTTTTGTTTTTGAGGTGAATCGTCACGCCAAGGGCTTTATCATGCGCAGCCGTGGGCGGTGGACGCGTCATTCGGTCGCAGACAAAAGTGGCCTATGGCGCTACCAACGGTTAATGTTCCACGCTTCGGTGGCGGTTTAAACTGCGCGCCAGGTTCTGATCCTTCATGTCGCCGGCCGCGATGTGATTTAGCCAGAGATGCCAGAGTGGCACCTCGGCCTGTTCTAAGGAGTACGCATGGCTGTCTACAACTACGACGTAGTAGTACTGGGTTCCGGCCCTGCCGGAGAAGGCGCGGCAATGAACGCCGCCAAGGCAGGGCGTAAAGTAGCGATGGTCGACAGCCGTCGGCAGGTCGGCGGCAACTGCACACACTTGGGCACTATCCCGTCCAAGGCATTGCGTCACTCGGTCAAGCAAATCATCCACTTCAACACCAACCCTATGTTCCGGGCCATTGGCGAGCCACGCTGGTTTTCGTTCCCGGACGTGTTGAAGAACGCTGAAATCGTTATTTCGAAACAGGTGTCCTCACGTACCGGCTATTACGCCCGCAACCGCGTTGATGTGTTTTTCGGCACCGGCAGCTTTGCTGACGAGCGCAGCATTGATGTGGTGTGTGGCAATGGTGTCGTGGAAAAGCTGGTCGCCAACCAGATCATTATTGCGACCGGGTCGCGTCCTTACCGTCCTGCGGATATCGATTTCTCCCACAAGCGCATCTACGACAGCGACACGATCCTCAGCCTCGGCCACACGCCGCGCAAACTGATCATTTATGGCGCTGGCGTGATCGGCTGTGAATACGCTTCGATCTTCAGTGGTCTGGGGGTCATGGTCGAACTGGTGGATAACCGCGATCAGTTGCTGAGCTTCCTGGATTCGGAAATCTCTCAGGCGCTGAGTTATCACTTCAGTAACAACAACGTGATGGTTCGCCATAACGAAGAGTACGAAAAGGTTGAAGGGCTGGATAACGGAGTGATCCTGCACCTCAAGTCCGGCAAGAAGATTAAGGCAGATGCCTTGCTCTGGTGTAACGGCCGTACCGGCAACACCGACAAGCTGGGTCTGGAAAACGTCGGTATCAAGGCTAACGGCCGCGGCCAGATTGAAGTCGACGAAAGCTATCGCACCAACGTGCCGAATATTTACGGCGCGGGTGATGTGATCGGCTGGCCGAGTCTGGCCAGTGCTGCTTACGATCAGGGCCGTTCAGCAGCGGGTGTAGTGGTCGACAACGGCAGCTGGCGTTACGTCAACGACGTGCCGACCGGTATCTATACGATTCCGGAAATCAGCTCGATCGGCAAAAACGAACATGAACTGACCCAGGCGAAAGTGCCTTACGAAGTGGGCAAGGCGTTCTTCAAAGGCATGGCGCGGGCGCAGATTTCCGGGGAACGCGTGGGCATGCTGAAGATCCTCTTCCATCGTGAAACGCTGGAAGTGCTGGGCGTGCATTGCTTCGGCGACCAGGCGTCAGAGATTGTGCACATCGGGCAGGCGATCATGAATCAGCCGGGTGAAGCCAATACCCTGAAGTATTTCGTCAACACTACGTTCAACTACCCGACCATGGCCGAAGCCTATCGGGTAGCTGCTTACGATGGCCTGAACCGGCTTTTTTAAGCGACTCCGGCCGGTGGCCTGAGCCGGCCGGGGAGACCGATTTCAGCGATTCTCGAGGGTGGCGCTGGCCAAACCGGGAAAGTCTGTAATCAGGCTGTCCACGCCGAAGTCGGCGAGCCTGCGCATCAGTGCGGGTTCGTTGACCGTCCACACTGACACATGCAAACCCTGACGCTGAGCTTTTTGCTGGCGCTCAGGGGTGCAGAGTGTCCAGTTCAATGCCAGGTACTCACAGCCGTAGCTTTGCGCGACCTTCAGCGGGTCGAGCCATGCGTATTCGGCCACCAGACCGCGTGAAATGTCCGGCGTCAGTTCCAGTGCCGCTTTGAGCACTTCCCGAGAGCTTGAAGTGATGGTGATCTTGTCCAGCAAGCCGTGGCGCTGAGCCATTTCACGAATGGCCAGTACGGTCGACGCGGCTCGGGTGCGCGAAGCGCTTTTGACTTCCAGCTGCCAGTGCTCGAAGTCGCACTTTTCGAACAGTTCTTCCAGGCGGGGAATCGGGCAGGGGTTAATCCAGCCCGGGCCGCCCTTACGTGCATCGTAGGTCACCAGATCGTCGGCGCTGTGCTCGATCACTTTGCCTCGTCGGTCGGTGGTGCGTTTCAGAGTCGGGTCGTGAATCACCATCAGTTCCCCATCACGGGATAAATGCAGATCCAGCTCGCAGCGACGTACGCCGTGTTTCAGGCATTCCTGAAAACTGGTCAGGGTGTTTTCCGGTGCTTCGCCTTTGGCGCCGCGATGGCCATAAATAAGGGTCACGTTTACTCCTGGTGGCCTTCAAGGCGTCGGTCTTGGGGTAGTTGCATGATGCTGAGTCCGGAGAGTCTTGTCGCGCAGCGAGCTCTGCCCGGTAGGAGCCAACTTGTTGGCGAGACGTTTCGCCTGACACATCGCCTCGCGAACAGGTTCGCTCCTGCCGAAGACAAGTTATTGCGCCTCTTTCGACTCAAGCGCCTGGCGCCTTAGCGCAGCTTGTCGTTGCAAAATGTATCGGGCTAGCAGTTGGCGTTGGGAGTCCGGCAGGTCGATGAACTCGGTGCCGATCTCGAATTGGCCATCCAGCAGAATGTCGCAATGCGTCACTTTGGCGTGCAGCATCAACGCCGAAGCCTGTGGCATCAGGACCATTTTGATCGAAAGTTGGGCGTCTACCGCATAGCTGGTATCGCTGTGAAACTGCACGCCACCTTCGGAAATAGTCACGGGCTGCGGGGCGCCCAGCTTGCCCAGCGTGGTTTGTGCTACCACGCGGCCAAGCAGTTCGATGCGTTTTCCGAACGATTGCAGCAGGCTGCTCACTACCCGGTCACGCTCGTCGAGTTGGCGCAAAAGGTGCTGGGATTCGAACTCGTTGATGTGCAATTCGCTGAGCAGTTCAAAGAGAGCCGAGGTCTCGCGCATGGCCTGATGCCCGCTCTGGTCGGTACTGGAAAGCAGGTTAATTTCCAGTGCGACACTGTCCTCGATACGGTAGTATTCGCGGCGTTCTTCTTCATCTAATGTCGACATGGCGAACCCATGGTAGCGGCGATGGTCATAGTGGTTGCTCGCAGTGCTTAGAATGTTTTCGAGTGTAAAGCTGCATGCTTAGGCCCGCCACAAGGACGTTCCCATTCCTCCGAACAAGTCCCTAAATGTTCAGACCTCTTTTTGTATTCATAGGCACGCGTTATACCCGTGCCAAACGCCGCAATCATTTTGTCTCCTTCATTTCCCTGACTTCCATGATCGGTCTCGCCCTGGGCGTAGTGGTGATGATAGTCGTGTTATCGGTCATGAATGGTTTCGATCATGAAATGCGTACTCGCGTACTCGGCATGGTTCCTCACGCCACCATTGAAGCCGGTGAGCCGATTGGCAACTGGCAGTCCCTGGCTGACAAAGTCAGGCAGAACCCGCAGGTGCTGGCCGTCGCGCCATTCACTCAGATGCAGGGGCTGTTGACCAACAATGGCAACGTGCAGAAAGTCCTGCTTAATGGCATCGACCCGGCGCAAGAGCGCAAAGTTTCGATCATCGACAATTTCATGAAGCAGGGGAAGCTGGATGATCTGGCTGCCGGTGACTTCGGCATCGTGATCGGCGACAAGGCTGCTACCAAACTCGGTGTCGGCATCGGCGACAAGGTGACTTTCGTCGCGCCTGAAGTCACGGTCACACCTGCCGGGATGTTCCCGCGCATGAAGCGCTTTACCGTGACGGGTATTTTCCATGTGGGCGCTGGTGAACTGGACGGCTACCTTGGGCTGACCAATATCGACGATCTGGGTCGCCTGCATCGCTGGAAAGCCAATGACGTGCAGGGGTTGCGCCTGAAGTTCGAAGACCTGTTCGAGGCGCCTCGTACTTCCTATCAAATCGCCCAGACCCTGGGCGAGCACAATTATTACTCCCGTGACTGGACCCGCACCCACGGCAACCTGTATCAGGCGATCCGTATGGAAAAAGCCATGATCGGGCTGCTGCTGTTGCTGATTGTGGCTGTTGCGGCGTTCAACATCATTTCCACGCTGGTGATGGTGGTCAACGACAAGAAGGGCGACATCGCGATCCTGCGCACGCTGGGCTCGACGCCCGGGCAGATCATGGCGATTTTCATGGTGCAGGGCACAGTGATCGGGGTCGTCGGCACTTTCATCGGTGCTGTGGTGGGTATCATCGCCGCGCTTAACGTCAGCGCTGCGATCTCCCTGCTGGAAGGCCTTATCGGCCACAAGTTTCTCAATGCCGATGTGTATTTCATCGACTACTTGCCGTCGCAACTGATGGCCGAAGACGTGTTGATGGTCTGCGGCGCGGCATTGATCCTGAGTTTCCTCGCCACCTTGTATCCGGCCTGGCGCGCAGCGCGCACCCAACCGGCGGAGGCGTTACGTTATGAGTGAGTCGGGCATGAGTGATAAAGCAGTATTGAGTTGCCGCAACCTGGGCAAATCCTACGAGGAAGGTCCTGAGTCGGTAGTAGTTCTGTCCGGACTGCAACTGGAGTTGTTCCCAGGCGAGCGCGTGGCGATTGTCGGCAGTTCGGGTTCTGGTAAAAGTACCTTGCTCAACCTCTTGGGCGGTCTGGACACACCTTCGGAGGGCAGTGTCTGGCTGGCTGGCGAAGAGCTCTCCGCGTTAGGTGAAAAAGCCCGCGGTCTGCTGCGCAACCGGGCCTTGGGCTTCGTATACCAGTTTCACCATTTGTTGCCGGAGTTCACTGCGCTGGAAAACGTCTGCATGCCGCTGTTGATCGGCAAGACGGCGATTCCGGAGGCTCGTCAGCGTGCCACCGCGTTGCTCGAGCGGGTAGGGCTGGGGCATCGTCTGGCGCACAAACCTTCCGAGTTGTCCGGTGGTGAACGTCAGCGCGTGGCGATCGCAAGGGCCCTGGTCAATCAGCCGGGACTGGTGATGCTCGACGAGCCGACGGGTAACCTCGATCACCATACTGCGCAAGGTATTCAGGACTTGATGCTGGAACTGAGCACTTCGTCGCGTACGGCGTTCCTTGTGGTGACCCACGACATGAACCTTGCCAGACAAATGGATCGTGTGTGGCGCCTGGAAGGCGGTCGTCTGGTAGAAGCCTGACCTCTCCAGCCCGGCGCAATTGATCGCGTCGGGGTTTCATTTTTGCGGCAATTCTTTCCACGGTGCTATGCGAATGTTCCGACCGTTATCAATATTTATTGGCGCGCGCTATACCCGCGCCAAGCGCCGCAACCATTTCATCTCGTTCATTTCCATGACCTCGATGATTGGTCTGGCGCTGGGCGTGCTGGCGATGATCGTGGTGCTGTCCGTGATGAATGGTTTTCAGCGGGAAATGAGTTCACGCATTCTCGGCATGGTGCCCCATGCGGTGATCGCGGGCGTCAAGCCGCTGGATAACTGGAAGCCGGTGGCCGACGCTTCGCTGAAAAATCCGCAAGTCACGGCCGCTGTGCCGTTCACCGAGATGGACGGCATGCTCTCTTACAAGGGCGCGATGCAACCGATTCAAATCAGTGGCGTGGATCCAGCGCTTGAGCACGAGGTGTCTATCGTCACCAGACACATCGTGCAGGGCAAACTTGAAGACCTCAAAGCGGGCGAGTTTGGTGTTGTTCTGGGCGAGTTGAGCGCCCGTCGTTTCCGTCTGAATGTCGGCGACAAACTGACATTGATCGTGCCGGAAGTCAGCAGTGCGCCAGGCGGCATCACGCCGCGTCTGCAACGTCTGACGGTGGTCGGTATCTTTAAGGTCGGCGCTGAACTGGATGGCTCCATGGCGTTGATCAACGTCGCCGATGCTGCGCAGATACAGCGTTGGCAGCCCGATCAGGTACAGGGCGTGCGTCTGGCCCTCAAGGATCTGTACAAAGCGCCTGAAGTGTCGAAAGCAATTGCCGCAGGTCTGGGCGCAGATTATCGCGCCGATGACTGGACCCATACTCAGGGCAGCCTGTTCAGCGCCATGAAAATGGAAAAGACCATGATCGGCCTGTTGTTGCTGATGATCGTCGCCGTTGCTGCGTTCAACATCATTGCTACGCTGATCATGGTGGTCAACGACAAGGGCGCCGACATTGCGATCCTGCGTACCATCGGCGCGACTCCGAGACAGATCATGACGATCTTCATGGTGCAGGGCACGGTCATCGGTATCGTCGGTACCATCATCGGTGGCGTACTGGGGATCATTGCTGCGATCAACGTCAGCAGTCTTGTGGGCTGGGTGGAGCGGGTCAGTGGCCAGCATATCTTCAGCTCCGACGTGTACTTCATCAGCAATCTGCCCTCCGAGCTGCAAGCGGGCGATGTGGTGCTGATCTGTAGCGCCGGCTTTATCCTCAGCTTCCTGGCCACGCTTTACCCGGCGTGGCGCGCAGCGCAGATTCAGCCCGCGCATGCATTGCGGTATGAGTGATTGATGGTCCGGGCCTGACTTGATTCCAGTCGTCAGGCCCGGTCACTCACTTGATTAACTTCAGCCTTTGTTCGTCGCCACCCTGGAGAACACCATGCCCTCTATTGCCCGCTTCACATTGGTTGCCGCGCTAATGACACTCAGCCAGCCGTTGTTGGCATCGCCAGCTCCCGCGCTTGTCTTCGGGCATGCTGCGCCAGCCGCTCAGGCTTCGCGTACTGTCGAGCTGGTATTGGGGGATATGTATTTCGACCCTAAAGCAGTGGAGGTCAAGGCAGGTGAGACGGTGCGCTTCGTGCTGATCAACAAGGGCCAGTTGCTGCATGAGTTCAACCTGGGTGATGCGGCGATGCACGCCAGCCATCAACAGGAAATGATCAAGATGCAGCAAAGCGGCATGCTGACGCCGACCGGCATGGTGCATCACGACATGGGCCATGGCTCCATGGAAATGAAGCACGATGATCCAAACAGTGTGCTGGTTGAGCCGGGCAAAACCACCGAACTGACGTGGACCTTTGCCAAGGCCAGCAATCTGGAATTCGCCTGCAACCTGCCAGGGCATTATCAGGCCGGTATGGTCGGCAAACTGACAATTACCGACTAGTCGCTGAAAGGGCGACGTAAACCCTATAAACTTGCCGCTTAATTCGTCAGTTATATGTGACTCAGGTACTTTTCATGCACCCCGCAGCCGAACACTCGCCGCTAGGCAAGTCCAGTGAATACATCGCTACTTACACGCCGTCCCTGCTGTTCCCGATCCCGCGTGCCGCCAAATGGGCCGAGCTGGGTCTGACCGCCGAGACGTTACCGTATCAGGGCGTCGACTTCTGGAATTGCTACGAGCTGTCCTGGCTGCTGCCTTCCGGCAAGCCGGTGGTGGCCATTGCTGAATTCAGCGTTGCGGCTGACTCGCCGAATATCATCGAATCCAAGTCGTTCAAGTTGTACCTCAACTCGCTCAATCAGACGGTATTTGCTGATCGGGCCGAGCTGACCGCGACGTTGGTCAAAGACCTGTCGGCGGCGGCGGGTAAGCCAGTAGGTGTGCGTATCCGCACTCTGGCGGACATCGAAGGCGAAGGCGTGGCGAGCATGCCGGGCCTGTGCATTGATGATCTGGATGTGAGCATCGATAGCTATGACCGACCGCAGCCGGAGCTGCTACGTTGCGACGACTCCCGGATTGTCGAGCAAAGCCTGCACAGCCACTTGCTCAAGTCCAATTGCCCGGTGACCAGTCAGCCGGATTGGGGCAGTGTTGCGGTCGAGTACCGCGGTGCTGAGCTGGACGCTGCCAGCTTGTTGGCTTACATCGTCAGCTTCCGTCAGCATTCGGATTTCCATGAGCAATGTGTCGAGCGTATTTTTCTCGACCTGCAGCGTCTGCTCAAGCCTGAGAAGCTGACTGTCTATGCGCGCTATGTACGACGCGGCGGGCTGGATATCAACCCTTATCGCAGCACTGAATCGCTCAGCCCTGACAATCGTCGACTGGCTCGTCAGTAAGCATAAAAAACCCGCCGTTGACGGGTTTTTTATGTGTCATGCCAAAGCGCGGGCAATAAAAAAGCCGATCCGGGTAACCGGATCGGCTTCGCAACAATAATCCCGAGGGGATTATTACTTGCGGCTAGCCTTGTCCAACATACGCAGAGCGCGCTCGTTGGCTTCGTCAGCAGTTTGCTGAGCTTTTTGAGCAGCAGCCAGAGCTTCGTCAGCTTTGCGGTACGCTTCATCAGCACGAGCTTGCGAACGAGCAGCTGCGTCTTCAGTAGCTGTCAGGCGAGCTTCGGTTTCTTTGGATACGCTGCTGCAACCGGTAGCCAGAACTGCTGCCAGAGCCAGAGCAGAGAATTTCAGAGCGTTGTTCATTGTGTTCCCCTTCAAGGACTTTTTTCAAATTAGTCATCTCTCGAAAATGAGAAAATGACCGGCGTACATAGTACCCACTGTTTGTAGTAAGTAAACTGACGAAGCGCAAGAAGCCGCACATTTTCTGCGCTTTGAAAGTGTTCCGCTTTACTGTTCATGTGTTTTGTATGAAAAGTATCCAGCCGCCGCAGTATCTGCCTGCGCAGCCCATGTAGCAGAGGCTGGCCGGCAGTAGTCGGAGAGTTGCAACGAGAGGATTATCCACCTCCTCAGCCGAAGTCCATTGGCTGCTGGTATATGCCGAACATACTCATGTTTAGCTCACGTCGAGGTGACTTTCAATTTGCCTCGGCGTCTCAATCGACAAGCTCCGGCGATGTTCAGTTCAACCATCCGATCAATAAGATGTCCGGTCGCGGCTTTTTGCGGTCGATACGCTTGAGCATATTCCCAAATGACGCCTACTATTTGCAGGTGCTCTTTTGTTGGGATCAGCAAAGCTCTTCTCGGTGTCCAAAACAGGCACAGGGTGGCGTAGATGTTCCTTCGCCGGAAAAACATCGGTAAGGTAGGGGTCAAATTCCAAGACCCGCGAGGAGTAGTGATGAGCGAGGCGCTGTCCATCCACCATGATGAGACCGGTCACCAGTTTGAAATCAACATTGACGGTCACCGTGCCTACCTGACCTATATGGACCTGGGTAAGCAGACTCTGGATATTTACCGGACTTTTGTCCCCAATGCGCTGCGCGGCAGGGGCATTGCTGCCGCATTGACCGAGCAGGCGCTCGATTACGCCGACAGCATCGGGTACACGGTCATTCCGTCGTGCTCCTATGTGGAGCGGTACATGGAGCGGAACCAGCGTCAGGCCGCCAAGATCTGAATCTGGTTTCAGTGAGCACCATGAAAACGCCGAGCATATGCTCGGCGTTTTCGTGAGTGCTGCTGATCAGCCGCGTTGGCGTTTCGGCAGTACGTCCTTGAGCTTGGCGTGCATGCTGCGCAAGGTTTTTTCGGTGCTTTCCCAATCGATGCAGGCATCAGTCACGGACACGCCGTACTGTAGCTCGGCCAAATCCTTTGGAATGGCCTGGCAACCCCAGTTCAGATGGCTTTCGACCATCAGGCCGATAATCGACTGGTTGCCTTCCAGAATCTGGTTAGCGACGTTTTCCATGACCAGCGGCTGCAGGGCAGGGTCCTTGTTGGAGTTGGCGTGGCTGCAATCAACCATGATGTTCGGTTTGATCTTCGCCTTGTTCAGCGCCTGTTCGCATAGCGCGACGCTGACCGAATCATAGTTGGGCTTGCCGTTGCCGCCGCGCAATACCACGTGGCCATAGGCGTTGCCTTTGGTGGTCACGATGGACACGCCACCTTCCTGGTTGATACCCAGGAAACGGTGCGGGCTGGAGACCGATTGCAGGGCGTTGATAGCGACTGTCAGGCCGCCATCGGTGCCATTCTTGAAGCCCACGGCCGAGGACAGGCCTGAGGCCATTTCCCGGTGGGTCTGGGATTCGGTGGTCCGCGCGCCGATAGCCGACCAACTGATCAGGTCCTGCAGATACTGCGGGGAGATCGGGTCGAGCGCTTCAGTGGCTGTCGGCAGGCCCATTTCAGCCAGGTCCAGCAGCAATTGGCGGCCGATATGCAAGCCATCCTGAATCTTGAATGAGTCGTCCAGATACGGATCGTTGATCAGACCTTTCCAGCCCACGGTGGTACGCGGCTTCTCGAAGTAGACGCGCATCACCAGATACAGCGTGTCGGAAACCTCGGCGGCCAGCGCCTTGAGGCGTTCGGCGTATTCGTGTGCGGCCTTGATGTCATGGATCGAGCACGGCCCGATCACGATGAACAGGCGGTGATCCTTGCCATCGAGAATATCGCGGACTACTTCACGGCCCTTGCTCACTGTTTTCAGTGCGGCGGCGGTGAGCGGGATTTCGCGCTTGAGCTGATCGGGTGTGATCAGTGTCTCGTTGGAGGAAACGTTGAGGTCGTCAATCGGTAAATCAGCCATCGTGCTACTCATCAGGTCGCGTATGCCGGCCGCCAACGAACCCCGTGGGGCGAAGCCAGGCATGATTGAGCGAAACGGGGGACCGAACCTTAGCGCGTTAGGCCGTGCCGATACAATGGGCAAACGCCGCTTTATCGAGCGTTATGCGCGTGGCAGGCTGATTTGCAAGCACCTGCAGGGGCAGGGATAGTGAGTGACAGATTGTGGGAGGCAGTAATTGAACCAGCTTGAATTGACCGACTTTGATATTGATCATCAGTTATTGGCACTTCCCGGCATTTCGCTTTTGATATTCACCAGCGTCGGCTGCAGCAGTTGTCGATATGCCCGAGAACTGCTTCCGACACTTGATCTGGGGCTGGACCGTATCTGCTGGATCGATGCCGAGGAAAACGGCGGGGCGGTTGCGCGGTATGAGGTATTTCATCTTCCGGCATTGTTTGTGGTTCAGGATGGGCTGTTTTATGGCGGGCTGCGTTCGCCCTTGACCCTGACCGGGATTCGGCAGTCTCTGGCGCAGGCTTTGAGTGCGCAGTCAGATGAATTACCTTGAGTGTTCATCTGCGCTTCACTTGTATCAGCAACGAGTAGAAAGCTGCCACCTCAAGGGCTCGCAGGTAATTGCCGTCACACTCCTGAGGGCGCTGCTAAGCTGATTCCATCTCCGCCATTCTGGCTGTCCGGGAGGTCGTACATGATTCGCTCGATGCTCTATGCCACAGACCTCGGTCTGTACGCGCCCTATGTTATGCAGCACGCGCTGGCACTGGCTCGAACATTCAATGCCGAGCTCTACGTGGTGCATGTGGTGGAGCCTATCGGGTCGTTTGCCGAATCGGTACTGCAGAGTTATCTGGATGAGGACGCGTTGAAGGATCTGCGCAGTCAGGGGTTGAGTTCAGTCATGGAGGGTATCGAGCAGAGAGTGCTGGATGGGTTTCGTGAAGAGTTGGGCGAGGATCATCAGGATCTGGCGCTGATCAGCACCGTGCGGGTGGTTCAGGGCGATCCGTGCGATGTGATTCTGGGGCAGGCTGACGAGCTCAAGGTCG
Organism: Pseudomonas caspiana; assembly: GCF_002158995.1. Taxonomy (GTDB): domain Bacteria; phylum Pseudomonadota; class Gammaproteobacteria; order Pseudomonadales; family Pseudomonadaceae; genus Aquipseudomonas; species Aquipseudomonas caspiana. Next base: position 141,651 of record NZ_LOHF01000003.1, on the reverse strand, counting down.
ATCTGGTTATTGTCGGCAGTCATAGCCGTAACGCGGAAACCACCACGCCTATAGGTCGAACCGCCGCGCGGGTTCTGCAGCTTTCGCAGGTGCCGGTGTACATGGTGCCGGGGTATGCCAAAAGCGTGAGCCGGTCCAGCGGACCAATCGATTGAAATCGAGCGTGCCTTTATCGCTTAAAGATGATAAAAAGTTCTAGCTTTGTCGCTCTTACCATTAATCCAGTTATATACCGTCGCTGATGCCCTTGGCGTCTTCCTGCTTTGAGGGATTCATATGAAGCTTCAACAACTGCGCTACATCTGGGAAGTGGCGCACCACGACCTCAACGTTTCCGCGACGGCTCAGAGCCTTTACACCTCTCAGCCAGGCATCAGCAAGCAGATCCGTTTGCTCGAAGATGAGTTGGGAGTGGAAGTATTCGCGCGCAGTGGCAAGCACCTTACCCGTGTTACCCCGGCAGGCGAGCGCATCATTACTACCGCAGGCGAAATCCTGCGCAAGGTCGAAAGCATCAAGCAGATTGCTCAGGAATTCTCCAATGAGAAGAAAGGCACGCTGTCTATTGCAACGACTCACACCCAGGCGCGTTACGCGCTGCCGCCAGTGATCAGCAACTTCATCAAACAATACCCGGACGTGTCGTTGCACATGCACCAGGGCTCGCCGATGCAAATCGCGGAAATGGCCGCTGACGGCACGGTAGATTTCGCCATCGCTACTGAAGCACTGGAGTTGTTCGGTGATCTGGTGATGATGCCGTGCTACCGCTGGAACCGTTGCGTTGTGGTGCCTCATGGTCACCCGCTGACCAAGGTGCCAAAGTTGACTCTGGAAGTGCTGGCTGAATACCCGATCGTGACTTACGTGTTCGGCTTCACCGGTCGCTCCAAGCTGGATGAAGCGTTCAGTCATCGCGGCCTGACGCCAAAAGTCGTGTTCACTGCCGCCGACGCCGACGTCATCAAGACTTACGTGCGTCTGGGTCTGGGTGTTGGCATCGTTGCGAAAATGGCGGTCGACACCAAGCTGGACAGCGATCTGGTCATGCTTGATGCCAGCGATCTTTTCGAATCAAGCGTGACCAAGATCGGCTTCCGTCGTGGGACTTTCCTGCGCGGTTTCATGTGCGACTTCATCGAGAAGTTCGCACCGCACCTGACCCGCGAAGTCATGGCAAAGGCGATCCAGTGCCATAACAAGCAGGAGCTGGAAGAGCTGTTTGACGGGGTTGAACTGCCGGTGCATTGATCGGCGTTTGGGCACATTTATCTGTAGGAGCTCATGAGCACAGCGAGGCAGTGAAGGCGTCCTGTCTGACACACCGCTCTCGCAGCCTCGCGTTGCTCGTGCGCTCCTACAGATCTATGTTCATTGGTGACAGCGCGCGTAACAGGTTGGCATTACACCTTCGCGATCAGATTTCCGGAATGCAGTCCGCACTCCTTCTGCGTAGCTTCTTCCCACCACCAGCGGCCTTCGCGTTCATGCTGGTTCGGCAATACCGGACGCGTGCAGGGCTCGCAGCCAATACTGATGAACCCGCGCTCGTGCAGGCTGTTGTATGGCAGCTCCAGCATGCGGATGTAACCCCAGATTTCCTCGCTGCTCATCTGCGCCAACGGGTTGAACTTGTACAGGGTGCGCTCCGGAGTGGAGAACGCGCTGTCAATTTCCAGGGCTGCAACCTGGCTGCGAGTGCCGGGGCTCTGGTCGCGACGCTGGCCGGTGGCCCAGGCTTTCACACCCGACAGCTTGCGGCGCAGCGGTTCGATTTTGCGCACGCCACAGCATTCGCCGTGACCGTCCCGATAAAAGCTGAACAAACCCTTCTCTTTGACGAAAGGTTCGAGCTTTTGCTGATCCGGGGTCATGATTTCGATATCGATCTTGTAGTGCTCACGCACCTGTTCGATAAAACGATAGGTTTCCGGATGCAGGCGACCTGTATCCAGACTGAAGACTTTGACGTTCTTGTTCAGTTTCCAGGCCATGTCCACCAGCACCACGTCTTCGGCGCCGCTGAATGAAATCCACAGTTCGTCACCGAAATGCTGGAAGGCCAGTTTGAGAATGTCTTGTGCCGACTTGTTGGCGTAAGTCGCGGCAAGCTCGGCGACATCGAAGGGTATGCTCATCAGGCGGTTTCCTAAATATGGCGCTTAGGCGCTCGTAATGAGGCGAATGTTAACAAAATCTTTCGACGGATTGGCCGGATTACCGCGCCGGAGCAAGTGTGCGGCTTTTTGAGGGGAGGCGAGGGGAGCATGCGATGGAAATAGACTGTCTCGACCGTGAAGAATTTATCTCTGACGTCAAATCGCGATTGGCGCGTCTAGATGCATTTTTGTAGGAGCTGCCGAAGGCTGCGAAGCATTCATCCTGACGTATTGCCATCGCAGCCTTCGGCAGATCCTGGAGGATCAGCGAGGCATCATTTTTTCCAGCGTATCCAGCAAAACCCGCACTTTGGTAAACGACTCCTGATACTCGGCTTCACAGTCGGAGTCCGCGACGATCCCGCCGCCTGCCCAACAGGAGATCTTGCCGTCTTTGGCGAGCAAGCTGCGGATCGCGATGGAGCTGTCCATCTCGCCGCGCACATCGAGGTATAGCAGCGAGCCGCAGTACAGGCCGCGGCGGCTCGGTTCCAGTTCGTCGATAATTTGCATGGCGCGGATTTTGGGGGCACCGGTAATGGAGCCGCCCGGAAAACTGCCCGCGATTAAATCCAGAGGGTCGTGATCATCCGCCAGCTCACCCACCACGCTACTGACCAGATGGTGCACGTTTGGATAGCTTTCCAGGCTGAACAGCTCTGGCACTTTCACTGAGCCAATCCGGCAGCTACGGCCCAGATCGTTGCGCAACAGATCGACAATCATCAGGTTTTCCGCGCGGTCCTTGGTGCTGGACAGCAGTTCCTGCGCGTAGGACTGGTCTTCGGCGGCGTGTTTGCCTCGCGGCCGGGTACCTTTGATGGGCCGGGTTTCGACGTGGCCCTGGCTGACTTTGACGAAGCGTTCTGGCGACAGGCTCAGTATCGCATCGCCATCCGGCAAGGCTTGATAACCGGAAAACGGGGTAGGGCAGGCTTTGCGCAACGCACAATAAGCCGCCCATGGGTCGCCTTCGTAACGGGTCTGGAAGCGCTGAGTCAGATTGACCTGATAGCAGTCACCCGCATGGATATAGGCCTGGATGCGGTCAAAGGCCTCCCGGTAAGCGGCGGCATTGATCGACGGCGCAAACTGGCCGTCGAGGGCGAAAACGCACGGCTCAGGTATTTGCCTATTGCTGAACAGCTCAATCAGCCGCTGGCGTTCGGTTTCGGCCAGCGAGGGGTGAAACACGAGTTGGCTGGTTTGCTGCTGATGATCGCTGATCAGTGCCCAGGCGTAGAGTCCCAAGCGCGCATCGGGAAGCTGCAAGTCGTCTAGCGCAGCGCAGGATTGTGTTTCGAGGCGGCGGCCGAAGTCGTAACTGAGGTAGCCGATCAGGCCGCCTGCAAAGGGCAGCTCGCAGCCTGCTGGCAATTGCGCGTGGCCGAGGGTGTTCAAGCCATCGCGCAGACGCTGGAAAAATCCGCTGCCGGTTTCTGCGCTGTCGGGCAGAAATGTTTGCACGGGCCAGGCGCTGAGCAGGTCGTAGCGGCCGCGCTCGGCAGTCGGTCGGCCGCTGTCCAGCAGAATGGCCTGCGGAGCGTGGCGAATACATTGGAAATAATCCGCTGGATCGGTGCGATAAGGCAGCGAATAAAGAAAACAGTCAGGCATTCGAGGGTGTCAGTTCGGAGCGCGGGACGGGGATTGTAGTCCTCCGTCGGGATCGCTCCTAGTAGCGTGTCGGAATTGGATGGTTATCCGGCGCAGTGGTCGTGTACTCAGGAGGTCTGGACGTGACCGAAAAGCTCCTGAACAAACTGCAGTCGTTGCTCAGGTGTTTCCTGCTCGCCATTGAGCGCCAATTGCTCAAGTCGCGCTTCAACCGCCTGGGTCCGGTGAGTCAGGCCGCAGTCGTTGGCGATCTGGATGTTCAGGCCGGGGCGGGCATTGAGTTCAAGAATCAGCGGCCCTTGTTCCTGGTCGAGCACCATGTCGACGCCGATGTAACCCAGGCCACACAGCTCATAGCACTCGGCGGCAAGTTTCATGAAACCGTCCCAATTGGGCAGTTGAACGCCGTCCACCGCGTTGGTGGTATCCGGGTGTTTGGTGATGATGTTGTTCAGCCAGGTTCCGCGCAAGGTAATGCCGGTGGCCAGATCGACACCGACGCCAATCGCGCCCTGGTGCAGGTTGGCCTTGCCGCCGGATTGGCGGGTGGGCAGGCGCAGCATCGCCATCACCGGATAGCCCATCAGAACGATGATGCGAATGTCCGGCACGCCCTCGTAGCTGATGCTTTTGAAAATCTGATCCGGGGTCACCCGGTATTCGATCAGCGCTCGATCCCGGTGGCCGCCCAGCGAATAAAGCCCGGTGAGGATGCTCGAGACCTGATGCTCAATCTCGGAGTGGCTGACGATGCGCCCGGAAACGGTCCGGTAGCGACCCTCGAAACGGTCCGCGATCACCAGGATGCCGTCACCGCCTGCGCCCTGAGCGGGCTTGATCACGAAATCGCTGCGGCCGCCAATGATCTCGTCCAGCTTTTCGATTTCCTTCTCGGTGGAAATTACGCCGTACATCTCTGGCACATTGATGCCAGCTGCGATGGCCCGTTCCTTGGTGATAATCTTGTCATCGACAATCGGATACAGGCTGCGCTTGTTGTACTTGAGCACGTAATCCGCATTACGCCGGTTGATGCCCATGATGCCGCGGGCTTCCAGCGCCTTCCAGGTCTTCCACCAACCGATCATTTGGCTTCTTCTTGCTTGGATTCTTCCTTGAGGAAGGCCTTGAAACGGACCAGTTCAGTCAGGCGATAACCGCGATAGCGACCCATGGCCAACATGAAGCCCACCAGAATCAGCAAGACTGCCGGGAAGGTGAAAACGAAGTAGATCAGCGCTGGCACGCTCATGATGATGTGCGCCAGGGAGGCCGCGAACAAGGTGCCAATGGCCACTTTCATGGCATGACCGCCGCCGCGCTCTTCCCAGGTGATGGAGAGGCGTTCGATGGTCATGGTCAGGATCACCATCGGGAACAGCGCTACCGACAGGCCGCGCTCCAGACCCAGTTTGTGGCTGAGCACGCTGATGGCTGCGATCAGCACCACCACGAATGTCAGGACCACTGAAAGGCGCGGCAGCATTTGCAGCTTCAGGTGTTCCAGATAAGAGCGCAACGACAGGCCGAGCGCGGTAATCACCGTGAACAGGATGATGCCGAAGCCAAGCTGGGTTTCCCTGAATGCCAGAGCGATCAGTACCGGGGTGAACGTACCGAGGGTCTGCAGGCCAATCAGGTTGCGCAAGACCAGAATGACCAGTACGCCAATCGGGATCATCACCATGATCATGAAGGTCTGCTGGGTTTCCAGCGGCAGGCCGTACAGCGAATATTCGAGGAAGTCCGCGTCAGTGCTTGCATCGGTCAACTGTGCCAGACGAATTGCATTCATCTCGCTGTTGTTAAGGCTGAAGGTGACCAGGGCTTTTTTGCCGCCTTCGACGGTGATCAGGTTCTCGTCGCCTGTCCACCACAGCAGACGGTCATCAGGCAGGCCCTTTTCGCCGGTATCCGGATTGAAATACAGCCAGTCCTTGCCATTGAAGCTGCGTAGCCAGAGCTCCGGGCTTTGTGGCTGGTCTGCGACGAGGCGAATCGTGTGGACCTTTTCCATCGGTACGTGGGCAATGGACAGCAGCAGCTCGGTAATGCGTGCCTTGTTGGAACTGGATGCATCACCCGCCAGCAGCAGCTTTACATTGTCATCCTTGAGGTTGTTGACCCGCTTGATGGCTTCCGTAATGAAAGTCTCAACGTCCGCCGAGTGTTGGCGGATGGGCGCGAGCAGCGCTTCGGCGGCAACTTTCTCTGGGCCCTCGACAGCAATACTGTCGCGGAAGATCGGGCCTTTGGTTTTTAACCTTTCGCCGCTGTAACGCTTGGTCAGCACCAAACGGTAATAGAGGGTCTGATTGCCGGTAGCGCGGCGTGCCGACCAGGTCACTTTGCGATTGCCGTCGACCCGATTGACGCTGACGCCGTAGTTATTGGAAATGAAGCTTTCATTGAGGCTGATGAAATCCCGCGCCAGTGGTGGCACGAACATCTGGACCTTCACCGAATCCTTATTGTTGTTGGCAACAAACTCGACCTTGGCGTCGATATTCCAGAGGTCGTCGGTTTCATCCTCGGTCACCGGGATGCCGAGCGCCAGTATCTGATAGGCCGTGATCGCGATTCCCAGGGTCACCAGGACGCCAATCAGGATTTTCAGATGCAGAGTCAGAGAGCGCATTGGTTTACTCGGTGGTTTGAGCAGTAATTTCACAGCCAGGCTTGCCCGCTGCGTACTTAAGACTTGGATCGACCAGCGCATCAAAGCGTTTTAGCGCCTCGGAGCCGATCAAAAGCGGGTATTGGAAAGCACTTCGGTCCGTCAAGTTCACTTCAATGGTGCGTAAAGTTGCACCCATGCAGACATCAAGGCTGATAACCGGGCGCGCGGTGTACTTTTTTTCGTCATCGGCGTCGTAATCATCGGCCCGCCGTTTGATTTTGCTGACCCTCGCCAGCGGGCGCTCGATGGGGTGCGCATGTGCGTCATCGATCGCCAGATAAAAGCGTACCCACGTCTCGCCATTGCGTTTGAAATGTTTGATGTCCCGAGCGCTCAGTGAAGCAGTCTTGGCACCGGTGTCGAGTTTGGCGGCCACTTGCAGGTCGATATCGTTGAGCTGGGCGTATTCGTTCAGACCATAGACGGTCTTGTCGGCTGCCATGCCGTTGAGTGATAGCAGAAGAAGGCAGAGCAGGGCGGGAAGGGCTTTTAGTGTCATAAATCCTGGCACGTTGAGGGCGGTCATCCGGACATCGCCCTTAAGTCATATAGTGGCTGGCGCAGTGCTATTACTGACGTTCAGCTGGGGCGGCATTCTAGCATGAAGGTTTTTTGGGATATGCATGTACCTGTGGGAGCCGAGCTGGCTCGCGATAAAGCCAGATGCGATTTACGTAGATAGCGTCCAGTCTTATCGCGAGCAAGCTCAGCTCCCACATAAGATCGTAAATCGGGCTATTGTCGACAGTCCCGATTAATTCTTTGACTAAAATGTATTTGAAAGCTAGTTTTAGCCAAAATAACCCTAATGGTGTCGACAATGTTGGATTCCGTCGAAAGCGCTGCTCCAGTGGCAGACGATTCGGAAACCCTATCCGAAAACGTCTTTCGTCGTATTCAGTCCGCCATCATCAAAGGCGAGATCGCCCCCGGCAGCAAGATTTCCGAGCCTGAGCTGGCGCGCACTTACGGCATCAGTCGCGGCCCGTTGCGTGAGGCGATCCACCGTCTTGAAGGGCAGCGTTTGCTGGTTCGTGTGCCACATGTAGGCGCCCGTGTCGTTTCCCTCAGCCATGCCGAATTGATCGAACTCTACGAGATTCGCGAATCCCTAGAAGGCATGGCCTGCCGTCTCGCTGCCGAGCGCATGACCACTGAGGAGATCGAAGAACTGCGCCGCGTGCTTGAAACCCACGAGCGTGATGCCGCGTTTCAGGCCGGAGTCGGTTATTACCAGCAGGAAGGGGATTTCGATTTCCACTATCGGATCATTCAGGGCAGCGGCAATAAAACCCTGACGCAAATGCTTTGCGGCGATCTGTATCAACTGGTCCGTATGTACCGCATCCAGTTCTCCGCGACACCCAACCGTCCCCGTCAGGCATTTGCCGAACACCATCGCATTCTCGACGCCATCGCCGACCGTGACGGTGAACTGGCCGAACTGTTGATGCGTCGCCACATCGGCGCCTCCAAACGCAATATCGAGCGGCATTATCTAGAGCAGCTCGCCCAACCCGAGGTGAATAATGAATTCCAATAAAACCACTCCAGGCCAACGTTTTCGTGATGCCGTTGCCAGCGAGCATCCGCTGCAAGTGGTCGGCGCGATCAATGCCAATCATGCGTTGCTTGCAAAGCGCGCCGGGTTCAAGGCGATCTACCTGTCGGGTGGCGGAGTGGCGGCGGGTTCACTGGGCATTCCTGATCTGGGCATTACCGGCCTGGATGACGTACTGACCGACGTACGCCGCATCACCGATGTCTGCGATCTACCGCTGTTGGTTGATGTCGATACGGGTTTTGGTTCTTCGGCCTTCAACGTGGCGCGTACTGTGCGCTCGATGATCAAGTTCGGCGCGGCGGCGATCCACATCGAAGATCAGGTGGGTGCCAAGCGCTGCGGTCATCGTCCTAATAAAGAGATAGTTACTCAGCAGGAAATGGTCGACCGTATCAAAGCGGCGGTGGATGCCCGCACCGATGACAGCTTCGTGATCATGGCACGCACTGACGCGCTGGCAGTGGAAGGCCTGGAGTCGGCCCTGGAGCGTGCGGCTGCGTGCATCGAAGCCGGCGCCGACATGGTCTTCCCTGAAGCCATCACCGAGCTGGACATGTACAAGCTGTTTGCCTCGCGGGTCAAAGCGCCGATTCTGGCCAACATCACCGAGTTTGGCGCCACGCCGCTGTTCACCGTGGACGAGCTGCGCAGCGCTGATGTTTCCCTGGTGCTCTATCCTTTATCGGCATTCCGCGCCATGAACAAAGCGGCGGAAAACGTCTACGGCGCGATTCGTCGTGATGGCAGCCAGAAGAATGTGGTCGATACCATGCAGACCCGCATGGAGTTGTACGACGCGATTGATTACCACACCTTTGAGCAGAAGCTGGATGCGCTGTTTGCGCAGAAGAAGGTTTAGTTTTCTGTAGGAGCTGCCGAAGGCTGCGATGGCGGTGCGCCAGAAAAAAGCTTCGCAGCCTGCGGCAGATCCTACGGGCCGATGATGATCTGAATTGCCAAATCCCTAAAAAATCCAAAATTGGAGAGAGCAATGGCTGAAGCAAAAGTATTAAGCGGCGCAGGCCTGCGTGGTCAGGTGGCCGGGCAGACGGCCTTGTCTACCGTGGGTCAGACCGGTGCTGGCCTGACCTACCGTGGCTATGACGTGAAAGAATTGGCCGCTGAGGCGCGTTTCGAAGAAGTCGCCTATCTGCTGCTTTATGGCGAGCTGCCAACCCAGGCGCAACTGGACGGCTATCTCGCGAAACTGAAAAAGCTTCGCGACCTGCCGCAAGCCTTGAAAGAAGTTCTCGAACGGATCCCGGCTGACACCCACCCGATGGACGTGATGCGTACCGGTGCGTCGATGCTCGGCACGCTGGAGCCTGAAACCAGCTTCGAGCAGCAGCGCGACTCCACCGACCGCTTGCTCGCGGCCTTCCCGGCGATCATGTGTTACTGGTATCGCTTCAGTCATGACGGCAAGCGCATTGACTGTGTGACTGACGAAGACTCCATCGGCGCGCATTTCCTGCATCTGCTGCTGGACAAGAAACCCAGCGAGCTGCACCGCAAGGTCATGGACGTTTCGCTGATCCTCTACGCAGAACACGAATTCAATGCGTCGACCTTTACCGCTCGGGTCTGTGCATCGACCCTGTCCGATCTGTTCTCGTGCATCACGGCAGCAATTGGCACCTTGCGCGGTCCGCTGCACGGCGGCGCCAATGAAGCGGCCATGGAAATGATTCAGCGTTTTGATTCTGCCGAAGACGCCATCAAAGGCACCCTGGGCATGCTGGAGCGCAAAGACAAGATCATGGGCTTTGGCCACGCGATCTATAAAGAGTCGGACCCGCGCAACGAAGTCATCAAGGGCTGGGCGAAAAAGCTCGCCGATGAAGCGGGCGATACCGTGTTGTACCCGGTGTCCGAAGCCATCGACAAAACCATGTGGGAGCAGAAAAAGCTGTTCCCCAACGCCGACTTTTACCATGCCTCGGCGTATCACTTTATGGGCATCCCGACCAAGCTGTTCACACCGATCTTTGTGTGCTCTCGCCTGACAGGCTGGGCTGCGCATGTGTTCGAACAACGTGCCAACAACCGCATCATCCGACCCAGCGCCGAGTATGTCGGTGTTGAGCAGCGCAGTTTTATGAGCATTGAAAAGCGCTGATGACAACCCTTTGTTAACGACACAACATCGACCCTGTAGGAGTGAGCTTGCTCGCGATTCGGTTTCTTAGTCGACGAATTTTTCGCCTGATCTGACGCTATCGCGAGCAAGCTCACTCCTACAGTAAAAAAGCGTTCCAAGTCAGGTCGTATTAGTTTGATAAAGGCTCTTACAGAGCGGGATGTATTTGCTGCCACTTACAAAGCTACCCGCCATTTTCCTGAATTTTCCGTGATTGAGGCCCCGTGCCATGAACTCAGAACACCGCAAACCCTTGCCCGGTACTTCACTGGACTATTTCGATGCCCGTGAGGCGGTCGATGCCATCAAGCCCGGCGCTTACGACGGCCTGCCTTATACCTCCCGAGTACTGGCGGAAAATCTGGTGCGGCGTTGTGATCCGGCAACCCTGAACGCCTCTCTGGCGCAGTTGATCGAGCGCAAGCGCGACCTGGACTTCCCATGGTTTCCGGCGCGGGTGGTGTGTCACGATATCCTTGGCCAGACTGCACTGGTTGACCTGGCTGGCCTGCGTGACGCGATTGCTTTGCAAGGGGGCGACCCTGCGTTGGTGAATCCTGTGGTGCCGACCCAGTTGATCGTCGATCATTCTCTGGCCGTCGAGCATAGCGGTTTCGAGCCTGACGCATTCGAGCGCAACCGGGCCATTGAAGATCGCCGCAACGAAGACCGCTTTCACTTCATCAACTGGACCAAGAAAGCCTTCAAGAATGTCGACGTGATCCCGCCGGGGAACGGCATCATGCACCAGATCAATCTGGAGCGAATGTCGCCAGTGGTGCATGCGCTGGAAGGCGTGGCATTCCCTGACACACTGGTCGGCACCGACAGCCACACGCCGCACGTGGATGCACTGGGGGTGATCGCCATTGGCGTTGGCGGGCTGGAAGCCGAGAGCGTGATGCTCGGCCGGGCGTCGTGGATGCGCCTGCCGGACATCATCGGCGTAGAACTGGTGGGCAAACGTCAGCCGGGCATCACCGCAACTGACATCGTGCTGGCTGTTACCGAGTTTCTGCGCGCCGAGAAAGTCGTGTCGTCGTATCTGGAGTTTTTCGGCGAGGGCGCTAATGCGCTGACCTTGGGCGACCGCGCGACCATCTCCAACATGACGCCTGAGTTCGGCGCAACGGCGGCGATGTTCTACATCGACCAACAGACGCTGGATTACCTGACCCTGACCGGGCGCGATCCCGAGCAAGTAAGGCTGGTTGAAACCTACGCCAGGCAGACGGGCCTGTGGGCCGACAGCCTGAAAACCGCCGAGTACGAGAGGGTGCTGAAATTCGATCTGTCCAGCGTGGTCCGCAACATCGCGGGTCCATCCAACCCGCATCGCCGGGTAGCAACTTCTGACCTGGCTACGCTGGGGATTTCCGGCGTCGTGGAAAACGAACCGGGTCTGATGCCCGATGGTGCGGTGATCATTGCGGCAATCACCAGCTGTACCAATACCAGCAACCCGCGCAATGTTATTGCTGCGGGTTTGTTGGCGCGTAATGCCAACGCTGCTGGCCTGACCCGCAAACCCTGGGTCAAATCATCGTTGGCGCCTGGCTCCAAGGCGGTGCAGCTGTATCTGGAAGAAGCCAACCTGCTGCCGGAACTGGAGGCTTTGGGCTTCGGCATCGTCGGCTTTGCCTGCACCACCTGCAACGGCATGAGCGGTGCGCTGGATCCGGTCATTCAGCAGGAAGTTATTGATCGCGATCTGTATGCCACGGCTGTGCTGTCCGGCAATCGCAATTTCGATGGGCGCATTCATCCTTACGCCAAGCAGGCCTTCCTGGCGTCGCCGCCTTTGGTAGTGGCCTATGCGATTGCGGGCACCATCCGTTTCGATATCGAGAAGGACGTCCTGGGTATCGACAAAGCGGGCAATCCGGTCACGCTGAAAGACATCTGGCCGAGCGACGAGGAAATCGACGCGGTGGTGAAAGCCAGCGTCAAGCCAGATCAGTTTCGTCAGGTTTACATCCCGATGTTCGAGATCAAGGCGGACGACGGTGAACGGGTCAAACCGCTTTATGACTGGCGCGGGTTGAGCACTTACATTCGACGTCCGCCATACTGGGAGGGCGCGCTGGCGGGGGCTCGGCCCTTGAAAGGCATGCGGCCGCTGGCCGTGCTGGGCGACAACATCACCACTGATCACCTGTCACCCTCAAACGCCATCATGCTCGACAGCGCGGCCGGGGAGTATCTGGCGAAAATGGGCCTGCCGGAAGAAGACTTCAATTCTTACGCGACTCACAGGGGCGACCATCTGACGGCCCAGCGCGCGACTTTTGCTAACCCCAAACTGATCAACGAAATGGTGCGCATTGACGGCAAGGTCAAGCAGGGCTCGCTGGCGCGTATTGAGCCGGAAGGTCAGGTCACGCGCATGTGGGAGGCGATTGAAACCTACATGGAGCGCAAGCAGCCTCTGATCATTATTGCGGGTGCGGACTACGGCCAGGGTTCATCACGCGACTGGGCGGCCAAAGGTGTACGTCTGGCGGGTGTCGAGGCCATCGCTGCCGAAGGTTTCGAGCGAATTCACCGGACCAATCTGGTCGGCATGGGCGTATTGCCGCTTGAGTTCAAGTCGGGTGTTGATCGTCATACCTTGGGTATTGATGGCAGTGAAACCTTCGACGTGGTCGGCGAACGTATTCCCCGCAGCACCCTGACATTGGTTATCCATCGCAAGAATGGTGAGCGGGTTGAAGTGCCAGTGACCTGTCGCCTTGATACGGCTGAAGAGGTTTCGATCTACGAGGCGGGTGGGGTTTTGCAGCGCTTTGCGCAAGATTTTCTAGAGGCGGCAACAGCCTGAAGATCGCACATATTTTGATCTGGAATCAGATCAATTGTGGGAGCTGAGCTTGGTCTGGGCGGCATTCCGATGATCCGGCTGGACGCGATTCACTTCAGACCGCATATACCTTGTCGCGGGCAAGCCTCGCTCCCACAGGTTGGGTGCTCGCCTCGCGATAGCATGGAGACAAATTTTTATGGCAAGCGCACCACAAATAAAAATCCCCGCCACCTACATGCGTGGCGGTACCAGTAAAGGCGTTTTTTTCAATCTCATTGACCTGCCCGAAGCAGCACAGGTGCCGGGTGAGGCTCGGGATGCTTTGCTGCTGCGGGTTATCGGCAGCCCGGACCCGTACGAAAAGCAGATCGACGGCATGGGCGGGGCGACCTCCAGTACCAGCAAGACGGTGATTGTGTCGCGCAGCAGTCGGGCGGATCACGACGTGGATTACCTGTTCGGGCAGGTTTCCATCGACAAGCCGTTTGTGGACTGGAGTGGTAACTGCGGGAATCTCTCGGCAGCCGTCGGTCCATTCGCAATCAGCAGCGGCTTGCTTGACACCTCACGCGTTCCTCAAAACGGCGTTGCTGTGGTGCGGATCTGGCAGGCGAATATCGGCAAGACGATTATTGCCCATGTGCCCATTACTGAAGGAGCAGTGCAGGAAACCGGCGATTTCGAGCTGGATGGCGTGACGTTTCCGGCAGCCGAGGTGCAACTGGAATTTCTCGACCCAGCGGCTGAGGAGGAGGGCGCAGGCGGTTCGATGTTCCCTACCGGCAATCTGGTGGATGAGCTGGAGGTGCCCGGAGTTGGCACGTTCAAGGCCACGCTGATCAATGCCGGTATCCCGACCATTTTTGTTAACGCCCGAGACATTGGCTACAGCGGCCTGGAATTGCAGGGCGATATCAATGGCGACCCCAAAGCGCTGGCGATGTTTGAAGCGATCCGCGCCCACGGCGCGCTGCGCATGGGCCTGATCAAGCATCTGGAAGAAGCTGCTACCCGCCAGCACACGCCGAAAGTAGCGTTCGTGACAGAACCTGCCGACTACATCGCGTCCAGCGGCAAGCCGGTAGCTGCCAGCCATATCGATCTGCTGGTACGCGCCATGTCCATGGGCAAGTTGCATCACGCGATGATGGGTACCGCGGCGGTAGCCATCGGCACAGCGGCCGCGATTCCCGGTACGTTGGTCAATCTGGCAGCGGGCGGCATCGAGCGCGAAGCCGTGCGCTTCGGGCATCCTTCCGGCACTTTGCGGGTCGGCGCACAGGCGCTGCAGAGCAATGGCGAATGGAAGGTCACCAAGGCGATCATGAGTCGTAGCGCGAGAGTGTTGATGGAGGGCTGGGTGCGGGTTCCGAGTTGATCTGATCAGAAGACTTGAAATGCTTTTTTATGTGGGAGCGGTGCTTGCCCGAGAAAAACGATAACGCAGTATGTCTTCAAGCTGCGTCTCATGCATCGCGGGCAAGCACCGCTCCCACAAAAAGCAAACCGGATTCCAAGTATCACTTAAACCGTCGCTCAACCCCTTTCTCAACCAGCACTTTGGCGGAGATTTCTTCGACCGAGAAATGGGTGGAGTTGATGTTCGGAATGTTTTCCCTGCGGAACAGGCTTTCCACTTCACGAACCTCAAATTCGCACTGGGCATAGCTGGAATAGCGGCTATTGGGCTTGCGCTCGTGGCGAATCGCGGTGAGGCGATCTGGATCAATGGTCAGGCCGAATAATTTGCTACGGTGCTCCTTCAGCGCATTTGGCAGCTGCAGGCGCTCCATATCGTCTTCCGTGAGCGGGTAATTGGCGGCACGGATGCCGAATTGCATGGCCATGTACAGGCAAGTCGGGGTTTTACCGCACCTGGAAACCCCCACAAGAATGATGTCTGCCTTGTCGTAATAGTGCGTGCGTGCACCGTCGTCGTTGTCCAGCGCGAAGTTCACCGCCTCGATCCGCTCCATGTAATTGGAGTTGTGCCCGATGGAGTGCGATTTGCCCACCGAGTAGGACGAGTGTGAACTAAGCTCTTGCTCCAGCGGTGCCAGGAAGGTCGAAAAAATGTCGATCATGAAGCCGTTGGATGTCGCCAGGATCTCGCGAATATCCTGATTGACGATGGTGTCGAAGATGATCGGCCGGACATCGTCCTTATCGGCGGCATTGTTGATTTGTTGTACCATCGCCCGCGCTTTTTCGACGCTGTCGATGTAGGGCCTCGTGAACTTGTTGAACGTAATATTCTCAAATTGCGCTAACAGGCTTTGGCCAAGGGTTTCAGCGGTAATCCCGGTGCCGTCGGAGATAAAAAAAGCAGATCGTTTCATTTGCGCCTTTGGCCTTAAGCTGGTGACGATTGTTGGATATCATAGGCGCGCTTGCGGGCCTGGGTGGCTGGCATTAGCAACTTTTTTCAAGGTTCGGCTTGAAGTCAGGCCAAACAAACGTTCGGATTCGTGCCTGGCGCGACCGGGCGACTGAGCTTTTCCCAACAACAAACACAGTTAGTGGAGAGATCACCTTGGTAGAGTACGTAGTTTCCCTCGATAAGCTCGGCGTCCATGATGTGGAGCATGTGGGAGGCAAGAACGCATCCCTCGGCGAAATGATCAGCAACCTTGCCGGTGCTGGCGTTTCGGTACCTGGTGGTTTCGCCACCACGGCCCAGGCCTACCGTGATTTCCTTGAGCTGAGCGGTCTGAACGATCAGATCCACGCAGCTCTGGACGCTCTGGATGTCGACGATGTCAACGCGCTGGCCAAAACCGGCGCGCAGATTCGTCAGTGGATCATGGAAGCCGAGTTCCCCGAGAAGCTCAACGCCGAGATTCGCACCGCCTTTGCCGAACTGTCGGCAGGTAATCCGAATCTTGCCGTCGCCGTGCGTTCTTCCGCCACAGCAGAAGACCTTCCTGACGCCTCTTTTGCCGGTCAGCAGGAGACCTTCCTCAATATCCGCGGTGTCGAAAACGTCATCCGTGCGGCCAAGGAAGTGTTTGCCTCGCTGTTCAACGACCGTGCCATTTCCTACCGTGTTCACCAAGGCTTCGATCACAAGCTGGTGGCATTGTCTGCCGGTGTGCAGCGCATGGTGCGCTCCGAAACCGGTACGGCAGGTGTGATGTTTACCCTGGATACTGAATCCGGCTTCCGCGACGTGGTATTCATCACCGGCGCTTATGGCCTGGGTGAAACGGTAGTGCAGGGCGCGGTCAACCCTGACGAGTTCTATGTACACAAGGGCACCCTCGCAGCAGGTCGCCCGGCCATTCTGCGCCGCAATCTGGGTAGCAAGGCCATCAAGATGATCTACGGCGAAGAAGCCAAGGCTGGTCGTTCGGTGAAAACCGTGGACGTCGAGCCTGCTGATCGCGCGCGTTTCTGCCTGACTGACGAGGAAGTCGCAGAGCTGGCCAAGCAGGCAATGATCATCGAGAAACACTACAAGGCGCCGATGGATATCGAATGGGCCAAAGACGGTGATGACGGCAAGCTGTACATCGTCCAGGCGCGTCCGGAAACCGTGAAAAGTCGCGCCCAGGCCAACGTCATGGAGCGTTATCTGCTCAAGGAAACCGGCAATGTGCTGGTTGAAGGTCGTGCCATTGGTCAGCGCATCGGCGCAGGCAAGGTGCGAATCATCAGAGACGTTTCCGAAATGGACAAGGTCCAGCCCGGCGACGTGCTGGTTTCCGACATGACCGACCCGGACTGGGAACCGGTCATGAAGCGCGCCAGCGCCATCGTCACCAACCGGGGCGGCCGTACCTGTCACGCGGCGATCATTGCCCGTGAGTTGGGCATTCCGGCGGTTGTGGGCTGCGGTAACGCAACCCAGTTACTGCAGGACGGTCAGGGCGTGACGGTTTCCTGCGCAGAGGGCGATACCGGTTACATCTTCGAAGGCGAGTTGGGCTTCGACATCAAGACCAACTCGGTCGATGCCATGCCTGAGCTACCGTTCAAAATCATGATGAACGTCGGCAACCCGGATCGAGCATTCGACTTTGCCCAACTGCCCAACGCGGGTGTGGGTCTGGCGCGTCTTGAGTTCATCATCAACCGCATGATCGGCGTGCACCCCAAGGCGCTGCTCAACTACGACAGTCTGCCTCAAGACATTAAAGACAGTGTCGACAAGCGCATTGCCGGCTACGACGATCCCGTGGGCTTTTATGTCGAGAAACTGGTCGAAGGGATCAGCACTCTGGCCGCTGCATTCACCCCGAAAAAGGTCATCGTGCGTCTCTCGGACTTCAAGTCCAATGAGTACGCCAACCTGATCGGCGGCAAGATGTACGAGCCGGAAGAAGAAAACCCGATGCTGGGCTTCCGTGGTGCTTCTCGCTACATCAGCGAAAATTTCCGCGACTGTTTCGAGTTGGAATGCCGTGCCCTCAAGCGTGTGCGTGAGGAAATGGGCCTGACTAACGTCGAAATCATGGTGCCGTTCGTGCGCACGCTGGGTGAGGCCAGTCAGGTGATTGACCTGTTGGCGGAGAACGGTCTGAAGCGCGGCGAAAATGGCCTGCGTGTGATCATGATGTGCGAGCTGCCTTCCAACGCGATTCTGGCCGAGGAGTTCCTCGAGTACTTCGACGGCTTCTCTATCGGGTCCAACGATTTGACCCAGCTGACTTTGGGTCTGGACCGTGACTCCGGCGTCATCGCTCATCTGTTTGACGAGCGGAACCCGGCTGTGAAGAAGCTGCTGTCCAACGCCATTCAAGCCTGTAACAAGGCTGGCAAGTACATCGGCATCTGCGGTCAGGGTCCATCGGACCACCCGGACCTTGCACGCTGGTTGATGGATCAGGGCATTGAAAGCGTTTCGTTGAACCCGGATTCCGTGCTGGAAACCTGGTTCTTCCTGGCTGAGGCTCAGGCCCCGGTCTGATGTGATTGAGTGAAGCCCCGGTTCATCTCTGTGAGCCGGGGCTTTTTTACGTTTACCATGGACGGTTTCCACGCCGACCTTTGATTGTTTGAGCAATATGCAAAGCAGCAGCACTCTCTTTCCTGTGGCTTTGATCAGCGCCGAGCGTTGTGGTGATCTGATCGAAGACGTTTACCGCCTCAAGCCTGCCAATAGTCCTGATTACAGTGTCGAAATTGCTGTAACCCGACTGGGTCTGGTGTCGCAGCCTGACGTGCGCGGCGTGCCGGTCATCCTGCTGCATGGCAGTTTTTCCAACCGACGTTTCTGGTATTCCCCCAAAGGGGTCGGTTTGGGCGCGTACCTCGCGCGAGCCGGGTTTGACGTGTGGATCCCGGAAATGCGCGGGCACGGGCTATCGGCTCGCAACGAAGCCTACCGTTACAACCGGGTGGCCGATTATGCGCGTTACGACGTGCCAGCCATTGCGGCATTCGTTCGTGAGCAGAGTGGGCAGGTTCCGCACTGGATCGGCCATTCGCTAGGCGGCACGACTCTGGCAGCCGCGCTGGGCGGGCAGTATCTGGGTTCTCCCGGTGCAGCCTCAGTCGCTTTATTTGGCAGCCAGGTCAGTCGTGATTACTGGCCGCTGAAGATTCCTCCGGTCCAGTGGGCAGGGCGCCTGTTGCTGAAACCGTTCGATCACATTTCCGGCCCGCGTTTCAAGCGTGGCCCGGAGGATGAACCGATCGGGCTGGTACTGGAAAGTATGCGCTGGCATGGTCTGTTTGGTCGTTTCGGTGATCGCGAGACCGACTGGTGGGCTGGCCTTTCGGGAGTCGACGTCCCTGTGCTGGCTGTGGCAGCAATGGGGGATTATCAGGACCCGGTCTGGGCCTGTCGCAAGCTCTTTGATCAGATGGGTTCGCCACAGCGCAAATTCCTCTGTCTGGGGCGTGAACAGGGTTTCTCGGAGAATTTTGATCACGTAAAGATGCTGGTCAGCAAAAGCGCCCAGCGAGAAGTGTGGCCGCTGGTTACGCAGTGGTTGAACGAAGGCTGCGTGCCTGTACAGGAGCTGTCGCAAATGCCGATGGCCGTCGGCGACTGACTTCAAGGTATTACACTGGCCGCAGCTTGCGATTAAGCTGCGACAAGAAATGTTAGGGTCATGAATCTGGTTGGGTTTCGATCTTATGAGCTACGGTTCATAAGCAGAGACAGACCTTTCACTGACAGGAGTACCACCATGCATTACCTCACTCCCGACCTGTGCGACGCTTACCCGGATCTGGTTCAGGTTCTTGAGCCGATGTTCAGCAATTTCGGCGGCCGTGATTCATTCGGCGGTGAAATCGTGACCGTCAAATGCTTTGAGGACAACTCGCTGGTCAAAGAGCAGGCCGAGCTGGACGGGAAGGGCAAGGTGCTGGTGGTCGATGGCGGCGGATCGCTGCGTTGCGCGTTACTGGGTGACATGATTGCCGAGAAAGCCGCACGCAATGGTTGGCAAGGCATGGTGATCTACGGCTGTATTCGTGATGTGGATGTGTTGGCGCAGACGGATCTGGGTGTCCAGGCGCTGGCCAGCCATCCGCTGAAGACCAATAAGCGTGGTATTGGTGACTTGAACGTGGTGGTGACCTTTGCCGGTGTTACCTTCCGCCCGGGTGAATACGTGTATGCCGATAACAACGGCGTGATCGTTTCACCCTCGGCTCTTACGATGCCCGAATAAGCGAAGTATTAATGTTCGACGAGACAAACGCGCAGTGGGGGCTGGTTCATGCCCTCGTTTTGGACGGTAAAGGCGGGGCACGCTTCATCGCTCGAACCGAACTGGATTGCCTTCAGCTGCAGCCGCACGAGAGTGTCTGGCTGCATTGGGATCGCGGTCATCCGCAGACTCAGACGTGGTTGCGCACAGCCAGCGGCTTGAGTGAATTCGCCTGTGACCTGCTGCTGGAGGAAAACACCCGACCGCGTCTGTTGCCACTGCCTGATGAAAAACTGCTGCTGTTTTTGCGCGGCGTCAATCTCAATCCTGGGGCCGAGCCGGAGGATATGGTCTCGGTGCGAATCTTCGCCGCAGCCCAGCAGGTCATATCCTTGCGCTTGCGTCCGCTGCGAGCCACGGATGAGTTGATTGAGCAACTGAACGAGGGTAATGGACCCAAAACCGCGTCCGAACTGATCCTCTATCTCGCCCAGTACCTGACTGACAAGGTCCAGGCGCTGGTGGGTGACCTCACCGAATCGGTCGATGAAGAGGAAGAAAAGATAGATGCCGATGAACGGTACACGCCTGAGCACGGCGACATGCTTCATATTCGACGCCGCGCCGCAGGGCTCAGACGTTTTCTCTCGCCGCAGCGGGAAATTTACGGGCAGCTCAGTCGCAGCAAGCTACCGTGGTTCGTCGACGATGATGCTGACTACTGGAACGAGCTGAATAACAGCCTTACGCGATACCTTGAAGAACTGGAGTTGACCCGCGAGCGAGTGGGGTTGGTGCTTGAGTCCGAAGACAGGCGACTGCGCGAGCGCATGAACCACACCATGTACCGCTTTGGCATAATCACCGGAATCTTTCTGCCCATGAGCTTTCTGACCGGCTTGTTGGGGATAAACGTCGGGGGTATCCCCGGCTCCGATAGCCCTTATGGCTTCCTGGTGGCTTGCGCGCTGATTGTCGCGCTGGCGTTAGGGCAGTGGTGGTTGTTCAGGCGCTTGCGTTGGGTCTGACTGTTACACTTTTTAACGTTCGTTCGAGGGGGCATTTGTGACTCACCCGGATTGGTTCGCGTCTCCACAGGACGTTACGAGAGGTGCCTATGCACGATCCGTTTGAAGAATCATTGCGCGACATGCTCAAGTCGTCCTCCTCCAGCCGGGATGACGATGCATGCCTTGGTCGCGTATTGAAGACCGCCAATCGCCAGGTCGGCGCGGGCGTGTTATTCAGTCTGCTAGGCCGCTGGTCCGAAGCGATGATGATCGCCTTGAACAATGGCTCGGCCCACGTTGCACCGGTTTCACGTAAGAAGAATTCTACCGCTCGTCCTGTCGATAAGGCTGATTGAACATGGAATTGGATCTCTGGACTCAGAGTCTGGTTGCCGCAATGACTGCATTGTGGACCAAAGTTGCAAATTTCATCCCGAATCTGTTCGGTGCTCTGGTGGTTGTGCTGCTGGGCTTTGTGGTCGCCAAACTACTCGACACCCTGCTGTCGAAGCTGCTTGCCAAGCTCGGTCTGGATCGTTTGATGGCGGGCACCGGCCTGACCAAGCTGATCAGTCGGGCGGGTGTTCAGGTTCCGATCTCGACCCTCATCGGCAAGATTGTTTACTGGTTCGTGCTGCTGATCTTCCTGGTATCTGCTGCCGAGTCGCTGGGTCTGGAGCGGGTTTCAGCTACGCTGGACATGCTGGCGCTGTATTTACCCAAAGTCTTTGGTGCTGCGCTGGTGCTGCTGGTCGGCGTGCTGCTGGCGCAACTGGTCAACGGGCTGGTTCGCGGTGCGGCTGAGGGTGTCGGGCTGGATTACTCGGCAGGCCTGGGGCGAATTGCTCAGGGGCTGGTCATTATTATCAGTATTTCGGTGGCGATCAGTCAGTTGGAGGTCAAAACTGACCTGCTTAACCACGTGATTGTGATCGGTTTGATTACCGTTGGTCTGGCAATTGCCTTGGCCATGGGGCTGGGAAGTCGTGAACTTGCTGGCCAAATACTGGCAGGAATTTATGTGCGGGAGTTGTATCAGGTAGGGCAAGAGGTGCGTGTTGGCGATGTCGAAGGGCAGATCGAAGAGATTGGTACGGTGAAAACCACACTGCTGACTGATGACGGGGAGTTGGTTTCATTGTCCAACCGCGTCCTTCTGGAACAGCGAGTGAGCAGCCGTTAAGCGGCTAACCTGCTACTCTATGCCGCCACAAATTGCCGTTTCAAGGGCAGTGGCGGCCATTGACCTGACTGTCGGCACGATTTGTTTTGAATAACACTCAACCGCTATCGATGCGTTACGACCCACGAGAGCTCTCTGACGAGGAGCTGGTTGCGCGCGCCCACGTCGAACTTTTCCATGTGACGCGGGCGTATGAAGAATTGATGCGTCGCTATCAACGTACACTTTTTAACGTCTGTGCACGTTATTTAGGGAACGATCGCGATGCTGATGATGTCTGTCAGGAAGTGATGCTTAAGGTGTTGTATGGCTTGAAGAATTTTGAGGGTAAATCGAAATTCAAAACATGGCTGTACAGCATCACTTACAACGAATGCATCACTCAGTACAGGAAGGAACGGCGTAAGCGTCGCTTGATGGACGCTTTGAGTCTGGATCCACTTGAGGAAGCGTCGGAAGAAAAGGCGCCTAAACCTGAAGAACGGGGCGGACTTGATCGCTGGCTTGTGTATGTGAACCCGATCGATCGGGAGATTCTGGTGCTGCGTTTTGTCGCAGAACTTGAATTCCAGGAGATTGCAGACATTATGCACATGGGCTTGAGCGCAACGAAAATGCGCTACAAGCGGGCTTTAGATAAATTACGTGAGAAATTTGCAGGCATTACCGAAACTTAAGTCGGTGCAAATATCTCTAACGAGCAGGCAAGTTCTGATAGACTTGCCGATGAGTTGTCCCCAGCGATGTGGGACTGCTTTACAATCACCAGATGGGGATTTAACGGATGAAACTGAAAAACACCTTGGGCTTGGCCATTGGTACTATTGTTGCCGCGGCATCTTTCGGCGCTCTGGCACAAGGCCAAGGCGCAGTCGAAATCGAAGGCTTCGCCAAGAAAGAGTACTACGACAGCGCCCGTAACTTTAAAAACGACGGCAACCTGTTCGGCGGCTCGATTGGTTATTTCCTGACCGACGACGTAGAAGTACGTCTGGGTTACGACGAAGTTCACAACGTTCGCAGCGACAGCGGCAAGAACATCAAAGGCTCCAACACTGCCCTTGACGCTCTGTACCACTTCAACAATCCAGGCGACATGCTGCGTCCTTACGTTTCGGCTGGTTTCTCTGATCAAAGCATCGGTCAAGACGCTCGTGGCGGCCGTAACGGCTCCACTTTCGCCAACATCGGTGGCGGTGCCAAGCTTTACTTCACTGACAACTTCTATGCCCGCGCAGGCGTTGAAGCTCAGTACAACATCGACCAAGGCGACACCGAGTGGGCTCCTAGCGTCGGTATCGGCGTAAACTTCGGTGGCGGCTCCAAGAAAGTTGAAGCAGCACCAGCTCCAGTAGCTGAAGTGTGCTCCGACAGCGACAACGACGGCGTGTGCGACAACGTCGACAAGTGCCCGGACACCCCAGCCAACGTTACCGTTGACGCTGATGGCTGCCCAGCAGTTGCCGAAGTGGTTCGTGTTGAGCTGGACGTGAAGTTCGATTTCGACAAATCCGTAGTCAAGCCTAACAGCTACGGCGACATCAAGAACCTCGCTGACTTCATGCAACAGTACCCACAAACCACCACCACTGTTGAAGGTCACACTGACTCCGTCGGTCCTGACGCTTACAACCAAAAACTGTCCGAGCGTCGTGCAAACGCCGTTAAACAGGTTCTGGTTAACCAGTACGGTGTTGGCGCTAACCGCGTAAACTCGGTTGGTTATGGCGAATCCCGTCCAGTTGCTGATAACGCAACTGACGCTGGCCGCGCTGTTAACCGTCGCGTAGAAGCTGAAGTTGAAGCACAAGCTAAGTAATTAGCCTGCTTTACTCGCTTCAATAGAAAAGCCCGGCCTAGGCCGGGCTTTTCTTTGCCTGCGATTTGAGGGAAAACTCAGGCCGTTTTGCTTTCTGCCAGTTGCAGCAAATCTATCTCTGTGACTGCTGCCACTTCGCCAATCACCAGGATGGCCGGACTCTTCAGTTCGAACAGTGCTGCATCCCGTTGCATGTCGGCGAGTGAGCTACGGCATTCGCGTTGCTGAGGCAGCGAAGCGTTCTCGATCATTGCCACTGGCATAGTCAGCGCCATGCCGCCGCTGATCAGGCTGTCACGTATTTCCGCCAGTTTTGCGACACCCATGTAAACCACCAACGTTGTTCCTCCTTGCGCCAACGCTTGCCAGTTCAACGTGCTGTCGTCCTGTGTGTGAGCGGTTACCAATGTCACGCCGCGACTAACGCCGCGCAATGTGAGCGATATACCGCACTGCGTCGCGCCAGCCAGGCCGGCGGTGATGCCGTTGACCAGTTCCACATCAACCCCATGAACTCGCAGCCAATCGGCTTCTTCGCCGCCGCGGCCAAATATGCATGGGTCTCCACCCTTGAGGCGAACTACGCATTTGCCCTGGCGCACGTAGCGCAGCATCAGGCGATGGATGAAAGCTTGCGGTGTCGAGCGGCAGCCACCCCGTTTGCCTACTGGAATGACGCGAGCGGTCGGGCAATGCTCCAGCACGGCGCTGTTGACCAGATCATCGATCAGGACCACGTCTGCTTCGCGCAGGGCACGCACGGCTTTGAGGGTCAGTAGCTCGGGATCTCCGGGACCTGCGCCGACCAGCCAGACTTTTGCACTCATGCTGTACACCTCATTAGTTGATCGCGACGGCCGTCAGCAGTCGTTTGATTTCCGGCACGCACGAGCCGCACATAGTGCCGCAGCCCAGTTGTGCCTTCAGTTGACCCAGGTCGAGTCCTTTGGCGATGGCGTCGCATACAGCGTTTTCACTGACGTTCATGCAATTGCATAACGTTTTGCTGCGAGTTGATTTATTTGTGCCCGAACCGGGAGCGCTGCTGAGCGGAGCAAGTAACCACCGGCGTAGCTCGTCATCGATCTCCTGGCCATCCAGCCACAGCCCTTGCAACCAGTCCCTGGCGAGAGTTTCCCCGCCCAGGCGGATAGCAGTGATCCGACCTTGTTCCAGACGAATGCGTTTGCTGATGCCCCTTCGAGGATCGTCATAAGCCAGCACCGGGCCGTGATCCAGTTCCAGCAACTGATCAATCCGATCAAGCAGTTCTTGAGCGGGCGCTTCGCTGCTGGCTGCTCGCAAAGTCAGGGCAGGGCGCTCGCGTCCGGCAAGACTCAAGCTGGTGTAGGGGAATTCATCGCACAGTGAGCGCAAGGCATCCAGTCGGCGTTGCACGTCACCTTCTATCAACACAAATAGCCGCCATGGCAGGTCGACCTTGTCGACGCGCACGCCAGAGTGCTTCAGCTCGGGTTGCCTGGAGATCGGGTCGAACGCTGGCTGTGTAAGGATATTCACGCCGCCTTTGAGAAAACGATCACCCCAGTGCATCGGCATGAACCCGTGGCCAGCCCGCAAGCCGTCATCGCTGTCTACCGGCACGATCACGCTGCCGCGTCGGCTTTTCAGGGTGACCAGATCACCCGATTGCAGTCGATAGCGATGCAAATCTTCCGGGTGCAGGCTCAACACCGCTTCACTGACATGACCGAACAGGCGCGCAGCGGTGCCGGTGCGGCTCATACCATGCCATTGATCACGCAGGCGGCCGGTGTTCAGGGTGAGCGGGAAGCGACTGTCGCGCAGCTCTTTGGCAGCGCTGTACGGCTCGCTGATGAATCTGGCCTTGCCTGATGGCGTTGGAAAGTGGCCATCCAGATACAGGCGTGCCGTGCCGCCTGTAGCGCCTGCGGGGAATGGCCATTGTTGCGGGCCGTACTGGTCGATGATGCCGTAGCTGATACCAGACAAGTCCAGATCGCGGCCTTGAGTCAGAAGCTTGTACTCATCAAACAGCGCCTGAGGCGTCTGGAAATCAAAAAGCGCCTTTGCTTCAGGCTTTAGCCGGGCCTGGAGGCGTTGAGCGAAATCAACCGTAATTGCCCAGTCCGGGCGCGCGTCTCCGGGAGCGGCAATCGCTTTGCGCACATGGGATATACGTCTTTCGGAGTTGGTGACCGAACCTTCTTTTTCTCCCCAACTGGCGGCGGGCAGCAGCAGGTCGGCAAAGCGTGCGGTTTCGGTGGTGCGAAAGGCTTCCTGCAGAACCACGAACGGGCAGGTGTTCAGGGCTTCGCGAACCCGGGTCTGATCAGGCAGTGATTGAGCCGGGTTGGTGCAGGCGATCCACACAGCTTTGATTTTGCCGCTCTGCATCTGCTCGAACAATTCGATGGCGGATAAGCCTGGCGCTTCCGGTAGCTTGTCGATCCCCCAGTACTGCGCCACTTCATCGCGATGGTCGGGATTGCCTGCTTCACGGTGGCCGGGGAGCAGATTGGACAGGCTGCCGGTTTCGCGGCCGCCCATGGCATTGGGCTGGCCGGTCAGGGAGAAAGGTCCCGCGCCAGGGCGGCCGATTTGTCCGGTGGCCAGATGAAGGTTGATCAACGCACTGTTTTTGGCGCTCCCCGCGGTGGACTGATTCAAGCCCATGCACCACAGCGATAGAAAGCTCGGTGCCTGACCGACCCACTGGGCGCATTCGTGCAGTTGCTGAAGCGAGATGCCGCAGGTCTGCGCGACCATTTGCGGCGTGTAGTGATGCACCAGGCTTTTCAGTTCGGCATAGCCTTCGGTGTGCTGGTCGATGAAATCCTGATCGACCATGCCTTCCCAGAGCAGCAGGTGCAGAATGCCGTGGAACAGCGCCACGTCAGTGCCGGGGTTGATCGCCAGATGCATGTCCGCCAGATCGCACGTATCGGTACGGCGTGGATCAATGACGATGACTTTCATGTCCGGGCGTTGGCTTTTTGCTTCTTCCAGGCGACGAAACAGAATCGGATGAGCGTAAGCCATGTTGCTGCCCACGATCATCACGCAATCACTGAGCTCGATGTCTTCATAGCTGCAGGGCGGAGCATCTGCACCCAGGCTGCGCTTGTAGCCAACTACCGCAGAAGACATGCACAGGCGAGAGTTGCTGTCGATATTGTTGGTGCCGACCAGCGCCCGGGCTAGCTTGTTGAATGCGTAGTAATCCTCGGTCAGCAGTTGCCCCGAGATATAGAACGCCACGCTGTCAGGCCCATGTTCGCGAATGGTCTGGGCGAACACATTAGCGGCATGATCCAGTGCGGTTTTCCAGTCCGTGACGCCTCGTGCCAGGCCTTTGCCCAAGCGTAGTTCCGGATACAGCGCCCGTGCGCTGATGTCGCCCGTCAGGTGCAGGGTCGATCCTTTGCTGCAGAGCTTGCCGAAGTTGGCCGGGTGCGCGGGATCACCACTGACCCCGATGATGTTGCGCCCGTCATGTTCGATGAGTACGCCGCACCCGACCCCGCAATAGCAGCAAGTGGATGCGATGGTTTGCGTCGCAGGCACCGCAATGCTGGTCAGGCGCATAGCGGAATGTCCGTTTGAGGTGTGGTGGTTTCTCCGAACATCAGTTGGTCACGCAGAGTACTGATCGATTGCCCGCTGCGGATCAGGCGCATGTACCAGCCGCCGTCAGAGGTGTCGCCGTACAGGCAAGCGCCCACCAGCACGTCGTTTTTAATCACCAGTTTTTTATAACGCCCGCTGATGGGGTCCTGCAGCGTAATGGTTTCAGTGCCTTCGCCACCCATGAAGTCTCCGGCAGAAAACAGGTCGATGCCGGTCACTTTCAATTTTGTCGAGATGACAGAACCTTTGTAGCGGGCGAAGCCCAATTGTGCGAGATGGTTGGCGCAGACTTTGGCTTGCTCGAACAGCGGTGCTACCAGACCGTAGGCTGTACCGCGGTGGCTGGCGCATTCGCCGATGGCATAAATGCGCGGGTCGTAGGTTTGCAGGGTGTCGTTGACCAGAATCCCGCGATTGCACGGCAGGCCGGCCAGTTCTGCCAATTCGGTCGCCGGGCGAATGCCCGCTGCCATGACCACAAGATCGGCAGGGATCACGTCACCGTTTTTGAATTGCACGGCTTTGACCGCGCCTTTGCCGTCGTTCAGTAAAGCTTCGGTTTGCTCGTTCAGGCGAAAGTGCAAGCCGCGAGCTTCCAGAGCGGTTTGCAGCAGTTGTCCGGCGGTTTTATCCAGTTGCCGTTCCAGCAACCACTTGCCGATGTGGACGACGGTCACGTCCATGCCGCGCATCTTCAGGCCGTTCGCTGCTTCCAGACCGAGCAGACCGCCACCGATCACCACCGCATGTTTCCGGACTTTGGCGGTGTGGATCATGATTCGTGTGTCAGCGATGTCGCGATAACCGATCACACCGCTGAGGGCGCTGCCAGGCATAGGTGGCATGAATGGCGTCGAGCCGGTGGCAATCAGCAGGCGATCGTAATGTGCAACGGTGCCGTCATCGGCAATCACCTGGCGCTTTGCCCGGTCGATTTTCACGACTCTGCGATTGAGCAGCAGTTGAATGTTGTTGCTCAAATACCATTCCAGATCGTTGAGCACGATGTCTTCGAATTTCTGCTCCCCGGCCAGCACCGGCGACAGCATGATGCGGTTGTAATTGGGGTGCGGCTCGGCACCGAACACGGTGATGTCGTAGAGATCGTCGCTGAGCTTGAGTAGCTCTTCGAGCGTGCGAACCCCGGCCATGCCATTGCCAATCATCACCAGTTTGAGTTTTCTCATCTTGCCTCCGAGAAGCCCGCGAGAGGGTGCTCGACAAATTCTGCACAAACAAAAAAGGCGTCCCGCTAGATAACTAGCGAGGACGCCTTTGTCCGGTCCCGTTCTCTCGGGAAGCTCAGCCTTCGTCTTTGAAAGCTGTAGCGATGTGAGTAGCTTGAGGAGAGATATGCAGGGGTTGTGCCAGATGCCCGGTGTTGCATTGTAGGAGGTGTGGGAGGCTGCGATCGCGATGTGTCAGGCAATCTGCTTTCGCAGCATTGGCCGCTTTTACAGGGAGCTCGTGCCCAAAGCTTGTCCGCTTTGGTGCGAGGCGCACCGTCGCAGGGCAATCCTGCTCAATGACGCATCAACCAGACAATCACGACCAGATTTACTAGCAACGAAACCAGCGCGACCGTTCGCCAGACCTTCAGCGGTTCGCGCTCGAGTAGGGGCTGTGCGCGTTTGACCAACGGACGGTGTTCGGCCTGCTCCAGCTCCAGCAACCACTGCTCGGCAGTTTCATAGCGCAGTTGTGGATCAGCTTGCAGTGCCTTGCTCAGATTGTGATCGAGCCAGTCGGGCAGATCCGGGCGATAGCGGCTGGCTGGCGTAGGCGTACCGAAACGGCGGTGCTGGAATGCTTCGATCTCACCATACGGGTAATGCCCGGTCAGCAGGTAATAGAGGGTGACGCCCACCGCGTAAATATCCTGGCGGGGAGTGGGCTCGTCGCCATGGAACGCCTCGGGTGCGATGAAGCTTGGCGTTCCTGGTAAATCGCCCGGCGTCAGCGTGGAGAGGCCTGGGCAGTAGGCGAGGCCGAAATCCAGCAGGCGTAACTCGCCGTTGTCTTCGAGCAGCAGGTTTTCCGGTTTGATATCGCGGTGGATGATGTTGCGCCGATGCAGTAAGCCCACGGCACGCAGCAGTTGCGTGGCATGGCCTAGCCATTGCGCTACGGATACCGGGCCGTGCTCGGTGAATGATTGGGCCAGACTAAGGCCCGGATGCTCACGCATCACGTAATACAGGTGTTGGCGATCCGGCGCGGAGTGAGTTTCAGGGAAGAAGCGCCCCGCGACGCGGCGCAAAAACCATTCTTCCAGCAGTAATCCCTGGCCCGCGCCGGGCTCGCCATGGCGATTGCCAGGAAGCGTTTTCAACAGCCAGCGCTGATTTTGCGGATCGCTGACCCGATACAGCAATGACTGGCGAGACTCAGCCAGCAGACTGTTAATCTGCCAGCCTTCGAAATGTTGTCCGGGCTTTAATAATGGCGGTAGCGGCCATTGCTGAAGCTGGATAAGTGCGTCGCCCAGGTCATCCTGGCCCAGCGCATCGACGCGAATCAGCACGGCGCTGGCGTTGTCCTGACTGCCAGCCAGATGAGCAGCGCTGACCAGCGTTTGCACAGCACGATCCAGATCCTCCTGTTCGGCGAGAATCGAGCGAATGCTGGCGTCACCCAGCGTTGCCCAGACACCATCGCTGAGCAACAGCAGGCGTTCGCCTTCACGCAGTTCGCCGTCCAGATAATCCATGACCACGTATTGATCCAGCCCCAGCGCGCGTTTCAGCACGTGTTGCATATCGGGCTGTTCCCAGACGTGGTCCTCACTGATGCGTTGCAGCTCCCCGGCGTGCCAGCGATAGGCGCGACAGTCGCCAACGTGAGCCAGGGTAAAACGCCTGCCGCGTAGCACCAATGCGCTGAGCGTGGTCAGCAAGCCGTTGGCCTGCAGCCAGCGATTTTGCGCGAGCAGCAGGCGGTCGAGGGATTGGGCGACGCCCCAGGTTTCAGGCGTCGAGTAGTAATCCAGCGCCAGCGCCTGCAAGGTTGATTGCGCCGCGAGGGCGCCATCGACGCATTGACTGACACCGTCTGCCAAGGCAAACAAATAGCCTTTGCTGGCGGCAAGCTCCGGGGCCGGAGTCACCAGGCGCATGGCGTCCTGATTCTCCGCCCGCGGGCCGCTGGCGCTGAATTGAGCAAGGCTCAGCTGCAAGCTCATTGATTGCCTCAGACGCGAGCAGCGGTAACAGCTGCCGAACCCCAGGTGGTTCTCCAGCGGCGCTTGACGTTGAGCAGGCCGAACCACGCCAACACGCCGAGAAATGCAAACAACCACAGGCCCATCTGATAGTCCCCGGTGTGTTGCTTGATCGAGCCCAGACCTGCGGCAAGCAGGAAGCCACCAATGCCGCCGGCCATGCCGATCAGGCCGGTCATGACGCCAATTTCCTTGCGGAAACGTTGTGGCACCAGTTGGAATACTGCGCCATTGCCTGCACCCAGACCGAGCATCGCCGCAACAAACAAGGCCAGTGCCGCCCAGGAACTGGGCAGGTTGAACCCAACGGCCGCGATGCAGATAGCCGCCACCGCGTACATGCCCGCCAAGGTTCGAATACCGCCGAAACGGTCAGCCAGAGCGCCGCCCAGCGGGCGCATCAGGCTACCGCCGAACACGCAGGCTGCGGTGTAGTAACCAGCAGTCACCGGACTCAGGCCGTATTGGTCATTGAAGTAACCGGGCAGGGCGCTGGCCAGGCCGATGAAGCCGCCGAAGGTAACGCTATAGAAAAACATGAACCACCAGCTGTCACGATCACCCAGCGCCTTGAGGTAGTCGCCCATGGACTTGGGTTTGGCGCGCTCTGGCGCATTACGCGCCATCAGCGAAAAAGCGATCAGGGTCAGGACCAGTGGGATGACCGCGAAGCCGAACACGTTGCTCCAGCCAAACGCAGCAGCCAGCACCGGAGCAATCAACGCGGCCAGCACCGTGCCGGAGTTGCCTGCACCGGCAATGCCCATCGCCTTGCCCTGATGCTCTGGCGGATACCACTGGGACGCCAGCGGCAACGCGACCGCGAACGACGCACCGGCGACACCGAGGAACACGCCCAGCAACAGCGCCTGCTCATAGGTGTGAATACCCAGATTCCAGGCGCTGAACAGCGCCACGATGACGATGACCTGGCCGATGATCCCGGCGGTTTTCGGCGACAGTTGATCCGCCACGATCCCCATCACGAAGCGCAGCAGGGCGCCCGCCAGAATCGGCGTTGCTACCATCAGGCCGCGTTGTTGGGTGGTCAGCTGCAGGTCTGTCGCAATTTGCACAGCCATCGGGCCGAGCAGGTACCAGACCATGAAGCTCAGATCGAAATACAGAAAGGCGGCGAACAGGGTCGGTTTGTGGCCGGCCTTCCAGAAGCTTGTATTCATTGAACACCTCATCTGCAAAAAGGAAGATCTGTTGTTTCGGGCACGGACCCGAACCGTAAGGGCTTGACGCTGTAGAGACATTCAGGTGGGGCGTCCATAACCTCGGCAGCACCACCGACCCCGATCACTGGGGCCAAAACGCAAAAAACGCCGCAACCCGATTCGCGTTGGCGAAAAAGGTGTGCGACGTCTTTGTCGTAGAGTGGGGCAACCGCC
The DNA here is from genome assembly GCF_002158995.1 of Pseudomonas caspiana. Lineage (GTDB taxonomy): Bacteria > Pseudomonadota > Gammaproteobacteria > Pseudomonadales > Pseudomonadaceae > Aquipseudomonas > Aquipseudomonas caspiana. Next base: position 109,842 of record NZ_LOHF01000003.1, on the reverse strand, counting down.
GTTGGTTACCTGTGTTGATTAACTAGCAAAAGCTGGGCCAGCTGGAGAATCGTCCCCTTCACCTCATTTTGGAATGCAATCCAGTGGGAGCAGAGCTTGGTCTGGGCGGCATTCCGACGATGAGGCTGGACGCGATCTAAAATGAACCGCGTCCAGCCTCATCGCGAGCAAGCTCTGCTCCCACATAGTTGTATTTCAAATCCGGATGGGTGTCAGCCTCACCCCAGCAATTCACTCATCGCGATAATCTGCTCCGCCACCTGAATCAGCTTCTGCTGTTTGCTCATGGCCTGACGGCGCATCAAGGTGTAGGCCTCTTCTTCCTTGCACTCCTTCATTTTCATGAGCAAGCCCTTGGCCAGTTCGATGCGTTTGCGTTCGGCCAATTGCTGATCCCGTGCCTGAAGCTGGGCACGCAAGGCCTGATCGCTTTCAAAACGCGCCATGGCTACATCGAGAATTGGCTGTAGACGCTGGGCATGAATGCCCTCGACGATGTACGCGCTGACCCCCGACTTGATTGCCTGACGCATCACCCCCGGATCATGCTCGTCGGTGAACATCACGATGGGGCGTGGTTGGTCGCGACTGACCATCACGACCTGTTCCATGACATCGCGGCCCGGGGATTCAGTGTCGATCAGGATCACATCGGGGCGAAGCGCTTCAACCCGTGCGGGCAAGTCGATGATCAGTCCGGACTCATCAATCACTTCAAAGCCCGCTTCGCTGAGCGCGGCTTTCAGGCGCCCGACTTTTTTTGCCGTGTCATTGATCAAGAGGATACGCAGCATAATCGTCAGCTCCTCATTGAGTCAGGGCGGCGGCCGCGTTGGCCATGGCGTGAAGCTTGAAGCTGCGGGCATAGCCGGCCGGGTCAGAGCCGTCCCAGACCTTGCCATCGATCAACTGGCTGCTGCGCATCGTTGCAGTCGGAACCGGTATATCCAGCGCTTCGGCGGCCTGACGATAAAGCGCCAGTTGGTGCACGCCTTTGGCAACATTGAGATAGTCCGGATCTTCACGCAGCAATCCCCAGCGGCGAAACTGCGTCATGAACCACATGCCGTCGGACAGGTACGGCAGGTTGACGTCACCATTACCGTGAAAGCGCAAAGCGTGATGATCGTGCCATTGGTTACCCAGCCCGTCGCGGTAATCACCCAGCAAGCGCGGCTCGATGCAACTGGCAGGCGCGTCGAGATAATCCACGCCGCTGAGCAATTGCGCGGTGCTGCGTCGGTTCTCGTCACTGGACTCGATGAAGCGACTGGCTTCCAGTACTGCCATGACCAGCGCCCGTGCGGTGTTAGGATTCTGCTCAACAAACTCCCGGGTGCAGCCCAGTACTTTTTCCGGGTGGTTGGGCCAGATCGCCTGAGTGGTGGCGAAGGTAAAGCCCAGTTGCTGATCTACTGCGCTGGCACCCCAAGGCTCACCCACGCAGAAGCCATCGATGCGACCGGCTTGCAGATGCTCAACCATGCGCGGCGGCGGCACCACTACACTGGTCACGTCCTGCAGAGGATGAATACCCTGGCTCGCCAGCCAGTAATAAAGCCACATAGCGTGGTTGCCGGTGGGGAAGGTTTGCGCGAAGGTCAGCTTTGTGCCGCTTTGGTGCACCTGGTGGTCCAGCGCCTCAGGAGTGATCACGCCCGCGTCCTGCAGCGGACGCGACAAGTTGATGCTCTGACCGTTCTGGTTCAGCCCCATCAATACGGCCATGTCGGTGGACGCGCTACCGCCAATGCCTAGCTGTACGGCATAGATCAATCCGTAGAGACTGTGGGCCGCGTGCAATTCGCCGCTGACCAGCTTGTCGCGCAGGCTTGCCCACGACGGCTGACGTTTGAGGTTCAGGCTCAGGCCATAGGGCTGGGCGAAGCCTTGTGTTGCGGCAACGACGATTGAGGCGCTGTCGGACAGCGGCATGAAGCCAATGTCGAGGCAGTTGATCTCTGGTGCATCGCTGCCAGCTACCCAGGCCAACGGGTTTCTTGTGGGCTCATTCATAAGTGTCATCTGTCCTCTGCCATGACAACTGCGTGTGGGGCGGGCATGTCCGCGCCAGGCTGGCAGGAATCTTTCATAAAAAAAGCGTCGTTCAATCCTTCGCAAAAAGCAAAGACGGAACGACGCCATTGTCGGTGCATCGGGCCCTCGTTGGCACGCTGCTATTAGTCTAAGTCAAGCAAGCGATATGCCAGTGTCATGCTCACCTGATCCTGGGTATCTACACTTATTTCGTCAGGGGATGTAGCAGTTCTTGCGTCCATATCAGCCATGACCGCAATAACGGATATGTACACAAAATCACTACACGAAAAAGATGTGTAGATACCTATGCTCATCGCAGCCCAGTCGATCAGCTCAAACAAAAGCCCGCAGGCATGCCTCGCACGCAATCGCTCAGACGTTTATAATCGCCGCCCTGAATTCAGCTTCTTACGAGCCGCGCCCGCCCATGTATAACCTGGCCCGCCAGTTACTGTTCAAACTTTCCCCGGAAACCTCCCACGACCTGTCGCTGGATCTGATTGGTGCTGGTGGCCGATTGGGTATCAATGGCCTGTTGAGCAAGGCACCGGCGCGTCTGCCGGTGAACGTCATGGGCCTGGAATTTCCCAATCCGGTCGGCTTGGCTGCCGGTCTGGACAAGAATGGCGCGGCCATCGACGGCTTTGCCCAGTTGGGTTTCGGCTTCGTTGAAATTGGTACCGTGACGCCGCGTCCTCAGCCGGGCAATCCCAAGCCGCGGATTTTCCGTCTGCCGCAGGCTGAAGCAATCATCAACCGCATGGGTTTCAATAATCTGGGTGTCGATAACCTGGTGGCTCGGGTCCAGGCCGCCAGCTACAAAGGCATTCTGGGTATCAATATCGGCAAGAACTTCGACACGCCAGTCGAGCGAGCGGTGGACGACTATCTGATCTGTCTGGACAAGGTTTATGCCCATGCCAGCTATGTAACGGTCAACGTCAGTTCGCCCAATACCCCAGGCCTGCGCAGCCTGCAGTTCGGCGACTCGCTCAAGCAGTTGCTTGAAGCGTTGCGTGTTCGTCAGGAAGCACTGACCCAGTTGCATGGCAAGCGTGTGCCGCTGGCCATCAAGATTGCGCCCGACATGACCGACGAAGAAACCGTGCTGGTTGCCGCAGCCTTGATCGAGTCGGGTATGGATGCGGTGATCGCTACCAACACCACCCTGAGCCGCGTCGGCGTCGAAGGCTTGCCGCATGGCGACGAGGCGGGGGGGCTGTCCGGCGCTCCAGTGCGCGAGAAGAGCACCCATACGGTCAAGGTTCTGGCTGGCGAACTGGCTGGGCGGATGCCGATCATTGCCGCGGGCGGCATCACCAAAGGCAAGCACGCGGCTGAAAAAATCGCTGCAGGTGCGAGCCTGGTGCAGATCTATTCCGGCTTTATCTATAAAGGCCCGGCACTGATTCGTGAGTCGGTGGATGCGATTGCTGCGATGGGCAAAAGCCGAGGCTAAAAAAGGGGCTCCTTGAAGGAGCCCCTTGGGCTTGCGCCCAGCGCCCGGATGGGACGCTTCTGGTTTTGAATCGGTTCAGAGATTTGATGGACTGATCGGAAGTTACCTGATTATCCGACCGCGTGAAGTTCGTTGAGTCTGTGGATTCCCGCAGTGCCGGTCATACCGTCCCAGTTGTCGCCGCGTCCTTCTCGCCAGCCATTGATCCAGGCTTGGCGCACCGACGGTAGAGTAAAAGGGCAAAGCTCACGGGATTTACCATGAACGCCGTACTGATATCCGCGTAAAAATGCTCTTTCCAACGGATCACGCTTAAGTCTTCTCATAGGGTGTTGCCCTCGTTTGTTGACTGTTATGTCCCTGAGACCTCATGTCGAGGTCGGGCAGAATGCTTCTGCCGTTGGTGCCCGCTGCCGGCGTCGCGGGCGTGGTGTCGTTACCGTTGCGGTGACAACCTGTGGTGATTTCTAACCAATGGTTAGGGTGCTGTGAATGATCGTTTTGTCATAAGCACGTCATATTTGTAATAACTGGAACATAAGCAGTCAGGTGTTTCAAAGTTGATTATTTCGCCAGCCCTGAGTGGGCAAGGCCTGCGAGGAGTGTTGCGACTGCTTCGCAAGCGCAGATGATGGCCGGTTGCAAGCAGCCTTAAATCGACGAAGGGTCGCGATGTGACTTTTTATTACGGCTGTTGTCGTGCTGAATAGTGGTTTTTAAATGTCCCTTGGCCATGATGGTCTGGGGATGACTGCCTTGATGACCAGATCGGTTCAAGGTGGTCTGGCACAAATTGTGTGCCACGCAGGCGTTCTCCAAGAAAGACGCCTGTTAAATCTGGTCGGGCAATGCGTTGCCCGCCGCTTATGGCTCAGGCCCTGGAATACTCATGTCGGACCGTTACGAACTTTTCCTCACTTGCCCTAAAGGCCTGGAAGGGCTGCTTGCCGAGGAAGCCACAGCGCTTGGCCTCGAGGAAACCCGCGAACATACCTCAGCCATTCGTGGCAGTGCCGACATGGAGACCGCCTACCGGCTTTGCCTCTGGTCGCGTCTGGCCAACCGTGTTTTGCTGGTCCTCAAGCGCTTCCCGATGAAGGATGCCGAAGACCTTTACAACGGCGTGTTGCACGTTGACTGGCACGATCACCTTGAGCCGGACGGCTCGCTGGCGGTTGAGTTCAGTGGTCACGGTTCGGGCATCGACAACACTCATTTCGGCGCCTTGAAGGTCAAGGACGCTATCGTCGACAAACTGCGCATGCCAGACGGTTCGCGTCCGTCCGTGGACAAGCTGAACCCGGATCTGCGCGTGCATCTGCGTCTGGACCGTGGCGAAGCGATTCTGTCTCTGGACCTGTCCGGCCACAGCCTGCATCAGCGGGGCTATCGTTTGCAGCAGGGCGCTGCGCCGCTGAAAGAAAACCTGGCGGCCGCCATTCTGATTCGTGCGGGCTGGCCGCGTATTGCTGCTGAAGGTGGCGCGCTGGCGGACCCGATGTGCGGCGTGGGTACCTTCCTCGTTGAAGCGGCGATGATCGCTGCCGACATCGCACCAAACCTCAAGCGCGAGCGTTGGGGATTCTCCGCATGGCTCGGCCACGTGCCTGCCCTGTGGCGCAAGCTGCACGATGAAGCGCTTGAGCGCGCTGAAGCGGGTCTGGCCAAGCCGCCGCTGTGGATTCGCGGCTACGAAGCGGATCCGCGCCTGATTCAACCGGGGCGCAACAACGTGGAGCGTGCAGGTCTCAGCGAATGGATCAAGATTTACCAGGGCGAAGTGGCAACATTTGAACCGCGCCCTGACCAGAATCAGAAAGGTCTGGTGATCTGTAACCCTCCCTATGGCGAGCGACTGGGTGACGAAGCAAGCTTGCTTTATCTCTACCAGAATCTCGGTGAGCGTCTACGTCAGGCCTGCCTGAACTGGGAGGCTGCGGTATTCACTGGCGCTCCGGATCTGGGCAAGCGCATGGGCATTCGCAGCCACAAGCAATACGCTTTCTGGAACGGTGCCTTGCCGTGCAAGCTGCTGCTGATCAAAGTGCTGCCGGACCAGTTCGTGACCGGCGAACGCCGCACCGCTGAACAGCGTCAGGTCGAGCGCGATCACGTCGAGCCGGAAGACACCAGCCCGCTGGTGACGCCAGGCAAATACGAGAAGTACAACAAGAACGGCAACCCGATCAAACCGGCGCCAGTGGTGGTCGAGCAGCCGCGCTTGAGCGAAGGCGGGCAGATGTTTGCCAACCGTTTGCAGAAAAACCTCAAGCTGCTGGGCAAGTGGGTACGTCGCGAAGGCATCGATTGCTACCGCGTGTATGACGCTGACATGCCTGAATACTCGCTGGCGATCGACCTGTATCAGGATTGGGTTCACGTTCAGGAGTACGCCGCGCCCAAGTCCATTGATCCGGAAAAAGCCTCGGCCCGTCTGTTCGATGCGTTGGCGGCTATCCCTCAGGCGCTCAATGTCGACAAGAGCCGAGTTGTTATCAAGCGTCGCGAGCGCCAGAGCGGTACAAAGCAGTACGAGCGTCAAAGTGCTCAAGGGCAGTTTGTCGAGGTCAATGAAGGCGGCGTCAAGCTGTTGGTCAACCTGACGGATTATCTGGACACCGGCCTGTTCCTGGATCACCGCGCCATGCGCATGCGAATTCAGCGCGAGGCTCAGGGCAAACGCTTCCTCAATCTGTTCTCCTACACCGCAACGGCCAGCGTTCACGCTGCTAAAGGCGGCGCGCGCAGCACCACCAGTGTCGACCTGTCCAAAACTTACCTGGATTGGGCGCGGCGTAACCTGTCGCTGAACGGTTTCTCCGACAAGAACCGTCTGGAGCAGGGCGACGTGATGGCGTGGCTGGATGCCTGTCGTGAAGAGTACGACCTGATCTTCATCGATCCGCCGACTTTCTCCAACTCCAAGCGCATGGAAGGTATTTTCGACGTGCAACGCGATCAGGTGCAGTTGCTTGACCTGGCCATGGCGCGTCTGGCGCCGGGCGGCGTGCTGTATTTCTCGAATAACTTCCGCAAGTTTGTCCTCGATGAAAATCTTGCACAGCGTTATGCCGTGGAAGAAATAACCGCCCAAACCATCGACCCTGACTTTGCCCGCAACAGCAAAATCCATAGAGCGTGGAAGATCACAGCCAGATAATGGGGCCTGCGCGCATCGATCCGTTCGCATTTGCGGCGGATCGATGTGCAAATGCTGCTGACACGGACTAGGCAAAATACTGGCTAATCGCTATAAGTGAGCTACAGCCAGCGTGACGCGTCTTTATGCTGTGGCGTCGCGAGTGTCGATTTATGCCTACGAGTCAGATTCGTCCCAAGATTCTCGGCTTTATCAATGAGCAGGCCTCGGCGTGGGTCGTAGCGACATTCGCCTTTCTGATGGGCGCTGTTCTTACCGCTTTATTGGCATTCGCCAATTTCGGACTCTATGAACGTCAGTTGCGCCAGCGTTTCGATCTGTTGGCCAATGAGCGCTTCAGTCGGATTCAGGAACGGCTCGATGGTCAGGTTTATCGACTGGACAGCCTGCGTCGTTTCTTCACCTTCTCCGATACCGTCACCCGAGCTGAATTCAACGGTTTTGCTGATCCTTTGTTGATCGGCACTCAGGCTTATGCGTGGGCGCCAAAAGTGACGAACACCCAGCGCCGACAGTTTGAGCAGCAGGCTATCGCCGAGGGGCTGCCGGGCTTTTCAATACGCGAGTTCAGCCCAAGCGGGACCCTTGAGACTGCGGGCAGCCGGCCCGATTATTTTCCGGTGTTGTTTACCCGTTCGCGCAGTAGCATGCCCTTGCCAACAGGGTTTGATATCGGGTCGGAAAGCGTGCGTCACAGTGCCATCGAACTCGCTGGAAAACTGGGCTCTATGGTCGCAACCCCACGGATAGAGCTCGTAGGCCTTGAGCCGATAAACTCCAGTGGTGTGCTGCTGTTGGCACCGGTGATGTCTCCTCGGGGCGACTCCACCCGTGAGGTCGACGAAGCCACGGGTTATGTCATGGCAGTCATTAGCCTCAGCAAACTGATGACCGAGAGACTGCCGTCTCAGGACAACCTGACTCTGACCATGCGTGATCTCACCTCGCCGCCCGAAGCGCAATTGCTCTATCAATCAGTCCTTCCTGCGGCATCGGATGATATTCGGCTCAGCACTTTGTTACGCATGGCCAATCGTGACTACCTGTTGGATATCCGGCCGACCGCGATGTTCATGCAGAGTAATCAGTCACTGGCGGGCAGTGTGGTGCTAATGGGTGGCTTGTTAAGTCTGCTGCTCAGCGTGCTGCTGTATAACCTGGTCAGCCAACGTCAGCGCGCCTTGCGTCTGGTGGACGAGCGCACCGCTGAGCTACGCCTGCGTGAGCAGCAATTGCGCGGCGCCCACGGACAACTGAGTAGCGTACTCAACGCGGCCACTGACGTCGCAATCATTGCCACCGACCTGAACGGAGTCATCAATACGTTCAACGTTGGAGCCCAGAAGATGCTGGGTTATCGGGAAGATGAGGTGTTGGGCCAGTTCCAGCTCAAGGACCTGCAACTGCCTTCCGAACTTGAGGAACACGCCCGGCACTTGAGTCAGGTTTATGGTTATCGAGTTACCGCTGCGCAGGCCATTTTTGTCGAGGCCGATGAATCTGCTACCCATAAATCCCACGAGTGGACGTTCATTCGTCATGACGGCAGTTCGCTGGTGGTGAATATGCTGGTGACCGCAGTGCGCAATGAACATGAGCAGTGGGTGGGATATCTGGCTGTCTGTATTGATATTACGGAGCGCAAACTCGTCTATGAAGCGCTGGCTGCGCGTGACCTTCTTCTGAAAAAAATCAGCGCCCATGTACCGGGGGGTATCTATCAGTTTCAGATTGATGCCAGCGGCGAGTCACACTTCAATTACATCAACGATGGCATGTGTGAGTTACATGGGATGAGCCAGGAGCAGATGCTTCTTGATTTCAAATCGGTATTTGCCCGTGTTGATCCGCTGGATGCACAGCGAGTGAAAGAGTCGATGCGTGTATCGGCGCAAGACCTGACCCCTTGGCAGGACGAGTATCGACTCAACGTTCCGGGGCATGGCCTGCGCTGGGTACATGGCCATGCTACGCCTGAGGCTCAACCTGGCGGGGCTGTGGTCTGGCATGGCTTTCTTTCCGAGATTACTGACATGAAGCGCGTGGAGGAGGAGTTGCGCGCCATGTCCGTGACGGACGTGCTGACCGGTGCCTACAACCGACGTTATTTCCAGGAGCGCTTGAATGCTGAATTGGCGAGGGTCAATCGTCATGGCGGGGCGCTGTCGCTGATCATGCTGGACATTGACCACTTCAAACGCGTCAACGACGAATATGGCCATGCGGTTGGCGATACGGTGTTGCAGGCTATCTGCCAACGGATATCCACTCGCCTGCGTCGTAGCGATGTGTTTTGTCGGCTGGGAGGCGAGGAGTTTATGGTGCTTTGCCCGGGGAGCACCGCCGCTCAGGCCTATGAGTTGGCGATTCAGCTTTGGAATGTCTTGCGCAGCCAGCCTGTGGATGGCGTGGGTCTGGTTACCGCAAGCTTCGGCGTCGCGAGTTGGCGACAAGGGGAGGGAGCTGATGCGCTGTTGCTACGTGCCGACTCCGGCGTTTATGCCGCCAAACAGGCTGGTCGCGATCGAGTAGAGCTTGAGAAGCTGGGGGAGGCGAGTGTGTGAGTGGCGATGGCGGGCATACAGATGCCAGCACATCGATATCTGAGCTGAAATGCATTTCCCTGTAGGAACTCACGAGCACCGCGAGGCAGCGATAGCGATCTGCCTGATACACCGCCATCGCGGCCTCGCGGTGCTCGTGCGCTCCTACAAAGTCATTTACTGAAATCCATCACTGCTGTCGTATAGACACGGTGTTATCACCCAGCTTCGGCTGGCGATACAACTCAACCAAAACCTCATCGAGCACTGACGAAGCACCCCATGGACGTGGGTCGTTGAGGATGGCGACTACCGCCCAGGTGTTGCCGTTGCTGTCCCGGCTGAAGCCAGCAATAGCGCGGACGTTGTTCAGAGTGCCGGTCTTGATGTGCGCTTCACCCAGCAGTGGCGTGCGCTTGAGACGCTTGCGCATGGTGCCGTCCATCCCGGCCAGTGGCATTGAACTCATGAACTCTGCAGCGTAGGGGCTTTTCCAGGCCGCTTGCAGAATAAGGGCCATTTCACGTGCGCTGACGCGCTCATCCCTGGAAAGTCCGGAGCCGTTCTCCATGACCAGATGGGGCGCTGTAATGCCTTTCTTCGCAAGCCACTGACGAACAACACGCTGCGCGGCTTTGGCATCGTCGCCATCCGCGTCGTTGCGGTACTCCGAACCCAGGCTCAGGAACAACTGTTGGGCCATGGTGTTGTTGCTGAACTTGTTAATATCGCGAATGACTTCAACCAGGTCCGGCGAAAAGGCTTTGGCCAGCAACTTGGCGCTGCCTGGTACGACGTCTACACGGTCCTTGCCCAGAATAGTCCCGCCCAGCTCTTGCCAGATTGCGCGCACGGCGCCTGCGGCGTAAGTGGGGTGGTCAAGCAGCGACAGATAGGTCTGCGAGTTGCAGCCATCACCGAGCTGGCCGGTGACGGCCACATTGACGGTGCCATCTGGCTGTGTGACCGGGTTATAACGAACATCACCACACTGTTTTGATGCGATGGCCTTGACCTGATTATCAACACGAATGGTCGCAATCGGCGGTTCCACCGAAACCATCACCTTGCCGCCATCGTTACGTGTGATAAAGCGCAGCGCCTTGAGGTTGACCATCAACGAGTCGGGTTTGACCAGGAACGGCTTGTTTTTGTCGTTACCGTCATCATCGAACACCGGCAACTGGGGTTGTACGAAGTGGCTGCGATCCAGCACCAGATCACCGGTCACTTGCTGGACGCCATTTGCGCGCAGGTCGCGCATCAGCAGCCAGAGTTTCTCCATGTTCAGCTTGGGATCGCCGCCACCCTTGAGATACAGGTTGCCGCGCAGTACGCCGTTGTTAAGCGTACCGTCGGTGAAGAATTCGGTTTTCCACTGGTGGGTTGGGCCCAGTATTTCCAGCGCCGCATAAGTGGTGACCAGTTTCATGGTCGATGCCGGGTTGACGGAGACGTCGGCATTGAACACGGTCGGGGTGCCTTGACCATTGAGCGGCAGCATCACCAGCGACAACGCATCGTTGCCCAGTTTGCTGGCTTTGAGTGCCTGCTGAACTTTGGGGGGGAGTGAAGTATTGATTGGCGCGGCGTGAGCGGGCAATGCCAGGGGTAGAAGAAGGGAGGCGAAAAACAACGGACGCAATGATTTGATCATTCAATAACCCCTACAACAAGACGGGACACGAGAGGGCATGGATGGATTCCCTCAATAAAAAATAACAGTGACTCAAAGACCGGTGGCTCAAACAGTTTCGTTAACAATATGTAATACGTCTGAATGAGCGGCATTATGCCCCAACCTTGGGCGACTTGTGTCCCGCTCAGGCGTCTGGATCAAGTATTTTTGTCATCGCAATGCGTAATCAGCCAGCTATTGATAAGGCAGGCATATCAGGCTGTGCCGGTTTTATGGGCATTTGCCTTTCCAAACTGATAAAGTGCGCCCCGATATTACTCAAGAGGATTGTTCCAATGGCCACTAATCGTTCCCGTCGTCTGCGCAAAAAACTCTGCGTGGATGAGTTCCAGGAGCTGGGTTTCGAGCTGAACCTGGACTTCAAGGAAGATCTGGATGACCAGGCGATCGACGCATTCCTCGACGCTTTTCTGACTGAAGCCATGGACGCCAATGGTCTGGACTATGTTGGCGGTGATGACTTCGGTCTGGTTTGCCTCGCTAAACGTGGTTCCGTCACCGAAGAGCAGCGCGCAATCGTTGAAGCATGGCTCAAGGGCCGCAGCGAACTGACCAAAGTTGAAGTCAGCCCGCTGATGGACGCCTGGCACCCGGAAACACCTATCAACCCGGTAGCCTGATGTTTCGAGCGGCGGGCTTCACGCCCGCCGTTTCACTCCCTTCCTCCTTGCCTCACGCTGCGCTGTTCAATACCTCTCGCAACGCCTGCTCCAGATCGAGCATCGCAATTTCCAACGCTTGCTGACGCTCGTTGATAGCTTCTGCGGTGGTTGCTTGCTGGCAGCTATCCTCCAACGCTTCGCATGTCTCAATTACCCGGGTTGCACGAATGATTCGCGCAGCGCCTTTGATTCTGTGTGCCAGTTGGGATAACTCATGTTTATCGTCGCTCGACAGCAGCGCCGTCAGCTGATGCCGATCTTGCTCGCTGCTTTGCAGGAGTTGGTCAAGCAAGCGACGAATCATCTCCGGGCGTTCACCGGTCAGGGCGCTGACGCTGCCCATGTTGAATGCGGGCTGTGATTTGCCAGACGAAACTTTCAGGATTTCGCGGCCCGCGTCATCTCTGGGGTGAACACTGCCAAGACGCTCGTTCAGCGATGTCAGGCTGATAGGTTTGAACAGGCAATCGTCCATGCCTGCTTCACGGCAACGCTGTTTCTCCTCTGGCTGTGCATTGGCGGTGAAACCCCATACGGTGCAACGCTGTTGTCCGGATGTTTGCTCTTGAGCACGAATTGCCCGGCTCAAATCATAGCCATTCATTATCGGCATGTTGCAGTCGGTCACGACCAGGTCGAAATGTCCTGCCAGCCAGAACTCCATACCTTGTGCGCCTTGTTCTGCGACTGCACAGCGATGTCCGAGAAACTCCAGTTGCTGGCAGAGCAGCAGGGAGTTGGCTGGATGGTCATCGACCACCAGAATATTCAGTATGGCATTTGCCAGTTCGGGTTTTTCAGGAGGCTCGGCGACGATCGCAACAGGTTCAAGCGTGGTCAGGTTGAAGGTCATAAGAACCTGCGTGCCCTGGCCCCGCTCGCTGCTCAGCTCAAGCGTCCCGCCCATCATCTCGCACAGGCTACGGCAGATCACCAGCCCCAGACCGGCACCGGTGCGCGCTTGCTGGCCATTATCGTCGGCCTGGGCAAAGGGTTCGAACAAACGCAGCAGGTCCTCGTTGCTGATGCCAATGCCAGTGTCCTGAATACGTACATGGAATGGCAATTGTCGCGGGTCGGGACCGTCTTCGGTTTGCACTGTGATCCTGATCTGCCCCTTTTCAGTGAACTTGATCGCGTTGCTGATCAGATTGGAAAGAATCTGTTTGAAGCGCAAGGGGTCGACCAAAACATCGGTATTGATGCCGCTGTCCAGATCAAGCAATAAGCTCAGGCTTTTTTGTCGGGCAAGACCATCGAACACCCGCACCACGGATTCGACCAGCTGGCGCAAGTTGGCGCGTTCCGGGCTCAGGGTCAGGCGACCGGATTCGATGCGTGCGATGTCGAGGATGTCGCCAATCAGTTCGAGCAGATCCTTGGCTGAGCTGTAGGCAACTTCGACGGCCGGGCGGTCCAGTTGGCCTTGGTCGGCGCGCTTGAGCGCCAGTTCAAGCATGCCGATCACGGCATTCATTGGCGTGCGTATTTCGTGGCTCATGGTTGCCAGGAACGTGCTTTTCGCGCGGTTGGCGTTATCTGCCTGATCTTTGGCCGCGCGCAGCTCTTCAATAAGCTGTCGTCGTTCACTGATATCGATCCAGCCGCCAATGATGCCTTTCACTTCGCCCAGTGAGTCCCGGAAGGGCAGGATCCAGTGGTAGATCGTCAGTTGCCGCTCTCCGATCTGCAGCGTGCGGTCGAGGATCATTGGGCTATTCGTCGCCATGACTTGCTGGTAGTCGCTGGCGTATTCCTTGGCCTCGAAAACATTGCTCAGTACCCCCTCGGTAACGCTTTTGTCGAGGATGTCTTCACGTTGTGCGTCAAACGCCTTCAGGTAGCTGTCATTGCACATGCGCAGCAGGCCTTCACGGTCGCGCACGTAAATGGGATGTGGGCTGCCATTGACCAGCGCTCTCATGAATTCGAACTGATCGCTCAAGGCTCGCTCGGCCTGTTCGCGCTGTTTGATCTGGCGCCGCATGTAGGCGTTCCAGGCCAGAGAGCCCAGCAGTAGCAGGCCTGCACCCAGGACAATCTGGTAGATCTGGCGCTGGTAATCCTGCCAGTTGCCGCCCGCCGGGGTGAAGGAGCGCCAGCGGTTGTTGATCGAGGCTAGCTCCTGAGGCGCAATGCTCGATAGCGCTTTGTCGAGAATACTGATCAGCTCCGTCGCTTTTCGGGAGGTGGCCATTGCGATCAGCGCCGGTTTGTCGCCAACGGTAGTCGTTATCTGTAATCGGTTTTCGAACACCCCGGAGGCGAGGAAATAGTTGGCACTGACCAGCGAAGTGATCGCTGCTTCGACCCTGCCTTGAGCCAGCATTTCCAGTGTCTGGAAGGGATTGTCGACTTCGATGGGGACAACCGCCGGAAATTCACGGCGTAGAAACGGCAGAATCGGGCTACCCAAAGGGACGGCTACACGCTTACCGTTCAACTGATCCAGATTGATCGAGTTTTCTGGCCATTTACGCGTGACCAGCACAAACGAATTATCCAGGTAGGGCCGACTGAAACTGAACTGGTCCTCCCGTTCTTCGCTGGATATGAGTGCGCTGATCAAATCTGCCTGGCCATTGCCGACCTGATTCATCATGTCAGCCATGCTGGGCGCGCGGGTGATCTCGAAACGCAGGCCGGTACGCAGGCGCACCAGTTCAAGCAAGTCGGCGGTTATGCCTCGGAAGTTGCCACTGGCATCAAAAAACGTCAGGGGCGCGTATGACTCGTTGATCACGACCCTGACGGTCGGGTGCTGTTCGATCCAGCGCTCTTCGCGCTGGGTCAGTTGAAGCTTCTGATCAGTCAACATCAGATCGCTGGCACCCCAGCGTTTGGAAATGGCGATGCGCTCTTCGACCGGAATGGCCTTGAGCGTGCGATCGAGGATCTCCAGCAATTGGGTATTTTTAGCATCGACCGCGAAGCTGAAGCCATCTGGCTCGTGCTTGCTGAAATTGGCCATCTGGATGTTATTGAGGTAACCCTTGTTGATCATGTATTGGGTGGAGATGGTGTCCCCGAGAAAAACGTCTGCCTGATTGAACGCAACGGCATTGATCGCGCTTTGAAACGACGGATAGGTTTTCAGCGCCGCATTCGGGTAAAGCTTTTGAATTTCATTGGGCGGGAGATAGTGGTAAACCATGCTCAGGCGCATTTCCGCCAGGCCGTCGCTGAGCGCGCGCGTCTCTCCTATGCGAGTGACCAGCACTGGCTGATCTACTGCATAGGGGGTTGATAGCCTGATTTTCTGGTCTCTCGCTTCGAACCCGTTGGCGCTGCCCAGCATGTCGATCTGGCCCGTACCCAGAGCGGCAATCGCAGCCTGTCTGGACTCGAAGCGCAGTACCTTGACGGGCGGGTCCAGCGCTCTGGAAATAATGTTCGTGTAGTCGGCGGTGAAGCCTTCGTAGTCACGTCCGGTAAGCGTCATGTCAAACGGCGGGTAGTCAGGAGCGGACGTTCCCAGCACCAGCTCTCGTTTGTTTCTTATCCATTGCCATTGCGCCTTGTCCAGCTGCAGTTCCATGTGCCCGATGCTGGACCGGCCCAGCAATGTATAGAGCTCCGCCGCGGCGACAGATGCCTGTAACCCCAGGCTCAGAGAAATGCTTGTGGTCAGGATCAAATAATATTTAAAGCGCCTGGACATCCTGTTCCTCACACTAGCGCGTTGCGTTTTGCCATCTCGATTAGTTCTACCAGGGTTTTGACCCTGAGTTTTTGCATCAGACGTGTTTTATAAGTACTGACTGTCTTGTTGCTGAGAAACATACCCTTGGCAATTTCCTTGTTCGTTCGACCCTGCGCAAATAATTGCAGCACCATCAATTCACGATCATTGACCAGTTTGAAGAGCTCTATTTCGCTGGGTTGGCCATTTTCTCCGGTGGGTGGGGTCAACGCTTGGCTGGGAAAGTAATTGTAGCCGGATAATACTGCTTTTACCGAACTGAGCAGTTCGCTCAGATCTTCCTGTTTGCATACATAACCGGCGGCGCCTGACTGCATGCAGCGAATTGCAAAAAGGCTCGGAGTTTGTGAAGTCAAAACCAGTATTTTCGAGTCAAGGCCCATGGAATTGAAGCGTGCCAGTACTTCAAGGCCGTCCAGCTTGGGGATGCTGATGTCGAGGATGATCAGGTCCGGCATGCACTCGCGGACCATTTGCATTGCATCGACCCCGTTATCGGTTTCGCCCACCACCTGATAATTTTCGTTTTCCAGAAGCATTCTTACAGCCAGACGAATAACCGGATGGTCATCGATGATAAAAACTGAGTTCATAGTTCGATCCATACAAGATGCGAGGAAAGCGCGCACCTTAGCTCAGATGTTCAGGGAGGCACATGAATAGACCCTGCTGTTAGTGATATATAGGAAAGTTCCTACAGTAATTAGAGTATTGGAGCACGTAGAAGCCTGTTTTTGTGATGCGTAATGTTTACAACGCAGGGGAAAATACGCTGCAAGCGCGAGGTGCATGATTAGGATGTTTATTGCGAACGGGAATTAACCTACACGTTGTTTATACGCTTTCAGTAGTTGCATTAGCGTAGTTCACTACGGCCTGAGAGGATACGTCGATTAAGACTGTTAAAGCTGTAGTGAACGTGTATTGCGCAAAGGCCAGGCAGGTCAGCTATCTGGAAAGCATGCGTCCAGCAGGCGGGAAAGGTCAGGGCCGTGCAATGGCTTGGTCAAGCAGCCAAGCAAAGGCAGGCCGCGCTTGATGGCTAGCTGTTCGATGGCCTGTAGCTGAGCCGTGTCCAGACCGCTGAGGACGATCGCAGACCGGGCCATGCCTGCGTCGAAGGCTTGCTCAATGACGTCGAAACCCTCGCCATCGGGCAGGCACTGATCGCACAGAAGCAGGTCGTAGGGCTCGGCAGCACGCTGTATCGCTTGCATTGCCTCGGCAGCAGTGAGGGCGGGGGTAAGCAGGAAATACCCCTGATTGTTGAGGAGTATCTGTGTGGCAATCAATTGGAAGGGATGATCTTCCACCAGCAAAATGCGTAGGTTGTGTTTAAACATCAGGGAGTCCGGCAGGAACTGGCGTAGCTCGGACGCTGATCGGCGCAAGCTGCAGGCGTCGGGCAGCATCGAAACGGCCAATGGGCGGGTAAGTGGCGGCCAGTAACGGCTACTAAAGTGGCGGGAGTATTAGGCAGGCAAGAAGGGCTTGCGATAAGACGATTCCTAAAAGGATGTAGGAACCGTCTGAAGTTTTGAGGTGTATCGGGTAAGTCCACTGTAGTTAATCTGCACCCGCCGACTCTGGTGCAGACATGGGGCGTTGGGAAGATTACTGCCGTCGGCTCTTTGCTGGAGCAAGGCGGCAGCGCTTCACCTTTACATCGGGCTGGAGCGTCCGGTCATTTCTCGCGCCATTTCGCTGGCGTAGCTGTCGGTCATACCGGCGATGAAGTCGATCATTCGCAGGAAAGACGCGTGCAGAGGGGCTTTAGGGTCAGGCGCGCTGTTGCCAAGCAAGTCCAGGATACGACGATGCTTGAAGGACGGGGTGCGCCCACCGAACTGTTCCAGTGCTGCGCCACAGAACGCGTTGAGGAGTATTTCCAGGGTAGTGTAGGCGCCGATCTCATGCAGGGTTTTGCGCTTGTCCTGGAATATCTTCTTGCGTGCCATGTCTTTGGCGCTCAACACGCAACGTTTGGCAGGGCCGTGCATATGCTCGACGAGATCACCACTGAGTGTGCCAGCCAGCAATGCGTCTTGCTGTTCGACGAAGGCACGTGCTGCAGCGTTGGTCAGATGCTCAATGGCTTTTCCGCGCAAAATTGCCAGTTTGCGCCGGCGCGAATCATCGGGGCCCAGTTGGCGGTAGGTGTCAGGCAAATCATCGCCGACCAGCCCGAGCAGCAGTGATTCAACCTCCGCGTACTCCAGCAGTTCCATTTCCAGGCCGTCTTCCAGGTCAATCAGCGCATAGCAGATGTCATCTGCGGCCTCCATCAGATACACCAATGGATGGCGCGCCCAGCGTTGGTCTTCAAGCTGCGGCAAGCCAAGCTTCTGGGTGATCTGTTCCAGAATCGGCAACTCGCTCTGATAGCAACCAAACTTGTGTTTCTTGTAGCCCAGAGAGTCGGCGTGGCGCGCCGTCCACGGATACTTCAGATAAGTGCCAAGGGTTGCATAGGTCAGCCGCGTGCCACCGTCAAACTGGTGATACTCCAGCTGGGTGAGGACACGAAAGCCCTGAGCGTTGCCTTCAAAATTGAGGAAGTCATTGCGTTCAACGTCGCTCATTGCGTCCAGCCAGCCACGGCCAGCCGCCTGATTGAACCAATTGCGAATCGCATCTTCGCCGGAATGGCCGAAGGGCGGATTACCGATGTCATGGGCCAGACAGGCTGATTGCACGACCATGCCCAGATCACTCGGATCGCACCAGTCGGGCAGGGCACTGCGCAGGGTTTCACCAACCCGCATGCCCAATGAACGGCCTACGCAGCTGACCTCCAGTGAGTGGGTCAGGCGCGTATGAATGTGATCATTGCTCGACACAGGGTGTACCTGCGTCTTGCGCCCGAGGCGGCGAAACGCGCCGGAGAAGATTATCCGGTCGTGATCTTTATGGAACGGGCTGCGCCCCAGTTCTTCCGGGCTATGCAGGGTTTTGCCAAGTCGTTCGCGGTTGAGCAGGGTTTGCCAATCCAAGGCGTTCACTCCGTCGGTAAAGATTGCCTAGCTTCCGGGTTCGACGACCCGGCTGCAAGAGGTTAAAAGCCCGCCGCGTCGACATCGATCAAGAGTATGCGTTGGTCGTCGTCGAAGAACTGGCCCGCAGTCAGGCAGTACTGGTTGCTGGTGGCGTCGCGGTAGGTGTTGGACAGGATCAAGCGGCGTTCATGCCAGCCTTCGGCAAGCAAATGGTAAAAATAGGGACGCCATGACCAGTTGTGGCCAATGTAGGTCGCATCGGAATGCCATTCGCCGTTGCGCCATTCCAGATTGGGCGTGAGCTGAGTGCCATGCCGGTCGCATTGGTAGAACCGCAGTAACCATGGGTAATCGAGCAATTGCGGCAGTTGGTCGAGTGAACGCTGATCCCAGCGTTGCAGAATCGTCATCAGCGACGCCAACTGCTGGCGCAGGTCCATGACGCGCGCGCGCTCCGCCAGTTTTTTCTGCACATAGCAGTCGCGCAGTTGGGCGAATTGTTCGACAAACGCATCCGGAGCGAAGAATGCCTGTACGCCTTGAGCGAACAAAAAGCCCTGAACGTAACGTGCACCGCACTCAAGGGCAAAATGCAGTTCGGCCTCGGTCTCCACCCCTTCGGCAATAATCCAGCAGCCGGTTTTTTCTGCCATTTGGGCCAGCGCTTTTACGATATCGCTACTGGGCCCGCCTTTTGCGGCGGCTTGAAAAAGGCGCATGTCCAGCTTGAGGATATCGGGCTGCAATGCAAGCACACGATCAAGTTGGGAGTAGCCTGCGCCGAAGTCATCAATGGCAATCCGGGCGCCAGCTTCGCGATAGCGGCTCACGACTTCAGCAAGGCGCTGGCTGTTGCCGTCCAGCTCCGTGATCTCAAACACCACGCGTGCGGGCTCGACGCCATTTCGCTGCAGTTGTTTAAGGCTGGGCAGCGGTTGACCGGGGCG
This sequence comes from Pseudomonas caspiana, assembly GCF_002158995.1. Taxonomy (GTDB): domain Bacteria; phylum Pseudomonadota; class Gammaproteobacteria; order Pseudomonadales; family Pseudomonadaceae; genus Aquipseudomonas; species Aquipseudomonas caspiana. The sequence goes on along the minus strand of NZ_LOHF01000003.1, from coordinate 90,633 downwards.
CAAGCGAGAAATCCACCGCGGTGAGATATTCAGGCTCAAGAACCAGTCTTCAGGCGCTTGATGGATTTTGCTCAGGGCGTCGTCGCGGATAACACGATCCAGTCGACGCAGCGCGGCAGCGGGCACTCTCGGGTCGGCGAACAGTGGACCAACGGATTTTAACTGGCCGTCGTCCTGGCGAACGCGTCCCAATGCTTCAACACCAGCAATACGGCCAGTAGCGGTATCAATGAACGGCTGAAAGCAGGCAATGGGTTGCCCATTGATCACATGGCCTCCTCAATAAACTCGACAGTTAAAAACGGCACTTTGAAAGAATGTGCCCATAACAAAATCGACGGCTTCAGTAAGACCTGAAGCCGTCGATTAATCCTGCTGGAGGAGTGCTGCTTGCAAGAACGCAGCCAATTGCCACTAACGTTTTCGGGAGGAACCCAGAGCCAGACGGATAATCGGCAGCAGGCTTACACCCAGCTTGACGATTCGCGTCAGACCACCAGGACGAGACTCTTTTGCGCCTTTGCCGCCCAGAAATCCGAGCAGCGAGACAACACCCATACCCCATAACGGGGCATGTTTGATACCCAGCGCGCCTTGCCAGTCGGTGGTCATCCCACGAACCCTGCGCAGTGGTTGCATAAGATTCGTCGACTCTTGACGGATTTCCTGGCGGTGCATTTCCATGCGCAGGCGAACCAGCGCCTTGCGCAATTCCCGACGGGAGTGTTTCTGGTGGGATTCAGGCAGGCTCATCGCATCAATCGCTCACGGTCATTGGCCAGCTCTTCGAGGGTCGCGTTGAACGGCGACGACTCGTCGAAAATGGCAGCTTTGAGGCGCAGGGCGCAGAACAGCGCGCACAGCGTATAGAACACGCACAAGCCAATAATGCCGACGAGGCGATAACTGTCCCACAGCACGATCAGGAGTAAAGCCGAAAGACCTGTCAGTAAAAGCAAAGCAAACACCAGAGCCAGGCCTGCGAACAACAGGACACTCAAGGTACGGGCTTTTTGCTCCTGCAGTTCGATACCGAACAGTTCCACGTGGCTGTGCAGCAGTCCAAGAACCGCAGCACCCAATCGCCGTGGCGATGATGAGGTCTGGTCTGATGCCGGACCGGATTCAGTTCCCAGAGCCATATTCGTTAGCGCCTTGTAGCCAGTAGACCGATCAGGAAACCAACGCCGGCAGCGATGCCAACTGATTGCCATGGGTTTGTTTGTACGTAATCTTCAGTTGCAACCACAGCTGCTTTGCCGCGCTCACGCAGAGACTCTTCAGTGAGTTTCAAGGTTTCACGGGCGCGCAAAAGGCTTTCATTGATCTGGCTACGCAACTCATCAGCCTGCTCACCCGCCAGCGAAGCGGTGTGTTCCAAAAGCTTTTCCGTATCGGCAACCAGAACCTGGAAGTCAGCCATCAGGATTTCCTGGGCGGTCTGTGCTGTTTGACGTGCCATTTTTCTCTCCATTAAGTGCGTATGGGCTTTCGAGTCCGGGGCGTTGCTGAAGGTTCACTCCAATCCCGCATGAAATCTCTGGACGGGCCAATGCAGGTTGTGCAGTGAGTTGGTGCGTTGCTTTTTTTCATGCGCTTATCGGGAGCGCAGGGCACAAGTCATACCTTGCTTTTGCCGCTACTGCGCCGTGTCCGGAGTTTCCACGATTTTCCCCGCGCTGTCGCGATGCGTGTCCTGACAGGCGCTTTGAGTGCGCCCGTGTAATAGCCGACATGCAACGGGTCCCATTGGCTTCGGACTTGGCTATGCTGTAGACCGGTGCTGAAACGCAGGTGACTGTCTCGTCGGCATTTACCGGGCTACAGGTGACAAAACAGGTACTCGCTCAGGGGCTTGAGTGCATTGGTAAATCATGGAAGTACTGACGCTGATCCTGGCGTTCGGGCATGTGCTGGAGAGTGAAATGGAGCGGCTGTATTCCCTTCAGGGGTTGAGGGGCCTGGCGGTGCTGGGCGTGGTGCTTTTCCATATGACGTCTGTTGAACTGAAGTACTCAGGGGGCGACAGGCTGCTACCTGGCTGGCTGGATTTCTTTCAGTTAGGGGTGGATCTGTTTTTCGTCATCAGTGGCTTCGTGATGGTGATAGTCAGCCGCGGACGCTTCCAGAACAGCGTTGAGAACCGGCGTTTTTTGTTCAATCGCGTGTCGCGGATCTATCCGACGTATTGGCTGTATTTTTTCATCACGCTGGCGATTTATCTGGTTCAGCCGGGCATGGTCAACAGTGGTCATGGCACATCAAACCTTTGGCTGTCGTTTTTTTTGCTGCCCAGTGACAAGGTGCTGCTGGTCATGGTGGCGTGGTCGCTGGTGTTCGAGTTGTGGTTCTACCTTGTATTCAGCGTCCTGCTGTTTTTCAAAGAGCGTTATTTGCCGTGGCTACTGGTGGCTTGGGCATTGGTTTTGCTGGTGTTCAACACGCTCCAGGATTGGCAGACGTACCCTCCAGTGTTAGCGGTGGTTTTGCATCCTTATGCCTTGGAATTCATCGCCGGGGCTTTATTGGCCCTTTTGTTTTACAGCCGACATAACGTTCGCGTTGCCGATTCCGCTGTCTGGGGGCTGCTGGTTGGAGCGTTGGTATTAGGCGTTCCGGTGATTGGTCTGTATGGATTATTTGAAAGTCATGGTTTGGCGCGGATGCTGGTGGTCGGCCTGGTTTTTGGCTTGCTGGTGTTCGCGCTGGCATTGCTGGAGCGTCGTAAGCACGTATCGATGCCCGGAGGTCTGGTCCTGATTGGCGACATGTCCTACACCGTCTACTTGTCTCATCTGCTGGTACTGGGCGTTATCGGGCGTATCTGGCAGTTACTGGGCGGTTGGCCCGCGACGCTGCTGGATAATATTTTCTTCGCCGTGCTGATGATGGCTGCGGTGCTATGTTACGGCTGGGTCGGCTATCGTTGTTTCGAAAAACCGGTACTGGATCGGGCCAATATTTTTGCCCGTAAACACTTTCGAGCGCGCTCACCTGGCCTGGAGCGTGCGCAATAAGATTTGGCGGCGCGCTACGTGTTGGAGTCATTGTTGGATATACAGCTCGCTTCACTCACCCAGTATGGCGGCATCACGGTCATGCTGCCTGCCGCAATTGTCATTATTGGCTGGCTCTGGATGACCCGTTCCCGTCGTTCTGCGTTGCTGTGGGTCGCCACTGTTTTCGCGGTTTACACCATCGTTGCGGTCAGCAAGATCCTCTTCAAGGGTTGGGGCGTTGCGTTGGAGAGCCTGGGCATTTATGTCCTGAGCGGTCATGCGATGAATACGTGTCTGGTGCTGACGGTGGGGCTGAGTCTAATCGCCCGGCAGTTGCATCCTGCATTGAGGTGGCCCGCAGCGGCGTTGGGTCTGGCAGTGGGCTGGCTGTTCAGCATCTACTGCGTTGCGCCGTTCATTCATCCTTTGCCTGAAGCAATTGCCGGTGCTTTGCTGGGCTCGCTGGCCGCCTGCCTTTTTCTTCTGGGGCTGGAAAATATCCAGCCGGGCCGGATCCCTTCGGCAGCGCTGGTGGTAGGCCTGTTGTTTATCGCCTTCAACGCAACGACTCCCAAGTACACTGCGGAGTCGATTCTGGATCGTATCTCGATGCGGATTTCCGGTGCCGGGCAAGTCTTTAGAGCGCCGGAGTGGCGGGTTCCGCAGGAGCCGCTTTAATCTGATTTCATGTGCCTGACTCATCCTCGACGAGTGTCATGCGCAGGCCTAAAATGACCGCTCGTTTTCTGCATGGAGGGTCATCCATATGCCTCCTGAATGTCAGTTGTTTGGCACCTTGGGGTGTCATCTGTGTGAGGTCGCCGAAGCCGAATTAATGCCGTTGGTAGAGCATGGCTTATTGGTGGAACTGGTGGATATCGGCGACAGCGAGCGCCTGTTCGAAAGCTACGCGTTGCGTATTCCGGTGCTGCGTCGCGTGGATACCGGTGCTGAGCTGGACTGGCCGTTCAGCGTGGAGCGGGTGGTCAGTTTTCTGTTGTAGGTTTTGAGATCGCGGGTAAGCCGGATAGTTGAACGCAACTCACCTGTGGAGATTCTAGGGTTGCCCACGTCATTGGCAACATTTGGATAACACGCCTTTGAGCAAGGCCTGCCCGAGATAAGGGCAGGCAAGAAAACACTCACACACATATTCCGCGGAACTAATTCGCCGTTCAGCTGGTACAAGACTAGGTACTACCTTCATCCCGGCAGGCTTTTTGGCTGCCTTGCACTTTTTCTCAGCAAATGGACGAATGATGAAACCTTATCTCTGGCTTGGCCTGATTGGCGCTTTTTCTCTGAACACGGCATTCGCCGAATCGGTGTCGGTACCGATGAATCTGGTGAGTGCGACGGAGGCAGCGAAGCCGATTGGCGAAGTCATCATCACCGAAACTGAATACGGTCTGTTATTCACACCTAGTCTGACCTCGCTGCCTGCCGGTGTTCATGGCTTCCACATCCACGAAAATCCGAGCTGTGAAACAGCCGAGAAAGACGGTGTGAAAGTCGCCGCTCAAGCCGCTGGTGGCCACTGGGATCCGAAAAAGACCGGTAAGCACCTGGGCCCTTATGCCAACGGTCATCTGGGTGACCTTCCAGCCATTTATGTCACCGATGACGGCATGGCTAATTACCCGGTTCTGGCGCCACGTCTGAAAAAGCTTAAGGATGTCAAAGGCCATGCGTTGATGGTTCACGCGGGTGCCGATAATCATTCCGACATGCCCAAGCCTTTGGGCGGTGGTGGTGACCGGGCTGCCTGCGGCGTGATCTGACACCTTCAAGCGATTCGCCGTGACAAAGCTCTTGGGTGATAATGCGGCGCTATTTCACCCAAGAGTCACCCACGAGCCCATGTATGTCCGATTCTGCATTTTCTGCTGCCAACAGCCAGGCCAGTACTCTCTATTTGCCGCCAGGAAAGTGGGTTACTGTGCTCGATTGTCTGTGCGCGCATTTCAGCGCCATCAGTCGCGAGCAGTGGCTTGACCGGATTGCCCGCGGTCGGGTGCTGGATGCCAATGGCAAACCTGTTGGTGTGGATCTGGCCTACCGGGAAGGGCTGCGGATTCACTATTTTCGCGAAGTGCCCAACGAAACGCCGATCCCGGTGCAAGAGTCAATTCTCTATGCCGACGACCATCTGGTCGTTGCCGACAAACCGCACTTTCTGCCGGTGACGCCCGCGGGTGAATACGTCGAACAAACCTTGCTGCGTCGTTTGATCCGTCGCCTGGATAATCCTGATCTGGTGCCATTGCACCGTATCGATCGGCATACCGCAGGGCTGGTGTTGTTTTCTGCCAACAAACAGACGCGCTCGGCGTATCAGTCACTGTTCCCGACCCGCCAGATTGACAAGCGTTATGAAGCGATCGCACCCGCGCTGCCAGGCATTGAGTTTCCAAGGGTGCATAAAAGCCGTTTGATCGACGGCGAGCCTTTTTTCCGCATGCAGGAAGGCGCTGGCGTCAGTAATACCGAAACCGCCATGGAGGTTTGTGAGCGTAACGGTGATCTATGGCGTTATGCGCTGTATCCGGTGACGGGCAAGAAACACCAGTTGCGTGTGCACATGGCCGCTATTGGGGCGGGTATTTGCAACGATCCGTTTTACCCGCTGGTAATCAAAGACGCCGTGGACGACTACACCAAGCCCTTGAAGCTGCTTGCGCAAAGCTTGCGGTTTATCGATCCGGTCACCGGGCAACAACGGGAATTCCAAAGCGAAATTCATCTGGAATGGTAGCTAGAGCAGCCGCTCGGCATTTCCTGTCGCCCATAAAAAAACCCGCACTTGGCGGGTTTTTTTACGTCTACTGCGTCGGGCTCTGAATTACAGATCCTTGACTGTACGCACTTGATCCTTGTTGACACGGGTTTGCTTGCCATCGAGTTGTTCGAACTCGTAGAAACCTGAATCGTCATCATACTTGGGCGTATCGACGGCCTGTATTTCCCGGCCATCGGTCAAAGTGATCACAGTCGGCGATGCACAGCCAGCGAGGGATGCAAGGCCCAGTGCGAGCAAAAAGGCAGCGGGAAGGGTCCGTTGGTTCATTACGGTGTCTCCTGATCGATTCTTGGTTAACTGACGTGTAAGACGTATCTGCGCTCAGCAAGTTCAATCAATAGTAGTTGCTGTGCAACGCCTGAATCACCCGGTCGTCAGGGCGAGCAAGTCCGGAGTATTGAGGTTGGCGAGCCGCGGATCGTCCGCGACACATTGCACGGCTACAGCATCTAGCTGCTCCATGACCCTGCGCGGGCTGCGTTCACCCCGTTGCCAGGCCTCTTCAAAAGCTTCTGCATGGCAGGTCGGGATTACGCAAAGCAAGGGTTGCCAGTGCTCGCCACTGCGCACCATGACCGGTTGCCGGGGATGTTTGAATGCCGTTTCCCGAAGTTCTCGCAGCAGTGAGAGATCGATCAATGGCACGTCGCAAGGCAGCACCAGTAGATGTGTGTGATGCACGAGAGGCAGGGCCGCGCGGATGCCGGCGAACGGCCCGTGAAACTCATCATTGCCGTCCTGCACCAGTTGGTCGGCGTAAGCTGCGTATTGTTCCAGGTTGCGATTGCAGGAAATCAGCAAGTCATCGGTCAAGGGGCGGGTCAGGCGATGCAGGTGCTGGATCAGCGGCTCGCCTTTCCACAGGATCAGTCCCTTGTCCCGGCCGCCCATACGCTGACCCTGGCCTCCGGCCAACAGCAGGATCGAACAGGCGGGAAGGGGGATGACATCAGGCATGAGTGAGTTGACCGAAGCAGTGAAATGGGGTGCTGTGATATAACACCGGCCTGTTTTCTCTTCAACTGGATAGAGCCATGAAAGCCAAGGCCGATACCCCCTTTGTACCGCTGAATATTGCTGTTTTGACGGTCAGTGACACACGCACCCGCGAAACTGATACTTCTGGCCAGATGTTTGTCGATCGTCTCACTGAGGCCGGGCATAGCCTGATCGAGCGGGTTCTCCTAAAGGATGATCTGTACAAGATCCGTGCGAAGGTCGCGGGCTGGATCGCGGACGATGAAGTCCAGGTGGTGCTGATTACCGGCGGCACTGGCTTCACCGGGCGTGATAGCACGCCGGAAGCGGTCGCCTGCCTGCTGGATAAGCAAGTGGATGGTTTCGGCGAGCTGTTCCGTCAGATATCGGTGCCCGACATCGGCACTTCGACCATTCAGTCCCGCGCTTTGGCCGGGCTGGCCAACGGCACACTGGTTTGCTGCCTTCCGGGCTCGACCAACGCAGTACGCACGGGGTGGGACGGGATTCTCGCCCAGCAATTGGACAACCGGTTTCGCCCCTGCAACTTCGTGCCGCACTTGAAGCAAGCCGAGCCTTGCGCAACCCGTGGATAAAACACCGATGAACAAGCCCTTGATGCCGGTAGAGCAGGCCTTGGCACGTTTGCTGGAAATGGCTGAAGCGGCGCCCGTGAGTGAGTCCGAAACAGTGCCAGTGGCGCAGGCACAAGGCCGAGTGCTGGTGCAGGACATGATTGCAACGCTGGACCTGCCTCCCTGGCCGAACAGTGCCATGGATGGCTATGCCCTGCGTCTGGCGGACTGGAGCGGCGAGCCTTTAGTGGTCAGCCAGCGTATTTTTGCCGGACAGGCACCGCAGCCATTGACGCCTGGTACCTGCGCACGAATTTTCACCGGTGCGCCGGTTCCGGACGGCGCTGACTGTGTCGAGATGCAGGAAAACGCTGAGGTCTTCCCGGATCAGCGTGTCGGGTTTACCGAGCCTCTACAGATCGGCCAGAACATTCGCCCACAAGGTCAGGAAACCCGGACGGGTGACAAAGTCCTTGCCGCCGGTACGCGCCTAGGGCCTATCGAGTTGGGGCTGGCCGCTTCATTGGGGCTGGACAGGCTGCAAGTGGTCAGGCGCTTGCGGGTTGCTGTGCTTTCGACCGGCGATGAGCTGATCGAGCCAGGGTTGCCGCTGGGACCGGGGCAGATTTACAACAGCAACCGCGTCTTGTTGTGCAGCTGGCTGAAAAGGCTGGAGTGCGACGTGGTGGATGCCGGGATTCTGCCCGATGATCTGGAGAAGACTCGTGCGGCCTTGGGGGCACTCAGTGACGTGGATCTGATCCTGTCCACCGGTGGCGTTTCTGTGGGCGAGGCCGACTTTCTGGGCCATGCATTGCGTGAAGAGGGCGAGTTGTCGCTGTGGAAACTGGCTATCAAACCTGGTAAACCGCTGACCTTCGGGCATTTTCGCGGTGTTCCGGTGATCGGTTTGCCTGGCAACCCTGCGTCGACCCTGGTGACCTTCGCTCTGTTAGCCCGTCCTTATTTGCTGCGACGCCAAGGGGTAGCCGATGTCGAACCTCTGCAGTTTCCCGTACCTGCGGGCTTCGCCTGGACTAAACCCGGTAACCGCCGTGAGTACCTGCGCGGAAGGCTGGAACAGGGGCGTGCAGTGTTTTACAAGAACCAGAGTTCCGGGGTTCTACGCAGCGCTGCCTGGGCTGACGGCCTGATAGAGGTTCGTGAAGGCAGCACAGTCGCCGAGGGAGGCTGGGTCAACTTCATCCCTTTGAGTGAAGTGCTCGGTTGATGGGGTTCTATCCATCCGATTGGTCTATCCACGAGGCATGAGCTACCCTCAAAAACGCTGACAAGTTGGGCATTCGGTCTTCGCCCTGGAGTTTTGTTATGCCGTCTTTGAGAGTGGCTTGTGTCATCCCGACTTATAACGGGCGAAAGGATTTGGAGCGGTTGCTGGATTCTCTGGCAACCCAGACTGCTGTTTTTGACACCTTGATTGTCGACTCAAGTTCCAGTGATGGAACCCTTGAGCTGGCAAGGTCGCGGTGTGCCAACGTGATTCGGATCGACAGCAAAGACTTCAACCACGGCGGCACGCGGCAAATGATGGTCGAGTTCAATCCCGACTATGACGTCTACGTCTATATGACTCAGGACGCGTACGTCGAGGATACTCAGGCCATTGCCAATATATTGCTGCCCTTTGCCGACCCGAAAGTCGGTGCTGTGTGCGGTCGGCAGTTACCCCATAAAGACGCGAGCCTGTTGGCTCAGCACGCCCGCTTGTTCAACTATCCGCCGGTGTCACAGATCAAGACTCTGGACGATGCGCCACTGTTAGGCATCAAGACCCCGTTCATGTCTAATTCGTTTGCGGCCTATCGTCGTGAAGCCCTGCTGGATATCGGTGGTTTTCCCCGGCACGTGATCCTTTCCGAAGACATGTACGTCACCGCAAAGATGCTGTTGGCAGGATGGAAAGTGGCGTACGAAGGCTCTGCGGTGTGTCGCCATTCCCATAACTACACGATTTGGGAAGAGTTTCGGCGCTACTTTGATATCGGTGTGTTCCAGTCCCGTGAAGCCTGGATCTACGCCACCTTTGGAGGCGTAGGCGGGGAAGGGATGCGTTACGTCAAATCAGAGCTCAAATACCTCGGCCCCAAGCGTTTTATGCTCTGGCCGCTGTCGTTTATTCGCAACGCAGCAAAGCTGGTGGCTTACAAGCTCAGCAAGCAGGAAAAACACCTGCCGAAACGCCTGAAGAAAAAGCTGGGCATGCACGGGCGGTATTGGGACGGGCCGTATGGGTAGAGGGGAATGCAGCGCATTGCATCGTCCGGGCAAGCGCGCCTACCGTTTGATCGCATTCCAACGGTAGGCGCGCGCTTGCCCGTACCCCTTCAATCCTTCCCGGCTTCCTCTTCCTGACGATCCGCCTCAAACAACTGAGCCAGTTCTTTCCTGGCCTCACGGGCGGTTTGCAGGACCTTCGCCGCATCGTCATAAACCAGATGCTGCGCCGCCAGAACCTGTTCATCGTGGCGTTTGAAGCGGCTGATGCGCGCATCGGCCTGAGTCTGGGTCAGACCGAGACCAATAAGTGTCTGTCGGCTCATTTCCAGGCTGGAATAGAACGTTTCCCGTACTGCCTGCGCGCCCACATCCAGCAGACGATGCACATGTTGCCGGTTACGCGCGCGAGCGATGATCTTGATGTTCGGGTATAGCTTGTTGACCAGTTCGGCTGTCTTGATATTGATGTCCGGATCATCAGTAGCAATGATGAAGAACTCAGCGTGTTCAACCTTTGCTGCGCGTAATATTTCCGGTCGCAACGGGTCGCCGTAAAACACCGGCACGTTACCGAAGCTGCGGGAAAACTCGATGGATTCCACTGCGGTATCCAGGGCGACAAAAGGGATGTTCTGGGCGCGTAAAATCCGGGCAACGATCTGGCCCATACGGCCCATGCCTGCGATGACCACGCGGGGCGAATCAGTATTGATGTCCCGATACTCGTCCGGTATTTCAACCGTGACCGGCTTGGGTTTGAGCCAATGGCCAATGCCCAGCAGCAATAGCGGGGTCAGGGCCATCGACAACGTGATGGTCAATATCAGCGTGTCGTACAACTGGGCATCAAACAGGCCCTGATCACTGCCGATCTTGAATACTACAAACGCGAACTCACCGCCAGCAGCGAGCACGATGCCTAATCGTAAAGCGCTTTGTTTGCCTAATCCTCCAGCAAGACGCCCGACAATAAACAACAGCGGCAATTTGATGAAGATCAGTAGCAGCGTCAGTCCCAGCACGATCAAGGGTTCGCTAAGCAGGAGGCTCAGATTGGCGCTCATGCCCACGCTCATGAAGAACAGCCCAAGCAACAGCCCCTTGAACGGCTCAATCTGCGATTCCAGTTCGTGGCGGTACTCCGAGTCGGCGAGCAGCAGCCCGGCGAGGAATGCTCCCAGTGCCATGGACACACCCACCAGATCCATCAGCCATGCCGTGCCGATAACCACCAGCAAAGCGGTCGCCGTGGACACTTCCTGGATTTTCGTCTTGGCCACGATACGGAACACCGGACGCAGCAGGTAACGACCACCTACCACCACAATCGCAATCACGCCCAGTACTTCCAGGCCGTGAGTCAGGCCATCGCTGGCGCTGAGTTTGTCGTCCGTACCCGCGAGCAGCGGCACCATGGCAATCAGCGGGATGGCGGCGATGTCCTGGAAGAGCAGAATGGCGAATGCCAGTCTGCCATGAGGACTGTTCAGTTCCTTGCGCTCGGCGAGACTTTGCAGGCCGAAGGCGGTTGATGACAGAGCGAGCCCCAGACCCAGCACGACAGCAGTGTTCAATGGCTGGCCAAAGGCGAGCAGGGCAACGACGCCGATTACCAGACCTGTCAACAATACTTGGGCCATGCCGACGCCAAACACTGCTTTACGCATTACCCATAAACGCTTGGGCGAAAGTTCGAGGCCAATGATAAACAGCAGCAACACGACGCCCAGCTCAGAGATGTGGCTGACGCTTTCGGGATTACCGATCAGTCCCAATACTGACGGGCCGATGATCACACCCGCGATCAGATAGCCGATCACCGCCCCGAGCTGCAGCCGCTTGGCCAATGGAACGGTCAAAACCGCGGCGAACAGAAACACGACTGCGGCCTGTAACAGGCTGCCTTCAGGGGGCATGGTTGACTCCTTGCTAACGACGAGAGGGCCGAACGGGCGGCTTTGAATGGGCGCTATTAAACCATGTGAATTGTAACCGGCGTTGTCCGGATGTGCTCTGGGGTAGACATTGAGCAATTGGGGCTGGCAAAAAGCGCGAAGGGGGAGGGTGTGCAGTATGCCGGTGCCATGCGTGGCACATCAGCGTAAGATGGGCGCGCATTTGTGCGCAACGAATGCCGACCATGAAGATTTCAGGAACCTGCAATGACCAATAAACAACGTTTGATTTATTCGCTGCTGATTGCACTGGTGGTACTGGCCGTCATGCTGGGCCTTTCCCGCTTGCAGGCTGATGGTGTCATCAGCGAGAAGACTTTCCAGTACATCGCCATCGCCGTTGCCGTGCTGGTTGTGGTCATCAACGGTGTGATCCGCCGCAAGGTCAAGCGCTGACAGCTTGCGGTCCAGTTCCAGACCGGGCGGTCATTGACCCGATTTGCCCGGTTCATTGAGTTGTTCAATAGCCTGGGGGTGCAGGCTATAACTCTTGTCAGGGTTGAGAGAAATAACGCCTTCATCGCACAGGCGCTTGAGCACTTCCCGCACGCTCAGAAACGACAGCGGGATATCCAGCTTCAGCAGTTGGCTGTGTACGCCGCGAACGCCCAGCGGCTGCCCTTCGCTGGTCGCATGCAGCAGCGCGTCGAGGACCTTCAGACGGACCAGGCTGGTCCGCAAGCCGAAGCTTTTCAGCAACTTCCTGATCGGTTCGTTGCCTGGGCGTTCGGTATCAACGGCAGGCGCTTGGGCCTGCGCGGCAATGGCTGACTGGCGCAGCATCGTTCGGGTGGTGGTGGCTTGACGATTCAACATGCGCAAATTCCTTTTCAGGCTCTAAAAATACTTGCCTCACTTAGTAAGACGTATGAGCGCTGAAAATCCTCAACACTTACCGAAAAAAAGTTTAACGGTCACCGTTCAAGCCCCCGCCCGACAGGCCGCTGGTCACTAAATTTCCCCGCCGTTCTTCGTCTTAAGGTGAGCGCCGGCCCCTCAAGGCTGTGCCTGTCTGCAAGTCAGCCATCAGGAGTCAGAGTGATCATTATCAAGCGCATGCCAACGTTGTGTATTACCGGATTGATCCTTGGCTTGAGTGTGAGTGCTCATGCGCAGCTGCCTGCCGGGCAGGCGGGCGCAGAGATCCGTCGGACGACCTTTGGGGTGCCGCACATCCGCGCGCAGAACGAACGCGGTCTGGGCTACGGCATCGGCTATGCCTATGCGCAGGACAATCTCTGCCTGTTGGCCAATGAAATCGTCACCGTCAACGGCGAGCGTTCACGTTACTTCGGCCCTGAGCAACAGACCGCCGAACAACGCAACAACATGGCCAGTGATGTATTTTTCAACTGGTTGAATACGCCAGAGGCCGTTGCCGGATTCTGGAAGGCCCAGACGCCACAGGTTCACCAATTGGTTGAAGGGTATGTGGCGGGTTACAACCGGTTCCTTGCTGAAACACGAGAGGCCGGCGCCCAGGGTGAGTGCTTGCAGGCGCAATGGCTACGTCCGATCACCACCGAAGATCAGGTCAAGCTTACCCGCCGCCTGCTGGTAGAGGGTGGCGTCGGACGTTTCGCAGAAGCGCTCGCAGCCGCTACGCCACCTGCCGCCGCTGTCACCAGCCGATCGGTGGATTCGATGTCATTCGCCAGTGCCGCTGCCCACGATCAGGACTTTGCGCTCGAGCGCGGCAGTAACGCGGTAGCGATTGGACGTGACCGTTCGGATAACGGGCGGGGCATGCTGCTGGCCAACCCGCATTTCCCGTGGGTCGGCGGCATGCGTTTTTATCAGATGCACCTGACGATCCCCGGCAAGCTCGACGTGATGGGCGCTGCTCTACCGGGTTTGCCGCTGATCAATATCGGTTTCAGCCAGCACCTGGCGTGGACCCATACGGTCGACACGTCCAAACACTTTACGTTGTATCGGCTCAAGCTTGATCCAAAGGACGCCACGCGTTACGTCGTGGATGGTGAATCCCGTCCGCTGAAAAAGACCACGGTCAGCGTTACGCTGGCTGACAAGGACGGCAAGCCGAAAAAGCAAACCCGTGAAATCTATCAGTCCGAGTTCGGCCCGGTGGTGCAGTGGCCTGGCAAGCTGGACTGGAATCGAGAGTACGCTTACAGCCTGCGTGACGCGAACCTGGGCAATGACCGCGTCATGCAGCAGTGGTACGCGATGAACCGCGCCAGCAGCCTCGCGGATCTCAAAGGTGCGCTGCAGAAAATTCAGGGCATCCCTTGGGTCAACACCCTTGCGGTAGATGACCAGGGGCAGACGCTTTATACCAACTATTCAGTTGTGCCGAATGTCAGTCAGCAGAAGCTGGCGCAGTGCAGTGATCCCGCTGCCGGGCTGGAAATGATTGTGCTCGACGGTTCACGTAGCACTTGCACGTGGGATAACGATCCTTCTGCGGCACAAGCGGGCATCTTCCCGAGTTCAGCGTTGCCGGCCTTGAGCCGTAGCGACTACGTGCAGAACTCCAATGATTCAGCCTGGATGACCAACCCGGCGCAGCCGTTGACGGGGTTCTCGCCGCTGATCAGTCGTGACGCCCAGCCACTGGGTCCGCGCACGCGTTTTGCCGTGGATCGACTGGCAAGCCTGCAACGGGCAGGCAAAGTCAGCCTTGCCGACTTGCAGGCGATGGTCATGGATAACCGGGTGTACCTGGCCGAGGCGGGCGGGTTAATGGATGACCTGTTGCAGTACTGCGCCGGGTATTCGGGTGCCGATGTTGCTGCGATCAAAAGTATTTGCACGAGCATGAGCCAGTGGGATCGCAGTGCCAATCTGGATGCAGGCTTGGGCTTCGTGCATTTTCAGAACGTCGCGAAGGCGCTGCAGAGTGTGCCGAATGCCTGGCGTATTGCGTTTGATCCGGCTAACCCGCTTCACACCCCTCGAGGCCTGGATTTGCAGCAGGCTGGTGTAACCGAAGCACTGCATGCTGCATTGCTGGCATCCGCAGCGCAGTTGAGCAAAGCGGGCCTGACCCCGGAAACTCGTTGGGGGGATATTCAGGTTTCGACTGTGGGCACACAACAGACGCCGATTCACGGCGGTCCAGGTGTTTTGGGTGTGTACAACGCGATGCAAACTGTCCCGCGTGGCGATGGCAAGCGTGAAGTGGTCAGTGGCACCAGCTATCTGCAAGTCGTGAGTTTCGATGAGCGCGGCCCTCACGCTCAGGGCTTGCTGGCACCGTCGGAATCAACCAATCCCGAATCGCCTCACCGCCGGGATCAGACCGAGGCGTTCTCCAAAAAACAATGGGCTGTGTTGCCTTTCACCGAGCAGCAGATCACCGCGGATCCGGCTTACCGGTTGCTGGTGATCAAGGAGGGGCAGAAGTAGGCGGGTGAGGTCCCGCACTCCAGGTCCGGACAACCCATTCGAGTTGAAAAATGAGGCTCCCTTTTGGGGGCCTCATTCCAATTCAAGATCGTGTCAGGCTAGCCCTTCGGTGCCACACTTGGCTTTCTGTTGATGACCTGACTGCCTTCGCTGTTGCGCGTCACCGTCACCGGCAAGACTTTGGGCAGAGAGGTCACCAGGCTAGCCATCTCCCGGGTGTTATAGCTGCCGCCAATGCGGATTGCACCGGTGGCGTTATCGGCCAGCAAGATCGGTTGTGGCAGGTAACGATTGATCAATGGGAGCGCTTGGCTCAATGGCAGGTTATTGATCACGAGCTTGCCATTGCGCCACGCAAGGCTGCTGTCGTTGGCATAGGTTTCGCTGATTTGCGGCTCGAAATCGCCGCTCTTGTAGCTGGCCTGCATTCCCGGCTCAAGGCGGTATCCGCTACCGGGTTGGGAGTTGTCACTGACAACTTGTACAGACCCTTCAAGCAGCATTACCCGGACCTGATCCTGATACATCCATACGTTGAATCTGGTTCCGGTAACCCTCACGCTGCCTTGGCCAGCGTTCACCACAAAGGGATGTTGGGCGTCGTGGCTGACCTCAAAGAACGCTTCGCCCTTGTCGAGCACCACGCTACGGCGATCCTTGTAGTTGGCGAAGGTCAGTCGGGTGCCTAGATTCAGTTCCACGCGACTGCCGTCAGCCATGGTGACCAGACGGGTGTTGCCATCGGCCTCATAAGTGTCATAAGCATTTGGCAGCCAGCCTTGATTCCAGCCGATATATCCCGCTACCGGCAAGGCGAGGGCGACGATTGCAGCGGCTGCGGCATAGCTGCGCCAGTTTCTGCCCGAGTTTTCCGGCACTGGGCGGCTTGCCATTGTCACGACGTTGCCGGTAGGCAATGGATTGACCGGTGCAACTTGCTCGGAGAGCGCCCAGATTTCCAGCATCGCCTGATATTCGACGGCATGCAGTGGATGGGCATCAAGCCAGAGCTCGAACGCCTCACGCTCCTCTGCAGTGCAATCGCTTGCGTGCATGCGCATGCACCAATGTGCTGCGGCATCGGTGACGGCGTCGTATTCGGCTTCGCTGAGAATTGGGTCGCTCATTGGTACTCCGGCTGTAGGAGCATTCTACATCTGCGTAGGAGTGGGGGAGAACAGCTATGGCTATTGAATATCAACGGATAGGGCCATTTTTTGGGTAATAGCGGTCAATTCGCGTTAACGCATTCTTCCAGCGTCCTTTTTTGCACCGCGCAGCATTAGACTGCCGCTCTTCATACGCAAAAACGCGGAGCCATGGATGAACGTGCGAATCGAACAAACGTCTTGCCCCACCGAAGAGGAAGTCTCGGCAATCCTTACGCCATTGCGTGCCTATAACGTTGCCCAGGCGGGAGCATCGGGAGCGGAGAAGTTTGCGCTCCTTGTCAGAGACGAGCAGAGCAATGAAGTGTTGGGTGGACTGAATGGCAGGATCTTTTATCGCTGGATGTTCATCGAGTTGTTAGTAGTGCCGGAGCAGGCCCGTGGCCAGAAGCTAGGCTCGCGTTTGATGGCGATGGCGGAAGATTTGGCACGGGATAAAGACTGCGTCGGTATCTGGCTCGATACATTCGATTTTCAGGCACCGGATTTTTACCGCAGCCTGGGTTATAGCGAATTCGGTCAGCTCAACGATTATCCGCGGGGCCATCGTCGTTACTTTTTTCAGAAACGCCTGGATCAGCTTGATGCCGTCGATTTACCTGTCTGACGATGGGCAGTAATCTCGGCAGATTCTGATGCAACGCTGTGAAGTTGGATCACTTGTTTAAAGCTGACTGGCGGAGTTTTAAATGTCTGCACCCCGTGATATCGAGACACACACCGTTAGCTTCGTTGAATTGGCTGACTTACTGCGGCGCATATTTCTACGGCACGGCACTTCAGAGGATGTTGCTCAGGTCTTGTCGCAAAACTGCGCGAGCGCGCAGCGCGATGGGTCCCACAGCCATGGGATTTTTCGCATTCCCGGTTATTTGTCATCGCTGGCCAGTGGCTGGGTCGATGGCAAAGCTGTGCCGGTCATAGAGGATGCAGGTGCTGCGTTCATTCGAGTGGATGCGGCCAACGGCTTTGCGCAGCCCGCTTTGGCGGCAGCTACGCCGTTGCTGATCGAAAAGGTGAAGAGCGCCGGTATCGCGGTTCTGGCGATCCGCAGTTCCCACCACTTCGCGGCGTTATGGCCAGACGTCGAACCTTTCGCCGCGCAAGGACTGGTGGCGTTGAGCGTGGTTAACAGCATGACCTGCGTGGTGCCTCATGGTGCACAAAGGCCGTTATTTGGCACCAACCCTATAGCGTTCGCGGCGCCTCGTGCGGGTGGTGATCCCATCGTTTTCGATCTGGCGACCAGCGCCATTGCCAATGGGGATGTGCAGATTGCCGCCCGAGCCGGACGTACCCTGCCTGCCGGCATGGGGGTCGACCGCGCGGGTGAGCCAACGCAGGACCCAAAGGCCATTCTTGACGGTGGAGCGCTTCTGCCATTTGGTGGCTACAAAGGGTCCGCGTTATCTATGATGGTCGAGCTACTTGCAGCGGGCCTTACCGGTGGCAACTTTTCGTTTGAGTTCGATTGGTCCGGGCATCCCGGAGCCCAGACACCCTGGACCGGGCAGTTGTTGATTGTTATTGATCCGGACAAGGGCAGCGGCCAGCACTTCGCCGAGCGTAGTGAGGAGCTGGTCAGGCAGATGCATGGCGTGGGGCAGGAGCGTATGCCTGGCGACCGTCGATATAAGGAGCGCGCAAAGTCACTGGCGCAAGGCATCGAAATTTCACAGGCAGAGTGGGCAAATCTGCAGGCGCTCGTGAGGTGATGGCAGCATGATGTGCCAGGACGACTGAGGGTTGAGTGAGCCGTTCGTCGTCCTCTGACTTGCGTAAATCCCTTTATCCAAATACTGTATGTTTAAACAGTAATTTGAAAGAGGCGGTTGCCATGTCCCTTAAACACGTTGCAAACACTACGACTGATCGCGCATCCATCATCGCTGGCATGAATGAAATGCAGCGTGAGGATTTTCTGGCTCTGGCTGCAGCGCTTCGCCAGTTCAATGCTTACGAACCGCTGGTGTCGATGGCTGTGGTCAACGCCCGGCACGCGGTTGAACATCACGGTCGGCTGACGGCTGACTGATTTCACCGGCTACCGGCGCATCCTGCCCGGTATCGGCCGTTTCAGGCGAGCGTTCACCCCGGCTCTTGCCATTACGTATCAGGCGCAGCGCTAATAGTGTGCCAAACAGTGAAACCACGCACCAGCCCAGTAGAAAGTTCGTCACGCGTGATTCTCCAGACAGCGTCTCATGCCAGGCATGGACGTGGATGACTCAGCATCTTCCAAAGCAAACAGTACAGTCGTTGAGCGTTATACCACTCAGCAGGCTGCTGATTCGAGTTCGCTGAGCAGCCTCGGTAAACTGCCGACTTGCCTCGCTATATATGAAACATATATGATTCGTATATTCCATTCGAGGTGAATCATGGGTCTGGTCAAGATTTCGGAACATATGCACGCCAATATTCGCGCAGCCAGTGCGGCGCTTAGTCGCTCTATAAATGCTCAGGCCGAGCACTGGATGCGGGTCGGCATGCTCAGTGAGTTGCACCCGGCGCTGAATTACAGCGAGATTTGCCAAATGCTGATCCGTACGGAGAACGCTGACGGCATCGTTCTGAGTGCGCAAACCTATGATATTTCGCCTGCTCAGTCGCAACCGAAGGTGGCCTCTCGATGAGCGGTCCTGTCAGCATTAAAAGTGAAGCGGATCTGGTTCAATTGCGGATCGCCGGCAGATTGGCTGCCGATGTTCTGGCCATGATCACTCCCCATGTAAAGGCAGGCATCAGTACTGAGGCGCTGGACGATATCTGCAATGAGTACATCGTCAAAGAACTGAAAGTGATTCCGGCGAACGTTGGCTATCACGGCTTTACCAAGACCACCTGCATTTCACCCAATGCAGTGGTGTGCCACGGTATACCGTCTGCTTCGGACATCCTCAAGGATGGCGATATCATCAACATCGATGTGGCTGTTATCAAAGACGGTTGGTACGGCGATACCAGCCGTATGTACTTTGTGGGTGAGGTCAGTCCTTTGGCGAAACGCCTGGTGCATACCACCTATGAGGCTACTCGCGCCGGTATTCACGCCGTGCGTCCGGGTGCAACGCTGGGCGACATCGGTCATGCCATCCAGACGGTCGCGCACCGTGAAGGCTTCAGTGTCGTTCGTGAATATTGTGGGCATGGAATTGGACGCAATTATCACGAAGACCCTCAAGTCCTGCATTACGGTGCGCAGGGTAAAGGTATGCGCTTGAAGGCAGGCATGGTGTTCACTATTGAGCCCATGATCAATGCGGGCAAGCCGGGCACCAAGGTCTTGCCTGATGGCTGGACAGTGCTGACCAGAGACTTGTCTTTGTCGGCTCAGTGGGAGCATATGGTTGCTGTAACGGATACGGGGTTCGAGTTGCTCACCCCTTGGCCCGAGGGTACCGGCGAATACCCGGCGATCTGATGCAAAAAGCCCGGCCTGAAACAGGCCGGGCTTTTACGCTGCAACCCTAAGCTTCGTATGCTTTGGCAGCTACAACACCAGCAGAGCTGAGTTTGATCGGATATTTGAGTGTACGACCTGTCTTGCTCGTCGAGTCGACGCTACCGTGATGAATCAGACCGCCTTGCTGCAAGTACTCCAGGGTGTCCGCGACTGCGTTCTCCCCCCGATAGTTGTCGAGTACTTCTTTACCCAATCCCGCTGGATGAGCTTTCAGGAGACGGGTCAGAACTTCTTTCTCAAGGTCTTTATCGATAGTCATGCTTACCTCGCGTTGCTGGTTTGATGAGCGCTGCTTGATAAGTCGGACCGCCTCGAAACTGTTTTGTTTAGACTTTCTCCTCCCTGTGGGTCTTTTTCCAGTGCACCTGGGTGACACCCAGTCCCTCTGCCTGAAGAATCGCCAGTCTTATCGGTCCTGTCGCAACATTGTCGCCGACCTGCCAAACGCCCGCGTGTAGCGTTGCAATGTGCAGCGCATAGCTTTCGCACAGATGGAATGCCTGATGGCAGAAGTGTCTGGGTTCGCCGCGAAACTGATAATGAATTTCAAAGTCCGTCTGATCGTTCATCATTGCCCCTGCCTGTGGGATGTCGGGATACATCTCTGAAAATGTGTACTTCCTTGGGTACCTGGAAGCGTGAGCCTGATGAGGCTCAACAGCGTGCTGCCAGTTCATTTAGAGATCGATACAGGCTTGCAAAGACTTCAAGCGGCCGTGGATCGTACTACTGCTCCGGATGTCCTTTTGTCTGAAAAAGGAAAGGGAGATTTACACTGATTTAGACATATTTGTACACATCTCCGATGAGTGGTGAGATGTTTTTTTAGGGTGGCAAATCGCGGATGGATTAAAGCCATTGCGGTCGCGGCCCGCTTGACGGGCCGCTTGCTTTGAGGATGTCTTCGAGGCTTCAGGCAGGTGCTTTTAACCGCAGCTTTTCAGGTCTACCGGGCCAACGAACTCGTTACCACGGCCCATCACGCACGCGACCTTCTGGTTGCGCTGACGCTCCCAGCTTTCCACCGGGTAGGTCTTGTTCCAGGCTTGATAGAGCTGCTGATCCTGACGTGACAGGCGCAAGTTGTACTGCTTGCTCATATAGAAGTAGGTGCGTGCAATCATTCCGCGAATGGAAGGCCGCGGCATGACTTTTTTAGCCTTGAAATCAACCTGAGTCAGGCAGGAGCCGTACTGGCCGGTCTGGGCCGGGAGCCAGCCAAAACTAAAGTTGTTACGGTCCCCGTTAACCTCGCCAATGCTCGGCACCAGATTGTGCAGGTCGGCTTCGGCTTGCTGGAAAATCTTGTCATTTTTCGTGCAGTTCTTGCGACCACCGTTCTGCCAACACTGGCGCAAGTGACCGATTTGCCAGGCAGGAACGATGTGCTCCCATTCAATGCGCTTGGCACGCGTGGCGTTTTTGCGTGGGACGTAGCCGCAGCCAGCGATATCGACTTTGTTGCCGTTGTACTTACAGCCGCAATAGAACTCAGTCGACTGGGCTGAGTAGAGGCCCCAGGCAACTTTTTTCGCCTGACTGAATGTATGCGGTGCTTCGGCATTGACTGTGATTGGAGCGGTGAGGAGCAGTGTCGTAAAAAGCAGGGTAAGGGTTCGCACCATCATGCCGTCAATCTTCCTTCGGCACTGTCCAGAAAATCTGTACGCCGCCATCATCTCGATAGGCGAGAGTCACGTTGTCGTTTTCCGCGATCTCTTCGAGCAACTGATTCCATTCATCCTCGATTTCGTCTGGCAGGCGAAATATCAGCGCCGCTTTGGCTTTTTGCGCGGTTGGCGAGTTGATGATCTTTTGTACTCGCACGCCTAAACGTTCGTAAGAGCTGGGAAGGGACTGAGTTGCTGTGCCTGGATTTGCCACGGAAAGGGTTCCTTGGGTTGCTGTACGGGCATACAGTATTTCACTGTGGGCCATTTCGCAACTCTGCTGTAGGAACAAACGCGAAGGTCTGTGCGATTGCACAAGTATTGTCTGCAGGTAGCGGCCATGCCGTTGAGCATCCAGTGCTCAAGAAAAAACTCAAGGTGCCGATTGCTGGGGCAGGACTTCATTATGGAGGATGACGGTAATGAGCATTTCCACGGTGGGCTTTCCAGCGCCTGTCTTCAGCATAAACGCAGGCTCCGCCGCTAGTGCAGAAGCGGTAGCGGACGAGGAGAACAAGCTTGAGACCGTTTCAGAAGAGCAAAAAGTCAGCGGCGACATTTCTGAGCATCTGAGCGTTTCAGCCAAACAGTTGCTCAAGCGTTTAGCCGAATTGCAGGCTCAGTTGCGTGACTTGCGAGGCAAGATGCACGCCGCAGAAAACGCGTCTTACTCAAATCTCGCTGCCCGAAACGCCGTAGTGGCCAGCTTTCAAAATCAGATATCGGCCATTACCGGGACCATATTGCTGATGTCCGCCTCGTTGTTCAAAGAGCTGGACAGGAGTGGTGGTCTGAACATCACGGTGTAAATTCCTGCTGGAATTTTGGTGCTGGCGGACGTTGACAATCTCCGCGACGTTTCTCATAGTTCATTCCTCGCAAACGTTTGCGCCATGATCATCGATTCTGGTCGTTACGTGTTGCCCGACACAATAATCATAAGATCGGAGTGTACCTATGAAGCTGCCGTTTGCTGGACGCGTTCTTGCCGTTGCTATGCTCGCTGCTGTTGCCGCAACAACCTCTCTCCCTGCGTTATCCGCTGAATCCTCTGAAAAACCAAAAGTCGCGCTGGTGATGAAATCTCTCGCAAACGAGTTCTTCCGGACGATGGAAGACGGTGCGAAGGCTTATCAGAAAGAAAACGCTGACAAGTTTGATCTGATCTCCAACGGCATCAAAGACGAGTCGGACACCTCCAACCAGATCCGCATCGTTGAGCAAATGATCGTTTCCAAAGTCAACGCACTGGTCATTGCCCCGGCAGACTCCAAGGCGCTGGTGCCGGTCATCAAGAAGGCTGTAGATGCCGGGATCACGGTGGTGAACATCGACAATCAACTTGATCCTGAGGTGCTGAAAAGCAAAGGCATCAGTGTACCGTTTGTCGGTCCTGACAATCGCAAAGGCGCCAGACTGGTGGGTGAATACCTGGCACGTGACCTGAATCCGGGTGATGAGGTCGGGATCATCGAAGGCGTTTCCACCACCACCAATGCTCAGCAGCGCACAGCGGGATTCAAGGACGCTATGGAAGCCAGGCAGATGAAGATCGTGTCTGTGCAGTCCGGCAGCTGGGAAATCGACAAAGGTAATACCATTGCTTCGCAGATGCTCAACGCTCACCCGAACCTGAAAGCGTTGCTGGCCGGTAATGACAGCATGGCGCTGGGTGCTGTGTCTGCTGTGCGCGCTGCCGGGAAAGCGGGGCAGGTCAAAGTAGTAGGCTATGACAACATCAAGGCTATTCAGCCAATGATCGCGGATGGTCGAGTACTGGCCACTGCTGATCAGTTCGCCGCCAGGCAAGCCATGTTCGGTATCGACGCGGCCTTGAAGATTCTCAAGGGTGAAAAAGTCGAGACCGTTAATGGCGTCATCGAAACGCCGGTCACTCTGATCACCCATTCCAAGCTGTAACCCCCTTCGCCGAATGAATGCATCTGCCCGGTCCGGGCAGGTGCACGGAGAGTTTTATGTCGGCTTCTACTCAAACCGCTGTGCTATCTGTCAGCGGTATAGGTAAGACCTACGCGCAACCGGTACTCGGCGGCATCGACCTGACGTTGATGCGCGGCGAAGTACTGGCCCTCACAGGGGAGAACGGCGCGGGGAAAAGTACCCTTTCGAAAATCATCGGCGGCCTGGAAACGCCCACCACTGGGCAGATGCAATTTCAGGGCGAGCGTTATCAGCCGGCCAATCGGACCCAGGCAGAAAAGCTGGGTGTACGCATGGTGATGCAGGAGCTCAACCTTCTGCCAACGCTCTCTGTCGCCGAAAACCTGTTTCTTGACAACCTGCCGCGCCGTGCGGGCTGGATCAATCGCAAACGTCTGCGCGAAGATGCGATTCAGGCCATGGCTCAAGTGGGGCTGGACGCTATCGACCCGGATACGCTGGTCAGCGAGCTGGGCATCGGTCATCAGCAAATGGTCGAGATCGCCCGCAACCTGATCGGTGATTGTCGGGTGCTGATTCTCGACGAGCCGACCGCGATGCTGACCGCTCGGGAGGTCGAGATGTTGTTTGAGCAGATCACCCGCCTGCAGGCGCGCGGTGTATCCATCATCTACATCTCTCACCGTCTTGAAGAACTGCAGCGTGTTGCGCAACGCATTGCTGTACTGCGCGACGGCAAGCTGGTGTGCGTCGATTCCATCGCCAATTACAGCAGCGAGCAGTTGGTGACATTGATGGTCGGGCGCGAGCTGGGTGACAAGATCGATCTGGGCGAGCGCCAGATCGGTGAGGTAGCGCTGAGCCTCAAAGGCCTGAGCCGTGGCGAGAAAGTCCGGGATGTTTCTTTTCAGGTGCGCAAGGGCGAGATTTTCGGTATTTCCGGATTGATCGGTGCCGGGCGCACCGAGCTTCTGCGCCTTATCTATGGTGCCGATCTTGCCGACAGCGGCAGCATCGAGCTGGGGTCACCCCTTCGCAGCGCTTCCATTCGCTCGCCTGCCGACGCTGTTCGTCAGGGTATCGCGTTAATAACTGAAGACCGCAAGGGCGAGGGGCTTTTGCTGACCCAGTCCATCGGCGCCAATATCGCCTTGGGCAATATGGACGCAGTCTCAGCAGGCGGGCTGGTCAAAACCCAGGATGAGATGAGCCTTGCGCAACGGCAGATTGATGCCATGCACATCCGCAGTTCCGGCCCGGCGCAACTGGTGTCGGAGTTGTCTGGTGGCAATCAGCAGAAGGTAGTAATTGGTCGATGGCTCGAGCGTGACTGCCCGATCATGCTGTTCGATGAGCCAACCCGCGGCATCGATGTCGGGGCCAAATTTGATATCTACGGGTTGTTCGGTGAGCTGACCCGTCAGGGCCGGGCGCTGGTCGTGGTCTCCAGTGATTTGCGCGAGCTGATGCTGATCTGTGACCGCATAGGCGTGCTGTCTGCCGGGCGCCTGATCGAAACCTTCGAGCGCGACAGCTGGACCCAGGACGAATTGCTTGCTGCCGCATTTGCCGGCTACCAAAAACGCGACGCGCTGCTCAGTGAAGCTGCGCCGAGGACTGCTTGATGAAAACCTCAACCCCTTCAACGGCTTTGCCTTCAACCGCCAAGCGTGGCGGCACCTATTTTGGCCTGGGGACTTATCTAGGCCTGGCAGGTGCTTTGCTGGCGATGATCGTGTTGTTCTCGCTGCTCAGTGACCACTTTCTCTCGTATGGCACCTTTAGCACCATTGCCAACCAGATCCCAGACTTGATGGTGTTGGCGGTGGGCATGACCTTTGTGCTGATCATCGGCGGTATTGATCTGTCGGTAGGCTCGGTGCTGGCGCTTGCAGCTTCAGCGGTCAGCGTGGCCATTCTCGGCTGGGGCTGGAGTATTTTTCCGGCTGCACTGTTTGGCATGGCGTGCGCCACCCTGGCGGGCACCATCACCGGGTCGATCACTGTTGCCTGGCGCATTCCTTCATTCATCGTGTCATTGGGCGTGCTGGAAATGGCTCGTGGCGTGGCCTACCAGATGACCGACTCGCGCACGGCATACATTGGCGACTCCTATGCCTGGTTATCGAATCCTTTTGCGTTCGGCATCTCTCCATCGTTTGTGATCGCCTTGCTGGTGATTTTCGCCGCTCAGGCGCTGCTCACCCGCACGGTATTCGGGCGTTACCTGATCGGCATTGGCACCAACGAGGAGGCCGTGCGGCTGGCAGGGATCAATCCCAAGCCTTACAAGATTCTGGTGTTTTCGTTGATGGGGCTATTGGCGGGCGTGGCTGCGCTGTTCCAGATTTCCCGTCTGGAGGCGGCTGACCCCAACGCTGGCTCAGGCCTTGAGCTGCAAGTTATCGCCGCAGTGGTCATTGGCGGTACAAGCCTGATGGGCGGGCGCGGTTCAATCATCAGTACCTTTTTTGGCGTACTGATCATTTCCGTGCTGGCGGCCGGACTGGCGCAGATGGGTGCCACAGAGCCGACCAAGCGGATCATTACCGGCGCGGTGATTGTCATCGCGGTGGTGCTCGACACTTATCGCAGTCACCGCGCCAAGCGCAAGGTCTGACATGGCGACGATCAAGGATGTGGCGGCGCTGGCTGGTATTTCCTACACCACGGTTTCTCATGTCCTGAACAAATCCAGGCCCGTGAGCGACGAGGTCAGGATCAAGGTCGAGGCTGCCATTCAGCAACTGGATTATGTGCCTAGCGCTGTCGCTCGCTCCCTCAAGGCCAAGTCGACATCGACCATTGGGCTGCTGATTCCCAATGGCGTGAATCCCTATTTTGCCGAGTTGGCACGAGGCATTGAAGACTACTGCGAGCGCAATGGTTTCTGCGTCATCCTGTGTAACTGCGACGACAACGCGGATAAGCAACGGGGCTATTTGCGGGTACTGCTGGAGAAGCGTGTCGATGGCCTGATCGTGTCTTCAGTGGGCGGTGACCCCGGTCTGGATGGCGGCCTTGCAGGTGTCCGTACGCCCATGGTGGTGGTTGACCGGGAACTCGAAGGCATTGACGCCGATCTGGTGCGCATTGATCACGAGCTGGGTGGCTACCTGGCGACCCGTCATTTGTTGGGGTTGGGTCATAGGCATATCGCCTGCATTCGAGGCCCGTCGCAAACCAGCGTGGCGCGGTTGCGGTTCCGTGGCTATGAGCTGGCCATGGCGCAAGCCGGCATTCACGTAGAGCCTCACTGGATAATCGAAAGCGACTACACCAGTCCGGGGGGCTATCAGGCGGCAGTCGGCCTGTTATCGGGCACCCCCCCGACCGCCATCTTCGCTGGCAATGACATGATCGGGATCGGGGTGCTGCGTGCTGCGGCCGAGCGCGGTATTCAGGTGCCAAGGGATCTGTCAGTGGTGGGGTTCGATGACATCGAAATGAGTCGCTATGTGTATCCGGCCCTGACCACGGTGGGGCAGTCAATTGTCGAGTTGGGTGAGAGCGCCGCGCAGATGTTATTGCGGCGCATATCAGGGGCGTTTGAAGGCGCTACCGAGCAGCGTGTTGTGACGCCGAGCATTGTGTTGCGCGAGTCAACGGCGCCGCCTATTTCATGAATTACATTGAGTAACCGCGATGAGCACAAACAAGAATGCGCACCTGTCGCACGCCCAGGTTGTTGTGGTCGGCAGTTTGAATATGGATCTGGTCACGCGTGCGCAACGCTTGCCGGGTCCGGGGGAAACCTTGAGCGGGGATTCGTTTGCCACAGTATCCGGCGGCAAGGGTGCCAATCAGGCGGTCGCAGCGGCTCGGCTGGGTGCAAGGGTGGCAATGATCGGTTGCGTGGGTGATGACGCCTATGGTGAGCAGTTGCGCACCGCACTGGCGGCTGAGCAGATTGATTGTCAGGGGCTGACCACCGTGGCGGGCGTATCCACCGGCATTGCTTCGATTGTGGTTGATGCCAATGGTCAGAACGCGATCATCATCGTCGCAGGGGGGAACGGCCAGCTGACTCCAGATGTGATTGACCGTTTCGACGCGTTGCTCGGTGCTTCGCAGGTGGTGATTTGTCAGCTGGAAGTGCCGGTGCCCACCGTTGCGCATGTCTTGCGTCGTGCGCGTGAGCTGGGCAAGACCGTTATTCTCAATCCGGCTCCGGCATCTGCTGCGCTGCCCGAACAGTGGTATTCGTTGATTGATTACCTGATTCCCAATGAGACCGAGGCAGCAATACTGAGCGGGATCGTGGTGGACTCTGCGGTGTCCGCAGAGCACGCGGCTCAATCCCTGCTGGCTGCGGGCGCAGGCAAGGTGATCATTACGTTGGGTGAGCAGGGCGCGTTGCTGGCGTCCGCGCAGGGCATCGAACAGTTTTCTGCGCCGCGTGTCACTGCGGTCGACAGCACCGCTGCGGGTGATACATTTGTCGGTGGTTTCGCTGCGGCGCTGGCTCAAGGTCGCACTGAGGCTGAGGCGATTCGTTTCGCACAAAAGGCTGCGGCATTGTCGGTAACCCGAGCGGGTGCGCAGCCTTCCATCCCTGATAGCGCTGAAGTAGAAAGGTTTGACCTCACATGAAAAAAACACCCTTGCTCAACATCGCTCTGTCTCGCGTGATCGCTTCTCTGGGGCACGGCGATATCGTGATGATCGTTGACGCTGGCATGCCTATCCCGGCGGGCGTGGAATTGATTGATCTGGCAGTGACCCGTGGGATGGCCGATTTCGCCAGTGTGCTGGATACCGTATTGAGCGAAATGCAGGTCGAAAGCCATGTGCTGGCCGAAGAGATCATGTTCAAGAAACCGCCCGCTCTGAGTGTTATTGAAGGGCTGAATCTGGACGGTGATCTGGGGGAACAGCGGCTGCTCAGCCATGAGGCCCTCAAGACCCTGAGCAAAAGTGCCAAAGCAATCGTACGTACCGGCGAGTGCGAGCCATACAGCAATATTGCATTGGTCGCCGGTGTGGTTTTCTGATCGTCCGTAATGAACGTTTAATCTGAACAGGGAGTTCGCTATGCAAGCGTTGTGTCTCGGTAAACACTTTCTTCTCAAACAGTTTCTTCGGAGCCTGCTGCTTTTGTCCATTCTCAGTGCAAGCGTTACCTACGCCGCGCAAAAGCGCGATTTGATCATCGACACCGATCCGGGGGCTGATGACGTGGTGGCTTTGTTGCTTGCACTGGCATCGCCCGAGGAGTTGAACGTTCTGGCGATTACTACCGTGGCCGGCAATGTGCGTCTGGACAAAACTTCGCGTAATGCCCGTCTGGCTCGCGAGTGGGCAGGGCGCGAAGACGTGCCGGTGTATGCCGGTGCGTCAAAGCCCTTGGTGCGTACACCGATCTACGCAGAAAATGTTCACGGCCAGGAAGGTTTGCCCGGTGTCCCCGTGCATGAACCCAAGCAAGGGCTGGCTCAGGGCAGTGCGGTGCAATACCTGATCGACACCTTGCGCAAGGCCGAACCGCACAGCATTACCATTGCCATGCTCGGGCCGCAAACCAACCTTGCGCTTGCATTGGTTCAGGACCCTGAGATCACGCAGGGCATCAAGGAAGTTGTGGTGATGGGCGGGGCGCACTTCAATGGCGGTAATATCACGCCGGTTGCCGAATTCAACTTGTTCGCTGACCCACATGCGGCTCAAGTGGTTTTGGCCAGTGGCGTGAAGCTGACCTATCTGCCGCTGGATGTGACCCACAAAATTCTCACCAGTGAGCAGCATCTGAAACAGATTGCAGCGTTGAATAATCAGGCAGGCAAACTGGTAGGCAACATTCTCAATGAGTACGTGAAGCTTGATATGGAGCACTACGGTCTGCCCGGTGGTCCAGTGCATGACGCCAGCGTCATCGCCTGGCTGCTTAAGCCTGAGCTGTTCAGCGGAAGGCAGATCAACGTGGCTATCGATAGTCGCGAAGGCGTAGGCTTTGGTCAGACTGTTGCTGACTGGTACGACACGCTCGGTCGGGACAAAAATGTGTTCTGGGTTGAAAGTGGCGACGCACAGGGCTTCTTCGATCTGTTGACCAGTCGACTCTCACGCCTTAAATAACCGTCCCTTCAGCAGACTGGCTCGTGCGCTTTTTACGCTGTGCCGGTTTCGCTCGGGTAGCGGGCGAGCACTTGCGTGATAAATGCCAGGGCGCCTTCGCTACCTAACTCCTTCACCAGCAAGTCCACGGCAATGATCGCCAGCTCCTCGGGGTTTCCCGGGCTATGTGATGAGTGTCCTTGCGGCCATTTCGCCTTGATGTCTGCATCGATGGATACGACTGCCATTGCTGCCTCGTCTCGTCGTCTTTAGGAAGAGCCTGTGCGCGGATTAGCCTGAGCGGCCGACGCTGAACCCAGTAAAGCATTTCAGGTGCTGTTTGACACTGCGACCTAAGGCTGTACGACTGGGGCAATCAGTGGGCGGGTGCGTAAACTCATGTTTTGTGACGATTTGCTTTCACGTGGGGCAATCAGCTCGGGCAGACTGCGCAGCGGTCTGTAGTGATGGCCTTGAACTGGCCATGTGTTGCAACGAATGAGGTGTGGCGCTGTCGCAAGAGTTCAGCTTTTGTTTATCGGTCAAGGAGTCTGTATGCCGTGGAAAATCTCTTCAGTCGGGTTGGTTGTTGCTTTGTCGTTAATGGCAGGGTGCAGCAGTACGTCTGAACCAGCCGCTCAAGAACCGAGTACGCCAACTGCTGGAGGGCGCTGTGACGCCGCAGGTGCCCAGTTTGCGGTAGGTCAGCAGGCATCAGCTGCCTTGCTGGCTCAAGCGCGAGCGAAGGCGGGTGCGCAAGATGCACGGTTCATTGGGGCCAATGACATGGTCACGCTGGAATATCGCTCCAACCGAGTCAACCTCAACACCGATGCCAATGGCAAGGTTGTGCGGGTCAACTGCGGTTGATTCGAGCTTTTTTGTATCCATAAAAAAACCCCGTCAGTGACGGGGTTTTTTTAGATCGCTCGGATTACTCCGGACGAACCTGAGCAGCTTGCATGCCCTTTTGGCCTTTCTCAGCCACGAAGGAAACGGTTTGGCCTTCTTTCAGGCTTTTGAAACCGTCGCTTTCGATAGCTTTGAAGTGTACGAACAGGTCGTCACCGCCACCCTGTGGGGTGATAAAGCCGAAGCCTTTTTCGTCGTTGAACCATTTTACGGTGCCGGTTTGGCGATTAGACATGGTGAATCTCCAAGAACATAATTTTTTCAGTGTACGTGTTGCTCAGGCCAACTGGGCACACCGGCCTATCATAGTCGAAATGTGGGAATGTAGAACTTTTTCAGTAAGAACTTTGAGCGGTTGTCGTAAGTAAGCTGGGAATAAGTCCGGCGAGCACAGCAGAATTCGGGATGGCGTTGACAAGTGCTGAATCAGTCGGCGGGGCTGAAAGGCACGTATTTCAAGGCTTCCAGATTTTTCGTGAAGTGTTGTTGCAACACGCCCCGCGACGCTCTACGGAATCATATAAATGAATTATTTTTTTATTTAGTGCAGTTTTTGGAAACTAAATCCTTCATTTTTGCAGCCTGTGCAGGGGTTGGTGGCAGATTGTCATTGCTCATTTTTTCAATTTCAGCGCTGCTGAAGTTCTTGCTCACTTGCTCCGCTCCGCACTCGCAATGAGCCTTGGCTGATTTTTCATCCAGCTTCTTACCCGCGGTGGCTACGCAATCATTAATGAATTTTGCTTTAGTTGGGGCGCTCATGGCTGCCTGAGCGCTGAGTGGCACTGCCAGTGCGACAGGGGCGAGCAGGGCTAATAGACGTAGAAGCTTCATGGCGTTTTCCTTTTATGGGGCATAACGAGTTTGCGATGGATTGCACAACCATCTGACGGCCATAACGCGCACCAGTTCAGCGCTTATTCGAACGGAGCGGATATCTGAAGTGCGATTGATTGATCCGGTGTGCGTGTGATCGTGCTGAGCTGTGCTAGGATGCGCGTCCTTTATATCTGCTAGCGCCTGGCTGTTGCTCATTTCGCCGTTGCTACGCAGTTTTTTGTTTAATCCAGTCATCTGGTTCGGTTCAAGGTTGGCCGCAAGGCTCCTGCCACTGTGAGGCAGGCACACCACCGGATCACGTACTGGCTCATCCCAACCCACGTGACCTTTGGTAGGGGTCACCACTAGGAGAGGAGGCGCCATGCCCACCATTACTCTTCCCGACGGCAGTCAACGTTCATTCGATCACCCGGTTTCCGTAGCCGAGGTCGCGCTTTCCATTGGTGCCGGTCTGGCCAAGGCCACCGTTGCAGGAAAAGTCGACGGTCAACTGGTCGATGCCAGCGATCTGATCGAAAAAGATGCCAGCCTGCAAATCATTACCCCCAAGGACCAGGAAGGGCTGGAGATCATCCGCCACTCGTGCGCCCACTTGGTAGGTCATGCGGTCAAGCAGCTGTACCCGACTGCAAAAATGGTTATCGGGCCAGTCATTGATGACGGCTTTTATTACGATATCGCTTACGAGCGCCCGTTCACGCCTGATGACATGGCGGCGATCGAGCAGCGCATGCAGCAACTGATCGAAAAAGATTACGACGTCATCAAGAAGGTGACGCCGCGCGCCGAGGTAATCGACGTTTTCACCGCGCGTCACGAAGATTACAAGCTGCGTCTGGTAGAAGACATGCCAGAGCAGCAGACCATGGGTCTGTACTACCACGAAGAATATGTCGACATGTGCCGCGGTCCGCACGTGCCGAACACTCGCTTCCTCAAATCGTTCAAACTGACCAAGCTGTCCGGTGCTTACTGGCGCGGCGACGCGAAGAACGAGCAGTTGCAACGTGTCTATGGCACCGCCTGGGCCGACAAGAAGCAACTGGCGGCTTACATCCAGCGCATCGAAGAAGCTGAAAAACGCGATCACCGTAAGATCGGCAAGCGTCTCGGCCTGTTTCACACCCAGGAAGAAGCGCCGGGCATGGTGTTTTGGCATCCACAGGGTTGGGCCCTGTATCAGGTGCTTGAGCAGTACATGCGTAAAGTGCAGCGCGAGAATGGTTATCTGGAGATCAAAACTCCGCAGGTGGTGGATCGCTCCCTGTGGGAAAAGTCCGGTCACTGGGCGAACTACGCCGATAACATGTTCACCACTGAGTCCGAGAGCCGCGATTACGCAATCAAACCGATGAACTGCCCATGCCACGTGCAGGTGTTCAATCAGGGCCTGAAAAGCTATCGCGAGCTGCCTATGCGTCTGGCCGAGTTCGGTGCCTGCCACCGTAACGAGCCGTCCGGTGCCCTGCACGGGATCATGCGTGTCCGTGGTTTCACTCAGGACGATGCACACATCTTCTGTACTGAAGACCAGATGCAGGCTGAGTCCGCAGCATTCATCAAGCTGACTCTGGATGTCTATGCCGACTTCGGCTTCAAGGACATCGAACTGAAGCTTTCAACCCGTCCTGAAAAGCGTGTGGGTTCCGATGAGCTGTGGGATCGCGCTGAAAGCGCACTGGCATCGGCACTGGATAGCGCGGGTCTGCCTTATGATCTGCAGCCGGGCGAAGGTGCATTCTACGGTCCGAAGATCGAGTTTTCGTTGAAAGACTGCCTGGGTCGTGTCTGGCAGTGTGGTACTCTGCAGCTCGATTTTAACCTGCCGATTCGTTTGAGTGCCGAATACGTCTCCGAAGACAACAGTCGTAAGCATCCGGTGATGTTGCACCGCGCGATTCTTGGTTCCTTCGAGCGTTTCATCGGGATTCTGATCGAGCACTATGAAGGTGCGTTCCCAGCCTGGCTGGCGCCCACTCAGGCAGTGATCATGAATATCACTGATAAACAGGCAGATTTTGCCCTTGAAGTGGAAAAAATTCTTGCCGAAAGCGGGTTTCGTGCCAAGTCCGACTTGAGAAATGAAAAGATCGGCTTTAAAATCCGTGAGCATACTTTGCTCAAGGTCCCTTATCTCCTCGTGATTGGAGATCGGGAAGTTGAAATGCAAACTGTCGCTGTGCGTACACGCGAAGGTGCAGACCTCGGCTCGATGCCGGTCGCCCAGTTCGCTGAATTCCTCGCACAAGCGGTTTCCCGGCGTGGTCGCCAAGATTCGGAGTAATTACTATTAAGCGTGAAATGAGACAAGATAAACGAGCTGCACCGAAAGCCCCGATCAACGAGAATATCTCGGCACGCGAGGTTCGGTTAATTGGAGCTGAAGGCGAGCAGCTTGGGATTGTGTCAATTGAAGACGCGCTTCTTAAGGCTGAAGAGGCCAAACTGGATCTGGTGGAAATTTCCGCCGATGCAGTACCCCCTGTTTGCAAGCTGATGGACTACGGCAAATCGATCTTCGAAAAGAAGAAGCAGATTGCTGCCGCGAAGAAAAACCAGAAGCAGATTCAGGTTAAAGAAATCAAGTTTCGTCCAGGGACGGAGGAAGGGGATTACCAGGTAAAACTACGCAACCTGGTACGTTTCCTGAGTGACGGGGACAGGGCCAAGGTATCGTTAAGATTCCGCGGTCGTGAGATGGCCCACCAGGAGCTGGGCATGGAACTGTTGAAGCGGGTTGAAGGTGACCTTCTTGAATACGGTTCCGTTGAGCAGCATCCTAAGATGGAAGGACGCCAGCTGATTATGGTCATCGCCCCGAAAAAGAAGAAATAACCACCAGGGCACGGCAGGCCTTGCGGTTATGTTTATCAACTGAATGCGGAGTATCCGAACATGCCAAAGATGAAGACTAAAAGTGGTGCAGCTAAGCGGTTTTTGAAAACTGCTAACGGCATCAAGCACAAACACGCTTTCAAGAGCCACATCCTGACCAAAATGTCGACCAAGCGTAAGCGTCAACTGCGCGGTAGCAGCTTGCTGCATCCGTCTGACGTGGCAAAAGTCGAGCGCATGCTGCGCCTTCGTTAATTTTGATCAAGAATAGAGGAAGTAACTCATGGCTCGTGTAAAGCGTGGCGTCATTGCCCGTAAGCGTCACAAAAAAATTCTGAAACTTGCTAAAGGCTACTACGGCGCGCGTTCACGCGTATTCCGTGTTGCCAAGCAAGCGGTAATCAAGGCAGGCCAATACGCCTACCGTGACCGTCGTCAGAAAAAACGTCAGTTCCGCGCTCTGTGGATCGCTCGTATCAACGCTGGTGCTCGTATCAACGGTCTGTCCTACAGCCGTTTCATCGCCGGCCTGAAAAAAGCGTCCATCGAGATCGACCGTAAGGTTCTGGCTGATCTGGCAGTGAACGAAAAAGCGGCGTTTGCTGCGATTGTCGAGAAAGCTAAAGCCACTTTGGCCTAAGTCCCCGACAATCACTGGGCTCCAGTTTCTGGGGTTCGGTGTTAAACGTCATAAATAGGGGAAGAGCCTTAAAAGCTCTTCCCCTATTTCGTATCTGGAGTCTGTACATGGAAAACCTGGACGCGCTGGTCTCGCAAGCTCTTGAGGCTGTGCAGAGCGCTGAAGATATCAATGCCCTGGAGCAAATCCGGGTTCAATACCTTGGCAAGAAAGGTGAGTTGACTCAGGTGATGAAGACCCTGGGGAATTTGCCTGCAGAAGAGCGTCCGCAAGTTGGCGCCCTGATCAACGTCGCCAAGGAGCGTGTCACAGAGGTTCTCAATACTCGCAAGGCGCAGTTCGAGGAGGCGGATCTTGCCGCCAAACTTGCCGCCGAGTCCATTGACGTGACCCTGCCTGGCCGCGGTCAGACCTCAGGCGGTCTGCATCCTGTTACCCGTACTCTGGAACGCATCGAACAATTCTTCACTCACATTGGCTACGGCATTGCCGAAGGTCCTGAGGTGGAAGACGATTACCACAACTTCGAAGCGCTCAACATCCCAGGCCACCACCCGGCCCGGTCGATGCACGACACCTTCTACTTCAATGCGAACATGCTGCTGCGCACCCATACCTCCCCGGTACAGGTCCGCACCATGGAATCACAGCGTCCGCCGATCCGCATTGTCTGCCCGGGTCGCGTGTACCGCAGCGACTCCGATATTACTCACTCGCCGATGTTCCATCAGGTCGAAGGCCTGCTGGTCGATCGCGACATCAACTTCGCCGACCTTAAAGGAACGATCGAAGAGTTTCTGCGCGTGTTCTTCGAAAAAGAACTGGCCGTGCGTTTCCGTCCGTCTTACTTCCCGTTCACCGAGCCTTCCGCTGAAGTCGACATGGAATGTGTGATGTGCAGCGGCAAAGGCTGCCGTGTCTGCAAGCAGACTGGCTGGCTGGAAGTGATGGGCTGCGGCATGGTTCACCCGAACGTGCTGCGTATGTCTGGCATCGACCCTGAAGAGTTCTCGGGCTTTGCCTTCGGCATGGGCGTGGAGCGTCTGGCCATGCTGCGTTACGGCGTCAACGACTTGCGTCTGTTCTTCGACAACGACTTGCGGTTCCTCGCGCAATTTCGCTGAGGCGCTTCGCGACAGCCTGCCACTGGCCGCTGTCGCAGAGCACTGGAGTCGCCCGTAACGCATTTTTTTGGAGAGCAGGATGAAATTCAGTGAACAATGGTTGCGCGGCTGGGTAAGCCCGCAAGTATCCCGCGACGAGCTGGTTGCTCGTTTATCGATGGCCGGCCTTGAAGTCGACAGCGTCACTCCGGCTGCTGGTGTATTCAGCGGCGTAATCGTCGGCGAAGTGCTGAGCACCGAGCAACACCCCGATGCCGACAAGCTGCGCGTATGTCAGGTCAGCAACGGTTCGGAAACCTTTCAGGTCGTCTGCGGCGCGCCCAACGTGCGTCCGGGTCTGAAGATTCCATTCGCCATGATCGGTGCCGAGTTGCCGGGCGATTTCAAGATCAAGAAAGCCAAGCTGCGTGGCGTCGAATCCAACGGCATGCTGTGCTCTCAATCCGAGCTGCAAGTGGGTGAGGGCAATGACGGTTTGATGGAGCTGCCAGCCGATGCGCCGGTGGGTGAAGACTTCCGTGTGTACCTTGAGCTGGATGATGCCAGCATCGAAGTCGACCTGACGCCAAACCGTGGCGACTGCCTGTCGCTGGCGGGTCTGGCTCGTGAAGTCGGCGCGCTCTACGCGGCTCCGGTGACTGTCCCGGCTGTTGCCGCTGTTCCTGTGACACACGATGAAGTGCGTCCGGTCGAAGTCTTGGCCACTAACGCTTGCCCGCGTTACCTCGGTCGTGTGATTCGCAATGTAGACCTGTCGCGTCCTACCCCGTTGTGGATGGTTGAGCGTCTGCGCCGTTCCGACATTCGCAGCATCGATGCCGTGGTCGACATCACCAACTATGTGATGATCGAACTGGGTCAGCCGCTGCACGCGTTTGATCTGGCCGAAATCCACGGTGGCATTCGTGTGCGCATGGCAGAAGAGGGCGAGAAGCTCGTTCTGCTGGACGGTCAGGAAGTCAGCCTGCGTGCAGATACGCTGGTTATCGCTGACCACCAGCGTGCTCTGGCCATCGCCGGTGTGATGGGCGGGGAGCACAGCGGTGTTTCCAGCACGACTCGTGACGTATTCCTCGAAAGCGCGTTCTTCGACCAGATCGCCGTCGCGGGCAAAGCCCGGTCGTATGGTCTGCACACCGATGCTTCGCATCGCTATGAGCGCGGTGTTGACTGGCAACTGGCGCGCAAAGCCATGGAGCGGGCCACTGGCCTGCTGCTGGAAATCACTGGTGGCGAGGCTGGTCCCGTCATCGAGGCTGTCAGCGAAAAAGATCTGCCGTCGATCGCGCCTGTGACGCTGCGTGCCGAGCGTATCGAGCAGATGTTGGGCCTGAAAATGGACCCTGCTGAAGTTGAAGGTCTGTTGACCGGCCTGGGCTTGGCCGTTTCCTCTGAAGCGGCAGCACAGTGGCGCGTTGAAGTCCCAAGTCATCGCTTCGATATCAGCCTTGAAGTCGACCTGATCGAAGAGTTGGCCCGTTTGTACGGTTACAATCGCCTGCCGGTTCGTTATCCGCAGGCGCGTCTGGCACCACAAGCCAAAGCTGAGGCTCGTAGCAATCTGCCTGAGCTGCGTCGCCTGTTGGTCGCTCGCGGCTATCAGGAAGCGATCACTTATAGCTTCATCGATCCCAAGCAGTTCGAGCTGTTCAGCCCTGGCGCTGAGCCGTTGCTGCTGGCAAACCCGATCTCCAATGACATGGCTGCGATGCGCGCCTCGTTGTGGCCGGGTCTGGTCAAGTCTTTGCAACACAACCTCAACCGTCAGCAGGATCGTGTCCGTCTGTTCGAAAGCGGCCTGCGTTTTGTCGGTCAGCTGGATGGTTTGAAGCAGGAGCCGATGCTGGCCGGTGTTGTGTGTGGCAGTCGTATGCCGGAAGGATGGGCGCAGGGTCGTGA
This sequence comes from Pseudomonas caspiana, assembly GCF_002158995.1. Taxonomy (GTDB): domain Bacteria; phylum Pseudomonadota; class Gammaproteobacteria; order Pseudomonadales; family Pseudomonadaceae; genus Aquipseudomonas; species Aquipseudomonas caspiana. The sequence goes on along the minus strand of NZ_LOHF01000003.1, from coordinate 53,205 downwards.
TGTAGTCGACTTCTTCGACGTCAAGGCGGATGTTGAAGCCATTCTGGGCTTCGCCGGTGCGCTCAATGCATTCACTTTTGTGCCGGGCAAGCATCCTGCGTTGCACCCTGGCCAGACTGCTCGCATTGAGCGCGACGGTCGTGAAGCAGGTTACGTCGGTGCTATTCACCCTGAGTTGTCGAAAACATTGGGTCTGGATCGTCCAATCTTCGTATTCGAGCTGATTCTGGCTGAAGTGGCACTGGGTAAAATGCCTGAATTCCAGGAGTTATCGCGCTTTCCTGAAGTTCGGCGTGACTTGGCGTTGCTGGCTGATGAGTGTGTTCCAGCCACCGCAGTTCTTGACGTTATTCGAGAAAATGCAGGCGAATGGCTCACAGACCTCAGGCTATTTGACGTTTATCAGGGTAAAGGCATTGATCCGCATAGAAAAAGCCTTGCAGTTGGCTTGACCTGGCAGCATCCATCGCGCACTCTTAACGACGATGAGGTCAATGCGGCGACGCATAAAATCCTCACCTCACTCGAGGAAAGGTTAAACGCCACGTTAAGGAAGTAGCGTATGGGGGCTCTGACGAAAGCTGAGATGGCCGAACGTCTGTACGAAGAGCTGGGCCTGAATAAACGAGAAGCCAAGGAATTGGTGGAGCTGTTCTTCGAGGAAATCAGGCACGCTCTGGAAGATAACGAACAGGTCAAATTGTCCGGTTTCGGCAATTTTGACTTGCGAGATAAACGCCAGCGGCCTGGTAGAAATCCGAAGACCGGGGAAGAAATTCCTATCACGGCTCGCCGTGTTGTCACGTTCCGTCCAGGGCAGAAGTTGAAGGCCCGAGTTGAGGCTTATGCTGGAACCAAGTCATAACGACGAGTTACCGCCGATCCCAGGCAAACGCTACTTCACCATTGGCGAGGTAAGCGAACTCTGCGCGGTGAAACCGCACGTTTTGCGCTATTGGGAACAGGAATTTCCTCAGCTCAACCCCGTTAAACGACGCGGTAACCGCCGGTATTATCAACGCGAAGACGTGTTGATGATCCGGCAGATCCGCGGCTTGCTCTACGAGCAAGGCTTCACCATTGGTGGTGCGCGGTTGCGCATGACTAGCGGCGAACCCAAGGATGACGCCCAGGAATACAAGCAGTTGATCCAGCAAATGATCGTAGAGCTGGAAGACGTCCTGGTGGTTCTGGGCAAGTAGAAATCGCCCGGATACTTCCATAATTCAAAAGCTTAGGTTATATTCCTCGAAGTTTTCGCAGCATGGGAAACAGATACACGCCTAGTCGGGGCGTAGCGCAGCCCGGTAGCGCACTTGCATGGGGTGCAAGGGGTCGAGTGTTCGAATCACTCCGTCCCGACCATATTCTCTGAGTAAAATCAGACACTTAAGCCGGTTATCTCAACCGGCTTTTTTGTGCATGTGCAAAACTGGCGCAAAACTCAACGCCCCCCGGACCATTTACGATGCTCATGAGTGGCCATTTCTGTCCTCAATGCGTCTCACCCCCTGCTGATGACTGCCGCTCCAAGCAGCCGATTTCTTCCATAGCCCTCGTGATAGCGACGCCTTAATACTTTCAACCAACTGTGATCGAAGACTCATCGTCCGAGGGTGGGCCTCTCCACCAATATGCAGGATGACAACTGTTATGGATTTCGGCACAGGCAAATAACTCGCACTCCAGTGATTAACGTCAGTCTTGACCGAATGGCGGTGCAACATCGAGCTTTGGCATTGCTTCCCGGATTGTCTTGCGAGTGGGGAACAACTGTCGCGCCAATCAACTGACTAATGCTGGTTGTTGAAGGCGCGGATGAAAATGAATATTTCGATTGGTTCGCGTCTTCAGCGCTCAAGATGTCATCATTGCGCCTGAATGAATTTTGACAGGTGCAATGATGGGATTTATCAAGAAAGGGTTGCCACTGGTGTTGGCTTTGCTGGTAGTAACCAATACTGCAACTGCGGCAACACACGCCAAGCATTCAAACGGAGTTCCTGACAGCTTGATCACCGCTGATTATGTAGAGAGCAGCGCGGGCGATGAGCCCTATCTGATCAAGTGCAACCCGCACCCAAAGCGAATTATTCTGTTTTTGCATACATGGTCCGGCGACTACTAGCAGGTGAAGACCGCTTTCCCTGAACTGGCAAGCCTCGAAGGCGCGTGTATTGTCTCGCCAAATTTCAATGGCCCGAACACCACAGCCCAGGCTCTTGGCTCTAACGACACGCTGTCGCGTATTGACGCCGTGGTGAATAACGCTCAAGAGAAGACTGGTCTTAAGCGCGTCGACATCTCGGCGGTTTCTGGGGGCACAATGCAAGCCCTGAGTTACATGGGAAAATATCCGGGTAAGGTTCACGCGGCATCTATATGGCTGGTCATCTACGATCTCGCATCGCTCTACGACACGACCCAGGATCAACAGCTCAAGGACAATATGCTGGCCGTCCTTGGCGCAGCGCCGGCAGGGCCGGATGATCCTGCATACCTGGAGCGGTCGCCGCGCGCTCGGCTGTCCACTATCAAAGGGCCGTCGAAAATGATCATGAACGTTGGCACGTTGGATATCAGTACACCGGGTTTGCAGGCGCTGCTGGCGAAGAATCATATTAACTCGGTTTCAAAAGACATAAGCGTTACCATCAAGACATGGCCGATTACGCACGAGTTTGCCGCACCCATTCGGCAGGAAGCGCTCAAGCAGTTAATGTTTAAATGACCGTATTGTTCTAGACATAAACCCAAGCCAAGCCCGATCGGCTTGGCTTGTCGTGGCATCGGTTCATGTCTTTAAGTTTGCGATACAAAGGAAAAGTCCAGGATGCAATATCGGCGCGAGATAGACGGCTTAAGAGCGATAGCAGTAATTCCAGTAATACTGTTTCACGCTGGTTTCAGTTTTTTTTGTGGCGGCTTTGTTGGTGTTGACATATTTTTTGTAATTAGCGGGTACCTGATATCCTCGATAATATATCAAGACCTGAAGCAGGGCCGCTTTTCGTTTGTTGATTTTTACGAGCGCCGATCAAGGCGAATACTTCCTGCGCTATATTTTGTACTTCTCTCAACCGTGCCGTTCTCGATAGCTTGGCTACAAGCTTCCGATCTTAAAGATTACTTTGAAAGTCTTTCCGCCGTATCTGTATTTTCCTCGAATATTTTATTCTGGAGCGAAAGCGGTTATTTTGATACGGCAGCTGAATTAAAGCCTCTGCTTCATACATGGAGCCTCGCGGTTGAGGAGCAGTATTACCTCTTGGCTCCGTTGTTGATTTATTGCATCTGGAGAAGTAGAAAAAGCTTATATGTAGCCTTTTCATTGCTGTTGTTCCTAAGCCTGATCGGTGCGGAGTGGGCATCCGCACAAAGCCCATCAGCTGGATTTTTCTTGTTGCCCACGCGGGCATGGGAGCTTTTAATCGGGGGGCTCTGCGCTGTCTACCTAAGCTCGCCCAATCAGCGTGGCGTGTCGATGCGCTGGAGAGAGGCTGGCGCGTTGCTAGGCCTGATCCTGATCGGCGTAGCGACATTTACGTTCAGTAAGGACACCCCATTTCCGGGGCTTTATGCCTTGGTGCCTACACTTGGCGCTGCGCTGATAATCCTATGCGCTGAAAACACAATCGTAGGTAGGCTCCTGGCTGCAAAATACCTGGTTGGAGTGGGCTTGATCAGCTACAGCGCCTACCTGTGGCATCAACCGCTTTTCTCGTTTGCTAGACATCGAAGCATGAACGAGCCGTCCCAAGCGGTGTTCATTGGCTTTATCGGTTTGTCTATGTTCCTTGCCTATTTGAGTTGGCGCTATGTCGAGGCCCCATTCCGCGCAAGGGGGAACATATCCAGGTCTTGGATATTTATCATGGCCGCTGTCGGTCTGGTCGGGATATTTACGATGGGGCTTTATGGCCGTACTTATTTGGTGAAAGAAAACACCCCAGTACTGGCCTGGGCTACAAACGGTGGAGTGCCTCAGAAGCTTCGCGGGGTTTCAATGAATGGTTCTGACTGTTCAGGGCGCGATCCCGGGGAAGCATGCCGGATAACCAAAGGTCCGTATGATAGAACGTTCGTGATTGTCGGTGATTCGCATGCGCGCGGTATGACGCAATCAATCGAGCCTCTTCTCGAGCAGTACCGTGTAAGGATGGTAGATCTAACCTCAAGCGGCTGTCCGCTCCTGCCACGTCTCAGTGTTTTCGCCAATGGCGCGGTCTTCAACCGCTGCGATCCGGACTATCAGGAAAAACGGCTTGCCCAACTCAGATCACTTTCGCCGTCGACGGTGATTTTAATCTCACGGTTTACCTCCTACATTCGAGGTCAGGGGTTCAATAACACCGTTGGAGGTAACGAAATTGGCCTCTCGTATTACGCAGCAACAGCTCAAGGGGTAGGGGTTGAGCAAAGAACCGATGAGATTGGCGTGTCTTTTGATCGTGCCCTCAAGAAGCTGATTGAAATGGGGCACAGGGTTGTCGTGGTCGGGCCCGCTGCACCTCCTGGCTGGGATCCGTTGGCACGGCTTTATCGGATCGAGCGCCTTGGTGCTGCCAACTCGAACGAAGAAAGGCAAGCGCTTATGAGGGTTCCATATACCGCTGTCCAAGCATGGGATGTTCCAGCGAGGAAAGTAATTGATAAGGCAGTCAGAGATAATCCGGGCGTGATTTTTGTGGATCCAGACGAGATCACTTGCGCCGATGGGTATTGCACAAGCATCACAAGTGATTCGATTTTGTATTCTGACTCAAATCATTTGTCCTTGGTCGCGAACCAGGCGCTGTTTAAGCTAATAATGGAGTCGCTCGAAAAATAGAAGCGCTTCCCGTGCATGTGGCGCCTGGCTGCACCTTACAGGTACAATCAGCGCCCTATGCACAGCACGGATCGTTGCACAATGGACAGTCTGGTTAAAGAGTACGCTTACCGAGCCATAAAGAGTGCTCAGCTCGTCACAGCCCCATTCCCACACATCTACGTGGAGAAAGTTTTACCGGATGATTTTTATTCCGAACTTCTTCTCAAGCTTCCTCCTGATGATGATTACGATGTTTATCCCGCCCCCTACGAGCAGCGGCATTTTATCCAGCTTTCACCCAGCAGAACTCAGAAGCTAACAGACGCTGTGTCTTTATTCTGGAAAGAATTCGAAGCATGGATTCACTCGCAAGAGTTTCTAGATGTTTTAGTTGAGAAATTTGGCAGACGACTTAAAGTAAATCACAAGTACCGAGAGAAGGATCTTGTAAAGAACTCTGTGTCCGAAGATGATGTGCGAGTAAGTCCGCGCTCCTTGCTGGTTCGTGATTACCAAAACTTTGCGCTGGGTCCCCATACCGATAGCGAAAGCAAATTCATTGTGGGGGCATTTTACTTTCCTAAAGATGACACTCTTCGGGATTTTGGTACGAGCATCTACGTACCAAAGGATCCGGGGGTTACGTCTTGGTCTTCGCCTCATATGAAGCATGAGGATTTCCATCTGGTCAAGACGTTCGAGAACCGCCCGAACACCATGCTGGTATTCATGAAGACTGACCACTCGTGGCATGGTGTCGAGCGAAAACAACATTCAAATGTCGGGCGTGATGTTCTGTTCTGGATTCCGCAGATTGGTGCTGCGGCAGGAGCCGAGATTCCTCTTCAGCTTTCGAAAAAATGGTTTAGTAAACCATCATTTACTGATCGAGTTGCAACGAAGTTGAACTTGTAACCTACGTTGGATTAAACGAAACCCGTCAAGTGCGGGTTTTTTATTAGCTGCAGAAGAGCATGATCGTATCTAAAAAAACGCGACATCTTCGCCCGCATGCTATGAGGGAGAGGCTCGTTGTAAGGGTCTGAACGGCCAGATCGCCGTGGCTTGACCATTCGCAAGCATGTGGAGAAGTGGGTCTCGACTAGTTTTGTGCGAAGTGTATTTCGTTTGGCAGTGATGTCGCTGTGCATCTCGACAAGCTTGGCCGCGCTCGGCCTTTGGAGGGATAAGTCTTCTTGAAGCGGTCGGCGTTCGAATCTCTCCGTCCCGACCATTTAATTCAATGACTTAGCCACCTTCGGGTGGCTTTTTCATTTCTGTCCATAGAGCTCACAAGCCAACAGCGATTCCACAATGGCTTGAGCAGAGCAAGCATCCGCATATTCAACGCGTGGTCTGGCCCGCTACGGTTAAAGAAAGTGGAGATGGCCCGCTATGACCCCTCCGGGCTTGATAGAAAAGAACTAAATATCATGTCTGCCGTCGGGTCCGGCTAGCAACTATGCTGAAGATGGTGTTTCATGCGGTCGAATTTTCAGGATTGTCGGACAATGAGACTGGACGAGCAGTATTTCGAGGATTTTCGGTGCGTTGCCTGCAACTGCAATCCTTTTGACCCAAGCGATGGGACCACCAGTGGCCTGTTTGGAATTGAGGATCTGGTTGGCGAACAATGTGCAGGGTGCGGCCATTCAATGAGCCTTGATGACCTTGAGGCGATGACTCATGCGGCAGAACTTCACATGATCAGATCGCTGTTCTCTCCGGGCTGAAGGCTGCTTCACACGCCGCAGACTTGGTATGACCAGCATTTTTGCTCAATCTTGTCGCATAGCCTGAATCAGGCGATGCCGATCAAGATTGAAGGTCGTATTTTAAGATTTGTCTTAAATCCACAGCATGCTCTCCTTATTAAGATGTAAGCGTTCCCCCGGCGGCCAGGGCAACTCAACTCAATCCGTAAAGCAGTCTGGGTCGTCGGGGGAGCATCGATTTTTGGTTTTGTAAGTCTTAGGATGCGCTACAACGCTAATTCATCCTGAGGCTACGCAAACCTCCATGCACTCATCCAGACCCTTGCCCTCCAGTCAAACCACACTCCGTAACAGACTTCAAAGCGGCGTCATCGAATTGCCGGTGCATTACATGCGCGGTGGTACGTCGACGGGTGTTGTGATCTGGGAGCCGTTGTTACCCAGTGACGAAGGGTTGCGTGCGGAGTTGCTGCGTCACCTGATGGGTGTCCCCCAATCTGGAAATCAACCGGGTAATCGCCAGATCACCGGCTTGGGGCGAGGGCCTGCCACCAGTAATAAAGTATTCCTGGCAAGGATCGAAGAAACACCTACAGGTCCTCGGATTGTGAGCACGCTCGCGCAGTTAGCCAGCGATCACAGCGCCATCGACTGGAGTGTGAACTGCGGCAACATGTCGTCTGCTTTGCCGCTCTGGGCCATTGATAGCGGGCTGATAGAAGCACCCGCCAGCGGCGTGTTTGAGGTTGAAATCAAAAACACCAATACCGGCGTGGTGACGTTTGCGCGGATGTATCGCGACGACCAAGGGCGTTTCATAAATGCTGAAATTCCGGGCGTCCAGGGCGCATTCCCCAGTGTGGACCTGTTTCTCCAGTCTCCCGTAGGCAACAAGACCGGTGCGTTTTTACCGACGGGCAATGTGCTGGACACGATCAGTGGACACGACGTTTCCTGTGTCGATGTTGCGGTGCCAATGGTGATTGCCGACGCGGCCAGTTTCGGCAAGACCGGCCATGAACCCATCTCGGAGCTTGAAGCTGATTCGACATTCATGGCGCGGCTAAGGCAAGTCTGGATTGAGGCGGGTCTCAAAATGAAACTTCGCCGTCGCGACGGTGAGCTCATGAGCCTCACAGACCTCGAGCGAAGCGAGACCGTACCCAAGGTGTGTATCGTCGGCGCTCCGCGTCACGGCGGCAACATCGCCGTTCGTTACTTCACGCCTCAGACCGGCCATGCGTCGATGGCCGTTTCCGGCGGTTGCTGTCTGGCCGCAGCTTGCCTGCTTCCCGGGACCGTTGCCTCAAAAATCGCAGTGGGCATTGCTCAGCCTGGCGAGAGGTTTTCGGACATCGAAGTGAGTATCGAGAATCCGGCTGGCAAACTGGACACAACGGTCAGCGCAAGGACCGAAGGCCGTCGCATCGACATCAAAGCCGCTGCGTATCGCCGAAGCGCGCAAATACTGATGCGCGGATATGCACCGTTGTACAGAGCTTCTGCCGGGTTGATCGAAGCAATGGGGGAGAGGGCTCAGGACTAGAAGCAGCAAATTACAGGCAAAAGAAAAGCCCGCGATGGGGATCAACGGGCTTAAAGTCATGAAGGAGCTGGGTTAAACATACGGGGCAGGGCGTGAAAAAGTCGTGAATATTTTGTGCAGTGTTTTTCACATAACTTGCTTTGCCTTCGTGCGTCACCGACCCTCGCCATATATCCCGTTCAGGATCACAAGCTCAAACACTGCCACGATAATGCACAGGGTCACGAACCCGGCGCTGAAAACACGTTTTCGGTTCGATGAGTAATCGCCGGTCCACGATCCCTCTATGAAAAAGCTGACTATCAATAGACAGGCCAACAGTGCCCGGCTCTTGGTCTTTTCCGTGAATCCTCTGCGTTCCCATTGGGCCATCTGACCAATCCGTACCTGCTTCAATCTGGCGCAGATTCTACACCGTCAATACCGCGGTATGGATTAGCTATTACGCACCATGCGATAGTTAAAATATTGTCATCGTGAGAGAGGTCAATCGGTTAGCATCGCGACGATCAAACAGTGTGCTTCTCACATTGAGAAAGGACTATCAGATGTTCACCAGAGCCCTCGTTCCGCTGATGTTGGTTGCATCGATAAGCCAGGCGGCGCCAACTGTGAAAATTTTCAACTGGACGGATTATTTCGCGCCGGACACGCTGAAGAACTTCCAGAAAGAAACCGGTATTGCCTCCACTTATGACACTTACTCGCGTAACGAGGCGCTCGACGAAGTGCTCAAAGCCCGAAACTCCGGTTACGACATTGTGGTGCCGTCGAGTCATTTTCTGGCCCGGCAGATCCAGCGCGGGGACCTGCAGAAACTGGATAAAAGCCAACTGCCTAACTGGAAGAACCTGAATCCGGTTCTACTTCAGGCGTTGGCAGGGGTTGATCCAGGTAACGCCTATGCGTTCCCGTATCTGTGGGGCACGACGGGGATCGGTTACAACGCTGATAAGGTCCAGGCTGTGCTTGGTAAAGATGCACCGCTTACCTCTTGGGATGTGATCTTCAAGCCCGAAAACATCAAGAAGCTGTCCCAATGCGGGATCGCCATGGTCGACAGTGCCGCCAGTGTGGTGCCCATTGCACTTAACTATTTGAACCTGTCGCCAGACAGCAAAAATGTGGCTGATTATTCTGAGGCCAAAGCGGCTTTGCTCGCCATTCGCCCCTATGTACGCTATTTCAACTCGACGGATTACATCGCGGATCTGGCCAGCGGCAAGATTTGCGTCGCCGTCGGTTATTCAGGGGACGTCATGTTGGCGCAGCATCAGGCGCAGGATGCAGGCAAAGGGGTGGATATCCGATACGCATTGCCCAAGGAGGGTTCGCCGATGTGGTTTGACATGATGGCCATGCCTGCAGATGCACCCGATAAAAAGGCCGCTTATGCCTTCATGAACTACATACTCGATCCGAAGGTGATCAGTAGCGTTTCCAACTACCTGCATTATCCGAACGGCAATGATAAGTCCGAAGCATTGGTTGAGCCCTCGGTGCACAACAACATTGCCATCTACCCGGATGCGGATACGCTCAGCACCTTGTTCGCTCTGCAGGCAATACCTCCAGATATTGAGACGCTAAGGGCACGAGTCTGGGCTGAAGCTAAGGCCGGTCAGTGATCTTTGTGATCAGACGCGATTTTGCCGCACCTGCTGCATCAACCAGTCGCGAAAAAGCAGTGCGTGCTGTTGTCGGGATTTACGCTCTGGGCTGACCACCCAATATGATTCCCCCGAGCGTACCGGATTGCCAAATGGCATGTGAAGTTCGCCCCGTTGCAGTTCTCGTTCGACGTAATGAATGGGCACCACCGCAAGCCCCAGGCCGCTGACGGCGGCACTGATGAGCATCTCGCTCTGGGAAAATCGAACGCCCTGAATCAGCCCCGTGCCGACGCACCCCGAAGCGCGCAGCCACTGCAGCCACAGGCTGGGTCTGCTTGCGTTTTGCAGCGTGGGTATTTTGGAGAAGTCCAGTTGGTCCCGGGTTTCGCCCAGAGGAATCAATCTGGGTGATGCCACTACGACTAACTCCTCAGCAAACAACTCCTGTGCTCTGGCCTCGCTCCAAGCGCCTGTGCCGCGCATGATGGTGATATCGAAGCGGCAGGTCTTGAAGTCGATATCGGCCTCGATCGGGTTGACCTCAACGGGTATTTCCGGTGCTTGCCGAACGAAGTTTTCCAGCCGTGGCGCGAGCCAGCGGGACACGAAGGTCGGATTGGCGCCGATCATCAACGAAGCATCCGCTTTGCGGCCGCGCACCAGATCAATGGAGACTTCTTCGAGCCGGTTAAGCATTGGCACCACATCCTGAACATACTTGCTGCCTGCATCGGTGAGGATCAGACGGGAACCCGAGCGCTCGAACAGGCGCATGCCCAGGAACTGTTCGAGATTGGTGATCTGGCGACTGACACCGCTTTGCGTCACAGCCAGATCCTCCGCCGCCCGGGTGAAGTTCAAATGCCGTGCCGAGGCTTCAAAAGCCTGCAACGCAGAGAGCGAGGGTAAAAATCGGCGCATGGCATTGATCCTGAGTGTGGGCGCCATGATTTTTAGTCATGACGAAACCATTTTTCAAGGCTTCAGTTGTAAAAAGCTTTGTGTCATCAATAGGTCATGCAAATTTGTGCCCGGTCTGAAGGCTCGGTCGTACGCGACACCCGGCGCATCCCCGCATCGCAGACAGCCTGCGCCTGGATACAGATTGATTACGCAGCACTGAGCAGAAGTCATCTGCCAACAATAAGTCGAACAGCGCAGCGACACTGTCGAATGCGCCGTCCAATCGACAATTGCGTCACCTGTCTTTTTTCGACTGCCAGTCAGATTTTCGCGAGATGATGAGTTCAAAACATCACAAATGGCCCAGAAAAAGGAACGCTTTGCATGATTACGCGCAGAAGATTCACCAAGCTTTTTGGGGCTACCGTTATCAGCGCGTCGACGGGGCTTGTTTCACTGAGTGCCAAAGCAGACAGCTCACTTGAGCGCGTGAAATCCTCAGGCGTCTTGCGTATCGGCTCCATCGCCGATGGCGCGCCTTATTATCAGAAGAGCCTGACCGGCGGCCCATGGCGCGGCTTCTACATCGACATCTGTCAAAAGCTTGCCGATGATCTGGGCGTGAAGCTCTCGATTCTGGAAACCACCTGGGGTAACTCGGTGCTGGATTTGCAGGCCGACAAGATCGACGTGTTCTTCGGGCTGAACCCTACGCCAGAGCGACAGAAAGTCATCGACTTCTCCGGTCCTGTATTCAAGAACTCGTTCACGTTCATTGCCAAAAAATCGGTCACGGCAAAGACCTGGGATGAATTCAACACTGCCGATATGCGCATCAGCGTCGATGCAGGCTCCTCTCACGACAGTGCAGTGACCCGACTCGCGCCGAACGCTACGGTCTCACGCCTTAAAACCGCCAGTGACGCCACGGCAGCGCTGCAATCCGGCCGTGTGGATGCGCAATGCCTGGTGATGGTTCTGGCGCTTGCCCTGCGAGCGAAGAATCCGGCGATCGGTCAACTGATTGTGCCAACGCCCATTAACTCCACCACCTCCAACGCCGGCTTCCGTCGCGAAGAAGATACTTCCTGGCGCGAATTTGTTGATGCATGGATCACCGAGCATCGTGCCAACGGCTTCATCAAGGACGCGATCATGCGCAACATGGAACTGGTCAAAGTCACCGCGAAAGACTTCCCGGAAGGCTTTGAAATCTGAACTCCTTTCTTGGAGATCGGGCAGTTTTCAAACCTGTGTATTTGATGTGTTAGGTGACGTGGGGTTTTGACATGTACGAGTGGGATTTTTCCGCACTCTGGGAATATCGCTGGCTACTGCTTGAAGGCCTTGGCCTGACAGTGTCCTTTACCGCTGCCATCGTGGTGGGCGGGTTGGTCATTGGATTGTTGGCGGCAATGGGGCTGCTGTCTCGTTTTGCGCTGGTGCGGGCTTTCGCACTGATGTTCACAGAGGTCTTTCGCTGCACACCCGTGTTGGTGCAGCTGATCTGGTTCTACTACGCGCTGCCGATTCTGGCGGGTGTCGAGATGACGCCGATTACCGCCTCGCTACTGGCCTTGTCATGTTATGGCGGTGCGTTCTACGCCGAGATCATTCGCGGTGGCATTGTCTCCATCGAGGCAGGGCAGCGCGAGGCGGGCGGGGCGTTGGGCATGACGCCGATGCTGACCATGCGGCGGATTATTCTGCCCCAGGCAATCCGGCGCATGATTCCTGCGCTGATGAACCAGTCGATCATGCAATTCAAAAATACCTCGCTGGTGTCGGTGTTGGCCGTGCCCGACCTGGTGTACCAGGGGCAGATGATTGCCCACGACAGCTTTCGTCCGCTTGAGACGTATTCGGCGGTGGCCGTCGCTTACTTTCTGATCCTGTTTCCGCTCACCCTGATCGTGCGCTATCGCGAGAAGAAACACGGAGCCATCCAATAATGTCCGCGAAACCAAAGATCGAAATCACCGAGCTGCGCAAAAGTTTCGGTGCGCTGGAGGTGTTGAAGAACATCAATTTCAAGGTCGAGGAGGGCGGTGTTGTTTCTTTGATAGGCCCTTCCGGATCGGGCAAATCGACGCTCCTTCGCTCCATCAATTTGCTGGTTGAACCCGATGCGGGCGAAATCCGCGTGGGGGACACTACTTTTCTTTTTGGTCAGGGGCATCGGCCGCCGGGCACTAAAGAGCTTGCGGCTTTCAGGGCAAGAACCGGGATGGTCTTCCAGAACTTCAACCTTTTTCCGCACATGAGTGTGCTGGAAAATGTCATGGAAGCGCCGGTTCATGTGCGTCGCCTGAGCAAGGGCGTGGCACGTGATCTGGCCATGGCGCAGCTGGAAAAAGTGGGGCTGGCTGACCGCGCACAGCAAATGCCCAAGACCCTGTCTGGTGGCCAGATGCAGCGCGTGGCCATTGCCCGGGCGCTGGCGATGGAACCTGAGGTGATGCTGTTCGATGAGGCCACTTCAGCGCTGGACCCTGAATTGGTGGGCGAGGTGCTGGTCACGATGCAAAGGCTGGCGGCCGATGGCATGACCATGGTCATCGTCACCCACGAAATCGCTTTTGCTCGTGAGGTGGCTGACAGAGTGGTGTTCATGCGTGACGGCTACGTGGTCGAGGAAGGGCCAGCGCGCGAGACCATCGACAACCCGCGTGAAGACGCGACGCGTAATTTCCTCAACCATTTTCATAAAGGTAGCGGCGCCCGTTGATCAGGGCCTCACCGATTTAAACAGACATTAATCGTGCCCAGTCTCTGATTTTTCGGGCTGCGCTGCGGGCGGAGGAGTCATGACCATGACAAACGAAAGCATTCAAAGGCTGCGGGTCTTTTTGATTGAAAGCCCGATCAAAATGGCGCGGCTTCAGGGCGTGGGTAACGTCAAAGGCAGCGTGAAACGTGTGCTGGTGGAACTGACCTCGACCTCCGGCATTGTCGGCTGGGGAGAGGCTGCGCCCTGGGAGGTTTTCACCGGTACGGCCGAGGGGGCGTTTGCCGCCATCGACACTTATTTGCGCCCACTGGTAATAGGGGCAAACATCCGCTCGATTCGCGCCACAACATTGGCCATGGACACTGCGCTGGTCGGTCACGGTGAAGCCAAACTCGCCATTGAGACAGCGATGTTCGACATCCTCGGCAAATCCTGCGGGCTGTCGGTCGCCGATCTGTTGGGCGGCAGGGTACGCGACAGCATTCCCCTTTCGTTCTCGATTGCCGACCCCGATTTTGATGCTGACATGGAGCGCATGCGGGCGATGGTTCCTGCGGGTAACCGAATATTCAAGGTCAAGACCGGGGTCAAATCCCACGCTGAAGACATGGCCCACCTGGACGCCATGCGCAGCGAGTTCGGCAACTCCATTGATCTGCGCCTCGACTATAACCAGGCGCTGGCGCCCTTTGGTGCGATTAGTATCCTGCGTGACGTCGACCAGTTTCGTCCAACCTTCATTGAACAGCCTGTCCCTCGCAGTTGCCTGGCGGCCATGGCGTCTTTTGCCGACGCGCTGGACACGCCGATTCTCGCTGACGAGAGCTGCTTTGACGCGCGCGATCTGATGGAGATCATCCGTCTTGGCGCGGCCGATGCGATTTCGGTGAAACTGATGAAGGCCGGGGGAATACTCAAAGCACAAGGGATCATGGCCATTGCCGACACCGTGCATATTCCGGCTTATGGCGGCACCTTGTGGGAGGGTGGTATCGCGCTGGCCGCAGGCACTCAGTTCATCGCCGCGACACCGGGTATGTCGCTGGGCTGCGAGTTCTACATGCCTCACCACGTACTGACCGAGGATGTACTGGAGGAGCGCATTCCCAACCATGACGGTGCCGTGATCGTTCCGACCGGGCCCGGCCTTGGCATTTCGGTCTCAGAGTCATCACTGCGCGGCAATGCGCGCATCCTGGCTGAACGATGAGCAGCGCATCCGTCATGAATCAGAACGTGGCAGAACCAGCCCGGCATATCGTGGTTATTGGCGGCGGTATCGTCGGTGCGTGCACGGCCCTGGCGTTGCTGAAGGATGGCCACCGCGTGACGATTCTGGAGCCCGCAGAGCTTGGCGGTGAGCAAGCCGCGAGTTACGGCAATGGCGCGTTCCTGAGCCCGGCATCGATTATTCCGATGTCAATGCCGGGGCTCTGGAAAAAGGTCCCCGGTTTCCTGCTTGATCCTCAGGGGCCGTTCACGATTCGCTGGCAGTACCTATTGAAACTCGCGCCGTGGCTGATCCGCTTCGTCAAGGCAGGCGCAACGCCCGCCAAGGCTGCCCGAACAGCCGGTATCCTTTCTACGTTGTTGTCTGATGCGCCCGCGCGACATCTGGCGCTTGCCACTGCATGCGACGTGCCGGAACTCATTCGTCAGGATGGCTTGCTCTATGTCTATCCGGACCGTGACGCTTTTGCCCAGGAGGCTTTTTCATGGCAACTAAGGCGCGACAATGGCATTCAGTGGTGGGAACTGGACGCCGATGCCCTGCATGAATTCGAGCCTGCCCTGAGTCATCGGTATACCTTCGGCGTGTTGCTCGAA
This sequence comes from Pseudomonas caspiana, assembly GCF_002158995.1. Classification (GTDB taxonomy): domain Bacteria; phylum Pseudomonadota; class Gammaproteobacteria; order Pseudomonadales; family Pseudomonadaceae; genus Aquipseudomonas; species Aquipseudomonas caspiana. Next base: position 38,057 of record NZ_LOHF01000003.1, on the reverse strand, counting down.
AGTGGCGGTCACTGTCTCGATCCGGGGGCATATGTGCGCGGCCTGGTTAACAGCTTCACCGCGCTGGGCGGCGAGCTGATTCAGGCGCGGGCCGAGGGGTTCAATATCAGCAACGCTCGCCTGCAAAGCGTGCGTACTGACAAGGGCGCCGTCGTCTGCGATGGCGCTGTTATCAGCGCAGGTATTCACTCCAAAGTGCTCGCGAGAAGTGTCGGCGATAAAGTTTCTCTGGAAAGCGAGCGCGGTTACCACGTGCAGATCGCTCAGCCTGCCAGTGGCCCGCGCATCCCGGTAATGCCCTCTGACGGCAAGATGGCCAATACCATGACGCTCAGCGGTTTGCGTGCTTCCGGTCAGGTGGAGTTGGCCGGTGTCGATTACCCGCCGGACTGGAAGCGTGCAGACATCTTGTTGCATCACTTGCTGAAGACCTATCCCGGACTGGGCGATGATCCCACGCAATTGAACATATCCCGCTGGCAGGGCAATCGTCCTTCAACACCGGATGGGCTGCCAGTTATCGCCAAGGCAAAAGCGACGCCTGACGTCGTGCATGCCTTCGGCCATGGCCATGTCGGCCTTGCTTCGGCGCCCATGACGGCTGAAATTGTCGCGAGTCTGTTTGCCGGAGAATCGCCGCCGATCGATATCACGCCTTTCGCGGCATCGCGTTTCTGATTCAAGGAGTTCGCAACGTCGGCGGACGTAAACTGCATAAGCTTATGTTTATACGTTTCTTCAATAGTTTTCGTAAATTATTATAATTAAATGGAATTTAAAAAACGTCGCTCATGGTTTGCAGAATGAGCGGCGCATCCTCGAAAGGCGAAGGATTCCATGACCCTACGAAAACTCATTCTTGCGGCAGGTTTGATGCTTGCGGCGGTAACGGCGCAGGCCGAACAGACCATCAATATCGGCTATCAGCGCTCGTCCACGCTGTGGATCCTGCTCAAGGAAAACGGCCAGTTGGAGGAACGCCTCAAGCCTCTGGGTTTCAACGTCAACTGGCATGAATTCAGCAGCGGCCTGCTCAGTGCATTGAACGCTGGCGCAGTGGATTTGCACGCCGATGTCGCCGACGCTTTTGCCCTGTTTACTCAGGCCGCCGATGCTCCGTTGACTTACTACGCACGTGAAGCGGCGTCACCCAGCGCTCAGGCAATCATCGTCGCGAAGGATTCACCGATCAAAAGCGTGGCGGACCTCAAGGGTAAAACCGTGGCGGTGTCCAAGGGCTCGGGGAGTCACTTTCTGTTGATTTCCGCGCTTAAGCAGGCCGGGCTGACCCTCAATGATATTACGCCGCGCTATCTGGAAGCGCCGGACGGTGTGGCTGCTTTTGCCAGTGGCAAGGTCGATGCCTGGGCAATCTGGGATCCGTTCCTGGCGACTCAGCAGCGTGAACATCAAGTACGCATCATTACCGACGGCAGCCAGGGGTTGGCCAACTACAACCGTTTCTATCTCGCCAATACCAGCTTTGCCAAGGCTCACCCAGAAGTCCTGCAGGTGGTGATCGACACCCTGCGTGATTCCGGCAAGTGGGTTAAATCGCATCCGCAGGAGGCGGCGAAAATCCTCGCGCCGGTGTGGGGCAATATCCCTGTCGAAACCGTGGAACTGGCTAACAGCCGTCGCAGCTACGACATCATCCCCGTCAAGCTGGATGAGCTAGCCGAGCAACAGCGCATCGCCGACACCTATTACGGCGCAAAGCTGATTCCCAAGCCGCTGAAGATTTCCGGCATCACTGTCTGGGCGCCTGAAAGTAAATAACGTCAGGCTTACCACTTCGACTGGAGCTGCACATGAGCCGTCAAATTCATCTGTCCGCGTTTCTGCTGACCGGTCCGGTCATTCACAGTCACGCGGTCTGGCGCCATCCCGAGACCATCGGCAATTACCTCGACCCCGAGTATTACGCACGCACGGCGCGAGTCGTGGAGGAGGGGCTGTTCGATTTTCTGTTCTTCGCTGACCGCCTCGCGGTCGGCGATCAAATGGGCGGTTCGCGGGATGTGGCGTTGCGTTACGGCGCACAGGACGCCACGCGTCTGGACCCGCTGCCGATCCTCTCGTACCTGGTTGGTCAGACTCGCAAACTTGGGCTGGGCGCAACACGTTCGACCACCTATTACGAGCCCGCTCATATCGCCCGAGAGTTTGCGACGCTTGATCATCTGTCCAAAGGTCGCGCCGCCTGGAATATCGTGACCTCAATGAATGACAGCGAAGGGCGTTTGTTCGGCAAGGACAAACACCTGGAGCACGACCTGCGTTACGACCGCGCCGATGAGTTTGTCGAAGTGGCGCTCAAACTCTGGCGCAGTTGGGAGCGGGATGCGCTGAAGCTGGACCGTGAAACCGGCGTGCTGGCTGATCCAGAGAAGATTCATCCGGTGCAGCATCACGGCGATTGGTTCAAGGTCGAGGGCCCGCTAAACATTCCTCGTACCCCTCAGGGCAGACCGGTGCTGATTCAGGCCGGCTCTTCAGGACGGGGCCGTCGTTTCGGCGCTCGGTGGGCGGAGGCAATTTTTACTATCCATCCGCATCTCAAGGCGATGCAGGCGTTTCGCGAAGACGTTCGGGGGCAGGTGGTGCAGCAGGGGCGCACGGCAGACAGCTGCAAGGTGCTGACGGCGGTAATGCCGTTCATTGGCGGCAGCGAAGCCGAGGCGAGAGCCAAGCGCGACAAACACAATGCGTTGGCGCGTCCTGAACTGGGCCTGGTGACGCTGGCCTCGCAACTGAATGTGGACCTGTCGCCATTCCCGCTGTCAGCGACGCTGGCAGACATTGCCCGGTCGCCGCTGATTCATCCGGCGGCTGCCGAGAAACTGCTGATGCAGGGCGCGGACACTACGCTGGAAGAGCTGGGACGGATCTTTGCCAGCAGCGTTCGCGTACCGCAATTAGTGGGTACCGGTGCGCAGATAGCGGATCAACTGGCGGATATTTTTCTGGCGGGTGGTAGCGACGGGTTTGTCATTTCCCCTGCTTATCTACCGGGCTCGTTCAGTGAGTTCGTCGAAAGCGTCATTCCGCACCTGCAGCGCAAGGGATTGTTTCGCAAGGCTTACGAAGGTTCGACGTTACGTGAGCATCTTGGGCTTGGGGACTTGCAAGACCGTTAAGGGGCTGTCGTTATATACCTGACGTCATGCGCGTTGCACGCAGAGCGGGTTGAACCCGGCAAGCCTTGAATTGCGCCTTTACTGGAGTAGGGCGCAACCTAAGCCCCCCGTTGCTTGTACGCCAGCCGCAGACGTTCGCGAATATTACTCAGGTGGCGGCGCATGGCGGCCTTGGCGCCGTCTGAATCGCGATTGGCGATGGTTGCGTAGATGTCATGATGTTCCTGGCGCAGCCGGGCGCTGTAATCCTCGATGGCGGTATTGGCCAGCGCCGCCGAGTTGAGGCGATTGCGGGGAATCAGGGTCAACCCCAGATGTTCGGTGATATCAGCGAAGTAGCGATTGTCGGTTGCCAAGGCTATTTGCTGATGAAAATCAAAATCCGCGGCTGCCGCTTCGGCTCGACTCACCGTTGGATCTTCAATGATTTTCAGCGCCTGTAGCATGCGCGCCAACTGGTCCTCGGTTCTGCGCAGAGCGGCAAGGCCAGCGGAGTCAACTTCAATACCAATGCGTAGCTCAATAACCGCCATCACATCGTTAAGGGTGCGATCTGCTTGTGGGTCGATCTGATCGACGCGCTGCCTGACTACAAACGTCCCGATACCGTGCCGGGTTTCAACCAGACCGTGGGATTGCAGGTGCGAAATGGCTTCACGCACCACGGTACGACTCACACCGTGCTCTTGGGTGATGTGTTTTTCCGGCGGGAGCTTGTCACCGATCTTCAACTGGCCGTCTTCAATCATGCTGGTCAGGATGTTGGCCAGTGCCAGTGTCAGATTACGCGGACGTCTTATGGACGAGTCGTTCTCTGCAGGTTCGGAAAGCGGGGTGGGATTCATGGTGTTCCACCTGATGAAGGTACGTGCTTTGGAGAGCGCCACCGCTCTTTGCATAAAGAAACGGCGCGGCTTTGGGGCCGCGCCATTTCTTGTGGAGAGAATTGACCGAGGTCAGTCTCAAGCGATTGGCTGATCGCTCCACTCGCTGTTCACCAGGCGCTTGAGGCCCAGCGGGTTAGCGTTTTGCAGTGCTTCTGGCAGCAGGCTGTCAGGGTAGTTCTGATAGCAGACAGGACGCAGGAAGCGATCGATCGCCAACGTGCCCACCGAAGTGCCGCGAGCATCGGAAGTGGCCGGGTAAGGACCACCGTGAACCATGGCTTCGCAGACTTCAACACCGGTCGGGTAGCCGTTGACCAGGATGCGGCCGACTTTCTCTTCCAGCACCGGCACCAGCCATTGGTACTTCTGCAGATCGCTCTGTTCGCCGATCAGGGTGGCGGTCAGTTGACCGCGCAGGCCCAGCAGGGCACTTTTCAGTTGCGCGTCATCAGCGACTTCGATAACCAGCGTGGTCGGGCCGAAAACTTCTTCCTGCAACAGCGGGTCGCCATTGAGCAGCAGGCTGACGTCAGCTTTGAACAACTGGGCCTGAGCCTGTTTGCCTTCTTGCGGCTTGCCTGCCAGATGGGTCACACCCGGATGCGACAGCAAGTGCTCTACACCTTTGCTGTAGCTGCGCAGGCCACCAGCATTGAGCATGGTTTGTGGAGCCTGGCCGCCCATGTGTTCCTGAAGTTGCTCAAGGAACTTGGTGAACGCTGGCGAGCTAATGCCGATAACGACGCCCGGGTTGGTGCAGAACTGGCCTGCGCCCATGACCACCGAAGCCGCCAGATCTTTGGCCACGGAATCGCCGCGCGCTGCCAAGGCTTCAGGCAGCAATACCAATGGGTTAATGCTCGACATTTCTGCGAACACCGGAATTGGCTCAGGACGTTCGGCAGCCATTTTGCACAGTGCGTCGCCACCGCTCAGGGAGCCCGTGAAGCCAACGGCTTTGATGGCCGGATGCTTGACCAGACCTTCACCAACACCGCTACCGAAAATCATGTTGAACACGCCTTTAGGCATGTTGGTTTTTTCTGCGGCGCGGATGATCGCGGAGCCGACCAGATCGGCAGTCGCCATATGGCCGCTGTGCGCTTTGAACACGACCGGGCAACCGGCAGCCAGTGCAGCGGCGGTATCGCCACCCGCAGTGGAGAACGCCAGTGGGAAGTTGCTTGCACCGAACACAGCAACCGGACCTACACCGATACGGTATTGGCGCAGGTCAACGCGTGGCAATGGCTTGCGATCCGGCAGGGCCAGGTCGATGCGGGCACCCAGGTAGTCACCGCGACGCAGGACTTTGGCGAACAGACGCATCTGGCCGCTGGTACGTCCGCGCTCGCCTTGGATACGGGCGGTTGGCAGGGCTGTTTCCTGGCAAACGATAGCGACGAAATCATCACCGAGCTGATCCAGCTCGTCGGCAATTGCATCAAGGAATTCTGCACGGCGAGCCGGGCTCAGCTGGCGGTATTCAACAAAGGCACCTTTGGCTGCCAAGGCTGCTGCGTCAATTTCCGCATCAGTGGCCTGGTAGAAGCTGTAGGGCAGGGCTTCACCGGTAGTGGCATCGAGACTTTTGTGTTGCGGCTCGCCAAGTGCGCTACGTGCGCCTGCGATGAAGTTGTGGCCGAGAACATTAGGCATCTGTGTCTCCTGTTTTTATTTGCGGGTTTTAATCAGGCTGGTGCCTGTCTTAGAGATCTGCCGACCGTTCGGTGACGGTGAAGGGAGCTTGCCATTTATCAGCGGCGCTCACAATATGTTGACAGTCATCGTACAACCAAGGGTAAAAGTGCGCAACCACGGAGATTCTATGTGGGTCTGCGACGGTGCTCGTGTGCCCTGAGCCGTATGGCTGGCTTTAGCCGGGAGGCTCCGGTGCATCCGCTGACATCCTTCGCCTGAAATACCGTCCTCCCGGCTAAAGCCGGTCCTACAGGATCAGGATCAAGCTTGCAGGCGAACATAGAATTTCCACAGGGCCGAATTTCAAGTCGATATTTTCCGGGCGCCGAGGTCCTTGACCTCTAACACCCGCAACGCATCCACGACCTCACGTAACGACCGGTTGACCGGCTTGTCCTGGCGCAGTACCAGGCTCAGGCTGCGACTCAAGGGCGGCGTCAGGCTGCGGATTTGCAGATTGCGCTGATGATGGGCGGTGGCTACCGCAATGCGTGGCACGATGCTGTAGCCCAACCCCGCAGAGACCATTTCCTTGATGGCTTCGATGCTGCCCAGCTCCATCACCGGCGTGGGCCGAACGCCTGCGTGCTGGAACCACTGGTTGATCAGCAATCGCGTACTGCTGCCCGCTTCGAATACCACCAGAGGCAGGCTGCTCAGTGTCTCGGCGTTGGTGGATGCTTTCAGGTCTGACTGGTCAGGGGCAAAGATCGCGACCATTTCGTCCTCCAGCAACGGCGTGACATGCAGGCTCCGGCCGGCCGCTGGCAAGGTCACCAGTGCCAGGTCAATACGATTCTCTTCGACGGCTTTGAGGATGGTCTCGGTATTGCCGGTGCAAACCCGTACGTCCAGTTTCGGGAAGGTCGTGCGCAGGTTTTTCAGGATGGGCGGTAATAGATGTATGCACGCTGTCGCACCGGTGCCAATCACCACTTGGCCTGCGACGCCTTGGGCGTGGCTCGCCAGATCCTGCAGCGCATCCTCAATGACTGAGTCAATGCGACCGATGTGGCTGAGCAGTGTGCGCCCGGCAGTCGTCGGTTTAAGGCGTTTACCCACGCGTTCGATCAGACGCAGGTTCAGGCGTTGTTCCAGCAGACGGATGTGCAGGCTGACTGCGGGTTGCGTCAGATTCAACGCTGTAGCAGCAGCCGAAAAGCTGCCGTGGCTTATGACCTGGGAGAAACTGTTCAGGTGATTCAGGTTCAACGGCTGCATGGCAAAGTTTTACTTATGCTGAGGATGATTAATCATAGCTTTATTAAGGTCGGCAGAGGCGGCATGATTGCCGCACTTGCAATCGTTACCGAGAACGAAGATGAACCCCGACCTGATCCTGCGCACCGCTCGTGAGGATGACATGCCCGCTGTACAGGCGATTTACGCTCACCATGTGCTGACCGGCATTGCCAGCTTCGAACTGCAGCCGCCGTCAGTTGAGCAGATGCTGCAACGTCGTGCCGAGGTGCTTTCGCGCAAGTTGCCGTACCTGGTCGCTGAACTGGCTGGAGCCGTCGTTGGCTATGGTTATGCCACGCTGTATCGACCGAGACCCGGCTACCGTTTTACTGCGGAAGACTCGGTGTATATGGCGGAGGGCATGGGCGGCAAGGGGATTGGTCAGTCGCTTCTCGGTGCGGTCATCGACCACTGCGTACAAGGTGGCTGGCGGCAAATGGTGGCGGTGATCGGCAACAGTGAAAACCATGGTTCTCTGCGGCTTCATGAAAAACTGGGTTTTCGCCGGGTCGGGGTTTTTGAGTCGGTAGGCTTCAAACACGGGCGCTGGGTTGACACCGTGTTGATGCAGCGAGCGTTGGGCGATGGCAGCGGTAGCCTGCCGGATGATCAGTAAGGTAGGAGTTTCCGATAGACTATTTGCATATTAGTTTATAATTTAAATGCATTTTCGGAATAAATAAGCCGGTGATATGGTTTTAACCAGTCACTGGAAACCTTGAGAATAGTTATAAAAAAGGATTTCGGGTGACGACCTGACCTCATTTTTTTCTCAAGGAATATCTGCATGGCAGCATTTGATCATCTCACCCGCCGTCGTCTGTTGGGCCTGACCGGCGTCGTGCTGGCAAGCCCGATACTGGCCTCTGTTCCCGGTTTCGCCTGGGCGGCCGATGAGCATGCTGGCCACCACGCCGGTGGTGACGCAGAGCCAGCAGGCACCGGGGAATTCATCAAACTTGCCGAAACACGCAAACTCAAGCTGGCGGTCAATCTCAACGCGGTGTGCCTGGCGCCCGTGGTGATTGCCCATGGGCAGGGCTTTTTCACCAAACACAATCTGGACGTCGAGCTGGTCAACTTCGGCAACTCTACAGAAGTGCTGCTGGAAGCCATTGCCACTGGTAAGGCCGATGCGGGTGTCGGCATGGCGTTGCGCTGGCTCAAAGCGCTGGAGCAGGGGTTCGACGTCAAACTCACCGCGGGCACCCACGGCGGTTGCTTGCGATTGCTCAGCGCCGTCGACAGCCCGGTGCAGAAACTCGAAGACCTCAAGGGCAAGGCCATCGGCGTCACCGACATGGCCAGCCCGGACCGTAACTTCTTTTCCATTTTGCTCAAGAAACACGGCGTCGACCCGGTGCGCGATGTGGAATGGCGGTTGTATCCGGCCGACTTGCTGGGCACAGCGCTGGAGCGCGGTGAGGTGCAGGCAGTGAGCGGCAGTGACCCGTTCATGTATCGCCTGATCAAAGGCGGCAAGGCTCGCGAGCTTTCCAACAACCTCGTCGAGGAGTACGCCAACCTCAGTTGCTGCGTGGTCGGCGTGACCGGCAAGCTGGTACGTGAAGAGAAGCGCGTCGCTGCGGCATTGACTCAAGCGATTCTCGAAGCTCACGACTATTCCGTGAAACACCCTGAAGTCGTCGCTAAAGGATTCCAGGCTCACGCGCTCAATACCTCGGTCGGAGAAGTGCAGGCGATTCTTCATGACCACACCCACGGTCACCATGCGGTTGGTGCAGCCTTGACCAAGGAAATCGTCACCTATGTGACCGATTTGCAGACGGTTGAAGTGATTCGCAAGAGCACCGACGCCGTGGCCTTCTCCAAGGAGATTACCGCCGATGTCTTCAATTGACGCTGCACCGCAGATCGCTGCACTTGAGCGTACTCCAGCCAGGTTCTGGCGGCAGGGTGCGGTGGCCGTTGTCGCCTGGGTGGGCGTGGCGCTGCTGATCGCTTACTTCCCCAATGCCACCCGTAACTGGCCCATGACTCAGGGCCTGGCCAATTTGTGCCTCGCGGTCGCGGCACTGATTGGACTGGCAGGCATTTTGGGGCGTTGGTTCCCGGCCGTGCAGCGTCGAGCCCGCCCTGCGGGAGCCTGGCTGATTGCCTTGCCGCTGCTGCTGGGGATCTGGGAGCTGCTCACTGCCAAACTGGCGTTGTTGCCAGTACCGTTTTTTGCGCCGCCACAGGCATTGCTGGATGTATACGTTGAAGACTGGCCACGGCTGGCGGACAGCTTGCTGAACTCGGCATTGCTGTTGGGCACGGGTGTGGCCTTGGGTGCAGTGACCGGTTTTGTCGCGGGTGTCGCGATTGGCTGGTCGACCAGCATCGGCTACTGGCTGCATCCGGTCTTGCGTATTCTGGGACCGGTGCCGTCAACAGCGTTGCTGCCGTTGTGCTTCTTTCTGTTTCCCAGCAGTTGGAGTGCCAGTGTGTTTCTCATCGCATTGGCCACCTGGTTCCCGGTCACAGTGCTGACCTGGTCGGGGGTTGCCAGTGTCGACAAAGCCTATTACGACGTAGCTCGCACCTTGGGCGCTAAGCCGGGCTTTCTGATTTTCAACGTGGCGATTCCAGCTGCGTTGCCTCATGTGTTTGTCGGCCTGTTCATGGGGCTGGGCGCATCGTTCTCGACCCTGGTCGTTGCCGAAATGATGGGGGTGAAATCGGGTATTGGCTGGTACTTGCAATGGGCTCAAGGCTGGGCCGCCTACGCCAATATGTACGCCGCTTTGTTGATCATGGCGCTGGCCTGTTCCGGATTGATCTCCGGGTTGTTTTTGATTCGTGATCGCCTGCTGGCCTGGCAACAAGGAGCCATGAAATGGTAGCCACCGCATCTGTATCAACGGTTTCGTCGTCAGCGGGGCTGGCGCTGCGCATCGAAAACCTGAGTCACGGTTTTGCTCTGGACGGGCAACGCCTGCCTGTTCTGGAAAACGTTTCGCTGGACGTGGCGCCGGGCGAGTTCGTCGCTTTGTTGGGGCCGTCAGGCTGCGGTAAATCGACCTTGTTGCGACTGGTTGCCGGGCTGGAGCCCGCAGACGGTGGTGCGCTGCTGGCTGACGGCTTGTCGATTGCAGGCCCCGATCCGAGTCGCGTCGTGGTCTTTCAAGACCCGACGCTGTATCCGTGGAGGCGAGTCTGGGACAACGTCGCGTTAGGGCTGCAAGCTCAGGGTCTGCTGAAGGCCCACGCAGGTAAAGTCGATGCGGCACTGGCCACAGTGGGCCTCAGCAGTTTTGCTCGCGCTTACCCGCGACAGTTATCGGGCGGCATGGCCCAGCGTGTGGCGCTGGCAAGAGCGCTGGTCAACGAACCCCGGCTGCTGATCCTCGACGAACCACTGGGTAAACTCGATTCGCTGACCCGCATCACCATGCAGAAGGAATTGATCGACCTGTGGCAACGCCAGGGTTATACGGCGCTACTGGTGACGCATGACGTAGAAGAAGCCTTGCTGCTGGCCAATCGCGTGATCGTCTTCAGCGACCGCCCGGCCAGCATCGAGGCGCAATTGACCATCGAGCGGCCTTATCCGCGCCATCGTGACGATCCGTATCTGGTCGACCTGCGCAAGCAGATTCTGGGGCTGCTCGGGCTGGCTGAGAGTTGGTGACTGGCTTCAGGACGCATGACGGGCGTGCAGCGCCGATGCGTCCAGTAACTCACGGGTGTAGGGGTGTTGCGGGGCCTGGAAGATAGCTTGTGCCGGACCTTGCTCCACGACTTTTCCATCCTTGATCACGATAAGGTCATGGGCCAGTGCCTTGACGACGGCCAGATCGTGGCTGATGAACAGGTAGGTCAGGCCGCGACGGACTTGCAACTCCCTTAACAACGCAACGATCTGTTTCTGTACGGTGCGATCCAGTGCCGAAGTCGGTTCGTCGAGCAAGATGAGCGCGGGTTCCAGCACCAAGGCCCGCGCTATGGAAATGCGCTGGCGCTGACCGCCGGAAAACTCGTGGGGGTAACGATGCCTGCTCTGGGGATCCAGACCGACCTCCTCAAGCACGCGTATAACGGCAGCGTCACGTTCCGTGCGGCTGCCGATACCGTGGGTGTTCAAGCCTTCTGCGATGATCTGCCCCACTGACATACGCGGGCTGAGGCTGCCAAAAGGATCCTGAAACACCACCTGCATCTGGCGCCGCAAGGGTCGAATCTTATCCTGGCTGTAGAGGCTCAGTTCTTTGTTGCCGAAGCGAATCGCGCCCTCGGAATCCACCAGTCGCAGAATCGCCTGGCCGAGTGTTGATTTGCCCGAGCCGGACTCGCCGACAATGCCCAGTGTTTTGCCACGCTGCAGTTCCAGGCTGATGCCATCCACGGCCTTGATATGCTCGCGATGGCGGCTGAACAGTGGCTTAGGCAGCGCGAACCAGACTTTCAGGTCGTCAACCGTGAGCAGGTTATGCTCGCGAGTATGAGGGGCGGGCGAGCCGTCGGGTTCGGCTTCGATCAATAAACGGCTGTAAGGGTGCTGCGGACTTTCGAACAGCGTCTGGCATTCAGCCTGTTCGACAATTTCTCCTGCGCGCATGACGCAAACGCGTTGCGCCACCCGGCGGACCAGATTGAGGTCATGGCTGATCAGCAACAGTGACATGCCCAGCCGCGCTTGCAGGGATCTGAGCAGTTCCAGAATCTTCAACTGCACGGTTACATCCAGCGCGGTGGTCGGCTCGTCGGCGATCAGCAGTTCAGGCTCATTGGCCAGCGCCATGGCAATCATGACACGCTGGCGCTGTCCGCCGGACAGTTGGTGTGGATAGGCTTTCAGGCGCCTGAGAGGTTGCTGGATGCCGACCAGCTCGAGTAATTCCAGCGTGCGATTGCGCGCGGCTTTGCCTTTGAGACCCTTGTGCAAAGCCAGGACTTCACTGACCTGTTGCTCTACGGTGTGCAGCGGATTCAGCGAGGTCATGGGCTCCTGAAATATCATCGCAATGCGATTGCCGCGCAGTCCTCGCAACTGCTGTTCGCTGGCACGCACCAGGTCGATGCCGCTGTAGGTGATGCTGCCTTGGGTCTGGACGTGTTTGCCCGGTAACAACCGCAGAATCGAATGCGCCGTCACCGATTTTCCCGAGCCGGACTCACCCACCAGCGCCAGGCATTCGCCGCGTTTGATGTCGAGGTTGATGCCGTGAACCACTTCTGCGCCTTTGAAGGCAACTCGCAGATTGCGGATTTCTATCAGATGGTCGTTCATTTCAGTTCCTTGAATGAAAATCGCGGATCAAGATCGCGGATCAAACGCATCGCGGCAGGCCTCGCCGATGAACACCAGCAGCGAGAGGATCAGCGCCAGCGAGAAAAAAGCCGAGAGCCCAAGCCAAGGGGCTTGCAGGTTACGTTTGGCCTGCCCGATCAATTCACCCAGCGAGGCTGTTCCGGCTGGCATGCCGAAACCCAGAAAGTCCAGCGCCGTCAGGGTGGAGATCGCTCCGGTCACGATAAAGGGCAGGTAGGTCAGGGTACTGGTCATGGCGTTGGGCAAGATGTGCTGACGCATGAGCGCGCCGTTGGTAAGGCCCAGTGCGCGAGCAGCTTTCACGTACTCCAGATTTCTGCCGCGGAGAAACTCGGCGCGCACCACGTCGACCAGCGCCAGCCATGAAAATAGCGCCATGATCCCCAGTAACCACCAGAAGCTGGGGGCCACAAAGCCGGAAAGAATGATCAGCAGATAGAGCACGGGCAGCCCTGACCAGACCTCCTGCAGGCGTTGACCCAGCAAGTCCGCCAACCCTCCGTAGAACCCTTGGATGGCACCGGCACAGATGCCGATCACAGCGCTGATTGCGGTCAACAGCAGGGCGAACAGGATTGAAATCCTGACCCCGAACAACACGCGCGCCAGCACGTCGCGTGCCTGGTCATCGGTGCCTAGCCAGTTAACCCGGCTTGGAGGGCTGGGCGAGGGCGTTTTCAGGTCGTAGTTGACCGTGTCATAACTGAACGGGATCGGAGGGAAGAGCATCCAGCCTTGCCTGGCCGCGATCAGCTCGCGGACATAAGTGCTGGAATAGTCAGGCTCAAATGGCATTTCCCCGCCGAAGTCGGTTTCCAGGTATTGATGCAGTACGGGGTAGTACATCTTGCCGTCGTAACGGATCAGCAGCGGTTTGTCGTTGGCAATCAATTCGCCGCACAGGCAGATCAGCAACAAACCGCACAGCAGCCACAGTGACCACCAGCCTCGCCGGTTAGCGCGAAAACTGGCCATGCGACGCCGGGTCTGGGGAGAGCATTCGAACATCAGGCGTTCCTCGCAGCAAAATCGATGCGCGGGTCGACCAGGGTGTAGCACAGGTCGCCCACCAGCTTGATCAACAGGCCGAACAGGGTGAAGAGGAAGAGGGTGCCGAAGACCACCGGGTAATCCCGGGATACTGCGGCTTCGTAGCTCATACGCCCGAGCCCGTCGAGACCGAATATCGACTCGATCAACAGCGAACCGGCGAAAAACACATCGATCAACGCCTGAGGTATCCCCGCGATGACCAACAGCATCGCGTTGCGGAACACGTGTCCATAGAGCACCCGGTGTTCGCTCAATCCCTTGGCCCGTGCCGTAATGACGTATTGACGGCTAATCTCGTTGAGGAAGCTGTTTTTGGTGAGGATGGTCAGAGTGGCGAATCCGCCGATGACCAGTGCGCTGACCGGCAGCACCAGATGCCAGAGGTAATCGCCGAGCTTGCCCAATAGGGACAGGCTGGCGAAGTTTTCCGAAACCAGCCCTTGAGCCGGAAACCAGCTCAAATAGCTGCCTCCCGAAAACACCACGATCAGCAGAATGGCGAATAAAAAGGCTGGCGTGGCGTAACCGATGATCACCAGTGTGCTGGTCCAGATATCAAATGCGCTGCCGTTGTGCACCGCTTTGCGAATGCCGAGGGGGATTGAAATCAGGTAAGTGATCAAGGTTGCCCATAGCCCCAGAGAAATCGTGGTCGGCAGCTTTTCGGCGATCAGATCGGTGACTTTCGCGCCGCGAAAGAAACTGTTGCCGAAATCCAGCTGGGCATAATTCTTGAGCATCAACAACAGTCTTTCGTGCATGGGTTTGTCGAAGCCGTAATGCTCCTTGATCTCCTCGATCAGGGCCGGGTCCAGGCCGCGACTGCTGCGGTTTGTGCCTCCGACTGCAGCGACCTCACCGCCGCCGCCCCCTATCGCGCCCGTACTGAACCCTTGTATACGCGCAATGGCCTGTTCAACCGGCCCACCGGGTGCGGCCTGCACAATCAGGAAGTTGACTACCAGGATGCACAGCAAGGTCGGGACAATGAGCAGCACGCGTCGAAGCAGATAGCTCAGCATGTTATTGAACCCCTGGCGCGTATTGGGTGACGGCCTGCGCAGATGCAGCCTGAGCGTTGGTGAGAGGCGTCGGGCTGATCTGCCACCAGGTTTCCAGACCCACGTCGTAAACCGGCTTGATCCTGGGCATGCCAAAGCGATTGGCGTACACCACCGGTGTGCCCTTGGAGTAGTAATTCGGGATCATGTAGTAGCCCCAGAGCAGCACCCGGTCGAGGGCTCGGGCATAACGAATCATTTGCTCGCGGTTGTTAGCTGCTACCAGGCCGTCAATCAGCTGGTCTACGGCCGGGTTGCGCAGCACCATGGCATTGGAGCTGCCCACTTGCGTTGCGCTTTGTGAACCGTAAAGGTTGTACAGTTCGCGGCCCGGAGAAATCAGCGGGTTGCCGTTTTTCGGGAAGGTCACCACGATCATGTCGTAGTCCCTGGCGTTCAGACGGTTAATGTATTGGGCCGAGTCAACGCGGCGAAAATCCAGGGTGATGCCCATCTGTGCCAAGGTGCGTTTGTAGGGCAGCACCAAGCGGTCGAAGCCGCCCTGGCCGTCGAGAAAACTGAACGTCAGCGGCTCTTCTGCAGCATTGACCAGTCGGTTGTTTTTCGGGTGCCAGCCTGCCTCCGCCAACAGTTTCAGGGCCTGCATCTGCTTGTCGCGAATGTAGCCGCTGCCATCGGTTTTCGGTGCTTGATAGACCTTGCTGAACACCTCTTCGGGGATCTGGCCGCGTAACGGTTCAAGAATCTTCAGCTCTTCAGCGTCGGGTAGCTGAGTGGCGGCCATCTCGCTCTTGGGAAAAAAGCTCTGCTCACGGACATAAAAACCGCGCATGATCTGATTATTGAGCCACTCGAAATCCCACAGTAGCGACAGTGCTTCCCGAACCCGGCGATCCTGGAACAACGGCTTGTCCAGGTTGAAGACAAAGCCTTGGGCAGCCACCGGGCGAGCCTGCGCCAGAATGTTTTTTTGCAGTCTGCCGTCGTCGATGGCCGGCCCCGAGTAGCCGACGACATAGCCCGCCGAGGAAAACTCGCGGTTGTAATCGAAGCTTCCGGATTGAATCAACTGACGGGCAATTTCCGTGTCGCCATAGAAATTGACTTTCAGGCTGTCGAAGTTGTACAGCCCGCGACTTACCGGCAGGTCACTGGCCCACCAGTCCTTGACGCGCTCAAAACTGACGCTGCGCCCTGCATCGACTTGAGAAACACGATAGGGACCGCTGCCCAGCGGGGCTTCGAAGCCACCACCGTTGCTCAGATCACGTGACTTCCACCAGTGTTCGGGCAGCACGCGCATACTGGCCAGATCCAGCGCCAGTGTGCGATTGAGATTGTTCTTGAAATTGAAGCGAATCTGCAAAGGGCCTTCGATTTGCACATCCTTGACGTCCCCATACAGCGGCCGATAACTGAAACTGCCTTTGCTCATCAGCAGCTCGAAGGTATAGCGCACATCTTCGGCAGTGATCGAGGTGCCATCGTCAAAACGGGCCTTGGGATTGAGGAAAAAGCGCACCCACAACCCGTCCGGATCACGCTCCATTTTTTCGGCAATCAGGCCATAGACCGTATAGGGTTCGTCCAGTGAGCGATACGCCAGGGGCGAGTACACCCAACTGTCGATCTGACTGACGGAGATACCCTGATCGACGTAGGGAACCAGGTAGTTGAATGCACCGATTTCTTCTGCCGAGCGGCTTAGCGAACCGCCTTTGGGCGCGCCAGGGTCTACGTAGTCAAAGTGCGTGAAGTCGGCGGCATACTTCGGCGCCTCGCCGTACACGGTCAACGCGTGAGCGGGTGATGCATGGCTCAGCGGGGACACGCACAGAAACGCGGTGCCGAGCAGTACGCGTCTTAATGAAAAACGGTCACAACACATCATTGGGCGATCCTTTGTTCGCGGTTCAACATTTCGATGAGTCTCGAGGGTGGCGCAAAAAAGGCCCCCGCCCTTGCAGGCCGGGGGCATCAGGCGCAAATCCGGGGCGCGTGGAGTGGCGCTCCCCGGGGTTCGACTCAGAAGTGATAGGTGGCGCGTGCGAACAGGGTCCGGCCCATAGGGTCGGCATAACGAGGGTCGTAACCGCTCTGGAAGTTGTAGGCCTGGTTGGTGAATGGCGGGTTACGGTCGAACAGGTTTTTAACCCCCGCATCAATGTCCAGTACCTTGTCGAAGGTGTGACCTACAGACAGATCCCAAAGCGTGTATGACGCTACTTTGTCGTGGGTGGTACGGTCATAGTCGTTGTAACCGCTGGTGAAACGGTTGCTCAGCGACGCTCGGCTGTCACCCAGGTTCCAGGTGCCGGTCAGTACATGCTTCCAGCGAGCGATGACGCCATCACCCTGGAAGTCACCGACTTTATCGGTATACGGGCCGTCGATGATGTTCTGGAAGTCATACCGATTGACGTAGGTGCCTTGCAAGCCCAGGCCGAATTGGCCGATTGGTGTGTTGGGGAAGCGATAGTCCAGCGACACGTCGACACCGCTGGTCTTGACGATCCCCAGGTTGGCGTTGCCGGTGACGATGTTGGCAATGGAGCCGTCGGGGTTGCGGATGAAGCGGTCAGCGTAGGTACCGGCTTCATCAAAAACAGTCGACTCCGGGAACGACTGGATCTGATTGGAGATATGAATCCACCAGAAATCCAGACCCATGGACAGGTTTTGAACCGGCTGATAGACGAATCCAACTGTGACGTTACGCGCTTTTTCAGGCGCCAGGTCCTGGTTGCCGCCGCTGCGGTTCAAGAACTGCTGGCCACAGTCGCGCCCGCCATTGCCGCCCGGTTGTACCACGCCGCCAGCGCACAGGATCGGGTCGTTATAGTAGCCCTGGGAGTATGTCAGGTTGCTGGGGGCGTAGAGTTCATACAGCGTAGGGGCGCGGAACCCCTCGCTATATGCACCGCGCATGACCAGTTCCTTGAATGGCTGGAAACGGAACGAGTACTTGGGGTTGGTGGTGCTGCCGAAGTCGCTGTATTTGTCGTGGCGGATAGCGGCAGACAATTCCAGGCTATCGAGCACGGGCACGTTCAACTCGGCGTATTGCGCCTGAACGCTGCGATCGCCTTCAACACTACCGGCGGAATCCACACCCAGGCTGCTGATGTCATCGGCGAATGCTTCGTAGTTCTGATGCAGTTTTTCCTTGCGGTACTCACCACCCAGGGCGAGGCCGGCAGGGCCTGCGCCGAACCAGTCACCGACCTCCCGGCTAACCCTGCCATCCAGACCCACCACGCGGCCTACTGCGGTTGAATAAGCCCCGTGGTAAGCAGCGTTTTCGATGTATTGCTGACCGGCTGCCGTCTGCGGTCCGAACGGGTTGAGCAGCCCGCTGGCCAGGCCGTTCCTCATTGCTTCGTCGCTGACATAGCCGCCGGTGACTCTGGAAATGACTTTGTTCTGGTTGTAGGACGCGCCGACGTTGTAGTCCCAGCCCGCTACCAGCCCGTCAAAACTGAGGAGGAAGCGCTGGCTGGTGTTCTGATCCTTTGAGCTGCGCCCGCCAGCAGCGGTTTCCCGCCAGTTGACGTCCACCGGCTGCGTGGGGTCGATCACGAAATCTGTCGGCGCGGGGGTAATGCCGTTACCTGGAAAATACGGCGATGAGGGGTCAAGCGTCAGACCGGTCAACGGTGCCGGGGCAATAGACGTCGCGTTGTTGTTACGCGCCCAGAAATACTCCAGATTGACGTTGTGATCGTCAGCAAGCTTGCCGGTAGCTTTGCCGAATACCGACGTCTTTTCGGTCTCTGGCATCAAGTCGATATATTGCCGCGTGCTGAAGCGGCAGACACCGTCCCGGCTCAGCAGGTTCGGGCCGCTGCAATTACTGGGGGAGAGCGGATTGGTGCTGTTGCCGTTCTGTGAATAGTTGCCGGGGAAGGCTGTACCCGAGGTCTGATCCAGGCCTCGGCCGGGGGCGAAGTCTGTAGCGAAGGAGCGATCCTTGGCGGCCAGGCTTTCCTGCTTGTTGTAGTTGAAGACACCCATCACGTTGAAGCGATCCTCTTCAAGATCACCAAACCCCCAACTGGCGCTCATGTCTTTACTGTTGCCGCCGCCATCTTCGGTGGGCGTCTCGCCGCCCAGGCTCAAGCTGCCGTCGGTCAGTGATTTTTTTGTGATGAAGTTGATGACACCGCCGATGGCATCGGTCCCGTACAGCGCAGACGCTCCGTCACGCAATACTTCGATCCGGTCGATTGCTGCAAAGGGAATCATGTTCAGATCGATGGCACTGCCATTGGGCGTGCCCACCCCAGACATAGCGTTGTTGGCCAGACGACGTCCGTTGAGCAGAACCAGCGTCTTGTTGGCACCAATACCGCGCATATCCGCATAAGACGCGCCGCCTGTAGCGGCACCGACCGAACCCGCACTGTTGTTGATCGACTGGCTGCCGGTGATCCTCTGGACCATTTCCGCCGTCGTCGTGACACCTTCTTTGCGCAGCGCATCGGCACGCAGAATAGTGATGGGCACTGCCGTTTCCGCGTCAACCCGGCGGATCGCCGAACCAGTCACTTCTACCCGTTGCAGTTGAGTGGTGGAGGGCGCAACCACAGCCGCAGTCGTCGCAGTGGCCGGGGCGACTACGCTGCTGGTGCTCTCTTCGGAGCTCTCGGCTGCGTGCACCTGGCCTGCCGTCATGCCCATGGCGACCAGGTAGAAAGGAACGAACCGGTGCCGCTGTATCGAGGCAACCATGGGTTTGAGGGTAAAACTGGGAAACTTCATCAGCATGGTAATTTCCGACTTTACATTTATTGGATTGGCCTTTTGGGCCCCGATTGCTCCGGTTGGGTTGTGCCGGCCCCGGAATACCCTTCTTCAAGCAAGCCGCTCCCCACCACGAATTTGCTCATTCATGGGCGGCTGGTTACGACGGGATCAGTGCTCGGTGCCTGGCGGGGTCGCCAGGCACCGATTTATCGGGAGGTCATCACGGAAATCTTCGTGATGCCGGAGCGCTCAATGGAGGCCATGGCTTTTGCAACCTGGCCGTAATTGACGTCAGTGTCGGCTTGCAATTGCACGCGTACTTCCGGGTCCTTGGCCTTGACGTCCATCAAGCTTTTCTCCAGTGATTCGGGGGCCACTTCTTCCTTGGCCAGGAAAAACTTACCGTCCTTGTCGACGCTGACTACCACCGGATCTTTTTTCTCGGCAGCCGCCACCGCATCGGTTTTCGGCAGGTTGACCTTGATCGCGTTGGTCATCAGTGGCGCGCAGACAATGAACACCACTAACAGAACCAGCATCACGTCAACGAGCGGGGTGACGTTCATTTCGCTGACGACTTCATCGCTCTCTTGAGTGGAAAATGACATTAGCTGGCCTCCTGCACGGGGCTGGCTTGCTTGTTGACGATGGGCTGGCGGGTCACAGTGAAGGCACTGCGTTGAGCGAGGGCATCGAAGTCATGGGCG
Source organism: Pseudomonas caspiana (assembly GCF_002158995.1). Taxonomy (GTDB): domain Bacteria; phylum Pseudomonadota; class Gammaproteobacteria; order Pseudomonadales; family Pseudomonadaceae; genus Aquipseudomonas; species Aquipseudomonas caspiana. Next base: position 18,284 of record NZ_LOHF01000003.1, on the reverse strand, counting down.
AAATCGTCCATGTCGGCGCTGGCGAGCTTCAGGCGACGCAGGAAGAAGTTGTAAATCAACACTGCGGGCACTGCGACCGCAATTCCCACACCCGTGGCTACAAGGGCATGTCCGATAGGACCTGCGACAGTTTCCAGGCTGGCGGAGCCGGTAACGCCGATGCTTTGCAGGGCCTCCATGATCCCCCAAACCGTCCCGAACAGACCGATGAACGGGGCGGTGCTGCCGATGCTGGCGAGGATCGCCTGACCATTCTCCAATGAGCGCCGCTCGCGCTGTATTTGCTGGCGCAGGTTGCGTTCGAGCCGGTCGGCCCGGTTGATGGTATGGGCCAGTTGTTGAGTCGTGCGCGGTACGTCCGGGGTCGCCATGGCTTCAAAGCCGCTGTTGGCGATGCGTGCGAGCGACCCTGGGTATTGGCTCGCGTGCTCGGCAGCGGTCAACAGGTCCGGAGCACTCCAGAATGCTTTGGTGAATTGTTTGTTCTGGGTTTTCTGCCGCAGGTACTGAGCGGACTTGATCATCAGCAACGCCCAGCTCAGGACCGAAAACAACACGAGTGCCCAGAGCACGCCAGGGACAATAAGGGATGAGATCGATTCGTTCATAACTACACCTCGCACACTTGAATTTAGGGATGACTTGTCAGTGGGTGGCCGTCATTGCGGCAACTTGAAATCAATGGTCTGGGTTGCAAAACCTTCAATCGGCGTGTCGCCTCGCTTGGCCGGAATAAACTTCCAGTTACGCACTGCCTCGACGGCAGCTTCGTCCAGTTGCTGTTTACCGCTGGAACGCGTGACCTCTACGGCACCCGCACGGCCGTTGGGCAGAACCTTGATGCGCAGCACAACGGTGCCTTCCCAGTTACGACGCAATGCCAGCGATGGATATTCCGGAGGCGGGTTGCCAAGGCTTGCCAGGCCTGATATCGCTGCAGACTCCTTGACCGGACCAGGCGCAGCGGCAGGTGCCGCGGGGGCTGGTGACGGTGCAGCGGGCGCTGCCGCAGGAGCTGGAGTCGGTGGCGTCACTGGCGCTGGCTTTTTCGCAGGCTCGACTTTCTTCACGGGCTTGGGCTTCTCCACCGGTTTAGGTTTTTCCACCGGTTTGGGCGGTGGTGTCACTGCATCCGGATCTTCCTCGGGCGGTTGCTCGGGTTCCGGTGGCGGAGGCGGCGGTGGTTCGGGAGGTGGCGGCGGCGGTGGCTCCGGAGTTGGCGGCGCTGGTGGCACGGGACTACTCAGCTCGACCGTCATCTCTGGCACTTCGGGCGGTACTTCGAGCGGTGCGGGTTGTGCACGATGCATGAACCACCACAGCGCGCCATGAACCACCAGTGAGGCCGCCACCAACAATAGAATCTGACGCTTTCCCAGGCCGCCAGGCGTGGAGGTATTGCGGACAAATGCAACGCCTGGAGCATCCTCGAACCGGTCAACCTCGACAGGTAACAGCCGCTTCTTTTTCGTTACCGCATCATTCATCAAAGCTCCCTCGTCTAGATGAAGGGCAATAAAGTCCGATCAAATATTCAGAAAATATTCGACTATTAGTGTTCAGGTTGAGGGCAGGTTGTCACCTGCAAGCAATAAGCGCGTCAGAGCTTATTGCGGATAGTGGCTCAATGCCTTTTACAGAAACAGTGCATCGTTACTTCCTTATATAGGTACCGTTGGGCGGCGTTAGATAATCAAAAGGGCTCACGGTAGATCATGTTCGAATGTGTTTCTCATTTGTTACAAAGCAATACATATGCCAGTTATTTGAATGGGGAGGCTAATCGATAGGCACTTAAAAAGATGTCGCATTACTGTAAGTTTTGAGGGGTTTTTACTATTTAACGGGCGACAAGTTTCATCCGGTGGCCTTGATCTCGATAAAATCAAGGCGAGCGGATCCATCCCTTTAATTGGGCGCTGTAAGAAAGTGCCGATACTCTTAAGGTGACGGTTGTTGCACCATTGAGGAGAGGATTGTCTCGTTTTGGTGCTTATTTAAGTTATTGATTTACATAGATTTTATCTCTTTGTTGTAGGCGAGAGTCACGGTTTGCTGGTGTGCCCTGCACGCCAAAGAAAATACGCTGGTGACACTTGGGGTGCAGAAGTGGCCGAGTGCGCTAAATCACGTTTCCACTGTGCTATCTCTATTGAAGACTCCGGTGGAATAGGGGGCGGCCCTGGTTTTTTTTCGTAGTACACCACGACTGTACATGGGTGGATTGACGGGTTGTGCTCGATAGCAATAACAAACGACTAACTTGCCGTTGGATGAAAAAAATAAATGGCTGTGCTTAACCTGCTAGTGCGCAGAGGGGCGTGAATTATTTTGCCGGGCGCAGAATAACCCTTGCGGTCGAGCAAGTTTAATAACTAAAGCAGTGGGCAGATGATCAGGCGCAATAACGCTCTGAGTTTAAGTTACAAACTCAGGTGACCATAGAGGAGGGCGCGTGCGTGTAGCACGCCAGGTCAATCAGCGTAAGTTCTTTCGGCATGCTTTCAAGGAAGTCATCGAGGTAGGCATCACACGCTTGCATATCGTGAGAGGAGAAAGAAGAGGACGGAGAATGAGTGACGGAAATGGCGCTCGTTGCTGACGCCTGCCCATCGCCCAGTGGCGTATTGTCAGGGCAACGCCAAGGGGTTAGAGCGTTCACCAGGGATGACAGGTTAAACATAGGTAAGACTTCCTTTTCTGCCGCATTGAAACCGCAAAATTTTGCTTCGCGATCTGCACTGTTTAAGAACGGGGTGCCGTTCAACGTTTGTCATTGGTGCGTTGTACGCCGCCTGAATGGGTTATTTCAGGCTTAGCCAATGGCAGGGCTTTGTGCTAGAAAAAAACGTGCCAACTTGGTACGGGCGTACGAATCAGGCGCCGCTCCAGGCTGGCCGTGCTGACGCTGCAATGATCTTCGTGTGCGAGCATCCAGTGTCGCGCGCTCATGCGGGCAGTAGCAATTGCGGCCTGCGGTCTTTGCCGGTAGGGTGACTGGCTGTCTGGCAAGGAGCTTGAAATGACTCAGTTAACCCCGCCCGGAGTGGCGGATGCAGCACCCGATCGACCTAAGCAGCGTCGCGCGCCGAAAGGTGAAAAACGCCGTGAAGAACTGTTGGATGCGGCCTTGCAGGTGTTTTCTCTGGAGGGTTACAGCGGAGCATCGGTGGCCCAGGTGGCTGCAATCGTGGGGATCTCGGTCGCCGGTCTGTTGCACCACTTCCCCAGCAAGATTTCGCTGTTGATGGGCGTGCTGGATCGGCGGGACAAGGCCAACAGCCGTATCGCTGAGGAGGTTCGTACAGACAAGAGCCTGTCCGGTTTGCTGGGAAGCCTGCGTGCGATCAATCGCTCAAATGCCACAGCGCCCGGAGTGGTGCGTGCATTTACCATTCTCAACGCGGAAAGTCTGGTGGAAGGGCATCCTGCCTGGGACTGGTTCCAGGAGCGCTATCAGATCATTCACGAGCGTCTGATCGGGCAGTTCACGGATCTTGTCGAAGCGGGAGAGGTGCGGGCCGATGTCGACCTGCCGGGCCTGGTCCAGGAAATCCTGGCGATGATGGATGGCTTGCAGATTCAGTGGCTGCGCTTTCCGGAGAAAGTTGATCTTGTCGAGCGTTTCGACAGCTACATCGCACGGGTCGATGAAGCGATAAGGGTTCGTCCCTGAACCTGTCCGGACCTCGTCAAAGGTCCGGCTCTATCCCTGAATCAGCGTCTTAGTTACCGCTTGCGCTGCCTTGAGTGGTGGTGTCATCGGTGGTGTCGTAGCCATCACCTTCGCTGGTGTCGCTATCGCCGGTGCCTTGATCAAGCACACCGCCGGTTTTGACTGCCGAATCACGCAGCGTCGAGTTCAGCGCCGAGCGTGGCAGCGGGTTGCTGGTAGTGGTCGACAGTTCCTGACGGAACGGGTTGACCAGCTTGGCGTTCAGGCGGATATCCTGAGACGACGCGCCCACCGACAGGTTGAAGCTGTCTGCGTCCACGACCCATTGCTTGCTGTCCACATCGTAGTAAGCCAGCGAGCGATCGTTGAGCTCGATGGTGACACGCTTGCTTTCGCCCGGCTTCAAGAACACTTTCTTGTAGCCTTTCAGCTCCTTGATAGCGCGCTCGACTTTCGGGTTCTGCTGGCCAACATACAGCTCGGCCACTTCGGAGCCACCTACCTTGCCGGTGTTGGTCAGGTCGAACGACACCTTGATTGGCGTGTTGCCTACCGCGACACCTGGAGTAACGGTGATGTTGCTGTAGCCGAAGGTGGTGTACGACAGGCCGTAACCGAACGGATAGAGCGGCTTGATGCCTTTCTTCTCGTAACCGCGATAGCCAAGGAGCAGGTCGTCCTTGTAGCTCATCGTCTTCAACGTTTCTTCGTTGTCGAATTTCGGGAACGTCGCGTAGATCGGGTTATCTTCGATGTTGCGTTCGATACTGATCGGCAGCTTGCCCGACGGGTTGACCTTGCCGAACAGGATTTCAGCCAGAGCCTGACCGCCGTTCTGACCCGGGTAGAACGCGTGCAGCGCAGCCGGAACCTGATCGATCCAGTCGCTCATCTTCAAACCGGTACCGCCATGCATGGTCACCACGGTGTTCGGGTTGACCTTGGCGATGTTCTGAATCAGCTCGTTCTGGAATTCAGGCAAATCGAAGCTGTGGTCGAAACCTTCACCTTCGTATTCGTTGCTGTTACCCACTGCAACCAGCACGGCATCGTACTGAGACAGGTCCTGCGGAGCAGTCAGCGAAGCCCAGCTCATTTGCACGCCAACCAGGCCGCCCATGGTCGAGAGGTAGCCGTTGCGACGCGAATATTCCAGCTTGATGTCGTAAGCCTTGCCTGCTTCCAGGTTGACTTTGGCGAACACCGGAATGGTCGGCGGGATGCTGTTGTTCGGCAGTGGCTTGCCGTCACCGTTGTCGAGGATCTTCTTGCCGTTCACGTACAGACGTACTGCGCCGTCGGCACGGACCTTGAACACTTGCTCGCCGCTGGTGGTCGGTGTGATCTGACCGGTGTAGCGGATCGAAGTGTTCGACGTGTCACCGTTGACCGGCAGAGAGTCGGTGGACCAGTCCAGATCGACGTGTTTGTCGGTACGGGTCGCGGCAGCATCACCGGACCAGTTGGCGTTGGTGAAGAACTCGGTTTTCAGGCCGTTGACGCTTTTGCCATCGCTGTCTGCGTGGCTCCAGGTCGTGGTGCTTGGATCCAGCGACAAGCCGTCGATGAACTCGACCTTGGCGTTAGGTGCCAGTTGCTGCAGACCGCTCAGCTCGCTGATGTAGTGAGCAGCCATGACGTTGGCGCTACCGAACCCGGTAGGCGGCGCGTACTTGGCCAGGGTGCCGACCACAGCGATTTTCTTGACTGTCTGCTTGTTCAGCGGCAGCAGGTTGTTATCGTTTTTCAGCAGCACGATGCCTTCACGCGCAGCGTTCAGGGCTACCTTGTTGCTGGTGGCGCTGTTCATGTTGTGCGCGGTCAGCGGTGCTTTGCTGTCGAACTTGTACAGGTAGATCTGTTTGAGAATGCGGCGGACCTTGTCATCGATGGTCGCTACGTCCAGCTCACCGCTGTCCAGGTAAGGCTTGAGGATGGTGCTATTCATCTGATAGCCCATCATGTCCAGGTCGGTGCCTGCCTGAGCGGCGTTCAGACCGTGGACTACAGCGTTGTAGTCGCTCTGTACGAAACCTGGATAGCCCCATTCTGTTTTCAGAATGTCGCGCATCAGGTGTTCGTTTTCGCAAGCGAACTCACCGTTCACTTTCTGGAAGGCGCACATCATCATCGCGACCTTACTGTTCTTCGAAGCGGATTCGAAGGCAGGCAGGGTCATTTCGCGCAATACGCGCTCGCTGATGGTTTCGTCCAGGTTGAAGCGGTTGCTTTCCTGATCGTTGGCCGCGTAGTGCTTGGCGTTCGCCCATACACCGCGGGACTGAATACCGTTGATTACAGCCGGGCTGAGGCTTGCACCCAGGAACGGATCTTCACCGGAGAGGTACTCGAAGGCACGACCACTGTAAGGCATGCGGTACAGGTTGACACCTGGGCCAGTCACGAACTGGTAGCCGCCGGTGGCAGTGTCATAACCCAGTGCACGACCCAGATCGATAGCGCGACGCGGGTTCCAGGTAGCTGCCAGGTTAGGACCGGACGGATAAACCACGCCCTGAGCGTTGCCTTCGCTGGTGTAACGCACGCCGACGCCGCCGTCAGCGCCGTGAATCTGCGGGATGCCATATTGAGTCAATGGCTTCACATCCCAACCACCGGTGCCGCCGATATAGGCCAGCTTTTCTTCCAGGGTCATTTTTTTCAGGGTTTTTTCTGCGGCCTTCTCGGCACGGCTTACCTTGCCTTCATCCAGGGATGGGCTGGTGGCCGCGCTGGTGGCTGCGTGGACCTGTGATACTGCCAGCGCCAGCAAAGCAAGTGCAGACTTCGCACCGATCATTTTCCGTTTGTTCATGTATTTCTCCGACTACCAATTTTCAAGTTTTATGCTGTTAAAGGCTGCTCAAGTCTGATTGCTCACGAACTTTTATTCGGGCAATACTTCACCTTCTTCGCGACTTTCCGAGTATTAATCTCAGTGCGATAGTTAGTGTTTTAACGTGTATTTATATTGTAAGAATTATGTGTTGCATGTTTTTACTTGATATCTAAATGCCATCAAAAGATGGCACTTTGATTCGCGTTGGCGGCATAATTAAGGCAATTCTTGCTAGGAAAAGTCAAACAAAAGCTGGTTTTCAGTGAATTTTGTTTTTTTTGCTTACAAATTTGAACCTCTGCTAAACCTACTGGTCGATTGGTTTAAGAATTTTCGGCGTGCGAGCTAATCTTGGTTGCTGGCACAACGCCGAGGTTCTCCTTAGTTGCGATCTCACTGGCCTTTGTTGATGGGGGATAGTGCGCGGCTGGTTATTATTATTTGCTGGGAGATAGTTTATGAAGTTGCCTCTGATTGGTGCAGGTGTCGTTCTGGGTTTTGCACTTAGTGGTGCTGCAATTGCTGCCGAAGCTACCGATGCCGATGCGAAATCGGGTGCTACCGATTCCACGGTGCTGACCCAGACTCAAGACGCCAAAGCGTTGAAAAAACAGCAAGCCCAGACCACCAAAGGTGGTCGTCCGCTCGACAGCACAAAAAACAATTCGCAAAAAACCTCGAATTGATGGTCTAACCGTTTTTCTGCCTGCCTCCTGATCCGATCCCGATTTGGTCAAGAGGCTGGTAACCTTGCCCCTTCGATCTGTACAGATGCCCGCACCTATGTTGTCCGCCCCCGTCGATACCTCCCGATTAGTGATCCCCGATGCCGAGCAGGTCTGCGCCTGGCTGATGGAAAATGCCGGTCTGAAGACCGTTGATCTGGAACGTGCCCGGCGTTTGGCTCAGGAGTCGGCGCAAGAGTCTGAAGCTGCTGAGCTGTTGGGCCTGCTGACCCGGTTGGGTCTGGTCTCCGAATTTGAATTGGCCCGTGCCTGGGCGGCCTTGCTTGATGCGCCGCTGGTGCTGGCAGAGTCCGCGCCACCGATACTGGACCCGTTGCCGCCACTGACTGAACGCTTCATGCGTCACTATCAGATCGTGCCGCTGGGCTGGAGTGATGGTGGCTTGCGCGTACTGGCGGCCAATCCACACTTGCTATACCCGTTTCAGGCCGTGGCCTACGCTTGCGATGTGCCGGTCTGGCTATCGGTCGGCCCGCGCAACGAAGTCGAAACCCTTATCGAGCGTTATTACGGCCAGGGTCGCTCAGCCATGGGCACCCTGATCGAGAACCTCGACGAAGAGGGCGGCTCGCTGGAAGACATCGAACACCTGAAAGACATGGCGTCCGAAGCGCCGGTGATTCGTCTGGTCAATCTGATCCTGCAACGCGCTGTCGAGCATCGAGCCTCCGACATCCATATCGAACCGTTTGAAAGCCAGCTCAAAGTCCGCTATCGCATTGACGGTGTCCTGCACGAGGCCGAAGCGCCGCCGTCCAGTTCATCGGCGGCAGTGATCTCCCGGGTGAAGATCATGGCCCGGCTTGATATTGCCGAGCGTCGTCTGCCTCAGGACGGGCGGATCATGCTGCGTATTCAAGGTAAAGAGCTGGATTTGCGGGTCTCTACCGTTCCTACCAGTTTTGGTGAGTCGGTGGTCATGCGTTTGCTGGATCGGCAGACCATCAACTTCGACTTCCCGAGCCTGGGTTTCGATGGCGAGCGTCTCGACGAATTTCTTGAAGTGCTCGAACGCCCTCACGGCATCTTGCTGGTGACCGGTCCGACCGGCTCCGGTAAAACCACCACGCTCTATACCGCGCTGTCCCGGCTCAATACCGCCGAGCGCAAGATCATCACCGTCGAAGACCCGGTGGAATACCAGCTCGAAGGCATTAACCAGATTCAGGTCAAACCGGCTATCGGTCTGGACTTCGCCGGGGCGCTGCGTTCTATCGTGCGTCAAGACCCGGACGTGATCATGATCGGTGAGATGCGTGACCTGGAAACCTGCCGCATCGCGATTCAATCCTCGCTCACCGGTCACCTGGTGCTCTCGACCCTGCACACCAACAGCGCAGCGGCGAGTATCACTCGTCTACTGGACATGGGCGTCGAGAGTTATCTGATTGCGTCCACCGTGAACGGCATCCTTGCCCAGCGTCTGGTGCGTCGTCTCGATCCAGCGACCCGCGAAGCGTTCGAAGCGCCTCCTGAGTTAATAGAAGAGCACGGACTTGATCGTTTTACTGACGAACGTCCGATCATGCTGTACCGTCCACGCCCCGATGCGCCGGGCGGCGGTTATCGCGGACGAAGCGCGATTACCGAATTGCTGGTCATGAATGAAGAACTGCGAAGCCTGCTGATGCGTCACGCGGACGCGTCAACCCTTGAACAGGCCGCACGCCGTGGCGGTTTGCGTACCTTGCATGAAGAAGGTCTGCGTCAGGCCGTCGCCGGTGTCACCTCTCTTGAAGAAGTGCTGCGTGTGACTCGCGGTGACGGCAATTGAGTCTGTTCAAGTTCCGCGCTCTCGACAGCCAGGGCGTTGCCCAGAACGGCACCCTGGACGCCAAGGATCAGGACGCAGCAGTTGCTGTTTTGCAAAAGCGCGGTTTGCTGGTGCTGCAAATCGACCCGGCGGGTATGGGCGGCCTGCGTAATGCCTTGGGGCGCGGCATGCTCAATGGCGCGGCGCTGGTCAGCTTTACCCAGCAATTGGCGACGTTGCTCGGTGCCGGTCAGCCTCTGGAACGATCATTGGGAATCCTGCTCAAACAGCCCGGCCAGCCGCAGACCCGGGCGTTGATTGAGCGCATTCGTGAACAGGTCAAGGCGGGTAAGCCGCTGTCGGCAGCGCTGGAAGAAGAGGGCACGCAGTTTTCTTCTCTTTATATAAGCATGGTCCGTGCAGGCGAGGCGGGCGGTGCGCTGGAAAGTACCCTGCGTCAGCTCAGCGATTATCTGGAACGCAGTCAGTTGCTGCGCGGTGAAGTGATCAACGCGCTGATTTACCCGGCATTTCTGGTGGTGGGTGTTTTAGGTTCCCTGGCTTTGCTGCTGGCTTATGTGGTGCCGCAGTTCGTGCCTATCTTCAAGGATCTGGGTGTGCCGATCCCGATGATCACTGAAGTGATTCTTGGGCTGGGCGAGTTTTTAAGCGCGTATGGGCTGGCGGTGTTGGCCGGGCTGATCGCGTTGATCTGGCTGTTGGTGTTGCGTCGCAAGGACCCTGCGCGCCGTGAGCGTCACGACCGGCGTGTGCTGGGAATTCGCATCATCGGCCCACTGTTGCAACGGATCGAAGCAGCGCGTCTGGCTCGGACCTTGGGCACGCTTCTTAATAACGGCGTTGCTTTGTTGCAAGCCTTGGTCATCGCCCGTCAGGTCTGCACCAACCGCGCGCTGCAGGCGCAGGTTGCGCAAGCCGCCGAGTCGGTAAAGGGCGGCGGTACGCTGGCCAGTGCCTTTGGCGCCGAGCCGCTGTTGCCCGACCTTGCGTTACAAATGATTGAAGTCGGCGAACAGGCCGGCGAACTGGACAGCATGCTGCTCAAGGTCGCCGATGTGTTCGACGTCGAGGCCAAACGCGGTATCGACCGCATGCTCGCCGCGCTGGTGCCTGCGCTGACCGTGGTCATGGCCGGGATGGTGGCGGTGATCATGCTGGCGATCATGCTGCCGCTGATGAGCCTGACCAGCAATATCTGAATTTCGAAAGAGGAAACGATTGTGATGAGTTTCAGCCGTAAACGCTTCAAACCAGGCCGCAGACAAAACGGCTTCACCTTGCTGGAAATGCTCGCGGTTATCGTGCTGCTGGGTATCGTGGCGACCATTGTTGTGCGTCAGGTCGGCGGTAACGTCGACAAGGGCAAATACGGCGCGGGCAAGGCGCAACTGGCCAGCCTGTCGATGAAAATTGAAAGCTATGCGCTGGACGTCGGGTCGCCGCCTAAAACCCTTCAGCAGTTGGTGGAAAAATCCGGCAATGCTTCCGGCTGGGCAGGCCCGTACGCCAAACCTTCGGACCTCAAAGACCCGTTTGGTCACGCGTTCGGTTATCGCTTCCCGGGTCAGCACGGCACGTTTGATCTGATCTTTTTCGGCCAGGACGGCCAGGCGGGCGGCGAAGGTTACAGCGCTGACCTGGGCAACTGGGAATAATCACCGATCATGAACAGTCGTGCTGCAAGCCGTGGTTTTACCCTGATGGAAATGCTGGTGGTCATCGTCTTGATGAGCATCGCCATTGGCCTCGTAGGGTTCGGTTTACAGCAGGGCCTGAGCGCGGCGAAAGAGCGCCAGACCGTGGGGCAGATGGTCAACGCGTTACGCGCGACCCGGGTCAAGGCGATCGTCACCGGGCAGCCTGCGCGGACTGTTTTTGACCTCCGGTCGAAAGCCTTCCAGGCCCCGGACCAGCGTATTCACCACTGGCCGCCGGAATTGCAGGTGACTTTGCAGACGGCTGCGGAGATGGGCTCGACTGTCGAGTTCTACCCGGACGGCGGTTCCACCGGCGGCAACCTGACTCTGGTTAATGGTGACCGGCGCTGGCGCATCGATATCGGCTGGCTGACTGGCAGTGTGCAATCCAAGGCGTTGCCATGAGCGGCGGCAGCCAGGGTGGTTTCACCTTGCTGGAAATGCTTGCAGCGCTGACCGTGATGGCGGTGTGTAGCAGCGTGCTGTTGGTGGCTTTTGGGCAAAGTGCGCGCTCGTTGCAGCAAGTTTCGCACAGCGACCGGCTGACACATGCCGCGCGTACGATTCTGGATCAGGAAGCTGCGGGGCCGTTGGAAAACGGCACCCGGCAAGGTGTTCTGGCGGGCGATATCAATTGGCAACTGGATATTCAGCAGATGCCCGGGCGCAATGGTCAGGCGCGGATGTTTCGCCTGGACCTTAGCGTCAGTGAACATCAGCGCCGGGCACAGTTCAGCACGCTCAGGTTACGTGGCGCAGTCACCGGAGCCGGATCTTGAGACCGGCCCAGCGTGGTTTCACGCTGCTGGAAATCATGTTGGTGCTGAGCCTGCTGGGTGTATTACTCGTCCTGGTCGGTGGAGCGATGCTCGGCGCCAACCGCGCTGTGCTCAAAGCCCAGCGTTACACCACCAGCCTGGACGAGATGCGTGCAGCGCAGAATTTTTTGCGAGATTCCATCGGGCAGGCTTTACCGCTGGACAGTTCGGAAGACGACAGCGAAAGTAGCGGCTTTTTTGTCGGCTCCAGCCAACGGTTGCAGTTTGTTGCCACCTTGCCGGGCGAGTTGGGCGGCGGGATTCAATTGCACACCCTTGAGGTAAAGGATCGGGAGTTGCAGGTCGCCTTCGCGCAGATTCTGAGCACCGCCGATGGCACGACTTCCAGACCGTGGGGCGACCCGCAGGTGCTGGCGCGCAACGTCGAGTCGCTGAGTTTGAGTTACCGAGGGGTCACACCCAAAGGTGAGCCGACTGGCTGGCTGGCCGACTGGCCCTGGCCAACGCGCTTGCCGCGAGCGGTTCGTATCGACGCGAAGCTCAACGGTCCGGTGCCATGGCTGACTGAAGTGGTCGCGCTGCGGCTGGATCTGTCGGGTGGAGCGGGCGGCCAATGAGGCCTTCATCCAACAGGCAGCGCGGTGTCGCATTGCTGCTGGTGCTATGGGCTTTGGCACTGCTTAGCCTGTTGCTTGGCAGTTTGGCCAGTTGGGTGCAGCTGGAAAGTCGTCAGGCATTGTGGGCTCGGCAGCATACTCAGGCGCAGTTGGCAGCTGAGGCCGGTCTGGCCATGGCCGTGCAGGGTTTGAGTGACCCGCTGGAACGTAAGCGCTGGATCGCCGATGGCCGGGAAGTTGCATTGCGCTTCGATGATGCGCAACTGCGAATCAAGGTCCGCAGCGAGCGCGGCAAGCTGGATTTGAACAGCGCCGTGGCGGGCGACATTGCCCGTCTGGCCCAGGCCTGCGGTGCCGGGAAAGATCAGGCTGCGGCCATGGCCCAGGAAATTGAAAGTCGTCGCGGCTCGGGCTCACCGCCGCTGCGGGTGATTGAAGAGGTCAGGCAGTTACCGGGCATGACCCAGGCGTTGTATAGCCGGATGCTCCCGGAAGTGACCTTATGGAGCGGGCTGGATCGACCGGAACCTGCATTTGCCTCGCCTTTGTTGCGCCGGGCCTTGAACCTGCCAAACCAGAGTGCAGTGGGCAGTGATCCGGGTGAAGTATTGATGATTGAAAGTTACGCGCAACGCCCCGGCGGTTTTTATGCCGAGCTGCAAACCACTGTTTTGTTGAGCCCATCGGAGGGAAGCGCACAGCCTTATCGGGTCCTGCGTTGGCAAGAATGAATCGACTATTTTCAGCGCGGCAGATGACATTGCCTGCGCCCTTACTGGCTCTGGCCGAGCGCATCGCCCAGCAGTGGCGCGGCAGCCTGCTGCAACGCGGCTGGCAACTGTGGCTGGCGGAACTGCGGGCCTGCATGCCCGAGAAACTGCAGCGGCTGTTGATTCACGACACGCCGGAGCACCTGCATGCCTGGCCATTGGTGGAATCCTTGCCGGTTCTGCCTGCCAACGTACAACAGATTTTGTTGCTGCCGCCCTCGATGGTATTGGTGCAAACCCTGCAACTGCCACTTGCTGCGGCTCGTGACTTGAACACCGTGGTCGGTTACGAGTTGGATCGTTTTACCCCGTACGATGCCTCACAGCTGTATTTTGTCGCCCGACAGGACAAGCGCAGCGGGGCGTTTATTCACGTCACTCTTGTGGCGATTTTGCGTGAGCGCCTGGATGCGATTCTCACTGAATGTGCGACCTTCGGTCTGCAGCCACACGCCGTGGATGTAGGCAGTGATCAAGCGTCACGACTGGGAGTTGACCTGTTGCCTGCTCCGTTGCGTCCGCGACAGAAAAGCAACGGTCTGGGCCTGCAACGCAAACTCCTCTGGCTATGCGGCGGCCTGTTGATCGTCGCCATGTTTCTCTGGCTCGACAGTCGCCAGCAGCTATTGGAAGAAATGCAAAGTACCGTTCAGGCGCAAAGAGCCCAGGTCGCGCAGATCCAGAAAATCCGCCAGCAACTGACCAATACTCGCGGCGCTGCGAGCTACCTGATCCAGCGCAAAGCCGCGCAACCAACGTTCGCCTCTCTGCTCAACGAACTGACGGCTTGCCTGCCGCGCGACACCTGGATCGACCAACTGGAAATCAATGACAGTGCCGAAGTTTCGTTTTCCGGGCAAAGCGCCAAGGCCAGCGCCCTGATCGCCCGGGTGAAAGATTGCCACAGTCTGGACAACGCTCAATTCCAGGGTGTCATCCAGCCTGACCCACAAACCGGCAAGGATCGCTTCTCGTTGCGCGCTCATTTGCATCAGGAGGCCGCCAATGCGCCGACCACTGACCAGCCGTGAACGTCGCGGTGCTGCGCTGATCGTACTGGCGCTGGTGCTGTGCTTCGCCTATTGGCTGCTGATCGACAGCTGGTTTGCCGGGCCGCTGCGTGACATCGATGCTCAGGCCGACCAGCTACGTGAACAGCAACAGCGCTATGCGGGCTTGCTGAGCCAGGGCAACACGCTGAAAAAACAACTGGAACAGGCCCGCAATGATCCTGCCAGCAGCACCAGCCTGTTGCCCGGCGATGATCCCAGCGCCGTGGCTGCCGATTTGATGCAGCGCATCGCCGATTTGATCAACAGTCACGCGACTACCGGTGGCGGCTGTGCCTTGACCCAGCGTATGCCGATCACGCCGGAACAGGACAGCGCCGAGCCGTATCGCCAGGTCAAAGTCAGCCTGACGCTGGAGTGCGCCATCGAACCATTGACAGCAATCCTGCATGAGCTGGAGTACCAGCGGCCGTTTCTGTTCATCGATGAAATGAGCGTGCGCCGTGGTGCCGATGCTCCGAGCAAAGGCGGGGCTGGCAAGCTGGTCGCGCATTTGCTGGTCCGTGGTTATCTGCAACCGGCAGGCGTTGAAGACACGCCTGAAGCTGACGAGCCGCCCGACGCTCAAGAAGCGCCTGAAACTGAAGAGGATGCCCAATGATCGGTTCATTGCGCTCCACCGAATGGGGCTTGCTCGGTCTGGCGGCCGTTCTCGGTCTGGTCATCACCGCCATTGTCAGCGGCGCAGCCAATTCACCAGACTGGTTGCCCGCGCAAGCTCCGCGCTCGCAAAACGACAACGCCGGAAAAGCCCATGTCGCCCCGAGTGCGACGCTGCAAAGCCTTGCGCAAACCTGGCAAGCCCCGCTGTTCAGTACCGACCGCACGCCGGATCGCTCGGTTGGCAAAGCCCAGGCGTCCAGCCTCGCAGGACTGACGTTGACCGGTATCATGATCGACGGCGAACTGCGTGTTGCCTTGATCAAGCGCGCTGACGGACCGCCGCTGAAAGTGCACCAGGGCGAGTCACTGCCCAACGGCTGGAAGCTGGAAAAGCTGACCCCGATGCAAGCCGATTTTTCTTCCGACGGTCGCACTCAAAGCCTGGCGCTACGTGCGCTGCGTTTGCCGCCGCCGTCCAAAACACCACCGATTTCTCTTCCTCGCGAGTCCACCCAGTAAATGGCTACTTCTTCAGGCGTTCGTCAATTCCCTCGCTTGCGCACTCCCATGTTGTGCCTGGCCACAGCTGTCGCCCTCGGCGGTTGTGCCTCCACGCCCAACAATTACGATCAAGACAGCGACATGTTGCGCGAGGCCCTGAACGGCACCGGCTCGCAACGTCCACCTGTCGATCCGCGCAGTGAGCAGGCGACCCTCGACACTCAACAAGGCCAAGCGTCACAGCCTCAACCCGCCACAGCGCCCACCAGGCAGTTGATCCGTGGCAACCAGCAATTCGTGCGCAAGCCGACGGCCGCTTCATCATCTTCAGCACCTGCCGGTCGTGATTCCGAAGTCGGTGATATCGTCTTCAACTTCACCAATCAGCCCATTGAAGCCGTGATCAACAGCATCATGGGCGACCTGCTGCACGAGAACTACAGCATTGCCCAGGGCGTTAAAGGTGATGTGAGCTTTTCGACCTCCAAGCCAGTCAACAAGCGGCAAGCGCTGTCGATCCTCGAGACGCTGCTCTCCTGGACTGACAACGCGATGATCAAGCAGGGCGATCGCTACGTGATCCTGCCTGCCAATCAGGCCGTGGCGGGCAAGCTGGTGCCTGAGATGACCGTCTCCCAGCCAGCGGCGGGTATGTCCGCACGTCTGTTCCCGCTGCGCTATATCTCCGCTACCGAGATGCAGAAACTGCTCAAGCCGTTCGCCCGTGAAAACGCGTTCCTGCTGGTTGATCCGGCACGCAACGTATTGAGCATGTCGGGTACGCCGGATGAACTGGCCAATTACCAAGACACCATCGACACCTTCGACGTTGACTGGCTCAAGGGCATGTCGGTAGGCGTGTTTGGCTTGCAGCGCGCCTCGGTCGGCGAGCTGATGCCGGAACTGCAAAAAATGTTCGGCCCTGACAGCGGCATGCCGTTGGCGGGCATGGTGCGTTTCCTGCCCATCGAACGGACCAACTCGGTGGTGGCGATTTCTTCGCAGCCGGAATACCTGCGTGAAGTCGGTGACTGGATTCGCACCATCGACGAAGGTGGCGGCAACGAGCCGCAGATGTACGTCTACGACGTGCGCAACATGAAAGCCACCGACCTCGCCAAGTACCTGCGCCAGATCTACGGTAACGGCGCGATCAAGGACGACTCGGCGGCCAAGGTTGCACCGGGCCTGCGTACCCGCACTCTCTCTTCGTTGAGCTCTGGCGGTACCTCCAATGGCATGAATAACAGCAGCGGCGGCTTCGGCGGCATGGGCGGCAACAGCAGCGGCATGGGCATGGGGATGAGCAATAATCAGAACCAGAGCATGGGCAGCGGCGACGAAGAGCAGGACAGCGAGGGCAGCGAAGAAAACCTCGACAGCGAAGCCGACAGCGGCGCGGAGCAGGGCGGTGGCACCGGCAACACGCCCAAGGGCATCGACGCCAGCACCCGCATCACCGCGCAGAAGAGCAGCAACCAGTTGCTGGTGCGTACCCGCCCGGCGCAGTGGAAGGAAATCGAAGCGGCCATCAAGCGCCTCGACAACGCTCCGTTGCAAGTGCAGATCGAGACGCGAATTCTCGAAGTCAATCTGACCGGCGAACTCGACCTCGGCGTGCAGTGGTATCTGGGCCGTCTGGCGGGTAACTCTGGCACCACCAATATTTCCGATGTCGCCGGTAGCCAGGGCGCACTGGGCGGCGGCGGCCTGGGGGTTCAGAATTCCTCGCTGTTCTACTCGTTCGTCAGCAGCAACCTGCAGGTCGCCTTGCGTGCGCTGGAAACCAACGGCCGCACTCAGGTGCTGTCGGCACCGTCCCTGGTAGTGATGAACAACCAGCAGGCGCAGATTCAGGTCGGTGACAACATCCCGATCAGCCAGACCACGGTCAACACCAACAACTCCGATACCACCCTGAGCAGCGTCGAGTACGTGCAGACCGGTGTGATTCTGGATGTCGTGCCACGGATCAATCCGGGCGGCCTGGTGTACATGGACATCCAGCAGCAGGTCAGTAATGCGGACACGTCTACTATCACCGATACGCAGGCCAATCCGAGCATTTCCACCCGTTCGGTCTCGACTCAAGTTGCGGTACAAAGCGGCCAGACAGTGCTGCTGGGCGGTCTGATCAATCAGAACAATGCCGAGTCCTCCAGCTCGATACCGTATCTGGGCAAGATTCCCGGCCTGCGCTGGTTGTTCGGCACCACCAGCAAATCCAAGGCGCGCACCGAGCTGATCGTGCTGATCACGCCACGGGTGATCACCAGCAGTAGCCAGTCGCGTCAGGTGACCGATGACTATCGCCAGCAAATGCAGCTGCTGCGTCCTGAAAAGGTCAGCCGTACAGGTGTGAGCGACTGACGCGCGTAATCCACTCAGCGCTGACCTGAAGAGCGGCGGCGCTCATTCGAGGTGATGAACCATGCTCAAAGTGTTTGCCTTCTTGTTGTTCGCCGTGTGCGGGCTGGCTCAAGCCGAACAGCCGCTGTTGCGCGATCTGCCACTGGCTTACGTGGCGCAGGCCAGCACCGAAGTAAAAGGCAAGCCGCTAGTCATCTTTCTGCATGGTTATGGCGGCGACGAAACCAACCTGCTCAGCTTCACGTCGCTGATGCCGGATGACTACAACTACCTGGCGGTGCGTGCCCCCATGAACGCCAGGCAAGAAGGTTATCAATGGTTCACGCCACGTCGGGACTCGGCCTATTACGACGGTGTAACCTCGGACCTGAAAAGCAGCGGGCAATTGCTGGAGCAGTTCATCGAGCAGGCGACACGTAAATACCAGACTCAGCCGTCGAAGGTGTTCCTGGTGGGCTTCAGCCAAGGCGCGATGATGAGCTACGAAGTGGCCTTGCGTCATCCGCAACTGGTGGGCGGATTCGCAGCATTGAGCGGCCACATGCTGTCGGTGCTCAAAGCCGAGTTGAAGCCTGACCCGGCGCGGCAGAAACTGGCGATCTTCATCGGCCACGGCACAGCCGACTCACTGATCCCGGTCCAGGGCGCGAGCGACGCCGAGGCCTACCTGAAAGCTCAGGGGCTCAAGCCGCAATACCACGCCTATGCCGGGTTGCCTCATGGTGTGAATGAGACTGAGGTCAAGGATCTGGCGGGTTGGCTGGAGAGGGCGGTGAAGTCTGCCCGTTAGTAAACCGTTCTTTGTCCCTGACACCGCGCTGTTGCATGGCAAGTATCGGACT
>NZ_LOHF01000002.1:521865-523754 GCF_002158995.1 Pseudomonas caspiana | reverse complement strand
TTCTACCTGCAGCACCATGCCTTCGCTGGCAAGGTATCTGGCCAGACCTTCGGTACCGCAACGACGGCGCCGGCGATCAATCTGCTTCGGATTGAAGAGAACTTGTCAGCAGCCTGGCAACGGTTGTCCGGCACCTACATTGAAAACCTGCCGTGGCTGGAGTGCGCAGAGCGCTACGACCGTTTCCACACCTTCCATTACATGGATCCGCCTTACTGGCAAACCAGCGGCTATGGCGTCGACTTCTCCTTCGAAAACTACGAGCGAATGGCCGACTTCATGCGGCGCTGCAAAGGCAAGGTGATGGTCAGCATCAACGACCATCCGGATATTCGCCGGGTTTTCGATGGTTTCCATTTCGAAACATTGAACATCCGGTACACCACCACAAATCCGCGACAGGGCCAAGCCGATATGAGCGGAGAGCTGGTGATTACCAATTGGGTGCCCGCCGATCTGGGCGGCCTGTTTTGATGACCCCTTGGTTTGTTCATTTTGCGACCGTTTGCATCACGCTTTCTCGCCTATGTCCTAAGCTTCAAAGCGTGAGCTATGGGGATCTACCTTTCTTTGCCCACAAGGAGAAAGATATGCCAAAGGAGTTTGATGTATACGAGTACTGCAAGGCCCTGAGCGACTCAGAGCGAATCAGCGACCAAATTATTGGTTGGACTGGACGCTGGTCAATGATGGGGAGTTTCATGATTTGTACCCAGTGCCTGGCTACCCAGCAGGTCGGTGAGTCAGGGGAGCAGTTTGTCCATGCGAAGGGCTGTCCTGCCGAGAATGGAGGCAAGTACCCCTGGCATGAGCTCAAGTCAGTCTTAGGGATGGTCCCTACGCCAGGCTTTGAAGAGGTCGGTGTTACTAAGGGATGATGTTGTTTTGAAGAGCAGGGCGTAGTAATTGCGCGCCCTGATTCTTGACGTTCCCTACCTCTTTGCCCACCGCGTACCATTCGAAATCGTCGACCGGCCTGCAGCACTCCATTGCAATCTCAGCAGCGCGTTCGGGTGAAAGGTCAGGCTCAAGCCATTCATTCGCATATTCGGGCGTCAGCACAAGCGGCCGTCGGTCGTGAATGTCGACCATGCCTTGATCGCTGGCGGCGGTGATGATCACAAACCCATCCCCCTCGTTCTGCTCCAGTCCGGGCGTCACCTGAGCCAGTCCGCCGTAAAACATCGGTGCTTGGCTTTTCAGCCTGATGAAGTAGGGCTGCTTCTTCTTAGGGTCGCCGGGATCCCTGACCCATTCAAACCACCCATTGGCTGGCACAAGTACACGGCCATTCGGCCAAAGCTGTTTGAAAAACTTCCCTGTCGTCACCGTCTCGACCCGCGCATTAATCGGGTCAGGCCTTTTCCCCTTCGCCCAGAACGGCGACCATCCCCAGCGGACCTTGTCCACGCTTAGACCTTCTTCCAGCCCCCGGATAATTTCAACGCGAGTGCTCGGCGCGACGTTGTAGCGCTCAAGGGGCCACTCGTCGTAGCCATTGATAACGATCTGCTTTGAGCCCAGTTCCTTCAGGTAATGGGTCATGGGTTCGTAGATCGAGTAGCGTCCGCACATGATGTCACCCGTCGAAATGTCCTACATATGAGATTGACCGCGCGCAGACGAAATCGTTAACTGTATATTCATACAGTTAATCACCCGAAGGCTCGCGTCATGAATGTCATAATCCTCGGCCCGCTGATGGAGGGCGGCATCAAGCTCCCCCTGTATTCATTCAAAATCCCGGCCGGGTTTCCGTCTCCGGCTGCGGATCACATTGAAAAACACCTCTCGCTGGACGAGACGTGCAACATCCGTGCGCCACACGTGTACCTAGCGCGGATTGAGGGTGACAGCATGCAGGGCGCGGGGATGTTCTGTGGCGATTT
>NZ_LOHF01000002.1:264865-521080 GCF_002158995.1 Pseudomonas caspiana | reverse complement strand
CTATGACGCCAAGCCGTTCGTGAAGATGGGCGCTCCTTATTTTCAAATAAAAGATTTACTACGCCAGCACGGCGTCCAGGCATTCAGTAGCAACTACGCGCTTTATGGCGACATGAGTGAAAGGGTCATGACGGTTATTGAATCGATGGTGCCTGCCGTCGAGGTCTACAGCATTGACGAAGCATTTGCTGATCTCACTGGTATGCCCGGCGACCTGACGGCGTTTGGTCGAACGATCCGCGCCGCGGTGCATCAATCAACCGGCATTCCGGTCGGCGTAGGTATTGGCCCGACCAAGACTCTGGCCAAGCTGGCCAACCACACAGCCAAACGATTGCAGGCCAATACGGGAGGGGTAGTGGACATCTGCGACCCATTCAAACGTGACTGGGTGCTTCGCAACACTGCCGTATCAGAAGTGTGGGGCGTCGGCCGTAAAATGAACGCCCACCTTGAAGCAATGAACATCCTGACGGCAATGGATTTGGCCAAGGCCGATCCTACAATGCTCGGAAAGAAATTCAGTGTCGTGATCGAGAAGACCGTCCGCGAGCTCTCTGGGATCAGTTGCCTTGAGCTGGGCGAGGAAGAGCCGCCAAAGCAGGAAATTTGCTCCAGCCGGATGTTTGGCAAGCGTCTGGCCACTATCGAACCTATAAAAGAGGCGGTGGCCACCTATGTCCAGCGGGCGGCGGAAAAGCTCCGGGCACAAAACTCCCTGTGCAAGAAGATCAGGGTCAGCATCCGCACCGGCATGTTCAACCCCAACGAGGCGAAGTATGCCAATAGCGCGCTTGTTGAGCTGCCTTACCCCACTCACGATGTGCGCCTTATGACTAAGGCCGCGACCGAGGCAGTCGACCGGCTGTTCCGGCCGGGATTCAACTACAGCAAGGCCGAAATTCTTCTGATGGATCTGCGACAGCCTGGCGAATTTACTGATGACCTTTTCGCGCCGTGCCAGCCGCAGGCGGCGGAAAAGGTGATGGGGGTATTGGACGAAATCAATCAGCGGTGGGGGCGAGGGACGCTTCGCACAGCGAGCGTGCCCTCTGATCCTGATTGGGGAATGCGGCAGGAGATGATGAGTCAGAGTTTCACAACTAGGCTAGATCAGCTCTGGACGGTGAAATGCAACTAGATGTCGTTTGGATTGGGGTGCAGAGAATTGAACTATTCGATAGCATTTAAGATGAAAACCGTTATGTAGCGGGCGCTAAATAAATCTTCTGTTTGGTTGCTTAGAAAAATTGCATCATAAATAGATAAGGAATTGAATATAAGAGAATAAAAACGCTACTAGTCTTTTGTTATGGTGGCAGCCATATGGTAGTTTGGGAGATACTCCGCCAATCCCCCGCGGAGGCATAAATGAGGACTGATCGGCGTCGCCATGATTAATACCCCGCCCGGAAGGGCGGAGTATGACAACTTTCTGATTTACTTTCAAAAATATCGATGGCAGTGACTAAGTCAGATTTTTGAAAAGGCCTGTATTTGATAACGTTTTTTCGACGATACCAAGTTGTCAGATACTGCATAGACGCGGGTGGAGCATCCAGGGCCGAGATAATAAACTTGAATATCACACTCACTATTATTCCAGTTTGGAGACATTCCAAAACAGTCTAGCCCGCTTGAGAAAGTCAACTGAAGTCTATTACCAAGATGGATGTGCCGATCATGCTTGTCAGAAAGCTCTTTAAAGTCGGGGTAATAGCAATTAATGGATGCTTTAGGTTTAATCCTTTTTAGTCTATCTGCTGTTTCAAGCTTGGTTAGCAAAGAGTGTTTTTCAAATTCACTAATAATGGTTATTGAAACATCGTCATGTGCATCGCATATTACATTCTCAAGAAAAGTCAAGCTTGAGTCTTTAAAGAAGCGATCGTAAACTATGATTTGTTTTTCTTGGTTAAAGTATTTTCGCACTATGTTGTGCTTGTAATTAGTGGTGGAATTCAGTAGGTATGATTCAATGATGCTATGTCCACTCAAAGAGGAAAAGTCGATTTCGGATGATGGCGTACACAACTTAAGGCCATATTTTTTCGCTAGTCTTAATAGTTCTTCGAATTCTTCAAACTTAAATAGGGTGTGTCCGTGAACGTAAGCGGCACCAACATATTCTTCATGTAGTCCATTCTCCGGGTTTATTCCGTAGTACTCAAGTTCTTGATGATTCACCATACGCCATCGGCTGGGGCTGTCATATACCCGCTTAAGCCAGTCGCGTGCCATTCCAGTACCATCACGAGAGATTTTAGAATCATAATCATCAATGATTCCAGCAGTAATCGCGATGATTGATGGTCTCAGCGCATCCTCAAGATCGCTGTTACATCCGGAGAAAGCAGCAACTATGCTTTCAGCATCAATAGCCATCCTCATTTTACGTCCTCCGGTTTCTTAGGGAGGGATGCGTTTTCTGAAAAGTTCATTACTTTGTTTCTTACAAGTTGACTTGATATATTGTAGCTTTCGTCGAAAAATCCTCTTGGCCAACCACCATCTATCTCACCCCACTGATTGAGGTTCATTACCTCGAATGAATCATCTTTGTTAAAGTAATATATCTTCAGGTCTTCACTTGCCAGAGATAGGCTATCTAATATTTTTGGATCGGATTTTTTAACGGTTGTATTGGATATGTGAAGTTGCAATCCTTTTAAGATGTGCTCACTGTGCGTCTCTATGATAAATTTCACGCCAGTTTTTGCAGCAGCAGTGAGGAACTTTGCAAATGCCACTTGAGCCTTGGGGTGGAGGTGGAGTTCAGGTTGCTCGATGATAAGCGTCTCTCCCGCATCCATTGCGGCTGCTTGTACCAGTATTGGCAACACTTGTGAAAATCCAAACCCGACGTCTGCTATAGAGTCTATTCGTTCCGAATTTCCGACCTTCAATCGGACAACGTCCTCACTTTGCTCGGTTGCCACACTTTGACCGGGAAATATCATCTCGAACCATTTTGTAAAGTTATTAAACTTTTGCTGGTTTTGTCTTTTGCTAGTTTTATCTTTAGTGTGCAGAGTCTGAAGTCGGGACAGTGCGAATGGCGTATTCTCTCCGTTGATGCCGACATTGGAAGCTTGGTTTGATATCTTGTAACTACGAAACGGTGTCATCCTCAAAGGGCCAAGATAATGAACTGACGAAAGGGTGTTTTCAATCTGGTCGATCGACTGGTTGAATATGTATCTACCTAAATTATCCGCTTCGTCGTAAGTTTGTTTTTTTGTAGCTTCTAAAGTGAATTTTTGATGGAGGTGAACGCTCTTGCTTTTTTTACTTATAATTTGAAGAAGGTTAGGGTGGAGCTTATCCCATTGCTGATATACCCCTAAATAACATAGTGGGTGAAGCGAAAAATTGTACCAACTCCGTGTTTTGAGTCTGATGATTGTTATTGCTTCAACTTCGGTTGAAAATGCAGGAACTTTGTATCCGGGGTTAATTTCGCCGATCGACTCTTTTAGCTTAGGGTGGTAAACATGTTCGGTCAGCGAGTACAGCCTGGCTTGATTGGTCTCGCTATCAAAGTCGTAACAAAGTTTCATTGTGCCGATGCATGGGGTTTTAGTTTTTCTGCCTGTACTTAAAGTGTGATTGTTGATACTGGTTATGGATATGCCTAGACGGTTTCTTATATTGTGATCTTTGATGTAGTCCTTGTAAAATCCTAAATCTACGTATTCACCATGAGCGCTCCACATATGATATTTGTTCTGTGAAGAGAAAGTTTGCATCAGCGCTAAGAGAGCTCGTATAGCTGAGGTTTTTCCAGAGCTATTCTCGCCATAAATTAATGTGATTGGTTGTCCTAAGTCGAGTGTCAGTTTGGAAAACTTTTTAAAGTTTTCGAGTTCTATTTTTAGTAAGCTCACTCTGCAATTCCTTTTGTGGGTACGATGTCAAAATACTATAATTTATATATTTATTTAAGTCTTGTCTACTGGGCTTGGTTTATGATCTCTCATGAAGTTACTCTTGCCGTCGCTAGTTGAATCTCGCGGACGGTCAAAATTCTGTCAGAAGTGGGCGACTTCGTAATTAGGTTACCTTGCTGGTATTTTAGTCCTCACGTCGCCCAGCTTTCTCAGAGAGATACTTACCTATATACCAGATGCATCTTCCAAAGTTATGAATCAGTTGCTCTCCTTGCCTTAGGAATGAGTGACTCTGGTCAACTCCGGCGAGCTTGATCGCATTTGTAACCTTGGATCCTGTCGGATGCGCATCGCCGACACGCATATCGTAGGTGCCAGCAATTTCAGCAAATACTTGACGAGCTTTATCGGCTCCAATTTTATTGGATAATATATCTTGCAAAAGTTTGTTTGAGCCAAGTCTATCCTTTTCTACATGCGTTGAAATTTTACGTAGTTCACGGATGTTTAGCCGGTCCGAAAATACTCGTATAAGATCTTTTGCCAGTCTCAGTAGGGATGCTTGATCTTTACTTGCAAATCGAGAGATTTGCTGCTTGGTTTCCAAGTCATCTATGTCGTGAGTGAATAGCGAAAAATGGTGTTCCTTCCGAAACTCCTCCTCTAGTAGCCGCATGCTTTGGAAAAGTAGGTCCTCAACGGCTTGTGTAGGTGCTGGCTGGGTTTTGACCTGCGAAGCTAGCAGTTCACCGGACACTTTTCCTTCCGGGGCAACATTATGCGCGGCCCAAATGTGCTGTTCCCAGGAAGCAAGGCGGGCGATATCATAAGCATATACAGTAAGTAGGTCGGCAGAGTTAACCCCAAAATGAGTGTTATAGCCTGAGGTAGAGTGAATTCCACCTGTTTCTGCGGTGTACCACACAAGCTTGAATCCGCGATTGTAAAGAAGCTCAGTAACTACACTTGTACGGAACCATAACCAGCGGCCTATGTCTTCGTTATTAAGTTCTGACGATGTTATGCGGGTACCGTCAGTCTCGACAATAAATTGAGGCAGATTTGTATCCCTATCTCCACGAACTCGCATGCTTCTAGATTGATGATCTACCCATTCATCTCGCCAAAACTCTCCTTCGACCCTGACACCTTCATAACCTCCACGGTGCCCTTTTGAGCTTTCATAGTCGGTATTGGTTTCATCTTCTGCACTCATCACAGGAGCATCTTCATCCTCGTCGACGTCTGTTCGCCAGGCACGAAACATCGCCCAGCTCCCCCCGAAGACGTCGTTAATTTTACGAATGAGGAGCTCAAATCGCCCATCATCTCTTTCCGACTTGTGGTCTTCTAGATCTGAATAATTGCTTTCCTCAAGTGAAGCCACATTTTCCACTCTCTGCCGGTAATAAGAAAGGCGTAGGGAGAGGTTTCTCGCGGCCAAATAGTCGAGTAAGAATTCTCTCTTTATCTCGATCAGACGATGTTCACCGCTTTCGTCAAAACTCTCGCGTGCAACAACGAGGAAATTTTCTTCAGGTCTGACCCAGTTCGAACCTTCTTTAATCAGCCGCAGCGCCACAATCAGATCCGGATTCAATATCCACTGTCTACCACCAACAACAGGTTGTGGATGCTCGAAAACCAAGTTCACACCTAGCGGCTCTTTATCATGGTACTGGAACTGATCAATGGGTGCGTAATAGCCATCTGGGTATGCATAGGGCGCAACAGTATGACCTATTCCGATATCACTCCAACCCAAGCGGCCTTCAATAAATTCTCGATGCTCTGGTGGAAATGCTGCAGATCCACAACCAAAATATTCACTGAGGTAACCTACGTCTTTTACATTGCCTTGCTCGCTATTTATGGATGCTCTCAATGGAATCCAAGTTGCGCTAGAGAATGCTCTGCGAGTTTCTTTTGTTAAGAGTATCCATTCTTGATTCATGGCTAATTTTCCATTTTTAGTAGATTGCGATATTTATTTAGTGCAGCCAAGCATATACATATGAAATAGTTGTAAGGTGATGAATTCAGCCCTAACGTCGCATATTTCACTGGGTTACCTGTAAGCCTTTGAAACAACGACCTTATTAATTGAAACGCGCGTTGGCGCTGACGGGGATGCTGCGGCTGTAGACCCAGAGAATACGAAGTCGTTTAGCAAATGTCTACGGTCGATATTGAGGAAACGGAATCGCAACACCAGTCACCGCTTCTGAGCAATTCGGTTGAAAAAGTCGGTGTTCAAAACAGTCGTAACTTTGATTGGTGAATGTGCTTTTTGGAGAAGGACGCGGCCCGTGCTTACGAGCTTGACGTAAATGCACACGTAGTACATCTCAACGGGCTTAATGAGCTTATCTCGGCGGCCTGTGAATTGAGTCATTTTTGGGCCGTATTAAAGAGCCACCACCCAGTTCAACCGGCTTTGCCTTTCATTCAGGCGTATTCCACTGCTCTGGGGCTATCAACATCAAGCAGCTGACCTATGAAGACTGGCGAGATCAGTGGTTACCTGTCTTCCAAGAGCGCTGCCGAACAATATCCGACATCCGACCGGGAACCTGTGTGACGAATGCGTGGCCAGCGACGCAAAAAGAGAGGGAGGCCAGCATATTTTCGAGAATGATGAGTACCAGCCTGACTACGGCGAAACCTGTGAGTGGTGCGAACCAAGGACGAGGAAGAAGCTCTGGCTCGGGGCGACTAGCTGGACATTAGTTAATCACCCCCAACAAGAAAACCACCTCTGCGGGACTTTTTTTGGGTCCTCTGGAAATCAGAACTCTGATAGTTGGCTAATCAACGTGAAGTACGGTTTTTGGTTGTTTGCGGCTTGTAGCACCATGGAAATGACGTTCCGAAAGAATTGGCCTAGGGCGCGCGCGGTGCGCAGGGCACCTTCAACGCTGTAGTTTAGGAGCGCTATAATCTGTATGTGACTGTTTTTAAATGAAAAATCTGTAAGTTTGAAAGCTGCTGACTCTGGCTCTCCTTGGAAAGATTTGGTATGTGAGGTAGGCGCAGATGAAAAGATGGTGGTACAGAAGTGGTACGAAGAATATCTGGCTCTCGTACAGCGCAAGTAAACCAACGCCTGAGCTAAAAGTAGTTCCAGTCCATCATGGGGCAAATGCAGCGGTAGTAGGCCGCGTAATCGGGCTGTTCAAGCAAGGGCTTACGCTTGAGCCTGTGTAATCCCGTGAGTTCGATTATAGCCCCCGTCCGGACTGAAACCGTCAGGTGCTTCTGGTGGTGAGCCATTCTCTGCGCGCGGGGCGGATAACGGTTAGGGGGCCACGTTGCGAGCTCTGGGGGCGACTGATTACAAGGAAGATGCTTTAAACAACAATATCAATCAGTTAGAGACTTTCTTCTTACGTGGCACATCGATAAAGCCTAGGTGATATTGAGGCAAGATGCTGCTTGTTACGTGTGCTTTTCAGGCAGAAAAGACCAGCCTAAGCGGGTTTTTCGTTTCTGTATTCAACCAAATAGTTCTGAATGGCTGCCAAGATCAACGAAGGTAACCAGGTCTCCGGATAGCTGGTACACAAGCAAGAAATCTCCACCTATATGGCATTCTCTGGACCCATCCCAGTCTCCCGTCAGCTCGTGATCTTCATATTCCGCTGGCAGGGTCTTACCTTGAAATATCATGGCCATTACGTCTGACGCAGCGGTCATGTCACGCACACCAGCTCGCTTGTACCGGTCCCAAGATTTATTAAAAGTGCTTGTATACGTGCAGCGCTTAGGCCGCGCTGCGCGCTTTGTGTTTACTTTTTTCGGAGGTTTCGCCATTCAGGTCACTCAACATCTCATCCATAGAGTTGTACTGACGGCGGATTTCACGAGCTTCTTCAAGAGCTTTAGCCGTTCTGGCTGAAGGCACACGAACGTCAAACGGAAGCCCTTCGACTTCGACGACTTGACGAAAGAACAAGCGCATCGCATCGCTAATGCTAAGACCGCAAGCGTCTAGAACTGCGGTGGCTCGCTCTTTTAGATCCGCATCAATCCGGCACCGTACGTCGGTATTTTTCAGTAGTGTTGCCATAATATCACCTTCCACAGGTTTGTAGCTACATTGTGCCTACATTAGTCTCGGATAATAACTATGTCAACCCGCTGCCTAAACTGACGCCTTAAAGTGCGCCTAAGTAAGATTGTCGTTGGCCGTTCGAATAACGGGACATTCGTTAAATAGACTCCCACGGCGATACCCTCGCTGGGAGACCTTTGGTCATCTGGTGGACCCCAATCGGGTGGAGTGTGGTACACCAAGGGTACGGTGCAGGGTTTTACCGGGTCGTTACCTCATTCGAAGTGATCAGACATGCCCGACACACAAACACCGTTCGGTGTCCTGCGGGCGCTTGATGCCTGTGAATTGTTGATCCCTCCGACGGACCGTCTGGATAGCCGGGTGCTGGCGCATTCCAGACGCTGGCAGGTCGTGGGGACTTTCATGCGCTGCGTGAGCTGTGGTCACTCACAGAAAGCGAGCGACGGCGCCCGTCCTTTTCCCCACCATCCGGACTGCCGAGCCTTGATCGAGGCACAAGACTTTCCCTGGCGCGAACTCGCTGACGTTTTGAAGGCATTGCCCACCTAGGGGTCGAAGGATGAAGACCGGGATCCACCAAGAAACCTTGCGCGCCATGCTCGAGGCCGTTGCGGTGCGAGAGGTGCTGGTCAGCCGGCATGGAGAGACGTGGAGCTTGGCGATTCGCCTGGGCGGCGCAGGCAGTCGCTGGCTGTCGGAGCGCTGGCGTCGAGAGTCGTGCGCACCTTGGCCAGCCTGACGGCGTAGCTCGTTTTACCAAGTCGTCGTGGAACCGTGGTGCACTGATTGAAGATTGCATTACTTAAAAGTACATTTAATAGTACATAAATCTAAGCTGCTTCGATTTATCCCAGTATATAAGGGGGTAATTTCAACAAGTTAGATTCCTGTTTTCGG
Source organism: Pseudomonas caspiana (assembly GCF_002158995.1). Classification (GTDB taxonomy): domain Bacteria; phylum Pseudomonadota; class Gammaproteobacteria; order Pseudomonadales; family Pseudomonadaceae; genus Aquipseudomonas; species Aquipseudomonas caspiana. Next base: position 512,215 of record NZ_LOHF01000002.1, on the reverse strand, counting down.
CACCGCAGACCCAAAAAGCCCGATCCAGATGGATCGGGCTTTTGCGTTTGTGCGGTATAGCTCATGAGTGATGCCCTTGAGCCGGCTGAACTCAAGCATAGGTTCCTGACACGCCGCGGTCGCGGGGCCAACCCAAGCCCCTGTAGGAGTGAGCTTGCTCGCGATGGCGTCCTGTCTGGCAGTCCCTTACTGAATAATTCACCGCCATCGCGAGCAAGCTCACTCCTACAGAGGCCGTGTTTGCTCCGCGACGGGGGTTACAGGTTTTGTGTCGTTGTGGGAGTCCCGGTTTACCTCAAAGGCTCAACCGCATCGACAAATCCACCGCCTTCACATCCTTGGTCATCGCGCCAATCGAGATGTAGTCCACACCTGTTTCGGCAATTACCAGCAGCGTGTCGTCGTTGATCCCGCCGCTGGCTTCCAGCTTTGCCTTGCCTGCATTGAGGCGAACGGCTTCGCGCATGTCGTCGAGGCTGAGTTCGTCGAGCATAACGATGTCGGCTCCGGCATCCAGCGCTTCGCGCAGCTCGGCGAGACTTTCCACTTCGATCTCCACCGGTTTGCCTGGGGCGATCTTGTGCGCAGCGTTAATGGCCTGAGCGATCCCACCACAGGCAGCGATATGGTTTTCCTTGATCAGGAATGCATCGAACAACCCGATGCGGTGGTTATGGCAGCCGCCGCAAGTCACCGCGTATTTTTGCGCGAAGCGCAGGCCCGGCAAGGTTTTACGGGTGTCCAGCAGCTTGACCTGGGTATTGGCGACCATGTCTGCGTAATGCCGCGCTTTGGTCGCGACGCCTGAGAGCATCTGCAAGAAGTTAAGCGCGCTGCGCTCACCCGTCAGCAACGAACGCGCTGGACCTTCCAGGTGGAACAGCGCCTGGTTCGGCTGCACACGATCGCCATCCACCACCTGCCAGTGCACCGCAACTCGCGGATCCAGTTGGCGGAATACCGCATCCACCCAAGCCGTTCCGGCAATCACTGCGGCATCTCTGGAGATAACCGTGGCTTTGGCGAGACGTTCGGCGGGGATCAACTGAGCGGTGATATCGCCACTGCCGACATCTTCCAGCAACGCACGGCGCACGTTGGCTTCGATTTCGGCGGTGAGGGTGGCGAGTTGTAGATTCGGCATAGCGGACTCCATTTCAGGTGGGCCGAGTATAAGGCAGGTTGCCCCCGGAACTCACGGCACCCCATCTATAACGGGCCTCTGCGGTTCTCAAACGAATGACAGTTGGTCGGTTTTTTACATTCCGTTGCGATGGATTGCATTTTTCGCGGTCTACCCCTGCACGCGTCAAACCGCCAGCGAGCGGCGAAATGTAAAGAAGCGGGCAGCGCTGGCAAATTGGATATATTTTGAAAGATGATGCGACTTGTAATTGACGTCACGCTTTTGACGTGTAGCGAAATGAATTGGGGGATCGCCTCGCAGGTAAGGGAAGATGCCCGGCATGCGATGAGATCGAGGATGCCTTCTGGCAGGTGGCTTGATGCAAAACGACGAGAATGTTGTGCCGTTAACTAAAGCAAATACTGACCAGGCGGCTAATTCGTCCCTCGCGCGGTTGCCCGTCGTTTTGTTGCAGGTTCGCGACAAGGCTGCTCAGCAACTCAAGGATGCTTTGCAGGAGCTGTTCGATAATGCGGATGACACGCTGTTCGAGATGGCGGATCGCGCGCACAACAATTCTGAGCAAAACACCTTCTTTGAAGCCATGCGCGACCTGCGCCTCAAGCGTAAAAGCATCGAGCGCGCGTTTCTCGACAAGTTTTACGACGCCTTTTTACGCCTTGGCCAATATCAGGTTACCGAGCCGGTCATCGCCGCGCCGTTGTCGTTCGACAAGCTTTCGCTGGTGCATAACGACGATCTGGAAAAGACCGTGGCCGTCGATGCGATGGTCACCAAGGTCCTTAGCCGTGACGGCACTGCGCTGGCCCAATTGACCACACGCCTGAACCAGTTGGTTACCCAGCCCTTGAGCAACGAAGCCAACCCGATGGGGCCGGCGATGTTGTGTGATTATTTCTTGCAGGCCGGGCGCAGTCTCGGCGTGGGCATCAAGGTCAAACTGATCTTGCTCAAGTTGTTTGAAAAGTATGTTCTGGCCGACGCTGATGACTTGTACGGCGAAGCCAACCAACTGCTGATAGCCACCGGCGTGCTGCCTGAGCTGAAAGCCGTGCCTGCGCGTCGCTCTACTGATCGCAGCGCCCGGCCAAGCCGTAGCGTCGAGCCATTTGCCGATCCGGCGCTGGCCCAGACGGCAGACAAGCTGGACAAAGGCGTCCAGGACGTTTTTTCTGCTTTGCAGGAGTTACTGCTGCAGGTGCGCGGCAACCTTGCGCCGCGTCACGAGCCAAACGCCGAATCACGGCCTATCTCTAGCCATGACTTGCTGCGTCTGTTGTCACATATGCAGCAGTACGTCCCTTCTTCGGATCTGCCCGACGATTTCGACCTGCGCAATCAGCTCGAACAACTGCTCACTCGCGTCAGCATGAAGAGCGGCAAAGTCCGGGTGGTGGGTGTCGGTGATGAAGATGTAATCAATCTGATTGCGATGCTTTTCGAGTTCATCCTGGATGACCGTAACCTGCCATCGTCGCTGCGTGCGCTGATCGGTCGGTTGCAAATTCCGATGCTCAAAATCGCCGTGATCGACAAGAGCTTTTTCAGTCGTGGCAGCCACCCGGCGCGGCGACTGCTTAACGAAATTGCCTCGGCGGCACTGGGTTGGGGCGGGCGTGATGACTATCAACGCGACTCGCTCTATGTCCGCGTCGAGCAGATTGTGCAACGCCTGCTGAACGACTTTGTAGACGACCCGGCAATCTTCTCCGAGCTATTGGTGGATTTCCTCGCCTTTACCAGCGATGAGCGTCGTCGCAGTGAGTTGCTTGAGCAGCGCACCCGTGATGCCGAAGAAGGTCGGGCGCGTGCCGAGCTGGCCCGTCAGCGGGTGCAGCAGGAATTGAATCAACGCCTGCTGGGCAAAATCCTGCCCGAGGTGGTCGTGCGTTTGCTGCAAGAGGCCTGGAGCAAGGTGTTGCTGCTGACCTGCCTCAAGCATGGTGACGACTCTGTTGAGTGGCAGGCCGGCCTGGCCGCGATGGACGATCTGATCTGGAGCGTCGAGCTGCATGAAGAGCCGGAAGCCAGGCAGCGTCTGCTGGATCTGGTGCCTGGCTTGCTCAAGGCGTTGCGTGAAGGCCTGACCAGCGCCGCGTTCGATCCGTTCGCCACCAGCGAATTCTTTAGCCAGCTGGAAGCGTTGCATGTGCAAGCGTTTCAGCATTTCTCGCGTCAGCAGGATGAAGCAGCCCCTGGCGTGCCGGATTCCGCTGAAGCCGAGGATGCGCACGGCCCGGCGATGATTCAGGTGGTCGAGGAAATCGTCTTGATCGCGGCTGGCGATCAACCGTTCAACGAACCTGCACCACGCTTGCCGGAAGACGACGCAGGTCTGGCGCAGGTCGATAAACTGCGTTTGGGCGGCTGGGTGGAAATTCAGGAAGACGAAGAGCACAAGCTGCGTTGCAAGCTGGCTGCCATCGTTGAGCCGAGCGGGCGTTATGTCTTCGTCAACCGCACCGGCATGAAGGTTCTGGAGAAGACCCGTATGGGGCTGGCAATGGAATTCCGTCGCGGCACCATCCGCATGCTCGACGACGCGCTGCTGTTTGATCGCGCGCTGGAGTCAGTGCTGGGTAATCTGCGCAAGCTCAAGGGCGCATAAGGTTGCACCGCACAAACCTGTAGGAGCCAACTTGTTGGCGAGGCTTTACGTCTGACATCGCCTCGCCAGCAAGTTGGCTCCCGCACATGAACGCCGCGCCAGACCATTCCTACCCAATCCTCATCCATTTACACCCTCCCTATTTTGTTCATAGCGGGCATACTTGCCCTCTTTCGATTTATCCGCGCAAGGAACCTTCATGCAGCTCGATTGTGCAAGCGGCTGGTGCCACGGCATCCATCACTGCCCATCGCCCAACTTCAATGCACGCCCTGCGGGTGAAGTCTCATTGTTGGTGATTCACAACATCAGCCTGCCGCCTGCCCAGTTCAAAACCGGCAAGGTGCAGGCTTTTTTTCAGAACCAACTGGATGTCACCGAGCATCCGTATTTTGAAGGGATTGCAGATCTACGCGTGTCGGCGCATTTTCTGATTGAGCGGGACGGGGAGGTGACTCAGTTCGTTTCCTGTCTTGATCGGGCGTGGCATGCAGGCGTGTCGAATTTTGAAGGGCGGGAAACGTGCAATGACTTCTCCATTGGTATCGAGCTTGAAGGCACCGATGAGCAGCCGTTCACCGACGCGCAATACTCGGCCTTGATAGATCTGACTCGCCAGTTACAGTCTGCGTATCCGGCGATCAGCAGTGCACGGATCTGTGGCCACAGCGACATTGCGCCAGGGCGAAAGACTGATCCGGGCCCATTTTTTGACTGGTTGCGTTTCAAAGCGGCCTTGCAGGCTTGAAGTGAGGGACAGGTAAATGAGTTTTCTGGTGTTACTGCTGGCAGTGTTGATCGAGAAGTTTTCTGCCCTGCGTGAGCGAGTCCAGCGTGACGGTATGTGGCGAGCCGAACTGGCCAGGCTTGAAGCCAGTCCGCGTATGGCTTCACATCCCTGGCTGATTCTCGGGCTGAGCGTCCTGCTGCCAGTATTGCTGTTGGCATTGATTCTGGTGGTGCTGGGCTCGGTCGCCAACGGCTGGCTGGCACTGCCGGTGCATTTGCTGGTCTTGATCTACAGCCTGGGCCGGGGCGATCTGATCGCCGCTCTCGGGCCGTTCCGCGATGCGTGCCGTCGCGGTGATGCGCAGGCAGCGGTGCACGTTGCTGAACGCGACATGGGTGTACTGGCGGACAACAGCGAAGAGTTGCTCAAAGGCGTGCAGGGCCATTTGTTGTGGCAGGCCTATCAAAGTTTCTTTGCGGTGATTTTCTGGTACTTCCTGCTGGGGCCGGTCGCCGCACTGGCTTACCGTTTGCTGGCACTGGCTGCCGAGCACGCCAAGACGCCCGGAGTGGCGGAAAACGCCGCCCAATTGCGCCACGCTTTCGACTGGATTCCGGTTCGTCTGCTGGCGGCGAGCTTCGCCTTGGTGGGTAACTTCGTTGCGGTCAGTCGAGTCATGCTGCACGAACTGCTCAACTGGGACATCAGCGCTGCGCAACTCATTGCGAAAGTAGGCTGCGTGGCAGGTGAGGTACCTGCGCCGGTGGTGGGGGCCGAAGGCGTAAACAGCTTGGATGTGCTGTGGGAATTGCTAATCCGCGCCGCGATTGTTTGGTACGCCGGGTTTGCGTTGTGGACGTTGCTGGTTTGAGCTTTCAACGCTATCGATCTGTAGGAGCTGCCGCAGGCTGCGAATAGGGCGTGTCCGATGGTTTGCCTTCGCAGCCTGCGGCAGCTCCTACAGCGACGCTTTCCAATTCAGTGACTTTGCTGTTCGTTCCACCCAAACAACTCACACGCATTCCGTGTACTCACCTCAGCCAACCGCTCAGGCGCAACATTCATCAACCCAGCCAGCGCCTTACAAATATCCGGCAAATGCTCCGGGCTGTTGCGTTGGCCGGGATACATGGCCGGGGCCATGTCGGGCGAGTCGGTTTCCAGCACGATGCTGTCCAGTGGCAGCTCAGCGATCACCCGGTGCATGCGCAGCGCTTGTGGCCAGGTCGCGGCACCGCCAAGGCCGAGTTTGAAACCCAGCTTGATGTACTCCCGCGCTTCTTCTCGACTGCCGGCAAACGCATGGATGATGCCGCTGCGCCTGAGTTTGAAACGCTTGAGCGTGGCGATCACATCCGCATGGCTGCGGCGAACATGCAGCAGCGCGGGCAAATCAAAATCCGCCGCGAGTTGAAGCTGCGCCTCGAACACATCCTGCTGACGTTGACGATCGAGGCTTTCAACGTAGTAATCCAGACCAATTTCTCCCACCGCACATAATTGCGGGTGGCCTTGCAGGCGAGTCAACCAGTCGGCCAGTTGATCGAGGTGTTCCGGCTGATGCTCGTCGATATACACCGGATGCAGACCGAACGCGGCGTGCAGTGACGGGTTCTCCAGCGTCAGGTCCCAGACGCGCTGCCAATTGCGCTCATACACACCCAACACCACCATGCGTTCGACGCTCAGGGTTCGGCAGTGGTCGAGAACCGCTGCGCGATCGGCGTCGAAATCATCGAAGTCCAGATGAGTGTGGGTGTCGATGAGCCTCACCTTCAATCCTCGTGAATGCGCTGTTTGAAGGTCCGTACGATGGCGTGTACGCCCGGCTCGTACTGGTTTTTTTCAATCGCGGCTAACGCAAGATCCAGCGCAGCGCTGGCGATCAATTGATGTTGTTGCGCCATGGCGTTGACCGGCAGCGGCAGGAAGTCCAGCAACTGCGTGTCACCAAAGGTGCCCAGGTGGAACTGGTCCGGATTCACCGCGCGACGTTGCAGTACATCGAAAACGCCCTGCAACAGCACGTAAGAGGTGGTGACCAACGCGTCCGGAAAATATCCAAGACGGTCAAAAATGCCCTGCATCAACTGTTGGCCGCACTGCCTGCTGAACGCCTCGCCGTGCTCGATGATCACCGCGCCTTCAAAGCCAGCCAGCGCATCCTCGAAACCGCTGGCCCGGGCCCGGCTGATGCTCAGCTCCGGTCGGGCGCCAATCAGCGCGATGTGCTTGGGGTGGGTTTGTAGCAGGCTGCGGGTTAGTTGCAGGCTGGCGTCATGGTCGTCACTGACGACTGAGCAGAAGTGTTTGGGGTCCATTTCCCGGTCGATAGCGATAACCGGCAAGCCTTTATCCTGCAGCTCGCGATAGCTGTCGTCGCTGGCTGGCAGGCAGCTGGCAACAAACAGCGCATCGCAGCGCCGGGCCCGGAACAGCTGTAACAGTTGCAGCTCACTGATGGGATCATCGTCGGAGCTGGCGATCAGCAGCTGATAGCCGTGCGCGCGTGCACCTTGTTCCAGCAACTTGGCGATCCGCGCATAACTGGGGTTTTCCAGGTCGGGCAGGATAAATCCAAGGGTTCGCGTATGACGGCTGCGCAAGCCCGCGGCCTGAGGGTTTGGGCGAAAGCCATGTTCTTCAACCACAGCTTGAACGCGCTCGACAGTGGCGTTGCTGATGCGCTGCTGTTCGGCCTTTCCGTTGATCACGTAACTGGCCGTGGTGACGGACACTCCCGCCAGACGTGCAATATCACTGAGTTTCACTCGTGATTCCTTTTGTTATGGATGCCTCATCAGAGAAGATTCTCACCGAAAGTGGCTGATCTGCACAGCAGACCATGGTCCACCTCAATGTTCTCAGGTTTATTTACGCTTTGCCGGTCAACATTGGACCGGGTGCACTTCAACCGATGGAGATAATCGAGTAACGTGCCGCTCAATTAGATTAAACGTTTCAGCAACTATATTTGTTGCTGCTGTCTTAGGGATACCTCTGATCGTTTATCTGTTCCATCACCTAAGCTGTCGATCAGTTCATGATCGTTCTTAAAACAAGAATCAGGCGCTTGCCCGCGCTGTACAGGAGACAGGCATGCTCGAGCTCACCGTTGAGCAAATATCCATGGCCCAGACGGCTGTGGATAAGTCCGCCGCTTTGCAACTGCTTGCTGATTTTCTGGTCGCCGATGGCCTTGTCGCCGAAGGCTACCTGACCGGTTTGCAGAACCGCGAAAAGCAAGGCTCGACCTTTCTCGGTCAAGGCATCGCAATCCCTCATGGCACACCAGAGACCCGCGATCAGGTATTCGCCACCGGCGTACGCCTGCTGCAGTTCCCGGAAGGCGTTGATTGGGGCGACGGCCACATGGTGTATTTGGCCATTGGTATCGCGGCCAAGTCCGACGAGCATTTGCGCCTGCTGCAACTGCTGACGCGAGCCTTGGGCGAAACCGATCTGGGTGAAGAGCTGCGCAAAGCTGACAGCCCTGACGCCCTGCTCAAACTGCTGCAAGGCGCACCGCAAGAGCTGGCCCTTGATAGCCAGTTGATCAGCCTTGGGGTTTCTGCCGACGATTTCGAAGAACTGGTCTGGCGCGGTGCACGTTTGTTGCGTAAAGCCGACTGCGTCAATAACGGCTTCGCTGCCGTGCTCCAGCAGGTCGAAGCCCTTTCTCTGGGTGATGGCCTGTGGTGGCTGCACAGCGAACAGACCGTCAAGCGTCCAGGCCTGGCGTTCGTTACACCGGACAAACCGATCCGTTACCTCGGTCAGCCGCTCACCGGGTTGTTCTGCCTCGCCAGTCTGGGCGAAGCACACCAGACGTTGCTTGAGCGTTTGTGCTCTCTGCTGATTGAAGGCCGCGGTCATGAGCTGGGTCACGCCACCAGTAATCGTGCGGTACTCGAAGCCCTGGGCGGCGAAGTGCCTTCCGAGTGGCCGACCCAGCACGTGACGCTGGCCAACGCACATGGCTTGCATGCTCGTCCGGCGAAAATCCTTGCGCAACTGGCCAAGGAGTTTGACGGCGATGTTCGCGTTCGCGTGCTGGACACTGGCGAGAGCGCTGTCTCCGCCAAGAGTTTGAGCAAGCTGTTGAGTCTGGGGGCGCGTCGTGGTCAGGTGCTTGAGTTCATCGCCGAGCCGAGCGTGGCCGCCGATGCGTTGCCTGCTCTGTTGGCTGCCGTCGAGCAAGGGCTGGGTGAGGAAGTCGAGCCGCTACCCACAGCGTCATCGCCGACACCGGTTGCTGCGGTCGTCGCCAAAGAGACAGCGGCTCCACTGGATGGCGCTCAAATAACTGCGGTTCCGGCGTCGCCGGGTATCGCCATCGGTCCTGCGCATATTCAAGTGCTGCAAGCCTTTGATTACCCGCTGCAGGGCGAATCTGCCGCGATCGAGCGCGAGCGTCTGGAAAAAGCTCTGGCGGAGGTGCGTCAGGATATTCAGGGCCTGATCCAGCGCAGCAAGGCCAAGGCAATCCGCGAGATTTTCATCACGCACGTCGAAATGCTCGACGACCCTGAGCTGACCAACGAAGTTATCTTGCGCCTGAGGCAGGGCGAAAGCGCCGCAGCGGCCTGGAACAACGTGATCGACAGCGCCGCGCGCCAGCAGGAGCAGTTGAAGGATGCGCTTCTGGCGGAACGCGCAGCGGATTTACGTGACGTCGGCCGTCGGGTTCTGGCGCAGATTTGCGGCATCGAAACCCTGGTCGCGCCGGACGAACCCTACATCCTGGTGATGGATGAAGTGGGTCCGTCCGATGTGGCGCGGCTTGATCCTGTGCAGGTTGCCGGCATTCTGACCGCGCGTGGCGGCGCGACGGCGCACAGCGCAATTGTTGCGCGCGCACTGGGCATTCCCGCGCTGGTTGGCGCCGGTGATGGCGTGTTGTTGCTCAAACCGGGCACGATGCTGTTGCTCGACGGCCAGAAAGGTCGCCTGACCGTTGCCCCGGATGCCGAAACGTTGCAGCGCGCTGCAGAGGATCGCGATAACCGCGAACGACGCCTGCAAGCCGCCGCCGCGAAACGTATGGAGCCCGCGCTGACCCTCGATGGTCATGCGGTTGAAGTCTTCGCCAACATTGGCGACAGCGCCGGTACACCGGCTGCGGTGGAGCAGGGCGCGGAAGGCATCGGCCTGTTGCGTACCGAGTTGCTGTTCATGGCCCACTCACAGGCGCCGGATGAGGCAACTCAGGAAGCGGAATACCGCCGCGTGCTGGACGATCTGCAAGGTCGCCCGTTGGTGGTTCGTACGCTGGACGTAGGTGGCGACAAACCGCTGCCTTACTGGCCAATCGACAAGGAAGAAAACCCGTTTCTCGGTGTGCGCGGCATTCGCCTGACCCTGCAACGACCGCAAGTCATGGAAAGCCAGTTGCGCGCGTTGCTGCGTGCTGCTGACAACCGCCCTCTGCGCATCATGTTCCCGATGGTCGGCACCGTTGAGGAATGGCGTCAGGCACGGGACATGACCTTGCGTCTGCGCGAAGAAATCCCGGTGGCGGACTTGCAGATCGGCATCATGATCGAAGTCCCGTCAGCCGCCTTGCTTGCACCCGTGCTCGCCAAAGAAGTGGATTTTTTCAGTGTCGGCACCAACGACCTGACCCAATACACCCTGGCCATCGATCGCGGCCACCCGACCTTGTCGGCTCAGGCTGACGGTTTGCATCCAGCGGTCTTGCAATTGATCGACATCACCGTGCGTGCGGCCCATGCCAACGGCAAGTGGGTCGGCATCTGCGGTGAGCTGGCGGCTGATCCGTTGGCGGTTCCGGTGCTGGTAGGGCTGGGCGTCGATGAGTTGAGTGTTTCGGCGCGCAGCATTGGCGAAGTCAAAGCCTGTGTACGTGAACTGAATTTGAGTACCGCTAAGCAACTGGCGCAAAACGCGCTGACGGTGGGCAGTGCCGCCGAAGTTCGCGCTCTCGTGGAGGCTTTGTAATGGCCAAGATACTGACCCTGACCATGAACCCCGCACTGGACCTGACTGTGCAGTTGGGGCCGTTGCAGCTCGGGCAAGTCAACCGCAGCGAAGCCATGCTCAGCCATGCGGCAGGCAAAGGTTTGAACGTTGCCCAGGTGCTAGCTGACCTGGGGCATCAAGTGACCGTCGCTGGCTTTCTCGGCGTCGACAACCAGCAACCGTTCGAGGCGTTGTTTACGCGTCGCGGCTTTGTCGATGAGTTCGTTCGCGTGCCGGGGGAAACCCGCAGCAACATCAAGCTGGCAGAACAAAGCGGACGTATCACGGACCTGAATGGCCCTGGCCCGATGGTCAGCGAGGATGCGCAGCAAGCGTTGTATGCCCGTGTCGAACAGATCGCGACGCAGTTCGACGCGGTCGTGGTTGCAGGCAGCTTGCCGCGTGGTGTCAGCCCGGAATGGCTGCACAAGTTGCTGGTACGCCTGAAAGATCTCGGTCTGAAAGTTGCGCTGGACAGCAGCGGCCTGGCTTTGCGTGCAGGGCTTGCGGCGGGTCCGTGGCTGATCAAGCCCAATACTGAAGAGCTGGCCGATGCGCTGGATGCGCCGATCATTTCCATCGCTGCTCAGGCCGAAGCTGCCGCCAGCCTGCGCGCCCGTGGCATTGAACACGTGGTGATCTCGCAGGGTTCTGAAGGCGTGCATTGGTTCAGCGCTGAGACTGCGTTGCAGTCGCTGCCGCCGAAAGTCACCGTCGCGAGCACGGTGGGTGCCGGAGACTCGCTGCTGGCGGGCATGGTGCACGGGTTGCTCAGCGGTCATCCGGCTCAGCAAACCTTGCGCACTGCCACGGCGATTGCGGCCATGGCGGTGACCCAGATCGGGTTTGGTATTACCGATAACGCACAGCTTAAAAAGCTTGAAGGCGGCGTGAACGTGCGCACTCTGGCGGAAAAATAAGGGAGCCGGCCACTGCATGGCCGGTGCAGGAGCTCCCGAAGGCTGCGATCAGGTGTGCCAGATACATCGCGATCGCAGCCTTTGGCAACTCCTACAGAATGCATTCCAATCAACTTGGTTATGCGCTGTTTAATAAGAGAGGCCAGGTAATGAAATTAGCCATTGTGACAGCCTGCCCAAATGGCAAGGTCAGCAGCGTTCTCAGTGCGAGGCTGCTGGATGCCGCGGCCCAGCGTATGGGCTGGAGCACCAGCGTCGAAGTATTTGATCCGCGCAACCCGACACAGGTTTTGTCCGCGCAGGAAGTCGCCGACGCAGACTGGATTCTGGTGGTCAACACCGGCGAAGTCGATCTGTCGCGTTTCGTGGGCAAGCGCCTGTTTCAAGACTCTCCCGCTCACGCGCTGCAAGACGTGGACGGCTTTCTGCATCGTGCGGCCGAGCAGGCCAAAGTCTACGAGGCTCCCGTTGCGACAGCCTCTGCAGCGCCTTCTGCTGTGAGCACCGGCAGTGTGCCGCGCATTGTCGCAGTCACTGCGTGTCCGACCGGCGTTGCACACACGTTCATGGCAGCCGAGGCAATTCAGCAAGCCGCCAAGCGTCTGGGTTATGAGCTTCAGGTTGAAACTCAAGGCTCGGTAGGCGCACGTAATCCCCTCAGTGCTCAAGCGATTGCCGACGCTGACGTGGTATTGCTGGCAGCCGATATCGAAGTCGCCACCGAGCGCTTCGCGGGTAAGCGTATCTATCGTTGCGGCACCGGTATTGCCCTCAAGCAATCCGACGCAACCTTGAAGAAGGCCTTGGCTGAAGCTCAGGTGGAATCCTCTGGCAGCACCTCGAAGGAGCCTGCCAAGCAGGAAAAAACCGGCGTCTACAAACACTTGCTCACCGGCGTGTCGTACATGCTGCCGATGGTGGTGGCGGGCGGTTTGCTGATCGCGCTGTCATTTGTTTTCGGCATCGAGGCTTTCAAAGAGCCGGGCACGCTGGCTGCGGTGCTCAAACAGGTGGGCGATGCTGCGTTTACGTTGATGGTTCCTTTGCTGGCCGGTTATATCGCCTATTCCATCGCTGATCGGCCGGGCCTGGCTCCAGGCATGATTGGTGGTTTGTTGGCGAGCACTCTTGGCGCAGGTTTCATCGGCGGGATCGCGGCAGGTTTCATTGCGGGTTATAGCGCTTGGGCAATCAGTCGCTATGTGCGTTTGCCAGCCAGTGTTGAAGCGCTCAAACCGATTCTGATTATCCCGTTGCTGGCCAGCCTCATCACTGGCTTGCTGATGATTTACGCCGTAGGCAAACCGGTGGCTGGACTGCTGGAAAGCCTGACGGTGTTCCTCAACAGCATGGGCACCACTAACGCCATTCTGCTGGGCGTGCTGCTCGGGGCGATGATGTGTGTCGATTTGGGTGGGCCGATCAACAAAGCGTCCTATGCGTTCTCGGTCGGTTTGCTGGCCTCCCAGAGCTACGCGCCCATGGCCGCTGCGATGGCGGCAGGCATGGTGCCGCCGATCGGGATGGGCATCGCCAGTTTCATCGCTCGCCGCAAATTCGCTCAGAGCGAGCGGGAGGCGGGTAAGGCAGCGTTCGTCCTGGGCCTGTGTTTCATTTCCGAAGGCGCCATTCCGTTTGCTGCGAAAGATCCGTTGCGCGTCATCCCGGCCAGCATCGCTGGTGGGGCGTTGACCGGTGCGTTGTCGATGTACTTCGGTTGCAAGCTGATGGCACCGCACGGTGGTCTTTTCGTGATGCTTATCCCGAATGCGATGAATCATGCGCTGTTGTACCTGCTGGCGATTGTTGCGGGTAGCGTGGTCACAGGCGTGACGTACGCCTTGCTCAAGCGTCCTGAGGTGGTTGAGATGGAGGTTGCGCCCGCGCAGGCTTGAATTACCCCTGCCCTGGTAATGCGATGTCCCCGGTAGGAGCGAACGTGTTCGCGAGGCGATTTGACAGACACACCGCCTCTCGCCAACAAGTTGGCTCCTACCGGTTCAATGTCTGCCCCATTGTCATATTTCCCCCATCTTGCACTGCTAGCTTTCCCCTTTACCTTCAACAGGGGGACCCTCCATGACTCAGTTCGACCCGACACGACGTCGTATCATTCAGGCTGCTGGTGCAGGTTTGCTTTTGCCTGGACTGGCTCCGGCCGTTATCGCTTCGATTCAGGACCGACCGAAAATCACTGATGGCGTGCAGTCCGGTGACGTACTCGGTGATCGGGCGATGGTCTGGAGTCGCAGTGATCGACCGTCGCGCATGGTCGTGGAGTGGGACACCCGCAGCATGTTCACCAATCCGCGGCGTCTGGTTTCAGCCCTCGCTGATCAGCGCACTGATTTCACTGCGCGAGTCGAATTGACCGGACTGCCCACCGATCAGGCGATTTTTTACCGCGTGCAGTTCGAAGACGCTCAGTCAGGTGTAACCAGTGAGCCCTGGTTCGGCCATCTGCGCAGTGTGCCGCAACAGCGTCGAGACCTGCGTTTCGTCTGGAGTGGCGACACAGTGGGTCAAGGCTTCGGCATCAACCCGGATGTGGGCGGCATGCGTATCTATGAAGCCATGCGTCTGCGTCTGCCGGATTTTTTTATCCACAGCGGCGACACCATCTATGCCGATGGCCCTGTCCCGGCGCAGATCGTTACCGAAGGTGGGCGCATCTGGCGCAACATCATCACCGAAGCCAAGAGCAAAGTCGCGGAAACCCTCGACGAATACCGTGGTGCTTATCGCTACAACCTGATGGATGACAACCTGCGCCGTTTCAATGCTGAGGTGCCGCAGATCTGGCAGTGGGACGACCACGAAGTGACGAACAACTGGTCGCCGAGCAAACAGCTGGACGACCGTTACAAGGTCAAGGACATACAACTGCTGGCGTCCCGTGGTCGTCAGGCGTTTCTGGAGTACGCGCCTATGCGTTTGCAGGAGGCGGATAAGGGCGGGCGCATCTATCGCAAGATGAGCTACGGTCCGATGCTGGATGTATTCGTGCTGGACATGCGCAGTTATCGCGACGGTAACGACTCCAATCTGGCTGATAAACCTGGCCCGACCACGGCGTTTCTGGGGCGCACGCAACTGGACTGGCTCAAAAGCGGACTCAAGAATTCCACTGCTCAATGGAAGGTGATCGCTGCAGACATGCCGATTGGTCTGGGTGTGCCGGATGGCGAAGTCAGCCCCGGTGTGGCGCGCTGGGAAGCCATCGCCAATGGCAACGACGGCCCGGCGGCCGGTCGCGAACTGGAAATCGCTGAACTGCTGACCTATCTGCGCGCGCAAAAAATCCGCGACTGCGTGTGGCTGACTGCCGATGTGCATTACTGCGCGGCGCATCACTATCAACCGGATCGGGCGGTGTTTCAGGACTTCGATCCATTCTGGGAATTTGTTGCCGGGCCGTTGAACGCGGGTAGCTTCGGGCCTAACCCGCTGGATAAAACCTTCGGCCCTGAACTGGTCTTCCAGAAGGCGCCGCCTGCGCAGAACACATCGCCATTTGCCGGTTTTCAGTTTTTTGGTGAAGTGAACATCGACGGGCAAAGTTCGGAGATGACCGTGACCTTGCGGGATCTGGACGGGGTTTCGGTGTTCGAGAAGAAACTGGTGCCCGCGCGGGAGGCATGAAGCGCTGAGCATTCCTGTAGGAACTCGCCCCTTGTTTCTGACGCAGCACTATTGCGCAGCAAACATGGACCTGTAGGAGCTCACCGAGGTTACGAGGCCAGCGATGGCGGAGTGTCAGGCAAACGCTATGGCTGGCCTCGTAACCTCGGTGAGCGCCTACAGGATTGGGTTCAATCTGGAAGATTGCAGTTTGTCTGATAAGTGCCAACCTGTTGGCGAGGCGATCTTCTGCTTAGCCAGATAGGCCGCCTCGCGAACAAGTTCACTCCTACAGCGGCTTTCCGAAATTCCCTGTAACGCTATCGTCTATGCTGGCTTATCATTAGCTACCTAACGACGGGACAGGGTTCGACGAATGCTGGACATTTTCTATCAGACCCTGGCCATCACTGCGCCGGTTTTCGCCATGCTGTTCCTAGGGGTGCTGCTCAAGCGCATCAACTGGATTGATGACGGTTTCATCATGACCGCGTCGAGCCTGGTGTTTAACGTGACCATGCCTGCGCTGCTGTTTCTGGGCATCATCCACGCCGATTTGCGTGAAGCCTTGCAGCCCTCGCTGCTGATCTTTTTCACCATCATCACCCTGGCCGGTTTCGCGTTCGCTTGGGGCTGGGCGATCTGGCGTGTGCCGCTGGTAGATCGTGGGGTTTTCGTTCAGGGCGCCTTTCGCGGTAACAACGGTGTGATCGGTCTGGCGCTGGCCGCCAGCATGTACGGCGATTACGGGATTTCTCTGGGAGCGATTCTCGCGGCCCTGGTCATCCTGTTCTACAACGCGCTCTCGACCATCGTGCTCGCGGTGTACAGCCCGGTGATCAAGTCTGACCCGTGGAGCCTGTTCAAAAGCGTGTTGGGCAATCCGTTGATCATTAGCATCATCGCGGCTACGCCCTTTGCCTATTTCAAGATTCCGCTGCCTCACTGGATCGAAACGTCGGGCAATTATCTGGCGCAGATGACCCTGCCGCTGGCCCTGATCTGTATCGGCGGCACGCTGTCACTGAGTTCGCTGCATCAGAGCGGCAAGCTGGCAATCAGCGCCAGTGTCATGAAGATGGTCACTTTGCCGGTGCTGTCGACGCTGGCAGCCTGGCTGTGTGGATTCCGTGGGGCAGAGTTGGGGATTCTGTTTCTGTACTTCGCCAGCCCGACCGCCGCGTCTAGTTACGTCATGGCCCGGGCGGCCAATGGCAATCATGTGCTGGCTGCAGCAATCATTGTGATCACGACATTGGCGGCAGCGGTGACCACCAATATCGGGATCTTTATCCTGCAATGGGGCGGCTGGATCTAGTGCTGACGTCGCCATGCTCTGATTGTGCTGAAGGTAATCATCACCGCGAACACCGGCAGTACAAACTGGACCATCAGCCGCTCAAGCTTGTCGGCCAGCGGCATGCCGGTGGTGAACGACACGATGTGCAGTCCGTACGCGGCATACAGCGCCAGCAGCATCAGCCCTTCGATTCGGGTGATCCGGTAGCCGGAGTAGAACAAAGGCATGCACAGCGCTGCTACGCCAAGCATCACGGGCAGGTCAAAATCCAGCGCATTGGGCGAGACTGACAGTGGCATGGGGGCGATAAGGGCTGTAATGCCCAAGACGCCCAACAGATTGAACAGGTTACTGCCAACAACGTTGCCCACAGCAATGTCACGCTCGCCACGCAATGCGGCGATCAATGAAGTGGTCAAGGCGGGCAGGGAGGTACTGACGGCAATCACGGTGAGGCCAATCACCCGTTCAGACAGACCAAGATCCATCGCGATCACCACTGATGCTGCCACCAGCAGATGACTGCCCAGCACCACGCAAGCTATACCACCCAACAACGCGCTCAGGCGCAACACGACCTGACCTGTTTTGCGTGAGTGTTCCGTGCCACTGGATTGGCGATAGGCAAAGCGTTGCCCGGATTGGCGCAAGACAACCAGTAGGTAGACGAGCAAACCCAGCAGCAGGATCGCGCCATCCAGCGCACCGAGCACGCCGTTCCAGGAAAGTGCCAAAACCAATGCACTCGCTGCAATCATCAGCGGGATTTCCAGGCGTACCAACTGCCGGGTAACCCTTAGCGGAATGATCAGCGCGCACAATCCCAAGGTGACCAATACATTGAAGATGTTGCTGCCTACCACGCTGCCCACGGCGATATCCGCGCTGGAGGTGAACGCTGCTTGCAGGCCGACCGCCATTTGCGGCGCGCTGCTGCCCAGCGCAACAAAGGTCAGGCCAATGAACAGCGGCCGTACCCCAAGGGTGGTCGCCAGACTCACTGCGGCACGCACGGAAAGCTCGGCCCCGATAAGCAGCAACAGCAAACCGCAAACCCACTGAAGTACATCGGGAAAGGGCAGGGATGATAGTTCGAGAATTCGGGGCGTCCTTAGTCGCTCAGACTTTGTACGCGCACAGGCGCGGTTCCGCTGCGCACCATGCCGATCTGTTCGGCAGCCGCGCGTGATAGATCAATCAGTCGGCCACGTGTGTGAGGGCCGCGATCATTGATCC
Source organism: Pseudomonas caspiana (assembly GCF_002158995.1). Lineage (GTDB taxonomy): Bacteria > Pseudomonadota > Gammaproteobacteria > Pseudomonadales > Pseudomonadaceae > Aquipseudomonas > Aquipseudomonas caspiana. The sequence goes on along the minus strand of NZ_LOHF01000002.1, from coordinate 494,671 downwards.
GGACAATAACGCTTTTGTCGTTATCAAGATTGGTGACTTTGACTTGCGTGCCAAAGGGTAGCTGACGGTGGGCCGCCGTGAGCGCATTTTGATCAAAGGGTTCGCCGCTGGCAGTGCGCTTGCCGTGGTGCCGGGCGCCGTAATAGGAGGCATCGCCCGTTTGATTGTAGCCGCGAGCGTCGATGATCTGATTCTGGCTGGCGCAGCCAACCAGGAAGGTGAACAGGGCTGTGGTGCCGAGAAGCCGCAGCATGGGTTGCGATCCTTAAGATTTTTTAGACTACCGCATCTCCCTGTAGGGGCTCACCGAGGTTACGAGGCCAGCGATGGCGGCCTGTCTGACACTCCGCCATCGCTGGCCTCGTAACCCCGGTGAGCTCCTACAGGTAAGGTCCGGCAGGAGCTTTTAAATCAACCTTCCAGCTTCTTCTTCAGCAGTTCATTGACCTGCTGTGGGTTCGCTTTGCCTTTCGATACTTTCATCGCCTGACCTACGAAGAAGCCGAACATCTTGCCGCGTTTGGCTTCATCTGCGGCGCGGTACTGTTCGACCTGCTCAGCGTTGGCTGCCAGCATTTCGTCGAGCATCGACTCGATGGCTCCGCTGTCAGTCACTTGCTTCAGGCCGCGCTTGTCGATGATTTCATCGGCGCTGCCTTCGCCATTGGCCATGGCTTCGAAGACCATTTTCGCGATTTTGCCGGAAATGGTGTTGTCGGTGATGCGCTTGAGCATGCCGCCCAGTTGCTCGGCGCTGACCGGCGACTCTTCGATTTCCAGGCCTTGCTTGTTCAGCAGGCTGCCCAGTTCGACCATGACCCAGTTGGCGGCCAGTTTGGCGTCGCCACTGATGCTGACCACTTGTTCGAAGTAGTCCGCCTGCTCGCGACTGGAGGCCAGCACGCTCGCGTCATAAGCCGACAGGCTGAACTGGCTCTGAAAGCGCTCGCGTTTCTGCGGCGGCAACTCCGGCAGGGTTGCGCGGGTTTCTTCGATGAATGAATCTTCGATCACCACTGGCAGCAGGTCCGGATCGGGGAAGTAACGGTAGTCGTTGGCTTCCTCTTTGCTGCGCATGGCGCGGGTTTCGTCTTTGTTTGGATCGTAAAGACGGGTCTGCTGCACGACCTTGCCGCCATCTTCGATCAGATCGATCTGACGCTGGATTTCGCTGTTGATCGCCTTTTCGATGAAGCGGAACGAGTTGACGTTCTTGATCTCGCAACGGGTACCGAATTCGACCTGACCCTTCGGACGGATCGAAACGTTACAGTCGCAGCGCAGCGAACCTTCAGCCATGTTGCCGTCGCAGATACCGAGGTAGCGAACCAGCGCGTGCATGGCTTTAACGTAAGCCACTGCTTCCTTGGCCGAGCGCATGTCCGGCTCGGAAACGATTTCCAGCAGCGGGGTGCCCGCACGGTTCAGGTCGATGCCGGTCATGCCGCTGAAGTCTTCGTGCAGGCTTTTACCGGCGTCTTCTTCAAGGTGGGCGCGGGTGATGCCGACGCGTTTCACGGTGCCGTCTTCAAGGGTGATGTCCAGGTGGCCTTTGCCGACAATCGGCAATTCCATCTGGCTGATCTGATAACCCTTGGGCAGATCTGGGTAGAAGTAGTTTTTGCGGGCAAACACGTTGTGCTGGCCGATCTCGGCGTCTACCGCCAGACCGAACTTGACCGCCATGCGTACTGCTTCTTTATTGAGCACCGGCAAAACGCCGGGCATGCCTAGGTCAACCAGGCTGGCCTGCGTGTTGGGCTCGGAGCCGAACGCGATAGCGCTGCCGGAGAAAATCTTTGATTGGGTCGAAAGCTGGGTGTGAATCTCCAGCCCGATAACGACTTCCCATTGCATGTGTTTTCTCCTTAGAAGCCGTCAGGCGTGCGCAGATGCCAATCGGTGACTTGCTGATACTGATGAGCAACGTTCAGCAAGCGGCCTTCCTGGAAATACGGGGCGAGCAATTGCACGCCTACCGGCAGACCATCGGCAAAGCCGGCTGGCATGGACAAGCCCGGCAGACCCGCGAGGTTGGCGGTGATGGTGTAGAAGTCTTCCAGATACTCGGCGATCGGGTCGTTGGTCTTGGCGCCGATTTTCCAGGCCGGGTTAGGCGTGGTCGGCCCGAGGATCACATCGACTTCAGCGAAAGCGTTCATGAAATCGTTCTTGATCAGGCGACGGATTTTCTGCGCCTGCAGGTAGTACGCGTCGTAGTAGCCAGCGGACAGCGCGTAAGCACCGACCAGAATCCGGCGTTGTACTTCAGGGCCAAAGCCCTCAGCGCGGGAGCGCTCGTACAGGTCGGTGAGGTCTTTCGGTTCTTCGCAGCGATGGCCAAAGCGCACGCCGTCAAAACGCGACAGGTTTGAAGAGGCTTCTGCCGGAGCGATCACGTAATAAGCCGGGATGCCGTGTTGCAGGTTTGGCAGGCTGATTTCCTTGACCACGGCACCGAGCTTTTTCAGCTCTTCGACGCTGGCCATGACCATATCTGCAATGCGCGGATCGAGACCGGCACTGAAATATTCCTTTGGAAGACCGATGCGCAGGCCTTGCAGCGAGCCGTTGAGGCTGGCGCTGTACTCCGGCACTGGCTCGTCGATGCTGGTGGAGTCGAGCGGGTCGAAACCGGCCATGCCTTGCAGCAACAACGCGCAGTCTTCAGCGGTACGTGCCAGCGGACCACCCTGATCGAGGCTCGACGCATAAGCGATCATGCCCCAGCGGGAAACCCGACCGTAGGTCGGTTTCAGGCCGGTCAGGTTAGTCAGTGCGGCCGGTTGGCGAATCGAGCCGCCGGTGTCGGTGCCCGTCGCGGCAGGCAGCAGGCGAGCGGCAACCGCAGCAGCTGAACCACCCGAGGAACCACCCGGTACGTGCTCAAGACTCCATGGGTTTTTCACCGCGCCGTAGTGGCTGGACTCGTTGGCCGAACCCATGGCGAATTCGTCCATGTTGGTCTTGCCAAGGGTGACGGTACCCGCAGCCGCGAGCTTGGCAACGACAGTGGCGTCGTACGGCGCCTTGAAGTTGTCGAGCATTTTCGATGCGCAGCTGGTGCGCACGCCTTGTGTGCAGAACAGGTCCTTGTGAGCGATCGGTGCGCCCAGCAACGGATTGTTTTCACCAGCAGCGCGACGGGCATCAGCGGCTTGCGCCTGGGTGATGGCCAGGTCTTCGGTAAGGGTAATGAAGCTGTTGAGCTGCGGGTCGAGCTGCGTAATGCGCGCGAGCAGGACACGGGTCAATTCTTCGGAAGAAAACTTTTTATCGGCGAGTCCGCGGGCGATCTCTGCCAGAGTCATTTGATGCATTGAAGGCACATTCCCTTAGTCGATGACTTTTGGAACCAGATAAAGGCCGTCTTGGACCGCTGGTGCGATGGCTTGATAGGTTTCCCGGCGATTTCGCTCGGTAACCACGTCTTCGCGCAGGCGTTGGGACGCTTCGAGGGGGTGGGCAAGTGGTTCAATACCGGTGGTATCGACTGCTTGCATCTGATCAACCAGGCCAAGAATGCTGTTTAGTGCTTCGGTAGTACGCGGGATATCGGCGTCATTCAGGCGAATTCGTGCCAGATGAGCGATCTTTTCCACGTCGGAGCGATCAAGCGCCATGGGTTTCTCCAGTGGAATGACTACGGATTGGATCCGTGTGGTAGATTGAGGAACACTATCGCATTTCTACGGTCAGAAGGCCGCGAACGTCGAGGGTCGTGCTCGGAAAAACCGCTAATTTAACATATTGGCTCCTTGCCCAAAATCCCTGTCGTTGTTAGAGTTTGCCGCACTTTTTTACCCACGCGTTCCCTAGGGTCCCTTTCCCATGTTCAAGAAACTGCGTGGCATGTTTTCCAGCGATCTGTCTATCGACCTGGGCACTGCCAACACCCTTATTTACGTGCGTGAGCGCGGCATCGTTCTGAATGAACCATCAGTTGTGGCCATTCGGACCCACGGAAACCAGAAGAGCGTCGTTGCTGTCGGGATGGAAGCCAAGCGCATGCTCGGCCGTACCCCGGGCAACATCGCCGCTATTCGCCCAATGAAAGACGGCGTTATCGCCGACTTCAGCGTTTGCGAAAAAATGCTGCAGTACTTCATCAACAAGGTTCACGAAAACAGCTTCCTGCAGCCAAGCCCTCGGGTATTGATCTGCGTGCCGTGCAAATCGACTCAGGTAGAGCGTCGTGCGATTCGCGAATCAGCGCTGGGTGCTGGTGCACGTGAAGTGTTCCTGATCGAAGAGCCAATGGCTGCTGCCATCGGTGCCGGCTTGCCGGTCGAAGAGGCCCGCGGTTCGATGGTCGTCGATATCGGTGGTGGTACCACTGAAATCGCTCTGATCTCGCTCAATGGTGTGGTTTATGCCGAATCCGTACGGGTTGGCGGCGACCGTTTCGACGAAGCGATCATCACCTACGTGCGTCGTAACTACGGCAGCCTGATCGGTGAATCCACTGCCGAGCGCATCAAGCAGGAAATCGGTACTGCCTATCCAGGCGGCGAAGTGCGTGAAGTTGACGTGCGTGGCCGTAACCTGGCTGAAGGCGTTCCACGTGCCTTCACTCTGAATTCCAACGAAGTGCTTGAAGCGCTGCAGGAATCTCTGGCGACCATCGTTCAGGCTGTGAAGAGCGCATTGGAGCAATCGCCTCCGGAACTGGCATCGGACATCGCTGAGCGCGGTCTGGTATTGACCGGTGGTGGTGCCTTGCTGCGTGACCTGGACAAATTGCTGGCTCAGGAGACTGGTCTGCCGGTGATCGTTGCCGAAGATCCGTTGACCTGCGTAGCGCGTGGCGGTGGCCGTGCGCTGGAAATGATGGATAAGCACACGATGGATCTGCTCTCCAGCGAGTAATTCGCTGGCAAGACCTATCATGCATCCTTATGTGTACAGGTAGCGATTTGGCTACCTGTATGCGTTAGGCTGACGCCAAAATATGGTGTTACTTTTTCCACCCGTTCAGGCCGGTTGCATATCGCATGAATAACAACAGCCGATTGAAATCTTGCTTCGGAGGAGCGGCTTATTAAACCGCTTTTCGCAAAAGGCCCTTCGTTGGGCGTGCGCCTGTTGGTGCTGGTCGTGTTGTCGGTGGCGCTGATGGTCGTCGATGCGCGCTTCACCGTGCTCAAGCCTGTGCGCAGCCAGATGTCGCTGGTGCTGATGCAGTCGTACTGGATTGTCGATCTTCCGCAACGGCTGATGCAGGGTGTGGCCAGCCAGTTCGGCAGTCGTACCGAGCTGATCGCTGAAAACGAAAAACTCAAGACCGAAGCCTTGCTCCTGCAAGGGCGCCTGCAGAAGCTGGCAGCCCTGACCGAGCAAAACGTGCGCTTGCGCGAGTTGCTTAACTCGTCGGCACTGGTCAACGAGAAGGTCGAAGTGGCCGAACTCATCGGCATGGATCCTAATCCGTTCACTCACCGGATCATCATCAACAAAGGCGAACGCGACGGTGTTGTCCTCGGCCAGCCTGTGCTCGACGCACGCGGCCTGATGGGGCAAGTGGTCGAGTTGATGCCCTACACGTCGCGCGTGTTGCTGCTGACTGACACAACCCACAGCATTCCAGTACAGGTCAACCGTAACGGGCTGCGGGCAATTGCCAGCGGTACGGGTAACCCAGAGCGTCTTGAGCTGCGTCATGTAGCGGACACCGCTGACATCAAGGAAGGCGACCTGCTGGTCAGCTCCGGCCTGGGTCAGCGTTTTCCTGCCGGGTATCCCGTCGCCACCGTCAAAGAAGTCATTCATGACTCTGGACAACCGTTTGCCATTGTTCGGGCTGTCCCGACCGCTGCGCTGAACCGCAGCCGCTACCTGCTGTTGGTGTTCTCCGACGGCCGTTCGCCGGAAGAACGTGCTGCCGATGCCGCTCGCGCTCAAGAGTCCATCGAGAAAGGTGCTGATCCAGCTGTGTCACCCGCTACGGCTCCTGCTGCTAACGGCGTCGTGCCTGCGGGAACACATACTGCGCCTGCTGCCCACGGCGCTGCTGCTCCGGCTGCCGCGCCCGCTGCCGCGCCCGCTGCAGCTCCGGCCGTGACGCCTGCGACACCAGCACCCAAACCCGCCAGCAAGCCGCCTGTGAAGCCTGCCGCGACCAAGCCACCGGCCGCCGCGCCTGCCGCCACTCGGGAGAGAATTGATGGCTAGTCATGCCCCGGAACGTAACGGGTGGGTCGTCTGGTTCACTTTTGTCGTGGGTTTGCTGTTGAGCGTTTCGCCTCTGCCGCAGTTCATGGAAATCTTTCGCCCGCTCTGGCTGGCGCTGCTTGTGACCTTCTGGGCGCTGTATCTGCCCCATAAGGTGGGGATGACCACTGCGTGGTTGTTGGGCCTGATGGAGGACGTGCTTTACGGCACATTGCTGGGGCAGAACGCCCTGACCTTGTGTTTGATCACCTTCCTGGTGATGTCCCTGCAGCAACGCTTGCGCATGTTCCCCATGTGGCAGCAGTGTCTGATTCTGTTGGTTATTTTCGGGCTGGCCCAATTGGCACAGCTCTGGCTCAGCGCCCTGACCGGTAACCGACAACCAACGTTGGCGTTGGTCTTGCCTGCTCTGGTCAGTGCCTTGTTATGGCCTTGGGTCAGCTATGGCCTGCGAGGCTTGAGCAAGCGTTTGAAAATCAACTGACGCGGCATGTAGCCCCGGGTGAGCATCTCTGGCTCGGGGCTGCATTACGATCTTTGACACGGAGATGTCCCAATGCCCCCGCTTTTTCTGGCCTCTGGCTCGCCGCGCCGTCGGGAATTACTGACCCAGATTGGTGTTCGCTTCACGGTGCTCAGTGCACAGATCGATGAAACTCCCTACAACGAAGAAACCCCGACGGCCTATGTCGAGCGGCTCGCACGTGGCAAAGCACAGGCTGGACTGGCGTTGCTGACCGATGCTGATGGCTGCGTGTTGGGCGCTGACACTGCGGTGGTGCTTGACGGTCAGATTCTCGGCAAGCCGCTGGATGAGGCGGATGCCCTGAGCATGCTGACGGCGTTGTCAGGGCGCGAACACGAGGTGTTGACGGCGATTGCGCTGGTCAATCAACAGCGTTACGAGACTCGTGTCGTCGCCAGTCGGGTGCGTTTTCGTTCGATCTCCACTGCCGAAATTCAGACCTACTGGGCCAGTGGCGAGCCTCAGGATAAAGCGGGCAGCTACGCTATTCAGGGGCTGGCGGCGATTTTCGTCGAGAGCTTGCAGGGCAGTTATTCCGCAGTGGTCGGGTTGCCTCTATGCGAAACCGCAGAACTGCTGGGCCGTTTCGGCATACCCTGTTGGCAAGGCCAGGAAGGTGAAAAGTCATGAGTGAAGAGATTCTGATCAACATCACGCCGATGGAATCACGCGTGGCAGTGGTGGAAAACGGTGTTCTGCAAGAGGTTCACGTCGAGCGGACCCAGCGTCGCGGTATCGTTGGCAACATCTACAAAGGCAAGGTTGTACGAGTCCTGCCGGGTATGCAGGCCGCGTTCATTGATATTGGTCTTGACCGTGCCGCGTTCATTCACGCCTCGGAGATATCCATGCGTGAGGGTTCGGCCGTAGAAACCATCAGTTCGCTGGTGCATGAAGGTCAGAGCCTTGTCGTTCAAGTCACCAAGGACCCGATAGGCAGCAAAGGCGCGCGCCTGACGACGCAGCTGTCGATCCCTTCGCGTTATCTGGTGTACATGCCCAAGACTGCGCACGTCGGGATTTCGTTGAAGATCGAGGATGAAGGCGAGCGCGAGCGACTGAAAAAAGTGGTCAGCGATTGCGTCGCCCTCGAAGGCATCAAAGAGGCTGGTGGTTTCATTCTGCGCACCGCTGCTGAAGGTGCCGGGGCTGACGAAATCCTCATGGACATCCGTTATCTGCGCCGCCTCTGGGATCAGATTGGCGATCAGATCAAGACCGTCAGCCCGCCTAATGTGATCTACGAAGACCTTGGTCTGGCGCTGCGTACTCTGCGCGACCTGGTCAGCCCGCGTATCGAGAAGATTCGCATCGATTCCCGGGAAACCTTCCAGAAAACCACTCAGTTCGTCGCTGAGCTGATGCCCGAGATCGCCGACCGCCTGGAGCACTACCCTGGCGAACGGCCGATTTTTGACCTCTACGGTGTTGAGGATGAAATTCAGAAAGCCCTGGAGCGCAAGGTACCGCTCAAGTCAGGTGGCTATCTGGTAATCGATCCGGCCGAGGCGATGAGCACCATCGACGTTAATACCGGCGCATTCGTCGGGCATCGAAACCTCGAAGAAACCATCTTCAAGACCAATCTGGAAGCGGCAACCGCCATTGCCCGGCAGCTGCGCCTGCGCAATCTGGGCGGCATCATCATTATTGATTTTATCGACATGGAAGACGGTGAGCATCAGCGCCAGGTGCTGCGTACTCTGGAGAAACAACTGGAGCGCGATCACGCCAAGACCAACATCATCGGTATCACCGAGTTGGGTCTTGTGCAGATGACTCGCAAGCGTACCCGTGAAAGCCTTGAGCAGGTGCTATGCGAGCCTTGCCATGCGTGTCAGGGGCGCGGCAAGCTGAAGACGCCGGAAACGGTCTGTTACGAGATTTTCCGGGAAATCCTGCGTGAGGCACGAGCCTATCAGGCGGTGGGCTACCGTGTATTGGCTAATCAGCGGGTCGTGGACCGCCTTCTGGACGAGGAGTCGGGTAATGTGGCGGAGCTGGAAGCGTTCATTGGCCGCACTATCCGTTTTCAGGTAGAAACCATGTATTCCCAGGAACAATACGACGTCGTGCTGCTCTGACATTGCGCCAAATGAAAATGAATTGATAACAGTGCCTGAGGGCCAGCGGCATGGAAGCCGTCATAAAGAGAATATGTGTGTTAATGAGCAACCCCCACTACAGCACCTGCACCATTGAGTGGGGCCATTTCACGCAAGCCAGCAATTGCGAATCTCCGTGTGGAGGTTCGCTGACATGAGCCATCTGACACGTTTCTTCTCACTTCTGACTCGCTGGGGGTTGAGTCTCTGTGCGCTGGTTCTGGTCCTGGCAGCGTTGTATGTCAGCGTGGGCCGTGAGCTGACGCCTTTGGTTTCCGGGTATCGCGTTGAAGTCCAGAGCAAGGCTCAGGCAGCGGTCGGCATGCCACTGGCGATCGGCAGCCTGGAAGGCAGCTGGCGGGGTTTTTCACCGGTTTTCGTTGCCAACGATGTGATGGTCGGCGAAGGCGCAAGCGCTGTACGTCTCGATGAAGTGCGTGCAGAGCCCGACATCTGGGCCAGCCTGCTGGCGTGGGATGTGCGTCTGTCCCATGTGGAGGTCAACGGCCTGCAAGTGATCCTCAAGGAAGATCAGGACGGTCATTGGGCGCTGCAAGGGCTGCCGGTTCAGAATGACAAGCCGCTGGACCCTGAGCGGATCCTGAATCAGATGCAGGTGGTATCGCGCCTCTCGCTGCTCAACAGTCAGGTCACTCTGCAACCTTTTGAGCAAGCACCGCTGACCCTGACTTACGTGAATATCAGTCTGGCCACGGGCAGCGCTCATCAGCGCATTGATGCGCGGTTGACGCTCCCGGATGGTCAGCCGCTGGCTCTTAATGTTCGCTCGCGGATTCAGGCCAGAGCCTGGAAAGAGGGTGAGGCCGATATCTACCTGAGTCTGCCGCAAAGCGACTGGGCGAAGTGGCTGCCCAAAACCCTGACTAAACAATGGAAAGTGTCGACCCTCAAGGCGGGTGGCGAATTCTGGCTAAGCTGGGGTAAAGGCACCGTTCAGAGTGCCGTCGCACGCCTCAATGCCCCTTCACTGAAAGCGGCTTATGCCGAGCGTAAACCGTCGAAGATCGACAATCTGGCGCTAAACGCCTGGCTCAAGCGGAACGATACCGGCTTTGAAGTAAACCTGAGCTCGCTGGCCATGGACCTGAACGGCAAGCGCTGGGAAAGCCGCGTTCAGCTTGAGCAAAAAATGGCCACCAGCGATCAGGAAGAAATCTGGCATGTTCAGGCTGATCGGCTTGATCTGACTCCGGTGACGCCGCTGTTGAAATCCCTTGCTCCGTTGCCGGACACGCTTATGGAGGTTATCGATAACCTTCAAGTGACAGGTGCCCTGCGTAATGCACTGGTTGATTACCGACCGAAAGCGGTGGGTGACAAGCGCTTGAGCTTTGCCGCCAATCTGGAAAATATCGGATTTCACGCTTATCACGGTGCTCCGGCGGCAGGTAATGTCAGCGGGGCAATCAGCGGCGATCTGGGCCAGGGAGAGCTGCGCCTCGACAGCGACAATTTCATGTTGCACCTGTATCCGATCTTCAAGAATGAGTGGACCTACCCGAAAGCCAATGCACGCCTGACCTGGCGACTGGATGACGAAACATTCACCCTGATCGCGCCGTACATCAAAGTGCTGGGGGATGAGGGCAAGATCGCTGCTGACTTCCTGATTCGCCTGCATCTGGCTCATGAGCGAGCCGATGAGGACTATATGGACCTGCGGGTTGGCATGGTCGACGGCGACGGCAGTTACACCAGCAAGTATCTGCCGGCTGTCCTCAGTCCGGATCTGGACAAATGGCTGCGTACGGCAATCATTGGCGGCAAGGTCGATCAGGGGTTCTTCCAGTATCAAGGTTCGCTGAGCAAGAACGCAGCGGACACGGCACGGGTTATCAGCCTGTTCTTCAAAGTGCGTGATGCGACGCTGGATTTCGAGCCTGGCTGGCCGCAACTGACCGGCGTTGATGGCAAGGTCTACGTTGAAAACAGCGGTGTTCGTGTCAAAGCCAGCAAAGGTCGGCTGCTCAATACTGATGTCAGCAAAGTCCTGGTCAATATTCCCCATGCGCCAGTCGGACAGCCCAGCCATTTGCTGGTGGACGGCAAATTTTCCGGACAACTGGCCGACGGTGTGAAGATTTTGCAGGAAGCGCCTATCGGTACTGCCAGTACCTTTGCGGGTTGGCAGGGCGAGGGGCCACTGAACGGCAAGCTGAAACTGGACATACCGCTGATCAAAGGGCAGGAGCCGAAGATCGCCGTAGACTTCAGCACCGAAGGGGCGCGCTTGAAGCTTGCTGATCCGGCGCTGGACCTGACCCAGTTGAAAGGCGAGTTCCGTTTCGACAACGCCAAAGGGTTAAGTGGCAAAGGCGTGCGTGCGCAGGCGTTTGACCGCCCGGTGACCGCAGAAATTGCTGCGGAAGGTAAACCCGGTGCGAACCTGACCCGCGTGGTCGCCAATGGTCAGATCACGGTAAACAGGCTGACTGAATGGCTCGGTATTACACAGCCGTTGCCTGTTTCTGGCGACATCCCGTACCAGTTGCAGCTGACGTTGGGGGGCGCCGATAGTTTGTTGCGGATCAACTCCAGCCTCAAGGGGGTGGCGGTGGATCTGCCTGCGCCGTTCGGTAAACCGGCTGATGCCGGTCTGGACAGCGAATTCCGCATGACGCTGCAGGGGGCAGAGCAGCGTTTTGGTTTCGCCTACGGCAAGCTGGCCAATCTGGCGTACGCCGCTGCACCTGGCAAGCTGGCGGACGGGCGGGGTGAGCTGTTTCTGGGTGACGGCGGCGCGATTGTGCCGGATGCCAAAGGTCTGCGTGTTCGCGGTTCTCTGACGGAGCTTGATGTATCGCCCTGGCAGGCAATGCTTGATCGCTATGCGGGTGGTGATCCTGGTGGCAGCGCCAAGCAAGTGGTCAATAGCGTCGACCTGCAGATAGGCAAGTTGACGGCCATGGGCACAACGCTGGACAAGGCCAGCGTTCAGCTCAAGCGCAATGCTGATAACTGGGCGCTGTCTCTGGACAGCCAGCTTGCCAAAGGGACCGCGACGCTGCCAGATGCCAAGAACGCGCCCATCGGCATCAATATGCTTTATGTCCGCTTACCGGCACCTGATCCGGCGGCAGCGGTTGTGGAAAATGCTCCGGATCCGCTGGCTGATATCAATCCGGGCAAGATTCCGGCACTGGATGTCAGCGTCACACAACTCTTTCAGGGTGAGCAATTACTGGGGGCCTGGTCGCTCAAGGTTCGTCCGACGGCTACAGGTCTTCGCTTGTCTGATTTGGACCTTGGCCTCAAAGGCATGCAGCTAAAAGGTGAGGGGGGCTGGGAAGGCACACCGGACTCAACAAGCAGTTGGTACCGCGGCAATATCGAAGGTAAGCAGTTGGGTGACGTGCTCAAAGCCTGGGGGTTTGCCCCAACAGTCACCAGCGAAACGTTCGAGCTGAAAGTAGACGGCCGCTGGCCGGGTTCACCGGCCTGGGTGTCGCTCAAGCGTTTCTCTGGCAGCCTTGATGCCAAGCTCGAAAGAGGCCAGTTTGTCGAAGTCGAAGGCGGCGCACAGGCTCTGCGGGTTTTTGGCCTGCTCAATTTCAATTCCATCGGTCGCCGGTTGCGCCTGGACTTCTCCGACTTGCTGGGCAAAGGCTTGAGCTACGATAGGGTTAAAGGGCTGTTGGTCGCCAGCGACGGTGTCTATGTCACACGCACGCCGATTACCCTGACCGGCCCCTCCAGCAATCTGGAGCTGAACGGCACACTGGACATGGTCAAGGATCGGGTAGATGCCAAGCTGTTGGTAACGTTGCCGGTCACCAACAACCTGCCAATTGCGGCATTGATTGTCGGTGCGCCGGCGATTGGCGGGGCGTTGTTCCTGGTCGACAAATTGCTGGGTGATCGGGTCGCGCGCTTCGCCAGTGTTCAATACAAGGTCGAAGGCCCGTGGAAAGAACCGAAGATCACTTTCGACAAGCCTTTTGAAAAACCTCAATAGTTCGCCATGGAGTACAGTGGGAGCCATTACGAGAGCTACCATCCAGACGGCGGGAGACTTTGTAGGAGCTGACAAGCACCGCGAGGCCGCGATAGCGATCCATCTGATACACCGCTATCGCAGCCTCGCGGTGCTCGTCAGCTCCTACAGAAAAAAGTCTCCGGATTCAGAGGGTCGCGTGTTGTTTGAGGAGAAGCTGACATGTCTTTTGCCGTGATCCAGATGATCAGCCAGAGCGACGTGCAGGGTAATCTGGCTCAGGCCCGGCGCTTGTTGGAGCAGGCCGCAGCTTCAGGCGCTCGCCTGGCCGTATTGCCGGAAAACTTCGCTGCCATGGGCCGTCGCGATGCTGCGGATATCGGCCGGGCCGAGGCTTTGGGGCAAGGGCCGATCCTGCCATGGTTGAAACTCGCCGCTCGCGACCTCAAGTTATGGATAGTTGCTGGCACCATACCGTTACCCCCGACTGATAAGCCCGACGGCAAGATCACCGCATGTTCATTGTTGGTTGATGAGCAGGGCGAGCAAGTGGCCCGTTACGACAAGCTGCATTTGTTTGATGTTGACGTCGCCGATAGCCGCGGACGCTATCGGGAATCCGATGACTATGCTCATGGCAGCAATGTGGTGGTTGCCGATACACCAGTAGGTCGCCTGGGTCTGAGCGTGTGTTATGACTTGCGCTTCCCTGAGCTGTACACCGCCCTGCGAAAGGCAGGTGCTGAATTGATTACTGCCCCGTCGGCCTTCACCGCTGTCACGGGGGCAGCGCATTGGGACATTCTGATTAGGGCGCGAGCCATCGAAACCCAGTGCTACTTGCTGGCGGCCGCGCAGGGCGGGGTCCATCCGGGACCACGGGAAACATACGGGCATGCAGCGATCGTCGACCCTTGGGGTCGGGTCCTGGCCGAACAGGCGCAGGGCGAAGCGGTACTGCTGGCCGAGCGGGACAATGAAGAACAGGCGTCCATCAGGGCGCGGATGCCGGTGTCCAGTCACCGGCGATTTTTTACGCAGGACGCAGTGCGGCCTGTGCAGACCTCGGAGTGAATATGAGCGACTTGTCCTCTGTCAGCGAACACCTTCTGGCACCCGGCGGCTTGAACCTCGACAGCCTGCAATCGGTGTTGGGCGAGCTGGCTGGTCCGGGCATTGATGCCGCTGACCTGTATTTCCAGGGGCAGATTTCTGAATCCTGGTCGTTGGAAGACGGCATCGTCAAAGAGGGTAGCTTCAACCTCGATCAGGGCGTTGGCGTGCGTGCCCAATCCGGCGAGAAAACCGGCTTTGCGTATAGCAATGCGATTACCCATGAAGCTCTGACCACGGCGGCTCGTGCTGCACGCTCGATTTCCCGCGCCGGTCAAAACGGCACTGTGCAAGCTTTCACTGCACAGGACGTGGCCCAGCTGTATGCGCCGGACAACCCGCTGGAAGTCATGACCCGTGCAGAGAAGGTCGAACTGCTCAAGCGCGTTGACGTTGCCACCCGAGCTTTGGACCCGCGCATTCAGCAGGTCACGGTGAGCATGGCGGGCGTTTGGGAGCGGATTCTGGTGGCTTCCACCGATGGCAGCCTGGCGGCCGATGTGCGCCCGCTGGTGCGCTTCAATGTCAGCGTCATCGTCGAACAGAACGGTCGTCGCGAGCGGGGCGGCCATGGTGGCGGCGGACGTACTGATTACCGCTATTTCCTCAACGAAGACCGCGCCATGGGTTATGCCCGTGAAGCACTGCGTCAGGCACTGGTCAATCTCGAAGCGATTCCTGCTCCGGCGGGTACGCTGCCCGTGGTACTCGGTTCCGGCTGGTCTGGCGTGTTGCTGCACGAAGCAGTGGGCCATGGTCTGGAAGGCGACTTCAACCGCAAAGGCAGTTCAGCCTACAGCGGTCGCATGGGTGAAATGGTCGCCTCCAAGCTCTGCACCATCGTCGATGACGGTACGCTTGCGGGTCGTCGCGGCTCGCTGAGCGTTGATGACGAAGGGACGCCGACCGAATGCACGACGCTGATCGAGAACGGTGTGCTTAAAGGCTACATGCAGGACAAGCTCAACGCGCGTCTGATGGGCGTTGCGCGTACCGGTAACGGTCGTCGTGAATCCTATGCACACCTGCCGATGCCGCGCATGACCAACACTTACATGCTGGGTGGTCAAAGCGATCCACAGGAAATCATCGCCTCGGTGAAGCGCGGTATTTATTGCGCCAACCTCGGCGGCGGCCAAGTGGACATCACCAGCGGCAAGTTCGTGTTCTCCACCAGCGAAGCGTATTTGATCGAAGACGGCAAAATTACTGCGCCGGTCAAAGGTGCCACGTTGATTGGTAACGGGCCGGAAGCCATGAGCAAGGTGTCGATGGTCGGTAACGATCTGTCGCTAGACAGCGGCGTCGGTACTTGCGGCAAGGATGGGCAGTCGGTTCCGGTGGGCGTGGGTCAGCCGACCCTGAAGATCGATGCGATCACGGTAGGCGGCACAGGCGGTTGATACATGATCCTCGCAGGAGCGGCTTCAGCCGCTCCTGCGGGACCAGACGCGAATCAACGCAAACCGCGTTGTTTCTCGTCGAGCTCACGGATGTATTTGAAGATTTTCCGGCTCGAAGCAGGCGCCTTGTTATGGGCCAATTCGTGTTGGGCCTGACGGATCAGCGAACGCAGTTGCTGACGATCCGCATCCGGATACTCAGTGACAAACGTTTCGAGAACGCCATCGTCACCCGCGATCAAGCGATCACGCCAGCGTTCCAGACCGTGAAAACGTTCGTTGTATTGGCGAGTGGAGGCATCGAGTTGATCGAGAAGCACCAGAATGGCGTCCAGATCCTGATCGCGCATCAGCTTGCCGATGAACTGAATATGCCGTTTGCGTGCGATATGAGCCGTGTGCTTGGGCGCATCGGCCAGGGCTCTGCGCAGCGGATCGGTCAAAGGCAGTTTGTTCAGCAAATCAGGTTTGAGCGACACAAGACGCTCGCCAAGTTCAACCAGAGCATGCAGCTCGCGTTTGACCTGGGTTTTGCTTTTCTCCCCGTCGAGGGAGTCGTCGTAAGAATCAACCATGGGGGCAGTCCGCAAATAAACGCCGCCATGATAACCAGTCAGGGGCCTCTTGTCCGGCCCGCTCGGTATTCGGCTCGTGCCGAAAGCAGAATTTGATGGAGAAAGTCATGAGTGCATCACAAAGCGTCGGCCCACAGGCCTTGCCCGCACTGCAGGAACAAGTCGAGCAAATCATCGCCGAGGCCAGGCGCCAAGGAGCCAGTGCCTGTGAAGTTGCAGTGTCTCTGGAGCAGGGTTTGTCCACTTCGGTACGGCAGCGTGAGGTGGAAACCGTCGAATTCAATCGTGACCAGGGTTTCGGCATTACCTTGTATGTAGGCCAGCGCAAAGGCTCGGCCAGTACCTCGGCCAGCGGCGCTGACGCGATTCGTGAGACCGTCGCTGCCGCGCTTGCCATCGCCAAGCATACTTCTGAAGATGAGGCCTCAGGCCTGGCTGATGCGGCGCTGATGGCCAGGGAACAGCAGGATTTCGACCTGTTCCACGCTTGGGATATCACCCCCGAGCAGGCCATCGAGAAAGCGTTGATCTGCGAAGCCGCAGCTTTTGACGCCGATAGCCGGATCAAGAATGCCGATGGGACGACGCTTAATACCCACCAAGGCTGCCGGGTGTACGGCAACAGCCACGGTTTCATCGGCGGCTATGCCTCCACTCGTCACAGTTTGAGTTGCGTGATGATTGCAGAAGGCGACGGCCAGATGCAGCGTGATTACTGGTATGACGTCAGTCGCCAGGGTGAGTTGCTGGCCGATCCGCAGAGCATCGGTCGTAAAGCTGCCGAACGTGCAGCCAGCCGTCTTGGTGCGCGCCCGGTCCCTACGTGTGAAGTGCCGGTGTTGTTTTCCGCCGAGCTGGCAGGTGGACTGTTCGGCAGTTTCCTGGGAGCGATTTCCGGCGGCAATCTGTATCGCAAGTCGTCATTCCTTGAAGGCTCCATCGGCCAGCGCCTCTTCCCTGAGTGGCTGACCATCGACGAGCGCCCGCATTTAATGCGTGCCATGGGCAGTTCTGCGTTCGATGGCGATGGTCTGGCGACTTACGCCAAGCCATTCGTCGAAAACGGCGAATTGGTCTCGTACATTCTCAGTACTTACTCGGGCCGCAAACTGGGCTTGCCAAGCACCGCCAACGCGGGCGGCGTGCATAACCTGTTCGTCACCCACGGGACGGAAGACCAGGCAGCGCTGATCCGCCGCATGGGCCGTGGGCTGTTGGTCACCGAGTTGATGGGCAGTGGCCTGAACATGGTGACCGGCGATTATTCGCGTGGCGCTGCTGGTTACTGGATCGAGAACGGCGAAATTCAGTTCGCGGTGCAGGAAGTGACCATTGCCGGGAACATGCGTGACATGTTCAAGCAGATCGTCGCGGTCGGTAGCGATCTTGAGCTGCGTAGCAACATCCGCACGGGGTCGGTATTAATCGAGCGGATGACCGTGGCCGGTAGCTGATTCCAACTATCTTCAATGCTATGGCTAACACCCTGTGGGAGCGGTGCTTGCCCGCGATAAGGCTGGATGCGATCTAGAGTGAACCGCATCCAGCCTATCGCGGGCAAGCACCGCTCCCACAAGTTATTTCACATCTCGTTATCTAAAACCTTTCACCCTCTATGGTTGTTTTGATTCTCAATATCATTTAATAATGAATATCATTATCTGAATGAGCCGTGGTCATGGGTCCTGTTTTGCACGCACTCCCTGCACACCTCGAAAACTGGCGCGGGATGAGTTTCAGAATTCGTTGCGCCCTTGAGCCTGACGAACCACGACTGATTGATCGCTATCTGGCCGAAGGCCGTTATCTGGCGCGTTTCACCGCCACCCCTCAGCGCATGATCGCTGAAACTTCCTTTCGTCTGCTCATCGATACCGCGCGCGACACTATGTTGCCTTGGCACTGGCGCTGCCTGTGCGTCGATCAGGCGTGGCGTCCCTTACGTGATCTCAAAGTCTTGATTAACTCCCCGGCCGACCAACAACGCTGGCAGGCCTGTACCTGGCAATTGGCGACATGCCTGTTGCAGCCCTCGATCTCTCTTACTGAACTGGTGCAAGGAAATTCCGATGAGTAATACCCGTATCGAACGCGACAGCATGGGCGAATTGCAGGTCCCGGCCGAGGCCCTGTATGGCGCTCAGACCCAGCGTGCGGTGAACAACTTCCCCATCAGTAACCTGCGCATGCCCGCACAGTTCATCCGGGCGCTTTTGCTCGCCAAGGCCGCAGCTGCGCACGCCAACCTTGAGCTGGAGCAGATCAGCGCTGCACAGAGTGAAGCGATCGTCAGTGCCTGTCAGCAATTGCTGAGCGGTGATTACATGGCGCACTTCCCGGTGGATGTGTTCCAGACCGGTTCGGGCACCAGCACCAACATGAATGCCAACGAGGTCATTGCAACCATCGCCAGCCGCGTACTGGGCGACAAGGTCAATGCCAATGACCACGTGAACTGCGGTCAGAGCAGCAATGACATCATCCCGACCACCATCCATGTCAGTGCCGCGCTGGCACTGCATGAGCAATTGTTGCCGGCGTTGACTCATCTGGTTGAAGTGATCGAGCGCAAGGCTGTTGAGGTACACCCGTTCATCAAGACCGGTCGCACGCATTTGATGGACGCCATGCCGGTGCGTATGAGTCAGGTGCTCAATGGCTGGGCTCAGCAGATCCGCGCCAATATCGAACATCTGCAGGCATTGCTGCCAAGTCTTCAAGCGCTGGCCCAAGGCGGTACCGCCGTTGGCACCGGGATCAATGCGCATCCTGAGTTTGCCAAGCGTTTCAGCAGCCACTTGAGCCGTTTGAGTAACGTGGCTTTTGTACCAGGCAAGGATTTGTTCGCGTTGATCGGCTCGCAGGACACCGCGGTTGCCGTCTCCGGGCAGCTCAAAGGCACGGCCGTTTCGCTGATGAAAATCGCCAATGACCTGCGCTGGATGAACTCCGGTCCACTCGCTGGCCTGGGTGAAATCGAACTGGAAGCGCTGCAGCCGGGCTCGTCGATCATGCCGGGCAAGGTCAATCCTGTGATCCCGGAAGCCACCGCCATGGTCGCAGCGCAGGTCATTGGCAATGACGCGGCGATCACGGTCGCCGGGCAGTCGGGCAACTTTGAGTTGAACGTGATGCTGCCGATCATTGCGCAAAACCTGTTGAGCAGCATCGAGCTGCTGGCCAACTCCAGCCGACTGCTGGCCAACAAGGCCATCGCGACCTTCAAGGTCAATGAAGCGAAGCTCAAGGAAGCCTTGTCGCGCAACCCGATTCTGGTGACCGCGTTGAATCCGATCATTGGTTACCAGAAGGCCGCCGAAATTGCCAAGACGGCCTACAAACAAGGGCGTCCGATTATTGATGTCGCCCTTGAACACACCGACCTGCAACGCAGCCAACTGGAAGCATTGCTGGATCCGGAAAAACTCACTGCTGGCGGGATCTGACCTGTCGGCCATCGCTTGAGGAGTCGCGCCATGGAGCATTGGAAACGCACAATCGAATACGCCAATCGCTGTTTCAATCTCGGTGAGCTGGTTGACGCCCGCGAGTTGTATTTGCAGGCGTTGGCGCTGGCTCAGGTGTTGTTCGAGCGCTGGCCAAACCCTGATGAAGCGGTGGCAGCCTGCGTCATTTCCCATCACAACCTTGCCGACCTGCATTTGAGTCTGGGCCAGCCGGAGGAGAGCGCGGAGTACCTGTGCGCGATCCATCAGCACCTGTTGCGGGTCATGCAAGAGCAACGTCTGCCGCCAGCACTGCGTCAGGCAGCGTTGCGCCATAGCAGCAAAACCTACGCCGAGTTGCTGAGTTTTATCAGTGAGCACGGTGAATACCCGCGCACCCATCGCCTGTTGAACAGTGGCGGCGAGCATTCGCGCTCGTCATTACAACGCAATGCCGCAGCCACTTCCGGCCTTTTCTACGGAGTACATTGATATGCCGTTTACTTTGCCTGCCTTGCCATACGCTTACGACGCCCTGGAACCGCACATCGATGCGCAGACCATGGAGATTCACTACAGCAAGCACCACCAGACTTACATCAACAACCTGAACGCGGCGGTTGAAGGCACCGAGTGGGCTGAGTGGCCAATCGAGAAGCTGGTGTCAGCTGTCGCTCAACTTCCGGAGAAACTGCGCCCTGCGGTCATCAACCAGGGCGGAGGTCATGCCAACCATTCGTTGTTCTGGGATGTCATGACGCCAACCGGTGGCGGCTTGCCCGATGGCGCACTGGCGAAAGCCATTGACGAGCAATTGGGTGGCTTCGAGCAGTTCAAGGATGCTTTCACCAAGGCCGCGCTGACCCGTTTCGGCAGTGGCTGGGCGTGGCTGAGCGTGACTCCGGAGAAAAAGCTGGTGGTTGAGAGTAGCGGTAACCAGGACAGCCCTCTCATGACTGGCAACACGCCAATTCTGGGCCTGGACGTCTGGGAACACGCATATTACCTGCGTTACCAGAACCGTCGCCCGGAATACATCAATGCGTTCTACAACGTCGTCAACTGGGCGGAAGTCGCTCGGCGTTATCAGGCTGCTTTGGCCTGAATTCCAATAATTAGATCCTAGGCAGTTTATGCGCACGGAAATACTCACCATCAGCAGTGGGCGGTTGTTTCGCCTGGCATTGGGTTCGGTTCTGCTGTTGGCAGGTATGGCGCTTCTGGTAGCACATGCGCTTGAGTGGCTGAATCTGGAACCACGCTTGATGCGGGCGCTGGAGGGCGGGGCAATATGCGCCTTGGGCACTGCGCTGGGCGCTGTTCCAGTGTTGGTGATCAGAGGCATGCCTGCGTCGGTGTCCGATGGTTTACTGGGCTTCGGTGCCGGGGTGATGCTGGCGGCGACTGCGTTTTCCTTGATCGTGCCTGGGCTGGCCGCAGCTGAAAACCTCGGGTTCTCGCCGTGGGGCGCGGGTGGTCTGGTCAGTCTTGGGATTTTCCTCGGTGCAGTGGGTTTGTTTGTGGTTGATCACACGGTCTCAAAGGGTTCGCCTTTGAGCGGTGATGAGCTTCCAGCCATTGCGCCGCGGATCTGGTTGTTCGTGATCGCGATCATTGCTCACAACATTCCGGAAGGCATGGCCATTGGTGTGTCTGCTGGCGGCGGATTGCCCGATGCCGATAGCCTGGCCATGGGCATCGCGATTCAGGATGTGCCCGAGGGGTTGGTCATAGCTTTGGTGCTGGCAGGGGCAGGAATGTCGCGCTTCAAGGCATTTCTGATTGGTGCGGCCTCGGGGCTGGTTGAGCCGGTTTTCGCCTTGCTGTGCGCGTGGCTGGTGGCAATTGCCGAGTTGTTGCTCCCGTTGGGTCTGGCCTTCGCTGCTGGTGCCATGTTGCTGGTGGTCACTCAGGAAATCATCCCGGAATCGCGCCGTAATGGTCACGATAAGGTCGCCAGTCTTGGCTTGATTACCGGATTCTGTTTGATGATGGTGATGGATACCGCGCTGGCTTGAGGAACGAGCGGGGCGGCGAAATGATATTCGCCTCCTTCGCAGGTGAAAAACCACTTATAATCCATGGTTTTTACCCTTCGACGCGAGAATGTCCGTGAGCTTACCTGCCTGCCCAAAATGCAATTCCGAATACACCTACGAAGACGGTGATCAACTGATCTGCCCGGAATGCGCTCATGAGTGGTCCGCCAATGGCAGTGCCGAAGCGGCCGACGACGTAAAAGTCATCAAGGACTCGGTAGGCAATACCCTCCAGGATGGCGATACCGTCACCGTCATCAAGGACCTAAAAGTCAAAGGCTCGTCGCTGGTGGTCAAAGTGGGCACCAAGGTGAAGAATATTCGTCTGGTGGATGGCGATCACGACATCGATTGCAAGATCGATGGCATCGGTGCGATGAAGCTGAAATCGGAGTTTGTGAAGAAGGGATGAGGTTTCAGCTGATTAGTAACGTGAGCGGTTAAGGGATCCGGCCTCTGTAAAGGGGCCGGATTTTTTTTGGGGGTTAGCAGTGCGCGTGGCCAATTCCTACACAAATTGAAGAGGCTTCTACGGTCGTTCGCTGATATATTCCGTTGAGGTTATATTTCCGCCCATTCATAGTTCTTCCATGAATTGGGAAATTGAATACACAGATGAGTTTGGTTGCTGGTGGGAGTGTTTGACTGAGGGCGAACAGGCCAGCGTCGAATCGAGCGTCAGGTTGTTGGGGCAATTCGGCCCATCATTGCGGTTCCCTCACTGCAGCGGTATCAATGGGGCGCGGATTGGTAGCTTGAGAGAGCTTCGTGTGCAGCATGCCGGCCGGCCTTATCGAATCCTTTACGCCTTCGATCCCAGGCGCTGTGCAGTATTACTGATCGGCGGGGACAAGACCGGACAGGACCGCTGGTACGATGAATATGTGCCTTTAGCTGAACGTCTATACCGCGAGCACCTGGAAACATTGCGTACAGAGGGCCTTACAGATGGCTAAAAAATTCTCCGAGCTGCAAGCGCGTATGTCGCCTGATTCCCTTGCTGCTGCTGATCGGTTGTATCAAGAGCACCTGGAGCAAATGCCGCTTCACGAATTGCGGCAAGCAAAAGCGTTGAGCCAGGCGACTCTGGCCAAGACGTTGCACGTAAATCAGGCAGCTATTTCAAAAATGGAGCGTCGCACGGACATGTACATTAGTACATTGCGCAATTACATCCGCGCAATGGGTGGAGAGTTGGAGATCGTTGCTACTTTTCCTGATGGACAGGTCAAGATCGAAAATTTCGCGAGTTGAAGGCTTTCCTCCGAGCTCTACAATTACTCCCCCTCATCAAACTTGTTGTTAATCAATTCAACCAGACCATCCAGCGCTGCCTGCTCCTGGTCGCCTTCGGTCGAAAGGTGAATCTCTGTGCCTTTGCCTGCGGCGAGCATCATAACTGCCATGATGCTTTTGCCGTCGACCATGCTTTCCGGTGAGCGCCCCACGCGGATCTGACAGGGAAACTTGCCGGCGACCCCAACGAATTTGGCGGCTGCGCGGGCGTGCAGACCCAGCTTGTTGATAATGGTTATTTGAAGAGCGGGCATCGCAGAGGAAGTCCTTTCAGCTTAAGTCGCGGTGGCGAACCTGAACGTTTTTGAGGGATTGTTGCAGGACCTGACCCAGACGCTCGGTCAGGTACACCGAGCGGTGATGGCCGCCGGTACAGCCTATGGCTATAGTGACGTACGAGCGGTTACTGGCAGCGAAGCGCGGCAACCACTTGTTGAGATAAGTGAATATGTCCTGAAACATCTCTTCGACATCAGGCTGCGCAGCCAGGTAGTCGACAACCGCCTGGTCCTTGCCCGACTGCTCTCGCAGTTCAGGCTTCCAGTAGGGGTTGGGCAAGCAGCGGACGTCGAACACCAGATCGGCATCCACCGGCATGCCGCGCTTGAACCCGAAGGACTCGATCAGGAATGCCGTACCCGGCTCCGGCTTGTTCAGCAAGCGAAGCTTCAGCGTATCGCGCAGTTGATAGAGGTTCAGGTGGGTCGTGTTGATCTTCAGGTCGGCAAGATCAATGATCGGCCCCAGCAACGCGGTCTCGTCCCGAATGGCTTCTGCCAGTGAGCGGTTGGCGTTACTTAATGGGTGGCGACGGCGGGTTTCAGAGAAGCGCTTGAAGAGGGTTGATTCATCTGCGTCCAGGTACAGCACGTCGCATTGGATATTGCGTGAACGAACTTCTTCAAGCATCTGCGGGAAGCGTGTCAGGTGGCTGGGTAGATTGCGCGCATCGATAGATACGGCTAACAACGGTTCGGCGAGTTCGGTATTGATCAATGCGCGTTCGGCAAGCTCCGGGAGAAGCCCGGCCGGAAGGTTATCAACGCAGTAAAAGCCGTTGTCTTCCAGCACATCAAGCGCCGTGCTTTTGCCAGAGCCTGAGCGACCACTAACGATGATCATGCGCATGATTAGTGCCCGTTCTGCTCGTTCAGTACCACCTGATAGAGCGCTTCATTGCTCGCGGCGCTGCGCAGGCGTTCACGCACTTCTTTACGGTCGAGCATGCTGGCGATCTGGCGCAGCAACTCCAGGTGTGCATCGGTAGCGGCTTCCGGAACCAGCAGGACAAACAGCAAGTCCACGGGCGCGCCGTCGATGGCGTCGAAATCTACAGGGGCGTTCAGGTGCAGCAGTGCACTGATGGGCGAAGCACAACCCTTCAGGCGACAGTGCGGAATGGCGATGCCATTGCCAAAGCCGGTAGAGCCAAGTTTCTCGCGGGCGACAAGGCTCTCGAACACGACTTGCGAGTCCAGATCAGGCACTTCTCTGCCGATCAGGTTGGCAATTTGTTCGAGGACTTTTTTCTTGCTGCCGCCCGGCACGTTCACGAGTGAACGGCCGGGGGTCAGGATATTTTCTAATCGGATCATGTTTGGGGGGTTATCAGCGAGCCGTCGCACCCTGAAGGTGGCCGATCTGCTTTTCCTTATGCTTGAGCAGTTGTCTATCCAGCTTGTCGGTCAGAAGATCAATCGCCGCGTACATGTCGTCATGTTCGGCATTGGCGACGATCTTTCCTCCGGGGACGTGCAGGGTGGTTTCGATCTTCTGTTTCAGCTTCTCGACCTCCATGATGACCTGCACATTAGTGATCTTGTCGAAGTGGCGCTCCAGTCGTCCGAGTTTTTCGGTGATGTAGTCGCGTAGGGCGTCGGTCACATCCAGTTGATGTCCACTGATGTTGACTTGCATACCGCTTTCTCCTTATTGCCAGTGCATAAAGAGGCAGGCTTTTGCCTGCCACTGGAACGCTGTGGCTAGCAACCGGGTTGCGTAAAGCCTTCACGGGCAATGCTCGCTCGGCTACTACTGTACCTCTCGTCACATCAGTCGCTTGCGTTCGCTTGACGGCGCTATGCCAAGTGATTCGCGGTATTTGGCTACTGTGCGACGGGCTACTTGAATGCCTTGTGCCTCCAGTAAACCAGCGATCTTGCTGTCACTCAACGGCTTTTTCTGATTTTCCGCCGCAACCAGTTTTTTGATGATCGCCCGAATCGCTGTCGACGAACATTCACCGCCTTCGGAGGTGCTTACGTGGCTGGAGAAGAAATATTTCAACTCGTAAATGCCGCGGGGGGTATGCATGAATTTCTGTGTGGTTACACGGGAGATGGTCGACTCGTGCATGCCTACCGCTTCAGCGATGTCATGCAGGACCAGTGGCTTCATAGCCTCATCGCCGTACTCAAGGAAGCCGCGCTGGTGTTCGACGATTTGCGTGGCGACCTTCATCAGCGTTTCGTTGCGGCTCTGCAGGCTTTTGATGAACCAGCGTGCCTCTTGCAGCTGATTGCGCATGAACGTGTTGTCGGCGCTGGTATCGGCGCGGCGGACAAAACCGGCGTACTGTGGGTTCACGCGCAGGCGCGGGACTGATTCCTGATTGAGCTCAACCAGCCAGCGTTCATTGTCTTTGCGGACGATGACATCCGGCACCACGTATTCGGCTTCGGTGGATTCGATTTGC
This sequence comes from Pseudomonas caspiana, assembly GCF_002158995.1. GTDB lineage: Bacteria > Pseudomonadota > Gammaproteobacteria > Pseudomonadales > Pseudomonadaceae > Aquipseudomonas > Aquipseudomonas caspiana. Next base: position 469,347 of record NZ_LOHF01000002.1, on the reverse strand, counting down.
GAACCGGGCCGGGGGTTGAGGCTTTGCACCAGTTCGATGACCTGGCGCAGCTCATCCTCTTTGAGCTTCATGCGGCGCATCAACTGCGAGTAATCGCGGCTGCCGAGCAGGTCAATGAAATCACTGACCAGGCGCTGTGCTTCGCTGAGCCAACGGGTTTTTGCAGGAAGCTGGCGCAGTTGCAGCAGCAGACATTCGCTTAGATTGCGAGCGCCGATGCCGGCCGGTTCAAACTGCTGGATGCGGTGCAGCACGGCTTCGATCTCATCAAGCTCGATATCAAGCTCGGGATCAAAGGCGTCGAGAATCTCTTCCAGCGTCTCGTCCAGATATCCTTGATTGTTGATGCAGTCGATCAGTGTCACGGCGATCAAGCGATCGGTGTCGGACATCGGTGCCAGATTCAGTTGCCAGAGCAAATGGCTTTGCAGGCTTTCACCGGCTGAGGTGCGGGTAGTGAAGTCCCACTCATCGTCATCGTTGCTGGGCAGGCTGCTGGCGCTGGTCTGATAGACGTCTTCCCAGGCGGTATCGACAGGCAGTTCGTTGGGGATACGCTCGTTCCAGTCGCCTTCCTCAAGATTGTCCACCGTCGGAGCTGATTCCTGATAGGTCGGCTCCTGAACATCAGGGTTGGGCTTCTGCTCGATGTTGTCAGCCAGCGGATCGGCGTTGTCGAAGTCGTCGCCTTCTTCCTGGCGTTCCAGCATAGGGTTTGACTCCAGCGCCTCCTGAATCTCCTGTTGGAGGTCCAGCGTCGATAGTTGGAGTAAGCGGATGGCCTGTTGCAGCTGCGGCGTCATCGTCAGCTGCTGGCCCATTCTCAAGACTAGCGATGGTTTCATGGCTGGGGCTTAACACCTTATTCGCCGGCGCACATGCGCCATCCACTACAGAGCGCCGGGGCGCCTACATAAGCAAATTATATGCCTGAAACCGAAGTGTTTGCCTAGGGTGTGCTGGTATTTAATAAGCATCAGCACAAACACTCAGGCCTGCCCGCCTTTAACGGCGGGCACCGCAGCTTATTTACAGGCGGAACTCGTGGCCGAGGTAAACCTCTTTCACCAGCTGATTTGCCAGAATGGTTTCCGAATCGCCTTCGGCGATCAACTGCCCGTCATTGACGATGTAAGCGGTTTCACAGATGTCCAGGGTTTCACGGACGTTGTGATCGGTGATCAGCACGCCGATGCCCTTGGCTTTCAGATGGTGGATGATCTGCTTGATATCGCCTACCGAAATCGGGTCTACACCAGCGAAAGGTTCGTCGAGCAGAATGAACTTGGGCGAGGTCGCTAGAGCACGAGCGATTTCTACCCGGCGGCGCTCACCACCGGACAAGCTCATACCCATGTTGTCGCGGATATGGGTAATGTGGAATTCCTGAAGCAGGCTTTCCAACTCCTTGCGGCGTCCTTCGCGGTCCAGTTCCTGGCGAGTTTCGAGAATCGCCATGATGTTGTCCGCTACGGACAGCTTGCGAAAGATCGAGGCTTCCTGCGGCAGGTAGCCGATACCTGCTCGGGCGCGGCCGTGCATGGGCTGGTGGCTTACATCCAGATCGTCAATCAGCACGCGTCCCTGATCCGCCTGGACCAAGCCGACTATCATGTAGAAGCATGTGGTCTTGCCAGCGCCGTTAGGCCCCAGCAATCCTACGATCTGACCGCTGTCGATGGACAGGCTCACATCACGCACGACCTGACGGCCCTTGTAGCTTTTAGCCAGATGCTGGGCTTTCAGCGTCGCCATTACGGGGCCTTCTGCTGGTCGGGTTTCTTTTTCGGCTGGATAACCATGTCGATACGCGGTCGTGGCGTGGTCACTTTGCTGCCACCATTGGCGCGACCTGCGCTCACGATCTGCTTCACAGTGTCGTAAACGATCTTCTCGCCTTCGGAGGTGTTGCCATCGTTGATGACCTTGGCCTTGTCGATCAGCACAATACGATCCTGTGCAGCGTAGTACTGGATAGTGATCGCGTAGGCTTGAACGATTGGCTTGTCCACTGACGGCTTTTGCTCGTAGTAGGCAAGGTTGCCAACCGATGTGAAGACGTCGACTTCGCCCTGTGCATTACGTGTGATGGTCACAGTGTTGCCTGTGATCTTCATCGAACCCTGGGTGATGATTACGTTGCCCTTGTAGGTAGCAACGCCTTTCTTGTCATCGAGTTGTGCGTCGTCTGACTGAATGTGAATCGGCTGATCGCGATCAGTCGGCAGGGACCAGGCGCTCGCGCTTCCCAGTGCTGCACCCAGGCCGAGCAAAAAAGGAAGGGTTTTAACGAGCCTCATACTGTCCTCTTACTTTAGATAGCAGGTCCATCCTGCCGTCGTTCAAATACGCTTTCATTCCCTTGGCCGTCGTCACACCGCCAGCGCCGTCGATTCTAACGGCTTGCTCGGTCTGCGCATATTGCTTCTGTGGGAATACGGTCATTCGACTACTGGTGATAATGGTCGTACGGTTTTTGTCGTCGGTTCGTGCTACGCGAACCGAATCAATCAGCTCGACCTGCTCGCCACCAGGTGAAACTTCACCCGTTTTGCTCTGGATGTGCCATGGGTAAAGAGTGCCACGATACATCTGCAGGTCTGGCGTGGTCAGCATTGTTACGTCAGTGGCCTTGATATGCTCGACCTTGTCGGCGGTCATTTCGTACTGCAACTTGCCGTCCGGCAGATATTGCACGCTGTGCGCATTGATCGCATAAAAATCGATGGCGCTTTCGTCCACAGCTGCAGCCGGTTGCTCCATGAAGCTTTCCGGGCTGATATTCCAGTAGCCTGCGGCTGCCAGCAGAAATGCCAGCACGCCGAGGGTCAGAAGCGTTCGAATTCTTTTGCTAAGCATAAATGGCTTCTATCTATAAGTAGGCTGCGTGGGCAGCTTCAAGGCTGCCTTGAGCGCTCATGATCAATTCACAGAACTCTCGCGCCGCGCCTTCGCCACCTCGTGCCTGGGTAATGCCATGGGCGTGTTGCCGGACAAAATTGGCCGCATTGGCCACTGCCATGCCCAGGCCTACACGCCGAATGACTGGCAAGTCTGGCAGATCATCGCCCAGATAAGCGACCTGTTCGTAACTCAGGCCGAGTTGGCCGAGTAGTTCGTCGAGAACCACCAGCTTGTCTTCACGGCCCTGGTAAAGATGTGCGATGCCCAGATTCTTTGCCCGGCGCTCGACTACGGGCGTTTTGCGACCACTGATAATGGCCGTTGTCACGCCTGAACCGATCAGCATTTTAATGCCTTGGCCGTCCAGCGTGTTGAAAGTCTTGAACTCGCTACCGTCTTCAAGGAAATACAGGCGGCCGTCGGTCAGTACGCCGTCGACATCAAAAATCGCCAGTTTGATTTTTTTGCCGCGTTGCAGCAGATCTGTGGTCATTTGCAAATCTCCTTCACATGACGCCTGCGCGCAGCAGGTCCTGCAGATTGAAAGCTCCTACCGGCTTATCATTTTCATCGACGACGATGAGTGAGCCGATCTGGTTGTCTTCCATTATTTTCAGTGCTTCGGCGGCAAGCATTTCAGGACGGGCCGTTTTGCCATGCAGGGTCATCACGTCATCTATGGTCGCGAGGCGAATGTCGATCGGGCGATCCAGAGTGCGGCGCAGATCACCGTCGGTGAATATCCCGGCGAGGCGCCCGTCAGCTTCGAGGATGGCAGTCATGCCCAGCCCCTTGCGCGTCATTTCCATCAGTGCGTCGCGCAGAAGGGTGCCGCGTTGCACTTTTGGCAACTGGTCGCCGCTGTGCATGACGTGCTCGACCTTGAGCAGCAGGCGGCGGCCCAGTGCGCCACCGGGATGTGAAAAAGCGAAGTCCTCAGCGGTGAAGCCCCGGGCCTCCAGCAGCGCGACTGCCAAGGCGTCGCCCATGACCAGTGCGGCGGTGGTCGATGAGGTTGGAGCCAGATTCAGTGGACAGGCTTCGTGCTCGACATGAGCGTTGAGGTTGACGTCGGCAGCTTCGGCCAGGGTCGACTCTGGATTGCCTGTCAGGCTGATCATCTTGATGCCCAGGCGCTTGATCAGTGGCAGCAGTGTCACGATTTCGGCAGTTGTGCCCGAATTGGACAAGGCCAGAATGATGTCGCCGGAAGTGATCATTCCCATGTCGCCGTGGCTGGCCTCGGCAGGGTGGACGAAAAAAGATGTAGTGCCGGTGCTTGCCAGGGTGGCAGCGATTTTCTTGCCGATATGGCCGGATTTGCCCATGCCAACCACGACAACGCGGCCCTTGCTTGCCAGAATCATCTCGCAAGCCTGGACGAAATTCGCGTCGATATGAGCTAACAAGCCCTCCACCGCTTCGATCTCGAGGCGGATGGTGCGTTGTGCTGATTGGGTCAGGTCGCTGGTTTGGTTCATGTCAAGAAATCGGTCAGTTAGCTAAAAGGCGGCGATTATAGCGGTAATGCGCGATTCCCTCACGTCTGATCGTTGAGCTTTACTTTTAATCGTTCGGCATGGCGATAAGCGAGTGGTCTTTGTGGGAAGTGTCGCAAAATGTTTGTGCCGATATTGATTGATCAGCCTTCCTCTTGGGTGGCGCCATATAGCGGTGGTATAGTTCGCGGCCTGTTCAGCCCACCGAGACAGCATGTCTCCCGCCAGGGACTCGGCAGCTGGACGTGAGGCTGCATCGCAAGGAGTTTAGATGAGCGCCGATAACGCCTACGCGATCGAGCTGAAGGGCGTTTCCTTCAAGCGCGGTACGCGCAGCATTTTCGAAAATATCGATATTCGCATTCCCCGTGGCAAAGTCACCGGCATCATGGGACCTTCGGGCAGCGGCAAAACCACGTTGCTGCGTCTGATGGGCGCCCAGTTGCGGCCGTCTGCGGGCGAAGTGTGGGTAAACGGTCAGAACCTGCCCACGCTGTCGCGCAGCGATCTGTTCGATGCGCGCAAGCACATGGGCGTGCTGTTTCAGAGTGGTGCGTTGTTCACTGATCTGGATGTATTCGAGAACGTCGCCTTTCCACTGCGCGTTCATACCGAGCTGCCTGAAGAAATGATCCGCGACATCGTCCTGCTGAAATTGCAGGCGGTTGGACTGCGCGGTGCTGTCGAATTGATGCCCGACGAGCTGTCGGGTGGCATGAAACGTCGCGTGGCGCTGGCCAGGGCCATTGCCCTTGATCCGCAGATTCTTATGTATGACGAGCCGTTTGTTGGGCAGGACCCGATTGCCATGGGTGTCCTGGTTCGTCTGATCAAGTTGCTTAATGACGCGCTCGGCATCACCAGTGTCGTGGTTTCTCATGATCTGGACGAAACGGCGAGTATCGCCGATTACCTTTACGTGGTTGGCGATGGTCAGGTGCTGGGGCAGGGTACGCCCGAGGAACTGATGGGCTCGGACAATCCACGTATTCGTCAATTCATGACCGGTAATCCGGACGGCCCGGTGCCGTTTCATTATCCGGCGCCGGATTATCGCGAAGATCTTTTGGGGAAGCGCTGATGCGCAAGAAGTCACTAATGGAGCGGATACGCCTGCTGGGGCGTGCCGCAATAGATATCCTGGCTGTCCTCGGACGTTCGGCGATCTTTCTTGTTCATGCGTTGCTGGGGCGCAGTTCAATCGGCGGCAGTTTCCAGTTGCTGGTCAGGCAGCTTTACTCGGTGGGTGTCATGTCGCTGGCGATTATTGTCGTCTCGGGCATGTTCATCGGCATGGTGTTGTCGCTGCAAGGGTTCAGCATCCTGACCAAATACGGTTCGGAGCAGGCTGTCGGGCAAATGGTTGCGCTGACACTGCTGCGTGAGTTGGGGCCGGTAGTCACCGCTTTGCTGTTCGCGGGTCGTGCCGGTTCGGCATTGACCGCCGAAATCGGCAACATGAAGTCCACCGAGCAATTGTCCAGTCTGGAAATGATCGGCGTGGACCCTCTCAAGTACATCGTCGCGCCACGGTTGTGGGCGGGGTTCATTTCCCTGCCGTTGCTGGCCATGATCTTTAGCGTAGTGGGTATCTGGGGAGGTTCCTGGGTAGCAATCGACTGGCTGGGGGTTTACGAAGGTTCCTTCTGGTCAAATATGCAAAACAGCGTTTCTTTCGTTGATGATGTGATTAACGGGGTTATCAAGAGCGTCGTATTTGCCTTCGTGGTGACCTGGATCGCCGTGTTCCAGGGTTACGACTGCGAACCCACCTCAGAAGGGATCAGTCGTGCCACGACCAAAACAGTCGTATATGCCTCCCTGGCCGTGTTAGGCCTGGACTTTATTCTGACCGCATTGATGTTTGGAGATTTCTGATGCAAAACCGCACCATCGAAACAGGTGTCGGCCTGTTCCTGCTGGCCGGGATACTGGCTTTGCTCCTGCTTGCCCTGCGCGTCAGCGGTCTGAGCTCCAGTGCCAGCACTGATACTTATAAACTTTATGCAAATTTCGACAATATTGCCGGTTTGACTGTCAGAGCCAAAGTGAGCATGGCAGGGGTCACTATCGGTAAGGTCACTGCGATCGATCTGGATCGCGATACTTTCACCGGCCGCGTGACGATGGAAGTACAGAAAAAGGTTGATAACCTGCCTCTCGATTCCACCGCATCGATTTTGACCGCTGGCTTGCTCGGTGAGAAATATGTGGGTATCAGCGTAGGTGGCGACGACGGGTTGCTGAAGGATGGCAGTACCATCCATGACACGCAGTCGTCGCTTGTGCTGGAAGACCTTATCGGAAAATTTCTGCTCAATACCGTGAGTAAAGACGCTAAATGAGGAGCTTCTAGATGATCTCAATCGTGCGCCGTGGTCTGTTGGTGTTGCTGGCATTGCTACCAATGTTGGGTAATGCTGCCGCCACACCGTCCGCTCATGATCTGGTGGATCGCACCACCAAGGAATTGCTGAGCGATCTGGCAGCCAACAAAGAACAGTACAAAAGCAATCCGGGCGCTTTTTATGATGCGTTGAACCGCATTGTTGGTCCGGTGGTAGATGCCGACGGCATCTCCAAAAGCATCATGACCGTCAAGTATTCACGCAACGCTTCTCCTGAGCAGATGCAGCGCTTTCAGGAAAACTTCAAGCGTAGCCTGATGCAGTTCTACGGCAACGCGTTGCTGGAATACAACAATCAGGGCATCACCGTTTCGCCTGAAAAGGCTGAAGGCGCGGATCGCACCAGCGTTGAAATGCAGGTCAAGGGTAATAACGGCGCGGTTTATCCTGTGTCCTATACGCTTGTGAAGATTGGTGGTGAGTGGAAGGTGCGCAACGTCATCATCAACGGCATCAATATCGGTAAGCTGTTCCGCGATCAGTTCGCTGATGCGATGCAGCGCAACGGCAACAATCTGGACGAGACGATCAATAGCTGGGCAGGTGAAGTTGCCAAGGCTAAAGAAAAAGCCCCTGAAGCTGCCGGTCCGGCCGCGCAATGACTGAGTCAGCCGTAAGGCTCGTCGCGCCGGGTGAGCTGCAATTGATCGGCACGCTCGACTATTCGACCGGTCCGGCCTTGCGCAAGCAAGGCGCTGCGCTGATCAAGTCGAGCGAATTGTCGACCGTCGTTCTGGACTGTGCTGGCGTCGAGAAATCCAGCAGCGTAGGCCTTGCCTTGCTGCTGGCGTTCATGCGTGATGCGCAGGATGCGGGCAAGAACGTGAGTATTCGTGCGATGCCTGAAGACATGCGCAAGATTGCCCAGGTGTCAGAGCTGACCGAACTGCTTCAAGATCATTGATCTTCTTTTATGAAAGCCCCTCGTCCGGGTCCTGCGTTGCGGGGTTCGCATTGAGTGGGCTTTTTTGTATGATGGCCGACCCGCGCGCGTAGGTCGCCAATCGAGGTTTTGCATGCACGCCGTAGAAGTTAAGAGCTTCCTTGAAGGGAAGCTGCCCGAGGTACAGGTCGAAGTTGAAGGCGAAGGCTGCAACTTCCAGCTGAACGTGATCAATGACGAGTTGGCTACGCTGAGCCCGGTCAAGCGTCAGCAACAGATCTACACGCATTTGAACCCCTGGATTGCCGATGGCAGCATCCACGCGGTCACCATGAAATTTTTCAGCCGCGCTGCGTGGGCCGAGCGCACCTGAGCCACTTGGCGTCGAGACTCTAATGGATAAATTGATTATTACTGGCGGCGTTCGTCTTGATGGCGAAATCCGCATTTCCGGGGCGAAGAACTCTGCCCTGCCGATTCTTGCCGCTACCCTGTTGGCCGATGGCCCGGTAACCGTCCAGAACCTGCCGCATTTGCACGACATCACCACCATGATCGAACTGTTCGGTCGTATGGGCATCGAGCCGGTGATCGACGAAAAACTCAGCGTGGAAATCGACCCGCGTACGATCAAGACGCTGATTGCACCGTATGAGCTGGTGAAAACCATGCGCGCCTCGATTCTGGTGCTCGGCCCTATGGTCGCCCGTTTCGGCGAAGCTGAAGTTGCGTTGCCTGGCGGTTGCGCCATTGGCTCGCGTCCAGTTGATCTGCACATTCGTGGCCTCGAAGCCATGGGCGCGATCATTGACGTCGAAGGCGGCTACATCAAAGCCAAAGCGCCTGAGGGTGGCCTGCGCGGTGCCAACTTCTTCTTTGATACCGTGAGCGTGACCGGTACCGAAAACATTATGATGGCCGCGAGCCTGGCCAACGGCCGCAGCGTTCTGCAGAACGCCGCCCGCGAACCTGAAGTCGTGGATCTGGCAAACTTCCTGATCGCCATGGGCGCGAAGATTCATGGCGCTGGTACTGACACCATCACTATCGATGGCGTGAAGCGTCTGCACTCGGCGACTTATAAAGTCATGCCTGACCGCATCGAGACCGGCACTTATCTGGTCGCTGCTGCTGCTACCGGCGGTCGCGTCAAGGTCAAGGATACCGATCCGACTATCCTCGAAGCGGTGTTGCTCAAGCTCCAGGAAGCCGGTGCTGAAGTCACCAGCGGTGTCGACTGGATCGAGCTGAACATGCACGGCAAGCGTCCTAAAGCAGTGAACGTGCGTACCGCTCCTTACCCAGCGTTCCCGACCGACATGCAGGCGCAGTTCATCTCGCTCAATGCTATTGCTGAGGGCACTGGTGCGGTAATCGAAACGATCTTCGAAAACCGTTTCATGCATGTGTATGAAATGCACCGCATGGGTGCTCAGATTCAGGTTGAAGGCAACACTGCCATTGTTACCGGTACCCAGGTCCTCAAAGGCGCGCCAGTCATGGCCACCGACCTGCGTGCATCGGCCAGCCTGGTCATCTCGGCACTGGTTGCGCAGGGCGATACGCTGATCGACCGCATCTACCACATAGACCGTGGGTACGAGTGCATCGAAGAGAAACTGCAGATGCTGGGCGCGAAGATCCGTCGCGTTCCGGGCTAGCAGCCGTATGACTGACGCCTGAGCCCAACGCGGTGCAAGGCGTCGGTCTCGCACGCTCAAGGGTGTGTGAATTCTGATTCGTTTCACCTGGTGTCCGCTTTTACGTGACACGAGGGTTTGTCTGGCGCCGATTGCGTCCGGGCAAAGGTTTCCTGATAAGGACTGACGTTTCCCATGTTGACCATCGCACTGTCCAAGGGCCGCATCCTCGACGACACCCTGCCGCTTCTCGCCGAAGCAGGCATTGTGCCGACCGAGAATCCGGACAAGAGCCGCAAGCTGATCATCCCCACGACTCAGGCCGATGTGCGCTTGTTGATCGTGCGTGCTACCGATGTGCCGACCTACGTCGAGCATGGCGCTGCTGATCTGGGCGTTGCCGGTAAAGATGTGCTGATGGAATACACCGGCCAGGGCTTGTATGAGCCGTTGGACCTGCAAATAGCCAAGTGCCGTTTGATGACAGCGGGAGCCATCGGTGCCGCCGAGCCTAAAGGCCGTCTGCGCGTAGCAACCAAGTTCGTCAATGTCGCCAAGCGTTACTACGCAGAGCAAGGTCGTCAGGTCGACATCATCAAGCTGTACGGCTCCATGGAGCTGGCACCGCTGATTGGCCTGGCTGACAAGATCATTGACGTTGTTGACACCGGCAACACGCTGCGGGCTAACGGTCTGGAGCCTCAGGAGTTGATCGCCACGATCAGTTCCCGTCTGGTGGTCAACAAGGCTTCCATGAAAATGCAGCACGCCCGCATTCAGTCGCTCATCGATACCCTGCGCAATGCAGTGGAGTCACGACACCGCGGCTGACTTACCCGCGCAACGTTAAGTTGCGCCCGTCTATCCGCCTCATAGCCAGAATTCTCAGGTGCCCAAGCGGAACGACTGCTAGTTTAGGGCGCCTGAGTTTTTGCCATTCCTATGAGGCTCTCGCTATGACCGCACCGACTGCAATTCGCCGACTCAACGCTGCTGACCCGGATTTCGCGCATCATCTGGATCATCTGCTGAGCTGGGAAAGTGTGTCTGACGATTCGGTCAATGAGCGTGTGCTCGACATCATCAAGGCGGTGCGCGAACGTGGCGATGCTGCACTGGTAGAGTTCACCGAACGCTTCGATGGTCTACAAGTTGCTTCCATGGCTGATCTGATCCTGCCTCGCGAGCGTCTTGAGCTGGCATTGACCCGCATCACCCCGGCCCAGCGCGCAGCTCTGGAAAAAGCCGCAGATCGTGTACGCATGTACCACGAAAAGCAGAAGCAGGACTCCTGGACCTACACCGAGGCCGACGGCACGGTGCTGGGCCAGAAAGTTACGCCGCTGGATCGTGCCGGTCTTTATGTGCCGGGCGGCAAGGCTTCGTATCCGTCGTCGGTGTTGATGAACGCAATTCCTGCCAAGGTTGCGGGTGTCGCTGAAGTTGTCATGGTAGTGCCGACTCCACGTGGGGAAATCAACGAGCTGGTGTTGGCTGCGGCCTGTATCGCTGGTGTTGACCGAGTATTCACCATCGGTGGTGCTCAGGCGGTTGCTGCCTTGGCTTACGGCACTGAAAGCGTGCCACGCGTCGACAAGGTCGTAGGTCCCGGCAACATCTACGTTGCTACTGCCAAGCGCCATGTTTTTGGTCAGGTCGGGATCGACATGATCGCCGGTCCTTCCGAGATTCTTGTGGTTTGCGACGGCCATACCGATCCGGACTGGATCGCCATGGACCTGTTTTCACAGGCTGAACACGACGAAGACGCTCAGGCGATTCTGGTGAGTCCGGATGCAGCTTTCCTTGATCAAGTGGCGGCGAGCATCGCCAAATTGATGCCGACCCTGGAGCGTGCAGACATCATCGACAAGTCGATCAATGGCCGTGGGGCGCTGATCAAGGTCGCTGATATGCAGCAGGCCATCGAAGTCGCCAACCGCATTGCTCCGGAGCACCTTGAGTTATCGGTGGCAGACCCGGAAGCCTGGTTGCCGCAGATTCGCCACGCGGGTGCGATCTTCATGGGGCGTCACACTTCCGAGGCGCTGGGTGATTACTGCGCAGGCCCTAATCACGTGTTGCCGACCTCTGGCACCGCTCGTTTCTCATCGCCGCTGGGTGTTTACGACTTCCAGAAGCGTTCGTCGATCATCTACTGCTCGCAGCAAGGTGCATCCGAACTTGGCAAGACGGCATCGGTACTGGCCCGTGGCGAATCACTGACTGCACACGCCCGCAGCGCCGAGTACCGCATCATCGACAGTGAAGGGCAGGGGAACTGAGCATGAGTAAATTCTGGAGTCCGTTCGTCAACAGCCTGGTGCCGTATGTGCCGGGTGAACAGCCCAAGCTGACCAAGCTGGTCAAGCTCAACACCAATGAAAATCCTTACGGCCCTTCGCCAAAAGCGCTGGCCGCAATGCGCGCAGAGCTGACTGATGACCTGCGTCTTTATCCCGATCCTAATAGCGACCTGCTCAAGCACGCAGTGGCGAGCTATTACGGCGTTCAGGCCAGCCATGTGTTTCTCGGAAATGGCTCCGATGAAGTGCTTGCACACGTGTTCAACGCGTTCTTCCAGCACGGCAAGCCTTTGCTGTTTCCGGACATCAGCTATAGCTTTTATCCGGTTTACTGTGGCCTGTACGGCATTGAGTTCGACGCTATTGCACTGGATGAGCAGTTCCAGATTCGTGTCTCGGACTACGCCAAGCCTAATGGCGGGATCATTTTCCCGAACCCTAACGCGCCAACCGGTTGCGTGGTGGGGCTGGAGGCGGTCGAGCAGATGCTCAAGGCGAGCCCTGATTCAGTTGTCGTAGTCGATGAGGCTTATATCGATTTTGGTGGCGAGACGGCGATCTCGCTGGTGGACCGTTATCCGAACCTGCTGGTTACCCAGACATTGTCCAAGTCTCGATCACTGGCGGGCCTGCGCGTTGGTCTGGCGGTCGGGCATCCTGATCTGATCGAAGCGCTGGAGCGGGTCAAGAACAGCTTCAACTCGTATCCGCTGGATCGTCTGGCAATCGTCGGTGCCGCTGCTGCCTTTGAGGATCGCGAGCACTTTGATTTCACCCGTAATGCGGTGATCGCCAGCCGGGAAGCATTGACTGCTGAGCTACAGGCCCTTGGTTTTGAAGTGCTGCCGTCTGCGGCCAACTTCATCTTTGCCCGTCACCCGCAACATGACGCGGCAGGCATTGCGGCAAAACTGCGGGAGCAGGGCGTCATCGTTCGGCATTTCAAGCAGCAACGTATCGCCCAGTTCCTGCGCATCAGCATTGGCACGCCGGAGCAGAATCAAGCGTTGCTGGATGGGTTGGTGGGGTTGTAACAACCCCATCGCAGTATCACACCTGTTGGGAGCGAGGCTTGCCCGCGATAAGGCCACTGCGGTTTATCAGATAGACCTCAGTGCTTTTATCGCAGCCGAGCCTCGCTCCCACAGGTATCTACGCAACTCGGTGGGAACGGATTCATTCGGGTACAGGCCGGTACAGCCGACGCTTTGTATCGTCAGGAGTATTGCCTTCCGGGATAAATCCGGTCCCACGTCGTCAATTCCTTGCGGTGCGATCACTGCTCCTCAACCGGCGTAGCTGACGGCGGAGGTGGTGGGCGCAGGCCAACTTCAGCGTTGAGTTTTACCTCTTTCCCGTTGCGCATGACCTCGATGGCGATCTTGTCGCTCGGCTTGGTGCGCGCGACCTGATTCATCGAGCGACGGCCGTCACCGGCAGGTTCACCGTTGATGCTCAAAATCACATCACCCAACTGCAGTCCGGCTTTCTGTGCCGGGCCATCGCGGAAAATTCCCGCGACGACGATGCCTGGACGGTCCTTCAGACCGAACGATTCAGCCAGATCCTGAGTGAGCGGCTGTACTTCAATGCCCAGCCAGCCACGAATTACCTGGCCATGCTCGATGATCGATTTCATGACCTCCATTGCCAGCTTGGTCGGAATCGCGAAACCGATGCCTTGAGAACCGCCAGACTTGGAAAAGATCGCGGTGTTGATGCCGGTCAGGTTGCCGTTGGCATCAACCAGTGCGCCGCCCGAGTTGCCCGGGTTGATCGCCGCGTCGGTCTGAATGAAGTCTTCGTAAGTGTTCAGGCCCAGTTGGTTTCGACCAGTGGCACTGATGATGCCCATGGTGACGGTTTGACCGACCCCGAACGGGTTGCCGATGGCCAGCGCGACGTCGCCGATACGGATGCTGTCAGAGCGGCCAATAGTGATCGCCGGGATGTTCTTGAGATCAATTTTCAGCACGGCCAGGTCGGTTTCCGGATCGTTGCCGATGACTCGGGCGATAGTTTCCCGACCGTCCTTGAGCGCGACGACGATTTGATCCGCACCGGTCGTCACGTGGTTGTTGGTCAGAATGTAGCCTTCCGGGCTCATCAATACGCCGGAGCCGAGACTGGACTCCATGCGTTTCTGTTTGGGCATGTTGTCGCCGAAGAAGCGCCTGAACTGCGGGTCCTCGAACATCGGGTTGGCCGCTTTGTTGACCATCTTGGTGGTGTAGAGATTGACTACCGCAGGTGCCGCCATGCCAACCGCGTCTGCGTAAGAGACCGGGCCTTGCTGGACATAGCTGGTTTGTGGCGCTTGTTGCAGATTGACGTCCAGGCTTGGCAGGCCAACCATTTCCGGGAAACGCTGAATAATCAGTAGTGCGATGAGTACGCCTGCCAGCAACGGCCAACCAAAAAAGCGCAGTGCCTTGAACATTGAGCAAATCCTGAAAGTGATCCGACGCTGCGGCTTTTCGCCCATCTGCGCCATAATGGGCGGCATTATACGAGCACTTGGGGTCGTGTCTCGCAAATAAGATATTCAGAAGTGAACCATTTCAGCAACACGACCCTATCAGCTTTAAATCATAGATTCAGGAGTCTTTTATGGCTGTTGCGCTCAGCACTCTGGTAGAAGAAGCCGACCGTTATCTCGGTAGCGCCCGCATCCAGGATTATTGCCCCAACGGCCTGCAGGTCGAGGGGCGGCCGCAGGTCATGCGTATCGTCAGCGGCGTCACTGCCAGCCAGGCTTTGCTGGATGCTGCGGTGGACGCACAGGCTGATCTGATCCTCGTGCATCACGGTTATTTCTGGAAAGGCGAAAACCCCTGCGTGGTCGGTATGAAGCAGCGTCGACTGAAAACCCTGCTCAAACACGACGTCAGTCTGCTGGCCTATCACTTGCCACTGGATGTGCATCCGGACGTGGGTAATAACGTGCAACTGGCTCGTCAGTTGGACATCACTGTCGAAGGCCCGCTGGATCCGGATAACGCTCGCATCGTCGGATTGGTCGGCTCACTGAATGAACCCATGATGCCGCGCGACTTTGCCCGTCGTGTGCAGGAAGCGCTGGGGCGTGAACCGCTGTTGATTGAAGGCAGTGAAATGATTCGCCGCGTGGGGTGGTGTACCGGAGGCGGGCAGGGCTACATCGATCAGGCGATAGCGGCCGGAGTCGATCTGTTTATCAGTGGCGAAGCATCCGAACAGACCGTGCACAGCGCCCGGGAAAACGGCATCAGCTTCATAGCCGCTGGACACCACGCCACCGAGCGTTACGGGGTTCAGGCACTGGGCGACTATCTGGCGCGGCGGTTTGCGTTGGAGCACCTGTTTATCGACTGCCCGAACCCGGTTTGAGTATCAAACGAGACGGTATATAGATAGAACGTTTCGATCTATTGGGCCTCCTGAATAGAATTAGTTGCTGTGCTAGAGTGCCGCCTCGAACACGGCCCGCTGGCCGTCCCGGGCGTTGTCCGGTCAATAATGAATGCAACCCGTGAGTAACCATGGTCGATAAACTGACGCATCTGAAGCAACTGGAGGCGGAAAGCATCCACATCATCCGCGAGGTCGCCGCCGAGTTTGATAACCCGGTGATGCTGTACTCCGTCGGTAAAGACTCTGCCGTAATGTTGCACCTTGCGCGCAAGGCGTTCTTTCCAGGCAAGTTGCCATTCCCGGTGATGCACGTGGACACCCGCTGGAAATTCCAGGAAATGTATCGTTTTCGCGACCAGATGGTTAAGGAAATGGGCCTGGACCTGATCGTCCACATCAACCCTGACGGCGTGGCTCAAAATATCAGCCCGCTGACCCACGGCAGCTCCAAGCATACCGACATCATGAAGACCGAAGGTCTCAAGCAGGCCCTGGACAAGCACGGCTTTGATGCCGCGTTCGGTGGGGCGCGTCGTGATGAAGAAAAATCCCGTGCCAAAGAGCGCGTGTATTCGTTCCGCGACAGCAAGCACCGCTGGGATCCGAAGAACCAGCGTCCCGAGCTGTGGAACGTCTACAACGGCAACGTCAACAAAGGCGAGTCGATCCGTGTGTTCCCGCTGTCCAACTGGACCGAGCTGGACATCTGGCAGTACATCTATCTGGAAAGCATTCCGATTGTCCCGTTGTACTTCGCCGCCGAGCGCGATGTCATCGAGATGAATGGCACCTGGATCATGATCGACGACGAGCGTCTTCTGAATCACCTCAGCGATGAGGACAAGGCACGCATCGTCAAGAAGAAAGTCCGCTTCCGTACACTTGGCGACTACCCGTTGACGGGCGCAGTCGAGTCCGAGGCCACCAGCCTCACTGACATCATTCAGGAAATGCTTCTGACGCGTACTTCCGAACGTCAGGGCCGAGTCATCGATCACGATGGCGCTGGTTCGATGGAAGAAAAGAAACGTCAGGGTTATTTCTAAGGGGTTGTCATGTCGCACGCATCTGATTTGATCAGCGAGGACATCCTCGCCTATCTGGGCCAGCACGAACGCAAGGAAATGCTGCGCTTTCTTACCTGTGGCAACGTCGACGACGGCAAGAGCACGCTGATCGGGCGTCTGCTGCACGACTCCAAAATGATCTACGAAGATCACCTGGAGGCCATTACCCGCGATTCGAAGAAGTCCGGCACCACTGGCGAGGACGTCGATCTGGCGTTGCTGGTTGATGGTTTGCAGGCTGAGCGTGAGCAGGGCATCACGATTGACGTTGCCTACCGCTACTTCTCGACTGCCAAGCGCAAGTTCATCATCGCCGATACTCCGGGCCATGAGCAGTACACGCGCAACATGGCTACCGGTGCATCAACCTGCGACCTGGCGATCATTCTGGTAGACGCCCGTTATGGCGTGCAAACCCAGACTCGTCGTCACAGCTACATCGCATCGCTGTTGGGCATCAAACACATCGTTGTGGCCATCAACAAGATGGACCTCAATGGTTTCGACGAAAGCGTCTTCGAGTCAATCAAGTCTGATTACTTGAAGTTCGCCGAAGGTATTGCCTTCAAGCCTACTACCATGGCCTTTGTGCCGATGTCTGCTCTCAAAGGCGACAACGTGGTGAACAAGAGCGAGCGTTCGCCTTGGTATACCGGTCAGTCGCTGATGGAAATTCTCGAAACCGTCGAGATCGCCAACGACCGCAACTACACCGACATGCGATTCCCGGTGCAGTACGTCAACCGTCCAAACCTGAATTTCCGTGGTTTCGCCGGTACATTGGCGAGCGGTATCGTGCACAAGGGTGACGAAATCGTCGTGCTCCCTTCGGGCAAGAGCAGCCGCGTCAAGTCCATCGTCACCTTTGAAGGTGAGCTGGAAAATGCAGGGCCGGGTCAGGCCGTGACCCTGACCATGGAAGACGAGATCGACATCTCCCGTGGTGACCTGCTGGTGCATGCCGATAACGTTCCGCAGGTAGCTGACGCGTTCGACGCCATGCTCGTGTGGATGGCTGAAGAGCCGATGCTGCCGGGCAAGAAATACGACATCAAGCGCGCTACCAGCTATGTGCCGGGCTCGATTGCCAGCATTACTCATCGCGTCGATGTGAATACGCTGGCCGAAGGACCTGCCAGCTCGCTGGGCCTGAACGAGATTGGTCGCGTCAAGATCAGCCTCGACTCAGCCATCGCGCTGGACGGCTACGACAGCAACCGCACCACCGGTTCGTTTATCGTGATTGACCGTTTGACCAACGGCACCGTGGCAGCGGGCATGATCATTGCCAAGCCCGTCGGCGGCGCAGGTGCCAACCATCACGGTGCTCTGGCTCACGTCGCAACCGAAGAGCGTGCTCAGCGTTTCGGTCAGCAACCGGCTACCGTGCTGTTCAGCGGCCTGTCCGGCGCAGGCAAAAGCACCCTGGCTTACGCAGTCGAGCGCAAGCTGTTCGACATGGGTCGTGCGGTTTACGTACTGGATGGCCAGAATCTGCGTCATGACCTGAACAAAGGTCTGCCGCAGGATCGCGCCGGGCGTACTGAAAACTGGCGTCGTGCTGCTCACGTGGCGCGTCAGTTCAACCAGGCGGGTCTGATCACCCTGGCGGCGTTCGTTGCACCGGATGGCGAAGGTCGCGAACAGGCCAAGTCCCTGATCGGTGCTGATCGCCTGCTGACCGTGTACGTCCAGGCATCCCCTTCGGTTTGCCGCGAACGCGATCCACAGGGCCTGTACGCAGCCGACGGCGATAACATCCCGGGCGAGTCCTTCCCGTACGACGTACCGCTCAATGCGGATCTGGTCATCGATACTCAGTCCCTGAGCCTCGAAGACAGCGTCAAGCAAGTCCTCGACCTGCTGCGCAGCCGCGGCGCGATCTGACGATCGTTTGCTGCGACAAGAAACCCGCCAGTGATGGCGGGTTTTTTGTTGTTCAGGGCGGCCCTGTAGGAGCGCGCTTGCTCGCGATGAACGATGACGCAGTCTGCCTGAAGACTGCGCCACAGATTTTGTATCTGCCGCACAACTTAGGGAATCATGGGTGCTGGCCCGGCTACTGCAAAAAAATCAAGGCGTTAAGATAATTCAGGTGCGGTATATATTTATCGCATCTTGTAAGTCTGTGGGTGATTAGTTGAATGCTCAACCAAAAACTTTCAAAGGTGAAAGTATGAGTATTCAGTATGGTTTTTTTGAAAATAATGGCGCTCCCGTATTGCCGCCCAATCAGAAAATGACACCCGGGCAGTTTTTACAATCACCCAATGGACGTTTTCGTCTGGAACTGCAAAGCGACGGCAACCTGGTTATTAAAGATAGTGGCAGTGTTGTCTGGGTCGCCGATAGCAATCAGCCTTACAGTCGTACGCTCTCCCGTAAGCAACGAGGTGCTCCGTGGTTTGTCGTAAGCAACAGCGGATTCCTCTATGATCCCGCGAGATCAAGGCTGTGGACCGCGCAAAGCACTGATACGAAGGATAAGACGTACTGGTATCACAGCCATATGTCGATGCAAGATGACGGCAATCTGGTGATTTATGATCAGCGAACTGGCAATCTCCTTTGGGCGCGTTTTGGATTTAAACCTGGACGATTTCCGCCTAAGAAAAAGGAGACAGTTTGGTTCATGAGTTCGCCGCAAGAAATTTGGAGATTTTGAAGTTTGGCTTTTTGCCTAGCGTTGAACTGGGCAGTCAGGTCTGAGTGGGTCGATATTACACTTGTATAAAAGCTCTGGGTCTCCTCTGCTCCATAAATAACAGTTATTTATACAATCCCCCGGCACGCAACCTGATAAAAAAATACATGCTACGAATATTTTAATTGCTTTCATGCTTCCTCCGTTTTCCAAAAAGCATAGAGGTCGCAACAAAATATATATAGCCGCTGTATTCCTGAAAGTGCGTAGGAAGTTTCTTCGCCAGGATTTATCCCTGACTGATCTACAGAAAAGCCCGCCATTTTCTCAAGTGGCGGGCTTTTCTGATTCGGCTTTCGCTTACGGCTTTTTCAAACCGTAATGCTCGTCGAGCATGCCGGGAGCGTTGGGTGATTTCGGCGCGTAATCTTTCGGCGCTTCAGTTGTGCGCGGTGGCGTCAGACGATCGCGCTGGACCTGGTTGGCTTCAGGATGCAGGGCCGCCAACAAGCGCTGGCGAGTCAACTCGTCGGTAGCCAGACGGTTGGCGCCCTCGGCGAGATGCTCCTGTACGTCCTGATAGCTTTGCGAAAGCTTCTGGACCAGATTGGCCGTGCTGTTGAAGTGCGTAACCACTTCGTTCTGATAGATATCGAAACGCTCCTGAACATCATCCAGCTGGCGCTGGGTTCCATTGGGAGCAGCGTTGGGCACCAGACGTGCGACCAGAAAACCGATGACAACACCGACAACCAGGGCAATGGTCGGCAACAACCAAACTAAGAGCGACAGTTCCACGAGTCCTTCCTCTATAAACGGCTTTGCTTTACGTTAACGGCTCGAACCTGCTCTGTATACCGCGACACGCTCACGGATATGCTATTTGCAGACAATCAGCTAGACGAGTCGACCCATTGCGAGGTCACGGAGTTCCTTTTTGCTCATGCGCGAAACCCCCGTATTGATCGATGGCCCGGTGGGCCAGCTTGAAGCCCTTTACCTGGATTTGCCCGATGCTACGGGCCTGACGTTGATCTGCCATCCCAACCCGATCCAGGGGGGCACCATGCTCAACAAGGTCGTCTCGACCCTGCAGCGTACTGCCCGTGATGCAGGTTTGATTACCTTGCGTTTCAATTATCGTGGCGTGGGTGCCAGCGCCGGTACCTCCGAAGCGGGGGCCGGGGAAGTCGAAGACGCCCAGGCTGTCGCTCGCTGGCTGCTGGAAAAGCATCCCGGTCTGCCTCTGACGCTGTTCGGCTTTTCCTTTGGCGGTTTCGTTGCTGCCAGTCTTGGCGGTCGTCTGGAGGCGTCTGGACATAAGCTTAGCCACTTGTTCATGGTCGCGCCTGCGGTCATGCGCTTGAGCGAGCAGTATCCGCTGCCTCAGAGCTGTCCGCTGACCGTTATCCAGCCGGAGACCGATGAAGTTGTCGAGCCGCAGCTGGTCTATGACTGGTCAGCCGCATTGCCGCGCCCACATCAGCTGCTGAAAGTGGCAGAATGCGGACACTTTTTTCATGGCAAGCTGACCGATCTCAAAGATCTGGTTGCGCCACGCCTTTCAAACTGATGACAGCCCCATAAGCGACCTGCCATGACCACTCGTATCCTGACCGGTATCACCACTACCGGCACGCCTCACCTGGGTAATTACGCGGGCGCGATCCGCCCGGCCATTGTTGCCAGTCGCCAGAGCGACGCTGATTCGTTCTACTTCCTGGCTGACTATCACGCCTTGATCAAATGCGATGACCCGCTGCGCATTCAGCGTTCGCGTCTGGAAATCGCTGCGACCTGGCTGGCTGCCGGCCTTGATGTGGATCGCGTGACGTTCTATCGCCAGTCCGATATCCCGGAAATCACTGAGCTGACCTGGCTGCTGACGTGTGTTGCTGCCAAGGGCCTGCTCAACCGTGCTCACGCCTACAAGGCGTCCGTGGACAAGAACGTCGAGACCGGTGAAGACCCGGATGCTGGCGTCACCATGGGTTTGTACAGCTACCCGGTGTTGATGGCTGCGGACATTCTGATGTTCAACGCGCATAAGGTTCCGGTTGGTCGCGACCAGATTCAGCACGTCGAAATGGCCCGTGATATCGGCCAGCGTTTCAACCACCTGTTTGGCAAAGGCAAAGAATTCTTCGTCATGCCTGAAGCCCTGATCGAGGAGAGCGTCGCTACGCTGCCAGGTCTGGATGGGCGCAAAATGTCGAAAAGCTACGACAACACGATTCCGTTGTTCAGCAGCGCCAAGGACATGAAGGACGCGATCTCGCGCATCGTTACCGACTCCAAAGCGCCGGGCGAAGCCAAGGATCCTGATAACTCCCACTTGTTCACGCTCTATCAGGCATTTGCTACCCCTGAGCAGAACGCTGAGTTCCGTTCCGAGCTGCTGCAGGGCCTCGGCTGGGGCGAAGCCAAGAATCGTCTGTTCACACTCTTGGACCGTGAGCTGGGCGAGGCACGTGAAAACTACCACCGCTTGATCGAGCGTCCGGCGGATCTGGAAGACATTCTGCTGGCTGGCGCAGAGAAAGCCCGCAAAGTCGCCACGCCGTTCCTTGGCGAATTGCGTGAAGCGGTTGGCTTGCGTTCATTCCGCAGCAACGTACAAGTGGCCGAAACTGGCAAGAAGAAAGCCGCCAGGGGCGCACGCTTTGTCAGCTTCCGTGAAGACGATGGCAGCTTCCGCTTCCGTCTGCTGGCGGCCGATGGCGAGCAGTTGCTGTTGTCGCGCAACTTCGCCGATGGCAAGGCTGCTGGTGCAGTCAGTAAACAGTTGCAGCAGGGCGGTGAGCTGGACCTTCGTGCCGAAGCCGACAGCTTCACCCTCTGGCTTGATGGCCAATGTGTGGCTGACAGCCCGGTATTCAGCGACGCCGCTGCTCGCGATGCTGCCATCGAGAGCCTTAAGCTTGCCCTCGCACCACAACAGGATTGATTGCCAATCTGCCGGGCCGTCGCTACAGTGACGGCCCGTTTTTGTTGCCTTGTTAGCGAATATGACCCCTCTAGAACGATACCAAGCTGATCTGAAACGCCCTGACTTCTTCCATGATGCGGCGCAGGAAACGGCTGTGCGTCATTTGCAGCGTCTCTATGACGATCTGGTCGCCGCCAACCAGAGCAAGCCGGGCATCTTCGGCAAGCTCTTCGGCAAAAAGGAGCAGGCGCCAGTCAAAGGCTTGTACTTCTGGGGTGGGGTTGGCCGGGGCAAGACCTATCTGGTCGACACCTTCTTCGACGCCCTGCCGTTCGAGCAGAAGGTCCGTACTCACTTCCACCGCTTCATGAAGCGCGTGCACGAAGAGATGAAGACCCTCAAGGGCGAGAAGAACCCGCTGACCCTCATCGCCAAGCGTTTTTCCGATGAGGCTCGGGTGATCTGTTTCGATGAGTTCTTCGTGTCCGACATCACTGACGCCATGATCCTCGGCACCTTGATGGAGGAACTGTTCAAGAACGGCGTTACGCTGGTTGCGACCTCGAACATCGTGCCCGACGGCTTGTACAAGGACGGCCTGCAACGTGCGCGCTTCCTGCCAGCCATTGCGCTGATCAAGCAGAACACCGACATCGTCAACGTCGACAGCGGCGTGGACTATCGCCTGCGTCACCTCGAGCAGGCTGAACTGTTCCATTTCCCGCTGAATGAAGCCGCGCAGGAAAGCCTGCGCAAGAGCTTCAAGGCGTTGACACCGGATTGCGCTCAGACTGTCGAGAATGACGTACTGATGGTCGAGAATCGCGAAATCCGTGCACTGCGCACCTGTGACGATGTGGCCTGGTTCGACTTCCGCGAACTGTGCGACGGCCCGCGTAGCCAGAACGATTACATCGAACTCGGCAAGATCTACCACGCGGTGTTGCTTAGCGGCGTAGAGCAGATGAGCGTCACCACTGACGACATCGCGCGACGCTTCATCAACATGGTCGACGAATTCTATGACCGCAACGTCAAGCTGATCATCTCGGCTGAAGTCGAGTTGAAAGACCTGTACACCGGTGGGCGTCTGAATTTCGAGTTTCAGCGGACGCTGAGCCGTTTGCTGGAGATGCAGTCCCACGAGTTTCTGTCGCGGGCGCATAAGCCTTAAGTTGGGATCTGTAGGAGTGCACCAGCACCGCGAGGCCGCGATGGTGGTGAGTCAGGCAGAACGCTATCGCGGCCTAGCGGTGCTGGCGCGCTCCTACTGTTGATCGTCTTATGCCTGTTGATCAAGCGGCCTGCTGAAACTGTTGCCGATACTGATTCGGCGACAGCTCGGTGTGTTGACGAAACAGTCGGGCGAAGAAGCTGGCGTCGTCGTACCCGACTTCATAGCTGATGGTCTTGATGCTCTTGCGCGTACCAGACAGCAGGCCCTTGGCGGTTTCGATGCGCAGCCGCTGCAGGTAGTGCAGCGGCTTATCGCCGGTGGCAGTCTGGAAGCGGCGCATGAAGTTGCGGATACTCATGCCGTGATTACGGGCAACATCCTCGAAGCGGAATTTATCGGCGAAGTGCTCCTCCAGCCAGTGCTGGATTTGCAGGATCACAACGTCTTGATGCAGCTTCTGTCCACCGAAGCCCATACGGCCTGGCGCATAGTTGCGCTGCACTTCATACAGAATGTCCCGGGCCACGGCTTGCGCGACATTCGCGCCGCAGAAGCGCTCAATCAGATAAATGTACAAGTCGCAGGCTGAAGTCGTACCACCTGCACAGTACAGATTGTCGGCATCTGTCAGGTGTTTCTCCTGATTCAACAGGACCTTAGGAAAGCGCTCACCGAAGTCGTTGAAAAATCGCCAGTAGGTTGTAGCTTCTTTGCCGTCCAGCAACCCGGATTCCGCCAGCCAGAATACGCCGCTGGCTTCGCCGCAGAGCACCGCGCCATTGGCATGTTGCTCGCGTAACCAGGGAATGACCTGGGGGTAGCGCAAACGCAGGGCGTCAAAGTTATCCCAGAATGCCGGGATGACAATCACATCGCTCTGGTCGAGATCGCCGTCTACGGGCAGCACGACATCGCTGAAGCTGCGAACGGGCTTGCCGTCCGGGCTGACCAGCCGTGTTTCGAACGCGGGGATTCTGCCCAGCCCCAGCTGTTTGCTGTAGCGCAGGGCGGCGAGGTGAAAGAAATCCTTGGCTTGCATCAATGTGGAAGCGAACACCCCGTCAATAGCCAGGATGCTGACGCGCCGCAAGGGCGCGGAGGCGTGAGTCGACATATTCTTTTGTTCTTATATGGGAGAGTGGTCAGGTAACGGCTGGATCGTCTTATTTTTTGGCGGGTGTGTCCAGTTCTGGAATGTTAAGCAGGCTATTGAGCGGTTTTGATCCTGTAGGACCGGCTTTAGCCGGGGGGGACCTCCTGGCTAAAGTCAGTCCCACAGAGCCGCATTTCAATTTGAGATGGACAAGTTAAGGCGCAGGATTCGGATGATCCTTGTGAATCGCCTCGATACCGGCCAATACCTCTTCGGACAATTCCAGCCCGAAGCTGGCGATGTTGCTGTCCAGTTGCTCAAGCGTGGTGGCGCCGATGATGTTGCTGGTCACGAACGGCTGGCGAGTGACAAAGGCCAAGGCCATTTGGGTCGGTTCCAGGCCGTGCTCGCGAGCAAGTGCTACATAACGGCTGCAGGCTGCTTCCGATTGCGGGTTGAAGTAGCGGGTGAAGCGACTGTAGAGGCTCAGGCGACCTTTGGCCGGGCGAGCACCCCCCTCGTATTTGCCTGACAGCATGCCGAACGCCAGTGGCGAATAGGCCAGCAGACCGCATTGTTCGCGAATGGCCACTTCGGCCAGGCCCACTTCAAAGCTGCGGTTAAGCAGGTTGTAGGGGTTCTGGATAGATACTGCTCGTGGCCAGCCACGGCTTTCGGCCAGTTGCAGGAACTTCATGGTGCCCCAAGGCGTTTCGTTGGAAAGCCCGATGTGGCGAATCTTGCCCGCCTTGACCTGCTCGTCCAGCGCTTCGAGGGTTTCCTCTAGCGGGGTGAAGTCTTCATCTTTATGGGTGTAACCCAATTTGCCGAAAAAATTGGTGCTGCGCTCAGGCCAGTGCAGTTGATACAGGTCCAGATAGTCGGTTTGCAGGCGGGCCAGGCTAGCGTCAAGCGCCGCCACTATATGCTCGCGATTGTGCTTGAGGCTGCCACCGCGAATATGATCGATGGCATTGCCCGGTCCGGCGATCTTGCTGGCCAGAATCCAGTCGGCGCGGTCGCCCTGTTTCTTGAACCAGTTCCCGATGATTGTCTCGGTGGCGGAGTAGGTTTCTGCTTTTGGCGGCACCGGATACATTTCGGCGGTATCAAGAAAGTTGATGCCGGCTTCTTTGGCACGCTGGATCTGGGCAAAGGCTTCAGGTTCGCTGTTTTGCTCGCCCCAGGTCATGGTGCCGAGGCAGATTGCACTGACTTTCAGGTCGGTTCTGCCAAGTTGGCGATAGTCCATTTGCTTCTCCTCAGGTAGGGGAGCCATAAAAGCAGGTTGAAATTTATTTCGCAATCCGCATAATCGCGCGCCTCTTTGCAGTGGAAGTGATGCTCCATCTGCCGGAGAGACATCTTTGCCGTACCACAGATGCGCCGACCCGAGCCCTCGGCAGCGTCTGTATCTCGGCTGCCTTTGACATGCTGCTTGTCAAAGTACGATCTATTCAGTAAGATCCGCCGTCTCAATTTATCAGGGCGGCCCCTGAGGCTAAATAATGAAAACTTATACTGCTAAACCGGAAACAGTTAAGCGCGAATGGTTCGTAGTCGATGCTGCTGGTCAGACCCTCGGTCGTCTGGCTACAGAAATCGCTAGCCGTCTGCGTGGCAAGCACAAAGCGGAATACACTCCGCACGTTGACACTGGTGACTACATCGTTGTTATCAACGCTGAGCAAATCCGTGTTACCGGTGCTAAAACCACCGACAAAATCTACTACTCTCACTCCGGTTTTCCGGGCGGGATCAAGTCGATCAACTTCGAAAAGCTGATCGCCAAAGCTCCTGAGCGTGTGCTCGAGACCGCGGTTAAAGGCATGCTGCCTAAAAACCCGCTGGGTCGCGACATGTACCGTAAGCTGAAAGTCTATGCGGGCACTGCACACCCTCATACTGCTCAGCAGCCCCAAGAACTGAAGTTTTAACGGAATAGTTGATTATGTCGGCGACTCAAAATTACGGCACTGGCCGTCGCAAGACCGCTACCGCTCGCGTATTCCTGCGCCCAGGTACCGGTAACATCTCCATCAACAACCGTTCGCTGGACAATTTCTTCGGTCGCGAAACTGCCCGCATGGTAGTTCGTCAGCCGCTGGAACTGACTGAGACTGTTGAGAAGTTCGATATCTACGTTACCGTTATCGGCGGTGGTGTAAGTGGTCAAGCTGGCGCAATCCGCCACGGTATCACTCGCGCTCTGATGCAGTACGACGAAACCCTGCGCGGCGCTCTGCGCAAAGCTGGCTTCGTTACTCGCGACGCCCGTGAAGTTGAACGTAAGAAAGTCGGTCTACGTAAAGCGCGTAAGCGTCCGCAGTACTCGAAGCGTTAATTCGCACTTCGTTCAAAAAGAACGCCCAGCCTCCTCGCGGAGCTGGGCGTTTTTTTGTGGGCGTCTATTATACATGTGACAACATGACTCATTCCGCGCAGGCCCCGGATTACAAGGCCTTCGGCTTTTCGGGAAAAGTAATTCCCTTGTAGTTTGAAGGGTTTCTATTTACCATCCGGCAAAATTTAGATACTTAAATTTTTAAATTAGACGCCTGATCGAACAGGCCACATAGCTGATGGGAGAGGACGGAATGAGCAATGACGGCGTGAATGCAGGCCGGCGTCGCTTCCTCGTGGCAGCCACATCTGTGGTTGGTGCAGCAGGAGCGGTGGGGGCTGCGGTCCCGTTCGTAGGGTCATGGTTCCCCAGTGCCAAGGCGAAAGCCGCAGGCGCACCGGTAAAGGTGAATATCAGCAAGATCGAAGCAGGACAGCAGATGATTGCTGAGTGGCGCGGTCAACCTGTTTTCATCGTCCGTCGTACCGAGGAGATATTGGGCAACCTTGGCAAAATCACAGGCCAGTTGTCGGACCCCGAATCGAAGAGTTCGGTCCAGCCTACCTACGTTGACCCTGTTGTACGATCGATCAAACCTGAAATCCTGCTGTTGATCGGTATCTGCACCCACTTGGGATGCTCCCCGACTTTCCGTCCTGAAGTAGCGCCAGCCGACTTGGGCAAGGATTGGGTGGGTGGTTATTTCTGCCCTTGTCACGGCTCACATTACGACCTCGCTGGCCGTGTCTATAAATCGCAACCTGCACCATTGAATCTGCCAGTGCCGCCGCATTCCTATGAGTCGGACAATATTATTGTCATTGGCATCGATCAGGAGAACGCGTGATGAGCAAGTTCATGAATTGGATCGATGCTCGTTTCCCCGCAACCAAAATGTGGGAAGACCACCTCAGCAAGTATTACGCGCCAAAAAACTTCAACTTCTTCTACTTCTTTGGCTCTCTGGCTTTGCTGGTGCTGGTCAATCAGATATTGACCGGTGTATGGCTCACGATGAGCTACACACCGTCAGCTGAAGAGGCGTTTGCATCCGTCGAAGGCATCATGCGCGATGTCCCATATGGTTCGATTTTGCGTTTGCTGCATTCGACCGGCGCTTCGGCGTTCTTCATCGTGGTTTATATGCATATGTTCCGCGGTCTGCTTTACGGCTCCTATCAAAAGCCTCGTGAGCTGGTGTGGATCTTCGGCATGCTGATTTATCTGGCGCTGATGGCCGAGGCGTTCATGGGGTATTTGCTGCCTTGGGGGCAGATGTCCTACTGGGGCGCACAGGTGATCATCTCTCTGTTCGGAGCTATTCCGGTCATCGGCGATGACCTGACTCAATGGATTCGCGGTGACTACCTGATCTCGGGAATCACGCTTAACCGATTCTTCGCGCTACATGTGGTTGCATTGCCGATCGTGGTTCTTGGGTTGGTAGTGCTGCACATTCTGGCATTGCATGAGGTGGGCTCGAACAATCCGGATGGCGTGGATATCAAAAAACACAAAGATGAAAATGGCATCCCGCTGGACGGCATTCCCTTCCATCCGTACTACACAGTCAAGGATATCGTCGGCGTCGTCGTGTTCCTTTTTGTGTTTTGCTTCGTTGTGTTCTTCTTCCCCGAAATGGGTGGCTACTTCCTCGAAAAACCCAACTTCGAGATGGCAAACCCCTTTAAGACACCAGAGCATATTGCTCCTGTCTGGTACTTCACGCCGTTCTACGCAATCTTGCGTGCCATCCCTGACAAGCTCATGGGTGTGATTGCGATGGGGGCGGCAATCGCGGTGCTGTTCGTGCTGCCCTGGCTTGATCGAAGCCCGGTTAAATCGATGCGCTACAAAGGCTGGCTGAGCAAAATCTGGCTGCTGGTATTCTGCGTGTCCTTCGTGATCCTCGGCGTATTGGGGGTTCTGGCTCCGACGCCAGCGCGCACGCTGCTCTCGCAGGTCTGCACCTTCCTGTATTTCGCCTACTTCATTCTGATGCCGTTCTATACCCGGCTTGAGAAGACCAAACCGGTTCCAGAAAGGGTGACTGGCTGATGAAAAAGCTATTGGCTGTATTGATGCTTGCTGCTCTGCCCGTACTGTCGTTTGCCGCCGAGCATGGCGGGCCTGAGTTGGAAAGCATCGACATTGATGTGTCAGACAAGGCTGCCATGCAAGATGGGGCGCGGACGTTCGCCAACTATTGCATGGGTTGCCACAGCGCCAAGTTCCAGCGTTACGAGCGCGTTGCCGATGATTTGGACATCCCTCATGAACTGATGCTGGAGAAACTCGTTTTCACGGGGGCCAAGATTGGCGATCACATGAACATCGGTATGCAGTCAGCCGACGCCAAGGCTTGGTTTGGCGCTGCTCCGCCGGATCTGACGTTGGTGGCGAGGGTTCGCGGTACGGATTGGTTGTATGGCTATCTGCGCTCGTTCTATGAGGATCCTGCGCGTCCGTGGGGTGTGAACAACCGGGTATTTCCGAACGTGGGGATGCCCAACGTACTGGCCGGTCTCCAAGGGAAGCAGATCATTGGCTGCAAACAGATTCAGGTGGTCGAGGACGGCAAGAAGCAGTACGACCCATTAACGGGGGCGCCGCTGACGCACGAGGCCTGCGACCAACTGACTATTGTTCCCGATACCGGCAGCCTCACTGAAGAGCAGTTTGACGAGAAGATCAAGAATCTGGTGACCTTCCTCGCTTATTCGGCCAACCCGGACAAGCTCCGGCATCAACGCATCGGTACTTATGTGTTGCTGTACCTGGCTTTCTTCTTTGTCTTCGCGTACTTGCTCAAGCGCGAATACTGGAAGGACGTGCACTGACCGGTTTTGTAACGCTCAAGAAACACCTGCGCCTTCGTGCGCCTCTTTTAGGCAACAAATGCAGGGCAAATGTGGTTGTGACGACAAGATTGCAGAATTTACTTCGCGTAAATGAGCTATCTTGTCGCCCGCGATGACCACTGCCTCAATGCGGTTGTTGTTGGAGGCGTCCGAGGGCGTATCCGTTTTTGTGTATTCGATAAATTTAACAAGCGAGGAGGACCGCCATGGGCGTGACCAATCGGTTGGCCTGTTACTCCGACCCCGCCGACCACTATTCCCACCGCGTGCGCATTGTGCTCGCCGAGAAAGGTGTCAGCGCCGAGATCATTGATGTCGTGACGGGGACCCACCCGGCGAAATTGATCGAGGTGAACCCGTACGGTAGCGTACCTACGCTGGTTGATCGTGATCTGGCATTGTACGAGTCGACTGTGGTGATGGAATATCTGGATGAGCGCTATCCGCATCCGCCGTTGCTGCCGGTTTATCCGGTAGCGCGCGCCAATAGCCGCCTGCTGATCCATCGGATTCAGCGCGACTGGTGCGCTCAGGTGGATCTGATTCTGGATCCACGCAGCAAAGAGTCGGCTCGTGTGGTCGCTCGCAAGGAATTGCGTGAAAGCCTGACCGGCGTGTCGCCACTGTTTGCCGAGAAAGCTTTTTTCCTCAGTGACGAGCAAAGTCTGGTCGACTGCTGTCTATTGCCCATACTCTGGCGTTTGCCTGTCTTGGGTATCGAATTGCCACGGCCTGCCAAGCCGTTGCTTGATTATATGGAGCGCCAGTTTGCGCGTGAGGCATTCCAGGCAAGTCTGTCTGCTGCCGAACGTGACATGCGCTAAGGCCTAAGGAGCCGTTAATGAACTCCAGTCGCCCTTATCTGATTCGTGCTCTCTATGAGTGGATCGTCGATAACGATTGCACTCCGCACATGCTGGTCAATGCGGAGTATCCATCGGTGCAGGTCCCGCAAGGGTTTGCCAACGATGGGCAGATTGTCCTGAACGTTTCCCCGTCTGCTGTGCGTCATTTGCACATGGACAACGATGCGGTCAGTTTTGAAGGCCGCTTTGGCGGCGTTCCGCATACCCTGTACGTCCCTGTAGGGGCGATTCTGGGTATTTATGCCCGGGAGAATGGTCAGGGTATGGTTTTCGACCTGGAGCCTCCTTTCGAGGATGACGACAGCGTTGATCCTGATGATGATCTGCCGCCACCAGATGCCGAGCCTCCGCGTCCGAGCGGTCGGCCGAGTCTGAAAGTGGTGAAGTAGCTCGCTTCATGCAATAAAAAAAGGCGACCCGAGGGTCGCCTTTTTCATGTGCGCAGATCGTAGTCAGTCGATGTATTCGAACAGCTTCACGATCTTTTGTACGCCGGAAACGCTCTGCACCAGATTCGTGGCGCGGGTCGCTTCCTGCTGAGTGACCAGGCCAAGCAGGAACACAATGCCATTTTCGGTCACGACCTTGATCCGCGAGCCAGGGATGGCGCTGTCAGTCAGCATCTGGCTTTTGATCTTGGTGGTCAGCCATGCGTCGTTGTTTCGGGCCAGCAATGAAGAGGGAGCCATGACCTGCAGCTCGTTGTTGACCTTCTTCACGCGTTGTACGCCGCTGGCCTCTTTTTCGGCCAGAGCCTTAAGGTCTGCACGTGGCGTCTGGCCAGCCAGCAGCACAATGCCGTTGTAGCTTGTCACGACGATGTGCGAGTTCTGGTCCAGATCAGGGCTAGCCTTGGCGATGTTCACGGCGGCCTTGGTTTCGATCAGCGAGTCATCGATCTTGCTGCCGAACGTGCGCGTCCCACGATCGTCTTCAATCGGGTTGTCGCGGGTAGCAGTCAGCACCGAGCTGCATCCGCTGATGCTTACGCACAGGGTCAAGGCCAGCAGGCTGAGACGATTAACGGTCATTCTTCACTCCCGAACAGTTGGCTGTCGATCAAATCGCACAAGCAATGAATCGCCAGCAGGTGGACTTCTTGAATTCGTGCGGTGACTTTAGCCGGTACGCGGATCTCCACGTCTTCCGGTAAAAGCAGCGAGGCCATGCCGCCGCCGTCGCGTCCCGTCAATGCTACGACAATCATTTCGCGATCATGTGCGGCCTGGATCGCCTGAATTATATTGGCCGAGTTTCCGCTGGTGGAAATCGCCAGCAGTACATCGCCAGGCTGACCCAGCGCGCGGATCTGTTTGGAGAAGATTTCGTTGAAGCTGTAGTCGTTTGCTATCGAGGTGATCGTCGAGCTGTCAGTTGTTAGCGCAATGGCTGGCAGGCTAGGGCGTTCGCGTTCGAAGCGGTTGAGCAGCTCCGAGGAAAAGTGCTGCGCATCGCCCGCCGAACCGCCATTGCCGCAAGCGAGCATTTTACCTTCGTTGAGCAGCGCGTTAACCATGACCTGGCTGGCTTGCTCGATGTAAGGAGCAAGGACTTCCATTGCTTGCTGCTTGGTGTCAATGCTGGCCTGAAAAAGCTGGCGAATTCGGGATTGCATGTCCATCTGGGTGACCTTAATTAGAACGTATCGCGGCTTGCCGGTTGGCGCAGAGGCAGAAGCTCTCGGCACAACGCTGTACAGCCCGCAAAGCGAAAAGCGAAATCTGTGTTGGGTGGCGTATTACGTGAGTCGTCGCTTCGGTTCCGGGGTCGGCCCGCATCGCGGGTATGCCAGGCAGATCAGCTCTCGAATGCATGCTTGATCCAGTTCAAGGATGGGCCGCCAAGCGGATCACCCTCAATGGCGACGACATCGAAACGGCATGCAGCATCTGCCCATCGTGTTTCGTTCTGCAGAAACAGTTGTGCTGCCAGAACGAGCTTTTGCTGCTTGCGAAAATCAACGCTTTCCAGTGCTCCGCCCCACGCTGAATGGCGTCGGTAGCGAACTTCGACGAATACTACTGTATCCCCGTCGAGCATGACCAGATCAAGCTCGCCGCGTTTGCATAACCAGTTTTGTGCAATCAGCTGCAATCCCTGCTGCTGTAAATGCTGCAGGGCGCGGGTTTCAGCCTCGCGCCCTGCATTTTGGCGGGTGTTGCCGGGCATTTACTGAGCGGTATCCGGCAGGCGTTGAATCTTGCCGTCAACAAACTCAGCCCAAGGCAACTGACGTTCCACGCGGCGAGCCGGGTTGATGCTCAGGCTTCCGGACAGGCCGTCGATACGGCTTTCAGGCATGGTTTTGAGTTGGCCAAGGCGCGGAGCCAGACGGTAGGCGTCAACCCCCATGGCGTAAAGGCGGCCCAGGCTGCCCGATGCTTGTGGCCATTGGGTGACAACCTGCTGGCGCAATGGGTCGTTGGCGTTGAGCAACCATGGGGTTTCGCAGAAGCGCACACCATTGAGGTCCATGTACTGCGCGTGATCGTTGCTGTTGGTAAACAGGTGCGATGTGGCGTAGACCGGAACGTCACCAGCGTATTGGAAGACCATGGTTGGCTTAATCTGCTGGGCTTGTTGCGGCGTCGCAGCAAGGAACATGAAATCGATGTCCTGGCGGCGCGTCGGTTGGGCAGCAACCTGTGTGCCTACGGTGCTCTGCAGGCGTTGCGCGCGACCTTCGCTGTTGCGCAACTGGAACAGGTCGGCAACTTGTTGCGCCAGTGCTACGGGCTGGTCGACGTGCTCAGCGGCAATCAATGTACCGCCTTTGGCTTGCCAGCTTTGACGGAAAGCGTCCAGAACGCGGTCGCCCCATTCACCTTTAGGCACCATGGCAACTGCGCTGCGCTTGCCATCGGCCCACGCACGGCGAGCAACCTCGCGGGCTTCGTCTTCTGCGGAAAGGCCAAACTGGAACAACTGCTGTGGGCCTTCAGGACCCGCGTCGCTGTAGTTGAGCGCCAAGGTGGTGATAGGCAGTTGAGGGCGGGTGCTGAGTTGCTTGACCAGTGGTTTTTCCAGCGGACCGACTACCAGTTGAACGCCAGCAGCCTGGGCCTGGCGATAGAACTCATCCATCGAGGTCAGGCGTGAACTGTCGAATACCTGAATGGCAGGTGGGTTCTGGCCGGCTTGTTGTGCCTGATAGTGCGCGGCCATGAAGCCTTCACGCAGTGCTTTGGCGACCGCTGCGAGCGGGCCTTCCTGTGGCAGCAGCAATGCGATTTTGGTCAACGGTTCGCTGGTCAGTGCACGCAGTTGGGCCAGCGTTGCAGGCAACTGGATGGCGGCAGGGTGTTTTGGGTTTTGTGCTTTCCAGGTGTCGATAGCGGCTTGTTGCTGTTCCAGTGTGCCTGCGCCTTTGATGCTACGTGCCAGGCTCAGCCAGCCGCCCATATCGTCGGTGGCAGTGCTTTGAAGCTGCTCTGGAGGCAGCGCAGCCACGAGTTTCCAGATGGCGTCGTTGTTGGCGCTCAGGTCATTGCCTTGCAGCAATGGGCCAACAAAGACTCGCTCGTTGATCGCAGGAAGAATCTGGCCATCGGCTTCGAGGGCGCGAGCGCGAACGGTGTGAGTACGAATCTGTTGTTCAACGGACAGTTCGCCCAAGCGTTGCAGGCTTGGATGGCTCAATGCAGTAAGCGCTGCTTTAGGCTGGTTGCGGCCCATGGCCAACTCGGCGTCGAGGGTCGCTGCAAAGACCTGCTGACCGGGTTTGAGCAGTTCGATCTGCACTTGCGCAAGGATTTGCGCAGCGCGGCCAGGATTGTTTTGCCGATTGGCCAGATCCGCAGCGCTCAGTCGGAGCAGGGCAGCCTGGTCCGGCGTTTTTGCGGCGGCTGCCTGATCGAGTAATTGCTCGATGCTGGCGTCGGGGGTGCGTGGAAGTTCGCCAAGGCTGGACGAAGGCGAGCTGGCGCAAGCCGCCAACAGGGCAGCGAGGCAGAGGGCAGAGAACAGCCGCAGGCAAGCGATCATGTGTATGTTCCTGATACTCGAGCAAATTAGCGGGGAATTGTACCCAAGCGCTGGCATGGGTGCGACGTCGTTAACATTTAAAGCAGTGATATAAGTCGTGGTGCCTGATTACGCTGGGTAATAAGGCTGTCACGAGCGTGTTGCGCTGGCAGGTGGCGGGCACCAATCATGACTTTTCCTCCCTTTTTTCCGGTCTTCCATGAGTCTGCGAGTCATTGGTTGCGGTCGTAATCTGTACAATGATGACCTTCACCCTTAAAGGGTAACAAATCATGAGGTCTGCGCTTTGACTGCTCCAGTTGCTTTGAATTCCGCCGCGGGCTCGCTTTATGTAGTGGCCACGCCAATCGGCAATCTGGATGACATGAGCGTGAGGGCGTTGAAGGTATTGCGAGAAGTGGCGTTGATTGCCGCTGAGGATACGCGTCACTCGGCGCGATTGATGCAGCATTTCGGCATTTCCACGCCACTGGCTGCTTGCCACGAGCACAACGAGCGTGAGGAGGGCAGTCGGTTTATCACTCGTCTGTTGGCGGGCGATAACGTTGCGCTGATCTCCGATGCCGGGACGCCGCTTATTTCGGATCCTGGTTATCACCTCGTACGTCAGGCACGGGCTGCGGGTATTGCAGTCGTCCCGGTGCCGGGTGCTTGCGCGTTAATTGCAGCGCTGTCGGCTGCTGGCTTGCCGTCGGACCGTTTCATTTTTGAAGGTTTTCTGCCCGCCAAGGCCGTGGGTCGCCGTGCTCGGCTGGAGTTACTCAAGGAAGAACCGCGCACGCTGATCTTCTATGAGGCACCGCATCGCATTCTTGAATGCTTACAGGATCTGGAGCTGGTTTTCGGAGCGCAACGTCCTGCGTTGTTGGCGCGCGAGCTGACCAAGACCTTCGAAACCCTCAAAGGTTTGCCGCTGGCCGAGCTGCGTGAGTTCGTCGAAAGCGACAGCAATCAGCAGCGTGGCGAATGCGTGGTGTTGGTAGCGGGCTGGACTGAACCTGAAGGTGAAGACGTCATCGGTAGCGAAGCGCGACGAATTCTGGATCTGCTGCTCGCGGAGATGCCACTCAAGCGCGCCGCCGCTCTGGCTGCGGAAATTACAGGGGTACGCAAAAACCTGCTTTATCAGGTGGCGCTAGACAAGCAAAAAGACGAATAAATCCCTGCGGCGCAAGTCTGCGACGTTTTAAAGCTTGTTCTGAGGGGGTTGTGCCGCTAACCTTGTCGGCGGAGAGTCGATTGGACAGTCGCTGCCTCTTATTGTTCGCAATTAAGGGGGGGAGGAAAGTCCGGGCTCCATAGGGCGGAGTGCCAGGTAACGCCTGGGAGGCGTGAGCCTACGGAAAGTGCCACAGAAAATAACCGCCTAAGCGTTTCGGCGCCGGTAAGGGTGAAAAGGTGCGGTAAGAGCGCACCGCGCGTCTGGCAACAGTTCGTGGTCAAGGTAAACCCCACTCGGAGCAAGACCAAATAGGGTTCCTAGGCGTGGCCCGCGCTGGAACCGGGTAGGTTGCTAAAGACGTCCAGTGATGGCCGTCGTAGAGGAATGACTGTCCTCGACAGAACCCGGCTTACAGATCGACTCTCCACCTTTTTATCCCCTCTCGTTTCAGCAGCATTACACCCCCTCGTAATACCAAAAAAATCTTAAACCTCACAAATCACTTTAAGTTCGCGCTGCAGCTTTCTGAGCTGTGTCGGAATTTTCCGTAAGACCCCTCCTGAAATTCGCGCCAACAGTCTGATATCGCTCCTAAATCCCAGTTATGTAAGGGTTTTCCTTAAGACCGTGCCTTGACTGTGTGGTGGGCGGGTTCCTATAGTGTGCGCAAGTGGCAGAAAGTGGCGTGAAGTGGGTTTTTTTAACGCAAAAAGCTAGAATTCGGAGAAAGCGCCTGTGTTTCGTGGTGCAAACGCAATCAATCTCGATGCAAAGGGTCGTCTCGCTATGCCGAGCCGGTACCGTGACGAGTTGGATTCGCGTAGCGCCGGGCAATTGATCGTGACCATTGACGCTGTTGACCCTTGCTTGTGCCTTTATCCGCTCTCGGAATGGGAGCTGATCGAGGCGAAATTGCGTGAGCTCGCTACCTTCCGCGAAGAAAACCGTCGCCTTCAGCGTTTGCTGATCGGTAACGCGGTTGATCTGGAGCTGGATGGCAGTGGGCGTTTTCTGGTTCCGCCACGCCTTCGCGAATATGCCAGGTTGGATAAGCGCGTGATGTTGGTGGGCCAGCTCAATAAGTTTCAATTGTGGGACGAGGACGCCTGGAACGCTCTTGCTGATGCGGATCTGGCGGCCATTCAACAACCGGGCGCTATGCCTGATGAATTACGTGATCTGATCCTGTGACTATGAATAGCGGTTTTACCCACATCACCGTACTGCTCGACGAAGCCGTAGAGGCTCTCGCGGTGCGCGCTGATGGCTGCTATATGGACGGCACGTTCGGGCGCGGTGGGCATAGTCGGCTTGTATTAGAGAAGCTTGGGCCTGATGGCCGATTGCTGGGATTCGATAAAGATCCTCAAGCAATTGCCACCGGGCAAGCGCTAGCGGCCGAAGACGGCCGCTTTGTCATTGTGCAACGCAGCTTCGCTGAATTGGGCTCGGAGGCTCAAGCACGCGGCATTGCGGGCAAGGTCAGCGGAATCCTGCTGGACCTCGGTGTTTCGTCGCCGCAGCTTGATGACCCGGAGCGCGGCTTCAGTTTTATGAACGATGGTCCGCTGGATATGCGCATGGACCCGACCCGCGGCGTCAGCGCTGCCGAGTTCATCGCCACTGCACCTGTCGAAGAAATTGCCCGCGTATTCAAGGAATACGGCGAAGAACGTTTCGCCAAACGTATGGCAGGCGCTGTAGTTGCGCGTCGTGAAATTCAACCCTTTGAGCGTACGGCTGATCTGGCTGAAGTGCTCAAGGTGGCCAATCCCGCCTGGGAAAAAGGCAAGAATCCGGCGACCCGTGCTTTTCAAGGTCTGCGCATTCACGTCAACAATGAGTTGGGCGACCTGGAGGCGGGTCTGGAAGCAGCGCTTGAAGCGCTGGAAGTGGGTGGCCGCCTGGTCGTCATCAGTTTCCACTCGCTTGAAGACCGCATCGTCAAATTGTTCATGCGCAAGCTCGTCAAGGGTGAGGCGGACAACATGCCGCGCAATCTGCCGATTCAGTACAAGGCTTTTGAACCCAAGATCAAACTCATCGGCAAGGCGCAATTTGCTTCAGACGAAGAAACCAAAGCCAATCCCCGTTCACGCAGTGCTGTCATGCGTGTAGCGGAGAAGCTCAGGTGAGCCGTTTGTTCCTCAAGCCTTTGCCAGGCGGCAGCTTCTTCATGCTGCTGCTGTTTCTCGCCGTCCTCGTTTCGGCTATCGGCGTTTCCTACAGTGCTCACTGGAACCGTCAGTTGCTCAACTCGCTGTACTCCGAACTGAGCATTCGCGATAAGGCTCAAGCTGAATGGGGTCGTCTGATTCTCGAACAAAGTACCTGGACAGCCCACAGCCGCATCGAAACCCTGGCCACTGAACAGCTGAAAATGCGCATCCCGAGCGCCGCTGAAGTTCGCATGGTGGCGCCATGATGAAGCTCGAAGGCGCACTTTATCCATGGCGGTTCCGCGTGGTGGTCGGCCTGCTGCTGGCATTGGTCGGCGCGATCTGCTGGCGCATCATCGATCTGCAAGTGGTTGATCACACGTTCCTCAAGGAACAGGGCGACGCGCGCAGTCTTCGCCATATTCCTATTCCGGCGCACCGCGGTCTGATCACTGACCGTAATGGCGAACCTTTGGCTGTCAGTACGCCGGTGACGACGCTGTGGGCCAACCCTAAAGAAATGCAGATGGACAAGAGCAAGTGGGCAGTTCTGGCCACGGCACTGGGGCAGGATCCCAAAGCGCTGACTGAGCGGCTCGACGCGCAGGCCGGTAAAGAATTCATCTATCTGGTTCGTGGTCTGACGCCTGAGCATGGTCAGGCCGTGCTTGATCTGAAAGTGCCCGGCGTTTACGGCATTGAAGAATTCCGCCGCTTTTATCCGGCTGGCGACGTAACCGCTCACATGGTTGGCTTTACCGACCTGGACGATCATGGCCGCGAAGGTGTCGAGCTGGCTTATGACGACTGGCTGGCTGGGGTGCCCGGCAAAAGGCAGGTCATCAAGGACAGGCGCGGACGACTCATCAAAGACGTTCAGGTCACCAAAAACGCCAAGGCTGGAAAGACCTTGGCTTTGTCTATTGATCTGCGCCTGCAATACCTGGCCACTCGTGAACTGCGTAACGCAATTGTCGAGAACGAAGCCAAGGCTGGCAGCATGGTGATCATGGACGTCAAGACCGGCGAAGTGCTGGCGATGGTCAACTCCCCGACTTACAACCCGAACAATCGCCGCACGATGGTCCCAGCTGCGATGCGTAACCGGGCGATCATTGACGTGTTCGAGCCTGGTTCTACCATGAAGCCGATTTCCATGACTGCCGCGCTGGACAGTGGCCGCTGGAAGCCTACTGACAAGGTAGAGGTCTATCCCGGCACCTTGCAGATCGGCAAATACACGATCCGCGACGTTACCAAGACTGAAGGGCCGGTTCTCGATTTGACCGGCATCCTGATCAATTCCAGTAACGTCGGCATGAGTAAAGTGGCTTTCGACGTCGGCGGGGAAGCGATCTTCCAGGCCATGCAGCGTGTTGGCCTGGGGCAGTACACCGGTCTCGGCTTCCCCGGCGAGCGCGTTGGCAACCTGCCTAATTACCGTGAATGGCGTAAAGCAGAGACGGCGACTTTGTCATACGGCTATGGCTTGTCGGTGACGGCGCTGCAACTGGTACACGCCTATGCCGCCATCGCCAATAACGGCCGGATCGTGCCGTTGACCATTCTGAAAAGCGATAACCCGCCGGTAGCGACTCAGGCTATTCCTGAGCAGACCGCCAAGACCCTGCAAACCATGTTGCAAGCCGTAATCGAAGATTCTCGCGGCGTCTATCGTGCGCGGGTTCCTTCGTACCACGTGGCAGGCAAGAGTGGTACGGCACGTAAAACGTCGGTCGGCACCAAAGGTTACGCAGAAAACTCTTATCGCTCGCTCTTCGCCGGCTTTGGTCCGATGAGCAATCCACGCTATGCCGTGGTTGTGGTCATCGATGAGCCAAGCAAGGGCGGTTACTACGGCGGTCTGGTATCGGCACCGGTTTTCAGTAAGGTCATGTCCGGCACCTTGCGCCTGATGAACGTAACGCCTGACAACCTCGCTCCGATTCCACCAGAGCAGGTCAATGCAGCTCCAGTCGTTAAAGGAGGGCGTGGTTGATGTCGTCCAGCCTGAACAAGATTTTCGCCCACGCCTCCAGCGATCTGATGATTCGCGAGTTGACGCTGGATAGTCGCAACGTACGCGGTGGCGACCTGTTTCTTGCGGTTCCCGGTGGCAACTTCGATGGTCGCGATCACATTGCCGATGCCTTGAAGCGCGGCGCTGCGGCCGTTGCTTATGAAGTTGAAGGCGCGAAAGTGTTGCCGATTACCGACGTGCCGCTGATCCCGGTCAAGGGCCTGGCTGCACAGTTGTCGGATATCGCCGGGCGCTTCTATGGCGATCCTAGTCGCAGCCTGAATCTGGTTGGCGTAACCGGCACCAACGGTAAAACCAGCGTTACCCAGTTGGTCGCGCAAGCGATGGACTTGCTAGGCCAGCATTGCGGCATCGTCGGCACTCTGGGGACCGGTTTTTACGGTTCATTGCAAAGCGGTCGACACACGACCCCCGACCCAATCGCGGTACAGGCAACGCTGTCTGATCTGAGGAAGGCCGGGGCACGCGCAGTGGCAATGGAAGTTTCTTCCCACGGTCTTGATCAAGGTCGCGCAACTGCGTTGGCATTCGATGTCGCAGTACTGACCAATCTGTCCCGTGACCACCTGGACTATCACGGCACCATGGAGGCTTACGGCGCCGCCAAAGCCAAGCTGTTCGCCTGGTCTGACCTGCGTTGCCGCGTGATCAATATCGACGATGAGTTTGGTCGCACTCTGGCCGCTGAAAAGCGCGAGTCCCGGCTCATCACTTATAGCCTGGAAGACTCCAGCGCTTATCTGTATTGCCGCGATGCAAAATTCGATGACGAAGGTGTTCGCGCCACACTGGTCACGCCGCAAGGTCAGCACCTGTTGCGCAGCGGCCTGCTGGGCCGCTTCAACCTGAGTAACGTGCTGGCTGCGATCGGTGCCTTGCTGGGCCTGGATTATGCGCTGGACGAAATTCTTAAGGTCCTGCCGAAGCTCGAAGGCCCGGTAGGGCGCATGCAACGCTTGGGTGGCGGTGAAAAACCGCTGGTTGTGGTTGATTACGCCCACACCCCCGATGCGCTGGAAAAAGTACTGACCGCGCTGCGTCCTCATGCCAAAGGTCGTTTGTTGTGCCTGTTTGGCTGTGGCGGTGATCGTGATCGCGGCAAGCGTCCGTTAATGGCTGAAGTTGTTGAGCGTCTTGCGGACAGTGTCCTTGTGACCGATGACAATCCGCGTACTGAAGTGCCGACGAAAATCTTCGACGATATCCGTCAGGGTTTCAGCGCCGCGCAAAATGTTCGTTTCGTTGAAGGGCGTGGACAGGCGATTGCAGAAATCATCGCCAGCGCTGCCGCGACCGACGTAATCGTTCTGGCAGGCAAAGGGCACGAGGACTATCAGGAAATCGACGGTCAGCGTCAGCCATTCTCCGATCTGGAAGAAGCAGCCAAGGCTTTGGCTGTATGGGAGGTGGCGAATGCTTAAGCCGTTATCCCTCAGTGAATTGACCACCGTGCTCGACGCGCGCCTGGTAGGCGATGACCGCACTTTCGATGGTGTGAGCATCGACAGCCGCGCTATCAAGCTTGGCCAGTTGTTCGTGGCACTGACAGGTCCGCGTTTTGACGGCCATGATTACCTGAGTCAGGTCGCAGCCAAAGGCGCTGTAGCTGCCTTGGTCGAG
The DNA here is from genome assembly GCF_002158995.1 of Pseudomonas caspiana. Lineage (GTDB taxonomy): Bacteria > Pseudomonadota > Gammaproteobacteria > Pseudomonadales > Pseudomonadaceae > Aquipseudomonas > Aquipseudomonas caspiana. Next base: position 428,367 of record NZ_LOHF01000002.1, on the reverse strand, counting down.
CGCGAAATTCCGAATGTTGTGTTGCCGCAACTGGTTGTCCTCGATACCCGCAAGGCGCTCGCCCAGTTGGGTGCACTGAATCGTAATGCCTTCGTCGACAGGCCTGTAGCTGCGATTACCGGTTCCAGTGGCAAGACCACTGTGAAAGAAATGCTTGCCAGCATCATGCGCACCCGCGGTCCTGTTCTAGCCACCCGCGGCAATCTGAACAACGAGCTGGGTGTGCCGTTGACCCTCCTTGAGCTGGCGCCTGAGTACTCGGCTGCCGTCATCGAAATGGGCGCGTCCCGTGTGGGCGAAATCGCTTTCACTGTGAGTCTGACCAAGCCGCACGTGGCATTGATTACCAATGCGGGTACTGCTCACGTCGGCGAGTTCGGCGGCCCAGACAAAATTGTCGAAGCCAAAGGCGAAATCCTGGAAGGACTCGATAGCTTTGGCGTCGCGGTTCTTAATAAAGAAGACAAGGCATTTCCGATCTGGACTGCCCGTGCAGGGGATCGTCGCATCGTGAGTTTCGCGATTGCCGATCAAAGCGCCGATTTCCATGCTCAGGAACTGAGCGTTGATGCTCGGGGTTGCCCTGGCTTCATTCTCAACAGTCCACTGGGCTCGGCAGAGGTGCAACTCAATCTGCTGGGGACGCACAACGTGGCCAATGCGTTGGCTGCGGCGGCTGCAGGCCACGCGATGGGTGTTGATCTGGACGGTATCGTTTCGGGCCTCAATGCTGTGCAGCCGGTCAAAGGCCGCACTGTCGCGCAGTTGGCGCTCAATGGTGTGCGCGTTATTGATGACACTTACAACGCCAATCCGAGCTCCATCAACGCAGCCGTAGATATTCTTACCGGTTTTACTGGCCGCACCGTGCTGGTCCTCGGTGACATCGGCGAGCTGGGCGACTGGGCAGAACAAGGTCACCGCGAAGTCGGTGCCTATGCCGCGGGCAAAGTCTCTGCACTGTATGCCGTTGGTCCGTTGATGGCCCACGCCGTCGATGCCTTCGGCGAGCATGCGCGCCATTTTGCCAATCAGACCGACCTGATCGCTGCACTGGGCGCCGAGCAGGATCCTCAAACCACTATTTTGATCAAGGGCTCGCGGAGCGCTGCGATGGAAAACGTCGTCGCTGCCCTGTGCGGTTCTAGCCTGGAGACACATTAATGCTGCTGCTGCTGGCCGAGTTTCTGCAACAGTTCCACAAAGGCTTCGCGGTCTTCCAATACCTGACCCTGCGCGGGATCCTCGGCGTGCTTACGGCATTGTCGCTCTCGCTGTGCCTGGGCCCATGGATGATTCGTGCATTGCAGATGCGCCAGATCGGCCAATCGGTTCGTAACGACGGTCCACAGTCTCACCTGTCCAAATCCGGTACGCCGACCATGGGCGGGGCGTTGATTCTGTCCTCCATCGGTATCAGCACCTTGCTCTGGGCTGACCTGAGCAACCGCTATGTCTGGGTGGTGTTACTGGTGACCCTGCTGTTCGGTGGCATCGGCTGGGTAGACGACTATCGCAAGGTCATCGAGAAGAACTCAAAAGGCTTGCCGAGCCGCTGGAAGTATTTCTGGCAGTCGGTGTTCGGCTTGTGCGCGGCGATCTTCCTGTATGTAACTGCCCCTTCGGCGGTGGAAACCACGCTGATCATTCCGATGTTCAAGGACGCCAGCATCGCGCTGGGCATCGGCTTTATCGTGCTGACCTATTTCGTGATTGTTGGCTCCAGCAACGCGGTCAACCTGACCGACGGCCTCGACGGTCTGGCGATCCTGCCAACCGTGCTTGTAGGCGGCGCGTTGGGCATCTTCTGCTACCTGTCTGGGAACGTGAAATTCGCTGAATACCTGCTGATCCCCTATGTGCCGGGCGCGGGCGAACTGATCGTGTTCTGCGGTGCGCTGATCGGTGCGGGACTTGGTTTTCTGTGGTTCAACACCTACCCGGCTCAGGTCTTCATGGGTGACGTTGGCGCACTGGCACTCGGTGCAGCACTGGGCACCATCGCCGTTATCGTCCGTCAGGAAATCGTCCTGTTCATCATGGGCGGCGTGTTCGTGATGGAGACCTTGTCAGTCGTTATTCAGGTTGCATCCTTTAAGTTGACCGGCCGCCGCGTTTTCCGCATGGCGCCGATCCACCACCACTTTGAACTCAAGGGCTGGCCCGAGCCGCGTGTGATCGTCCGTTTCTGGATCATCACCGTGATTCTCGTGTTGATCGGTCTTGCCACGCTGAAACTGAGGTAGAACGAGTGTCTCTTATCGCTTCAGACCATTTCCGCATCATTGTCGGCCTCGGCAAGAGCGGCATGTCCCTGGTTCGCTTTCTGGCGAGCCGGGGCGTGTCGTTTGCCGTGGCCGATACGCGGGAAAATCCACCGGAGCTGGCGACTTTGCGTCGTGACTATCCGCAGGTGGATGTGCGTTGTGGCGAACTGGACGTTGAATTCCTGTGTCGTGCCGACGAGCTGTACGTGAGCCCGGGTCTTGCACTGGCGACCCCGGCGCTGCAGCAGGCGGCTGCGCGCGGCGTGAAGCTGTCCGGCGATATCGAGCTGTTTGCCCGTTACGCCAAGGCTCCGATCATTGCGATCACTGGCTCCAACGCCAAAAGCACCGTGACCACGCTGGTTGGCGAGATGGCTGCTGCGGCGGGCAAGCGTGTTGCGGTCGGCGGCAATCTGGGTACGCCCGCGCTGGATCTGCTTGGCGATGACGTCGAACTCTATGTCATGGAGCTTTCCAGCTTCCAGCTGGAAACCACTGATCAGCTCGGCGCAGAAGTGGCGACCGTGTTGAACATCAGTGAAGACCACATGGACCGTTACAGCGGTTTGCCTGCTTACCATCTCGCCAAGCACCGGGTATTCCGTGGTGCCCGTCAGGTGGTGGTCAACCGTCAGGACGTGCTGACCCGGCCGTTGATTGGTGAGGGTCTGCCGTGCTGGACCTTCGGTCTGAACAAACCCGATTTCCATGGCTTTGGTTTGCGCGAAGAAGACGGCGAAAAATATCTCGCCTTCCAGTTCGACAACCTGATGCCTGTACGCGAATTGAAAATCCGTGGCGCTCATAATCAGGCCAACGCTCTGGCGGCGCTTGCGCTGGGCCATGCTGTCGGTTTGCCGATGGACGCGATGCTTTCCAGCCTGCGCAGCTTTGGCGGCCTGGAACATCGCTGCCAATGGCTGCGTGAGCGCAACGGCGTGAGCTACTACGACGACTCCAAGGCCACCAACGTTGGCGCCGCACTGGCCGCCATCGAGGGCCTGGGCTCAGACATCGAAGGCAAACTGGTGTTGATCGCCGGTGGTGATGGCAAGGGTGCTGACTTCAGTGGTCTGCGTGCCCCGGTTGCTGCCAACTGCCGCGCTGTGGTGCTGATCGGCCGCGACGCCGAATTGATCGCTCAGGCGTTGGGCGATGGCGTGGAACTGGTCCGGGTTGCGACGCTTGAAGAAGCTGTGTTGCGTTGCGCCGAGATAGCGCAGGCGGGCGACGCCGTGTTGCTGTCCCCGGCATGCGCGAGTTTTGACATGTTCAAGAACTACGAAGAGCGCGGTCGTCTGTTCGCGCAAGCCGTGGGGGACTTGTCATGATCTTCGGCGTAATCAAGCCTTTCCCGTCCCCGATAATCAGTGGTCGTGGCATTGACCTGGACTTCCCGATGCTGGCTGGTTGCCTGGCGTTGCTGGGCCTGGGTCTGGTGATGATCACCTCCGCTTCCTCGGAAGTGGCGGCCGTGAATTCCGGCAACACCCTTTATATGATGACTCGCCATTTGATCTACATGATCATTGGGATCTTCGCCTGCGGTCTGACCATGATGATTCCGGTCGCGACCTGGCAGCGCCTCGGCTGGATGATGCTGTTGGGTGCATTCGGCCTGCTGGTCATGGTGCTGGTGCCGGGTATCGGTCGTGAGGTGAACGGCTCGATGCGCTGGATCGGCTTCGGCATGTTCAACGTCCAGCCTTCGGAAATTGCCAAGGTATTCGTGGTGATTTTCCTCGCGGGTTACCTGATTCGTCGCCAGCAGGAAGTCCGTGAAAGCTGGATGGGTTTCTTCAAGCCTTTCATCGTCTTGCTGCCAATGGCCGGCCTGCTGCTGATGGAGCCAGACTTCGGTGCCACCGTCGTGATGATGGGCGCTGCGGCAGCGATGCTGTTCCTGGGTGGCGTTGGCCTGTTCCGGTTCAGTCTGATGGTCGCCCTGGCGGTCGGCGCGGTGTTCGTGCTGGTTCAGGCGCAACCGTATCGGATGGCACGTCTGATCACCTTTACCGACCCGTGGTCCGATCAATTCGGTTCCGGCTACCAGTTGACTCAGGCATTGATTGCATTTGGTCGCGGTGAATGGCTCGGTGTTGGTCTGGGCAACAGCGTACAGAAGCAGTTCTATCTGCCGGAAGCGCACACTGACTTCGTGTTTTCGGTACTCGCCGAAGAGCTGGGTGTAGTGGGTTCGCTGCTGACCGTCGCGCTATTCGTATTCGTCAGTATCCGCGCCATGTACATCGGTATGTGGGCCGAGCGCGCCAAGCAGTTCTTTGGCGCATACGTTGCCTATGGCCTTGCTTTCCTGTGGATCGGTCAGTTCCTGATCAACATCGGTGTGAACGTCGGCTTGCTGCCAACCAAAGGTTTGACCCTGCCGTTCCTCAGCTACGGCGGGAGTTCATTGGTGATCTGCTGCGCGAGCCTGGGTCTGCTGCTGCGGATCGAGTGGGAGTCGCGCAACAACATGGGCAGCGAAGAAGCGGAATTCAATGAAAGCGACTTCGCCGAGGAGCCTAACCATGGACGCTAACGTGCTGATCATGGCAGGCGGCACCGGTGGCCACGTGTTCCCGGCGCTGGCATGCGCGCGCGAGTTCCAGGCCCGTGGTTACAAGGTGCATTGGCTGGGTACGCCCCGCGGTATTGAAAACGAACTGGTGCCGCAGGCCGGGTTCGCTTTGCACCTGATCAACGTTACCGGTTTGCGTGGCAAGGGCCGGTTGTCCTTGCTCAAGGCGCCGCTGATGCTGCTCAAGGCGTTGATGCAGGCCCGTAAAGTCGTGCGTGATCTCAAGCCGGTTTGCGTGGTGGGCTTTGGTGGTTATGTCACCGGTCCGGGCGGTCTTGCTGCGAAGTTGAGCAAAGTGCCTTTGATCATTCATGAGCAGAACGCTGTAGCCGGTACTGCCAATCGCAGTCTGGCCTCGTTCGCCAGCCGAGTGTGCGAGGCGTTTCCGAACACCTTCGCAGCGTCCGAAAAACGCCGCACCACGGGTAATCCGGTACGTGCCGAGCTGTTTCTGGAAACACCACGCCAGGCACTGGCCGGGCGCAAGGCGCGCTTGCTGGTACTGGGCGGTAGCCTCGGTGCCGAGCCGCTGAACAAGTTATTGCCGGAGGCACTTTCGCAGGTGCCTGCGGAGTTTCGGCCTGAAGTGTTTCATCAGGCTGGCAAGAATCACGATGAAGTTACTGCGGAGCGCTATCGCACTGCCGGTGTGGAGGCGCAGGTCGCCCCGTTCATCAAAGACATGGCCCAAGCATATGGCTGGGCCGACCTGGTGGTCTGTCGCGCAGGCGCGCTGACCATCAGTGAACTGGCGGCGGCCGGACTGCCCTCGCTGTTGGTGCCGTTGCCCCATGCGATCGACGATCACCAGTCCCGTAATGCCGACTATCTGGCCCACGAAGGCGCTGCTTTCGTGATGCCACAAGCGACAACTGATGCAGCCGATATGGCGGCGCGTCTGAAAGAGGTTTTGATGCAACCCGAACAACTCAACACCATGGCTCGTACCGCCCGCCGGCTGGCCAAGCCTGATGCAACCAACACCGTCGTGGATATCTGTCTGGAGGTGGCTCATGGTTGAGAATCAACGCGCGATGCCACAGCCGGAAATGCGCCGTATCCGTCGCATCCACTTCGTCGGTATCGGCGGTGTGGGCATGTGCGGGATTGCCGAGGTGTTGTTGAACCTGGGCTATGAAGTTTCCGGTTCAGACCTGAAGGCTTCCCCGGTTACCGAGCGTCTTGAATCCTTTGGTGCTCACATCTTCATCGGCCACCGCGCGGAAAACACTGTGGGCGCTGACGTGCTGGTGGTTTCCAGTGCCGTGAACACTTCCAACCCGGAAGTGGCGACCGCCCTTGAGCGTCGTATCCCGGTGGTGCCACGTGCCGAGATGCTGGCCGAGCTGATGCGTTATCGCCACGGTATCGCCGTTGCCGGTACCCACGGTAAAACCACCACGACCAGCCTGATCGCTTCGGTGTTCGCGGCCGGTGGTCTGGACCCGACTTTCGTGATCGGTGGTCGTCTGAACGCTGCCGGTACCAACGCGCAGTTGGGCACCAGCCGTTACCTCATTGCTGAAGCCGATGAAAGTGATGCCAGCTTCCTGCATTTGCAGCCGCTGGTTGCTGTCGTCACCAACATCGACGCCGATCACATGGCGACCTATGAAGGCGACTTCAACAAACTGAAGAAAACCTTCGTCGAGTTCCTGCACAACCTGCCTTTCTATGGCCTGGCGGTGGTGTGCATCGATGATCCTGTGGTGCGGGAAATCCTGCCGCAAGTCAAACGTCCAACCGTGACCTACGGCTTTACCGAAACGGCGGACGTACGAGCTATTAATGTGCGTCAGGAAGGCATGCTGACGTTCTTCACCGTATTACGTCGCGACCGTGAGCCGCTGGACGTATCGGTGAACATGCCGGGCAATCACAACGTACTTAACTCGCTGGCAACTATCGCCATTGCGACGGATGAGGGCGTCAGCGATGAAGCCATCGTTCAGGGGCTTTCGGGTTTCCAGGGCGTGGGTCGACGCTTCCAGGTTTATGGCGAGCTGCCGGTCGAAGGCGGCAATGTCATGCTGGTTGATGACTACGGTCATCACCCTCGCGAAGTCGCTGCCGTGATCAACGCTGTGCGTGGCGGCTGGCCTGAGCGCCGCTTGGTCATGGTTTATCAGCCGCACCGTTTTAGCCGTACCCGCGATCTGTACGACGATTTCGTGCAAGTGCTGGCCGAGGCCAACGTGCTGTTGCTGATGGAAGTTTACCCGGCAGGTGAAGAGCCAATCCCGGGTGCGGACAGCCGCAACCTGTGCCACAGCATTCGTCAGCGTGGCCAGCTGGACCCTATTTATATCGAGCGCGGCGTCGAGCTGGCGCCTTTGGTCAAACCTTTGCTGCGAGCCGGCGACATCCTGCTTTGCCAAGGGGCAGGTGACATTGGTGGGCTCGCTCCGCAATTGTTGAGAAGCCCGTTGTTCGCGGGTGCCGTCATCGCGCCTACCGAAGGGAAGCTGAAATGACTGCGCCACTGCAATTGTCCCTGCTCTCGACGCTGGAGCCGAAATCGTTCGGCCGCGTTGCCGTGCTGTTTGGCGGCAAAAGCGCTGAGCGGCCGGTTTCATTGAAGTCCGGGCAAGCCGTTCTGGACGCATTGCAGAGCGCTGGTGTCGATGCATTCGGCATCGATGTAGGCGACGATTTTCTGCAGCGTCTGGTCAGCGAAAAGATTGATCGCGCCTTCATCGTCCTGCACGGACGCGGTGGCGAAGACGGCACGATGCAGGGCTTGTTGGAGTGCCTGGAAATTCCTTACACCGGTAGTGGTGTACTGGCTTCAGCACTGGCCATGGACAAGCTGCGGACCAAGCAGGTCTGGCAGAGTCTTGGCCTGCCAACGCCTTTGCACGCGGTACTTGGCAGCGAATCGGATTGTATTTCTGCAACTGCGGAACTGGGCCTGCCTTTGATCGTCAAACCGGCTCATGAAGGTTCCAGTATCGGTATGGCCAAGGTGACCAGCGTCGAAGAATTGATCGTCGCGTGGAAAGCTGCCAGTACCTACGATTCGCAAGTTTTGGTTGAGCAATGGATTCAAGGTCCGGAGTTCACCATCGCATCGCTGCGTGGCCAGGTCTTGCCTCCCATCGGCCTGGGCACTCCTCACAGTTTTTACGACTACGACGCCAAGTACCTGGCTGACGATACCCAGTATCGGATTCCGTGCGGGCTCGATGACACCAAGGAACAGGAACTCAAGCAACTGACCGCTCGCGCGTGCGAAGCAGTTGGCGTTACCGGCTGGGCGCGTACCGATGTCATGCAAGACGCCAATGGCAAGTTCTGGCTGCTGGAAGTGAATACCGTGCCAGGGATGACTGACCACAGCCTGGTGCCAATGGCGGCACGTGCGGCAGGTCTGGATTTCCAGCAACTGGTGTTGGCGATTCTGGCCGACAGCGTCCAGGCGCGAGGTTAAGTCATGAACGCGACGGCGCGTCATCAGCCTCCAGGATCCGGCCGCAAGCCGGTGCCGCGGGGTGCCAGTCGCACGGTGACCAGAGAACCGCTTTCGGCGCGTATGCCGAAAGCCAAAGTGGGTGGCTTCTTTAAGAAGCTGGGTTGGTTGGTACTGATGGTCGCGCTGGGTTACGGCGTTTATGAGGGCGCACAACGGTTGCTGCCTTACGCCGACCGGCCGATCACCAAGATCAACGTTCAGGGCGACCTGAGCTATATCAGCCAGCAGGCGGTGCAGCAGCGGATCGCGCCTTATGTCGCGGCGAGCTTCTTCACCATCGACCTCGCTGCCATGCGCAGCGAGTTGGAAAAGATGCCGTGGATTGCCCACGCGGAAGTAAGACGTGTATGGCCGGATCAAGTAGTGATCCGTCTGGAAGAGCAACTGCCAGTGGCGCGCTGGGGGGATGAAGCTTTGCTCAACAACCAGGGCGAAGCATTTACACCGCGCGAGTTGGCCAATTATGAACACCTGCCGCAATTGTTCGGCCCACAGCGGGCTCAGCAGCAGGTGATGCAGCAGTATCAGGTGTTGAGTCAGATGTTGCGCCCAATGGGGTTCTCCATCGCTCGGCTGGAATTACGTGAACGTGGCAGCTGGTTTTTGACCACGGGCGCGGGCAGTGCGGGACCCGGTATCGAGTTGTTGCTGGGACGCGATCACCTTGTAGAAAAAATGCGCCGTTTTATCGCCATTTACGACAAAACGCTTAAAGAACAGATCACGAATATTGCGCGCGTCGATCTGCGTTACTCCAACGGCCTTGCCGTGGGATGGCGCGAGCAGGCAGCGCCTCCGACGGACAAACCCGCCGTCGCGAAGAATTGACAAGAGGCAGGACCATGGCAAACGTGCAAAGCGGCAAAATGATCGTTGGCTTGGATATCGGCACCTCCAAGGTGGTAGCGTTGGTAGGCGAAGTCGCGGCCGATGGCACGCTGGAAATCGTCGGTATCGGTACCCATCCATCGCGTGGCCTGAAGAAGGGCGTGGTGGTGAATATCGAATCCACCGTTCAGTCGATCCAGCGCGCAGTGGAGGAAGCCCAGCTGATGGCGGGTTGCCGTATTCACTCGGCGTTCGTCGGCGTGGCGGGCAACCATATTCGCAGCCTGAACTCCCACGGGATCGTCGCGATCCGTGATCGTGAGGTCAGCTCGGCGGACCTGGAGCGCGTACTCGATGCTGCTCAGGCGGTTGCGATCCCGGCTGATCAGCGCGTGCTGCACACCTTGCCGCAGGATTACGTGATCGATAACCAGGAAGGCGTTCGTGAGCCGCTGGGTATGTCGGGCGTGAGACTGGAAGCCAAGGTCCACGTGGTGACTTGCGCGGTGAATGCTGCACAGAACATCGAGAAGTGCGTGCGTCGCTGTGGTCTGGAAATCGACGACATCATCCTGGAGCAACTGGCTTCGGCTTACTCGGTCCTGACCGACGATGAAAAAGAGCTGGGCGTGTGCCTGGTAGACATCGGCGGCGGTACCACCGACATCGCGATCTTTACCGAAGGCGCGATTCGCCACACGGCGGTGATCCCGATTGCCGGTGACCAAGTCACCAACGACATCGCCATGGCCTTGCGTACACCGACGCAATACGCCGAAGAAATCAAGATCCGTTACGCCTGCGCCCTGGCCAAGCTGGCCGGTGCCGGTGAAACCATCAAAGTGCCAAGCGTTGGCGACCGTCCACCGCGCGAGCTGTCGCGTCAGGCCCTGGCCGAAGTGGTCGAGCCACGCTACGACGAGCTGTTCACCCTGATCCAGGCGGAACTGCGTCGCAGTGGCTACGAAGATCTTATCCCGGCCGGCATCGTGCTGACCGGTGGTACCTCGAAAATGGAAGGCGCGGTCGAACTGGCCGAGGAAATCTTCCATATGCCGGTGCGCCTGGGCGTGCCGCATAGCGTCAAAGGGCTCGCAGATGTCGTGCGTAACCCGATTTATTCGACCGGTGTCGGCTTGTTGCTGTACGGCCTGCAAAAGCAGTCTGACGGTTTCTCTTTGTCCGGGATCAGTAGTAGCAATAGCGGCTATGGAGATGAGCCTAAAGCTCCAGTGCTTGAACGCTTCAAGCGCTGGGTGCAAGGCAACTTCTAAGCCTCAAAGCAGTAATGGCAGCAGTGGGCACCAGGCAAAAAAACTAGAGAATGAAAGGAGAGGGAAAATGTTCGAACTCGTAGACAACGTCCCGCAAAGCCCGGTAATCAAAGTTATCGGTGTGGGTGGTGGTGGCGGCAACGCCGTTAATCACATGGTCAAGAGCAACATCGAAGGCGTGGAATTCATCTGCGCCAACACCGATGCTCAGGCGCTGAAAAACATCGGCGCGCGGACCATCCTGCAACTGGGTACTGGCGTTACCAAAGGTCTTGGCGCTGGCGCCAACCCTGAAGTAGGCCGTCAGGCTGCTCTGGAAGATCGTGAGCGCATTGCAGAAGTTCTGCAGGGCACCAACATGGTCTTCATCACCACAGGCATGGGCGGCGGTACCGGTACCGGTGCAGCTCCGATCATTGCTGAAGTGGCCAAGGAAATGGGCATCCTCACCGTAGCGGTGGTGACTCGTCCGTTCCCGTTCGAAGGTCGCAAGCGTATGCAGATCGCCGACGAAGGCATCCGCATGCTGTCCGAAAGCGTCGACTCGTTGATCACCATTCCTAACGAGAAGCTGCTGACCATCCTCGGTAAAGACGCCAGCCTGCTGTCGGCTTTCGCCAAGGCTGACGATGTTCTGGCCGGTGCCGTTCGCGGTATCTCCGACATCATCAAGCGTCCGGGCATGATCAACGTCGACTTCGCTGACGTACGTACCGTGATGAGCGAAATGGGTATGGCGATGATGGGCACTGGCTGCGCCAGCGGTCCGAACCGTGCACGTGAAGCGACTGAGGCAGCCATTCGTAACCCGCTGCTCGAAGACGTTAACCTGCAGGGCGCTCGCGGCATCCTGGTCAACATAACTGCCGGTCCTGACCTGTCTCTGGGTGAGTACTCGGACGTGGGTAGCATCATCGAAGCGTTCGCCTCCGAGCACGCAATGGTCAAGGTCGGTACCGTTATCGATCCGGACATGCGCGACGAGCTGCACGTAACTGTGGTTGCCACAGGCCTGGGCGCGAAAATCGAGAAGCCGGTCAAGGTTATCGACAACACCCTGCAAACTGCCCAGCCGTCTCAGGCTCAGCCTGCTGCAGCTCGTCAGGAAGCCCCTTCGGTTAACTACCGCGACCTGGATCGTCCTACTGTGATGCGCAATCAGGCACACGCAGGCGCGACAGCCGCAAAAATGAGCCCGAATGACGATCTGGATTACCTGGACATCCCGGCTTTCCTGCGTCGTCAGGCTGATTGATGAAATGTATCAGGGGTATTAGGGTGATTGGTGTTCAGCAAAGGCCGGGTCTGCTATTATCGCCAGCCTTTGTTGATACCAGTTCGCAACTTGCGCTGAAGCGGCCAATGCCATGATTAAACAACGCACCCTGAAAAATATTATCCGTGCCACAGGTGTCGGTCTGCACTCCGGGGAGAAGGTTTACCTGACCCTCAAGCCTGCACCTGTGGATACCGGTATCGTGTTCGTACGTGCTGACCTCGACCCCGTCGTGCATATTGCTGCCCGCGCGGAAAATGTCGGTGACACCACTCTGTCGACCACGCTGGTCAGCGGTGATGTCAAAGTCGACACCGTAGAACATTTGCTCTCGGCCATGGCTGGTCTGGGCATCGATAACGCTTACGTTGAACTCTCTGCCTCCGAAGTTCCGATCATGGATGGCAGCGCGGGTCCCTTCGTATTCCTGATTCAATCGGCTGGCCTGGAAGAACAGGACGCGCCGAAGAAATTCATCCGGATCCTTCGGGAAGTTACGTTGGAGGAGGGCGGTAAACGCGCTACTTTCGTGCCTTTCGAAGGATTCAAAGTCAGTTTCGAGATCGATTTCGATCACCCGGTCTTCCGCGATCGCACCCAAAGTGCAAGCGTGGACTTTTCCAGCACTTCCTTCGTGAAGGAAGTCAGCCGTGCCCGGACCTTCGGGTTCATGAGTGACATCGAGTACCTGCGCAAGCACAACCTCGCACTCGGCGGCAGCGTGGAAAATGCCATCGTGGTTGATAAGGATGGCGTACTGAACGAAGACGGCCTGCGTTACGAGGACGAATTCGTTAAACACAAGATTCTTGATGCAATTGGTGACCTCTACCTGCTGGGCAACAGCCTGATAGGTGAGTTCATTGGCTTCAAGTCGGGGCATGCACTGAACAATCGCCTTCTGCGTAAATTGATTGCAGAGACAGACGCTTGGGAAGTCGTGACCTTCGAAGATGCCAGTACTGCACCGATTTCTTACATGCGCCCTGTAGCGGCCGTGTAAGGTCAGCTTTACTCTCCTTCCTTTTTTGCTGTTTTTAAAGGCTGCCTTCGGGCGGCCTTTTTTTATGGGGGATTTCTGCACTGCACGGACCTGTAGGAACTCACCGAGGTTACGAGGCCAGCGATGACGGCGTGTCAGACGAACCGCCATCGCTGGCCTCGTAACCTCGGTGAGCTTCTACAGGCAGAGGGATAAGCGATTCGTAATCAAGCCTTCGGCTTCGCATGCGCCGCCAGCCGCTCCAGCGCTGCTCGCAGTTTCGGATCAGTGATCCCGTCAGCCGTTGCCTGAATGCTTTCGGCGGCCACGGTCGACAAGTCCATTGTGTGGCCTGTCGCGCCTTGAGGGGTTGTGGGTGGCTGAACCTTGAAAACGATGCGGGTCAGGTTGGCGAATTCATCAAACGCGGTGAGCTGCCGCTGTAGGCGTTTCTGTTGATAGCGCAATCGCGTTGCCCAATGACCGTCGGTCACAATCAGCAGCAAGCTGCCTTCGCGCCATGAAGCAACATGACAATGTTCGCGCGCAGCAGGCTGCAACTGGCTTTCAAGCAGTCGTTGCAAGTGCCCCAAACGCTGAGCATGGTGAAAAATACCTTTAAGCGGCTTCGCTTCACGCAGCAATACTGCGGGTGCCCGAGCGGGGAGTGGACGAAACGCCATGTGCGAGAACCCTGAATGACAAGTTTGTCATGTTATCAGAAAGCGCCCGCAAGCCCTTGTCCCACGCGGTTTTGCCAGTTTTACCCGCAAAATCAATGGTTAACTTATGTGCTGAATGGGTTGAACTCTCAAGAAATGCCCCTATCTACAAACAGCCCCGTCACAGCGCTGTGCCAGCATCGTGGAATAACGCCACTTTCCTCACCATCGTTTCCGGGTAGAATACTCGTTCGCATGCGGCCATGAGGGCTGCACGGGCGACTCACGGGGCCGCCCTCCATTCCTATGTCTGGAAGATCCTGTCGATATGTTTGCGCCTTTGTTAAAAAAACTTTTTGGAAGCAAGAACGAGCGTGAAGTGAAGCGCATGCTCAAGACGGTACAGATCGTCAATGCCTTCGAAGAGCAAATGGTGGCCCTTTCGGACGAGCAACTACGTGCCAAGACCGAAGAGTTCAAGGCCCGCTTAGCCAAAGGTGAGACCCTCGATAAGCTGCTTCCTGAAGCTTTCGCGGTAGCGCGTGAAGCAGGCAAGCGCGTCATGGGTATGCGCCACTTCGACGTTCAGTTGATTGGCGGCATGACTTTGCACGAAGGCATGATTGCCGAAATGCGTACCGGTGAAGGTAAAACCCTGGTGGGTACACTGGCGGTTTACCTCAACGCGCTGTCCGGTAAGGGCGTGCACGTGGTAACGGTCAACGACTACCTTGCTCGTCGTGATGCCAACTGGATGCGTCCGCTGTACGAATTCCTCGGTTTGAGCGTAGGTATCGTCACGCCATTCCAGCCGCCTGAAGAAAAGCGTGCAGCCTACGCGGCGGACATCACCTACGGCACCAACAACGAGTTCGGTTTCGACTACTTGCGCGACAACATGGCGTTCAGCATGGACGACAAGTTCCAGCGCGAACTCAATTTTGCCGTGATCGACGAAGTGGACTCGATCCTCATCGACGAAGCGCGCACGCCGCTGATCATCTCCGGTCAGGCTGAAGACAGCTCCAAGCTGTACACCGAAATCAACCGCCTGATCCCACGTCTCGTGCAACACATCGAGGAAGTGGAAGGCGAGGTCACCAAAGCCGGTCACTACACCGTTGACGAGAAGACCCGTCAGGTTGAGCTGAACGAAGCCGGTCACCAGTTCATTGAAGAGATGCTCACCGAAGTCGGCATGCTGGCCGAAGGCGAGAGCCTCTATTCGGCCCACAACCTGGGTCTGCTGACTCACGTTTACGCCGGTCTTCGTGCGCACACCCTGTTCCATCGCAACGTCGAGTACATCGTTCAGGACGGCCAGATTCTGCTGGTCGACGAGCACACCGGTCGTACCATGCCGGGTCGTCGTCTGTCCGAGGGCCTGCACCAGGCGATCGAAGCGAAGGAAAACCTGAATATTCAGGCCGAGAGCCAGACCCTGGCATCGACCACTTTCCAGAACTACTTCCGTCTGTACAATAAACTGTCCGGCATGACCGGTACGGCCGACACCGAAGCGTTCGAATTCCACCAGATCTACACCTTGTCGGTCATGGTCATTCCGCCTAACAAACCGTTGGCGCGTAAAGACTTCAACGACCTCGTGTACCTGACGGCGGAAGAGAAGTACGCCGCCATCGTCACCGACATCAAAGCCTGCCTGGCCGAGAATCGTCCGGTGCTGGTGGGTACGGCAACCATCGAAACTTCCGAGCACATGTCCAAGCTGCTCAATCAGGAAGGCATCGAACACAAGGTTCTGAACGCCAAGTTCCACGAGAAAGAAGCCGAGATCATTGCTCAGGCGGGCCGTCCGGGTGCGCTGACCATTGCCACCAACATGGCCGGTCGTGGTACCGACATCCTGTTGGGCGGTAACTGGGAAGTTGAAGTTGCTGCGCTGGAAAACCCGAGCCCGGAGCAAATCGCACAGATCAAAGCCGATTGGCAGAAGCGCCATCAGCAAGTGATCGAAGCGGGTGGCTTGCACGTTATTGCTTCCGAGCGTCACGAGTCGCGTCGTATCGATAACCAGCTGCGTGGTCGTGCCGGCCGTCAGGGTGATACCGGCTCAAGCCGTTTCTATCTGTCGCTGGAAGACAGCCTGATGCGCATCTTCGCCTCTGATCGGGTGAAGAACTTCATGAAAGCACTGGGCATGCAGTCCGGTGAAGCGATTGAACACCGGATGGTGACCAACGCGATCGAGAAGGCGCAGCGCAAGGTTGAAGGCCGTAACTTCGATATTCGTAAGCAATTGCTCGAGTTCGACGACGTGTCCAACGAGCAGCGTAAAGTGATTTACCACATGCGTAACAGCCTGCTGGCCGCTACCAACATTGGTGACACTATCGCCGAGTTCCGTGAAGACGTGCTCAACAGCCTGATCAGCCAACACATTCCGCCGCAGTCGATGCCGGAACAGTGGGACGTTCCTGGCCTGGAAGCGGCACTCGAGAGCGACTTCGGCGTCAAGCTGCCGATTCAGCAGTGGCTCGATGAAGACGATCACCTGCACGAAGACACACTGCGCGTGAAGCTGCTTGAAGAGTTGCTGGCTGCGTACAACGAGAAAGAAGAGCAAGCCAGCGCCGACGCGCTGCGTACTTTCGAGAAGCAGATTCTGCTTCGCGTTCTGGACGACCTGTGGAAAGACCACCTGTCGACCATGGATCACCTGCGTCACGGTATTCATCTGCGCGGCTACGCTCAGAAGAACCCGAAGCAGGAATACAAGCGCGAGTCGTTCACGCTGTTCCAGGAACTCCTGGATTCGATCAAGCGCGACACCATTCGTGTGCTGTCACACGTTCAGGTTCGCCGCGAAGATCCGGAAGAGGAAGAAGCTCGCCTGCGTCGCGACGCCGAAGAGCTGGCGCAACGCATGCAGTTCGAACATGCCGAAGCGCCTGGCCTTGAGCAGCCGGAAGTTCTGGCCGAAGAGGGTGTTGATATCGCCACTCTGCCGGTCCGTAACGACCAGAAGCAAGGCCGTAACGAGTTGTGCTGGTGTGGCTCGGGCAAGAAGTACAAACACTGCCACGGTCAAATCAGCTGATTCTGATTTGAACCCGTAGCGGGTTTGGAACAAAAAGTACTAACGCCGCGACCGGCTTACCCGTCGCGGCGTTTTTCAATCGATTGCCGTACCGACGCGGACGGCGCTGATATTTTTCAAGGAGCGCACCTCATGGCTGTTGGTCTTGGTCCTTTGCCGACATTGCACCCGGTTCCTGGTTTTGAACTGGGCATTTCCTCTGCTGGCATCAAACGCCCGGGTCGCAAGGACGTAGTGGTCATGCGCTGTGCCGAAGGCTCCAGTGTCGCCGGTGTTTTCACCCTGAATGCGTTTTGTGCGGCGCCAGTGATACTGGCAAAGCAACGTGTGAACGGCCCGGTCCGTTACCTGCTGACCAACACCGGTAACGCCAACGCTGGTACCGGTGAGCCGGGTCTGGCCAACGCTGCGCGTACATGCGCCAAACTGGCTGAGCTGACCGGCGTGGATGCCAATGCCGTACTGCCGTACTCCACTGGGGTTATCGGCGAGCCGCTGCCTGTGGAAAAGATCGAAGGCGCGTTGCAAGCTGCCCTTGATGACCTGTCTGTGGATAACTGGGCTGCCGCGGCGACCGGCATCATGACCACTGACACCCTGCCTAAAGGTGCGAGCCGTCAGTTCCAGATCGACGGCGTGACCGTGACTGTGACAGGGATCAGCAAAGGCGCGGGCATGATTCGTCCGAACATGGCGACTATGCTGGGTTACATCGCCACGGACGCCAAGGTTTCGCAGAGCGTGCTGCAGGATCTGATCCGCGATGGCGCCAACAAGTCGTTCAACCGCATCACCATTGATGGCGACACGTCGACCAATGACTGCTGCATGTTGATCGCGACAGGGCAGGCCAATCTGCCAGAAGTGACTGAGGCCAAAGGCCCACTGTTCGAAGCGCTGAAAACAGCCGTATTCGAGGTGTGCATGGAAGTGGCCCAGGCTATCGTCCGTGACGGCGAGGGTGCCACCAAGTTCGTGACGGTCGAAGTCAACGGCGGTGGCAATCATCAGGAATGCCTGGACGTAGGTTACGCTGTGGCTCACTCGCCTCTGATCAAGACTGCACTGTTTGCGTCCGATCCTAACTGGGGCCGCATTCTGGCTGCCGTAGGTCGTGCCGGTGTGCCTGATCTTGATGTGAGCAAGATTGACGTGTTCCTGGGCACCGTCTGCATCGCCAGCAAAGGCTGCCGCGCGACCACCTACACTGAAGAGCAAGGCTCGGCAGTGATGGCCGAAGCCGAAATCACCATCCGTATCGAGCTGGGCCGTGGTGATTGCAGCGAGACCATCTGGACCACTGACCTGTCCCATGAGTACGTGAAGATCAACGCGGAATACCGTACGTAAGTTGCTTCCCGATGATGGTGCAGTGTCTCTGACGCTGCGCTGTCGCTTCTGGAGCGCGCTTGCCGCGATTCGATTTCCGGCTCAGCATCATGTTGGTGCTGTGCTGACGTCATCGCGGGCAAGCGCGCTCATACAGCCTTTCATTTGAGCAAGGACACTGAAATGACCCTGCATCTGATCATCGGCGACAAACGCTACTCCTCCTGGTCCCTGCGCCCGGCACTGGCGCTGTACATGACCGGTGCTCCGTATACCGAACAATTGATTCGCCTGAATCAGAGCAACACCCGCCAGTTGATTCTCGAGCACTCGCCGTCCGGCAAAGTGCCCCTGTTGAAGACGCCGCATGGTGCGATTGCCGACTCGCTGGCAATCATTGAATACCTCGCCGAACAATTCCCCGAAGCTGGCTTGTGGCCAAGCGACACCGCTGCTCGTGCTCAGGCGCGCTCAGCCTGTGCACAAATGCACAGTGGGTTTACGGGCCTGCGCTCCAACATGCCGATGGACTTGCATCGCGATGCGGCGCTGGAAGTCATCTCCGTGGAAGCCCAGGGCGATATCGAGCGCATCGTCAAACTGTGGGCTGAATGCCGAGCAGTTGCCGCTGAAAGCGGTCCGTTTTTGTTCGGCAAGCCCAGTGCTGCCGACGCATTCTTCGCCCCCGTGGTGATCCGCATGCGCACTTATCGGGTCGAACTGCCAGCACAAGCGTTGGCGTACATCGAAACCATCTACCAATGGCCGCTTTTCCAGCGTTGGCAGAAGGCTGCTTTAGAGGAAGTCGAAGGGTGAAACGTATTCATGTAGCAGCAGCGGTCATTCGCGGTATTGACGGCAGAATTCTTATCGCACGGCGTGCCGATACTCAGCACCAGGGCGGTTTGTGGGAGTTTCCCGGTGGCAAGGTCGAGCCGGGAGAGGCCGTCGAAGCTGCGCTGGCCCGTGAGCTACAAGAAGAGTTGAATATCGTCGTGACCCAGGCCCGGCCTCTGATCAAGATTCAGCATGACTATCCGGACAAGCAGGTTTTGCTGGACGTGTGGGAAGTGTCGGCGTTCACCGGAGAACCTCATGGCGTCGAAGGGCAGCCTTTGGCCTGGGTATCCAATCGCGAATTGGCAGACTATGAGTTCCCGGCGGCGAATCAGCCTATCGTCGCAGCAGCGCGTCTGCCCGGCGAATATCTGATTACTCCCGGTGAGCTGGAAACCCCTCAGCTGCTGCGTGGTATGCAGAAGGCCATTGCCGGTGGCATCAAACTGATCCAGTTGCGCGCACCAAATGGCTATGACCCGCAATACCGCGATCTGGCGGTGGATGCGGTGGGTTTGTGTGCCGGTAAGGCGCAATTGATGCTCAAGGGGCCGCTGGAGTGGCTGGGCGACTTTCCCGCTGCGGGTTGGCACCTGACGTCGGCACAGCTACGCAAACTGGCACCGAACGGGCGTCCGTTTCCAAAGGATCGCTGGCTGGCCGCTTCCTGTCATAACACCGAGGAATTGGCTCTGGCTGAACTGATGGACGTCGACTTCGTGACCTTGTCGCCGGTGCAGCCAACCCAGACTCACCCTGATGCTCAGCCGTTGGGCTGGGAGCATGCTCGCGAGTTGATTGCCGGATTCAGCAAACCGGTTTATCTGCTCGGTGGTGTTGGCCCTGCTGAACAGCAGCAAGCGTGGGAAAGTGGCGCGCAAGGCGTGGCGGGGATCAGAGCGTTCTGGCCGGGGGAATAATTGGAATATGTCCAATCCCTGTGGGAGATTCTATGTTCGCCTACAAGCTTGCTCGTGCGCCATTGACCTTGTAGGACCGGCTAAAACCGGTCCTACGGGATTGCGCAGAACTTGTGGGAGCGAGGCTTGCCCGCGATAAAGCTGACGCGATCTAAAGTAAACCGCGTCCAGCTTTATTGCGGGCAAGCCACGCTCCCACAGGTTTTTCGTTCATCCAGCGGGGGTGGCGATTACGGTTTCTTCGCCGCTTCCCACAATATCTCCGCAATACCCTGCCGCTTGGCAATCAATCGCGCGGCTACGAACAACAAGTCCGACAACCTGTTGATATACGCCAGCCCAACCCCGGCCAAAGGTTCTACAGCGTTCAGATGCTGACAGCGCCGCTCTGCGTTACGGGCCAGGCTGCGGCAGACGTGAGCCTGGGCGATCAGCGCCGAACCGCCGGGCAGAATGAAGTTCTCTAGCGGCCCCAGCTCTTCATTCCACAGGTCGATGGCCGCTTCCAGTCGATCAATTTCAGCCTGATCAAGCGCCTGATAAACCGGCATCGCCAATTCGCCACCCAGGTCGAACAATCGATGCTGACACGGCGCGAGTACGTCGATCACCTCAGCGAGGGCAGGCTTTGCCGACAGTTGCTCGGCCAGCCCGGCAAGGAGTAATCCCAACTGGCTGTTCAGCGTGTCAACTTCGCCGATTGCATCGACCCGGGGATGATCTTTCGGCACGCGTCGGCCGTCACCCAGGCCGGTTTCACCAGTGTCGCCAGTGCGTGTGTAAATCTTCGACAAGCGAAAGCCCATTCTCAATGCTCCGTTATAGCGGCGAAATGACCGCTTCAGGCACGCTCACCTGGTTACCCGCCAAGGGCAGGCGCAAGGTGAAGCAGGTGCCTTGGCCGACGGAGGAGTGCACCTCCATCTGGCCTTTGTGATTGTTGGTAATGATGAAGTACGACACCGACAGCCCAAGCCCGGTGCCCTGACCAATCTCCTTGGTGGTGAAGAACGGCTCGAATGTGCGCTTACGCACTTGTTCGGTCATGCCAATGCCGTTGTCTTCAACCTGAATCTCGGCCCAGGGCGGATTCAATTTTGTGCGCAAAATGATACGTCCCGGTTCGGCATCATCCGGGCGCTGATGAATAGCCTGTGCAGCGTTCTTCAGCAGATTCAACAAAACCTGCTCCAGTTCGTTGGCTGTGCCCGGCACTGGACCCAGCTCGGGGTCGAACTGGCGAATGATCGCCTGGCCCTTGAAGTCGAAACCGATGGTGAGGTCAAAGTCATTACTGGCGATCTCTACCGCCTGATCAATCAGTGCCGGCAAGTCGCACGGGGCCATTTGCCGGGTGCTGAGGCGACTGAAGCTGAGCATG
The DNA here is from genome assembly GCF_002158995.1 of Pseudomonas caspiana. Taxonomy (GTDB): domain Bacteria; phylum Pseudomonadota; class Gammaproteobacteria; order Pseudomonadales; family Pseudomonadaceae; genus Aquipseudomonas; species Aquipseudomonas caspiana. The sequence goes on along the minus strand of NZ_LOHF01000002.1, from coordinate 407,497 downwards.
TGGCTGACGATTTTCGCGGCCCTCGCCCCGGCTTGCTGAATGCCGTCGAGCAGTTTTGGCACTTCGCGGCTGACCAGATAGCGATTGACCGTTTCCAGCTCGATGCCCTCGGCTTCGGCCTGCTCAATGTTTTTCTGCAGGTCGGTCGATAGTCGTCGCCGAATGTTTTGCACGTTATGTAGGATTGCACCCAGCGGATTGTTGATCTCGTGGGCCATGCCTGCCGCCAGTCCGCCGACAGAAAGCATCTTCTCGGACTGCACCATCATCTCTTCCAGCGACAACCGCTGGGTGATGTCATCGACACGAATCACTACGCCCTGGCCTGCACCGCCGGTCAGGGGGTAGAAGGTGAGGGCGTAGTGCCGGCGCTCTTCATCTTTGATCCAGGTGACCCGCTCAATCTTCGTGACACTGTGCTTCTCGACCGTTTGCTTGAGCTGCGGCAGGAAGGTTTTCATTGGCGGGAAGGCCAGAAAGATCGGCTGGTTGAGCGCTTCATCCAGCGGTGTACCCGACAGTGCGCTGGCCTCCTGATTCCACTGGGTGACATATAGCTGTTCATCCAGCGCGATCAGCGCCGAAGGCATCGAGTCGATGATGCTGTTCAGATAGTTCTGGAAACCGGTGAGTTTTTTCTCGATCTTGCTGCGCACCTTCACCTCAAGCTCCAGCTTGCGGTTGGTATTACGAGTCTCTTCGGCCAGACCTTGAGCTTGATCGTAAGCTTCCTGAGAATCGTCCCGCGCGCGCTTGAGTTGCTGCTCCCGAGCCTCGATGCGCGATAGCATGGTGTTGAAGGCTTCGGCCAGGCTGCCGATCTCATCTTTGTTGCCCGGCGCAGCGCGCAACGCATAGCTTTCTTCGTGGGTGACCTGGCGTGAGAGCTCTTCAAGCTGATAGATGGGCTCGGTGATCAGGCGACGTATCTGCCGGGCAATGACCAGCCAAAGCAGTACGCTGAAGACCAGAATACCGAGGCTGGCCGTCAGGGTGCCGGTGTAGAACGCCGTGGGTAATTCGCTACTGGCCACCAGTAACAGGTGGCCTGGCGCCTGGCCTGCTTTGGGTACCGGGATTAACTGAGTGTTACGAAACTCGGTGATGCGCCAGCCTTCGATGTCCTTGAAGCGCGTAGGCAGTTTGAGCTTATCGCCTTGCTGCACTTGGCCAATCCGCTCGCCGTTGGTGTCGTAGAGGGCTGCTGCGCGTAGCGGACCGTAGTTTTTCAACTCTTTGAGCAACGACTCGGCGTCCTCACGTGAGCTGAGTGCCTGTTCGGCGAGGTTCGGGTTGCTGATCAAGCGGCCGATGGTCTGCAGCGCTTGAGGGGCCATGGCCTCTTGAGAGATGTAATAGGCGGCACTGATGAACGTCAGATTAGCGACCAGCAAGACGGTCGTCAGCAAGACCAGCAAGGCCGCCAGCAGCTTCTGGCCGACCGGCAGGTTTTCCAGGCGTTGGCGCAATGGCATGGGGCGAATCACACACGGATGAGGAATGTTCAGGGTAGCGCGCCCTCCGGCCATTGAGCAAACGGGCTGGCGCGCCCTAGTTGGTGGGGAGTCCTTTATCGGTCAGGTGTTGTATAAGTCTGACCTTGAGCTGCTGCAAGTGTGGAACCACGCAGTGATGGCGCTCGGCCGTTGCGCAGGCATACTCCAACAAATAGCTGATCTCTGTACGGCGTCCTTGCGCGACATCCTGATACATCGACGAGTAATTGGCCGCTGTTGCCTGAATGACTCGTTGCACATCGCTGTGCAGATCCTCGGCCGCTGCTGGTTGTCCGCACTGTTGGAGCAGTTCGGTAAGTTCGGCACACAGGGTGGCCACTTCGCAGTGGTGCTGCATCAGGCCGCCATTGCGGCAATCGTGAAGTACAGTCAGCGGGTTGATCGCACAATTAAGTGCAAGCTTGCGCCAAAGTCGGGTAAGGATGTCCGGCGTCCATTCATGGGGAATGCCTGCCAGCTGCAGGTCGCTCAGCCAGTCAGGCGGGGAGGGATCAGCAGGGTCGCCCAGCCAGTTGTAGCCATGCCCGGCAAACACCACAGACCAATCGCGTTGGCGAAACGCTCCTTCGGTGCTGGAGGCGCAGATACAACGAGCGTTCGGTACTTTCGCGGCCACCGCGTCCTGACTGCCCAAACCGTTTTGCAGCAGGATAATCTGCGCGTCAGGTGTCAGCCGCTGCGCCAAGGCAGCCGCGGCTTGCTCGGCATCGTAAGCCTTGCATGCCAGTAACAGTCGTTCGATCGGCTCTGCACTGTCAGCGGTCTGGGCGCTTATCGCCAGTCGACTTTCAACGCCGTTCTCAACCAGTGTCAGTGTCGCGCCATTGGCCTCGTAGGCCGCCAGCCGCTTGGCATCACGCAGTACCAACTTTACCGGCAAGCCACCCCGCGCCAGTCGCGTCGCCCAAAGGCTGCCGAGGCTCCCGGCACCCACTACATGCCAGACGACGGCCATCAGCGGGCCACTGCAAGGCGAAGAAAATTGTGCACTAGCGAGAAATTGACGGTCGACATGGATGGCTCGCAGTGAACGCGGAAAAGTCTCGTTATAATAACCGGGTTTTATTCACATCAAAGACAGGCGTTTGATGCGCCATCCATTGGAGAAATGACATGCCCTCGTTCGACGTAGTGTCCGAACTGGATAAACACGAAGTCACTAATGCCGTCGACAACGCTATCAAAGAGCTGGACCGTCGCTACGACTTGAAAGGCAAAGGCGAGTTCGAATTCAAGGAAAAAGACCTGACTGTCAATCTGACTGCCGAGGCGGAGTTTCAGCTTGAAGCGATGATCGAAATCCTCAAGCTGTGCCTGGTAAAACGCAAGATCGACGTCAAATGCCTTGAAGTCAAAGATGCTTTTGCTTCCGGTAAATTGATGAAGCAGGACGCCGTTCTCAAAGAAGGCATCGACAAAGAGCTGGCGAAGAAAATCGTCGCTCACATCAAGGAAGCCAAGCTCAAGGTCCAGGCCGCCATTCAAGGTGAGCAAGTGCGTGTGACTGGCAAGAAACGCGATGACCTGCAAGAAGCAATGGCGGTATTGCGTGGTCACGAATTCGGCATGCCGCTGCAATTCAATAACTTCCGCGACTGATTGGCTGGCCTGACCGCAGGGAATCTTCACTCCCCTCGCGCGTCCGAGGCCAGTGCAAGCGACTGAAACCATCAGGCTCGACCAGATGGTTTCAATCGCCAGTTTCGCGAAATGTAAGGAGAGAAAGATGGATTTGAATGCCGAAATGGACCATCTGGTAAAGGCATCTCAGGCCTGGATCCCGATGATCATGGAGTACGGCAGCCGCGTGCTGTTGGCGTTGGTGACCCTGACCATCGGCTGGTGGTTGATCAACCGGTTGACTACCAAAGTGGGTGCGCTGCTCGCACTGCGCAATGCAGACTTGGCATTGCAGGGTTTTATCAGCAGCCTGGCCAATATCATTCTGAAGATTCTGCTGATCGTCAGCGTTGCATCGATGATTGGCGTAGAAACCACCTCGTTTGTGGCCGCTATCGGTGCTGCGGGTCTGGCAATCGGTCTGGCGCTGCAAGGCAGTCTGGCGAATTTCGCAGGCGGCGTGCTGATTCTGCTGTTTCGCCCGTTCCGCATTGGTGACTGGATCGAAGCCCAAGGCATCGCGGGCACTGTCGACAGCATCCAGATTTTCCACACAGTCGTGCGTACCGGTGACAACAGGACGGTGATCCTGCCCAACGGCAATCTGTCCAACGGGATCATCACCAACACCAATCGCCAGCCGACTCGCAAGATCACGTTCGACGTGGGCGTGGACTACGAAGCTGATCTGAAGCAGGCGCTGCAAGTCCTGATGGACATGGCAGACGATCCTCGTGTCTTGCAGGATCCTGCACCACAGGCCGTGGTAGCTGCGCTAGGTGATAGCTCGATCACTGTTTCGTTGCGAGTGTGGGTCAAGACCGGTGATTTCGGCGACGTGTCGAACCGCTTCAATGCCGAAGCCCGTGACCGCCTGCGTGCTGCCAATATCGATATTCCGTTCCCACAGCGAGTGATTCGCGTGGTTCAGGATTCAGCAGCACCGCAGTAATCGTTACCCCTGTGGGAACTGCCACAATGTCCATGACACCGCGTTGTCCCGCGTGGGCGGTGGACCAGTAGGAGCGCACGAGCACGGCGAGGCCGCGATAGCGGTACATCAGACAGGCCGCCATCGCTGCCTCGCGGTGCTCTTGAACTCCTACAGAATGTATTTCAATTCGTTGGTATGCATGATCGCCAGCAGGCTCGGCTCCCACATTTGTCTCAAGCGAGCTGCTCTCTCAGAGCTGCTCGCTTGACGGCTTCTCCGCCTCAAGCGCCTCGGCCGCCTTGTCCTGGCGCGCCTCCTTGCTCCACTGCAAGATAATCATGATCAGCGTCGGAACACCCAGTAACGCAGTGATCAGGAAGAAGTTGTGATAGCCATACTTCTCAACCACGACCCCCGAATAGCCTCCCAGCAAACGCGGCAGCAGCAGCATGATCGAGCTGAGCAGCGCGTACTGTGTCGCCGAGAATTTGAGGTTGGTCAGGCTCGACAGGTACGCCACGAACGCTGAAGTTGCCAATCCGGAACTGAAGTTATCCAGCGAGATGGTCAGTACCAACATCTTCAGGTTCGGGCCCATATCGGCCAGCATCAGGAACAGCAGGTTGGTGGCCGCTGAACTCAGCCCGCCAATGAACAGAATCGGCATGATGCCGAAACGCACGATCAGCAATCCGCCAAAGCCTGCGCCCAACAGCGTCATGATCAGACCGAAGATCTTGCTGACACTGGCAATCTGGTCCTTGGTAAAGCCCTGATCGATGTAGAAGACGTTGGCCATGACACCCATGACCGTGTCTGACATGCGGTAAGTCGCAATCAAGCCCAACAACAGGAACGCCTGCCAGCGATAACGCAGGATGAAGTCGTTGATCGGTGTCAGCACCGGAGCCAGGCCGCGTCGACCCATTGAAGACAGGCAGGCGACCGTCAGCACGATGTAGAGAATGGCGCGCAGAAACGCGCGGTCTTCCATCAGCAGGTCAGTCCAGCTGGCGTTCTGAAACAGGACGCTGGCGAAGTCGGTGTTGTAGAGCTGAGTGAACATCGCCGGTACCGACACCAGCAGCACTATCAGTACGAACACGGACGCCAATTGGTGCACAAAGCCGTAGCGAGCGGCCGACAGCTGGGTACGTAATGCAACGGGAGGTTCGCGCATGATCAGCGTGGTGATCAAGGCGGGCAGCATCAGCAAGCCGAACAACACGTAAGTGCCGGTCCATGCCGAGTGCTTGTAGGCGAAACCGGTTGATCCAAATCCTTCAGCAAAATACAGCGCACCAGCCGTGGCGAGTAGCGCGGCCACGCGGTAGCCAGACATGTAACTGGCGGCGAGGGCAGCCTGCTGGGTGTCGTTGGCGATTTCCAGACGATAGGCATCAATGGCGATGTCTTGTGTGGCGGATGAAAACGCCACAACCACAGCGATTGCGATAAGCCAGGACAAATGCTGCTGCGGGTCGCAAAAGCCCATCCCTATCAGGCCCAGGATTACCAGGCTCTGCGACAGCACGAGCCAGGAGCGGCGTCGACCCAGCTTGCCCAGCAGCGGCAGGCGCCATTGGTCGAGCAGAGGGGACCATACCCATTTAAAAGCATAGGCAAGCCCGATCAGGCTTGCATAGCCAATGGTTTCCCGGGCGACACCGGCTTCACGCAACCAGACCGACAGAGTAGAGAACACCAACATGTAGGGCATGCCCGCAGCGAATCCGAGCAACAACAGCACTAACGTTGAAGGGCTGGCATATGCGGCGAGCGCGGCGCGCCAGGTTTTACGGGGCATGGGCTGGAGTCTGCCTCAGGTTACGAAAACAAAGGGCGCACTCTAACCGCAGTGCTCTATCGGACGCCAGCCATGACGCCGGATATCTACCCGATTGTTCTCCACAAGAATGCCTTCAGCGCGTAAACGGGCACGTTGTTCGTCGCCTGAAACCGTGCCGACCAGCAAACTGACCTTGCCACCTGCGCCGATCACACGGTGCCACGGCAATGAACTGCCGTCCGGCAGTTGGCTCAGTGTCCGGCCGACCCATCGCGCTGCGCGGCCAAGCCCTGCGAGTTCGGCGAGCTGACCGTAAGTGACAACTTTTCCTTCCGGTACCTGATTGAGCGTAAGGTACAGCGCAGTACGCTTGGCCTGGGCCGGGTCCATGCCGGTCGGATCCGCAGAGTGCTGTTGCTCGTTGGTCACCATTTCCCTCCTGTTTATAGATATGTTTATAGATGAGCGGCCGTTCGGTTTTTGAACTACAGAAAATTCCTACTGTCAGTGTTTTCTGTGTCTGCGGCGGTCTTCGATTGCCTTGACGTCATCCTCCCGGATGATGCCCGATTTTCCGCTAACTGAGCCCCCTAGTTGCTTATGCTGACCAGAACTCTGCTGTTCCTCGCTGTCTCCATCACCACCACGCCTTTGCTCGCCGACACCGTCTGGTTGAAGAACGGCGACAAGATCACCGGTACCATCAAGCTATTCGACGGCGGCAAGCTGCTGATCGAGACCTCCTACGGAGGAGCAATCCCCGTAGACTGGAAGCAGGTCAAGACCCTGGAGAGTGACCAGCAGTTGATGGTCAAGCAGGATCAGTATCAGGGTGAAATTGCGAAATCGTTGAAAGCCTCGGATGACGGCAAGGTCACGCTGACCAACGGCGAAGCGCCGAAAACCGTCGAGTTGGCTAGCATTCAGCAGATTCTCAAGCCCAAACCTGTCATCACTGATCTGGTATGGAAAGGCAACGTCGATCTGGCAATGGACTTTCAGAAGGCCGAGAACGATACCGACGACTACAACCTGGCCTTCAAGACTTCGGCTCGGCATGGTCAATGGCGGCATAACGCCAAAGGCGATTACAACCGCGAAACTCAGGACGATGTAGTCAGCACCGATAACTGGAGTGCCGAGTATTCCATCGACCGCTTCCTGACCGAGAAATTTTTCTGGGATGGCCGGATCAGCTACAAGCGCGACAAAGTTGAAGACCTGAGTCGTCAGCGTGTTGTGGGTACCGGTCCTGGCTACCAGTTCTGGGATGACGAACTGGGCGCTTTCAAACTTGGCGCGCTGCTTAACCGTACGGATTACGAGTTCTCCAACGGCGGCAAGGAAAACTTCTATTCGGTTGCAGGTACTTGGGACTACAACCGCTTCCTGATCGGCAAAAAAGTTGAGTTCTTCACCAATGGTGAGCTGGGCAAGCCGTTGAGCAACGTTGCTGACTATGCGCTCGATGCTGAAGTCGGGCTGCGTTACAAAGTCACTGACTGGGCTTCGTTGAACCTCAAGGCCGAGAAGAACGTGATCAGCGGTTCAGACGACGGCGATCTGGACAAGACCCGCTACACCGCAGGTTTTGGTGTTACCTGGTAAATCCCACACTTTTCTGTAGGCGCTGCCGAAGGCTGCGAAAGCGATATCTCTGATCCTCCGCTACCGCTGCCTTTGGCAGCGCCTACAGGCGCACTTGCTTGCAGCTGCACCTGTCTCACAAATCCAGAGCTTGCGCGGATAAAGTCACCAGCACTTTCCTGCAGCCCCCTTGGCACCCACTCGTAATAATTATTAACTTGTCTTTCAAACCCGTGCACGTGCCCAATCAGCTGATTACTGTTCAGCTTTATTTATACGTGCGTCGATCGTCGACGAGTTCGTTACAAGGAGTCACTGGATGAGTGTGAAGGCTATCAAGCAGGCGCGGGAGCTGCTGCTGAAGGAATACAGAGGCGTTTTGTCCACGCATTCCAAATCCATGCCGGGCTTCCCTTTTGGTTCTTCGGTACCGTATTGCCTTGATGATCAGGGGCGACCTCTGATTCTGATCAGCCGCATCGCTCAGCACACCCATAACTTGGGCAAGGACGCGAAGTGTTCGCTATTGGTGGGCGAGCGCGAAGCTGACGACGTCCAGGCGACGGGACGTGTGACGGTCATGGCCGAAGCCCAAAAGCTTGTTGAACCGGACGCTGTCGAAAGTGCTGCTCAGCGCTATTACCGTTTTTTCCCTGAATCGCAGAGCTATCATTCCGCCCATGATTTCGATTTCTGGGTGCTGGTGCCGGTACGCTATCGCTTCATCGGCGGCTTCGGTGCCATTCACTGGTTGGATCACGTTGAGCTGGCAAACCCGTTTGCCGGTGCTGCCGAGACCAGCATGGTCGAGCACATGAATGCTGATCACGCCAAAGCCATTGCCCACTACGTACAGCTCTCGGGGCTGCCGCAGCGTGAAACAGCACAGTTGGCTGGTATCGACAGCGAAGGTATGCACCTGCGCATTGGTCAGAGCCTATACTGGCTGCCTTTCAGTGAGCCCTGTAACACACCGAAACAAGTCCGCGAAGCCTTGGTTCAGCTGGCTCACGCGGAAAAATGGCCCACTCGTGACACTCAAGAGGCTTGAATTCACGCTTTGATGACGTCACGTAGGGTCTACTGCAAGGCATTCTTGCGTTGAGGAATTCAATTGATGCGTGTTTTTCTACTGCTGTTCCTTCTTTTTCCGGTATTGGAGCTGTTTGTTCTGGTACGGGTGGGCATGTCGATCGGCTTCTTTCCGACATTCCTGATGGTCGTCGCGACCTCGCTGTTGGGCCTGTTCGTTATCCGGGTCGCCGGGTTTGCGACCGCTATGCGCGCGCGTGAAAGCTTGTCGCGTGGCGAGTTGCCTGCCCAGCAGATGCTCGAAGGCCTGATGATTGCCGTCGGTGGCGGGCTTCTTTTGTTGCCGGGTTTCATCAGCGACATCCTTGGCGTGATCTGCCTCCTGCCGATTACGCGTCGGGTATTGGTCAATACCATGCGCAAGCGTGCTGAAGAGCAGGCTATTCGGCAGCGTGCGTTCGCAGAAGACATGCCGGCGAGTAACGATCCGGGTCGTCCGGGTGCGATTCATCCTCCGACTCGCGAACCCGATGTGATCGAAGGCGAGTTCGAGCATCGCGACAAATAATTCCGTCCATAGCTCCGCTGCGCGGCACCTTAGGGTGCCGCGTGCGTTTCATGACGTGGCAGCGCTCGACAAAAAAATTCAACTGCTGGCCTTGTAATCACCATGCCCGCCCTTATGTATGGGTCACCGCAAGGTTTCTGGCCATTTCGCCAGACCGTATTCTGCGGTTCGCTCGTCGAACCGTAACCGGCAGCGCCGGATGTTTTAACCCGCCGGTGTATTCACTGGCCGTTCAAAAACCATAATTAGGAGATCGACAATGAAGCTTCGTCCTCTGCATGACCGCGTCGTAATCCGTCGCAGCGAAGAAGAATCCAAAACTGCTGGCGGTATCGTTCTGCCAGGTTCGGCTGCTGAGAAGCCAAACCGTGGCGAGATCATTGCTGTGGGTACCGGCCGCGTGCTGGACAACGGCGAAGTACGTGCGCTGGCCGTGAAAGTGGGTGACAAAGTGGTGTTTGGCCCGTACTCCGGCAGCAACACTGTGAAAGTAGATGGCGAAGACCTGCTGGTGATGAGCGAGAACGAAATTCTCGCGGTCGTCGAAGCCTGAGTCACCCCACTAGTTTCCGTTACTACTCAAAGTATTTAAGGAAGATCGATCATGGCTGCTAAAGAAGTTAAATTCGGCGATTCTGGCCGTAAAAAAATGCTCGCCGGTGTCAACGTCCTGGCTGACGCAGTAAAAGCAACTCTGGGCCCAAAAGGCCGTAACGTAATCATCGAGAAGAGCTTCGGCGCTCCTCTGATCACCAAAGACGGCGTTTCGGTTGCTAAAGAAATCGAACTGAAAGACCGTTTCGAAAACATGGGCGCGCAGCTGGTCAAAGACGTTGCTTCCCGTGCAAACGATGACGCTGGTGACGGTACTACCACTGCAACCGTTCTGGCTCAGGCTATCGTCAACGAAGGCCTGAAGGCCGTCGCTGCCGGCATGAACCCGATGGACCTCAAGCGCGGCATCGATAAGGCGACCATCGCCATCGTTGCAGAGCTGAAGAAACTGTCCAAGCCTTGCACCGACACCAAGGCAATCGCTCAGGTAGGTACTATCTCCGCGAACTCCGACAATTCCATCGGCGACATCATTGCTGAAGCCATGGAAAAAGTGACCAAAGACGGCGTTATCACCGTTGAAGAAGGCACTGGCCTGGAAAACGAACTGTCCGTTGTTGAAGGCATGCAGTTCGACCGTGGCTACCTGTCTCCGTACTTCATCAACAAGCCGGACACCATGGTTGCCGAGCTGGACAGCCCGCTGATCCTGCTGGTCGACAAGAAAATCTCGAACATCCGCGAAATGCTGCCAGTTCTGGAAGCAGTGGCTAAAGCCGGCCGTCCTCTGTTGATCGTTGCTGAAGACGTTGAAGGCGAAGCCCTGGCGACTCTGGTTGTGAACAACATGCGTGGCATCGTCAAAGTTGCAGCCGTCAAGGCTCCAGGCTTCGGCGACCGTCGCAAGGCAATGCTGCAGGACATCGCTGTCCTGACTGGCGGTACCGTTATCTCCGAAGAAATCGGCCTGAGCCTGGAAACCACTACCCTGGAACACCTGGGTAATGCCAAGCGCGTTGTGCTGAACAAAGAAAACACCACCATCATCGACGGTGCTGGCGTTCGCACCGACATCGACGGTCGCATCTCGCAGATTCGTCAGCAGATCGGTGACACCACTTCGGACTACGACAAAGAAAAACTGCAAGAGCGTCTGGCCAAGCTGTCCGGCGGCGTTGCGGTAATCAAGGTCGGCGCTGGTTCCGAAGTTGAAATGAAAGAGAAGAAAGCCCGCGTTGAAGACGCCCTGCACGCTACTCGTGCAGCCGTTGAAGAAGGCGTGGTACCTGGCGGTGGCGTAGCTCTGGTTCGCTCCCTGCAGGCAATCTCCGAACTGAAAGGCGACAACGCCGATCAGAACGTTGGTATTGCTCTGCTGCGTCGCGCTGTAGAAGCTCCACTGCGCCAGATCGTTGCCAACTCCGGTGACGAGCCAAGCGTTGTAGTCGACAAGGTCAAGCAGGGTTCGGGTAACTTCGGTTACAACGCTGCTACCGGCGAATACGGCGACATGATCGAAATGGGCATCCTGGACCCGGCTAAAGTGACTCGCTCTGCTCTGCAGGCTGCGTCCTCTATCGCCAGCCTGATGATCACTACCGAAGCCATGATCGCTGACTCGCCGGACGACAAAGCACCAGCTGGCGGCGGCATGCCAGACATGGGCGGCATGGGTGGTATGGGCGGCATGATGTAAGCCAGCTTCACCCTCTAGCTGTACCCCATAAAAGAACCCCGCCTTGTGCGGGGTTTTTTTATGGGGAGGACCCTGCCTTTGCTTTGCTTTTCCTTCAGCAGACTACCGCCCCATACAAGTCTCAAGAACAACGCCAAACGAGCGTCGGAAGGCTGAGCGCAGGTGTCGTGGTGTGGGTCGCTCGGCAGGGATGCCGAGCGAGCGCCGTTGGGCCAAGGATGGCCCGTCGGCGCGTGCCCACACCACGGCACCGGAGCGAAGGTACCCCTGCGCAGCAGGGGCCGTACGTCAGCGATAAATGGTTTCCCCCCTTTGCCGAAACAAAGGGGGTCGACCGTAAGGGCGAAACCAAAAATAAGCAGCCCCCAGAATGTTGTTGGCTTCACTCAATATCAAGCTCACCTCAAGTAAGCTCATCTGCCTCTGGCTCTTGCCCCCTATTGGCCTTAAGCTGCGCCAGCCTATTGCTGATGGAGGGCGTGCACATGCGAATTCTTCTTGTGGAAGACAACCGGGACATCCTGGCCAACCTTGCCGATTATCTGGGCATGAAAGGCTATACCGTCGATTGTGCGCAGGATGGCCTCTCCGGATTGCATCTGGCGGCAACCGAACATTACGACCTCATCGTGCTCGACATCATGCTACCCGGCATCGATGGCTACACGCTGTGCAAGCGACTACGAGAAGACGCCCGCCGCGACACACCGGTCATCATGCTGACCGCCCGTGACCAACTGGATGATCGCCTGCAAGGCTTCCGCTCCGGCGCTGACGACTACCTGCTCAAACCCTTCGCCCTGTCCGAGCTGGCAGCTCGTATTGAAGCAGTATTGCGCCGCGCTCAGGGTGGCGGCCGACGCACTTTGCAAGTCGCCGAACTGGTTTACGACCTCGACACGCTGGAGGTAACCCGTGAAGGTCGTATGCTCAAGCTCAACCCGGTCGGTCTCAAACTGCTTGCCGTATTGATGCAGAAAAGCCCTCATGTATTGCGTCGCGAGGTCCTGGAAGAGGCGTTGTGGGGTGATGACTGCCCTGATAGCGACAGCCTGCGCAGCCACGTTCACCAACTGCGCCAGGTGATTGACAAGCCTTTCGACAAACCATTGCTGCAAACCGTACATGGTGTCGGTTACCGTCTGGCCGAGGGCCGGGATGGAGTTTAAACAGAGTCTTGCCCAACGCATCATCATCGCCTTCGCGTTGATGAGCGCACTGGTGGCAGGCTCGTTTGCCATGGGGATCGTCGCGACGGTCCACCTCGTGGAAGAAAAACTGATATCTGCCGGCTTGGGTGGTGATCTGAACCGGTTGCTGCTGCTCGACAGTGTCAGTGACTGGAGTCACCGTCCGGAGCCGGATCAGCTGTTCTATTTCAGCGGCGGCCCGGGAGACTTCGATCTGCCCAGCGACCTCCGGCATCTCGAGCCAGGCTTCCATGAAGTCTTTCGGGGCCCGCTGTCCTATCACGCCATGGTTGAAGTAGTAGACGGTCGGCGTTATGCATTACTCCAGGACCAGAGCGATTTTGAAGAGCGCGAGCGGGTCTTGTTTGCGGTAGTGCTGGTGGGGTTCGTGCTTGCTTTGGGGCTGGCGGTGTTCCTGGGATGGGTGCTGGCTCGGCGGGTCATGGCGCCTGTGGTGCGACTGGCCCGGCAAGTACGCCACCGCGATCAATTACTCGGGCTGGCGCCACCATTGGCACCTGACTACGCGGCTGACGAAGTGGGTGAGCTGGCTGTGGCATTCGATGCGACGCTAGGGCGCCTGCGTCAGGCATTGACCCGCGAGCGCATGTTTACGAGCGACGTTAGCCATGAACTGCGAACCCCGCTGATGGTGCTGGCCAGTTCCTGTGAGTTGCTGCTGGCTAACCCGGCTTTGGATAGCCGGGCCAGGGCGCAGGTCGAGCGGATTGCCCGGGCCTGTGAAGAAATGCGTGACCTTGTACAGACCTTTCTCATGCTGGCCCGCACGCAACGTGAAGACGCCAACATGGTCCCCAAGGTGTCTTTGGAGAGCGTTGCAGAAGACCTGATCGCACTTTGGCGCGCACCCATTGAAAGCAAAGGTCTGCAACTGACCGTTCGCTCGGTCGGTTTGAACGAACCTTCGAGAACCCTCTACAACTCCACTTTTCTGCACGCAGTAATGGGCAACCTGCTGCGCAATGCCTTGCACTACACCGATCAGGGATTTATCACCCTGACGTTGCAGCAAGAAGGTTTTTTGGTGGAGGACAGCGGTGTCGGCATCCCGGAAGAAAAGCGCGAAGCGATGTTCGAGCCCTTTGTAAGAGGCAACGAGCAGCGTGGCGAAGGTCTGGGTCTGGGGCTTTCGCTGGTTCAGCGTATCTGCGAGAACCAGGGCTGGAGCGTCAGTTTGAGCCCGATGGAGCCCAACGGTTGTCGTTTTAGTGTGAAGCTCAAGAAGTAACGAAAGATAAAGCCATCACTGTCGTACCTCTCTTTGTTTCGGTCCCGAGACAAATCTGACACATCCATAATCACGCATCACCAAGGCGGCTAAGTCATTGACGCATCTGGAAACATCTGAATATTCCGTCAACACTTTTTTCACATAAGCATGACCTGAAGATCACAGCGTGCTCTCTATCTTGGCCGGCATCGAGATCAGGAGTGCCCCCCATGAGCGAGCGAATCGAGCTTGAGTTTTCACGCAAGTACGACCAGAAGCATGCCCAACAATATTTGCAAAAACATAAGGACAATCTGTCCCGTCGCTTGTCTCATTGGCGCGATGAACAAATGGCAAGGACCGCTTTGCATCGTGCAGGTGACCCCGGGTTAGTGCTTGATCTGCCCTGTGGTGCAGGTCGTTTCTGGCCATTACTGGCAGAAAAATCGAACCGGATGATCATCGGTGCGGACAACTCGGCAGACATGCTCAAGACCGCTTGTGCTGCTCAGCCAGCAGAAGTGGTGAAAAGGGTACAACCCTTGCAGACATCTGCGTTCGACATAGATCTACCCGATAACGCCGTGGACAGCATTTTCTGTATGCGACTGCTGCACCACGTCGGCCAGGCCGATCATCGCCGCGCTCTGTTAAAGGAGTTTCAGCGTGTTACACGTGACAGTGTGATCATTTCGCTTTGGGTCGATGGCAATTTCAAGGCATGGAAACGCAAGCGCCTTGATCAGCAGCGGCGAGCGAAAAATGGGCAGGAAAGTTACCAAAATCGCTTTGTGTTACCGGCCGCTACTGTCGAGGCTGAGTTTGAGCAGGCAGGTTTTCGTATTCAAGAGAGACTGGATTTTTTACCGATGTATGCCATGTGGCGGGTTTATTTATTGCGTAAGAGGTAACGAGATGGGCATGCAAGCTTCTGTGGAGCCCACAATTTCAAAGGACGAGCGCTTTGATCACTTCTGGGCGCAACATGGAGAATGGGTCGAAGAGCCCAACCAGCGTCGCGGCGGCGAGAGCGGCGTGCAGCGGGTATTAACTGAAGATGGCCGTCTGACCTATATCAAACGGCAGGTTGGGCATACCTATCGCAGTTGGCTGCACCCGCTTGGGCGGCCGACAGTGCTGCGCGAGCGTGACGCTATCGAGGGTTTGAGCCGACTCAATGTCAATGTGCCTGAGCTGATCTACTGCGGCGCGCAATACGATGCAAGCCATGAGTGGCGCGCGCTACTGGTGACTGCTGCTCTGGATGGATTTGTGGAGATTCAAACCTGGTACGCCGCCGGTGGGCGCGAGCACCATGGTGAAGCGCTGCATGATCAATTGCTTCAGGAACTGGCGGCCAACCTGGCACGTATGCACTTGGGACGCTGGCAGCATGGCTGTCTCTATATCAAACACGTATTTATTCGCGTCGTTGGAGACGGTGCCGATGCCAAGGCTGAAGTGGCGCTGCTTGATCTGGAAAAATGTCGACGCCGTTTGAGCGCGGTAGCTGCCGCTCGTCATGACCTCAGACAATTGCGTCGCCACTCGTCGTTCACATCAACAGATTGGCAGAAGTTGGTCTACTTTTACCAGACGGCGTTTGGCAGCGCTATCAAGGGTTTAGACTAATGAAACTAGAACTGGCACGAGGTTTGTTCATTCTAGGTGCGCTGGTGGTTACTTCCGCCGCCATGGCCGCTTGGGTTGAACCTGGAACAAAGGTTTTAAGCGCGTTGCATGGCGAGGGACATTGCCCATTACCGCGAGTAGCGAGAACTCATGAGGTGGTCAGCCCCAGTCATGATCTGTTACTGCTGATGTTCGGATTAGCGCAAGGCTCGGGAACGGCTCGATAGCGTTCCCCGCTCGTGACGTGTCGACTTTAAGGCCCCTTTATTGGGGCCTTGTTGTGTGCGGAGCTCAGCCAGGGTGCGGTTCAGGATCCGGACTTGCGGCAGGTTTTTTATCAGGTGCCGCGAGCAGGGTGTAGACGCAGGGCAGTACGAATAACGTAAATAACGTCCCGACCGACATGCCGGTAGCGATGACCATACCGATATCGAAGCGGCTAACGGCGCCAGCGCCCGTTGCGAGGATCAATGGCACCATGCCAAAGACCATTGCCGCTGTCGTCATCAATACCGGACGCAGACGAATGGCCGCTGCTTCTTCTACGGCCTCACGCACCGACAGGCCCTTTTCTCGTCGTAGCTGGTTGGCGAACTCTACAATCAGAATGCCGTGCTTGCTGATGAGACCTATCAGCGTCACCAGCCCCACCTGGGTGTAGATATTCATGCTCGACAAACCCAGGAACAACGGAACCAACGCTCCGCAAATCGACAGCGGAACCGTGACCAGAATTACCAGCGGGTCGCGAAAGCTCTCAAACTGTGCGGCCAATACCAGGAAAATAATCGCCAGTGCCATGGCGAAAGTCACCCACAGCGCACTGCCTTCCTGAACGTACTGCCGGGAGGCGCCTGCGTAGTCATAGGCATAGCCAGCCGGAGCTTCTTCACTGGCGATCTGCCGCACGGTTTCGATGGCTTCTCCCATGCTGACGATCGGGAATCCCTGAATAATCGCCGAGTTCAGTTGCTGGAATTGATTCAATTGGCGAGGTCGCGCGCGGTCGGTCACTTTAATGAGCGTAGAAAGGGCCAGTAGCTGGCCGTCGCTGTTCTTCACGTAATAGTTATTGAGCCAGCCGGGGTTATCCCGGTAAGGGCGCTCGACCTGAGCGATGACCTTGTAACTGCGCCCTTCGATGGTAAACCGATTGATCTCCTGTTCGCCCAGAAGCGTGGCCAGCGTGCCGCCCAGATCCTGCATGGAGACGCCCATTTGCGCGGCTTTAGCGCGGTCGATGTCGACGACGACTTCGGGTTTGTCAAAGGCCAGGTCGATGTCAAGGAACGCAAACTTGCCGGACTCGGCGGCTCGCGCCTTGATCCGTTCAGCTACCTGCAACAACGACGCATAGTCGTTGGCCGTATTCACCACGAACTGGAAGGGCAAGCCTTCACCGGTGCCAGGGAGCGACGGTAAGTTGAAGCCGAAAATCTGCAAACCGCTGATCTGCGCCAGCCGCGCCTGGACCTCGGGGAGTATTTCCATCTGAGTGCGACTGCGTTCGTCCCAGGGTTTGAGCAGGAAACCGCCGATACCGGTCTGAACACCATTGAATCCATTGATCTGAAACGATGAGTAATACTCGGGGAACTCCTTGAATATCTTGATGAACTCGTCGGTATACCGGTTGATGTAGTTGAGGTTGGTCGGCTGTGGCGACGTCGCCATCATGAAAATGATGCCCTGATCCTCGTCTGGCGCCAGCTCCGATTTGGTGAACTTGAGTAGTACTGGAATCAGGCACAGCACGGTGACTGCGAACACTAGCACTACCGGCCTGGTATTCAGTGTGCCGTGCAGCATGCGCTGGTAGCGTCGCTTGAGTCCGTCGAATGCGCGGTCGAGTTTGTGCGCCAGACCGCTGGGGTTCGCGTCATGTCTTAATAACAGGGCGCACATCATCGGCGACAGGGTGAGGGCAACCACGCCAGAAATCACCACCGCTCCGGCCAGCGTCAGCGCAAACTCCTTGAACAGTGCCCCCGTCAATCCTTCCAGAAAGCCAATAGGGGCATAAACTGCCGCGAGGGTAATGGTCATCGACACGACTGGCATGGCGATCTCTCTGGCGCCTTCAATCGCGGCGTCAAAGGGCGTTTTACCTTCTTCGATGTGCCGGTGAATGTTTTCTACGACGACAATCGCATCGTCCACTACCAATCCGATTGCCAATACCATCGCCAGCAGAGTCAGCAGGTTGATGGAATAGCCCATCAGCTGCATGAAGAACAGCACGCCGATCATAGATAGTGGAATGGTGATGACGGGAATCATCACCGAGCGCAGCGCGCCCAAAAACAGGAAAACCACCACGATGACGATCAATACCGCTTCGATCAGGGTTTTGACGACCTCATTGATTGACGCCTGAATGAAGAGTGTTGCGTCATAGGCAATGGAGACTTTCAGGTTGGGCGGGAGCTGGCTTTCCAGCTCAGGCATGATGCGCCGCACCTCTTTGATCACATCCAGAGGGTTAGAGCTGGGCGTGCCTTTGATACCGATATAAACCGACGGTGTGCCATCGAATGAGCTGACGGTGTCGTAGTTTTCCGCCCCCATTTCCACTCGGGCTACGTCCCCCAGCAGAACCCGGCTGTCGCCCGCCGTCTTGAGCGGAATGGCGGCGAAAGCTTCAGCGGATTTCAGCTCGGTGGTCGCGTTGATGCTGGTGACCACGTATTCGCCTTTGACTTCCCCGGCAGCGGCCAGAAAGTTGTAGCGTCGTACGGCATTGGTCACGTCTGCAGCGGTCAGGCCAAAGCCGGCCAGGCGTACCGGGTCCAGCCATAGGCGCATGGCGAACACCTGATTACCGAGGATTTGCGCTTCCGCCATACCAGGCAGTGTGGCCAGCTTGGGCTGTATGACGCGCGACAGATAGTCTGTGATTTGCGGGTTGCTCAGTTCCGAGCTGTAGAAGCTGACATACATCAGGGCAGAAGCATCGGCGGCTTCCTTGCTCAATACCGGATCTTCGGAGTCCTGCGGTAGCTTGTTTTTTACCTCGTTGGCTTTAGCCAGCAATTCGGTGAACAGCCGGTCGCTGTCCGCACCAATACGCGCATAGATTGAAATCACTGAAAAATTCTGGCGACTCACCGAGGTCATGTAGTCAATGCCTTCGGCGCTGGCCAGGCTTTGCTGCAAGGGTTGAGTGATGTAGCCCTGAATGGTTTCGGCATTGGCACCAGGATAGGCTGTGGTGACGGTAATCAGGGCATTTTCCATCTGCGGATACTGACGAATAGTCAGCTTGCTGAAGGCCTGAAAACCCAACAGTACGATCAGAAGGCTGATCACCGTGGCGAGCACCGGACGACGAATGAACGGATCTGTAAAAGCCATGAGTATTCCTTGATCAGTCAACCTGGGGTTGGCTGTTCTGTTCGGCTTGCAGTGTCTGGTCGGTACTGATGGCTACGTGAGCGCCAGCATCGAGCTTTAATTGTCCGCCGCTGACCACTTGTTCGCCCGCCTTGAGCCCCTTGCTAATAATGACCAGTCCGTCGCGGCGCTCGCCGGTTTCGACGAAACGACGGTCGACGATTAGCTGTATTTCGCCTTTGGCATCTTTCTCTGGCACGCCCTCGGCGTTTTTCCTTGGGACGACGACGTACACGGAATTGCCGTAAAGCGTGTAGGTGATGGCGCTTTCGGGGATAACCACTTGGGTTTTCGGGCTCGGCAACAGCACCTGGAGATTAGCGAACATGCCCGGCAGCAATGTGCTTTGCGGATTAGGCAATGTGGCGCGAATCAGCACGTTGCGGGTTGCTTCATCGACCTTGGGGTTGATCGCGCTGATCGTGGCTTCGAAGCTCTGACCGGGATAAGCCGCAACGCTCACCAGTGCAGTCTGCCCAACCGTGACTTTGGGCAGCGCCTGTTCCGGCACATTGAAGTCTACGTAGAGGCTAGTGAGGTCTTGCAGCGTGGCGATGACGGTACCGCTGGCGAGGTAGTCGCCCACATCCACTTGTCGAATACCGATCGTGCCGCTGAATGGCGCCAGGATGCGTTTCTTTGCCAATGAGGCGTTGAGTTGCGCGACGGTGGCACTGGCCTTTTTGAACTGCGCTGCCAGCTTGTCGAAATCGCCTTTTGAGATGGCCTGATCGCCTACCAGTCGACTGCCGCGGCCGTATTCAACCTGAGCAAGCCCCAGATCGGCTTCAGCAGTACCCAACAGGGCTTTTTCGACATCGCTGTCCAGTTGCAGCAAGGGCTGGCCGACGCGGATTTTTTGTCCTGACTCGAACTGCACGACCTTGACGGTACCAGCGATTTCAAGGCTCAGATCTACGCCTTGCAGGGCCTTCAACGATCCGATGGCCGGAAGGCGGTTCTGCCATGGACGTTCGCTGGCTGTAGCGACTGCAACGCTGATGGGTGGTTTGGGAGCGGTGAACTGTTGAATCTGCTGATAGACAGAAAACGCCTTGTAGGCCGCAAGCAGCAGCACTACAAACAGCACAACACCCAGCATTATCAGCATCCGGCGACGCAGCATATCCATTTCCTTGGAGAGAACCGGGTGAGCCCGGCGAGCGACATTGCTGGATATTACAGCGAGATTGGTCTGGACCGTACCAGCAAAAGAGGTGCTGTCAGTATGTGCTGAATTTTCCTACAGCCAAGAAATCTCTGGCGTTAGCAGAGGGCCTGTAGGCGCTGCCGAAAGCTGCGATGGCGGTGTGTCTGGCGATAGCGTTCGCAGCCTTCGGCGCTCCTGCGAGAAAATACGTGGAGCACTCAGACCAAGTGCAGGTGGTTATCCCAAAGCCCGGCAGGCAGATCCAGTGGCTTGGCGAGCAGTTCGTTTTGGCGGCAGTCGTAAAAACGGCAACGGCCCTGGCCTGAGGTGACTACGAATCCATCTGCAACTGCACCGACACCGGCGCAGTCGGGCAGGGCGGTGTCTAGGCGTGTGGCGCCGGTGTCCAGGTCCCAGATGAAAAACCGATTACCCCTCGGCGCAGTCAGCGCTACCAGCCGCAGGTCGCTGTGAACAGCAACACTGGCGGTGTAATGCCCCATCGACGCAAGTTGTTGCTCCTCTACCGGAAAAGCCACAAACGGCTGCCCCGGACGTTTGATGGCCAGCAGCTCAGAAGACTCGTGAGCGTCCCCCATGAATTGCTGACCGGACACAATGGTACCGTCGCTGGCTATACCCAAGTGACGTACGCTGTTCATGGACTGCGCCAGGGTCTCTTTGCTTAACAGCGTGCCGTCGCGCTGCATCAACACCAGGCTAGGCTGCATGGCATTGAGGTTCATTTCGACGCGACTTTCTGCTTCGGTCCGAATCCCGCCGTTGGCCACTACCAACGTTTCGCCATCAGGCATCCACGACACCTGATGCGGACCAATGCCATGGGTGGATATTTCCCCGGTATGCACCAGACGCTCGTCGACAAACCGATACACGCCAAGCAATCCACGGCCTGGATCAGTGGTGTCATTGTCGGTGGTGTACAGCCACTCGCCGCTGTTGTGGATCACCGCATGACCGTAGAAGTGTCGATCAGGCTGCGAACGAACGGTCTGCAATAGACGTCCGTCGCTCAAGTCGATCAGATAACTCTCTGTGCCCGGTCGACGGGCAACGAACAGCGCCAGATTCAGCGTCGGATGATTGATGATGTCGTGGCAGCGCTGGCCGACCTGCGTTGCAAACACCTGTTGGCCATCCAGACGATAACCCACGGCGTAGTGTCGTCCGTCGCCATCATCGCGAGCGGACAGCAACAGCGGGCTTTTGCCTTTTTGTCGAAACAGCGTCCAGCCACCCAGGGTGCAGGCGCTGAGCAGCAGACTTCCGAGTGCCAGGGCCTGGCGTCGCAACATCATCTTTACCTCCGATCAGTCGCCGTCGTTGGCGTTGAAGCCCAACTGAATACCCAGTGCCTTGGCCAACTCACCTTCATGCAGGCGATGCACGACGTTAAGGCTGTCGTAGAAGGCATTCAACTGTTGGCGACCTTCTTCGCTGGCCAGCAAATCGGCGAGCGGCGGTTTGAGGTCCGATAGCAGTTTACGGCTGGTAGCGTAGGCAGCGTCGATCTTGTCTGCCAGCGGTTTCTGCTCGGCGGGCAGCAGGCCACGCAAGCCCTTGTTGTCGACCCCTGCCCAGACAGTCTGTGCGCTGGCCAGGCTCGCATCCAGGCTGCTCAGCGATGACTGGCTACGCCACGCGTCCGCCTGGAACGGCTGTGGCTGACCTTTGCTCTGACGACCCAGCGGTGTGCCGAGCTTTTTCTTCAGCGTGTCCAGTGCGGTCACTTGTACACGCAGCAATTCGGCGATTGCTTCGTGAGAATCTGCATAGCGCTGGTTGGGGAATTTGCTCAACTGCGCGAGCATGCCGTCGTTACTGTTCCAGCTGTTGAGGATCTCTTCGGCGAGGGCTTTCTGGCGCTCACCAATCGCCGTCAGCAACGGGCAATAACGGGCTTTCTGCTCGGCGTTGGCCATGTCGATGGCAGCGTCGAACAGGATGTATTCATAAGCGGACAGACCTTGAACAACCACGCTGGACTTGGCCAATGCGTCGGGCGTTATCTGCGGCTGGGCGGTCACCAGTTGCTCTACCTGACGGCCGACCAGATTTTTCTTGTCTGGCCAGAACTGCACCTGCCAGGAACGATTGCCCTCGGCCAGCGGCCCGATCAGCAACGGCTGCAGCTCGGCCCAGGTTTTTTGCGCGTAGAGGAAGTCGGCGCGGGCGGTAGCCAGATCAGTTTTGCCTTCGCAGAACGCCAAGGCGCTAGTCGCCAACTTGCGATCAGCATCAACCCAGCGGCTGTAGGTCGGCAGAATCACTTGCTTGGCAATTGCCGCCGAAGTGACCGCTTGCGGGTCCGAAGGCGCACAGGCACCCAGGGCGAGCGCAGCAAGGCTGGTGAAGAGCAGCTTGGGACGGAACATGTCCGGCTCCTTATAGTTTTTAAATGAAAGAAGTCATAACGAATTCAGGAACGCCAGCAATGCTGCGCGCTGCTCGGCGTCGAACGCCAAGACCTGACGCTGTGCAGCCTGTGCTTCGCCGCCATGCCAGAGCACCGCTTCGAGCAGATTACGAGCGCGTCCATCGTGTAAAAACTGGGTGTGGCCGCTGACGGTTTGCGTCAAGCCTATGCCCCACAGAGGCGGGGTGCGCCATTCGCGTCCCGTCGCCTGAAATTCGGTGCGATTGTCAGCCAACTCGTCGCCCATGTCATGCAATAACAGGTCGCTGTAGGGGCGGATAACCTGATTGGCCAGTTCCGGTTCGGCAGCGTCATGGCGAGTCTTGAACTGAGGCGTGTGGCATTGCTGGCAGCCAGCCTTGTAAAACAGGTTTTTCCCCGCCAGCACTTGCGGGCTTTCGATATTGCGACGTGCCGGTACGCCCAGGTTGCGGCTGTAGAACAACACCAGCCGCAGGATGGTATCGCTGACCTCTGGCTCGCCATCTGGCCCGTTGCCATTGGGGGCTGCAAGGCAGTCGGTCTGTGCGGGCGTGCAATCATCGAAATTGCGCAGGCTGGTGGTCAACCCCATGTCACCGGAAAACGCGTGCACGTTTTGTTGATTCAGGCTGGGTTGTCCGGCCTTCCAGCCAAAACGGCCCACGACGACTGTTTGCTGCTCATCGTCCCAGACCCAGTTCGGCCGACCGGAAATACCATCGCCATCTTTATCATCGGGATCAGCGTTGGCCAGAATCGCTGCATCAGGAATCGCTTCCAGCAGTCCCAGGCCAATCATCGGAGGTGCGACGCGCACTGAAGCGCGAGTTTCAGGGTGCATCGGGCCATAGCCCAGATGAGTGATGCTCAAGGTCGGCTTGCGCAACTCGACCACCGTGCCATCGCGGAACCTGACCGGCATGGGCTCGTACTCAATACGCACTCGACCCTCGGGTGCGACACCTGGTACCGACATGTCCTGCAATTGCCCGCCATAAGTCGGCTCGGGCAACACGCCATTCTTCTTTATCAGCTCTGCCTGAGCCGGATCGTCCGGGATCGACAGGCGGACCAGCATCGAAACGGCGTTGACGTCGTTCGGCTCGGGTGGATGGCCTCGCCCGTCTTTGATGTGGCAATTCTGGCAGGCGTTGGTATTGAACAGAGGCCCAAGGCCGTCACGGGCCGTCGTGGTCGAAGGGGCAATGACCCAAGGGCTGCGGAAGAAACTGTTGCCCACGCTGAAGTCCAGACGTCGCACCGGGGACAGATTCGCCGACGGCATCGAAAACGCATTCACGTCCCGCTTGTTCACGGTAGCCCTGCCACCCGCCAGCGCCTCGCCCGGCTCAGCCTGGGTGAAACGCGGGGCGTCATCGCACGCACCCATCATCAGAGCGCTGAGCAACACAACAAACGGACGCAGCCGCGTAGCCATAACCATCCTGCAACAAGCCCAAAATCAGGGGGTGCAAGCTTAACAGCCTCGTCCTTTTTGAATAAGAGGGATTATCGTTTGCCTTGGTGGGTGCAACGTGTTGTTACGAATTATCGGTTAGGCTTTTTTACCCGGTCCGACTCTAGAGTCCCCCTTTTTACTGCCTGTCCGCTGATTACTGCAGTCGATCCAAGACAAAACATGGTTGGGAAGGACTGCGGCGGCTGCGGGAGATTTGTGAATACCTACATCGGATATTAATTGAAAAGCCCCGCCAACGCGGGGCTTCTCGACGTTCCTCTACTCTTCAGTTAACGAATATTTTTCTTGGGTGATGAAGTCCGGCTCTTTCCAGTTTGGACCTTTGGTCGCCCGCCCCCGTTCATCGCGGGCTAGTACGCCATCAATTATGAGTTTTTCATAGGTATTCCATAACTCACCTGTTCCAAGAGCTTCAAATCTATAGGATGTGTAGAGTCTGTCTATTCTAGGCTGTGAAGAAATAGGAGCTAAAGCCGTTAGTACATCTGCTATGGATTCGTTGATGATAATATCTTTGATGTGGTTCATTATTTTTCCTTAAGTGCGCGAGCATAGTCTTGTTTTTCATCAGCGCTGATAGCGTCTTCCGTATAGAGTGGGGTGAGCATTTCGTCGATTCCATAATCCTCAAGCGTAGCAGTGTGGGTATCGTTCCACACAGAACCTTCTTCACTGTCCCTCAACCCAATAGCCCTATATCGTTCCAACTCTCTAATTTCGTGTGTATAAAACCTTTTATCAATGTCGCTGATAGATATTTCACCGCGCAGGATTTTTTCCAGGCGATCAATCATTATGTTGTTACCGTCCGATGGATCAAATCGCCCTGTATGCAATTTCACCAACTCAATACCCTCTTGGGTAACCGACGCTGTTGTCCAGTCCAGCTTCTGAATCGGGCCTCCAGCTTTGTCGGGATTGTACATACGTCCACTATATTTTCCTTTGGTGGTTGCCCCGTCATATGGAGAGTTCAGCATCACATAGGCAGGCTTGATCCCGGAGGCTGCCGGAAACCAGATGATGAAGTCATTTAACGTGGGCAGTAATGCAGGGTAGGGCTCAGCCTCAATGACAATGGGTTGCAGAGTGACGCCGGTGTACAGCGGTATTTCCTGGGATATGGCGGGGGTTGTGCTAGATGGATTTTCGCTCAACGGTGTGTCCGCAGGCGTCCAGGTCAAAGTGATAGGTTGTTGATCCGGGATGGTGCTGAGTATGACTACCTCATACAGACCTGATGTCGGGTTCAGCGTCGCAGCCCGTACGGGAACCTCCTTAGGAGCGCGCGCCCCATCTGTACTAATCACCGAGATGGATGATCGATCACCTCTAGATTCGCTGGCCAGGCGCATGGGCATTTCTACTGTGCCTTGGGCTAAAGCTATATTTTGCAAGTCGGCATCTGGCGGGAGCCCCAAGTAATCGGCGCTCGTGCCAAAACCATAGCGGATATGGTCAGGCGTTCGGTCCTGCGATTCGTCAGCCGTGGAGCTGGAATAGAGCGCCAGTGACAGAAAAGTCACTGCTTGTGCGCTTACACCAGCCGCGACGATTTTGCCTAGCTCAGCAACGGCCTTGGCAATAGCTGTAGCTAAAGAAGTTGCGCCTTCGGCAACCTGAATAAGCCCTTGCCCTGCGATCGCGACAACGTTGGCATTAGCAGGCATAGCGAAAGTGCCTGCTGAAATGAAAATGGCTTGTCGAGCGGCTTGTTGCTGCACCAGACGCTCTGCATCTTCTTTTATTGCACGGCGAGCTTTTTCGGCAGCGTCGGCAGCCGCCCGCTGGGCTTCGGCTTCTATCGCGATTCGTGCGTCCTCCTCCGCTTGGGCTGTCGCGACTACCTGGAGGAGCGCTGATGATTTTTGCGTAAGTATTCCAATCTTCTCCTCAAGAATTTTTTCCCGATAGGCTGCCGTAGCTGACGCTTCCCAGCTTTTGTAAATTTCAAGCGCGGGACGTCGGCCAGATCTCGATTGAAAGATATTTACGAAATCTACCGCGCTTTTTTTATGTCTCTTGCGAGCACATTTCTTCCGAAAAAGGCATGAGCTGCGGCAGTACTTTTTTTCAGTTCTGCGGTGTTGTGTGTAATCAGGCTGTCCACAATCGCCTTTTCAGCCCTTGCCCTATCAAGTGTCGAAGTAAAATCAGAGCCTAATGCGGTAGCAATTTCTGAGTTAATGTCTCCCGGCAATTGCAATCGATAGGCTGTGTAAGACTGTTCGATATTCCTTTGTATGACGGCAATAGTTATTACAACTGCCATGGTAAAGCGTTCCGTCTTGATTCCTTTCTGGCTGAAAAATGAGTCAAACTCAGAATTAGACGGTAACTTGCCATTCCATGGCAGTGGTCTGGCTGATATCACTCCTGGGAAAGTTGCTGCAGGCTTAGGCGGTGGCGGGGCTGGTGTGATGATAAGAGGTGGTAAGGTTACGGTGTTCTGGGGCATGCGCTTATCCTTTAGATTTAGCTAACTTTGGATTCCATTCTTTTCAGCTAACAGCGTCTCGGATAAGTTTGTGCGGTACATATGTATATCATTTTGCAAAATATAGCCCCGACCAGTTCTTGTCTTGTAAACCCCTCCCGAGGCTGTAATGCATCAATAATAAGCCCGCAGCTTCGTCACGTAAGAGTCGCTAGCAATTTTGCGACCACGACAGGTCGTCCGGGCCGTATTCGAGAGATGTCATCGAGCCAGTTCTTGCTCAACCGCTTAAAAAAAGGCACGCATATTGGGGAGGGAAGAGGGGGCACAAGATTGAAAAGTGCGTTTGGGCAAGGGCTTACAACAGACGCAGAATTGTCCCTCTCCAACGGGCTTCAATGACAAGCAACAGCGATAGAAAACTGCCAGTCAGCGAAGCCAGCTGGTATGTTCAGTTCATTCGTTTCAACAGCATACCGGTAGTGCTGCACAGCCAGGCTGCTACACGATGTGTTTGTCACAAAATCGCAGGGTAAGTTCTCATACTTTTTACGCACGATGGGCTTGTGCGCATCTACTGGATCAATCGCGAGCCGGTAGTCAAAGGTGAACTGAGAGCCGCCATCCAGATGGTGTCGCTCTCTGAGTTCGAGCCAGACCGGGCCTCTTCGAAGATTGAGCGAAACGCCTAACTTTTATCAGGCGGTGACCGGTCGGTTTCTGGAACTGCACAGGTGTCGTTCCGGCAGCGAGCTCCGCCATCAGGATGAGGCAGCCACGCCAAATGCGGGCGCCAGCGGCAAAAGAGACGATAGCCAATGTTGAATAGCGGCCTGGTCAACCGCCATGATAACGGCGCAGCCCAGACACCCAGGCCCGCCGCTCTCCAACTCCAGAGCGTAGCGTCCAGGCCAGTGACCCAAGTGCCATCGTTAAACCTTGCGTGCAGCGATGACTCCATTTGCGCAAGCGTGAATCCCACAGATCCGGTATCGAAAGCATCATCACTGATATCAACAAAACAAAGCCGATCAGGATTAGCGCGTGCGCGCAGGATTTTGATTTCTCGAGCGCAGAGTGGGCATTCGCCGTCAAAATAGAGCGTCAGTGGCCACTTTGTTGTCTCGTACATTGATGGTGTGTCCCGTTTCGGTTTCCCACACAGTATTCCCATACGTCCAGGTCGACAATGGGGACTCCGGCCCGGTACGACTTGGTATCCCGCTCCCGTTAGCTTTCAGAGACAATCAACAGCGATAAAAAAAATGCCGGTCAGCAAAGCCGACCGGCATTTTTAGTTCATCCGTTCGAGGCGTTCATCAGCAAACGCCCAAACCTCGTCGATCAGAATTCGTGATCGGCGTTGTCCGGGTTCAGGTCGGTGATGCCGAGCTTGCCAGCGGCTTGCTCGATGGCACCGGTTTGCTTGACCAGGGCGGCGATGGCGTCACGAACGATCTGGTTGCCCTCGGTGTTACCAGCGGCGATCAACTGGTCGAAATGCTGACCTTTGTTGGCTTGATCGACGAGGGCTTGCAGTTTGGCCTGAGTGGCGTCCAGGTCGGCGCGCAGGGTAGCGTCGGTGGCTGGGTCGGCTTTGGCGACCAGCGACGACAGGCTTGGTCCGCTGACTTTGGTACCGTCTATGCGGGTGTATTCGCCCAGGTAAACGTTGCGGATGCCTTTGCCGTTGTAGAAGTGCGAGTTGTGGGTGTTGTCGCTGAAGCAGTCGTGCTCGTCTTCGCTGGAGTTGGCTTCCAGTGCCACTTTCATGCGCTCGCCAGCCAGCTCACCGAGAGACAGGCTGCCCATGCCGAAGAGCATTTTGCGCAGGCCGCTTTCGCCGGTTTCGGCTTCCAGGCTGGCGCGATAGTTGTCGGCAACACCTGGCTTCCAGTTGTTGACCATTTCTTCCAGATCGCTGACCAGCAAGTCGGTCACGGCGGTCAGGTAAGCGCGACGACGGTCGTTGTGGCCGCCAGTGCCGCCTGCGCCTTCGATGTAATCCGAGGCTGGACGCTCACCCGCGCCAGGACCGTTACCGTGCAGGTCTTGACCCCAGAGCAGGAATTCAATGGCGTGGTAGCCGGTCGCAACGTTGGCTTCGGAACCGCCCAGCTCGTTCAGGCTGGCCAGTTTCTCAGGAGTGATTTCCTTGACGTCGACTTTGTCTTCGCCGACCTGTACTTCGGTGTTGGCGATGATGTTGGC
This sequence comes from Pseudomonas caspiana, assembly GCF_002158995.1. Taxonomy (GTDB): domain Bacteria; phylum Pseudomonadota; class Gammaproteobacteria; order Pseudomonadales; family Pseudomonadaceae; genus Aquipseudomonas; species Aquipseudomonas caspiana. Next base: position 379,056 of record NZ_LOHF01000002.1, on the reverse strand, counting down.
GGTTGCACCCGGGTTACCCAGCGCGTGCTGGTAGTCTTTGGCGACGTAGTCGATCAGGCCTTCGTCCAGGGGCCAGGCGTTAACCTGTCCTTCCCAGTCGTCGATGATGGTGTTGCCGAAGCGGAACACTTCGCTTTGCATGTAAGGCACGCGCGCAGCGACCCAGGCATCACGAGCAGCTTTGAGGGTTTTGTCATTAGGGGTAGCGAGAAATTCGTTGATTGCAGTCTGCAGAGTTTTCGCGGTGGATTCGGCGTCACTGAATACGGCGTAAACCATGTTCGCGTAGTTGGCGACTACCGCCTTGGCAGCAGCGTCATTGGATTGCGCAGCCGGTGCCGGAGCAGCCGCTTCAGGTGCGGGTGCAGCAGCAGGTGCTGGAGCCGGTGCAGAAGCGGGGGCTGGTGCAGCGGCTTTTTTCTCGTCGCCGCAACCGGCGAGGGAAATTGCGATGGCCAGCAGACTAGCGGTTGCCAATGGCATACGAATCATGACGGAATCCTGCGTCTAGAGGGTTCAAGGCGCGAAGCGCCCAAAAAAAGCTGCAACATAATGCGAAAGATTTGCATTCGGTGTAAAGGCCTATTGCCTTTGAGGAAAGATGAGCAGGGGAAGGGTTGTAACAAAGCGTGTCATTCACAAGGCTGATTCATGGGGATTCTTTGACAGCGCTTCTTGATAACGGCGGCTACTTCGCGCTCTGTGGGAGCAGAGCTTGCTCGCGATGCAGGCAATGCGGTGCGAGAGATAAATCAGGTTGTTCTTATCGCGGGCGAGCCCGGCTCCCACAGGCAGCAACATATGCAGCCTTAACTTATAAAACCTCCGCGTTACTGCGCTGTGCCTGTTTCAGATAGGCCAGCAGCTCCCGGCCTGGTAGCGGTTTGCTGTAAAGATAACCCTGACCTTCGTGGCAGCCTTCCGAAATGATGTAAGCCTCTTGCTCGACGGTTTCCACGCCTTCGGCGATGACCTGCATGCCCAGGCTTTTCCCCAATTGAATGATGGCGCGTACGATGGTTGCGTCGTCGTCATCATCAATCAGGTCCTGTACGAAGCTCTTGTCGATCTTGATCTTGTCGAGAGGCAAGCTCTTCAGGTAGCTGAGCGACGAATAGCCGGTGCCGAAGTCGTCAATGGCAATCAGCGCGCCGGAGCGTCGCAAGCTGAGCAGATGCTGCGCTGCGGTAGTGATGTCTTCCATCAAGCCGGTTTCGGTGACTTCCAGCTCCAGGCTACGGGGCGGCAGGCGGTAAATCTGCATCAGGTTATTGACCACCCTCGGCAATTCCGAGTGGTGCAACTGGACGGTCGACAGGTTGACCGCCATGCGCAAGTCAGTGAATCCCTGATCATGCCATTCGCGCAGCTGGCGGCAAGCCTGATCCAGCACCCACTCGCCAATGGCGATAATCGAGCCGTTCTGTTCTGCCAAGGGGATGAACTGATCAGGGGGAACCATGCCGTGTTCGGGATGCTGCCAGCGGATCAGGGCTTCAACACCCACTACGCGGTTCTCGCGATAGCTGATCTGCGGTTGGTAAACCAGAAACAACTGGTTGCGGGGCAGGGCTTCGCGCAGGTCTTTTTCCAGCTCCCGGCGGCGACGCATTTCACTGTCCACACTGGCGATATAAAACTGATAGCGGTTGCGCGAGCGAGACTTGGCCAGCGTCATGGTCTGCTCGGCTTTTTGCAGCAGCTTTTCAGTGCTGTCACCGTCTTCCGGGAACAGCGTGATGCCAATGGTAGCGCGCAGGCGAATTTCCTGATCGCCAAGCGCAAATGGCGCCTCTAGATCATCAAGGATGTTCTGCGCCAGCTCTGCAGCTTCGTAAGGTTGTTCGATATCGGCTTGAACCAGCGCGAACTGGTCGCCACCCAAACGTGCCAAGGCGCCGAGCCGACCACTGTGGCCGCGCAGGCGATCAGCCAGTGCCAACAATAATTGGTCGCCGGTCTGGTAGCTGAATTGCTCGTTGATGCCTTTGAAATCATCCAGTCCGACACACAGCACCGCAACCCGGCGTTGAAGACGGCCGGCGTCGATCAGAATCTTGTCCAGTTGCTGTTGCAACTGTTGGCGGTTGGGCAGGCCGGTCAGAAAATCGTACTGGGCCATGCGCAGCAGGCTGATTTCAGCTTCGTGACGCAAATGGGTATTGCGTTCTATGGAGGCCAGCAACTGGTTGGCAGTGTTGACCCAGATGCCCAGCTCGTTTTTCTCATGGCCTTTGAGCAGCGGTAACTGGTGTTCGCTGGGACGATCGGGGTTGATGTTGGTGAGGTGTTCGATGATGCGCGACAGCGGCTTGGTCAGCAGCCAGTGATAGACCAGGTACAACACCAGTCCCATCGCCAGTGCGCGCAGTACTCCGGAGATAAAAATAATCACGGCATTAATGATGAATCCTTCGCCGTAAGTGGCTGTATCCATCGTAATGCGCAAGTCACCGTAGTACTCGCTGTAAGGGCTGCGGCCAACCAGTTGCGTGGTAAAGCTACGCTGCTCGCCGAGGATCAGGTCGGTCAGCCAGCGCGTCGAGGTGGATTTCAAGGGGCGCTCTTTTTCGGCGAGCAAGGTTTCATTCGGATGGCCGATAGAGGCCAGCCGCACAGCGTTGTCCTGAAACAGACCCTCGATAACCTGCATGCCCATTTCCCGGTCCAGGCTATACACAGCCTGAGTCGACGGGTCACGAAACATATCAAGAATTCGCTCAGCATCGCTGGCTACGGCCTGTCGAGTCTTATAAGCGTCGTAGACGATCTGCGCACAACTCAACACGACGCCCACGACCAATGCCGAGAGCAGCACTACGCGTAGCAGTTTTACAGACAGGCTGTTTTTGAGTTCCAGCTTCAAATGGCTATTCCTTAATCCGTGCTGGGTGCGTCAAGCCTTTGCAACCATCAAAAAACAGTCAAACCAGAACGAGATCGCTCACCGCGATTTTGCTCCTCGTCACCTGCTTCCTTGCTCCGTCCTGACTTATCGTAAAGTCAGGCATTCTCACTGTGTCGGACAAAAACCTTTGAAACTTGAACGGAATCGTAAAAACTCCAGCGAATGATATTAGTCCGCTATCGTCTGCTGACAACACATTAAGCACATTTCATCGACGAAAAAAAACCCGGCAATGCCGGGTTTTTTGACTGGATCTGAAATCAGGCAGCGAATTGCTTCGCTACGAAGTCCCAGTTGACCAGGTTCCAGAATGCTTCAACGTACTTCGGACGCAGGTTGCGGTAGTCGATGTAGTAGGCGTGTTCCCATACATCGCAGGTCAGCAGCGGGATGTCGCCGCTGGTGATCGGGTTGCCTGCGCCGATGGTGCTGGCCAGAGCCAGGGAACCGTCAGATTTTTTCACCAGCCAGCCCCAGCCGGAACCGAAAGTGCCGATAGAGGTTTTGCTGAATTCTTCTTTAAACTTGTCGAACGAGCCGAAAGCCGCGTTGATAGCGTCGGCCAGTGCGCCAGTAGGTTCACCGCCAGCGTTTGGTGCCAGGCAGTTCCAGTAGAACGTGTGGTTCCAGACTTGAGCGGCGTTATTGAAAATGCCACCCGAAGAAGTCTTGATGATTTCTTCCAGGGTTTTGCCTTCGAACTCGGTGCCTGGCACCAGGTTGTTCAGGTTCACCACGTAGGTGTTGTGGTGCTTGTCGTGGTGATATTCCAGTGTCTCTGCGGAAATGTGCGGTACCAGAGCATCTTTGGCGTACGGCAGCGGCGGCAATTCAAAAGCCATGGTTTATCTCCTAATCAGGTCAGTTGCGGTGAGCGCAAGGCCGATCACGGGCGGCCAGACAGAACATGCACCGGCGAGTTTGTACTCTTTGCGGCGCAGGGTCAGGATCATAGCACCGGGTCTGCACGTTAACCACGCAACAACTGTGTGGGATAGAGGTTCCAGAGGTTTTGACTAATGGGAACGATCTCCTGAGTAAGATCGCTTTGTTTCTTTGACACCGCGCTGTTGCGCTGCAAACACGACCTTGTGGGAGCGGTGCTTGCACGCGATGCATGTGTCGCCGCTCGCAGGCAAACCGTGTTGTCGTTTATCGCGAGCAAGCTCGGCTCCCACAGATTTTTGTATTAAGTGTTCTGATTTACGCAGCTCTGATCAACTGCACCGCGACGCTGAACATCATCACCGCGACCATCAGGTCCAGCAACCGCCAGGTGGTCGGGCGTGCCAGCCATGGGGCCAGCCACGCCGCGCCGAGTGCCAGGGTGCTGAACCACAACAGTGACGCGCTGGCTGCGCCCACTACATAAGCCTGCGGCACACTTTGCTGAGCACCAAGAGAGCCGACCAGCAATACCGTATCAAGATAAACATGGGGGTTGAGCAACGTGACCGCCAAGGCGCTGAGCAGGACCGCCCGGCGAGAGCGCAGACCAACCAATTCACTTTTCTGCAGGCTCTGACTGGAGCAGGCCCGGCGCAATGCAAGGCTGCCGTACCAGAGCAAAAACACTACGCCGCCCCAGCGAGCAACCGCCAGCAATGTCGGGTTTTGCGCCAGCAGATTGGCCAGACCAAATACACCGGCTGCAATCAGAATCGCATCGCAGACAATGCACACTAATGCCACTGGCAAATGGTGTTCACGACGCAGACTTTGCGCCAGAACAAACGCATTCTGAGTACCGATCGCCATGATCAGACCGCCCGCCACCAGCAGGCCGTTGAGATAACTTTGCCACATGAAAATATGCTCCGCGCATTGAACCACCTGCCTGTTCGACAGGCCTGCCGACAGGTTTATCTGGCGATTGTGGGCGGGGACGCTGTATAAGAAAAACCAATCTTACTGATCGCTCATTAGGAAAACTGATGTTCGACTACAAACTGCTTTCAGCGCTGGCAGCGGTGATAGAACAGGCGGGTTTTGAACGCGCTGCGCAAGTATTGGGTTTGTCCCAGTCTGCGGTATCTCAACGGATCAAACTGCTTGAGGCGCGCGTAGGTCAGCCGGTCCTGGTGCGCGCCACGCCGCCGAGCCCTACTGACATTGGTCGTCGTCTGCTCAACCATGTGCAGCAAGTGCGGCTGCTGGAGCGTGATCTGCAAAGTCAGGTGCCCGCGCTGGACGAAGAGGGCATGCCTGAGCGTCTGCGTATCGCATTGAATGCCGACAGTCTGGCGACATGGTGGGCGGATGCGATTGGGGACTTCTGCGCGCAGAACAATTTGTTGCTGGACCTGGTCGTCGAAGATCAGGATGTTGGCCTCAAGCGCATGCGCGCTGGCGACGTTGCCGCGTGCTTGTGTGCCAGTGAACGGCCGGTTGCCGGCGCGCGCAGTCTGTTGTTGGGAGCGATGCGCTATCGTGGTCTCGCCAGCCCGGCCTTTATTGCGCGCCATTTTTCCGAAAGTTTCGATGCAAAAAAACTCTCCCGCGTCCCGGCGTTAGTGTTCGGCCCGGATGATTTTCTGCAGCATCGCTATCTGGCGTCGCTGGGGATCGAAGGTGGGTTTGAGCATCACGTGTGCCCATCCTCCGAAGGCTTCTTGCGCATGACCGAGGCCGGAGTTGCCTGGGGGCTGGTTCCGGAAATACAGGTGCGCGAGCAATTGCAAAACGGTTCGCTGGTCGAGCTGGCGGCAGACAAACCGGTAGACGTGCCTCTGTACTGGCATCATTGGCGCAATGGCGGGCAATTGTTGACCCGACTGACAGAGCATTTGGCGCAGCAGGCGGGGCAGTGGCTGGTGCCGCTGCAGACGAAGTGAGCGTCAATTAGTGCTTTTGCAGGAGTTGCCGAAGGCTACAAATGGCAGTGTGTCAGGACAGATGCTTTCGCAGCCTTCGGCAGCTCCTACAAGTATCACCATCAATCAGGTGGCAATACATTGTTCAGCAAGCGCAAAACGAAATTCTAACGGAGCGGTAAATGAAGATTCTGGTCACCGGCGCAAGCGGCTTTATTGGCGGGCGCTTTGCGCGGTTCGCCCTGGAGCAGGGTTTCAGCGTGCGGGTCAATGGCCGACGTGCCGAAGGTGTCGCGCATCTGGTCAAGCGTGGCGCTGAATTCATTCAGGGCGACTTGATCGACCCTGATCTGGTTCGAGAGCTGTGCGACGACGTTGACGCTGTTGTGCATTGCGCAGGTTCAGTGGGTGTCTGGGGGCGCAAGCAGGATTTCTTGCAGGGTAACGTGCAGGTCACTGAGAACGTCGTTGAGGCCTGTCTGAAACAAAGGGTTAGAAGACTGGTCCATTTGTCGTCGCCTTCAATCTATTTTGATGGCGCTTCACACCTGGACATCAACGAAGAGCGCGTTCCCAAGCGATTCAAGAGTCACTATGCAGCCAGCAAGTATCTGGCTGAGCAGAAAGTGTTCGGTGCGCAAGAGTTTGGTCTGGAAGTCATCGCCTTGCGCCCGCGTTTCGTGACCGGGGCGGGCGACAGCAGCCTCTTTCCGCGGCTGCTGCACATGCAGCGCAAGAAGCGTCTGTCGATTGTCGGCAATGGTTTGAACAAGGTGGACTTCACCAGCGTGCATAACCTCAACCAGGCGTTGATCAGCAGTCTGCTTGCTGACAGATCGGCACTGGGCAGGGCCTACAACATCAGCAATGGAACGCCGGTGCCGCTTTGGGATGCGGTGAATTACGTGATGCGTCGCATGCAGTTGCCGCAGGTCACGCGTTATCGTTCGTACGGGCTGGCTTATTCAGTGGCCGCGATCAATGAGGCGGCGTGCATGCTTTGGCCGGGCAGGCCGGAACCGACGTTGTCGCGGTTAGGCATGCAGGTCATGAGCAAGGATTTCACGCTGGATATCAGCAGTGCCCGGCATTATCTGGACTACGACCCGCAAGTCAGCCTTTGGTCGGCATTGGACGAGTTTTGCGATTGGTGGCAAACGCAACAAGGCAGGTGAGCGCTTTAGCCTGCGGTATCAGCGGTTATACTCGCGAACTTCGAGCAGTTTTCATCATGGTTTTACACAGGGTTACTCATGCGTAACGATCCTTACGACGACGTCGATGACGTTCCGAATCTCAGCGCCAAGGACGATGACGACGATTTCGTGCCGACGACTGCGGCACGCAAACGCACAACGGTGTACTCCCGCGATACGCCTGTGGTGAAAGTCAAAGGGCCAAGCACCGGGCCTCTCTGGGCCCTGGTGGGCGCGTTGTTCATTGCGTTCTGTGGCTTGGGTTGGTGGAGCTTTCAGCAGATATCGCTGATGGAGCAGCAATTGGTGGCGACCCAGGAAAGCTTCGCACGCATTAGCGAAGAAGCAGCCGGTCGTTTGCAGGATATTTCCGGCAAAGTGGTTGCGACTGAGTCGGTGGCAGTCGACGGGGTGGCGCTCAAGCAACGCATCAAGCTGATCGAAGACCAGTTGGCTGATCAGGACAAACAGCAGGAAGGTGCAACCGGACAGCAGACCCAGTTGCAGCAGCGTCTGGAGCAGATCACGACACAGGCGACGCAGCTCCAAACGAGCAATACACAGTTGCAGGAACAGCTCAAAACCGTCACTACCGAGTTGGCGGCAGTGAAGGCTTCCATTGCGGATCACAAAGCGGCTCAGGGCGATCTGGATAAAGTCGACACTCAGTTGAAAAGCCTCAATGCGGATGTCGCTGCACTGAAGAAACAGGGCAATCCTACAGCGGCCATTGAGCGTCTTGAGCAGGATTTGATCGTGCTTAAAAGCGAGCAGGAAAACCGTCCGGCGCCAGCCGCTGCCAGTAGTAACACCGCTGAGTTCGACGCTTTCCGTGCGCAGATGACCCGCAATATCAACACCTTGCAGAGCCAGATTCAGAACTTGTCGCAGCAGGTGAATGCGCGCCGGTAATAGTCATATCCCCCGGTAGGAGCGAACTTGTTCGCGAGGCGATCTTCCTGAGTGTTCAGGTCCAAAGCCTCGCCAACAGGTTGCCTCCTACAGATGTATTACAGCGCCGGGTAATCGATATAACCCACTGGCCCTTTGCCGTAGAACGTTTCTGGATGCGGAGTGTTCAACGGCGCATCTTGCTTCAAACGCGCTGGCAGATCCGGGTTGGCAATGAACGGCACGCCGAACGCCACTGCATCGGCTGAACCGTTGGCCAGCCAGGCATTGGCGCTGTCCTTGGTGAATTTCTCGTTGGCGATGTACGCGCCGCCGAACGCCTTTTTCAGCTGCGGACCAATGCTGTCGCCAGCCTCGCGCTCGCGTGAGCAGATGAATGCGATGCCACGTTTACCCATTTCTGCTGCCACGTAGCCGAAAGTCTCGGCCAGATTGTCGTCGCCCATGTCATGGGAGTCAGCGCGCGGTGCCAGATGCAGGCCCACACGACCTGCGCCCCACACGTCAATCGCCGCATCGACTACTTCGAGCATCAGACGTGCACGGTTTTCCAGAGAGCCGCCATATTGATCGGTACGCTGGTTGGTGCTGCTTTGCAGGAACTGATCCAGCAGGTAACCGTTGGCTCCGTGGATTTCCACGCCATCAAAACCAGCTGCCTTGGCGTTTTCCGCCCCGGTGCGATAGGCCTCTACAACGTCAGCGATTTCTGCCAGTTCCAGCGCACGTGGTGTGACGTAATCAGACAGCGGACGAACCAGGCTGACATGGCCTTCAGGCTTGATGGCGCTTGGCGCGACCGGGGTTTCACCGTTCAGATATGAAGGGTGGGAAATGCGCCCGACGTGCCACAGTTGCAGAACGATCTTGCCACCTGCGCCGTGAACGGCCTTGGTGATGTTGCTCCAGCCACGCACCTGATCGTTGGACCAAATGCCTGGAGTATCCGGATAGCCAACGCCCATTGGCGTGACTGAAGTGGCTTCGCTGATGATCAGGCCTGCCGATGCACGTTGTACGTAATACTCGGCCATCATCGCGTTCGGTACACGGCCTTCATCCGCACGGCAGCGGGTCAATGGTGCCATGACGATGCGGTTGGCGAGTTGCAGATCGCCCAGGGTGATCGGGTCAAAGATAGTTGTCATGCGTGAAACCTCTTGAATTGATCAGTTGATAGCAGGGGCCAGATCGGCGTTGCCGCCCTGGCGAAAAGTAATCAAGGTCACGATCAGCGCGAGTACAGCCAGTGCGCCAGCGGCCAATGGCACGCTGGTCAGGCCCAGGCCGTGAGCGATAACGCTGCCACCGACCCATGCACCCAGTGCGTTGCCGACGTTGAAGGCACCGATGTTCAGGGTCGATACCAGATTCGGCGCAGCCTTGCCGAAGGTCACCACGTTGATCTGCAAGGCAGGCACGGCGGCGAATGCGGCCGTGGCCCAGAGGAACAAGGTGATCTCGGTCGGGATCAGCGCGACACTGGTCCAGCTCAAGGCGGTGGAGATCACGGCCATGGCAACGAAGACGCCAATCAGCGTCGCGGCCAGACGATGGTCAGCCAGCTTGCCGCCGATTACGTTGCCCACGGTCAGGCCCAGGCCGATCAGCAGCAGCGTCCAGGTAATGCCGTTTGGTGATACACCGGTCACTTCGCCCAGCAGTGGCGCGACGTAAGTGAACAGAGTGAACATCGAAGCCGAGAACAACGCGGTCATGCTCAACGACAGCCAGATGCCTGCGCCTTTGAGCGAGGCAAGTTCGGCGCGCATGTCGAGCTTCAGCTCTTCGCGGTTGGTTGGCAGGAAGCGCATCAGGCCGATCAATGCGATCACACCGATGACGGTGACGGCCCAGAAAGTCGATCGCCAGCCCGCGTATTGGCCCAATGCAGTGCCCAGTGGCACGCCGAGCACGTTGGCGAGGGTCAGACCGGTGAACATCAGGGCAACGGCGGAAGCGCGACGGTTGGCGGGCACCAGACCGGCAGCAACCACAGAACCAATGCCGAAAAATGCACCGTGGCACAGCGCGGTGACCACTCGGGCGAACATCAGCACGTTGTAATCCGCGGCGATGGCGCACAGCAGATTACCGACGATAAAGATGCCCATCAGCGTGACCAAAGCAGCCTTGCGCGGCAATTTAGCGGTGGCCATGGCCATGAACGGCGCACCGATCGCGACGCCCAAGGCATAGCCGGTTACCAGCCAGCCTGCGCCGGGGATCGATACGCCTAGATCGGCGGCGACTTCGGGCAGCAAGCCCATGATGACGAACTCGGTCGTCCCGATTGCGAAGGCGCTGAGCGCCAGAATAAACAGTGAAAGAGGCACTGGGCGTCTCCTGTCAGTAAAGGGGTAAGTGGTCCTGTAGGCGCTGCCGAAGGCTGCGATCCTCGGTGTTTCAGACAGAAAGCTTTCGCAGCCTTCGGCAGCCCCTACGGGGAATTTTTCGATCGAAATAGATTCAGGACGGCGGACGTAGCTCCAGCAGCAGCGCATCGACAAAGGCGGAAATTACCTCTTCGTTACGCTTGAAGAAGCTCCATTGCCCGACCTTCTTACTGGTGATCAGGCCAGCGCGTTGCAGGGTTGCCAGGTGAGCAGAGACCGTGGATTGCGAAAGCCCGGCGCGCTGATCGATCTGGCCCGCGCAAACGCCGTTTTCCGTCGAGTGGGTCTGGTCCGGAAAACAACTTTGCGGGTCCTTGAGCCAGACAAGAATCTCCCGGCGAACAGGGTGGGCCAGGGCTTTTATTATTTCGTCGAGGTCGATAGGCATGTCGTTCTCAATATGGGTTTAACGCTATATCGCGATGGGGCGAACTTTATATTTGTATTTCGCGATATACAAATATGATTTTCTGCTGAGAATAGTGAAAAACGCTATATCGGGTTATATCGATATAGGCGGGAGGCGCAATTCGGCGTAGGCTGGGCGCCATGAACTATCTCGCACACCTGCATCTGGGCGGCCAACGCCCGGCACAACTCCTCGGTAGCCTGTATGGCGATTTCGTCAAAGGGCCTGTCGCTGGGCGCTTTCCGGACGAGTTGGCGCAGGCGATCCAGTTGCATCGCAGCATCGATGCATTCACCGACAGTCACCCGCTGATCAAACAAGCCATTGCACGCTTTCCTGCCGAGCGGCGACGCTACGCGGGCATTGTGCTGGACGTGTTTTTTGATCATTGCCTGGCCCGGGACTGGACGCATTACGCCGATGTGCCGCTGGCGGTATTCACGCGCAAGGTCTATGGCGTGTTGGCCGCAGAGCCAGAGTTGCCTGAGCGACTGGCGCGGATCGCACCGCACATGGCTGCGCATGACTGGCTGGGTTCATATCAGGAGTTTGCGGTGCTGGAGCAGGTGCTGGCGGGGATTTCGCGTCGCTTGTCACGGCCGCAAGGGTTAGGAGGTGCCATGCAGGAATTGCACGGTCTCTACCAACCCTTGAGCGCGGACTTCGCCGAGTTCTATCCGATCTTGCAGGATTTCTCTCAGGCCGCTCTTGCTGAGCGTGGGGTCTCGGCGGTCTGAGCGTCTGGCACTGCTTCGGCTTCTTTAGTAACCAAAGGCTCGGCAACGACGGGCGGCTCGCCAAACAGCGCGATCTGCACCGCCTGTTGTGCCTCATACGCCAACACTGCGCGTTCCTTGCCCTCGGTCGCAATCGGCGTCAGCAGCCGGATATGCACATCGCCTTGTTCGTTGGCGAACAGGCGGCGCAAGTGCGACAGCAGATCATCATCGCCAATGAAGGGCGCGATAGGGTCCGGTTTGCCATTGCGCGAATAGTGGATCGCCACTGGTTGCAGCAACACGCCGCTATCAATCGCGCTCGACATCAAGCGACCATGAAAGGTGCGCAAGCTGGTGCCGTCTGTGGTGGTGCCTTCGGGGAAAATCACCAGCGCGTTGTTTTGCTGCAGGTGATTGCCCATCTGCTTCTGAATCAGCTTGCTGTCACCCGAACCGCGACGGATGAACAGCGTGCCGGCTTTCAGGGCCAGCCAACCCGCGACGGGCCAGGTGCGTACTTCGGCCTTGGACAGAAACGACAGCGGGGCCAACATGCCCAGCAGCGGAATGTCGGTCCAGGACACGTGATTGCTGACCCACAGCATCGGCTGACGTGGCAGCTCGCCGCTGACGGTCACGCGAAACGGCAGCGCAGCTGTCAGACGCGCCATGAACCAACGGCTCCAGCGCTGACGACGGGCCATTGAGTTGCCGATCTTCATGCGTTCCATGCAGGCGAACGTGCCGGCGATGGTCAGCCCCAGCGCAATCACCAGCAATACCCGTGCGACTCGGGCGTAGCCACGTAACCGGCTCATTACACTGCTGCCTTGAAATGGCGGGCGTAACGCGGGCACAGCTCGTCACGTTTGAGCAGGATGAATACGTCAGCGACCTGGAAATCTTCGTCCCAGCATGGCTCGCCGCAAATCTTCGCACCCAGGCGCATGTAGGCTTTGAGCAGCGGCGGCATTTCGCAGATCACGTTGCTGGGCAGATCCAGGGCTGGTAGCGGGTTTTTCGGCTCGGCGCGCAGGTTCTGGTTGCACAGATAACGCTCGCGCAAGCGCTGCATGATGGCGTGGGCCTGAATGCCGCCGTCCTGCATCGGGATGCTCGCGCAACCCATCAGGTAGCTGTAGGCACCTTCATTGAGGATCTCGGCCAACTCGCTCCACAGCACGGCGATGGTGCCGCCGTTGCGGTAATCCGGGTCAACGCAGGTACGGCCCAATTCAAGGATCGGACCTTGCAGATGGCCAAGGCCATGCAGGGCAAACTCTTCTTCGCTGTAGAAGCGGCCGATGCTGTTGGCAGCCTTGTGGTCCAGCAGGCGCGTGGTCGCGACCAGCTTGCCGGTATTCAGGTCACGCACGCCTATGTGCGAGCAGTGCACATCGTAATCGTCCATATCCAGGCCTTGGTCAGCGCCTTTGAGTTTGGCGTTGAACTCACCACTGAACACACTGAAACGCAGGGCCTGTGCTTCCTGCAAGGCTTTGCTGCCGGTCAGACGTTCTGCCTGAAGGCGGCGGTCGGATGCTGTGTCGCGAATGCGGGCGATCTGAGTCATGCGAAGTCTCCGTTAGCCTGCCCTGCAAGTGCGGGCGTTGGCTGTAATGGCCTGGCGCTGCTGTACAAACTCAGGCTAAGGAGAGGCGATGTCATGACCATGAAGGTTTGGTGATGGTTGTGTGACGGGGTGCAGGATGCCTCGGTAGGAGCGAACTTGTTCGCGAGGCGTCAGACCTGACTCACCGGGTAAAACCCCCTCGCCAACAAGTTGGCTCCTACCAGGAAATCTGCTCTGTCTGAATATTCGTCACAACTCACTGCTACAGTCCGGCGGTCCACATTCGAGATACACCCCATGCGATTCGCCTGGTTGTTTCTGCTATTTGCTGTCAACGCGAACGCCGACGCGCTCCAGGACTTTGAGAATTACGCCTTCGCGACCCGCAACGACGAAACCCGAGAAGGCATTCGCACTGACGCCTTATTGGTGATGCGCGACGGTCAGGTGCTTTACGAACGCTATGGCGGAGTGACCACGGCCCAGACGCCGCATCTGACCTGGTCAATCAGTAAAAGCATCATGGCAACGGTGCTGGGCGTAGCATTCGGAGAGGGGCGTTTTGCGCTGGATTATCCCGCCGCAAAATTCTATCCACCGTTGCGCTCTCATCCCGATATCAAGATCAAGCATCTGATGCAGTGGACCTCCGGGCTGGATTGGCAGGAAGACTACGAATACGCCCCGCTCAATTCCTCGGTGGTCGCCATGCTTTACACCCGTGGCCGGGACGACATGGCGCGCTTTACGGCCGAGCATCGCGGCGCTCATCCACCGGGTACGTCGTTCCTGTATTCCAGTGGCGACAGCAACGTCCTGTCTGCGGCGTTGAAAGGCATGGTCGGGGAAAAGGCCTACACGGAGTACCCGTGGTCGGCGTTGTTCGAGCCGCTGGGCATTAGCAGCGCTACCTGGGAAGCCGACGCCAGTGGCACTTTTGTCGGTTCTTCCTATGCCTACATGACCGCACGGGATCTGGCCCGCATCGGCTTGCTGATGCAACGTCGAGGATTGTGGAATGGCCAGCAGTTAGTGCCTGAAACCTGGATCGACTTTGTTCTGACGCCCTTTGCCAATTCACAACCCGACGCCGAAGTTTCTGGCGGCCAGTGGTGGCTCAATCGCACCGCAAACGGCAACAAAGGCCCATGGCCCGATGCGCCCGCCGACACCTTTGCGGCGCTGGGCCATTGGGGGCAGGCGTTGTATGTGGTGCCCAGTGCCGGGCTGGTGATCGTGCGTTATGCCGATGATCGGGATGGTAGTTACTCTCACGATCAGCTTCTAAAACTGGCCATGGCGGCGTTTGGTAAAGAGAAGCCAGCCGTCGTCAAGCAGTAAACAGAAAATGCCTTTCAATGAGGGGAAACCCATGACCAAAGGTTTTATTCGCCGTCGCCCATTCAGCAGTCTGCTGCTACTGATACTGGTGGCACTGGGCGTGCTGGTTTGGCAAAACCGAGTCGCATTGGCAGCGTTCCCGAGCATCATTAGCGCTTATACCGCCAAAGAGTATTGCTCCTGTCGCTACGTCATGCTTAATTCCGCCGAGTATTGCCGTGGCTACGTCAAACAGTACGTACCGAGCAGCTTGCTCGACGACGCGGCGAATAAACGGGTAACTGCCGAAGGTCTTGGCCGCAGTAATGTGGCCACTTGGCAGGGCGAGCGACAAGGCTGTCGCTTGCTACCGTCAGCGCCATGAAAAACCGGATGCGAACGTAGCAGTTCGCCTGCGGTCAGACAGGCGGTACGGTTGCCCCTTAATGCGCATCTGGAGTTTGCATGCCCATCACAACCCGCCTGCTGCTGGCCTTGCTGGCGCTGACAGCGTTGCCCGCTCAGGCGAACTGGTATCTGGATAACGAATCCTCGAGGCTGTCGTTCACCTCGACTAAAAACGCCAACATTGCTGAAGTGCATCGCTTTTTGACCTTGCACGGGAAAGTTGATCGTAAAGGCGCGGCTGAGCTTGAAGTCGAGCTGGAGTCGGTCAGCACCGGCATCGCCCTGCGTGATGAGCGCATTCGCGAGCAAGTCTTCAACATCGATAAATTCCCCAGAGCGAAAATCAATGCTCAGCTGGATTTGGGACCGATCAATGATCTGGCTCCCGGTGCGCAGCTGGAATTGCGCCTGCCGCTGGTGGTGCAACTGCATGGCAAATCCCACAGCTATCGAGCCGAACTGCTCGCCACGCGTCTTGATGAACGACGTTTTCAGGTCGTGACCCTTGAGCCGTTGGTGGTGAATGCGCAGGATTTCGATCTGGTGCCCGGCTTCACGACCCTGCGCAATGCGGCTGGCTTGTCGGCCGTCAGCCTCGCGGTGCCGGTGGGTGCTGTTTTGATTTTCACGGCGCGCTGATATGGCCGGGGCGATTTTTCCGTGGCGTGAAAACAACCAGTTTCAACTGTTGATCGACGGCCCAGCGTTCTTCCCGCGCATGATCGCCGCCATTGACGGCGCTCAGCAGCAAGTCGAGCTGGAGCTTTATCTGGTCGAGGCAGGCGCGTGTGCTGATGCGGTCGTGCGCGCCTTGGTGGATGCGGCTCAACGCGGCGTGATCGTGCGCTGCCTGTTTGATGACTTCGGCTCCCAGGCTTTTACCTTGGGGCTGCGCAAGCGACTGACTGATGCGGGCGTGATCCTGCGGTTCTACAACCGCATTAACTGGCGGCGCGGTGTGCGCAACTTTTACCGCGACCATCGCAAATTGCTGCTGGTGGATAAGAAGCTCGCAGTGGTTGGCGGTACGGGCGTCACCGATGAATTCTGGCAGCCTGCCGAGGAGGTCAGCGAGTGGCATGAAGTGATGGTGGAAATCACCGGGCCGCTGGTCATCGACTGGCAGGCGTTGTTTGATCGCCAGTTTCACGCCAACCCGCGTCGCACAGCATGGCGCCCTGCGGAGAATTTCGGTTTGCCACGGCTGCCCAAGGTTCCTGTTTCAGGTCACGGATTGGGCCGTGTTGCCTATGCGGATTCCCGCCAGCACCGTGACATTCTGCAGTCCTTGGTGCGGGCGCTGAACAGCGGCCACAAACGCATCTGGCTGGCGACGCCTTATTTTTTGCCAACCTGGAAAGTCCGCCGTTCATTGCGCAAGGCAGCGTCCCAAGGCATTGATGTGCGTTTGCTCCTTACCGGGCCGCGCACCGATCACCCTTCAGTGCGTTACGCCGGGCATCGCTATTACCCGCGGTTGCTGCGTGCGGGCGTCAAAATCTTTGAATACCAGCCGTGCTTTCTGCATTTGAAGATGGTCTTGATCGATGACTGGGTCAGCATTGGTTCGTGCAATTTCGATCACTGGAACCTGCGCTTCAACCTGGAAGCCAACCTGGAAGCCCTCGACGTCGGCCTGACGCGGGACGTGGTTGCCAGCTTCGAAAAAGACTTTGCCGTGAGCAAGCAAATCACCTTGGCCGACTGGAAAGCCCGGCCACTGTGGAGCAGGGTCAAACAGCGGCTGTGGGGATGGGTTGATCGGTTGGTGGTGAACTTGCTGGATCGGCGTGGCTGAGCTGTTGCTCATACCGTAGGACTGGCTTTAGCCGGGAGAGCGGTATGCCTCGCAATGCAGATGTTGCGAATGTATCGACGACCTCGCGGCTAAAGCCACTCCTACGGGATTGTGCAGGTTCTGTGGGAGCAGGGCTTGCCCGCGATAAGCCGAGCGCAGTGGCAGGTATTCCGCGTTATCGTTCATCGCGAGCAAGCTCGGCTCCCACAGGGCTGTGGCCATTCTGGGAATCACTTACGCCACACCTCTGTCTGGGTGGATGCGATCCAGTGGGAGCGATGCACGGCGTAGAAACCGATTTGCATCTGTAGACTCTAATTGGTAATGTTTGATTCTACAGATGCAATAGGTGCTTCGCATGTCCGCAGTCCCACAACTCCAGCCGCTCTCTAAAGAACACTGCGTGTCCGGCCTGCGCACTGCGTTGCGTATTCTTGATAAGTGGGATGCGTCCAGTGAACAGGCGTGTCGGATTCTGCGTATCTCCCGCAGCACCTACACGCGTGCCAAGCAGACCGGCTCCGAATGGTCAGTCGGGCTGGACATGGACCAGATGCAGCGAATCAGCTTTGTGCTGAATATTCATGCGGCGTTGCGCACGGTCTTCGATAACCCGGACAACGTCTACGGCTTCCCGTCGATGGATAACGACAATGAGTTCTTCAATGGTCGCAAGCCGCTGGACATCATGGCTCAGGGCGACTTTGTCTCTTTGTATGAAACCTTCCGCCGCGTCGACGCACTTCGGGGTGCACAGTGGTGATGCTCGACAGCCTGCCACTCCTTGCTGAGCAAGAGCAGCGGGCGTATCGATTGGTTAATTCCAGATTTCCGCCCATTGATCTGTTTGACGACGTTGCCGACGCTGCCGAGTTTGAGGGGCTGTACCAGCTACAGGCGCTGACCAATCCTCGGTTGCAGAATGAAATCGGGCGCATCGCGTTGATCCCGGTTGCCGAGATTCCATTTGGTATTCCTGGCTGTTCGTACGCGGTAGGGCCGTTCACCCACGTCAATCCGGCGGGCTCGCGTTTCAGTTCGGGGGATTTCGGAGTGTTGTATCTGGCCGATGTGATGGAAACCGCCATCGCTGAGGTGCGGCATCACCAGAATCACTATTGGTCGAGAGTGGCAGGGCTCAACTATGAGCGTTTCCTGTTTCGTGGCCTGTCTTGCACCTTCAACGAGGGGGCAAATCGAGACGCTACCGGGCTGTCACTTTCAGACCCGATCTACGATCCTGATGATTATTCCCATGCTCGCCAGTTGGGTCACGCCGCCAAGCGGGAAGGGTACCCAGGCCTTCGCTACAACTCCGTTCGCTCGCCGGGCAATCATTGCTGGGCACTGATGACGCCCAGGCACGTGAAGTCGATTGTTCAGACCGCGCATTACGAAATGATCTGGAGTGGGCAGATTACGAGTGTGAGTCGGCTTTCGAAGGCTTGATTGTGTTTATGGCAGCGCGCTGTCGCGCAGTAAAAATTGGACTTGTAGGAGCTGCCGAAGGCTGCGATGGCGGTGCATCAGCATGAATGCTTCGCAGCCTTCGGCAGCTCCTGCAATAGCTCTCAAACTCCAATAAAAAACCCGCATCTCTGCGGGTTTTTTATTGACGCCGACGTGCTTACTGCACTTCCACCGCCAGGCTGTCGCTGATCTTTTTCTGCCAGATCTGCGGGCCGGTGACGTGGACGGATTCGCCCTTGCTGTCCACGGCTACCGTGACAGGCATGTCCTTGACCTCGAACTCGTAGATCGCTTCCATGCCCAGTTCGGCAAAGGCCACGACTTTCGATTTCTTGATCGCCTGCGCCACCAGGTAGGCAGCGCCACCCACGGCCATCAGGTAAACAGCCTTGTAGTCCTTGATCGCTTCGATGGCCGTTGGGCCGCGTTCGGACTTGCCGATCATGCCCAGCAGGCCGGTCTGATCGAGGATCTGCCGGGTGAACTTGTCCATCCGCGTCGCCGTGGTAGGGCCAGCCGGGCCAACCACTTCTTCGCGCACCGGATCAACCGGGCCGACGTAGTAGATGAAGCGACCTTTCAGATCAACCGGCAGGGTTTCACCTTTGTTGAGCATCTCGACCATACGCTTGTGCGCAGCATCGCGACCGGTGAGCATTTTGCCGTTGAGCAGGACGGTTTCGCCCGGCTTCCAGCTCTGCACTTCTTCCGGGGTCAAAGTGTCGAGGTTCACGCGGCGCGCTGACGGGCCGGCTTCCCAGACGATTTCCGGGTAGGCGTCCAGCGGTGGCGCTTCCAGCGAGGCCGGGCCGGAACCATCAAGTACGAAATGCGCGTGACGCGTGGCGGCACAGTTAGGAATCATGCACACCGGCAGCGACGCGGCGTGAGTCGGGTAGTCCATGATTTTCACGTCGAGCACGGTGGTCAGACCGCCCAGGCCCTGGGCGCCGATGCCCAGTTGGTTGACCTTCTCGAATAGCTCCAGACGCATCTCTTCGATACGGTTGGATGGGCCGCGCTTTTTCAGCTCGTGGATGTCGATGGATTCCATCAACACTTCCTTGGCCATGACCGCGGCTTTCTCGGCAGTACCGCCGATACCAATGCCAAGCATGCCCGGCGGGCACCAGCCAGCACCCATGGTTGGCACGGTTTTCAGGACCCAGTCGACGATCGAGTCGGACGGGTTGAGCATCGCCATCTTCGATTTGTTTTCCGAACCACCACCTTTGGCAGCCACGTCCACTTCCACGGTGTTACCCGGGACGATGGAGTAATGGATAACAGCCGGGGTGTTGTCCTTGGTGTTTTTGCGAGCACCTGCCGGGTCGGCCAGGATCGAAGCGCGCAGAACGTTTTCCGGCAGGTTGTATGCGCGGCGCACACCTTCGTTGATCATGTCGTCCAGGCCCATGGTGGCCCCGTCCCAACGCACATCCATGCCGACGCGCACGAATACCGTGACGATGCCGGTGTCCTGACAGATTGGGCGATGACCGGTCGCGCACATGCGCGAGTTGATCAAAATTTGCGCCATCGAATCACGGGCAGCAGGCGACTCTTCGCGCAGATAGGCTTCGTGCATGGCCTGAATGAAATCTACCGGATGGTAGTAGGAGATAAATTGCAGGGCGTCGGCTACGCTCTGAATCAGGTCGTCTTGCTTGATCACGGTCATGTGGGGCGCGCTCCTCTGTTTAGGACGGGAACATTCAAAATTATAGTCTGAGCCATGTTTGATCAGATGATGTCCGATGGCTGCACCAGCGCGGCTGGCTGCGACAAAAAGGCGCGGCAGTATAACCCGCATCCCCGCAGGTCCATCCATCGGTTTTGCGCTTTAGGCATGTTTGCCCGCAGATTGGTTTACCCCCCGGATTTTATAGGTATTGCTGACGCAGACGCCCTCCAGCCTTCGTATTGCGTGGACGCGGGGGCTATTGGTGTCAGTTGCAATTGAACGAGTTTGAACGTATTTATCCTTTTGTCGGCTGGAAACTTTTTGATGCGGGTCTAAGGTTGTTGGCCTGGTGCCACTATGGGAAGGAATCCTTTTTGAGCACGATCAGCCCGCGGGAAATATCCCCAGTCATGCAATCTCTTTTTTTGAAGCGCTTTGGCTTGGCGGCCGCGACGTATCTGGTCGTCATGCTGTTGAGCTGGCTGGCTATCTATGCTGGTGAACTTCACCAGCCCCTTCATGTGGCGGCGATTGGCAGCGTATCTGTGTTGCTCAGTCAACTCGTCGTGCTGGCAATGTTTCTGAGCAAATTCAACCAGCGTTTTACGGATGCGAGCCTGACTGAACTCCAGGTAGTGCTAGCGCTTTGCTGGCTGGCCTGGCTGCTGTCTTGCCTCGATGGTGCCCGAGGTGTGTTTTTGGTCGTGTATGCGCCGATCCTGCTGTTCGGTCTATTCCAGTTGACGCCGATGGTCTTTGCTCGCTGTTCGGCGTTGGTGCTTTTGAGCTTTGTTGGTATTAACGCGTTGGAGTTCTTCAACGGGACAATGCACAAGCCCGGAACTGTGCTTCTGCAAATCAGTGCCCTGTTCGTCATGTTGCTGTGGCTCAGTCTGTTTGCCGGTTATGTGTATGCCCAGCGTCAGCGGATGCGTCAGCGCCGCTACGCCTTGCAGGCTCACCAAGACACGTTGCGCGGGATGATGGCCCAGCTTGAGGAGTTAGCCGCGACCGATGAACTCACCAATCTGTACAATCGGCGCTACTTTTTACGTATGGCGGCCCGGGAAGTGAATCAACTGAGCGGTGACGCTTCCCATGGGCTGGCTTTGATCGATCTTGATCACTTCAAACGCATTAATGACAACCATGGTCACTCAACGGGCGATCAGGTGCTGCAGGCGTTTGCCTCCCACGCTGAAGAGTGTCTGCGTGAAAGTGATGTGCTGGCGCGCTACGGTGGAGAGGAGTTTGTGTTGTTCATACCGCTATGTAACGAGCAACAATTGATCGATTGTTGCGAGCGTGTGCGCGAATCGTTCAGTCGGGTTGAGCTGGCTGCGTTGCCTGGTTTGAACCTGAGTCTCTCGGTGGGTATGACCCTGTTGCAGCAAAGTGACAATCTTGATGACGCCCTGCATCGAGCAGATCAGGCGTTGTATCGCGCCAAGCGTGCAGGGCGTAATTGTTGTGTGGCTGGCTGGGAAAACGTGGATGCCTGAACTGCATGTAGGCGAGCGTCACTGGACGGTCGCAGCAGGAAGTAATTTACTCGATAGCCTTAATCAGGCTGGCGTCAACGTTCCTTACAGCTGCCGGGCGGGGAGTTGTCACGCCTGTCTGGTGCGCTGTATCGAGGGCGAGCCCGCGGATGCGCTTCCGCAGGCGCTTGATGCCGGTAAGCGTCAGCAGGGCTGGCGGCTGGCTTGCCAATGTCGAGTGACGCAGGATTTGAGCGTCCAGGCTTTTGACCCATTGCGTGACGGGACGCCCGCCCGGGTCGCAGCATGTGACTGGCTCAGTCCAACAGTGCTGCGTTTACGGCTTGAACCGGAACGCCCGCTGCGTTATCGCGCTGGTCAGCATCTGGTGCTGTGGACTGACAGCGGCGTGGCCCGGCCTTACTCGCTGGCGAGTGTGCCGGGTGAAGACCGCTTTCTGGAATTTCATATCGATTGTCGTCAATCCGGTGCTTTTGCCGACATAGCCCGGCATTTGCGCATAGATGAGCTCATCGGGCTTGGCGAGTTGCGGGGCGGTGCGTTGCAATATGACCCCGATTGGCAGGAGCGGCCGCTGTTGTTGCTGGCCGCCGGTACCGGGCTAGGCCCATTGTGGGGCGTGCTGCGTGAAGCGTTGCGTCAGGAGCATGAAGGGCCAATCAGGCTCATTCATTTGGCGCGTGATGGTGGCGAGCATTACTTGCGCGCCGAGCTGATGGAGTTGGCGAGTACTCATGACAGTGTTCAGGTGCAGCTGGTGAAGGCTGATGAACTGGATGCAATGCTGGCCGACCTGCGCATGCTGTCGCGCAAGACTATGGCTTTGCTCTGTGGCAACCCGCAAAGCGTCGAGACTTTTGCCAAGCGGCTTTATCTGGCGGGTATCCCGCGCAATCAGGTACTCGCGGATGTGTTTGTGGGGCGCGAGTAAGGCATTCAAACGCAAGATTGCCTGGTGTCCCTGACACTGCACTGTCGCGCAGGACACACGGGACTGTAGGGGGGCAAGAGCATCGCGAGCCCGCGACAGCGGTTTATCAGACAGACCGCCATCGCGGCTTCGCAATGCTCGTGCGCTCTGGGGGGACCTTGGGTCACCGAACACAAAAAAGCCCCGGCTCTTGCGAGTCGGGGCTTTTGTTCACTGCGCGGGCGGTCTTAGACCAGAGGATCGCCGACGTGCAGGATTTTCATGCCGTTGGTGCCACCGATGGTGTGGTAGCTGTCACCCTTGGTGAGGATGACCCAATCGCCTTGCTCAACGAGACCGCGCTTGAGCAGTTCGTCGACCGCAGACTGGCTGACCTGGCCTGGTGGCAGGTTGGCTGGGTCGAACGGCACGGTGTAAACGCCACGGAACATTGCCGCGCGCGCCTGGGTTTCGCGGTGCGGGGAGAACGCGTAAATCGGCACCGAGGAGCGAATGCGCGACATGATCAGCGGGGTGTAGCCGCTTTCAGTCAGGGCAATGATCGCTTTCACGCCAGGGAAGTGGTTGGCGGTGTACATGGCCGCCAGCGCGATGCTTTCGTCACAACGGGTGAACGAGTGACCGATGCGGTGGCTGGAGGTCTTACCTGTCGGGTGCTTTTCAGCGCCGATGCAGATACGGGCCATGGCCTGAACGGCCTCGATCGGGTAAGAACCCGCAGCACTTTCAGCGGACAGCATGACGGCGTCGGTGTAGTCGAGCACGGCGTTGGCCACGTCCGATACTTCAGCGCGTGTCGGCATCGGACTGGAGATCATCGACTCCATCATTTGCGTTGCCACGATCACTGCTTTGTTGTGGCGACGTGCGTGCAGGATGATGCGTTTCTGAACGCCTACCAGCTCTGCGTCACCGATTTCAACGCCCAGGTCGCCACGAGCAACCATAACGGCGTCACTGGCGCGGATCAGCGCGTCCAGCACTTCGTCGTTGGCCACAGCTTCAGCGCGTTCGATCTTCGCCACCAGCCAGGCGGTGCCGCCGGACTCGTCACGCAGTTTACGGGCGTATTCCATATCGGCGGCATCGCGCGGGAAGGAGACGGCCAGATAGTCCAGCTCCATTTCGGCAGCGAGCTTGATGTCCAGCTTGTCTTTTTCAGTCAAAGCCGGAGCGGTGAGGCCGCCGCCGCGACGGTTGATCCCTTTGTGGTCCGACAATGGGCCACCGATCAGCACGGTGCAGTGCAGTTCGTCGGCAGTCTGGGTATCAACGCGCATGACCACGCGACCGTCGTCGAGCAACAGCTCGTCGCCTACGCCGCAATCCTTGACCAGATCCGGGTAGTCGATACCCACGATTTGCTGGTTGCCTTCGGTCAGCGGGTGAACGGTGGAGAAGGTGAATTTATCTCCGACTTTGAGTTCGATTTTCTTGCCGGCAAACTTGGCAATACGAATCTTCGGACCTTGCAGGTCACCCAGCAGTGCGACGAAGCGCCCGTGCTTCGCGGCGATTTCGCGAATGAGTTTGGCGCGTGCCTTGTGCTCATCCGGGGTGCCGTGGGAGAAGTTCAGACGAGCAACGTCCAGACCCGAGAGGATCAGCTGTTCGATGACTTCCGGCGAGTTACTGGCAGGGCCAAGAGTGGCGACGATTTTAGTGCGGCGAACGGTCATGCATAAACTCCTTATATGAAGCGCAGCGAGAGGCTACTACTGTCTTGATCTGTAGTCATGTTTCTTTGCACTGTCGCGATATTTTACGAGCGGGTAAACGTCAGACGATTGGTGTCAAAACCACTTGAAGAAATCTTGTTTCAGGTCGATACATTGCAGAGCACAGGAGAGTCCCATGCGAATCGTGATGATTTTAGTATTGCTGGCAGCCGTCAGTGGCTGCACCCGAATGGCCATGAATTCAAATTTGAACAGCGCCTACCGGTCGTATGATCGTGGTGACTGCGAGGCCGTGATGTTGAGCTTGTCCAAGGTCGATCGCCAAAGCCGATCACGTCGTTACGTTCAGCCAGAAGTGTCAATGCTGCGCGGGCAATGCCTCGAGCGGCAAAAACTGTTCGTCGATGCGGCTCAAACTTATCAGTTCATTATTACTCAGTACCCTTACAGCGAGTACGCGTTCAGGGCGCGGGCCCGCCTGGAGACCCTGGCGCAGTTGGGTCACTATCCCCGTGTCCAGACTGCTCAGGTAACCCCTGTAAAGCGCTGATTACACCCGTTTGGATTCTATGTAACGTTTTTGAGTGGCTATTTGCGACAGCTGGTCTAGTCTTTCGAAAAGCAGACGGACGTACGTGACTTGTGGTGCCTGTAACGGGTCAGAGTCACGTTTCTGCGACGACAAACTCAGATTTGCTCGTATTTACGGTGCCGACACGCAGTGTTGGTTACCTAGGGAGTTTTAGCGCGACCATGCTCAATGGTCACCTATGGCGGCTGATCTATGTTGAAAGAGCGAAGGATCGAACGGCATCAATTGCCTGGCTATCTGCGGGTTTTCAACCGCTATACCAATAAGCAGTTAGGGTGTTTGGGGAACGTATCCGAAACAGGTTTGATGCTAATCAGCGATTTGCCGATGTTGGTGGGTGCCGATTTCCAGCTGCGTCTCCAGGTCCCTTGTGAGCGCGGAATGCCTGTCACGCTTGAAGTGATGGCGACCTGCGTGTGGTGTCATGAGGATGAAACACCGGGTAGCTACGACTCGGGCTTCATACTGACCGAGTCGCCGCCGGAGTACGCGGAGTTGATACGTGCGCTGCGGCACTACTTCAGCTTTTATCCAATGGAGGCGTCGGCCTGAGGATTTCTTGATGCGGTGTGGTCGCAACCACCTCGCTCACGCGAATCCCGTAGGAGCTGCCGAAGGCTGCGAAGCATTTTTTTGACACACTGCCATAGCGGTCTTGGGCAGCTCCTACAGCTCAGTGTTCGCTCCGCGATAGCGGATGTCGGGAAGGAGCCTTCACAATGATCCGGATTTTTTCCAGTTCAGATAACGACTGATCAGCTCCGGCCCCAGTTCTGCCGGGCGTGAATCCAGAACAGGAATGCCGTGGGCGTTCAAGCGATCATGCAGCCCGGCGCGGGCGTTCAAAAAATCGATGGTCCCGCAATACATCAGTGCTTCTTCGTAGGTCTGAACGGACGTGTGCCGCAGGGCGTCCAGTACCTCCTCGCGCAAGCTGACCACTAGGACCTGATGCTGCTGGCTGAGCAGTTTGACCGCCGACAACAGCTCATCCTCATCTTCATCTCGCAGATTGGTGATCAGCACTACCAGCGTCCGGCGCTTTTGACGAGCCAGCAATTGACGCGCGGCAGTGCTGTAATCCGCGTTTTTGCGAGTGCTGTCCAGGTCGTAGACGCTGTTGAGCAGGACATTCAACTGGCGCTGCCCCTTGACCGGCGCAAGGTAGCGATCCTGCTCACCGGCAAAGGTCGACAGCCCCACCGCATCACCTTGGCGTAGTGCTACATGCCCAAGTAGCAACAGGGCATTGAGCGCATGATCAAAGTGGGAAAGTGCGCCGTCCTGACTGCGCATTCGCCGGCCGCAATCGAGCATGAACAGGATTTGCTGGTCAGTTTCTTCCTGGTATTCACGGGCTATGGGCGTCCTGTGACGTGCAGTGGCTTTCCAGTCAATTTGCCGCAAACTGTCGCCTTCACGAAATTCCCGTAGTTGATTGAACTCCATCCCCAAACCGCGGCGCTGTCGCTGGCGAACACCCATTTGGCTGAGCCAGTTCTCAACAGCCTGCAACTGGCCGCCATAGATCCTTGCGAAATCCGGATAGACCCGAGTGCTGCCGGGCAATTCCAGATAACGGCGAGTGCGCCATAGCTTCATCGGGCTGGGCAGTTCGATTTCACACTGCGTAAATTTAAAGAAACCTCGTTGCAGCGGACGCAATCGGTAGCCCATTTGGGTTTGCTCTCCGGGCTGCAGCGTCACGGCCTGAGGCAGATGCCCTGCTTCAAAGCCCGCAGGCAAGTGGTCAAACACCTGCACCGTGATTTCGTTCGGATAATCGTGATTCAGTTGCAGCTGCACATCCGCCCAGCGACCCAATGCCAGACTGCCGCGAATCTGACGCTGCAGGCGAGGGGATGGCGCACGGCTCAGCCGTATTGCATCTGCCAGCGCCAGTATCAACACGGCCAGCAGAAACCCGCAAAACACCGTGCTGACCTCATCGGCTACAGGAATGGCCAGCGCGGACAGAACGCCAAGCAGCAGCGCAATCCCCGCCAGGCCTCCCAGCCAGCCAAGGAGTGCAATCGATGGTTTCGGCATTTGCTTCATAGGCGGGGGGCCGGGACCTGATCGAGCAGTTGCCCGAGGACCTGATCAACCGACAGGCCTTCGATGTCCAGTTCCGGTGCAAGCCTTACCCGATGGCGCAGCACGGCGAGCGCGCAGCCTTTGATGTCGTCGGGAATGACAAATTCGCCCCCGCGTAACAAGGCCCGAGCCCGGCCACCGCGGACCAGCGCAATCGAGGCTCGTGGACCCGCACCCAGTGTCAGGCCAGGCCAGGTACGGGTTGCACGCGCCAGCCGAACCGCATAGTCGAGAACCTGATCGTCCAGCGGCAGCTCACTGGCGATGCGTTGCAGCGCTTGAACTTCACGGGCCTGAAGCACGACGCGCAACGGTTGCACATCAAGCATGTCGGCGCGTGTCGAGCGCGTGACCTGACGAACCATGCTCAGCTCTTCTTCAGCATCGGGGTAGTCCATGCGCAGTTTGAGCATGAAACGGTCCAGCTCTGCTTCGGGCAGAGGGTAGGTGCCTTCTTGCTCGATGGGGTTTTGTGTCGCCAGCACCATGAATGGCTGAGCGATTGGCATTGCCTTGCCTTCCAGGGTCACTTGCCGTTCCTGCATGGCTTCAAGCAACGCGGCCTGGGTCTTGGCCGGAGCGCGGTTGATCTCATCGGCCAGCAGCAGGTTGGTGAAAACCGGACCCTTGCGCAGTTTGAATTGCTCGGTTTGCAGGTCATAGACCGCATGGCCGGTGACGTCGCTAGGCATCAGGTCCGGGGTGAACTGGATACGTGCATGTTCCCCGCCAAAGCAACGGGCCAGCGCCCGTACCAAAAGGGTCTTACCGAGCCCCGGCACCCCTTCGAGCAAGACATGGCCGCCGCCGATCAACGCCGTCAGTACGTCATCAATGACCGCAGCCTGACCAATCACGGCTTTTTGCAGTTCCTTGCGCAGTGCCTGGGCCAACTGACTGGCTCGCTGGCGTTGCTGCGCTTGATTGCTGACGGGGGCCACGGGCGTTGCGGCAGGGTCGATGTTGAACTCGACGACCGGTTCGGAATCGGTAGAGGGTTCGATGGGAAGATCGCTCATAGGGCATTCCTGATGGTTTGCAGGTGGGCAACCTGACGAGTGAAGTCGGAGCCGGACATGCGCTGTGCCGGACGAGGGCGTAAGGCCTGGCTGATGATGCTGGTAGGCTGGCGAGTCAGGCGTGCCAGAACTTGCCATTGATCGGCGACCATAAGTGTTTCAAAACCTGGGTGACGAATGCGGGCCCGGCGCAGGATTTCCGCTTGCAGAGTGCGCAAAAGAGTTTGCTGGCCGCTACGTTGACGCAAAAACTCGGCACTGGCGCGCAGGTGTTCTGTCAGTTGTCGCCGAGCGCCGACAACCGGTGCTGCTACGGGCCCTTGGCGCATGCCTGCCCGCCAGAGTGCGGCACCGATGAGCAGCGTCAGCATCAGCAACAACAGCGGGAAGTGCCGCAGCAGCAGGCTGAACAGATTGTCGTGCTGTGTCTTGATGACCATCGTGACCTCGCTGTCCTGGGTCAGATACCACAGGAGCCAGGCATTGTCGTAATGACCGATGGATCGGGATTTCCACAGATTGCTATCAGTCACTACCGTGATCAAGCCGTCGCCATAGATCAGTTGCAACATGTGTGTTGCGCCAGCGCTGTTTGCCCATGACTGCGCTTGATCTTCAGGGTCTTCCAGATGAAATCTGGGGTCGAAGCCAATGTAGGCCGGCGCTTCTTCATTTTCCAGATACAGGCGGGTCAAATCTGGCCAGGGCAACTTGGGTGCTTTGGGGGCCGGAGTACGTAGCGGGATCACTGGGCTGACCGGGCTGACCGGGCTGACTGGCGAGGAATCCTGAGCCTTGAGGTCTTTGGTGAGCAACTGATGAATTTTTAACCGGTCCAGCAACAAGTCGCCGCTACGACCCTTTTTTTCATCCCAGAGTTGCTCTGCGACGAATAGCACGTGCCCACCGGAGCGCGCCCATCGCAATACTTGATCTGCCTGGGATGGGGTCATGTTTTCGCGATGGTCGAGCAGCAGCAAAGTTTGTGATCCCAGGCTCGCGTCGGGCAACTTGCTGGTCGAGTCGGCGATTTTTACCTCGATGGAGCGACTGCGCAGAAAGCTTTCCGCTGCCAGCCAAGGGTTGGTTCGGGCTTCGGGGGACGGGCCTTGATCGACCGTTTCCTCGTAGCGCTCGAGATTTTTCAGAAGGTAGGTTCCTCCGACGCCCACGACCAGTACCGCCAGAGCGATCAGTAACCAGCTGCGTCGAGTCATGATCGTAGTTCCCGATCAAACAGGCGCCGCCAACCATCGCAAAGTTCCTGCTGCACCTGGGCTGCAGGCAGTTGGTGACCGTACGCGAGGTTTTGCCAGTGCAGCGTCAGTGCGCGGCTGAAGGCGTTAAGATCAGGTCGATCAAGTGTGGCTATTCGTTGCAGCACCTCGCCTTCAGTGTCAGCGTTTTTCAGCGGCAGGCTATAGTCGCTGAGCATACGGCTGAGCAATGCCCGATACAGCAACCCCAACGCTTCACGTGGCTGGCTCGACCAGAGTTGCTCCGCGCTTCCCGCAATGTCGTCAGGCAGGCTTTCAGCGCTGACTTGCAGGCCAAACAATTGTTCAGGTTGGGTGCGCTGTTGGTTCTCACGAGGAGCGCGACGACTGACGAACGCTGCCAGCCATTTCCGGTAGCGCCAGATCACTACGCCGATCAGCGCGATCACGATGCCCCATAGCAAAACCTTGAAGACCTGTGCGGCGACATTGCCGAATTTCATCAGCCATTTGAGCCAGCCGAACAACGTGCTGCCCTTGCCTGCGATTTTCTCCTGCGAAGTGCTTTGATCTTCTGCCAGTCGCCAACCGGAAACGGTTTTGGGATTCTTGAATGGTGGTTGCTGCAGCAGATTTTTGATTTCTTGACGCGCCGCCGTGCTGGTCAGTTCCTGATTGGCCAGGCGCGGACTGTCCGGACCTGCTTCTCCCTCTTGCGACAGTAAAGGAATCGGACAGCTGTAATCCTGCTGCTCGGACCACGCTGTTTGCGCAGGACTGACCAGGGTCAGGCCGAGTCCGACCAGCAATAGATAAGCACTCCCCGTAAGCCGCTGACGCAGTCGACGCAGGACCAGTTCAATATCCCAGGCTTCCAGGACCGTGCGCCGGTTCAGGTAAAGAGTGAAACCGCAGGACACGTAAATCGGTCCCCACACCACCAGAATCAGCGCATAGAAAAAATTGCTCAGGTGCTTCAGCCAGTTCAGTTCGTTGTTCAGGTTGAGCAGCAGCAACCAGTTCCAGTCGAGTTCCACCTGTTTGGGGATCAGTGCGTAAAACAACACGACCATACCGGTCCACAGGCATAACTCCAGAGTGGAGCCCATAGCCATCAGCCAACGGGCGGCGAATTGATCCTTCTGGCTGAGCACGTCAATGCGCAGGCTGAGTGCTTCTGCGCGAAGTTGCTCCAGTTGTTGCACCGGCAAAATGAAGCTACGGCTCAGGCTAAATCGGCGCCAGGTCAGGCTCGCGAAAAGATTCGGGCGTAATGTTTTGAGCCAGCCCTTGAGCGAATCCTTCAGGCTTGGCGCGGGATCGAACAGCGCCTGAGACAGGATCAGCAGCGGCAAGCGTTCATATACGGGCTTGAGCCACCAGAACAGCAAGAAGGCAATGCTCGGATAATTCCAGAGCAACAGGCTGAGCAGGGCGAAGATCGGCAAGGTGACAATGGCCCAACTGGCCATCAACAAGCCTCGATGCTCCTGTGCCAACAATACGCCAAGGTCTATGGCTTCCCAGGGCGTTCGCGGGTGGATTGCGACGCTGGCATCAGTCAGGCGCATGGTGTGTCCTGCCCGCGAAAACCAGATAGGCGATAACCAGTATCCAGAGGGCCGCACCGACGGCGTATTTGATGGTCGGTCGCGGCCAGGTCATGGATGACCAATAGGCTTCTATAAAGGCTGCAATCAACAGTAAGAGGATGACGCCATAAATAAGCTGCACACTGGCTTTTGCCGCCACTCGTAATGCTTCACCACGGCGCAGGGCCCCGGGAGCCAGCAGTGCCCAGCCAAGCTTGAGCCCGGCGGCACCTGCCAGGGCGATGCCGGTGAGTTCGAATGCACCGTGGCCAATAACGAATGACCAGAATGTCTGGCCTGAGCCGATGCCGGTCAGATGTCCGGCGACTGCCCCGATCGTCAGCCCGTTGAAGAACAGGAAGAACAGGCTGCCAAGCCCGAACAGCAGGCCCGTCGCGTAAGTCTGAAAGGCAATGCCGATGTTGTTCATGATGTAGTAGCCGAACATCATCCAGTCAGCGTCGGCGGCGCGCTCCAGTGTCTGGCCGATACGGCTGGACTGCGGATCGTACATGCTCTCCATCTGCGCTACTTGTTCCGGGGCAATGACGCTGTAGATCAGGTCGGGGAAACCGTGCACCAGCAAACCCATGCCGATCAGGCTGCCGAAAAACAGCAGGCTGGCGATGGTGACCAGACGCCATTCTGCACGTACCAGCCGTGGAAAACCCGCCAGCACGAAGCCCAGCAACTGCGCTGCGAACGGATGACGGTGGCGATACAGCTGCTGATGCCCACGCATGGCCAACTGTTGCAGCGGGTCGACCACATGGCTGCTGTAGCCCCTTTCCTGAGCCATGGCCAATTGATTACAGATGCGTCGATAGTCGCGGCTGAAGGTTTCGTTCGAGTCGTCTGGCGTCCGGCCTTTCTCAAGGCGGCCCAGGCGCTCTGCAAATCGCTGCCACTCAGCCTGATGTCGAAGTTCGAAAAGGCTCTGTTTCATGTCGGCCCCAGCAGGCCGCTGGCCACGCTGTTGAGTCGTGGCACTGCCAGAGCAGGGCTGACGTTCAACGGTTCGGCAACAATGGATGCCAATTCCTGTGTGCGCTCGGACGAGAGCTCGGCTTGTCGTTCTGCGAAGCTCAAAATCGCCCGTTGTTCTTCGAGGGTTAGTACGAACGGGGCGATGATTGGCGTTGCTTGAGGCAGTACCGGGCGGCGGGGCGGCTTGTCTTGATAGACCACCAGAGTGCCGGCTGACAGGTCGCCCAGGCGTTTGAATTGCGGATGCTGCAGACAGCTGAGCGCCCCAAGGCTGTAACCGAATGGCAGCATGTCGACGAAGCGCAACAGGTTGCGGATCAGCGAAGCGGTCCAGCCCACCGGGGTCCCATTATCGTGAATCACTCGCAGGCCCATGATCTGTTTGCCGGGTGTGCGACCCTGATTCAGTACTTCAAACAACACCATGTACCACCAGGTCACGAGGAACATCGCGATAGCGCTCAAGCCTGCGCCAAACGATTCGAACAGGCTGAAAATCAGAAAGAGCGCACCGATGATCGCGGCACGAATGCTGAAATCGATGGCGAAGGCCAGTCCACGCGGGACAAGTCCTGCTGGTCGCAAGAGCAGGTCGATACCTTCCGGGGTCTCGACTCGGCTGCGGGTATCCAGCGGCGCGATGGGTGGTGCATTCCTTGGCAAAGCGTGCGGGGATGGCATTGTCGGGAGCGTGACACCTGAGAGCAAAGCCTGATGCTAGGGACTGTTGCAGCGGTAAGCAACCGGACTGTTTCTACATGTGTTGTAAGAAAAGGTTTCTTTATAAGGCCGATATTCCCTGATTCGCCTTTTGCCCTGCTCAAGCCCTACACTTTGCCGGTCTTCTGTTCAGGATCAGTCCGTGACTTCCACCATCTTTTGGTACGACTACGAAACCACCGGTATCAATCCGCGCAATGACCGCCCATTACAAATGGCGGGTATCCGTACCGATGCCGAACTCAATGAAATCGAGTCTGCAGTCAACATCCACTGCCAGCACAGTGATGACATCCTGCCGCATCCCGCTGCCTGCATGATCACCGGAATCACTCCGGCCACACTTGCAGAGAAAGGGCTATGCGAAGCCGACTTCATGACTCGAGTGCATGCTCAACTCGCAGCGCCGGGTACCTGTGGAGCGGGCTATAACACGTTGCGCTTCGATGATGAGATGACGCGCTACAGCCTTTATCGCAACTTTTTTGACCCTTACGCCCGTGAGTGGCAGGGCGGCAACAGCCGCTGGGATTTGATCGATGTAGTTCGCGCGGCCTATGCGCTGCGGCCGGAAGGCATTGTCTGGCCTGAAGAAGATGGCCGGGTCACGCTTAAGCTTGAGCGCCTGACAGCGGCAAATGGCATCGATCACGGGCAGGCGCATGATGCGCTGTCCGATGTGCGGGCAACGATTGCCTTGGCGCGTTTGATCCGTGAGAAACAGCCTCGTCTTTACGATTACCTCTTCGAACTGCGCAGTAAGCAGAAAGTCCAGCAAAAGATACGTCTGATGGAGCCTCTGGTTCATATTTCCGGGCGCTTTTCTGCGGCACGCCATTATCTGGGGGTAGTGCTTCCGCTGGCCTGGCACCCACAGAATCGAAACGCACTGATTGTGTGCGATTTACATCAGGATCATTTGCCCTTACTGGAACAAGATGCACAAATATTGCGACAACGGTTATATACCCGTCGCGAAGAAATGTTGGAGGGCGAGCTGCCAGTGCCACTCAAACTCTTGCATATAAATCGTTGTCCGGTGATTGCGCCGCTGAAGGTGCTACGCGCTGAAGATCAACAGCGCTTAAACCTGGACATGACCGTATTTGACGAGCGTGTGCGTAATCTCACCGAAGGTCAGGGAGTCTGGCAGGAAAAGCTGGACGCCATTTATGCCAGTGATGACTTTGTTGCCAGCGAAGATCCCGAGCAACAATTGTATGACGGGTTTATCGGGGATCGTGACCGCAGGCTTTGTGAGCAAGTACGCAATGCCGAGCCCGAGGAGTTAGCCCATCAGTCATGGCCTTTTGATGATGCACGCTTGCCGGAATTGTTGTTTCGATATCGAGCACGAAATTTCGCTGAAACCCTGAGCGCAGAAGAGCAACAGCGTTGGCTTGCCTTTTGTAGGGCGCGTCTGACAACGCCTGAATTAGGCGCGCCTAATACCCTGAAAAGTTTCACTCATTCCCTTGTTGAACTATCCCTTAGTGCTACCCCCGCACAGCTCAAAATACTGCGCGAGTGGCAGGACTATGTGGAGGCTCTGCGTCATAGGTTAGGCCTTTGAGGCCGTAGCGACGGGTGTTTTTCAGGCAATAAAAAACGCCAGCGTGGCTGGCGTTTTTATGGGTGACGCGAGTGAAGCGGACTTGCGTGGGATTTAGCCCAGCAGGGTAGCCCAGCCTTCAACTTCATCACCGCCCCACTTGGCTTTCCACTCTTTCAGAGTTTTGTGGTTGCCACCTTTGGTTTCGATGACTTCGCCATTGTGCGGGTTTTTATATTGCTTGACCTTGCGCGCGCGCTTGGTGCCGGTCGGTTTAACTGCGCCACGTGCAGACTTGCCAACTTTAGCTTCTGGATCCAGCAGAGCAATGATGTCGCGCAGCGACTTCTGATATTCGCCCATCAGAGTACGCAGTTTGCCTTCGAATTCCAGCTCGGTTTGCAGTTTGTCGTCTTGGGACAGGTTCTTCAAACGGGCTTGCAGTTCTTTGATGGCTTCTTCTGTAGCGCGGTATTCGTTGATCAGAGACATGATGCGTACCTTATGTTGAGAGGTGGCAGGGAGACAGTGAGGCAATAATAGTCACGCACCTTGACCAAGTAAACATTAAATAAAAGTTTTATTTGAATTATTCAGAAATATACTGCGACCTACAGACGTTTCATAACTAGATGGCTTGGCAGGGGCGGCAAATATAGTCGCTCTTAAGGCGTTTAAGTCACGGTCTCATAAGCTGTCATGCAGGGAGCTGTGCCGGGAACGAGAGCGTCGGGATTGCTTAGCTGCGTCGCACCTTTGGCGCTTAACAATCAGTTCAACAGGAATACTGCAGTTTTCCCCCACAGTCGCTAGAATAGCGGCCTTTGCGAAGTTCTGGAGTTTCCCCAATGCGCACTTTTCGTCTGGTGATTTCTTGCCCGGACCGTGTCGGCATCGTTGCCAAAGTCAGTAACTTTCTGGCGTCCTATAACGGCTGGATTACCGAAGCGAGCCATCACTCTGACAATCTGAGTGGCTGGTTCTTCATGCGTCATGAAATTCGGGCGGATACGCTGCCTTTTGATCTGGATGCTTTCCGTGAGGCGTTCACCCCCATCGCTGAGGAATTTGCGATGGATTGGCGTATCACTGACTCAGCGCAGAAGAAGCGCGTTGTGCTGATGGCCAGTCGTGAGTCCCATTGTCTGGCCGACTTGCTGCATCGCTGGCACAGCGATGAGCTGGACTGTGAAATCGCCTGCGTGATTTCCAATCACCAGGATTTGCGCAGCATGGTGGAATGGCATGGCATTCCTTATTACTACGTCCCGGTAAACCCGACTGACAAGGAGCCGGCATTTGCCGAGGTTTCTCGTCTGGTCGCTCATCACCAGGCTGACGTAGTGGTGCTGGCGCGTTACATGCAGATTCTGCCGCCGCAACTGTGTCGTGAATATGCTCATCAGGTGATCAATATTCACCACAGCTTCCTGCCTTCATTTGTAGGGGCCAAGCCTTATCACCAGGCCTCTCTGCGTGGGGTCAAGTTGATCGGCGCCACTTGCCACTATGTAACCGAAGAGTTGGATGCGGGCCCGATCATTGAGCAGGACGTAGTACGCGTCAGCCACAGCGACAGTATTGAAAACATGGTGCGCTTCGGTCGCGACGTGGAAAAAATGGTACTGGCCCGCGGCTTGCGCTACCACTTGGAAGATCGTGTTTTGGTGCACGACAACAAAACCGTAGTGTTCGACTAAGCTCCAGTCGAAGTATGAATCTTATGAATCTGTAGAAGCTGCCGAAGGCTGCGAATGACTGAGTGTCAGGCGGATTGCTTTCGCAGCCTTTGGCAGCTGCTGCAGAAGATACATTTCCGATGTTCGATGGTGCTTCGATGAATGAGGTGCTCTCCATGGTAAATCCCCTCGACAAAGCCACTTCAACAGCGCCTCCAACGCTTGGTGAGGGCTGTCTCAGTCGGTATGACCCTGATGCGCTGACGCCAGAAGACGGTGCTGATTTCGAGGGCGCAGCCGAGCTTTGGCGCGTTACTCAGGCGGAAAAAGAAAAGTTGCTCAACGACAAGTCCGACACGTGATTCAGACTTGATCGAAGCGCATCAGTTTGTTCAGCAGTGGTCGCCCGACCATCAGCAGGAAAATCGGCCCGCCCACCACCAGATAGAAGTAGTAGGTCACTGTTCGCCAGATCAGGATGGCCGCTGCGGCTGTGGATTTGCCTACCATCGGCGCCAGCAGCGCCGCCGAAGTCAGCTCGGCTGTACCTGCACCTCCCGGCAGCAGACTGAACTGTCCAGCGGTCAACGACAGCATCTGAATCAGAAACGTCCAGGCCCATTGCACGTTAACGCCCAGACCCAGTAGTGCCAGATACAGGATGCTGTAACGCAGCCCCCAGTGCAGGCAGGTCAGCAAAAAGACTGCGATCAGTTTATGGCGTGGCATCTTCCAGGTTTCAGCCAGTGCATTGCGAAAATGCAGAAGTTTGCGCGCCCAACGATGGCGGGTAGTGCCTTTGGTGTTGAAGCGTTTTAACACTCGGCCATTGAACTTGATGACTTGCCGATGAAAGCGTGCGAATCCTAGAAACAGGCACAGGCTCCCTACGACAAGCGCCGCGCTGAACCCCAATAGCCATTCCATACGTTCGCTGAGGGTGTGGAAGAGTGCATAAAACATGATCCCCACCAGTGCGACGAGGAAAAACACCAGATCACTGAGTTGATCTGTGGCAAACACCGCGCTGCTTTTCGCGGGCCCAATGCCGTTTCGCGAGAGCACCGCCATTAATGTCAGCGGTCCACCGCTACCACCCGGCGTTGCGCAGTAGGCGAATTCGCTGGCCATGATGAGGCCAAGGCTTCTGTTCACTGTCAGCTGTCGTGCGCTATCCCCCAGCAAGATTCGCAAGCGCATGGTGTTCAGGCCCCAGCACAGGATGATCATGCCGAACATGCCCATCAGCAGTGCAAAGGGGAAACTGCGCAGGCGCTGAAAAATATCGCCGCCGCCCAGCAATAACGGGATCAACACTGCTGCGAGCAAGCCGACTGCCAACCATGCGATACGCTTCATGCCAGACGCCCTGAATATTGTGACTGTTGAGCCAAGCATATGAATGCGGTCATGGGGTGTTATCGGCCTTGTTCGAGCAAGTGAGTAACGACGCGCCTGATGATACAGGCCGAAACTGCTCTGGGTGATCACGGAAAAGTCTAACGTTGACCACCGATCAGGACGGATGTTCGCCAAGTGGAGTCGGCAGCGTGTTCGCTGACACCTAATTCGCAGGCGTGGCTTTAAGCGCGAGAGCAATTTGTGTAACGCCACAGATGCAAGGATGTGCTCCCCATATCCCGGCGAAAGCGTTAAGTTTTCGGGCTGTTTTCCAGCTTGTGGACCACACTGAGATAACGATCAAGACAGGTGATGAAATGCCAGACGCTCAGAACATAGTGATTGGTGCGGGTCCTGACGGACTGCCGGTGGTTCAGGCCTTGCGTCTGGGCAACCGCCATGGTCTGGTGGCGGGAGCCACCGGGACCGGCAAGACGGTGACGTTGCAACGCTTGGCTGAAGCTTTCAGTGATGCAGGCGTCGCAGTTTTCGCTGCGGATATCAAAGGTGATTTGTGTGGACTGGGCGCGCCGGGAGCGCCGCAAGGCAAGATTGCCGAGCGAATCGCTGGCATGCCTTGGCTCAATCACTCCCCTAAAGGATATCCGGTCACCTTGTGGGACATTCACGGGCAGTCCGGTCATCCGCTTCGGACCACCTTGAGCGAAATGGGGCCGTTGCTGCTCGGCAGTCTGCTGGAGCTGACGGACAGTCAGCAGGCGGCGTTATATGCGGCTTTCAAGGTGGCTGATCGCGAAGGTTTGTTACTGCTCGATATCAAGGACCTCAAAGCCTTGCTCAATCACTTGCGGGACAATCCGCAGTTGCTTGGGGACGATAGCTCGCTGATGACCACCGGTTCCAGCCAAGCCTTGCAGCGCCGTCTGGCAGTGCTGGAGCAGCAGGGCGCTGAAGCGTTATTCGGCGAACCTGCGCTGCAACTGGAAGACATTCTGCACCCGACCGCCGATGGGCGAGGGCGCATCCATTTGCTAGATGCCAGTCGTCTGGTGCATGAGGCTCCCAAAGTTTATGCAACCTTTCTGTTGTGGCTTTTGGCTGAGTTGTTCGAGCAACTGCCGGAGCGAGGGGACGCAGATAAGCCGATATTGGCGCTGTTTTTCGATGAGGCGCATTTGCTGTTTGCCGACACACCCAAGGCGCTGCAGGAGCGGCTTGAGCAAGTGGTACGCCTGATTCGATCCAAAGGCGTCGGGGTGTATTTCGTTACTCAGTCACCGGGTGATTTACCTGATCAGGTACTGGCGCAGTTGGGTTTGCGCATTCAGCATGGTTTGCGTGCCTTTACTGCGAAAGAGCAGAAATCCCTACGCGCCGTGGCGGATGGGTTCAGGCCCAATCCGGATATCGACACGCTGGCGTTGCTTACGCAACTCGGCATCGGCGAAGCGTTGGTCGGTACTTTGCAGGACAAGGGGACGCCAGCAATGGTCCAGCAGGTGTTGGTTGCGCCGCCGCAGTCGCGAATCGGGCCTTTGAGCGATACCGAGCGCGCCAGCCTGATCGCCCAGTCGCCACTGGCCGGGCGCTACGACAAACCTGTTGATCGTGAGTCGGCCTATGAGATGCTCATTGCCCGAAAAGTCTCGACCCCAGAGTCGGATGAGGCGCCCGCCAAGAGCGCCAAGGAGCAAGAGACCTTCAGTGATATGGCGGGCGAGTTTTTGGGCGTTGTAGCGGGGCAGGCAATGAAAAGCGCTGTGCGCCAGGCGGCGAATCAGTTGGGGCGTCAATTGGTGCGAGGGTTGTTGGGGTCGTTGCTGGGCGGGGGTAAGAAGCGCAGGTAGTTGCATCACTGTCAGTGACAGCCATTGATTCGCAGCCTTAGGCCGTATTTCAAATGGGTTTACATAACGCCATCGCGGGTCATGCCTGCGATGGCGCTATTGATCAAGCCAACGCTTTGGACGCCAGCCAGAACAGGCCAGCCGAGAGGGCAACGGTCGCTGGCAGAGTCAGCACCCATGCCAGGAGGATGGTGCGCACTGTGCCACCTTGCAGGCCGCTCTTGTTGGCGACCATGGTGCCTGCCACGCCGGACGACAGAATGTGCGTCGTGGAGACCGGCAGGCTGAACACGTTAGCAGCAGCGATAGCGCAGGCGGTGGTGATCTGTGCTGACATGCCTTGTGCGTAAGTCATGCCCTGCTTACCGATCTTCTCACCGATGGTCAGAACAACGCGCTTCCAACCAACCATGGTGCCGATACCCAACGCCAGCGCTACCGCCAGAATTACCCAGAACGGGGCGTATTCAGTGGTCGCGGTCAGGTCCTTGCGCAGTTTTTCGAGGTCTGATTTTTCACGGGGGCCCAGGTTCGGCAGCTTGGCAACCTTGCGCGCGGTGTCATCCAGGCACAGCAGGTAGCGGCGTACTTCAATACGGCGCTCAGGAGTCAAAGAGTGGTAGTCGGCAACGCCCGTGAGGTTGTCGAGCAGTGCAGCAATGGTTGGCTCGGTTTGTTCGGGGTTGCAGCTGGAGCTTTCCGGCAGGTCGCCTTTTTCGGCTTTGCCCAGCGCCAGGAATTCGCCCAGTGTGCTGTTGTTGCGCTGATAGAACTGGCTCAGGTGCAGGGTTGCGTCCTTCGTCCGTTCGATCTGGTAGGTAGTGCTGTTCAAGTCCAGTACGAACTGGCTTGGCACGATACCGATCAGCACCAGCATGATCAGGCCGATGCCTTTCTGACCATCGTTGGAACCGTGTACAAAGCTCACCGCCATGGCGGAAATCACCAGGACCAGTCGGTTCCAGAATGGCGGGTGCTTCTTGTCGTCGAGTTTGCGACGCTGTTCAGGCGTCTTGTGCATCTTCGACAGCGGTCGCCACCACTTAAGACCGATGAGGACCAATGCGGCGACCAGGAAGCCAGCGAGTGGCGAGAAGACCAGCGACGCGCCGATGTCGATTGCTTTCTGCCAGTTCACGCCGTCGGCCAACGGAATATCGTTGATCAGCGCGTTAGCCAGACCAACGCCGAGGATCGAGCCAATCAGCGTATGGGAACTCGATGCCGGGATACCGAAATACCAAGTGCCCAGGTTCCAGGTAATGGCGGCGGCGAGTAGCGAGAAGACCATAGCCAGGCCGTGGCCAGTGTTGACGTTGATCAGCAGTTCAACCGGGAGCAGGTGAACAATGGCATAGGCAACGCCGACACCGCCCAGCAGCACACCCAGGAAATTGAAGATCCCGGAGAAGAATACGGCCAGATGAGGCGGCATGGCTTTGGTGTAAATGACTGTCGCCACCGCGTTTGCGGTGTCATGAAAGCCGTTGATGAACTCGAAGGTGAGGACGAAAGCGAGGGCGAGCAACAGGCTCACAAGCACCCAGGCATCTAGTCCGCTGAATAAATCGATCATGAAGGTTTTCTGACCCGGTCTGAAGGGGGCGGGATTATGACAGAAAAAATACAGATCGATGTAACGGCTGCCGACTGGTATCACCGATTGTCGAAATTTTATCGTCGACGAAGCCTCCCCACTCATGAGTCAAGGGGGATATTCACGATTTTTTACGGCCGTCAGATAAGACGATTGCTTGTCCCGAATGGATTCGACCGGGCAGTGCACATTAGCCCGGTTCGCAAGAGCGGTAGATTTACCGCTCTTCGTTCAGGTCTTTTTCCATTTTTTGCAATTCTTGCTTGAAAGCCTGGTCGAGAATGCTGGCTTTCTTGCGCCAAGGTTTGCGTTCCGGCTCTGGTTGAGCGGCGTAAGTGGTGATTTCGCCACCGTAAACTTCCTTGTAGCGTTGTTCCTGGCGCTCAAGTTCCGCGCGCAGTTCATCTTTGGTCACTTTGTTACCTGATCAAGTCAAAATTAATCTGGTGATATCGCTAAGCTGCTTAACCGTCCACACATGAAACCGTCCAGGCAGGTACTGAAAGACGTAAGCCAAACAGCGTGCTCTGGATTGCCATGTTCTGAACATCTTGCGGCTCGCGGCTACGGACACCAGAAAACGTAATTGTCGTAGCGACAGTCGTTTGAGTTGCAAGTGCGATGGCTACTTTGGCCGCATATTCAATCGCGAGGATAACGGTGTTGCAGCACTGCTACAGTGCCTGGATCCTGTGGTATGCCCCGAGCATGGCGCTCGGTCCTGCAGCCACTGCGAATCGTTATTACCCGGCCAAGTGATAGACACTATCTCCAAGAACTTCGAATCAGTCAACTATATGTTAGGTGGTTTATCGAAACACTTCTGCAATGGAGTTTTTCTTGTACGACTGTTCCGAAGTTTCAGTGAGTGACATACGACGTAACTTCCATGTACGAAATATTGACAGCAACAGACAAATTTCTGGCGACATAGTTCGAGCCGAAACGGGATGTATGTGCAAGGAAGCAGATATTTGTGACCGAGGCGCGCATACCGCGATTGTAAGATGCTGATTTATGGCGTTTCGATATCACTCCCCGAATGGGGCATGCGGGAATAAAAACGGCCTCGCTTCATGGGCAAGGCCGTACCTTGGACTTCTCGTGGGTACCTGACCAGTATTTCCAAGAAGCCACTTAAGGCTATGCAAAGGTATAAGTATCTTTGTGGTGGGTCAATTGCGATTATCGGCCAGTCGTTCGATAATCGCACGAAGCGGATTGTGCGCTTTCCTTCGAAAAGCGTGGAAGCTGCGATTCATATGGCCTGACAGGGTTTACCGAGGTAGTGGCAATGAATGATGAACTACGAAATTCTTTTGCTTCGTTGGCACCGCCGATCGTTGCGTCGCCCGCCAAACGGATTCAGGCGCTGACTGGAGACCCGGATTTCATGACTTCTCTGGCCAGAGGGTTAGCTGTGATTCATGCCTTCCAGGAGCGCAAACGGCATTTGACCATTGCACAGATCAGTCACCGCACCGAAATACCTCGGGCGGCGGTGCGGCGTTGTCTGCTGACGTTGATCAAACTGGGTTATGCAACGACGGACGGGCGAACCTACTCGCTGTTGCCCAAGGTGCTGACCCTCGGCCACGCGTACCTGTCGTCAACGCCGCTGGCGGTTTCTTCCCAGCCCTATCTGGACCGGATGAGTGACCAGTTGCATGAGGCCTGCAACATGGCGACTCTGGAGGGAGAAGACATTCTGTACATTGCGCGCTCCGCGACAACCCAGCGCCTGATTTCGGTAGATCTTTCTGTTGGCGGCCGTCTGCCTGCTTATTGCACGTCCATGGGGCGCATTCTGCTTTCGGCACTGGACGATGTTTCGTTACGCGAATATCTGGACCACGTCGATCTGCAACCCAAGACCAGTCGGACTATTCGCACACCTGAAGCCCTGCTCGAATGTCTGCAGCAAGTTCGTCAGCAAGGCTGGTGCATTGTCGATCAGGAGCTGGAGCAAGGATTGCGTTCTATCGCGGTGCCGGTCTATGACGCATCCGGTCAGGTGCTTGCCGCGTTGAATGTGAGTACCAGTGCAGGCCGTGTCGCCAGAAGTGAGCTGGAGCAGCGTTTCCTGCCTATCATGCTGGATGCGAGCAGGGATTTGAGCACCCAGTTATTCACCTGAGCGTTCACTGAATTTGTGCGATTAACGAACGAATAATCGATTATCGGATTGTTTGGCCTCAGGCCCCGGCATAACCTCAATTCCATTCCAGCGTAGTCCATCTGCGCTGTTCATTGGATGCAATTTGAGTTCGGGAGCACCTCATGGCTGAAATTCTTTCTCTACGCGACGCCGTGAAGCAATTGGTC
Organism: Pseudomonas caspiana; assembly: GCF_002158995.1. Lineage (GTDB taxonomy): Bacteria > Pseudomonadota > Gammaproteobacteria > Pseudomonadales > Pseudomonadaceae > Aquipseudomonas > Aquipseudomonas caspiana. The sequence goes on along the minus strand of NZ_LOHF01000002.1, from coordinate 336,752 downwards.
AACGATGGCGACACCGTTGCGCTGGAAGGCTTCACCCATTTGATCCCCACGGCCGCAGGCCATGAAATCATTCGTCAGGGTAAAAAAGACCTGACGCTGGTGCGCATGACGCCTGACCTGATCTACGACCAGCTCATCGGCGCGGGCTGTGCCAAGCGCCTGATTTTCTCGTGGGGCGGTAATCCTGGGGTCGGCTCTCTGCATCGTTTGCGTGACGCCGTTGAAAAACAATGGCCGCACGCGATGGAAATCGAAGAACACAGCCATGCCGACCTGGCTAACGCCTATGTTGCTGGCGCATCGGGTCTTCCATTTGCTGTATTGCGCGCTTACGCCGGTTCCGATTTGCCCAAGGTCAATCCACTGATCAAGACGGTCACTTGCCCGTTCACCGGCGAGGTGCTCGCAGCCGTGCCTGCCGTGCGTCCGGATGTAACGGTCATTCATGCGCAGAAAGCAGACCGCAAAGGCAACGTGCTGCTGTGGGGCATCCTTGGTGTGCAGAAGGAAGCCGCACTGGCTGCCAAGCGTTGCATCGTTACCGTGGAAGAGATCGTTGATGACCTGAATGCTCCGATGAACGCCTGCGTATTGCCAACCTGGGCTTTGAGCGCGGTATGCCTTGTACCCGGTGGTGCTCATCCTTCATACGCCCACGGTTACTACGAGCGCGACAACCGCTTCTATCAGGCCTGGGACCCGATTGCCCGTGATCGCGAGAGCTTCAATGCCTGGATCAAGGATTACATTTATGGCACTGCGGATTTCAGCGAATTCCAGAGCAAGTTGGCCAGCGCTTCGGAGGCAAAATAATGACTTACACCACCAGTGAAATGATGACCGTGGCGGCGGCTCGCCGCTTGCGTAATGGCGCTGTCTGCTTCGTCGGTATCGGCTTGCCTTCCAAGGCGGCGAACCTGGCTCGCCTGACTTCCTCGCCCGATGTGGTGCTGATTTACGAATCAGGTCCAATTGGGGCCAAACCGACTGTGCTGCCGCTGTCGATTGGCGACGGCGAGCTGGCGGAAACAGCCGACACAGTGGTATCCACCAGTGAGATCTTCCGCTACTGGCTGCAGGGCGGACGAGTGGATGTGGGCTTTCTCGGGGCTGCGCAAGTCGACCGTTTCGGCAACATCAACACCACGGTTGTTGGCGATTACAACAACCCGAAAGTACGTCTGCCAGGGGCTGGCGGTGCGCCGGAAATTGCCGGGTCTGCCAAGCAGGTCCTGATCATCCTCAAGCAGTCGGCGCGCGCTTTCGTGAACAAGCTGGATTTCATCACGTCCGTTGGCCATGGCGAAGGCGGCGATTCACGCAAGCGCCTCGGCTTGCCCGGTGCCGGACCGGTCGGGATTATCACTGATCTGTGCATCATGGAGCCGGAAGAGGGCAGTAACGAGTTTGTCGTCACTACGCTGCATCCCGGTGTGACCCGTGAGCAGGTGATCGCCGCTACTGGGTGGGAGTTGCGTTTTGCGGAGAATGTCGAGTACTCCGCCGAGCCGACAGAAACTGAGCTGGCTGCTTTGCGTGACCTGGAAGCCCGGACCGCTAAAGCTCATGGTCAAGCGCCGGGAGAAGCATGATGCGCGAGGTTTTTATCTGCGATGCGATTCGCACCCCGATTGGTCGTTTTGGCGGCGGTCTGTCCAGCGTCCGCGCCGATGATCTGGCGGCTGTGCCGATCAAGGCTCTGATGGAGCGCAACCCTTCGGTCAATTGGAACGAAGTGGACGAGGTGTTTTTCGGCTGCGCCAACCAGGCCGGTGAAGACAACCGCAACGTGGCGCGGATGGCTGCTTTGCTGGCTGGCCTCCCGGAGACGATCCCGGGCGTAACCCTCAACCGTTTGTGCGCCTCGGGCATGGACGCTATTGGCACGGCATTTCGTGCGATTGCTGCTGGCGAAATGGAGCTGGCGATTGCTGGTGGTGTCGAGTCTATGTCGCGCGCGCCCTTTGTCATGGGTAAAGCTGACGCGGCGTATTCACGCAACATGAAGCTGGAAGACACCACCATTGGTTGGCGCTTCATCAACCCGTTGATGAAAGAACAGTACGGCGTCGACTCGATGCCGCAAACCGGCGACAACGTCGCCGATGATTTCAAGATTTCTCGGGCCGATCAGGACGCTTTCGCCCTGCGCAGTCAACAGCGCACCGCCGCTGCTCAGGCTGCGGGCTTTTTTAAAGAAGAAATCACGCCCGTGCGCGTCGTTCATAAAAAGGGCGAAACGGTCGTGGAGCAAGACGAGCACCCGCGCGCCGATACCAGCCTGGAAACCCTGGCCAAATTGAAACCGGTCAATGGTCCGGAAAAGACCGTCACAGCCGGTAATGCGTCCGGGGTCAATGACGGTGCAGCCGCGTTGATTCTGGCATCGGCCGAAGCGGTCAAGAAACATGGTTTGACACCCCGTGCACGAATTCTCGGCATGGCCAGCGCCGGTGTCGCGCCGCGCGTCATGGGCATCGGTCCGGTGCCTGCGGTGCGTAAGCTGGTGGAGCGCCTTGGCCTGGCGGTCAGCGATTTTGATGTGATCGAACTCAATGAAGCCTTCGCCAGCCAAGGCCTTGCAGTGCTGCGCGAGTTGGGGCTGGCCGATGATGCGCCGCAAGTGAACCCCAACGGTGGCGCTATCGCCTTGGGGCACCCATTGGGCATGAGTGGCGCCCGACTGGTATTGACCGCGCTGCACCAGTTGGAAAAAAGCGGCGGTCGTCGAGGTCTGGCGACGATGTGCGTCGGCGTAGGGCAGGGGCTAGCGTTGGCTATTGAGCGCTGATACCGAACATCACTGAATACAGTCACCCAGCTTTTTGATGGCCTCCACGAAAAGGTCATTTGAGGGCTGGGTGATTGTTTTTCAGGAGCACCCTCGAGCTCCTGCAGGGATGGGAATTCCAGAGACTTATGCGTTGTCACATGTTACAGGTTATGTCCTGGATGACTGTTCAGCTTTAATGGGGAAAAATAATGACAACCACGCATTACACGGGTGAAGAACGCAGCAAAAGGATCTTTGCGATTGTGGGCGCCTCGTCGGGCAATCTGGTCGAATGGTTCGATTTCTACGTCTACGCCTTCTGCGCTATTTACTTCGCTCCCGCCTTCTTTCCTTCCGATGATCCCACCGTTCAGTTGCTCAATACCGCAGGCGTATTTGCCGCCGGATTTCTGATGCGGCCTATTGGCGGTTGGTTGTTTGGCCGAGTAGCCGACAAGCATGGTCGCAAGAACTCAATGATGATCGCTGTACTGATGATGTGCGGTGGCTCATTGATGATTGCGTGTCTACCGACTTACGCAACGATTGGCGTCTGGGCCCCAGCATTGCTGTTGCTGGCGCGATTGATTCAGGGCTTGTCGGTAGGCGGCGAATATGGCACCACGGCGACGTACATGAGCGAAGTGGCGTTACGCGGCCAGCGCGGCTTCTTTGCGTCGTTCCAGTACGTGACGTTGATCGGCGGGCAACTGCTGGCGGTACTGACTGTTGTGATCATGCAGCAGTTTCTCAGCACTGAAGAGCTGCGTGCGTACGGCTGGCGAATTCCGTTCGTGATCGGTGCCGTCGCAGCGGTGATCTCGCTGCTGTTACGTCGCTCGCTCGAAGAAACCACCACTGCCGAAATGCGTCAGGACAAGGACGCCGGGAGCATCGGCGCACTGTTTCGCGATCACAAGGCCGCGTTTATCACTGTGCTGGGTTACACCGCGGGCGGCTCGCTGATTTTCTATACCTTCACGACGTACATGCAGAAGTACCTGGTGAACACCGGCGGCATGGACCCTAAAATAGCCAGCTACATCATGACCGGCGCGTTGTTCCTGTACATGTGCATGCAGCCGTTGTTCGGCATGCTGGCGGACAAGATCGGTCGCCGTAACTCGATGCTGTGGTTCGGCGCACTGGGTACGCTTTGCACGGTACCGATCCTGATGACCCTGAAGACCACGACCAGCCCGTTCCTGGCTTTTCTGCTCATCACCTTTGCGCTGGCAATCGTGAGTTTCTATACCTCCATCAGCGGTCTGGTGAAGGCTGAAATGTTCCCTCCGCAAGTACGTGCGCTGGGTGTCGGTCTTGCTTATGCGGTGGCTAACGCGGTGTTTGGTGGTTCGGCAGAATTTGTTGCGCTAAGCCTGAAGAATCAGGGCATGGAGAGCAATTTCTACTGGTACGTGACGATCATGATGGCCGTCGCTTTCCTGTTCAGCCTGCGCCTGCCCAAGCAGCCGGCTTATTTGCATCACGATCACTGATAGATCGTCTTCTCTGAAGCAATAAAAAACCCACCGATGAGGTGGGTTTTTTATTGAACGGCTTATCAGGACAAGTGTTAGAACAGTTGAACTGATGGCTTCTCTTTATCAATCGGTTTGGCCTGACCGGTTTGCTCGTACCAGCCACCGCCGAGGGCCTTGTACAGGTTGACCTCGCTGGTGAGTTGGGAGAGGCGGTCGGTGATCAGCGATTGTTGTGCGCTGAACAGCGAGCGTTGAGCATCAAGGAAGGTCAGGTTGCTGTCGATCCCGATCCGGTAGCGACGTTCGGCCAGACGGTAGTAGTCCTGGTTGGCATTGACGAAATCACGCTGGGCTTGCAACTGTTCGTTGTAAGTCTTGCGCGAGGCCAGGCCGTCAGAGACTTCCTGGAAGGCGGTTTGAATCGCCTTCTCGTAATTGGCAACGCTGATCTCTTTCTGGATTTTCGAGTAATCCAGGCTGGCACGAAGGCTGCCAGCGTTAAAGATCGGAATGTTGATGCTTGGCTGGAACAACCAGGTACCCGAACCGCCATTGAACAGGCCGGAAAGATCCGGGCTGATCGTACCGGCGTTGGCTGTCAGGCTGATGCTCGGGAAAAACGCCGCACGGGCCGCGCCGATATTGGCGTTGGCAGCTTGCAACGAATGCTCGGCTTGCAGAATGTCCGGACGACGCTGCAGCAGGTCCGAAGGCAGCCCTGCTGGCAGAGCGCTCAACAGGTCGGCACTCAAAGGCTGAGCGGGCGGCAAGTTGTCCGGCAGGTTCGTGCCAAGCAGCAAGGTCAGGTTGTTCTGATCCTGAGCGACCTGACGCTGGTAGCGCGCCAGCGCAACCTTGGCGCTTTCCACCGAGGTCCGTGCCTGGCTCAGATCCAGCGCCGACGAGACGCCCACTTCGTTACTGCGGGAAGTCAGACGCAGACTTTCCTCGTAGGTCTTGAGGGTTTCTTCGGTCAGCTTGAGCAGCTCTTTATCAGCCTGCCAGGTCATGTAGGCATTGGCGACGTTTGCCACCAGGCTGATCTGCGTGCTGCGACGGGCTTCTTCACTGGAGAAGTAGGTCTGCAAGGCTTGCTCGCTCAAGCTGCGAACCCGACCGAAGAGGTCCAGTTCGTAGGCGCTGACGCCCAGCGTGGCGGAGTACTGGCTGGTAATGCCCGATTCGCCAGTCGTCGACAGGTTGGCCGGAACCCGTTGACGGCTGCCGCTGCCATCAGCAGAAACAGCCGGGAACAGATCGGCACGCTGAATGCGGTACTGCGCACGGTAAGCGTCGATGTTCAGCGCCGCGACACGCAGGTCGCGGTTATTGACCAGCGCAGTCTGAATCAGCTGTTGCAGGGCAGGGTCATGGAAAAACTGACGCCAGCCCTGCTCAGCCGCCGCGACGTTCGCCGCTTCAGTCGGCGAATAGGCCGGACCTTGCGGGTACTGCGCCGCGACCGGAGCCGCAGGCTGTTTGTATTCAGGGATCAGCGAGCAACCACTGAGGATGACCGCAGTGACTGCCAGGGAGATCAGGGACTTGCTCATTGGCCAGCCTCATCATGTGATGTTTGTTTCTCGTGTTCCTTGTCGTACTTGCTCTTGAACATCGACGACACGGCAACGTAGAACATTGGGACCCAGAAAATTGCCAGGACGGTGGCGGTGATCATACCGCCGATTACGCCCGTACCGATTGCGTGCTGGCTACCCGAACCGGCACCGGTGGAGATCGCCAGCGGTACCACGCCGAGGATAAACGCCATGGAGGTCATGATGATCGGGCGCAGACGCATGCGGCAGGCTTCCATCGCCGCATCCACCAGACTCTTGCCCTGTTCATGCAGTTCTTTGGCGAACTCGACAATCAGGATCGCATTCTTCGCCGCCAGCCCGATCGTCGTCAACAAGCCGACCTGGAAGAACACGTCGTTGGACAGGCCCCTCAGGCTGGTTGCCATCAGTGCACCGATGATACCCAGCGGTACAACGAGCATGACCGCAATCGGAATCGACCAGCTTTCATACAGTGCTGCCAGACAGAGGAACACCACCAGCATCGACAGGGCGTATAGCGCAGGTGCCTGGGAGCCGGACAAACGTTCTTCGAAAGACAGGCCGGTGAAGGCATAGCCGATACCCGATGGCAGCTTCTTGGCAATCGCCTCGACTTCCGCCATGGCTTGACCCGAACTGTAGCCCGGAGCCGGTGTACCGAGAATTTCCATTGCTGCTACGCCGTTGTAACGCGACAGCTTCGGCGAACCGTAGATCCACTCGCCTGTGGCGATAGCCGACAATGGCACCATGGTTCCTGCGTCATTGCGCACATACCACTTGCCCAGATCCTCTGGGGTCATGCGGCTTGCCGCTTCACCCTGCACGTACACTTTCTTCACCCGACCGCGGTCGATGAAGTCGTTGACGTAGCTACCACCCAGTGCGATGGACAGGGTCTGGTTGATGTTCGACAAGGTGATGCCCAGGGCACTGGCCTTCTCGTCATCGACGGTGAGTTCGTACTGCGGCTCATCGCCCAGGCCGTTAGGACGTACGCCGGCAAGAATCTTGCTCTGCGCCGCCATACCGAGGAACTGGTTACGCGCCTCGAGCAGCTTCTCGTGGCCTACACCGCCCTGGTCCTGCAGGTACACGTCGAAACCGGTTGCGTTACCCAGTTCGAGTACCGACGGTGGGACCACGGCGTACACCATCGCGTCGCGGAAGCTGGCGAAGTGTGCCTGAGCCCGTTCAGCAATTTTGAAAACGGTATTTTCGGAGTCACGTTCGTCCCACGGTTTCAGCATTACAAACGCAAGGCCCGAGCTCTGACCGCGACCGGCGAAGTTGAAGCCGTTGACGCTGAATACCGAGTTTACGCCGTTGCCTTCGCCGTTCTCTTTGTCGAGCAGGAAGGTACGCATCTCGTCGATGACTTTCTGCGTGCGCTCGGCAGACGAACCGGCCGGGGTTTGCACCTGGGCGAAGATCACGCCCTGGTCTTCTTCGGGCAGGAACGCACTCGGGATGCGGGTGAACAGGAAGATCATGCCCGCAACGATGAGCAGGTACACGCCGAATGCTGGCAGCTTGTGAGTCACCATCCGTCCCACGCCGCGCTCGTAGCTGTCTACGCCACGATCAAAGGTACGGTTGAACCAGCCGAAGAAGCCTTTTTTAGGTTGGCCGTGTTTTTCCGGATCGATCGGCTTGAGCATAGTGGCGCAAAGCGCCGGGGTGAAGATCAATGCGACCAGTACCGACAAGGCCATCGCCGAAACAATGGTGATCGAGAACTGTTTGTAAATAACCCCTGTAGACCCCCCGAAGAACGCCATTGGCAGCAGTACCGCCGAGAGCACCATGGCGATACCCACCAGTGCGCCCTGGATCTGCTCCATGGATTTCTTGGTCGCCTCTTTGGGCGATAAATGCTCTTCGGCCATCACCCGCTCGACGTTCTCTACCACCACGATGGCGTCGTCCACCAAGAGTCCGATGGCCAGAATCATGCCGAACATGGTCAGGGTGTTAATCGTGAAACCGAACGCCGCGAGGATGCCGAATGTACCAAGCAATACTACCGGTACGGTCATCGTAGTGATCACGGTAGCCCGGAAGTTCTGCAGGAACAGGTACATCACCAGGAACACCAGCACGATCGCTTCGATCAGGGTGTGCACAACACCGGAGATCGATTCAGTCACGGTCGGGGTGGTGTCGTATGGATAAACCACTTTCATGCCAGGCGGAAAGAACGGCTCCAGGTTGGCAACGGTGGCGCGAATGGCCTTGGCGGTGTCGAGTGCGTTGGCACCGGAAGCCAGTTTGATCGCCATACCAGAAGCGGGTTTACCGTTGAACTGTGCGTCGATGCTGTAGTTCTGGCCACCAAGCTCGATGCGGGCTACGTCACGCAGACGTACTTGCGAGCCGTCGGTATTGACCTTGAGCAGAATGTTGCCGAACTGCTCAGGGGTTTGCAGACGCGTCTTGCCGATAATCGTGGCATTCAGTTGTGTGCCGGGCAGGGCAGGCAGGCCACCCAGTTGGCCGGTTGCGATCTGTACGTTCTGTGCAGAAATCGCTGTGCTCACATCAACCGGTGTCAACTGGAAGTTGTTGAGCTTGGCCGGATCCAGCCAGATGCGCATGGCGTACTGCGAACCAAACACCTGGAAGTCGCCCACACCGGAAGTCCGGGAGATTGGGTCCTGGATGTTGGAAACGATGTAGTTGGACAAGTCTTCACGGGTCAGACCGCTGCCGTCTTCGGCAACCAGACCGATTACCAGCAGGAAGTTCTTCACCGATTTGGTAACGCGCAGACCCTGTTGCTGTACTTCTTGTGGCAACAGCGGCGTGGCGAGGTTGAGCTTGTTCTGGACCTGAACCTGAGCGGTATCCGGGTTGGTACCCTGGTTGAAGGTCACGGTGATGGTCATGCTGCCATCGGAGTTACTGTCCGAGGAAACATAACGCAGATTATCAATACCGTTGAGCTGTTGCTCAATGATCTGCACCACGGTGTCCTGCACGGTCTGCGCCGAAGCGCCCGGGTAGGTAACCTGAATGTCGATGGCTGTCGGCGCAATGGCCGGGTATTGGTTGATCGGTAGTTTCAGGATCGAAAGCGTACCCACCAACATGATCACCAGGGCTAATACCCAGGCGAAAATGGGGCGGTCAATAAAGAATTTAGACATCGGTTACTCACCTTTGCCAGTGGCGGCAGGGGCGGACTGAGCGGACTGGGCTGGCGTGAGGTTGGTCGCTTCCTTGACCGTCACTTGCGCGCCTGGCTTGACGAATTGCAGACCTTCGGTGATTACGCGATCACCCGGCTCCAGACCTTTTTCGATCAGCCAGTAAGCACCTGAAGTGCGGTTGGCGATGAGTTCGCGCTGCTCAACCTTGTTGTCTTTATTGACCACCAGGGCTGATGGCTTGCCGCGCATGTCACGGGTCACGCCTTGCTGTGGAGCAAGAATGGCTTCGCTTTTCACACCAGCTTGCAGTTGGGCGTGAACGAACATGCCAGGCAGCAGGGTGTGGTCAGGGTTCGGGAATACTGCACGCAAGGTCACGGAGCCAGTCGCCTGGTCTACCGACACTTCGGAGAACTCAAGTTTGCCCGGCTTGCTGTACTCGCTGCCGTCTTCCAGGGTCAGCTTGACCGTCGCGGCGTTGTCCCCGGCTTTTTGCAGCTTGCCGCTCTCCAGATCGCGACGCAGCTTGAGCATCTCGGCGGAAGACTGGGTCACGTCAACGTAGATCGGATCAAGTTGCTGGATGGTTGCCATCGCGTTGGTCTGACCGCTGGTGACCAGTGCGCCTTCAGTCACATCGGAGCGCCCGATACGGCCAGAGATCGGTGCCATGACCTTGGTGTAACGCAGGTTGATCTGAGCGGTCTGCAGCGTGGCCTGTGCTTCCTGGCTGGAAGACAGGGCAGTGTCGTATTCCTGACGGCTTACGGCTTGCTCGTTGACCAGTTGCTTGTAGCGATCAGCCAACGACTTGGCCGACTGCAAAGTCGCCTTCGCGCTGTTGGCCGTGGCTTCGTAAAGCGCTGGATCAATTTGATACAGCTGTTGGCCGGCCTTCACATCGGCGCCTTCTGTAAACATGCGCTTGAGAATGATGCCGTTGACCTGTGGCCGAACCTCGGCGATGCGATAAGCCGTGGTGCGGCCCGGCAGTTCCGAAGTCAGGGTGTAGGGTTGGGCTTTGATGGTGACGACGCCGACCTGAGGAGGTGCAGCTGCAGGGGCTGCGGCTTCTTCCTTTTTACTGCATCCACTGAGCAGTGTTGCCAGGGCGACGGCAGTGACCAGTACGGTAACAGCTGGCTTGAATTGCATGAAGATCCTCGGGTCAGGAGCCTGGGTGCTCAAGAAAAGTGAAAGGGTGTGAAAAATTCTGGTTGGATAAGTAGTAGGCTAACGAATATACTTACATTCACGGTTGTTTGTAAATAGCCAGTATTGCTTCTCCAAGCCGTGCTGACTGGGGATCGAAGGTTCGGGACAAGGTGCTACAAATGCCGCCCGGTTTTGCTTCAGGGCCACGCAATTCGTGGCGCGTAGCATATTTAATGAGGTTTTACTGCCATGGTTCGTCGTACCAAAGAGGAAGCTCAGGTTACCCGTAGCCAAATCCTTGTAGCCGCCGAAAAAGCGTTCTATGAAAGGGGGGTTGCGCGTACGACTCTGGCAGATATCGCATCCTTGGCAGGCGTGACTCGCGGTGCGATTTACTGGCACTTCAGCAACAAGGCAGATCTGGTGCAGGCGATGCTCGACAGCATTCAGGAGCCACTGGAAGAGATGGCCAAGGCGAGCGAAAGCGAGGACGAGGTCGACCCATTGGGTTGCATGAAGAAATTGCTTATTCATTTGTTTCATGAAATTACACTGGACCCAAAAACGCGTCGCATTAATGAGATCTTGTTTCATAAATGCGAATTCACCGATGAAATGTGCGATTTCCGCCTCCAGCGCCAAGCCAACGCGCTGGAGTGCAACGACCGTATTGGCCTGGCACTGAGTAACGCCGTGCGTAAAGGTCAACTGCCCGCAGATCTGGACACTGTCCGCGCTTCTATCGCCCTTCATGCCTACATCGACGGCATGCTGGGTCAATGGCTACTGATTCCTGATAGCTACTCGCTCAACGACAGAGCCGAGAAGTGGGTTGACGCCGGTTTGGATATGCTGCGCCTCAGCCCCGCGCTACGCACCTGAAACTTTTGTCAGAATATTCCCGTTCCCCACAGCCCGCATCTATATCGAAGTATGAAGTGACTGCCCAGTCACTTTACCCACACCTTACGCTGTTGGCGCAATGCCACTATGACTGTCGGCGATCAAAAGCGTTCGGCAGAGGCTATTTTTGTAGGAATTGAGTAGGACACTTCTTGAAGTGTGTAGCTGATTTCCCAAATTGATTTTCCAGTATTGTCCCTTCCGGCAACTCCCTTCACTCTTCCGCGGCATTCGATGACCGGGAGAATAAAAGCGTGTTGCAAACCGTACCTGAAGCAGTAGGAATTCCGGGAAGACTCAAGGACCAGGCCAATCAATTATTGGCTGATGCTGCACAATGCCGACCCGCCGCTAGACTCGGCCTGATGACCACTTTGTATTTCAAGCACGGTCACACTGAGCAGATCAGGCGGCGTATCGAGGAATGTTTTACACATTTTTACGACACGTTTCGCTCGGCCCTTGATTGGCAGTCCTATCAGCGCCTTCGAAAGCTGTCTCCGAGCAGTTTCTCTATCTGTCGACGGCAAGTGCTTGAAAGCTCGCCAGACGAGCCGCTGCTGTGGTCAATTTCCAGCGCCAGGCCAGTCGAAGCCGCCACTCATTGCATGTCGGTGATGGCCCCCTCGCAATCTCAGGCGGCTACGGATCACTCCTGTCTGAAAATGCTCCTGCCCTGGTCCTTTTTGATGGAGAGAGACGGCGCCAGGGTTTATGAAGGATGGATCAAATATCTATGTAATCAGACTCAGGCCGAGCATGGCTACGGCGGTCTTGTGTGTGTCTTGCCAGGAGATGGTCTGCGTTATTTGCCGCTGGAATATGAGCTGGCGCGAAACTATATCGGTCTGATGGTGGATGCCGGGCCTCATATGGAAAGCCTGCGTTTACTTGATCGAATCAAGGGCGTCAGTTGGTACAGCGTTCTGGGGAACCGGTTCGTGCATCAGTTGGGCGGCAGTGACCGCTTGCGCAGCGTGCTCAGTACCCATAGCGATGTGGTTTTTCATACTTATGAGAATGGCCTGATGATCCGCGCTGGCGTGTTACCCGCGTTGGGCGGCAAGAGCGAGGCGCCATCGAGTGCTTACGTGGCGGTCAATAAAGTGCTCAAACCCATACGGGTGCAGGATACCGGGTGCCTGCATCCTTGCCCGGGGCGGGGCATCGGTTTTACCGAGCAATCCACTGCGCAGTGGTACGCACGCTTCGACGAAAAGCCCATGGCTTCGGTGCGTGCCGGTCAGCCTTGCCCGCAGACCGGCCACTGGTTCAGCAGCGCCATGGCGCGCTCCCGGCGTTTCTTCAACAAAGGTGAGGTCATGCCTGCTTTCGAGCACCTTAAGGCCGAGCGTACGCAGTGGTTCTGGACTGATTTCAGCGGATAGCGATACGGCGCTGACGACCCCTTTTCCATGAATGATTCTTCATCATCCGGCGTTTGTCTAAGCTCTGTGCAGACTTACAAAAAAAGGGGCCGTTCATGCAATTTTCACCACGACGTATGGGTGTTGTTCTGGGGGTTCTATGCTCCGCCTGGCTTGGTCAGGTGTGGGCTGGGGTCGAAAGCCCGGAGCAGGGGCCTGCTGCCAGAGCTCTGCTGGAGAAAGCGGTTGCCCGTTATCAGCAGGCGGGGGACAAGTCGTTTGCCGAATTCAGCCGTCAGGGTGAGTTCGTTGATGGGGAGCGTTATGTGTTCGTCGTCGACACCCATGGCGTCATGCTTGCCAGCGGTGGACCCTCGGTTGTGTTGATTGGTCGCGATGTCTCTCAGGTGCTGGAGTCGGACCTGCAAAAAGCCTTCAAGGATGTTTTGCAGACGCCGGAAAGCAAAGGTGTACAGCAGGCTGAATACCGCTGGCATAACTGGGCCGACGGTAAAGTCGAGCGTAAGCGGGTTTACTTTCAGCGTGTTGGCGAGCGGATTCTGGCGGTGGGTTACTACGTCCCTCGTGCATCGCCTGAACAAGCCAGAGCTTTATTGGACAAAGCAGTCAAGGAATTGAGTCGCGACCAGAAAGGGACCCTCAGTGCAATCAACAGCCTGCGAGGCGGTTTTTTGCAGGATGACCTTTATGTGTTCGTGGTCGATCTGAACAGCAAGCGTTATGTCGCCCATGGCACCAACCTGCGATTGATCAACACCGACTTCCGTAAGGTCAAAGACCCGGAAGGCAAACCGGTCGGCGAGCCGATGTTGGCGCTGATTGGAAAGCAGGACACCGCTGAATACGAGTACCGCTGGCGCAATCCCGTAACTGGCAAAGTAGAAAACAAGCATGCGTATGCGCGCAAGGTTGGCGATTATCTGGTGGCGGTGGGGTATTACAGCCAGTAGCTAAGCGGGGGTTAACTCTGGAAATAGCTCTGTCTCCGCGCGATGGGCTGTAGATGGGGCTCTGTGGGAGCGAATTCATTCGCGAAGACGGTGTGTCAGCCCCTGTTTTCGGGGCCGCCTATTTCGTGAATGAATTCGCCCCCACGGGAAAACATTTCAGGCTAAATGATCGTTGCCCGTTGATCAGCTCTCTTTATGCTCTCTCCCCCGCAACAGGTTGTTGGGCATCGCCAGTGCGGCAGCCAGACCCAGCAGTGAAATGGCTGCGCTGACGATCATCAGGTGGCGGAAGGTCAGTAACAGCTCATCACGCAAGATTTGCAGCGCCGGGCCGCTGGCGGCATTGAGGCTGTCCATCAGCACGTTGCCGGACGCACCTTCACCGCCGATCGAGCCTGCACCAGCCAACCCTGCATCACCAAATTCAGTGCCTTGCAGCATTGCCAGCAACAATGCCGACATCAACGCCACGCCCACCGCGCCACCCAAAGAGCGAAACAGGTTAGTGGTGCTGGTCGCCACGCCCATGTCGTGTTTCGCCACCGAGTTTTGCGTCCCCACCAACGACGTTGGGAACTGCATGCCACTGGCGATTCCTGTCAGCACCATAAACAAGCTGGTCATCAGCAAGGATTGCGGCGGGGTGAACGCCATGCCGAGAATCGCAATCGGCATCAACATTGCGCCGGTAAGAATCATTGGCTTGTAGCGGCCGGTCAATGAAGTGCGACGCCCCGCAAAAAAAGCGCCCATGGGCATGCCGATCGCCAGTGGCAGAAGGTGCAGTGCAGCGCTGTCGGCACCGCCACCGGTGACCGTTTGGAATCGTAGCGGCACCAGCACGATCAGCGAAATCGCCTGGAAGCTGGTGAAGAAAATCGTGCACCAGCAGAGCACTGCGCTGCGGTTGGTGAACAAATGCATCGGCAACAGAGGCTCCAATGCTCGCCGTTCGTACCAGACGAAACAAACCAGAGCCAGCAATGCAATACCGAGCAGCGTCAGTACCTGCTGATCCCGCCAGCTATGGCCCTGGCCAATTTCAGTTATGCCCAGCAACAGCGCCGTCAGGCCGACGATCATCAACACCGTACCCAGGTAGTCGATGATCGGTTTGCGTTGCGGGACAGGCAGGCCGAGTAACGTGCGTTTGGCGAACCACCACGCAATCAAGCCCAGTGGCAGGTTGATCAGGAACACCCAGCGCCAGGAAAGGTATTGAGTCATGACGCCTCCCAAAACCGGACCTGACACACTGGCCAAGGCGTACATGCCGCTGAAATAGCCTTGGTAGCGTCCGCGTTCCCGCGGCGGAACAAGATCGCCGATGATTGCCTGACTGACTGAAACCATGCCGCCCGCGCCAATACCTTGAATGACTCGCGCCAGCACCAGTTGCTCCATGCTCTGCGCTATGCCGCAGAACAGCGAGGCCAATGTAAACAGCCCCAGGCCAAACAGCATCAACTTGCGTCGGCCGTAAAGATCCCCGAGCTTGCCGTAAATGGGTACGGCAACGGTCAGTGCAACCATGTAGGCGGAAATCACCCAGGCCAACAGGTCGAAATCATTGAACTGGGTAGAAATAGCGGGGATCGAGACGGCAACAATCGTCTGATCAAGGGCGCTGAGAAATACGGCCATCATCAACGCGTACAGGACGCTACGGATTGAAGGCGTGGTCTGGGCAATACTTGTCAAGACAGAACCTGATCGACAGTGATTTCCGCCGAATGCCGACGGGGAGCACAATCAGTCTAAGCCGATAGCTCCCTAATCGATAGCTGCCTTATGCATTTCCAGCCACTTAAACGCTTCAGCGAAGCCTTATCGCAATGCGCTGAATGTCGCGTTACTGGGCACGCAATGACCGAAGCTGCATGTCGCCACTTGTGGCGCCTGACGAGCCAGTTCGTTGCGGTAGACACCCGCTGCATACACCGCGATAACGGCGCTGATACTCAGAACGGTGACGCATTTTTTTATTTTTATGTTCATGTCGCTTTCCTCATTCCAACTACTTGGCAGTTCAGGAAGGATTAAAGCGAGTGTAGGGCAGGCGTGCAGGGGACGTAGGACAGAATTGATCTATGGGGTATGGCGTATTGCCTTAAAAGTTATAGCGTCTTAAGTACCAACCACTTCTGCCGTAGGAGCGCACGAGCACCGCGAGGCTGCGATGGCGGTGTGTCAGGCGGGATGCTATCGCGGCCTCGCGGTACTCGTGCGCTTCTACAGGAGTGTGTGGCGAACAGCGCTAAACAGTGGCCCGCAACCGGGCAAGATCGCGCAGCGGCGGAGCGCCGAACAGACGACTGTATTCCCGGCTGAATTGCGATGGGCTTTCGTAGCCCACTCGGTAGCCTGCAGCCGACGCGTCGAGCCCATCGGCCAGCATCAAGCGTCGTGCTTCCTGCAGCCGCAACTGCTTCTGGTATTGCAACGGACTCATCGCCGTGACGGCCTTGAAGCGATGGTGCAGAGTGGAAACGCTGAGGTTCACCTCCCTGGCCAGTTCTTCAATGCGCAAAGGCTCAGTGAAATTGTGATTGAGCCATCGGATCGCCTGAGTCACGCGATGAGTCTGGCAACTGGTGATGGCTATTTCGTAGAGGCGATGGCCTTGGGGGCTACGCAACAGTCGATACAGAATTTCGCGTTTGATCAGTGGCGCGAGCATGGGGATGTCTTTCGGGCTATCGAGCAAACGTGACAGGCGTAGCACTGCATCCAGCAACTGCGTGTCGATCCTTTCGATATAGAGGCCGCGTCCGCTGGGGCGGGTCGGAACGCTCATGGGACCGGCTTCGGCGATCAGGGCGTTGATATCTGCCGGGTCGATATCCAGTCGCAAAGCCAGATTCGGATTTTCCGGTGTCGCGTGAAGGATTCTGCCGCTCAACGGCAACGCGACAGACAGCACCAGGTAGTTGAGTGGATCGTAAGTGTAGGTCTCGTCACCCAGACGCACTTCCTTGCTGCCATGGGCAAACAAGCAAAGCGCAGGCTGAACCAGGCTAGGCAGCGATTGCGCCGGGCTTTCATAGCGCACCATGTGCAGCGGCGAAATAGCCGTCTGAAATGAGCCTTCGGCAGGAGCGAATCGGCGAACCAGGTCAGCCAGCTCGATTCGCTGCTTCTCGAGGTCTTCGCTAAGCGGTTCTTTGAGTGGCTGAAGTGGCGGCATGAGCGAGTCCTTTAATCCTTCATTGATGTGCCCAGCTTATTTTTGTGCAAGCCAAAGCACTACCTGAATCCTGCGAGATGATTGCCTGATTCTGCCAGAGTGCATGTTTCACGCTGTCAAACCGGGTCTGCCGTTGCCTGTTACTGCGTTGGCGTTGCATGAAGTCTGCCCCTTCTGTATCGCGTGATTTTCACAGCTACGCAGGATCAGGCAAGAAGCCGACAGTAACTGACTAACGAGTGTTGCCCTAAGCCTCTAATCTCGGTTCCTGTCGCCGCACCCTGAAAACATCATCCTGTACACTAAAGGAGCTATGACCATGCCTCAGTCATCATCAGTGAGCCATCTGGTTTTCGCCCGCGCCAGGACTGGTCACAGCGAACAACTGGGCGAGCGCTTGCTCTGCCTGATCGAGCCTTCTCGCACGGCTGAAGGTTGCTTGAGCTTCGCTTTGCAGCGCTCGCTAAAGGATCCGGACCTGTGGCTGATTTCCGGCTGCTGGGTCAGCGAAGAGGCAATGAACAGCTGGCTGACCATCCCCGAGTTACAAGTGTTTGCCGACGTCATGCAGACCTATATGGTCAGCAGCCTGGATTTCCATACCTTTGCCACCCTTGCTGAGGCCGAGCACCTGATGCAAGCGGTTTGAGCGTCGTAGGTTTAGAATCCCCAGCTTTCAAAGCACAGGCAGGATCTGGACCCATGGCACGTAAAGAACTCAATGGCTTCGAAGCGGTTTCAGCAGTCGTCCCAGGCGAAGGTGGCTACAGCGCCGCCATTGCAGTAAAGGGCCTGGGGGCCGGTGGTGCACCGGTATTCAATCGGGTGCTGCCCGAGCAAAAATTCAAGACCGCCCATGAAGCTGATGTTGCAGCTACCGATGAGCTGAACCGCTTGATCAATATCGATGCTGAGGGCGGTCTTTCATTTCAGGCTCAATGATCAGGCTTTGGGGCGGTGCATCTTGAACAGCGCTTCCGGACCTAGCTGGAAGTAATCTGCCGGGCCGCCGCCACGCAGAATAGGCTCGCCAGCCGCTGTGTCGTAGATCCCGTCCTTGAGCAGTGATTTTGCGATATGCACCGCCACCACTTCACCCAGAATCAGCCAGCTAGGCACGACTTCTTTGTCGGCGCGTTGTAACTGGATGATTTGGGTCACCTTGCACTCGAACGAAACCGGCGTTTCCTTAACGCGCGGCACGGCCACTATTTGCGATGCCAGCGGCGTCAGGTTTGCCAATTCGAACTCGCTGACATCCGCAGCAACCGGTGCGCAGCTCTGATTCATGGCTTCAGCCAGCGACCGCGTGGCCAGGTTCCAGACAAACTCGCCAGTCTGTTCGATGTTGTTCAGGCTGTCTTTGCGCCCAACGCTACAGAAGCCAATGATCGGCGGGATGTAGTTGAAGGCGTTGAAGAAGCTGTACGGCGCCAGATTCAACTTGCCGTTGGCATCTTGTGACGAGATCCAGCCGATAGGGCGAGGACCTACGATTGCATTGAACGGATCGTGTGGCAAGCCGTGGCCTTGGGAGGGTTCGTACGAATAAATATCGTCTGACATGTGCTAATCCTGTGGGCTCAAAGGCGCATGAAAAGATGCGTCTATAGTGCCTGACATTCAAAGCGTCTGATATTTTTGCGTGACTCAAAAACGATTAAGCCCGGCGCAAGGCCGGGCTAAAAGGGACCGTTCGATCAGTTAGATCAGACGATTTGCACCTACGCGGTCTGCGCCATCAGCGGCCAGACGATTTGCACCAACGTGGTCGGCGCCGTCAGAAGTCAGACGATTTGCACCTACACGGTCAGCACCGTCTTCAGCCAGACGATTTGCGCCTACGTGATCAGCACCATCAGCGGCCTGGCGGTTAGGACCTACATTGTCGGCACCGTCAGCAGCCAGACGATCAGCACCAACCTGATCGCTGCCAACAGCCGCTTGGCGGATGCTGCCTACGTTGGTGTGTACGGAACCGCCTTCGGCAACAGTAAGGGTCGAAGATTGCTCAACCGCGTTGGTGTGGTTGTTGCCTGGCAGGCTTGGAAGTTGTGGCGAAGCGAATGCGCTTGAAGCCAGAACAGAGAATGCAATGCCAAAAATCAGTTTGTTGGTTTTCATGATGGTGTACTCCAGTAATCGAATGGGTTGTCAGTTCGGTATGGAGTGAATGCTACGCGCCTGAAATTTATTCAGAAGTGAATAGCAGTGCTAACGACCATCGCTAGAAATGATAGTTGGATACAGGGCACGATTTTCGGGCTTCTCAGCTTGGCCTGCATCAGGACGGTGCATTTTTTTGAAAAATCTTGTAATAAACCCTCTTGACAAATTTAAATTGTCATAATTATTGCCTTTTTTGTTATTTTTTTAGCTGTGGATTGCACCGATCTGGCGGGTGCCAGTTGAGAATTTCTCGTATTAAAAAAGGGCAGACCCACGAGTGTGGCTGCCCCTTATCATTGCCGCTGATGGAATCAGTCGGTTTCGATGCGTGAGTGCTTGCGTGTGTCTTTCATGAACACGTAAACCAGCAACGAACAGGCGATACACGCCGTAACGTACCAGTAGTACCCGGTCTCCATGCCAATGCTCTTGAACCACAGCGCGATGTATTCCGCCGTGCCGCCAAAGATCGACACGGTCAGTGCATACGGCAGACCAACGCCCAATGCGCGAATCTCGGTAGGGAACAGTTCTGCTTTCACCACTGCGTTGATCGAGGTGTAACCGCTGACGATGATCAGCGCCGCCATGATCAGGAAGAACGCGCCCCACCAGGTCTGGATCGTATGCAGGGTAGTCAGGATCGGCACGGTGCAGAGCGTACCCATCACACCAAAGGCGATCAGGATGGGGCGGCGACCGACCTTGTCCGATAGCGCGCCAACCAGCGGTTGGATCACCATGAACAGAAACAGGGTTGCGGCAGAAATAGTGGTCGAGTCACTGATACTCATCCCCACCGTGTTCACCAGGTACTTTTGCATGTACGTAGTGTAGGTGTAGAAAGCCAGCGTACCGCCCATGGTCAGGCCCACGACAGTCATCAGTTCCTTCGGATGGCGCATCAAAGTACGCATCAGGCTTTCTTTTGGCTTTTCCTTCTTGGCACGGGTAAACGATTCGGTTTCTTCCATGCCACGACGCAGGAACAGCGCAACCACAGCACAGAGTGCGCCGATCACGAACGGCACGCGCCAACCCCACGAGTAAAGTTGCTCGGTGGTCAGCGTCTGCTGCAGCACGATCAATACGGCGAGCGCGATGAGTTGGCCGGAAATCAGCGTCACGTACTGGAAGCTCGAGAAGAAGCCGCGACGTTCCTTGGTTGCCATTTCACTGAGATAGGTAGCCGAGGTGCCGTACTCGCCACCAACCGACAGGCCCTGCAGCAATCGGGCGAAGACCAGCAGGATCGGAGCGCCGACGCCGATGACTTCATAGCCCGGTGTCAGCGCGATGATCAGGGAGCCGAAACACATCAACAGTACCGAAGCCATCAGTGCTGCCTTGCGGCCCTTGCGGTCAGCGTACAAACCCATCAGCCATCCGCCAATCGGGCGCATCAGGAAGCCTACGGCGAAAATGGCTGCGGTATTGAGAAGTTGCGCTGTGGTGTCGCCTTTCGGGAAAAAGGACTTGGCGAAGTAGAGGGAAAAGGCGGCGTAGACGTACCAGTCATACCACTCGACCATGTTGCCGACCGAGCCGCTGAAAATCGATTTGAGACGACTTGAGGTGGTTTTTTCAGCCGCTGGAGCGTTGGCCGACCCTTTAGAAGCAGAGTTGGGAATGTCCATCATGTTCCTTTTTATTCATTGTTTTTAGAATGGCGCGTCAGTGCGCGGCCTTGCTGTGGCTATAGCAGGAGCTGTGCCATGTGAGAAAAGGCCGGTTTAGAGGGGATGGCGTTATCTGGATGAGCGGAAATCCGCTTATTGATGGTGTTGGGGTAGGCGGAAAGTTGCCGATAATTTCATCGCTAACGCGAATATCTGTAGGAGCTGCCGAAGGCTGCGATGGCGGTGTGTCAGGAAAAATGCATCGCAGCCTTCGGCAGCTCCTACAGGGACGGTGTTTTCAGATCGATCAGTGATGCCCTGGCTGCAGATCTACTCGACAAACATCTCGCGCAGCAACCCATGCCGTTGCATCTTCTCGTTCAAGGTGCGGCGCGGCAGCTGCAGTTCTTCGAGCACTGCTTTGATATCCCCTTTGTGCCGGGCCAGCGCGGCACGCAGGCATTGTGCTTCGAAGGCTTCCTGTTGGGCCGCAAGGGATTGTCCCGGATCGGTTGTGAACGTCGGCGATGAGGTCAGGCCGAGAATTTGCCGCTCCGCAGCGTTAGCCAGTTCGCGAACGTTGCCGGGCCAGTCATGACTCAACAATTGGCCCAGCTGTGCGCCACTGAGTTCAGGTGCGCCGCGTCCCAGACGTTGCGCTGCCGCATTGGCGAAATGCGCGAACAACAGCGGGATGTCCTCACGGCGCTCACGCAACGGTGGCAGGCGCAATTCGGCCACCGTCAGCCGGTAGGCCAGATCCTCGCGAAAGCGTCCGGCGCGAGCCTCTTCCAGCAAGTCCGGTTTGGTGGCGGCGACAATACGCAAGTCGACATCAATGGGCTTGTTTGAACCCAGCCGCTCAAGTTTCTTGTCTTGCAGCACGCGCAGCAGTTTGACCTGTTGAGCCAGCGGCATGCTTTCGATTTCATCAAGAAACAACGTGCCGCCGTCCGCGTATTCCAGCTTGCCGATACGTTTGCCTTGAGCGCCGGTGAAAGCACCGCTCTCGTGGCCGAACAGTTCGGCTTCAAACAACTGCTCCGGGATCGCCGCGCAGTTGAGCGCCACAAAAGGCTTGTGCGCCCTAGGGCCGAAATCATGCAGGCAGCGGGCGACCATCTCCTTGCCGCTACCGGTTTCACCACGAATGACCACGTTAACCGGCAGTTGCGACAAGTCCAGTACCTGACGCCGCAAGGTTTGCAGGCCGGGTGAAACGCCCAGCAGCTTGGCTTCCAGTTGAGTCCGGGTGTCGGCCTGTTCGTGGAGGCGACGGTTTTCCAGAATCAGCTCACGTTTTTCCAGGGCGCGACGCAAGTTGCGCAACAGCACCTCGGGGCTGAAGGGTTTTTCGAGAAAGTCATATGCACCTTCGCGCATGGCATCCACGGCCATGGGTACATCGCCATGTCCGGTCAGCAAAATCACCGGCAGATCGGCGTCGATTGCCCGTAAGCGGCTCAATAACTCCATGCCGTTCATACCCGGCATGCGCACATCGCTGAGGATTACTCCGGGGAAATGCTCGGGCAGATTCGCCAGGCAGTCTTCAGCACGGCTGTAGACCTGAACATCGAAGCTGGACAGGGTCAGCCATTGCTCCACGGCCTCACGAATCGGGGCTTCGTCGTCGACCACAATCACTGAGTTCAACATGCAGAATCAGGCTCCAGATAGTCATTGGGCAGGCTGAACCAGAACAGCGCGCCATTGTTCTGGTTTTCGGCGCTCAGCCGTCCACCCAACTCGTGGACGATGGCATAGGACACCGCAAGCCCCAACCCCAAACCATCGCCAACAGGTTTAGTGGTGAAAAATGGATCGAAGATATTCGCCAGATGCTCGTCTTCAATACCGCCGCCGCTGTCCGCCACGCTGATGAGCCAGCGCGTCTGCTCCGGATAGATACGGATTTCCAGGCGTTTGACGGGCTTGTCGCGCATGGCGTCCAGCGCATTACGCAACAGGTTGATCAGCACTTGCTCCAGGCGGATCGCGTCGCCGCGTACCCAGGCCGGTCTCGTCAGGTTCAGGACGCAATCGACATGCTCGTCGCGTAGTCGAGAGTCCAGCAACAATAAGGCTTGATCAACCACCGCCGCCAGATCGAGCCGTTCGCGCAAACCTCCGGGGCTTTTGCGGGCGAACGTTTTCAGGTGGCCAGTCAGCGCCTTCATCCGTATCAGCTGTTGATCCAGCGGTTCGAGGGCCTTGTAGGCGTCGTCGATACGGCCGTGATCCAGCAGCAGACGCAGCGTAGCCAATTGCATGCTTTGCGCTGTAAGCGGCTGGTTGATTTCATGGGCCAGGGCTGCGGACATCTGACCCAGCGCGGCGAGCTTGGTCGACTGCACCAAGCCCTCTTGTGCGGTACGCAGATCCCGAGTGCGCTCTTGAACCTGTCGCTCCAGTTCATCCCGGCTGCTTTCGCGCAGGCGTGCCAGACGCCAGCGCTGGTAGAGGAACAATCCGAGAAACACGATCGTCAGCCAGATGCCCGCGGCTGCCAGCGCTGCGTTTCGGGCATCCTCACTGGCCAGTTGCGGGTTGCGTAACAAGTGCAGGGTCCAGTTTTCACCAGGTAGCGGCATGGACTGCCACAGATAATCAGCCTTGCCATCCGGTCCATCGACTTGGGTCAGGTGGCTTTGCTGGTTGAATTCGCGCAGCTCAGTGCGTTGCAGCGGGGACAGCGGTTGTTTGTCGTACTGGCGAGTCGCGGACAGTTCGGCGCGATCTTGCGTAGTAATGGGCAGCAATTCGCGATAACGCCAAAGCGGCTGGCTAGCAATGAAGACGATGCCCTTGGCGTCACTGACCAGCAGCAAGTCTTCGCCCTTGGCCCACTCATGCTCAAGGTCGGGGAATTCCAGTTTGACCACCATGGCCCCCATGAACTCACCTGCATCGCCTGTTACCGCATGGGACAGGAAGTAACCGGGGATGCCGCTGGTCACGCCGACCGCGTAAAAGCGTCCGACGCCGGTGGCTTTGGTCTGCTGGAAATACGGGCGAAAAGCGTAGTTGTGACCCACGTAACTGGTCGGCAGCCGCCAGTTGCTCGCACCGATGGCCAGGCCATTGCGATCCATTAACTCCAGGGTCGAGGATTGCGCTGCGCCGTTGATCTTCTCCAGTTTGCGGTTCAGGGCATCCTGGGACACGGCCGTAATCGGGCCATTCAAGGCGGCGCGCAATTCCGGGTCAAGGGCCAGCACTGCGGGCAGTGCCCGATAACGTTCAATCAGGGTATGCAGGGTGTTGGCGTAAAGCGAAAGCTGCTCCTGCGCCCGTGCAGCATCTTGCTCTACGCCATGACGCTGCGCCTGTCGCATCGCCAATCCGGCCGAGACAGCAGCGCCCGCCAGGATCAGCAGGACATACAGCGTGATGCGCAGGGACCGGGAAGTGGAGGGCATGAGCGGGGCAGCCAGGATTGCGCATTATCTGGTTTGGAATGCTAACTCCTGTGGGAGCGAGGCTTGCCCGCGATAAGGACGCCGCAGATATCAGATCTATCGCGTCCAGTCTCATCGCGGGCAAGCCTCGCTCCCACAAGGGGAAGGCCGCGGTGATTACAACAAATTAAAGCTCGTTTCTTTAACCGTCGCAGAATCCAGGCCGATCATCAGCTTGAATTCACCGGCTTCAGCAGCGTATTTCAACTGTGGATTAAAGAACTTCAGGTCTTCTTCAGTCAGGCTGAAGGTCACGACTTTTTCTTCGCCGGCTTTCAGCATGATTTTCTCGAAGCCCTTGAGTTCTTTGACCGGGCGGCTGATGGACGCTGCAACATCACGCAGGTACAGCTGAACCACGGTTTCGCCCGCTACCTTGCCGGTATTCTTCACGGTCACGCTGGCGGTCAGCTTGCCTTTGCGTGGCAGGTCTTTGGCGGACAGGGTGATGTCGGAAACATCGAACTGCGTGTAGCTCAGACCAAAACCAAACGGGAACAACGGGCCGTTGGTTTCTTCAAAGTATTGCGATGTGTAGTTGCCTGGCTTCTCCGGTGAATACGGACGCCCTGTGTTCAGGTGCGCGTAATAAATAGGCAACTGACCCACCGAGCGCGGGAACGACATTGCCAGCTTGCCGGACGGGTTGTAGTCGCCAAACAGTACGTCGGCCACGGCATTGCCGCCTTCGGTACCCGGGAACCAGGTTTCCAGCATCGCATCGGCTTGCTCGACTTCGTCGACCAGTGTCAGCGGACGGCCATTCATCAACACCAGTACCAGCGGTTTGCCCGTGGCTTTGAGTGCCTTGATCAATGCCTGCTGGGTGGCAGGGATGTTCAGGCTGCTGCGGCTGGCGGATTCGTGTGACATGCCGCGAGACTCGCCCACTACTGCGACGATTACGTCGGCCTGTTCAGCGGTCTTCACCGCTTCGGCGAGCATTTCCTGAGCGGGGCGCGGGTCAACTTCTACTTCGTGTTCGATGAAGTTCAGGTAGTTAAGAATGTGCTCGTTATCGCTGACGTTGGACCCACGGGCATAAAGCAGTTTTGCCTTGTCGCCGACGGCATTGGCCAGACCGTCATACACAGTGACCGACTGATTCGGGCGACCTGCGGCAGACCAGCTGCCGAGCATGTCCAGCTGACTTTTGGCCAGGCTGCCGATCACGGCGATGGTGCCTTCTTTCTTCAGCGGCAGGGTTTCGTTCTGGTTTTTCAGCAGCACCAGAGTCTTGCGTGCTACGTCGCGCGCTTCTGCGCGGTGCAGACGGTCGTCAGAGTAGGTGTCGGCCGGGTCCTGAGCGGCATCGCCGATGCGCAGGTATGGGTTGGCGAACAGACCCATGTCGTACTTGGCGCCCAGCACTTCGCGGACCGCGCTGTCGATTTCCGTCATGGAAACTTCGCCGCTTTTGACCAGACCTGGCAGTTCTTCACCGTAAGCCTTGTCGTTCATGCTCAGGTCAACGCCGGCCTTGATGGCCAGTTTTGCCGCTTCGCGGTAATCCTTGGCAACGCCGTGATCGATCAACTCCTTGATCGCACCGTGGTCGCTGATCGTCACGCCCTTGAAGCCCCAGTCCTTGCGCAACAGGTCTTGCAGCAGCCAGTTGTTGGAGGTGGACGGTACGCCATTGATTGAGTTGAGTGCGATCATTACACCGCCAGCGCCTGCATCAATACCGGCGCGATAGGGCGGCAGGTAATCCTGATACATGCGGTTCGGACTCATGTCCACAGTGTTGTAATCACGACCACCCTCGACTGCGCCATAAAGGGCAAAGTGTTTGACCGCTGCCATGATGCTGTCCGCAGATGCGACATTTGCGCCCTGGAATGACTTGACCATTTCTTTGGAAATGCGTGAAACCAGATAAGTGTCCTCGCCAAAGCCTTCGGAGCTACGGCCCCAGCGCGGATCGCGAGAGATATCCACCATCGGTGCGAACGTCATGTCCAGACCGTCGGCACTGGCTTCGATAGCCGAAATGCGGCCAGTCTCGGCAATCGCGGCCATGTCCCAGCTGGCGGCCATGCCCAGGCTGATCGGAAAAATAGTCCGATGGCCGTGGATCACGTCGTAGGCGAAGAACATCGGGATTTTCAGACGGCTCTTGGCAACTGCCGCTTCCTGAAGCGGGCGGTTTTCTGCGCGGGTGATGGAATTGAACGTGCCGCCAATGCGACCCGCAGCAATTTCCTTGAGAATCATCGGCTGCGGTACTTCCTGGCTGATGCTGATCAAGCGCAGTTGACCGATCTTTTCGTCGAGGGTCATTTGCTTCATCAAGTTGGCGATGAAGGCGTTTTTAGCTTGCAGCGTGGCCTGACTATTGGCGGCCGAGGCGTTGACATTGTTTGCAGCCAACGCTGGCTGACTGGCCAGACCGACCAGGAGACCGAGTAAACACAGCTTATTCATGAATGATTTCTCAAGGCTTTGCCCGCAACTCGCATTTAATAACAGGCAGCCATATTTTATGGGTTTAGACCTTTGGTATTACTTATCGGCCAGGACTGCAGATTGCCGCGGTACTTCTCATTGCGCTGAGTATCTATAGCGCGCAGGTTTTCGATATCTTGGCGTAGGCGACGGATTATGCAGGGGAACTTACGTTTTGGCTAAAGTCACTTTAGCCATTCGGAATCAAAAAGTAACAAACTGGCTACAGGCTCGCCAATCCGGCTTTATTCTTCCAGACCGGCGTTCATCAATTAATCCAACCTCCAGCGCCTTAACCCGCCTAAAATAGCCATCTTTGCTATCAGCTCGTTTCCGAGGCGTTTTTCGATGTCAGTCACCGCTACTTCCACCCAGCCCGCGCCGGATCATCGTGCGCAGTTTTTGAGTCTGCTGGAAAACAGTCTTTCCCAGAACTCGTTCATCAAGCTGGTGCTGGCCAAGTACGTGGGCGCTGAAGCCGAGTTGCAGCGGGTGATCATCAAGGCGCTGACGGTCAAGGATCAGCCTTGCCTGTCCTTTGTGTATCGCTACAAAACCCGCGACATTACCAAGAACTTCCCATTGGTCGAGGCGGTGCAGGTCATTGCACAGCTATTGCCTGAGTCTTTCAAGAATGCGCACTTGCTGTCGTTGACCGATGAGGTCCAGCTGGAGTTCAGCAAGAAAGGCAAAAGCACGCTGTTCAAGAGCAAGGCGCAGCAGGAACGTGAAGCACCGTCGGCAGGCCATGATCGGGAGAAGAAACGTTATCTGGAATTGACCCGACCGTTTCTGACTGACCTGGGCGTGACGAACAAGCAGCATGAGCTGATCCCGTCCATGTCGCGTAAGTGGAAGCAGATCAATAAATTCATCGAGGTGTTTTCTCACGCCCTGACGTCGTCGCCACTCAAGCTCGATCAGCCGATCAAAGTGGCGGACTTCGGCTCCGGCAAAGGTTACCTGACGTTCGCGATTCACGATTACCTGCGCAACACCTTGCAAGCCGAAGGGCAGGTCACCGGTGTTGAGCTACGCGAGGACATGGTCACGCTGTG
This sequence comes from Pseudomonas caspiana, assembly GCF_002158995.1. GTDB lineage: Bacteria > Pseudomonadota > Gammaproteobacteria > Pseudomonadales > Pseudomonadaceae > Aquipseudomonas > Aquipseudomonas caspiana. The sequence continues at coordinate 309,443 of NZ_LOHF01000002.1, read as the reverse complement.
CAACAACGCGGCGGAACGTCTTGAACATCCGGGGCTGAAGTTTGAGTGCGGCGACGTACGCAGCGTGGCGCCCAGTGCGCTGGACGTCATGATTGCGTTGCATGCCTGCGACATCGCCACGGATTACGCGATTCACATGGGCATTCGCTCCGGTGCGTCGATCATCATGTGTTCGCCGTGCTGCCATAAGCAGATCCGTCTGCAAATCCAGAGCCCGACGTTGCTGCGGCCGATGTTGCAATACGGTCTGCACATGGGCCAGCAAGCTGAAATGGTCACCGACAGCTTGCGTGCGCTGCTGCTCGAAGCCTGTGGTTACGAGACCAAGGTGTTTGAATTCATCTCGTTGGAGCACACCAATAAGAACAAGATGATTCTGGCCGTCAAACGCGCCGAGCCGCTCAAATCCACCGAGATACTGGCGAAAATCCAGGAACTGAAAGTGTTTTACGGTATTCAGGAACAATGCCTTGAAACCTTGCTGCAGGCGGATGGGTTTATCAGCTAAGACCCACTACCTGTAGGGGCTGACGAGCAGCGCGAGGCTGCGATGACGGTTTATCAGGCAGATCGCTATCGCAGCCTCGCGTTGCTCGTCAGTTCCTACAGGATCGCGCTCACAGCCCAATTCATTGAGCCAGATCAATTTTTCCTTCCTCGGCACGCGCATGCTGTAAGCATTCCCACGCAGGCGATTGCGCCGAGGTTCCATCATGAGCAGCACCTTCTTCATTCCCGCCGTGAACATCATGGGCCTTGGCTGTCTCGACGAGGCCATGCAGGCGATTCGTAAATACGGTTTTCTCAAAGCACTGATCGTTACCGATGCTGGCCTTGCCAAGGCAGGGCTGGCGACCCAGATCGCTGGTCTTCTGGTAGAGCAGGGCATTGACTCGGTGGTATTCGATGGCGCCAAACCCAACCCGACCGTCAGCAACGTTGAAAGCGGACTGGCCATATTGCGTGAGCGAGAATGCGACTTCGTGATTTCTCTGGGCGGCGGTTCGCCTCACGACTGCGCCAAAGGCATTGCGTTGTGCGCCACCAATGGCGGGCACATCAGTGATTACGAAGGCGTGGACCGCTCGAAGAATCCGCAATTGCCGTTGATTGCCATCAACACCACGGCGGGTACAGCGAGTGAGATGACCCGCTTTTGCATCATCACTGACGAAGTCCGTCACGTGAAAATGGCCATTGTAGATCGTAATGTCACGCCGCTGCTGTCGGTGAACGACCCGGCGATGATGGCCAAAATGCCCAAATCGCTGACCGCTGCCACCGGCATGGACGCGCTGACTCATGCCATCGAAGCATACGTCTCGACGGCCGCTACGCCGATCACCGACGCCTGTGCTCTAAAGGCGATGGCGTTGATTGCCGGTTATCTGCGTCGCGCAGTGAACGATGGTTCCGACATGGAAGCGCGGGAGAACATGGCGTACGCGCAATTCCTCGCGGGCATGGCGTTCAACAATGCCTCTTTGGGTTTTGTGCATGCCATGGCACACCAACTGGGTGGTTTCTACGACTTGCCGCATGGGGTGTGCAATGCGGTATTGCTGCCTCATGTGCAGAGTTTCAATGCCGCGGTCTGCCCGGCTCGCCTGACGGATGTGGCGCATGCCATGGGGGCGGACATTCGCGGCCTGGCGCCGGAGGAGGGTGCCCGTGCCGCGATTTCAGCGATCCGTACGTTGTCCGGTTCCATCGACATACCGCCGGGGCTGACCGCGCTGGGCGTCAAGGAAGAGGACTTTCCGGTCCTGGCGGCCAACGCTTTGAAAGACGCCTGCGGCCTGACCAACCCGCGTCCTGCTGACCAGGCCCAGATAGAAGACATCTTCCGCCGCGCACTGTGATTGCTTCCCCACTCACTGGGGCAGGACTGCCGATGAAAACCACTTCCAGCACTATTTGCGAAGCCGCCGACGACCTCGCCGGCTTCGTCGGTTACCACCACAAGGCACAGCGATACATCGTGCGCTTCAGCGAAGATTCGTTTGGTATGGACGTCAGTGATGACGGCATTATCCCGACCTGCGACTTCGTCTGGATGGCCGCAGAAAACGATTTGATGACCCTCAGCCGTGAGCGCCTTCAGTTGCTTCTTGAGCAGAACATCGACGACCGCTTGCGCATCAGCGAGCCTTTGCGGGTATACATGCGACGGCTGGATTTGCCGGAGATAGTGGTGGAGCGGCGGGTGAAGGTCTAGAGCTGCATCCTTCGGACTGGAATGAATTTCCTGCAGGAGCTGCCGAAGGCTGCGAAGGCATTCATCCTGACTCGCCGCGATTCGCAGCCTTCGGCAGTTCCTGCAGGGTTTTCATTTTGTGCAAGACTGCGCCGTGCCGAAGACACGGCGGCAGCATGATCATCCTCACATCTTGAAGCGCAATGCCAACTGATTCAGCCCCACTGCCAGTTGCGATAGCTCGCTGCTGGCAGCCGAGGTCTGGTTGGCGCCTGCGGATGTTTGCAGGGACAGGTCGCGGATGCTGGTCAGGTTACGATCAACTTCCCGGGCAACCTGCGCTTGCTCTTCAGTGGCGGAAGCAATGCTCATGTTGCGCTCGTTGATCTGTATTATCGCCGCCGTGATTTCAGCCAGTGCCAGGCCAGCCGCTTCAGCGACGTCAAGGCTGGCGCGTGCGCGCTCACTGCTGTGGCCCATGGCGCTGACCGCTTTACCGGCGCCGTCCTGAATCGAGGCGATCATTTTTTCGATCTCGGCAGTGGACTGCTGAGTACGATGGGCCAGCGCCCGAACTTCGTCTGCTACTACCGCAAAGCCACGACCGGCTTCGCCAGCCCGCGCTGCTTCGATCGCTGCGTTGAGGGCAAGCAGGTTGGTCTGATCAGCGATACCGCGAATCACGTCCAGCACGCCGCTGATGCCTTGCACTTGTACGGCCAGACCGTCGATCTCGACCGCAGTGACACCTACTGCCTGATGCAGCTCATTAATCACGCTCACGGTTTCGCCGACACGCTTGCTGCCGTTTTCTGCCGACTGGCTCGAATCACGCGCAGCTGTGGAAGCCAGCGAAGCGTTGCGTGCTACTTCTTCAACCGCCGCACTCATTTGATTAATGGCTGTTGCAGCCTGATTGATTTCGTCGTTTTGACGCTGCACGCCACGCAACGAGTCCTCGGTAACGGCGGTCATCTCTTCGGAGGTCGATGCCAGCTGCGACGAGGAGTCGCCCAGCTCTCCCAGTGTACGACGCAGGTTTTGTTGCATTACCGATAGCGCTTGCAGCAGGCGGCCCGGTTCGTCTTTGCCATCAATGTCGATTGGCTTGCTGAGATCGTTGGCGGCAATTTGCTGAGCAACGGCCAGGGCCTTGGCGATCGGCGCTACCAGGCTGCGGGTAAACAACGCGGCCAGTGCCAGCGTCGCCGCCAGCGCGATCACGATAGCCGCGATGGTCACGTTACGCGATTGGGAGTAAGTCTGGTCGGCCACAGCGTCGGACTCGGCCATCTTCAGGTTGGCCAGGCGCGAAACCTCTGTGATGTCCTTACTTAACAGTTCGGCGGCCTGAGTCATCTCACCGGTGGAGATCGTCATCGCATTGATAACGTCTTCACGCTTTTGCGCCACCGCGTCCAGGAAGCGCGAATGAACGGCCAGGTATGCCACCAGATTGCGGTCCATGTTGCTGAATGCCTTTTGACCGGCTTCGGTAATCAGTAACGGCTTCAGCTTACGGACATCTGTTTCCAGGCTGTTGCGTGCCTGGCTTATACGGTCGAGCTGCCTCTTGGCATTTTCTGCGTCTTGCGCGGCGCGCAAACCGGTATTACCAAGACGGATCGTGACCAGGTCAGTCTTGATCTGCTCAATTGCCTGAATAGTAGGCAGCACGTTGTCCTGCAGTGTCTCTCGTGACTCTTTCAAACCAACAGACTGTTGTAATGAGAACAGGCCCAAGGCTGTAATCAGCATGGCAAAAAAGCCAAAGCAGAGTAGCGATCGGGGGGCGATATTAAGATTTCTCAGATTCATGCGAAGGGCCTGTCGAGAGAGGAAACGTTAGTAGCCTATCGACGTTAAACGGTTCAGCTTGAGACCACTTAGCTGATTATTTTGAAATATCCAGTAATGAGCTGAAAAAAGTCTTAAATATCAGCGCTGTCTGTGAAAAGTGCCGTCCTAGACGCTTCGCTGTGCATGCCTGTCAATGCCATTGTTGATAAGCGTGTGGGTTTTGCATCAGATTTGTTGCTTTCAGGGAATGAAATCGATGCCGCTGTCTGGCAGCGGCTATCTCGGGTCACGCCGCCTGTAACTGGTCTTGAGCATCCAGATAGTCCGCGAGGTTGTGCAAATACACCACTGGCTGACCTTTATTGGAGCCGCCCAGGCGAGTAACTTTCAGGGCAATTGCGCCACTGCTGATCTTGCGCATCAGGTAACGATCGCTCGATATATGAGAGAAATACCGCTCTCTAACGGCGCTCAGCGTTGGGCAGGGCGTGGCAAATTCGGATCGCAGTTGATTGAGTGTCTGACTCATGCTGCGTCACCTCCCCAAGGGTTGGACTGATCCGCAGTGGCAAAGGCAGGATTGACCTGATCGCGACGATTTTTCGGAGTAATGATCAGCAGCAGGCCGACTTGCTGCTGGATAGTCCGGATTGCAGCAGGACTCGAAGCGGCTGCCGGATGCAGGTACACCAGGCAGCGAGGGTGATGCTTTGGGTTCTTCATGGCTCGTACTCGGTAATGAATGGGTACGAGATTAAATTAGCAATAGCTAAATATTTATACAATAGCTTTTGCTAAATATTTCCTGGCGTTTTGAATAAATCATTCAGTCCTGAGCCGGTACGTCCCAGAACACGCGTACGGAGCCGTCGTCCTGAAGGGTTGCGTACACGCCATCGGTCTCGGTGATGGCATCAATGATTTGATCCCAGTCCTGCTGAGACTCGTCTGGCGCCTTGTAGACCAACGCCGCATGTTCCTTGCGAGCGGCGGGTGACGTAATGATTTTCTGAAGGCGTGCGCCCAGCAGTTCGAGCGATGTAGGGGGGACGAGGGCCCTGGTTTGCGTCTTGGACATGTGATCCTCCTTGGTGTTATGTATATACATACAGTAATTATTGAGGGGCAAAACGGCAAGGTAAAAGAGTACGTGTGTACTCCTTTTTCGTTTGAGCGTAAAAAAGCCCGCAGGAGCGGGCGTGTTTTTTAGCTTGGTTCAGAGCCTCAAAGTTTCCTGGCATTCCACACGAGCAAGACCCGCGCTTGAATATGGATTTTCTCCAGATCGGCCCCGTCGATCATGATCGGCGGGTAAACGGGATTGTCCGAGATCATTCTTAGTGCGCCCCCGGTCATCCGCTGAAGCCGCTTGATGAACAGGTCGCCGTCAAGGGTGAACACGTAAACCGCGTCGGTGCGGATTTCCGTGATTCCCCGGTCCACGAGCAACGAGTCGCCGTCGCGAAAGGTGCCCTCCATACTGTCGCCATCACCGGTGATGATCGCCAGATTTTCAAGACTGGAGTACGGCACGCCCTGGGTTTTCAGCCAATCAAGGTGAACGGTCATCTCGCGAATGACTTCAACCTGATTTTCCGGAACCAGACCGTAGCCCATCGACGCTGCGACGTTGAGGTGCGGAATGGTGATAAACCCCAAGGTTTCCATGACTCTTTTGGTGTCGACGGCAGCCACGGCTTTTGGCGCTGCGCCCTCAAGCAGATCGCTTGTCTCTGGAGCAACCAATGTGCCTGCGGGCAGATCAATTTTGCCCTCAAGGGTTGCAGCCGCTTTCTCGCCCAGCTTTCGATGGCCGTTCAACAGTTGCGATAAATAAGACGCGTCCAGACCGAACTGGTTGGCGAAGTCTTTCTGGGTGAGGCCAGCCATAGCATGGCGAAGGGCTCTAAGGCGTTGTTCGTAGATATCCATGGCTCAATCATCGCTTTGCGTTAGCAGACAGTAAATTACATTTTGCTATTGATGTAAATATTAGCGATTGCTAATCTTCTTGTTCATCCCACGGGTTTACGACGATTTGCCTGACTTCGGTCAGGTCGATCAATCACGCCTTGGGTTTTTCGCGATGCCAGCTTCGCGGGCATTGAGCTGATGTAGAGGGAACAACAATGATCAAGGAAATTGAAAAGCTGATGGTGCATTGGGGCGAGCAGACCCGTGAGCAAGGTTTAGGCGGTGGTTTGGGCAGCCAGTTAGGCGCATTGATCGAGTGGGGCGGGGCACCGCCGCGCAGCACACCGGGCTCGCGCATTCTTGCAGGCCGCACTGGCATGGACACCATCGCCACCGCGATAGATCGCGCCGTTGCGCAATTACAGCGCACACCGGGTCAGGCGGCTTTGGCCAGACTGGCCACACAACGTTACTGCGAGCTGGTACCGGTGCGCGAACAGATGCGCACCGCAGGGATTGCCGAAGGGGCCGACCGAACCTATCGCAACTGGGTGCAGCGGCTGCATGAGCAGGTGATGGCGATTGTAATGGTGAGTTCGGGCAAGCGTGGGTTGGCTTCCAGCAGGTGACACATGCAGGACCTGATTTGAAATTTATTTCCCGTAGGAGCGTACGAGCAACGCGAGGCAGAGATGGCGGTGTGTCAGACAGAACGCCATCGCGGCCTCGCGTTGCTCAACAGCTAAATACTGAATTGAAATGCGTTTTCTGTAGGAGCTGCCGAAGGCTGCGAAGCATCTCTTCTGGTACACCGCGATCGCAGCCTTCGGCAGCGCCTACAGATCCTGTGTTTACTTCGCGACAGCTGTGTCATCCGTTTGCCGATCTCCTGAAATGATGACTCGGCAACCATTCGTCGAGCGACTTTGTCGTGTTCTGGTCACATTCCTGTCGCGTTCAAGTCGTATGTGAACCTCCTCAAAATCGCCTCTTCCCATGCTTTCCGGCGGCAGGTACAAAGGCGGCACGATCTGAGATTTACGCCTGAGGCAGCAACGGCCAGGCAGGCTTTTGCAGCCCTATCATCAGGCCTTTTAAAGGCAGTCACCCACCCCGCTTCGGCGGGGTTTCTTTTTCCCCCTTGGGGTTCGCAATGGAGTATGAGCATGGCCGAGCCAGCGAGCACGGCCGCATCTGTCGTGGTCGCTGGTGCGGCCGGTGCGGGTTTCGCAGGATTGTTGACAGGCATCGATACGCTCGCCGCCATCGGCGCATTGGCAGGTGCATTGGTGTTCTTTACCACCACAGAAGAAATGCCGGTCTGGAAGCGGATGGTCTTTCTGTTGGTGTCATTCGTAATGGGTTATTTGTTCGCCCCCGCTTTGGTGGACTTCGAGGTCTGGGGGATCCGCCCTTTCAAATATTCAGGGCCCGCAGCATTCGGGGCATCCGTGCTGGTGGTCACGGTGGCGCTGGCAGCCATCAAACGGCGCGGCAGATTAGAGACCGGGCAGCCTGGAGGTCAGGATGGATAAGCCTTTGATTAGCGCACTGCTCACCCAGGTGACGTTCTGGTTGTGCATGGGCTTGTTCGTTCGGCTCTTCACGTTTCGCCGCAAGGGCGCACGGTTTCGCCGCAACATGAGCTGTCTCGCCTGGCTGGTCATGGTCAGCGCAGGTACGGTGATGGTTTACATCTGCAAAGGCATGCTGGTCATGCCGGTTCAGGCCTGGCCTCTGGTCATGATTCTGGCTGTATTTGTCGGCTCTGTTTACCAGAGCAACGGCAATCTGGCGCAAGTCTGGAAGATCGGGCAATGAGCTGATGCCTGCATGCCAATAGCTTCTGAGAGCCCGCATTCGGCGGGTTTTTTGAGCCACTTTTCACGATCACTGCAAAGCCCCGTTCTCGGGGCTTTTGCGTTGCAACGCAAAACCGGCCGGCGACTGCGGATTGAGCCTAGCGTGCCCCGGCATAAGTAAAAGGCATAAGCAGATGTTGAAAGATTGCAGATGTGGGAAATGCAAAAGACTTCTTGCCCGATTGGGCGGGTACACCGAACTCCAGATCAAATGTTCCCGATGCGGGACGTTGAATCATGTGAGGGCCGAGAGCCCCGAGTCATCGCCTCTGAGCGACCAGCGTGCGGACAGTCCACGCAACCGGATCGATACCCAAATTAATACCTCGAGGTGAACTATGAAACTGTTCAAAACGCTTCTGTTGGCTACGACATTGTTGTCGTCCTTTATTTCCGTAAACACTTGGGCTGCGGCTCAGTCGTGGAACCTGGCTCGCGATATGTATTTGATGAAAGAGAGTGCACCAGCTGGCTCTACTTGGGCATTCATGCAAAGTGCGGCGGGCGGCGGTTCGTCGGCGAACTATACCGCCATGCCTTCCTTTGCGGCAGATCAGTGCGGTGCCTCTCCAGCAACCTGCTGGCAGAACTCGGCCACGGGCGGCTGGATCGCAATTCCAAAGGCTGATTACGGTTTTTCGGGAAGTGGCGGCAGCTTTGTCTTCAAGCAAGGTGATGCCGCGTTGCACCCAGGCAACAACACCCAGTCGATTATTCGCTGGACGAGTCCAATTACTGGGTCGGTCAGTGTTCACGGCCGTGTGAATGATTTGCATACGTCCTGCGGCAACGGCATTGCCTTGATCATCAAGTCTGGTGACTCTGCGATCAAGACTTACGACCTCCCTAATGGCGGCAGCGCCGTCGTGAGCGAGGATGCTATTCCGGTTACAACAGGTGCTCCTTTGTATTTCGTGTTTGACAACAAAGGCGACTACTCCTGCGACGCCACTAGCCTGGATCTGTTGATCACCAACTAACAAAGATAGCAGCCCGGCGGAAAGGCCGGGCTGCTTCATTGATGACTTACTCATCAGAACCTCTGAAAGCCCCGACCTACAGGGCCTGCTGAGCCATTTTTTACGACCACTGCAAAGCCCCGTCCGCGGGGCTTTGTGGTGTCTGGAGTTCTGAAACTGGAGTTCTGAGATGAACGTAACAACTTTGATCACACAGATAAGCGAGCGCTGTTCCGGTTTTCAGGGCCGGGTCGCCGGTGGTCTGCAATGGGACAGCGCCCGCACCGATGACCAGCTTGCGATGCCTGCTGCCTATGTCCTGACGGCGGGCGATACCGCTCAGGAGTCCACCACCAACGTGGTCCGGCACATCGTTCGTGAGCAATACCTGATCAACGTGGCGCTGGCTAACCGTGACCAATACGGCCAGGCCGCGACTCAGGATCTGCACAGCATTCGGGTTCAGCTATGGGCTGCTCTGGTGGGTTTTCAGCCTGAAGCTGAGGACGATCCTTTGCAGTACAGCGGCAGCTCGATGTTGCTGATTGACGATAACCGGGTTGTGTACCAATTCCGGTTTTTCACTGAGTTCATGCTGGGTCGCAGTGATCCGGCAGGGCCTCCCGAAACGTGGCAGGAGCAGGTCAACGATGGCCTGCCACTGCTTGAGGGAGTTGATATGGACATCGACTTCATTGACCCCATGGTCGACCGAAATCTGACTGATCGCGGCCCGGATGGCCGTATCGAATTTAAAACCCGTGAGGATATACCCCAGTGAAACGAGTGCATGTGAAACCTGCCGAAGGCCGGGCTGTTCCGGATCCGGCCCGGGGCGGCGAACTGCTGTCCGCCGAGGGCTACGAAGTACCGCTGACTGCCTTTTGGCAGCGACGGATCAATGATGCAGACGTAATCGTGGGTACGGCTCCAAGCCTGCCCAAAGCCAAAGGGAGTGCAGCCAAATGACTGTAGGTTTCAGCCAGATTCCATCCGATCTTCGTGTGCCACTGTTTTACGCCGAGCTTGATAACTCGATGGCCAACAGCGGCGCGTCCAGTCTGCGTCGCCTGATCATTGGTCAGGTCAACGATGATGCAACCAGTGAAGACATCGGCCGCCTGGTGCTGATTTCGCGCAGCACCGAAGCGCGCTCCATCGGCGGCGCCGGTTCGATGTTGTGGGCCATGCATGCAGCGCATCGCAAGATCGACGTTGCGGGCGAGGTCTGGTGCCTGCCACTCAAGATCGAGTCCGGCACCAATGCCCAAGGCAAGGTCACGTTGACCGGTACCGCCACGGCGGCCGGTCTGCTCAACCTGTATGTGGGCGGCGTGCGCGTACGTGCCATCGTGCCTGAACTGGCGACTGCTGCCGAAGCAGCCACTGCGTTGCTGAGCGCTATCAATACGGCCACCGATCTGCCGGTGACCGCTACCGCCGAAGCGGGCGTTGTGACGCTGGTCAGCAAGTTCAAAGGTGAGTTGGGCAACGATATCCAGTTGAGCTTCAACCGACTGGGTGCCGCCAATGGTGAACAACTGCCAGCGGGTCTGGACGTTGTTGTGGCCGCGATGGCCGGTGGTGTGGGCACACCGGAAATGGCCGCCGCGCTGGCCGCGCTGGGCGATGAACCGTTCGAGTTCATCAGCCAGCCATGGACCGACGCGGCAACACTGGATTACTGGAAATCCACCATGGATTTCACCTCGGGCCGCTGGTCCTGGGCGAAGCAGATCTACGGTCGGGTCTACAGTGCCAAGCGCGGTACGTTGGGTGCCCTGGTCGCTGCGGGCAAACTGCGTAATGACCCTTCGGTATCCATCGGCGCAATGGAAAAAAGCATTCCGCAGCCGGTATGGGAAGTGGCCGCGCAGTTCAGCGCACGTACTGCGGTGTTCATCAGCGCTGACCCTGCATGCCCGACCCAGTCGGGTGAGTTGGGGGCTATTGAACCAGCGGAGGTCAGCGACCGTTTCATGCTGGATGAATACCAGTCGTTGCTGGGTAGCGGCATCGCTACGTTCGAATATTCGGGCAGCGCGATGCGTATCCAGCGGGCGATCACGACGTATCAGCGTAACGCGTACAACCAGCCGGATGACTCGTATCTGGACAGCGAGCCGCTGCACCAGTCGGCTTATGTACTGCGTTTCCTGCGCACCCGTATCACCAGCAAATACGGTCGTCACAAACTGGCGAACGACGGCACCAAATTCGGTCCCGGTCAGCGCATGGTGACCCCGAAGGTGATTCGCGGTGAGGTGATCGCTGCTTATGGTGAGCTGGTGCGTCTGGGGATTGTCGAGAACATCGACGCCTTCAAGGACAACCTGATCGTCGAGCGCGATGCGACCAATCCGAATCGCCTGAACGTGCTGTATCCACCGGATCTGGTCAATCAACTGCGCGTGTTCGCGCTGCTGTATCAGTTCCGTCTGCAGTATTCCGACGCGGCCTGAGCCGCTTAATCAAACGTCATTTCAAGCCCGCCCTGTGCGGGCTTTTTTAGTGGAGATTCACATGGGTCAGAAAGTTGCGGGTACTTGCTACATCAAGGTCGACGGCGAACAGCTGGTTATCACGGGCGCGGTAGAGGTACCGATGTCCCGGGTCAAGCGCGAAACCGTCGTGGTCGGCTACTTCAAGGAAAATGAAGTCACGCCGTTCATCAAGGTCGACGCGATTCGTACCGTCGATTTCCCTCGGGCAAAAATCGAGACCGGCACCAACATGACGGTCACCGCCGAGTTCAACGACGGCACCACTTACGTGCTCAGCGGCGCCTACGCGGTGGATGACATGACCAGCACAAGTGAGGACGGCAAGGTCAGCCTCAAATTCGAAGGCATCTCGGGGGACTGGCAGTGATGAGCAAAGAGACCTTTACCCTGGCCGTCGCCATCAAGGCACACGGTCAGGAACTCACCGAACTGCACCTGCGTCGCCCGACGGCTGAAGAATGTCGGGCGATCAAGGTGCTGCCTTACACGCTTTCCGATTCGTCGATGCCGGTGGCGGATATCGAAGCTGCCTGCAAATACATCGCGGTGTGTGCAGCCATTCCGGCGGGGTCAGTCAACCAGCTGGACCTGGCGGATCTGAACAGCCTGGTGTGGAAAATCATCGGTTTTTTCCTGCAGAGCGCTTCGGTGGCGTCGCCGACCTGATCGGCGTGGTGTACGACCTCGCTTACTTCTGGAGGTCGGACCCTGAGGTGCTCATGGGAAGACCTTTGGATGTAATTCTGGAAAGCGAGTGGCATGCCTTTCGAATACTCGAAGAGCAACGAGGGAATAATGGCTAATAAACTTCAAGTCGCGATGGTGATTACTGGTATTGACCGGTTGTCGCTCCAGCTCAAAGGCGCGCAGAAAGAAGCATCGACCCTGAGTAAATCCTTGAGCGCCTTGGGCAACATCCCCTTCATGGACACTTTGACAGGCAAGGAAGGGCTGATGAAGCCCTTCGTTGATGGCGCCAAAGCTGCTATTGCCTTTGAAAGCTCTATGGCCAAGGTCAGGCGGGTGGTTGATTTTCAGACGCCTGAGCAGTTCAAGACGATGAGCAGGGACGTTCTGGATCTGTCGGAAAACCTGCCGGTGTCCGCTGCGGGCATCGCGCAAGTGTTTGCGTTGGGCGGGAAGTCGGGCATTGCCCGAGAGGAATTGAAAGCGTTCGCCGAAGACGCTTTGAAGATGGGCATTGCGTTCGATCAGACCGGGGAACAGTCCGGTGCAATGATGGCGTCATGGCGCACCGGCTTCAAACTTAACCAGACTGAAGCCATGGCCCTTGCCGACCAGATCGCTCAGTTGGGCCGGGCCGGGGGCGTGGACGCAGGGAAAGTCGCCCGGATCGTCACCGCCGCAGATTCGTCCGGATTGAGTTCGGGGCAGGCCGCTGCAATGGGCGCTGTATTCGTCAAGGGCGGCGCCTCCGAAGAAGCGGCCGCCAGCAGTATGCGCAATTTTGCCCAAACGCTGAACGCAGGCACTCTCGCAACCGAGGGCCAAAAGCAAGCTTTCAAGGCGTTGGGGCTGGACGCGCAAGCGGTGTCTGAAGGCATGTCTGCAGATGCCGAAGGTACGATCAGCAATGTGCTGACCAAGCTGAATGCGTTGGAAAAAGGCAAGCAGGGCGCGATGCTGTCGCAGTTGTTCGGTGATCAATCTGCTGCTCCGCTATTGGCTGATCTCGACACGCTGTACCGTAACTTCCAGTTGGTTGGCAACAGTCAGCAGTATGCAGGCTCGGTACAGGACGCTTATGCGGCCACTGCGCAGACAACCGCCAGTCGGCTGCAGGTGATGGATAACCAGACGACCCGCTTGGGGATCGCCATTGGCACGGCTTTGTTGCCGCCGGTTAACGATTTCCTCGGCACAATCGGGCCGTTGATCAGCAAGGTCTCGGCGTTTACCGAGGCCAATCCCGGGCTGGTCAGAAGCATCGCCGGTGCGGCGGCGGGGTTTACGTTCCTGCGTTTGGCGGTGGTCGCGGCGACGGTCGCCAGTGCTGTTATGAGCACTGTTATAGGTAACAATCCCGTGGGGCTCATCATTCGTGGTATTGCTCTGGCAGCCGGCTTGTTGATTGCCAACTGGTCGTCGGTTGCAGCGTTTTTCAAGACGGTCTGGACAACGATTCAGGCGGCAGGGATGTTGGCATGGGAGGGGATTAAAACCATCTTCTCCTGGTCGCCGTTGGGCGCAATCATTGAAAACTGGGAGCCTTTGAAAGGGTATTTCAGTGCGCTTTGGGATGCGGTCAAAGCGATAACGTCCCCGTTCATGAGTTTTCTCAGTGGCATTTTTGACTGGCCACCCGTAGCCAAAGTTATCGAAGTCTGGGGGGCTGTTACCGAGACGCTCGGAGCGATCTGGAGCGGGGTGACGGACCTTGCATCAACGTTTACTGACTCTCTGGCAGGTGTTTTTGACTGGTCTCCGTTGGAGCTGATCAAGAAACACTGGGAACCGGTAGCCACCTGGTTTCATGAGCTTTGGGGAGAAGTGAAAACCATCGTTGAACCCATGATGGCGTTGTTTGGCGGCGGACTGATCAAAGGTGCCACCGATGAGTTGAGCCAGTTTGCCGCGGATCAGCGCAAGTCAAACGCAGGCGTCGGCGGCGGCACTGGCCAGTTCCTGAAAGCTGATGCCGCCCAGCTTGTCCGCGACGAACAAGCACAGCGCAACCTCACTCAAGGCGGTGCATCAGCCGACTCGTTGCTGCGAACACCTGAGCAAGCCGGTGCACCCGGCAGCCTGATCATGGCCGGGTCGCTCAACCAGCAGGCGGCGGCGAACAACCGCATGAACCTGCAAGGCGCGTTGACGGTGCAGTTCCAGAATGCGCCGCCGGGCACGACCGTCGGTGAGGCGCAAACCAATCAGCCGGGTTTCTCGATATCGCCACGAGTGGGCGTACGTAGTCTCTCGCAACAGTAGCCTTTCGAAATAAAGGACAGCGACATGAGCAAGACTTGGCGGGATGACCTGCAGTCGGCCTCGTTCCGTGGTGTCGGCTTTTGGGTCGACAGTGACAACACGGTAGTGGGGCGGCGTACGCAGTTGCATGAATATCCCCAGCGTGATCGGCCTTTGGTTGAAGACATGGGGCGCAAAACCCGGGCGATAACCTTCGAGGCTTTTGTCATCGGAGACGATTGCTTTGTGCAGCGCGACAACCTGTTGCATGCACTCGATCAACCCGGCTCGGGGGAGTTGATTCACCCCTGGTTCGGGCGCATGACCGTGACCGCGACTGAGGGTTGTCAGGTCAAACAGGCGCGGGCGGAAGGCGGCATCGCGAGATTCTCTCTTTCGTTCGTGGAAGCCGGTGAAAAAGGCTACCCCGTGGGTGTGGCCAATACGGCCAGGCTGCTCGAAATGGAAAACCAGAGCTTTCTGGATTCGGCACTGGCCCGATACAAGAGCGCGATGTCACTGATCAACAAAGCGCGGATCAGCATGACGGCCCTGCAAAACGGCGTCGCCGGGGTGCAGTTGGCGATTCAGCGTGAGTTCAGTCAGTTGACCGGATTTGTCAGTTCGGCGGCTTCGCTGGCGGACACCTTGGCTAACTTTCCCGAAAATCTGTCAACGATGCTGGGCGCACAATTCTCCAGCATGACCGGCGAGTTTGACCGCTTCAAAACTTCGCAGCGCCAGGCCATGACCAAGGTGGAAACTGCACTGGGACTGGCGAATCCGGCAACCGCTTCAGGAGGCGCGGCGACGGTCGCGACCGTGACCGCGACGCGTGAACTGGTGCGCGATGTGGTGCTGGCTGATGCCATCCGTCTGGCTTCGGCAATGCCAGTGGTCGCGGCACCTGCGGCATTGCCGGGGGTGCCCGGTCTTGAGCAGCAGGTCGCAACGCCGGTGACGCGGCCAGAAGTCCCGGTGGCGTCTGACGTGACGCAGTTGCGTGACGCCCTGAACGATGTGCTTTGGCAAGCAGCATTGGTGGCCGATTACGAACACTTCGAGCGTATTGAAGCGGTTCGCAAACGCATGAGGGAACACCTGACCGCCGTTGCGCGTTCAGGGGTAAACCTCGTTGACATGACGCCCAAAGAATCGGTGCCCGCTGTGGTGCTGGCTTTCCGGCTGTTTGCAGACGCCACTCGCGGCGATGAAATCGTCGCGCGTAACGGCATTTCTCATCCAGGCTTTTTGCCGGCGGCGACCCTTCAAGTCGCTCAGGAGTAACCCATGGACGCGCAAAACGTCGTCACGCTCAGCGTCGACGGTACGGATTACCGTGGCTGGAAAACAGTCAGTATCACTGCCGGTATTGAGCAGCAGGCGCGCACTTTCACATTGGGTGTGTCCTGGCGCTGGCCGGGCAAGGATATTGAAGTTCCGGTCAAGCAGGGCGCTCGCTGCGAAATTCGTATCGGCGCTGATTTGGTACTCACCGGTCATGTGTATTCGACGCCAGTCAGCTACGACGCCAACAGCGTTACCCGCTCGATTGCCGGGCGCTCGCTGACGGCGGATCTGGTGGATTGCGCGGCGACCGGTTCGGCCAGTCAATGGAAAAAACAGAGCGTGCAGTTCATCGTGCAAGCGCTCGCTACGCCTTACAGCGTAAAGGTGCTCAGTGAGGTCGCCAAAACACTCCCGGTAAAGGAACACGTCATTACGCCGGGCGAAACCGCGTTCGAATCCATCGACAAATTACTCACGCTTTCCCGGCTTTTCTCCTCCGATGATGGGGCAGGTAATTTGGTCATTGTCGCGCCCGGCAGCGGTGGGCGTGCGGTGGACCGGCTGCAATTGGGCGACAACATTCTGACCGGTTCCGCGCAACTGGATTATTCCGGGGTGTTCTCTCAATACCGTGTAACTGGCCAGCGTAAGCGTGAAGACAAAGAACCCGCCAGTGCAGCCGCGCAGGTCGAAGCCTTTGCCAATGACGACACACCACCGCGCAAACGGCTGAAGCACATTCATGAGCAGAATCAGCTGACCCAGGAGCTCGCCCAATCTCGTGCCGACTGGGAGCGGGCCAGCCGCAAGGGCAAGGCGCTGACCCGCACCTACAAGATTCAGGGCTGGCGGCAATCGAACGGCGATCTCTGGCGGGAAAACATGATCGTGCGCATCGTCGACCCTTTGATCGGTGAGGATCAGGACATGCTGATCAGCCAGATCCAGTACAGCCTCGGGGAAAGCGGCACCACCGCAGAACTCACAGTCGCGCCCATCGAAGCGTTTCTACCTGAGCCCAAAAAGCTTGAGTAACGCCACGTAAACCATCGCTCACCCACTTTATTACCTACTGGAAGCCTTCGATATGAGAGAGCTGCTGAACACGCTCGTCCGCGGAGTCGTCAATCTGGTCAACCCCGCCGGGGCAATTCAGTCCCTGCAGATGACTTTGACCGCCGACGAAGTGAAGGACGGTCTCGAGCACTTTGAACCGTACGGCTACACCTCCAACCCGCATCCGGGCGCTGAGGGCCTGACCGCTTTCATCGGCGGCGACCGGTCACACGGCGTGGTGATCTGTATTTCAGACCGCCGCTTTCGTTTGACCGGTCTGAAGAGCGGCGAAGTGGCGCTGCACACCGATGAGGGAGATTTCATCCACTTCAAACGCAATCGTGTCATCGAGTTGCAGACCTTGACCTTGCAGATCAGCGCCACGGACTCCGTGGCGTTACAAACCAAAAACTTCAGCGTCAAGGCGAGCGGCGGGGTGACCTTCGACACGCCATTGATCAACACCACCGGGCGCATCGAGTCCTCTGGCGATCAGGTCGCGGCGGGAGTCAGCCTGGTGACACACGTGCATGAAGGCTCCGACAAAAAACCAGTGCCGGGAGGCTAGCCATGAGCGTGATCAATGAAGAAACCACAGAGCTGGCCTGGCGCCGCGCGGCAATCATCAGCCTGCTGACATGGCGGCGGGCCGGGGTCGACGACAAGCTCGATGACCCGGAGCGCTATGGCTGGTGGGGCGACAGTTTTCCTTCGGTCACCGACGACCAGATTGGCTCGCGCCTTTACCTGCTGCGTCGCCGCACGCTCACCGCGCAGACCGAGCGCGATGCCCGGGATTACGCCCGTGAAGCGCTGCAATGGATGCTCGATGACGGCCGGGTTTCGGCCGTCCTGATCGACATCACACGCGGTGCCGAGCGGCTCGACATGCGGGTGAGGCTGGCCTTGCCTGGCGGCGCCACGGTGGAAATTTATCTCGATAATTTATGGCTGGTGATCAATGCCGTTTAAAACTCCTTCTCTACCTGAGCTGATCAGTCGTGCCCGCAGCGATCTGGCAGGTTCGAGCGCGCTGCTGCGTTCCGACGCCGAGGTGCTGGCGCGCATCAATGGTGCCGCCTCTTATGGTCGCTACGGGCATCAACACTACATCGCCGCGCAGATCCTGCCTGACACCGCCGATGAGGAAAACCTGCTGCGCATGGCACTCTTGCGGCTGAGGCGCGGTTATCTGCCCGCAGTGAGTTCAGCCGGTACCGCCAGCTTCACCGGAGTCGTAGGGGCGGTGCTGGATGCCGGGACATTGCTGCAACGTGAAGGTGACGGCGCGCTTTTCAAAGTGACGTTGTCGGTCACGCTTACGGCGCTGAGCGGTTCGGTCAAACTGGAAGCTGTGGTGCCAGGCATTCTGGGTAACACCCCTACGTCGATGCGCTTGACCACTGTGTCGCCGGTCGCCGGTGTCGCCGATACCTTCGTGGTGCTTGAGCCCGGTCTGACCGGTGGCACCGAGCAGGAAAGCCTTGAGGCACTGCGGGCCAAAGTCATGCGCTCGTATGCGGTAGTGCCCCATGGCGGTAATCAGAGTGACTACGTGACCTGGGCGCTGGAAGTGCCCGGCGTGACGCGGGCATGGGTACGCAGGCACTGGATGGGGCCTGGCACGGTTGGCTTGTTCGTGGTGCGCGACGGCGACATCGATCCGATTCCCAATGCCGAGCAGTTGCAGCGCGTTTCCGAGTACATCGAGTCCATGCGCCCGGTGACTGCAGAAGTGCGAGTGTTGGCGCCGGTCGAGTTGCCGATCCAGTACGAAATCAAACTGACGCCCGACAGCGGGGCGATTCGCGCTGCGGTGGAAGACGCCTTGATTGACCTGCACAGCCGCGAGGCCGACCTGGGCGTTGTCATGCTCGGCAGCCATATCGCGGAAGCGATCAGCGGCGCCGCTGGCGAAAAGGATCACACCCTGTTCGCGCCACTCGGC
This sequence comes from Pseudomonas caspiana, assembly GCF_002158995.1. GTDB lineage: Bacteria > Pseudomonadota > Gammaproteobacteria > Pseudomonadales > Pseudomonadaceae > Aquipseudomonas > Aquipseudomonas caspiana. The sequence goes on along the minus strand of NZ_LOHF01000002.1, from coordinate 290,985 downwards.
AACGTGCAGCCGGGCGCCAATGAGCTACCCACCTTTGGAGGCATCTTATGGCGATAAGAACAGCTGCTGCGTATTACGCGCAGCTCAAGGCGCTGCTACCGCAAGGGCCTGCGTGGGATGCAGAACGGGTGCCGGAAATTCATCAGTTGCTCGAAGCCGGTTCCCTGGAGCTGGCCCGCGAAGACCTGCGCTTGTTTGATCTGCTGGGCGAAAGCGATCCAAACCGGGTACGCGAACTGGTCCCGGACTGGGAGCAGGTCATGGGCCTTCCCGATCCGTGCCTTGGCCTGAACCCAAGCTTTGAAGACCGGCAACTGGCCGTCCGCCGTCGCCTGACAGAAGTCGGCGGACAGACCCCTGCGTTCTTCGTGCAACTGGCGATTTCGGTGGGGTATCCGCAAGCGACCGTCACCGAATACCGCACACCACGCTTTGGTAATGCGCGCTTCGGCAAAGCACGTTTCGGCACCTGGTCAGCGCAGTACATGTGGACCCTGAACACCGGCCCACGCCTGCGACTAGGCCGTCGCTTCGCGGTAACCCACTGGGGCAACCGTTTCGGGGTGAACTCCAGTAGCGCGTTCGAATGCGTCATCCGCCGGGCAGTCCCTGCGCATGCACATGAGTTTATAAATTACGGGGTAAATGAATAATGGATTTTCCGAAAAGCGTGCCCAACGTCGGGCTGGTAGATGGCCGATTTGTCGACGAAAGCAACGTTACCGGTCAGGTCGGATCGTTGATCACGGCGGACTGGGGTAATGCAATGACGTCGGAGATTATCAACGTTATTGAGGCGGCGGAGTTGGTGCCTGAGGAGGGTAATGACGCGCAGTTACTGGACGCCCTTAACAGAATCGTCACCCGCACCATTCCGGACGCAATGCCGACAGCAACTGAGATGGACTCAGGCGCCGTCAAGCTTGCCAGTGTAGAAGAGGCTCAGACAGGGACCAACAAACAAAAGGCCGTCACCCCGTTTGGGGTGCATCAAGCCATCGATAAAAAGGCGCTGACGGCTGCGACCGTACGTAAAGCCTCCGCCTCTAAAACCTTGCTGGCTTCAGATTTGGGGTTGGTAATTATTGATGCTGCTGTAGCGACTGTGAGTTTGACACTACCTGCTTCAACCCCCGCGCTGGGAGTTCGGGATGTCATCCTGCGCCGAGCGGACAACACGGATAATCGGCTCAGTGTTGTTGCGAGTGGTGATGACAAAATCAAGCTGCACACCCATCTCAACGCTGCCGGTTATCCATTTTTGGTGTTGATGGGGGCAGGGGACTGGTGGCATCTGCGCAGTGATGGTGCAGGTAGCTGGTGGCCAGTGGGGCGTAGTGACTCCACTCCATTGGGCAGGATTGTATTCGACAGCACTATGGCGCTCCCTCCCGGTGGCTACGCAACAGTTTCCGGGGCAGTGCTGGTTCGCTCAGATTGGCCGTGGCTATGGGACCACGCGCAGCAATCCGGAATGATGGCAACTGAATCCACTCGTGTAGGTATGGAGGGGGGATGGACTGATGGTGATGGCGTCAACACTTTCCGGATACCTGAGGCGCGCGGGGAGTTTATTCGAGTCCTGGATGAGGCTCGTGCAGCCGATGTTTCCCGTGTGGCTGGTTCCTTTCAGGCTGCTAGTGAGGTACTGACTGGTAGTGGAGAGGGGCGGTCCGCCGATGTCAGAAACTATGACAAGCGCACTGCTGTTTCAAGCGGTCGTCTGACGGGCTCTGAAACTTCCTCGGCGCATCACTGGGATGCTATTCGGCCCCGAAACATTGCTTATCCTGGTCGCATTAAATTGATCTGAGTATTCCAACTGCAGGCAGCTATTTGATTGGCGTCGTAACACCTTATTAGCCTTTTTATAGCTCCGCTTATTAGCGGTATACGGATCGCGCTTTTGCACAACCTATCAGAGTAGAAATAATGGATTTTCCAAAAAGTATGCCAGACATTGGGCTGGTTAACGGTCAGTTTGTGGATGAAGATATAACGACTGGCCAAGCAGGTACTTATATCCCCAGTTCTTGGGGTAATGCGGTAACTCAGGAAATTATCAATGTTATCGAGTCTGCGGAACTTGAGCCGAGGGAGGGGCAAAATAATCAGCTAGCGCTGGCTATTGAGCAATTGATTACGGATAACCTGGCAGGTGCTGCGACTGAAGAAAAGTCGGGTGTCGCAAAGATTGCAACGCAGACGCAAGTTGATACCGGAACAGACGATTCAACCATAGTCACCCCAAAAAAACTGGCAGAGAAAGCGAGCGTCGGCATCAAGGGCAGTTTCTCGAATCTTCGAATATCTACGACGGGAGTGAGTGCGGTCATTACTATCACTGCTGATCGTTTGGTGGTGGAGGGGCCTCATCTAACGATGCGTACTTTGAGCGATATTTCACTGTCATGCAATTTTACGGCTGCGGGCTTAAACGGCTTGGATACAGGCGTGTCGGCTGGATCAACATGGTATTTCGTTCACGTTATCCACAATCCTGTGACGCATGCTATCGCCTCTCTTTTGTCGCTTAGCAAATCGGCTCCGGTACTTCCAGCTGACTTCACCCATGCGGCTCGTGTAGGAGCCATTCGAACTGATGCAACCTCGAACAAATACCCTCTTTCAGTTAGTCAGTTCGGTAACAAGGTTCGTTACGAGTTAGTCGCAGGCTCTAACATCGTTGCGTATCCAACGGTCGCCTCTGGTACGGCTAACGCAGCAGTAATTGCGTCTTTGAATAGTTTTGTTCCCGAGACTGCGGCCCGCGCATCTTTAGTGGCTGGTACAACCAGTGGATATGTAGGTTTCGCGCCTGTTGGGGCGGCACTAGCGACGCCAGGTAATGGATATCTGAGCCCCGCACAAGTAAATGGCTTCCCGTATGTAGGCGGATATAACCAATCATCACCTGTGCCTACTGCCACTGGAGACATCAACCTTAAAACAATGAGCGTGATGTATTGCTCATCTTCTTCTGTCGGAATATTGCAATGTATGGGCTGGGAGGACAATCTATGAGTGGCTATGCGGTTAGAAAAGATGGGCTTGGTTTTCGTGCCGTAGACGGGCCTGAATTTAATGTAGGTAATGAGTCTAAAGTTTTCCCTGATGTTGAGACGGAAATTTACTCGGAGACTCTTCCCTCGTTGGCGCAATTATCTGAAGATGTGATGTTGAGTCAGGCGCAGGCGAAAGTCAGCGAGTTGCTAGGTGTGGCGGCGTTACGAATTGCTCCTCTTCAGGACGCAGTGGACTTGGGTTTGGCAACAGACAGCGAAGTCGAAAGTTTGAACGTGTGGAAGTTGTACCGCGTTAACGTTCTGAGGGTAGTTGATTTAGCGGGATATCCTCAGTCTATCGAATGGCCGGTACTGCCGGATATCTAATCCTTGGCGCGAACCTTGTCAGTATCCCTTGTTTTAATTAGGTGCTTTTAAATCGTTATTTACCTATTGAACAATACCTCTCGTACCTTCGTTTTAGTCTTGTCTTGTGTCGCATTATTGTAAGGGAAGCCATTAGTTAGCGAATGGCTTCTCCCAATATATAGCCTCACCTATAAACGGCGAGGGTGTAATTTTTCGCCCGGAGAAAACCATGGCAACAACAGAAACAGACCGCGATACCCTCGCCCGCACACTCTGGGGCGAGGCTCGTGGTGAAGGATTGGTGGGGATGATTGCCGTTGGCTGGACCATCCGTAACCGGGTGGAAATGGATTTGCACAACGACGGCAAACCGGACTGGTGGGGGGAGGGCTATGTGGGGGTATGCCGGGCGCCGTATCAGTTCAGTTGCTGGAATCGTAATGATCCGAACTACCCCTTTCTGAGCGGCAGCAAGCCCATTCCAGCCGCTCAATTCGCGCTGGCTTCGCTAGCTGCTTCGGCAGTCATCGCGGGCGAGCAATCTGATCCTACTGGCGGCGCAACTCATTACTACGCCACGACTATGCCCAAGGCTCCGGCCTGGGCATCGATGGCCAGGCGGACATTCAAGCTCGGCCGTCACATTTTCTTCAAGGATGTGCCATGAGCGCGTTCTTCAAATGGATACCTCTATGGGGCTGGATAGTCCTGGCGCTGCTGATCGCCAGTACTTATCTGGCTGTGCGGCTGGAAAACGTAACAACCGACCGCGACACCGTTGCGCTTGAGCGCGATGCTGAGCGAGAGAAGATCCGCCAGCTCACCGCCGCCAACGAATCACGCAAGAAGACCCAGAAGCTGCTGCTCGATCTGGACACCCGCCATACTCAGGAACAGGCCCGCGCCGATGAAAAAAATGCTGCCATGCTCACTGCTGTCGCTACTGGCGCTCGGCGGGTGTACGTCAACGCCAGTTGCCCCGCAGTGCGAACCGCCGCCCCCTCCACCGGCCAGTCTGATGAAGAAAGTCGAGCCCAACTTGACCCGGCGGTTGCAGAAAGAATTCTCCATACCGGTGTCGACGGAGATGACGCCATCCGTCAATTGAGTGCATTGCAGGAGTATGTAGAGAGGGTGTGTTTGGGGCAGAGCCGATAGAAAAGTACGTAAATTGCTGTCGTGTAGCAATGATTGCCCTGTAGGAGCTCACCGAGGTTACGAGGCCAGCGATTGCGGTTTGTCTGAGACGCCGCGATCGCTGGCCCCGCACCTTCGGTGAGCACCTACAGGATTGGGTTCAATTCAGAAACCATCAACCCTTGATAAAGGCCAGCAGGTCTTCGTTGATGACCTCAGGGTGAGTGGAGCACATGCCGTGCGGATAGCCTTTGTAGACTTTCAGCGTGCCGTTTTTGACCAGCTTGATTGCTAACTCAGCCGAGTCTGCGATCGGCACGATCTGGTCATCATCGCCGTGCAGGATCAGCACCGGTACGGTGATCTTTTTCAGGTCTTCGGTGAAGTCGGTTTCCGAGAAGGCCTTGATGCAGTCGTAATGGGCTTTGGCGCCGCCCATCATGCCCTGACGCCACCAGTTGTCTTTGAGACCGTCAGAGACTTTGGCGCCGTCGCGATTGAAGCCGTAGAACGGGATCGGCACTTCCTTGTAGAACTGGGCACGATTGGCTGCCAGTGCGGCGCGGAAACCGTCAAACACGTCAATCGGCAGGCCGCCGGGGTTGTTCGCGGACTTGACCATGATCGGTGGTACTGCGCCGATCAGTACGGCCTTGGCCACGCGGCCAGCGCCGTGTTGTGCGACATAGCGAGCCACTTCGCCACCGCCTGTGGAGTGGCCGATGTGCACAGCGTCCTTGAGTTTCAGGTGAGTCACCAGCGCAGAAACGTCGGCGGCGTAGGTGTCCATGTCATTACCGGTCGCGGTCTGCGTCGAGCGGCCATGACCACGACGGTCGTGAGCGATCACACGATAGCCCTTGGACACGAAGAACAGCATCTGCGCGTCCCAGTCATCGGAACTGAGTGGCCAGCCGTGGTGGAAAACGATCGGTTGGCCGGTGCCCCAGTCTTTGTAAAAGATTTCGGTGCCGTCGCTAGTCGTGAAACTTGTCATGTCGTGATGTCCTTTTCCAGTAGGGGCTGAAGTTGCCGCTTGAGCAGCGTTGCTGCCAATGGCCATTGCCGAGAGTGAGCCAGCAGCCAGCGCAGTTGCGCCAACCTTGAGAACTTGCCTGCGTGAACTCGTCGGGGTGATCGGAGTGTTATTGCTCTCTGACATAAAACCTCCAGCTCTCGGCAGGGCACGAGAGGCTGACTCAAGACGTTAGCTCAATCCATGAGCGTGGGTTGCAGCCACCGACGATCGCGCAAGAGGCATCAGAGCCTGGACACTTGACGTGAGCAGTCGCAGCAATGTTTCACTAAAAAGTGGGATGCAAAATACACGTCGAGTTGAACCCGGAATGAACAACACCGATGTAACGAATGTGCTGTTGTCTGAGCAAAACTATACGCAGATGAGCGGGAAAGAATAACGAGGTGGGAACTGACGGATTGTCACTCAGGTGTTGACGGTCAGGCCGCTCGAGCCAGATTGAATGCACAGATCCTTTAGGGACTCACGACCAGTACGAGGCAGCGACAGCGAACCTGTCCTCGCTGGCCTTGTAAACTCGGTGGGCCCTACAGATCGCGGATTGGCTGAGCGACATCATCACTGCGGCCACTGCTCCAGCAGCATGGCGACGAATTTTTCCGCGGCCGGAGACAGCGAGGCTCCGCGCCGCGACACCAGCCCCAGCGTTCTGTCGACCACAGGATCAACCAGCGGCACGCTGACCAGGGTTGGGTGACCTTCGGCCGGCATCGCCAGGCTGGGCATGGCCGAAATGCCCAAACCTGCTTCGACCATGCCCAGCGATGTCGACAAATGCTGCACCTCATAAAACCATTTTGGACGCCAGCTCAGCCCTGCCAATGCGTGGTCAAGGATCATCCGGTTGCCGCTCAGACGTCCCACACCAATAAGGCGGTATTCGCTGAGTTCGATCCAGGACACAGACTCGCGTTTTGCCAGTTCATGGTCGCGACGGCAGGCCAGCACGAAAGGCTCTTTTACCAGCGGCACGAACTCGATATCCGGATGCTGGCCGCTCATCATGTTGATGCCGAAATCTGCTTCCCCGCGCAGTACTGCTTCCAGTCCTTCGTTGGCGCTGAGGTCCAGCAATCGAATGCGAATTTTTGGATAGCGCTCGTTGTACAGGCGAATCACCGAGGGCAAAAAGTAAAACGCCGCAGTGGGAATACAGGCGAGGGTCACTTGACCAATCTGCCGTTCTGCCAGCTCGCGAATGTTCAGAATCGAGTCTTCAAAATCGTCCAGCAGACGGCGTGCCTTGGGGAAAAAGTCTCGCCCTACGCTGGTCAGGCTCACCCTGCGAGTGGTGCGATCGAGTAGCGAGGTGCCCAGTCCCTGTTCGAGCTTCTTGATGCGCCGGGTCAATGCTGGCTGAGAAATATGCAGCACTTCAGCAGCTTCATGAAAACTGCCCAGTTCGGCGATTTTCACGAACGATCGAATATCTTGCAGCTCATATTCCACTTTTATTCTCCTGTCAGTGGTTAGTCATGGGAGATTTTAAGCGCAAGTTTATTATTTACCAAAGTGGAATAATCGCTACGATCTTTGCATTGGATAAGAAAAAACATCCGTGGGACTCTTGCTTTCAACACATCAATGACACCCATTGATCAACAAGAGTCAGCCATTATGCAACCGATTCCCTGCGTCCTGATGCGCGGCGGCACCTCCAAAGGGCCGGTCTTTCTTGCCTGCGATTTACCTGATTCGACTGCTGAGCGTGATGAACTTCTGTTGGCGCTGATGGGCTCCGGTCATGAACTGGAAATCGACGGCATCGGCGGCGGCAGTCCGCAAACCAGCAAGGTCGCGATTGTCAGCCCTTCGACCCACGAGGACGCAGACGTGGATTACCTGTTCGTGCAAGTTATGGTGTCCCAGCGTCGGGTTGATACCGCGCCCAACTGCGGCAACATGCTCTGTGCCGTTGGCCCGTTTGCGGTGGAGCAGGGGCTGGTCAAGGCGAGCGGTGACGTGACTCAGGTGCGGATTCGTAACCTCAATACCGGCACCTTCGTCTGTGCTGACGTCAACACGCCTGGAGGTCAGGTCAGCTACGAAGGCCAGACCCGTATCGATGGTGTGCCAGGCTCGGCAGCTCCCGTGCAACTGACGTTTCTAGATGCGGCGGGTAGCAAGACGGGCAAGTTGTTCCCCACCGGTCAGCAGACTGACATCCTCGATGGGGTGCCGGTGACCTGCATCGATATGGCGATGCCGATGGTCATCATCGAAGCTTCCCTGCTGGGTAAACGAGGTGACGAAACGCCTGCGGAGCTGGACGCTGACAAGGAGTTCCTGCGCAAACTCGAAGCTCTGCGTCTGCGCGCAGGCATGGCGATGGGGTTGGGCGATGTCAGCAATAAAGTAATCCCCAAACCGGTATTGGTCTCGCGGCCGGATGCAGGTGGCACGCTCAAGGTTCGTTACTTCATGCCGCATAACTGTCATAAGGCGTTGGCCATTACTGGCTCTATCGGGCTGGCGACTGCTTGCGTCAGCGACGGCACTGTTGTCGCGAAGTTGCTCGGAATTGGCGGCGAGTCTACGCGTTTGCAACAGGTCCGGATCGAACACCCCAGTGGCTCTATTCAGGTCGCGCTGGCCTACGTGGGGGACGACGGGCAAACGATTCGAGCCTCAGTGATCCGCACTGCTCGCCGGCTTTTTTCCGGTGAGGTTTATGCGCCTGTCGCGCAACAGTTGGCCAGTTAAATTTTTGTAGTAACGCCCACTCCAAACGATCGCTGTTCGAGTAGATCGGGTATCGTCCACACGGTTCTCGGCAAGCCCGGCTGCATTCGCTTGGCCAGAAAATAACAACAAGAGAATATCCATATGCTTGCCTTCCTTGGCCTCGCCATGGTCGTGGTGTTCACCTACCTGATCATGTCCAAACGTTTGTCTCCCATCGTGGCGTTGACGATCGTTCCGATAGTGTTCGCCGTCATTGGCGGCTTTGGTGGTACCACCGGCAAGATGATGCTCGATGGCCTGAAAATGGTCGCGCCGTCTGCAGCATTGTTGCTGTTCGCGATCCTGTTTTTTGGCTTGATGATCGACTCCGGGTTATTCGATCCGCTGATTCGCAAGATCCTCAAACGCGTGAATGGCGATCCGATGAAAATTGCGGTGGGCACCGCGTTGTTGTCGCTGACCGTCGCGCTTGATGGCGACGGCACCACCACTTACATGATCACCTGCGCTGCAATGCTGCCGCTGTACAAACGTATTGGCATGAACCCGATGATCCTCGGCATCGTGTCGATGCTTTCGTTGAGCATCATGAGTGGCATGACGCCGTGGGGCGGCCCGGCAACACGCGCCATTGCTGCTCTGGGGCTGGATGCCGGGGAGTACTTCATTCCGTTGCTGCCGACCATGATTGGCGGCGCGGCCTGGGTGGTGTTTACAGCCTTTCTGCTGGGGCGTGCCGAGCGTAAACGTATCGGTAATGTGAACCTGCAAAGCGGCGGCGGTAACTGCTACATCGAAGCCATTCTGGGCGATACCCCGCACAAGCGTCCCAAGCTGGCCTACGTCAATCTGGCGCTGGTTGTTGTGGTGATGATCGCGCTGGTCATGGGCCTGATGCACTCGGCGGTGCTGTTCCTGATCGGCTTTGTGCTGGCGCTGATGATCAACTATCCGCAGCTGGATATTCAGAAAGAACGCATCCTGGCGCACTCTGGCAATGCCATGACCGTAGTGCTGTTGGTATTCGCTGCCGGAGTGTTTGCCGGGATCTTCTCGGGTACCAAGATGGTCGACGCGCTGGCGCAAACTTTGGTGGCGTGGATCCCGCCAGAGTGGGGCCACTTGTTCCCGCTGGTGGTTGCACTGACCAGCATGCCGCTGACTTTTGTCCTGTCCAACGATGCTTACTATTTTGGCGTGGTGCCGATCCTTGCCAATGCCGCAGCGGCGTATGGCATCAGCCCGCTGGAGATCGCCAGGGCATCGATTCTGGGGCAGCCGGTGCACTTGATGAGCCCGTTGGTGGCTTCTACTCTGCTGCTGATGGGCATGATCGACCGCGACATCGGCGACTTCCAGAAAGCCGCCGTTAAATGGGCGGTGCTGACGTCGTTGGTGGTCACAGCCCTGGCACTGCTGACCGGTGCGCTGACGTTGTTTGTTTGATAGCAGCGCACCTGAAACCTCGCTTCACGGCGTCGCCCTCTTCGTGCAAACGCAGCTTCCGCGTTGAGCCAAATCTGTAGGAGCTCACCGAGATTACGAGGCCAGCGATGGCGGTGTGTCAGACAGTACGCCATCGCTGGCCTCGTAACCTCGGTGAGTTCCTACTGACTCTGACGTTATTCGGCGATTACCTAACACGAAGCGGTTTTTAGTCACCTGTTACTGAACCAACCACACGCTCTTAGCAGGGCGTGCGGATCACTGCATCTCCAATAACAACAATGAGTATTGAGCATGACTATGTTTTTCAAGCGTGGAGCCATCGCCGTCATGAAAGGCGCACCGCTGTTGACCCTGTTGCCGTGGGCCGGTGTAGAAGCCGCTGGTTTTATCGAAGACAGCAAGCTGAAGCTGCAACTGCGCAATGTCTACTTCAACGAGAACTTCCGCGATGAAAACGGTCTGAGCGCTCGCGCTGCCAGTACCGCCAAAAGTGAGCGTACTGAATGGGCGCAGGGTTTTCTGCTCGACTACCAGTCCGGTTTCACTCAAGGGCCATTAGGCTTTGGCGTCGACGCGCTGGGCCTGTTGGGCGTCAATCTCGATTCGGGCAGGGGACGCAGCGGCACCGGCTTGCTGCCCGTGCATGACGACGGTCGTGCGGCCGATGAGTTCGCCAGCCTCGGCGCTGCGGCCAAGGTGCGTTTGGCCAAGACTACGCTGAAGTACGGCACACTGTTGCCCAAGACACCGCTGCTCATTTACAACGACGCGCGGCTGCTGCCTCAGACGTATCAGGGCACTCAATTCACCAGCACTGACATCGACAACCTGACACTTACGGGCGGTCACCTGGATCAATTCAAACTGCGCGACTCGTCGGACAGCCGTTCAATTGTCCCCGATGGTTTCACGGGGCGAGGTTCGGACTTCTCGTACGTGGGCGGTGATTACAAACTCGGGAAAAACATCAAACTCAGCTACTTCTACGGCGAACTGGAAAACTTTTACCGGCAGCAATTTGCGTCGATCCAGCATGATTTGCCTTTGGGATCAGGCGTGCTGACCAGCGACCTGCGTTATTTCAACAGCGTCGATGCCGGAACGGGACGCGGAGGCGAAATCGATAACGACATGCTCAGCGGGCAATTGACCTATGCACTGGCGGGGCACAGTTTCGGGGGTGGTTATCAGACCCTGAGCGGTGACGCGGGCCTGCCCTATATCAGCGGCGCTACCGTGTACTCGTTCAGCAACGTCGGGATTGGCAAGTTCATCGAGGAGGATGAAAAGACCTGGATGCTCAGCTACGGCTACGACTTTGCGCGCGTTGGGCTACCGGGCCTGACATTCTCGACACGCTATCTGAGTGGCGACAACGGCAAAGCGGGCGCTGCGCAATTGAAAGAATGGGAACGCGATGCGGAGTTGGCGTATGTGCTGCAAAGCGGCACATTGAAAGGGCTCGGCGTGAAGCTGCGTAACTACGTGTACCGCTCGGACTTTGCTCGTGGTCGTGACAGTAACCGGATCTACATCACCTATGACATTGCGCTTTGGTGACCAAACCTCTAATTGAAATGTTTTTCTATAGGAGCGACCGGGGCGGCGCTCCTACAGGTTTACGGTTTATCGGGTTGTTACAGGTTTCAAACCGCTGTCTTCAATGGCTTTTGCGCCTTCCTTGGAGGCCATGTATTTCAGCAGTGCCTGAGCCTCTTTTGCATGTTCAGTCGAACGGGTAACAGCACCCGAATAAAGCGTCATCTGCTGCGCCTGGTCCGGGATCAGGCCAACAATGTCGATGCCTTCAACGGGCTTGAGTTCGCTGAGCTGCTGAAAGCCTAATTGCGCTTCCTTGCGGGCGACAACTGCACCGACTGGTTCGGCAGGAATCATTCGGGCCTTGGCTGTGAAGTCAGCGCCAAGGGTCATTTTCGGGAACAGGATGCGCGAGAGGTAAACGCCGCTGGCGCTATCGGAGTAGGCGATGGACTTGCTGTCGAGCAGCGCCTTGCGAAACGCGTCCATGGTGGAAATATCCGGCTTGGCCTCGCCCTTGCGCACGGCCATGGCGATGTAGGATTTGCCCAGATCGACGCGGCTGGCTTTATCGACCTGGTCCTGCGCGACGAGTTTGTCCAGCGCAGAGCCGACCATCAGTACCACGTCAGCCGGCTCTTTTCGATCCAGCCGGTTAGGGATGGCTTGAGGTGTCTTGCCCATGGAAGGCGACGCTTCAATGTTCAGCTTCACGCCCGTGGCTTTCTCGTAGTCCGGCGCGATTCCCTGAACGGCACCCATGATGCCGCCGGAGCTCAGAACAGTCAGCGTGGTCGGTGCGGGCACCGGCGCTGCATGGGCCGCGAGGGCTGTAAGCAAAGCGCATGAAAAGGCGAGGGGTGTGAACAAGCGTGGCATGGCAGGGGACTCGTTGAAGAAAAACACGACACTAAACGGCGCTCGCGCCCTTAAAAAGTTACCCTGCGTTAATAAATATTTAGTTTACCCACCGTGGCCAACTACCTAGGCTCGCGGTTCTTCAACGCCGCATGCGCGGACTGTCAGCGGGGATAATCATGAATCAGGCGCTGGTCATCGAAGATGATGAGGTGACCGCACAATCCATCGCCACCGAGCTGCAAGCTCATGGTTTTGACGTGCAACGAGCGAGTACGGGGCGTGACGGCCTGGCGATGGCAATCGCTGGCAGCTATGACGCTATTACCCTGGACCGAATGCTGCCGGATTTCGATGGCCTGACCATCGTCACTACGTTGCGCAGCCTCGGCATTCGCACCCCGGTATTGATGATCAGCGCATTATCCGATGTTGATGAGCGCGTCAGAGGGTTGCGGTGCGGCGGCGATGATTACCTGACCAAGCCGTTCTCGATGGTCGAAATGGTTGCGCGCCTGGAGGTACTGTTACGACGCCCGACTGCCGAGTCGCAGATCCATCAGCTCAACGTTGGCAACCTGACCCTCGACCTGATCGAGAACACCGTCTCGCGCTCCGGCGAGCGCATCACATTGCTGCCCACCGAGTTCAAATTGCTCACCTACCTGATGCGTCATGCCGGGCAACAAGTGACGCGCACCATGCTGTTTGAAGAGGTCTGGGGTTATCACTTCGATCCCGGCACCAACATCATTGATGTCCACATGGGTCGCTTGCGCAAAAAGATCGAAGGGCCAGGCGCGCCGTTGATTCATACCATTCGTGGGTCGGGGTACGTGCTTGGCACTCAAAACTGAGCGCTGGCGCTCCAGTAACAGTCGGCTGATCGGCCTTTACGCACTGTTCTTTGTTGCGTGGGGCGCGGTGTTCACCGGTGTTCTGTACTGGAAGATTTCCGATTATCTCGGCACCGTGGCCGAGCGCACCTTGATGCAGCGCGCGCACTATTACCAAAAAATCGATGACGCCAACCTGCTTGATGAATTGCAGGGCAGCGAGGCGTATTCCATTCCCGGCATCGACGCCTATGGGTTGTTTGAAGGCAACGGGCAGTACATCGCAGGCAACTTGCTGAAGCTGCGCTCCAGCTTGCCCGATGACGGCCGTGTGCATTACCTGAAACGTGGTTTGCGGATCGCGGACACCTTGAGCGAAACCCGTAGCAGCCACGCATTTCTACAGCGCCGCAATGACGGCCGAATATTAGTGCTGGCCCGAGACGGCGGCTCTATATCGGCTGTCGCAGGCATCATCGGTCAGGCGCTGTTCTGGGGTTTGTCCCTGACCCTGATACCCGGCCTGATCGGTTGGCAATTACTCAGGCGCAGGCCATTGCGTCGCGTCGAACGGCTGCAGCGCAGCACCGAGCGTATTGTCTCCGGCAACCTGTCAGAGCGGCTGCCACTGTCGCCCGCCCGTGATGAGCTGGACATGCTGGCGAGCGCCGTGAACACCATGCTCGAACATATCGAGCGGCTGTTGCATGAGGTCAAAAGCGTCTGCGATGGCATCGCCCACGACTTGCGCACGCCGTTGACGCGTTTGCGTGCTCGGCTCTATCAATTACAGCAACTGCCCATGACCGACGCGCACGCATCTAGCCTCAGTCTGGCGCTGGAAGAGAGCGAAGCGATCATGTTTCGTTTTCAGGGACTGCTGAGGATTTCCGAGCTGGAAGACACCCGACGGCGATTGGCCTTTGCGTCTTTTCAGCCTGACGTATTACTGCGCCAGGCCCACGAGTTTTACGAACCCATGGCGCAGGAAAAGGGCCAGGTTCTCGCCCTTGAGCTGGGCGCTGATTTACCCGTCATGAAAGGTGATCAGGCGCTGCTGTTCGAGGCGCTGACGAATCTGCTGGATAACGCGATCAAGTTCACCGCGCCGGGCGGGCGGCTTTGTCTGCGGGCGCATGTCGTGGACGACAGTCTGCGCATCGAAGTGATTGATGACGGTCCGGGCATCCCCGAAGCCGAGCGGGAAAGTGTGGTGCGGCGGCTGTATCGCGGCGATGCCAGCCGTCAGCAACCGGGTTACGGGCTTGGTCTTTCGTTGGTAGCGGCCGTGGTGCGCCTGCATGCTTTTACCTTGCATATTCGAGCCTCGGAGTCAGGCGGCACACGGATCGTGATCGACTGCCCACTGACTTAGCTAACACACTGGCGCGCTTAAACTTTTCTTAACTTTGCTTCATTTGAGACAGGGCAGGCCATCACCTACTTTGGCGGGCCTTCTGCCAATCTGGACCTGCGCCCTGTGAAACCACTGATATTGCGGATCAGCCTGATCTGCGTTTACGCCCTTTGGTCGAACGTCGGCATGGCCGCTCCGACGCCCGGTGCCATGATTCCTTCACCGCCCCAGTTGTCAGCGAATGCCTGGGTATTGATGGACGCGAATACCGGTCATGTCATCGTCGAGCACAACGCCGACGAGCGTCTGCCGCCCGCCAGCCTGACAAAACTGATGACGGTGTACGTGGCCACACGGGATATTCAGGCCGGGCAATTGAAACCGGACGAACTGGTCACCGTCAGCGAAAACGCCTGGCGCACCGAAGGCTCCAGAATGTTCCTCGATCCGGGCAGCAGCGTCAGCGTTCACGACTTGCTGCAAGGCATCGTCATCGACTCGGGCAACGATGCCAGCGTTGCGCTGGCCGAACACATTGCGGGCAGTACCGACAGCTTCGCCAGCCTGATGAACAAAACCGCGCAAAGTCTTGGGCTGAGCAATACCCATTTCGATAACCCGACTGGCCTGCCAGAACCTGATCACTACTCGTCTGCCCATGACATGGCGATGCTTGCCCAGTCGATCATCAACGACGAGTCGGCGTACTACCCGCTGTACAAGAAAAAGCACTTCACCTGGAACGGTATTCGGCAGCCCAATCGCAACCTGCTGCTCTGGCGTGACAGTACGGTTGACGGCCTCAAGACCGGGCATACCGAAGCGGCGGGTTACTGCATGGTGACCTCCGCTGTACGGGATGGACGACGCTTGATTACCGCAGTGTTCGGCTCCAGTTCGGCGCAGGCACGTGCGACAGATACCGAGAAACTCCTCACCTACGGTTTCCGCTTTTACGAGAACCAGACCTTTGAAAAAGCGCTTCAGCCTTTGAGCCACCCGAGAGTCTGGAAGGGGGCTGAAAACACCCTTGCCGTGGGTGTTCTCGATGACATTACGCTGACAACACCCAAGGGTTCGCACAAGCCTGAAACCCGCATCCACATCGATGCGCCGCTGATTGCCCCTGTGGATAAAGGCGCAGTGGTCGGCAGCATTGACGTGTTTGACGGCGAGCAAAAACTGGCAACTCGGCCGTTGATCGCGCTGGAAAGTGTTGAAGCAGGAAGCTGGTGGACCCGCTGGACGGATGCGGTACGGTTGCTGTTTCAGGGGTGGTTTGCGGGGGTCGCAGAGGATTGAGGTCTATTTTTGTAGGAGGCAACTTGTTGGCGAGGCGGTATACCTGACGCTCCGCCTCGCTAACAACATGCAAACTACTGGGTTGAAATGCATTTTCTGTAGGAGCTGCCGAAGGCTGCGAAACATTTATCCTGAAACACCGCCATCGCAGCCTTCGGCAGCTCCTACAGAAAACGGTGCAGCCAGGTATTTACGATGTGCCTAACGGTTCGCTGGTGTAACGTTTGGCGTCTTAACCTCGCACTTCATGCAATACCCTGAGCGCTGCCGAAGCCAAAAAGCCCGAGCGGCTCTTCTCTTCAGGATGATGCTTCACGTATTCATCAATCCGGGTCAGCAGGTGAGCGGGCAGGGTGATGTTGAGCTTCTCGGACTTGCCCATGTACTTGGTGATATCAATGTCCACCAACGCCCATGTGCAGCCTTTGTAATCCGGATTTTGCGCGTGCACGGTCACTTTCTGCGCGGTCGGAATGGCCGAACCATCCTCAGCCAGAATTTCCAGATGTCCTTCAATGGCTTCGCGAGCCATCGCCATGGCGTCGTCCAGGTCGTCACCGGCAGAGAAGCAGCCGGGGATATCTGGAACCTCGACACCCCATGCGTGCTGTTCATCACCGGGAAGAATCGCGATTGGGTAAAGCACTGTTTAGTCCTCCCTGGGACTTAGTGAAACCCTGCCTGTCAGAGCAGGGCCTGCTTCAATATGCTGCTTGCTGTCTTGGTCAGTAGATCTTTCTTCGGGTGAGGAATCGTTACCAGTCCAGGCTTGGTTGGATGCTTGAAATGGTGATGACTGCCCTTGACCCTCACGAGATACCAACCGTCAGCCTCTATCTGAGCGATGAGGTGTCGGCTATTCACACGTCTTCCTTGAGATCTTCAATGGTGGTTACTATAACCACTAAATTAAATTTATCAATGTGTTCTCTCACCCCGGTTTTTTACATTTCTTGCCTTGCCTGACCAAAGCCCGCGCCGTAACCTCCGCGGCTGCTGAATAACTCAGCACTGGATTTGGCGATCCGGCTAGCAATGATGTATAGCGTGTACCATTCGGAAGCGGGCAGTTGTTGCCCGCGATCCGCTATGGCGGTTGTACGTGGGAGACTTTCGGGTCTGCCGGTTCTTTGCTCCGGTTCGCCAACCTGCGTACAACTGCCACCCTATTCGTTTGGCGACGGTAGCTGGCAGTCTAACTAGCAAAGAGAAATAGACTGATGCCGACAACTGAAACGACGCCTTTCATCCCAACCCGATTCACCCGCCAAACCCTCCCGCTCCACGCGCTCATGCTGGAAAACCAGGCCTGGTTCTGTGCCCGCGATCTGGGCCGTTTGATGGGCTTGTTCATCGACGAACGCAAAACCCGAAAACTCGGACGCGACGAGTGTCGTACCTTGCCGCTGCATTGCTACGGCTCGACTCAGGACACCCTGATGGTCAACGAGTCAGGCGCATACGCATTACTGATTTACCACCCCTCGGCGCAAAATCGTGAGCTGCGTGAATGGCTAACATTGCAGGTCGTGCCTGTGCTGCGTGACGTTCAAAACCCAGGCCGCATCGAACGTCCGCTCCTCGGTATGCTGGACTGGGATGGCGCATCAATGAACCTGCTGCACTGGCAGAATGAATCGTGGATTCGTCTGCGGGACATGCCCAACATCCTGCTGCACGAAACCCGCGAGAAACGCCCTTGGTGGAGAAGGGCGACGCGATTTTTGTCGATATAGTCAGGGGTTGTAGATTGTAGGAGCTAACGTGTTGGCGAGTCGTAATTTCTGATTGCGCAGGTTCAACGTCTCGCGAACAAGTTCACTCCTACAGGAAACAGTCCAGTCAGGTATTTATGCGGTCGCAGTCACCGATATGACAGCTGCATGACTGACCGGGAAGTTCACCGAGCGCGCGATGAAGCATTTCTCATGAGCTGTCTTGTGCAGGGCCTGAGCGGCTTCGATATCAGAGCCCGGAGCCAGAGTGACTTTTGGCTTCAACACAACTGAGGTGAACTGGCCCGCGCCGTTGCTCTCCTCGACCATTGTGCCTTCTGCATTGTCCTCGTACTCGACCACGACTATTCCGGCTTCGGCGCAAAGACCGAGGTACCAGAGTTTGTGACAGGCCGATAACGAGGCGAGCAGCAATTCCTCCGGGTTCCAGCGTTTCGGATCGCCGCGAAAGCTTGGATCGGAAGATCCCTCAATGGAGGGTTTGCCTTCAGCCTGGATGACATGTGACCGGCTGTAACCGCGATAGGACGATGTTCCTGTGCCTTGGTTACCCGTCCAGGTGACCTGGACTTCGTAATGGTGTGCTTTGTCTGCCATTTGATGCTCCTTGAACGAAGGGGGGCCGGGAGCGATGTTAACTCGCAGGCTCATCGTTGCATCAGGCTTTTGAAGTTGAAATGCATTCCTCGTAGGCGCTGCCGAAGGCTGCGAAGCATTTATCCTGACACACCGCCATCGCCGCCTTCGGCAGCTCCTACAGGAAATAATGCAGTCAGGTATGGACGAGCGCAGTCGAAGCGTGCCGAAGCGAAAAAAATAAGCAGGAAGTTATGGAGGTTACAAGAAAGGCACAGAAGCCTTGAAAGAAATGGAGCGGGTGGAGGGAATCGAACCCTCAACTAAAGCTTGGGAAGCTTTCGTTTTACCACTAAACTACACCCGCTCTGAAGCGGCTGACTTTGTACCAGAACGGCACGCTGAATTGAAGCGCTAATTTCTCGCCCCTGTTTTTAATTCCCTGAATACCTGTCTCGAACGGAGCCCATCCGCGCCTGTTTGTGCGTGCTGCACGGGCGGATGGGTTCCCTTGCTCGGTCGTGCGTCGGGTTCAGAGGGCGAAGGCATGTAGGGGTTGTGCCTGTTGGTAGTGATAGGTTGATCGGCTGCGGGCCTCAGGTTTTGGCGTGAGGAAGTCCATCAGGGCGTCGCGCGAGTCACGGCAGGCAGATTTGTGTTCCATGTCCAGGAAGTGCCCGGTGCTCTGGATCGTGCTGAAGGTGCTGTGCTGAACAACCGGGGCGAACAGTCTGGCGTCGGTGGCCGCGGTGTACTCGTCCCACTCACCGTTAAGGAACAGCACCGGCACGTTGATGTTCTGCGCGACCGTCAGGTAGCTCTTGGTATCCAGGGTCAATACATCGTTGATGTGGAAGTGCATCTGGTCGTATTCGTGGGTGTCCAGGTTGCTCACGTGCCGATGGTTGAAACGCTTGAACAGCGGCGGCAGGTGTTTGCCAATGGTGCTGTTGACCAGATTGCCGACTTCATAACGATCATGAACGCTGAGGTGCGTGATACCGCGCTCCAGATAGTCGCGCATGTGCACGTTTATCACCGGGGAGAACGAGCTGATCACGGCCTTTTCGATCCGCTGTGGTCGATGGGAAAGGGCAACCAGCGTCGCCGCGCCACCCCACGAGAACGACATCACGTGCTCCGCGTTGAAGTGGTCGATCAGCTCAAGCAGGATCTGACCTTCCAGCTCTTTGCTCAGTGGCTTTTCATTGAGGTTATGAGGCTTTGATTTGCCTGCATAAGGCTGATCGTAAAGTACGACGTTGAATTGCGGGTGCAGGTTGCGCACGGTCTGGGCAAACGATGCAGTCGTGGCCAGTGAGCCGTTGACCATGATGATGGTCTTTTCGGCGGCATCTGCCCGATAGAACTCCGTGTAAACCCGAAACTGTCCCTGTATATCAAGCACAGCAATTTCTGGCCTCATATGTGTGTCTCCTGACGTAAACAAGATGTGCGCGCAAACAACGTTGCACGAGTTTCGTGACAGGTAGGCATTGCCTTGCAAAGGGGCCCTTGTCGATCCGAAATGATCTTGCCGACAGGTTTTATTATTGGCGGGCGATTTGCCGTGAGCGTTGGCTCGGGGCGGCAAAAGGTTTCTTGGAATGCACGCATGACTCGCCGGTCACATGTGGACCGACGATTGGATTCAAGCAGTGGATGGGCTAACCCGCAAGTGCCGTTCGTAGTTTGTCTGGCCAGTCTGCCGAGCGGTCAGTAAAGGCTTATACGCCCTGAATCTCCGAAGGCTCTAGCTCGCGGTATTGGCCAGGTTGCAGTGCGGGGTCCAGCTTCAGGTGAGCCATGCTTTCACGATGCAGGCGCAGCACTTTGTTGTCGAGATGGCCGAACATGCGCTTGATCTGATGGTAGCGGCCTTCGACGATGCTCAATCTCGCGCTACGTGGACCCAGCACGGTCAACTGTGCGGGCTGAGTGGTGAGGTCTTCGAAGGCGAAGTACAAACCCTGGGCAAAAGTCTGCACATAACGCTCGTCGATCAGTTGCTCGGTTTCGACGTAATAGACTTTCGGCAGCTTGGTCTGGGGTTGAGTCAGACGCCGTGACCATTGGCCGTCATTGGTCAGCAGCATCAACCCGGTGGTGTTGAAATCCAGTCGACCGGCAATGTGCAGTTCCTGCTTGTCCGGTTCGTGCAGCAGGTCCAGCACCGTGGGATGGTGCGGGTCGGTGGTGGCGCTGACGCAGCCTTGAGGTTTGTGCAGCATGAAGTAGCGCGCTGGCTTGCCGACTTGCAGGACTTCCTCGTCAAACTCTACCCGATTGAACTCACGCACATCGTGATGCGGGTCGCTGACCCGTTGCCCGTCCACTTTGACCCGCCCGCCAATCAACGCCAGACGTACGTCTTTGCGATTGAAGCGTGGCAGGTTGCTGAGGAAACGATCGAGGCGCATGGCGGTGGTGATTACAAGGGAGAAGGGCGGGTATGTTACCTGTTCCGAGGTGCTGGCGCTGATTCGGGACAATTCTTGTAGGAGCTGCCGAAGGCTGCGAAGGCGGTGTGTCAGGACGAACGCTTCGCAGCCTTCGGCAGCTCCTACAGATCAGGCGTCATTAACCATGGGCAGATGGATTTTGCACGCACCGGCCTCTTCGCGAATGAGTTCGCTCCCAGGATTGAGTTTAATGACGTGGGACCGGCTTCAGCCGGGAAGAGGCCGGGACAGACGCTGAATCTTCATCTACAGAGATACCGCCTTCCCGGCTAAAGCCGGTCCCACGTCGTTAATCAGGCTTGCGGGCAAACATAGAATCTTGCGCAGGGTTCAGTCGCGGCTCGGATCAGTTTTGTCCGAAAGCGCATCATTGATCCCCGCACAACGCGGGCACAGGCAGGCTTCGTTGCGCAGTTCTTCCGGTAGCGCCTGAATCACCGCCGGGTCGATGCTCACCGAAAAACACCAACACGCCTGATCTGCGGTGCGTGGGTCTGCCAGGGTGCAAGCGTTACTTGCCCCGCAGGCTGGGCAGCGCTGCGCGGCATTGTCTGAGGTGTTCATGGTGCGGGTGGCGCCTCCGTGCAGATCTGATTACGACCGTTTTGCTTGGCGCGATACAGCGCGCTGTCTGCGCGGGCGATCAGGCTTTGCAGCGTGTCGTCGGATCGTACCTGACTCAGGCCGATGCTGACCGTTACCTGTAGCGGTTCGCGGGAGAACAGGTAAGTGTGTTGCTCGGCCAATAGCCGAATTTTTTCCGCGACTTCATGGGCACTAGCGGTATCCGTGCCCTTGAGCAGGATGATGAACTCTTCGCCACCCCAACGACAAATGATGTCCGACTGACGCAGGCAGCTTTTCAGGTCGTCAGCAAAACCGGCCAGCACTTCATCCCCGGCCAGATGCCCGTGGGTGTCGTTGAGTCGTTTGAAGTGATCCAGATCCAGCAGCATCGCTGTGAGTGGACGCGAATCGCGCTGAGCATCCTTTAAGGTCTTGAAAGCCCACAGGTTGAAACCGCGCCGGTTCGGCAGGCCGGTGAGGCTGTCGAGGGTTGCCTGGGCTTCGATCCGGTACTGGAAGCGGCTCACCACCAGGTTCAGCAGGTAGACCACAATCAGCGTGATCACCAGACAGATAAACAGGTTCAGGTACAGCGAGTGGCGTATGTCACTCAGCGCGGATTCTTCTTCCTTGTCGACGAACAGGTACCAGTTCAGCTCCGGTATGTAGCGCACGTTGAGAAAGTGTTCTTTGCCGTTGACCCGATGTTCGTAAGTGCCGCTGAGCGGTTTAGGCATTTTGCTCAGCAGGTTGGCCATGCTCGGCAACTGATTGAGTGACTCGCCGATAGCCGCGCCCTGCGGCCCTCCGCTTTCGCCGGTCAGCACGATACGACCGAAGGCGTCGACGAAATACACGCTGCGGTCATAACGCTGTTGATAGCGGTCGATCAGCTTGATGACGGCGTCTACCGTCAGCCCGACCCCCGTGGCCCCAATGAATTTGTTGTCGTAGTCGAAGACTTTATAGTTGATGAAAAACGTCAGGTTGTCCTTGTTGGCCATGTCCGGATCGACGTTGATCTCATATGGCGCTTCCATATCCCGGACACGGTAATACCAGACATCGCGCGGCTCGCGGGCGTCGATTTTCTTCAGAATGCCTTTGGCCTGGTAATACGTCAGGCTGCTGTCGGACACAAAAAACGTAGTAAACGCCCCGTAATGGTCCATGACTTCTTTGAGGTAGCGGGTGATCTGCTGCGGGTTGCGTTCACCTTCCACAACCCAGTCACGCATGAACGTGTCGCGGGCCATCATTGAAGAAATCAGTACCGGCCGGACCAGATCCTTCTGAATCTCCGAGTAAACCGTATCGGAGGTCAGCGGCAGCTCGGTATTGATGATGTTGTCGCGAATGGACGTGCGCGACGCGTAATAGCTGAGCAGCGACGTTGCCAGAAAGCCACAGCCCAGGAGGATCACCAGCGTAAACAGGAGCGAGCGTTGCGAAGGGCCAGCAGAGCGAAAAGCCATAACGTGTCCGAATGTTTTGCCTGTCCATGAAGGCAGGCATGCTAGCCCGCCATCAGTCTTTGCGCTATCGGGAGGTTAAATGTTTTTCGACGATTTTGTGCTCACGCTAGCTGCAAATAGGTTGTTTTGCATTCATGGGGCGCGATACACCGGTGCTTGTCCCACCAGCGCTTTAAGCAATGAGCAGCGGCAGTGCAGGAGCACGATCCGGTCGTAATGAATGCCGCTGTCCGCCAACGCTTCAAACAGGTTTTCCAGGCTGGGATTGGGCATGCCGAAGCGATTTCTGACGGTCAGTATGTCCATGGGGGCAGGCGGTAAAGAGCTCAGGAAGGGGGAACTGTTCGAGTTGCGCACGATGTGGCTAATGTCCCGATAGCTCTCGTAGTTGGGGCTCTGGAATTTCCCGAGCGTGTAATTTTTTATCATGCCCTGTCGCGAGGTGCCCGCCATCAACTTATCCGTCAATGTGTAGCCCGGCGGGGCCGGTTTGACTGCGCTGTTGTTCTGCGTATCAAGGACCGCAAATGCTTCCACCTTCCTGCTGACTACCCGATGCAGCCCGGGATCAGACAACGAGTGTCCGTGAGGCGTGTAGACGTGCAATTCGGTCCCATTGGGGATTGCGGCTTGTTTGCTCCACGGCAGATGGTAGCCATGGCTGCTGATGACCAGCGTGCGTGCCTGCCCTGTTTCGGCGGTCCAGATTAAAAACTGACGTCGCAGCTTCCACGCCTTGACCGCCAGTGTCGAAAACCAAGGGTTGGCGGGAATGCGCCAGGTTTTGAGCATGGCATCGGTATGAAAGAATTTTTCCAGACGGGTTTGCCGGGGCCCCATCGAGCGGTTCAACCAGGTACCAAAACTTTTCGTGGTGTGGGTTGCTGAAGTTACCGAGCGCAAAGCGGGCCTCACCGGCGCTGCCCACCTGCGCAACGCGTGGGCCATTCGGGGGGTAACGGGCGGCATTTGCAGCAGCGCTAGAGACAGGATCGTCAGAAAAGCCTGTTGCTTCTCGGCATAACGGGCGCCGGGCAGATTTGCTGAGACGATACTCAATGCCGCAATGCCGACTTCGGTGGCCAGCGAGGCAATCAGAGCGGGCGTCATGAGTAACGACATGGGCGCCAGTAGTAATTGCAGATGGTTGAATCGGCGGCTCCAGTAACGCAGCGAAACCTCGTGCGAGGTGACGATGATGTCTTCGGCATCCCAGCGGCTGTTCTGCTGCAGTCCTTGTCTGATGCAGGCAAAAGGTGAGTTCGTAACGTTGTGCTTATCCAGGTCTTGCGCCATGGCTTTATGTACGTCGTGATTGATCAGTACATCGGTCCAGGGGCGCAGCGAGGAAACCGGTTCGCTTGGGGCTTGCTCGCCTGACCAGACTTTCAGGATGTAGGTGAGCCGTTCGTGGTGGCGCAGGGGGACGTAGTTGAGCACGGATTGTCGCCACGTCTGACTGAGCGCGGCGTGTTTGAGGTAGTGCTGAAGCAGAGCTTCGCTCGGGCACTCGACGAAGGCTTTGATCATGCCCGCCTGGTAGAACACCCTCGACGCTTTGCCCGGTTCGCTGAGCACCAGTAGGCTGGAGCAGTTCTGGGGCGAAGGGTTTTCAAAGACCGAGTGCTGTAAAAAGAAGCCAGGTACCGACCACTGAACCGGCGTGCCTTCGGGTCTGTTGTGTTGTTCGTCCAGCGCTTTCACGATCAGGTCGAACCCCGTTCGCCGCAAGCTGCCTAGTTTCAGGCACAGCACCGCTTGGGTCATGAAGTGGTTTTGCAGTGAATCTTCAACGGCGCTTTTATGCTGCTCCCAAAATGTATCGATATGCCCGTTCATCAGCTTCAGAAAGTCTATCTGCTGAATTTTTTTCTCTATGGCCTGCGGATCAATGGGCAACTCCTGGCTGGCTGACCATTCTCCTTTGCCTGTCGGATCGAGGTACACGACGCTTCGTCCGCCGTGGTCGATGTAGCCAGTGGGCGACGCAACCCGGTAATTATTCACCAGTGCGTCGCTCAGACTGACGGGGTTTTCGCTGGGCACCTGAATGTCATTGCCCGGATTTCGCGCGTTGCCCAACGGCGTGATCGAGTGGCCACGCAGGTAGCGGATGAACACATGATCGGGATTCAGGTGCTGACCGTACTTCTCGCGCAGGAAAGTGCCCATGATGTCTGCCGCATGCCGATCCGGAGCAGGTATCTGGCTGAGAATCTGCGGTTGTGTCTGCCAGATATCCACAGCGCTGAGCAGGCTCATTGCGTGCCCGATGGCTTTTAGCGGATCAGGCTGCTCTCCTGAGCCGACCTGTGTTGCCAGATAATCCAGTGACCGGATTTCCTGGGCCTGGGTGATCGCGGTAAATACATCACCTTCGATTTGCTTCAGGCCCACTGACAATTGCGCAGAGATCGAATCATCGGCTGTGGTGGCGAGCGCATTAACGCTGTTCAACACTTCGATTATTTTCTGCGTCATGTGTCGCGGTTCTTCACTGATGTACTCCAGCGGTGCTGTGCGTCGGCCCGGCATATGGATAAAACAATGCGACGTGTTGTTCGATCTCAACTGAAAGGCGTCAGGTATGACCTGACCATTGATCGACAGCATGTTCGCTGTCGAGTAGGTGCCGCGAATGGATATTTCCAGAGCGTGCGCAGAAGTGGGGAAACTCTTCAGACCCAGTGCGTCCAGCGCGAGCTGATAGCCCTCTCGTGTAATCACTTTACGCGCGAATTGATGAGCCAGTTCGTCGAGAAACGACAGTTTGGCCAAGGCTCGATAAGTGCCCCGATGCCTGCTCCAGAACTTCTCCATGAGGTCGCGATAATCAGCCCCCCATGAAGCCTTGGTGATCAATTCCAGAGCTGTGCTGGCGGTCAGCGTGGAGGTTGCGCTGGACGACGCATCATCCAGCGGCTTGTCGAAAAAACCGTGCTGCATGAGCTCCAGAATCATCGGTCTGTTGAAGGACAGCACGCCTATGTCCGTCAGCGACATGCGGCGCGAGTAGCGTTCGCGCCCGCTTTCATCGATTTCGGGGTTGGTGTCAGTTCGTAACCGAATACTCAGTTTGTCGGGCGATAGTGGTTTGCCGATGGTTTGCAAAAGCATTTTTTTAAGCTGCTGACGGACGTAGTCACGCAGCTTGGGCGGGTAATCCATGTCCATCTGGCAGGCTTTGAGCAGCAGCGTTGACTGAGCGATGAGCGCGAAGCCTGGTCTGGCTCTGAGGGCTTGCAGATGTTTTTGGCGGGCCTGCGTTGCCAGTTCGTGCTCGTTGATCAAGGGCACCAACTGATCCCGCGACTGTGTGGCAAAGCCACTGGCAGAGTTCAGGGTGTCCTGCTTCTCCCATGACTTGTCAGGGGTGGTTGCCGTCGCCGGGTGTTCCAGTGTGGCGCCGTTTTGGGGAAGAGGATTCCAGTCTTCGTTCATAAAAAAGCCGACTTAGTGAGTTGAAGCCTCACTATGTCGGCTGGTTTTTTTTGCTTGGGCTAATTATGTATGGCACTCAAGCACAAGGCTGCGGGAGCTCACGAACAACATACAAACCGCAGATTGAAATGCACTTTTTGTGGGAGCGAATTCATTCGCGAACAGATTTCTCCTGCAAAAATATCTGCGTCTGATACGCCGCCTTCGCGAATAAATTCGCCTTATCAAACAAAATGCAATTTGGTGAGCAGACCCAAATCCTGTAGGAGCTCACCGAGGTTACGAGG
>NZ_LOHF01000002.1:258281-264061 GCF_002158995.1 Pseudomonas caspiana | reverse complement strand
CCAGCGATGGCGGTCTGTCTGATGCACCGCCATCGCGGCCTCGCGGTGCTCGTGCGCTCCTACAGGTTCAGCGTTTGCTGCGCGACAGCGTGGTGTCATGGACACCGAGGAAAGTCCTGCAGGGATGTGCGTTTCAAGCCGATCTAGCGTATGTGGATTTAGATCTATTTTGCCGCTTGCAGATATGCCCGCCAGCCGCCCAGATGGCTGATATTTTTTGCCCCTTGCAGACCATAAGCTTCGCAGATAAACCCGCACTCCCAGCGTCCGTCAGCCAGTTGCACTTTGCCCAATCCCAGCGGCGCCGGAATGCCGGTCAGGAACGAACCCAGTTCGCGGCTCGGCAGCTCCCAGACTTCCACGTCTATCGCAACCCCGCCTTGATCGACCCGAACCATGCCCGGCCGAAACGGCGGACCGCCTGCGAGTGCGTAGAGTTGGTAATCCGGGGAGCTTTGTGTGGTTTCCACCAGACGCGCGCCGCGTTGCTTGAGTTGCCAGTTCAGCGCCAGGCCATCCAGATGCGCGCCGCATACCACCACGCGTGCCATGTCGTTGCGTGCGACGGTGGCCAGTTTGTTCAACTGCGTGGTCAGGCCGCCACTCAATGGCAGTTCGGTCTGACGTTGCAGAGCGTCGGCCACGCTCAGCAGATATTGATCGGTGAACACCCGACCAAACAGCGTCACGCCCCACGGCAGCCCGTTGTCCATGAACCCGCTTGGTACAGCAACTGCAGCGTAATCCAGCAGGTTGACGAAGTTGGTGTAGTAACCCAGTTCGGAGTTACGCAGTACAGGTTCGGCTTCCAGTTCGGCGTTGGTCACCGGGCGGCCGATGCTTGGCGTAAGCACAAAATCCAGACCTTCCATGGCCTTGTCGCAGATTGCTTTGAGCGCTTGCAGGCGATATTGCGCACGGAATGTTTCTACGCCACTGACTGCTGGAGCTTTGGCCAGCACTGCACGGATGACCGGCAGCACGGCCTCGGGATTGTTTTCCATCAGTTCGCCCGCAACGCTGTAGCGCTCGGCGACCCATGGCCCTTCGTACAGCAGGCGCGCGGCTTCAAGAAACGGTGAAAGGTCTAAAGAGACCGCTTCGCCACCCAGTTCGGTCAGGCGGTCGATGGCGTCGCTAAACAGCAGCGGGCCTTGAGTGCAGCCGAAATACTCCAGGTCCTCGGCGCGGGGCACGCCGAATCGGAAGGGACGGGGCGTCCCGAACGCCGAAGCGTCGTTCCACAGCGGATTACTGCGGCTGTATTCGTCACGCGGGTCAAGCCTTGCGGTCAGGCTCAGCAACTGACTGGCTTCGCGTGCAGTAGCGGTAAAGGTGGTCACGCAATCCAACGTGCGGCAGGCCGGTACGACACCTGCGGTGGAGATCAAACCTTTACTGGCTTTCATACCCACCAGATTGTTCAGCGCGGCAGGTACCCGGCCCGAGCCGGCGGTATCGGTGCCCAGTGAGAAACTGCTGACGCCCAGCGCTACGGCGAGTGACGAGCCTGAGCTGGAACCTCCGGACGGATACTCTTTTAGTACGCTGTTCGGGCACGCGCCAAAGGGCGAGCGACTGCCGTTCAACCCGGTGGCGAATTGATCCAGATTGGTTTTACCCATGGGAATCGCACCCAGCGCCAACAACTGCTCGACGATGGTGGCTGAACGTTGTGGCGTGTACGCATACGCCACGCAAGCTGCCGTGGTGGGAATGCCCGCCAGATCTATGTTGTCCTTGATCGAGAAGGGGATGCCATACAGCGGCAGGTCCTTGATGTCACGATCTTCCAGCGCCGCGAGGTAGGGTTCCAGTTCTGCGGTGCTTAGCAGGTGAATGAACAGATGATATTCCGGGTTCAGCGCGGCGGCTTTTTCCCGCAGGGCGAGGATCAGTTGGCGAGGTGTCAGGCTGCCGGATTCATAGGCAGCACGGACTGATTCCAGGCGCAGGTCGCGCAACGTTACTTCAAGGCTCATAGAAGAATTCCATAAAAAAGTAAAAGGGTCAGTCGGCTTGCAGCACGACAACACGTTGGCCTGCGCGCACTGCCGAACCTGGCTGCACGCGCACCTCGCGAACCACTCCGGCGATCGGCGCCAGCAGCGGAATTTCCATCTTCATCGACTCCAGAATCACCAGTGCATCACCGGCTTCGACACGCTGGCCGACCTCGACCTGCACTTGCCAGAGGTTGCCTGCGATATGGCTGTCGACACTGTGTTCCCCTGCCTTGAGCGGCGCTTCTTCGGTTAATGGTGCAACGGCTTCTTCGCTTTCGAAATTAGCCTGGCCGCTGGCGATCCAGCGTTCACGTTCAGCGTTAAATGCCGCTTGTTGCTGACTGCGGAAGGCGGCGATGCCCTCTGCTTCGCGGTTGAGGAACGCCTGGTAGTCGGCGAGGTTCAGGGTGCTGTGTTCAATCTCCAGATCGTAACGGCCCAACGGGAAGTCCCGACGGATACGCAGCAGCTCATCGGCGCTGACCGGGTAGAAACGGATCTGATCGAAGAAGCGCAGCAGCCAGGGTTTGCCATCGAATGCGGCGACCTCCCGGTAGCGATTCCACATCTGCAAGGTGCGCCCCACAAACTGATAACCGCCGGGACCTTCCATGCCATACACGCACATGTAGGCACCGCCGATGCCTACAGAGTTTTCAGCCGTCCAGGTGCGGGCCGGGTTGTATTTTGTGGTGACCAGTCGGTGACGTGGGTCGAGCGGCGTAGCGACTGGTGCACCGAGGTACACATCGCCCAGACCCATGACCAGATAGCTGGCTTCGAACACGGTGCGCTGCACTTCGTCGAGGTTGGGCAGGTCATTGATGCGCCGGATGAACTCCAGGTTACTCGGGCACCACGGCGCGTCTTTGCGCACGGTGGTCATGTATTTTTCGATGGCCAGCTGGCAGGCCGGATCGTCCCAGGACAATGGCAGATGGACGATGCGCGAGGGGACTTGCAGGTCTTTCGCGGCGCAAACGGCGTCCCATTCGCCTGCGACGATATCGAGCAGTTGCGACAGCGGTAATTGTTCCGGCTGGTAATGCACTTGCAGCGAACGAATGCCCGGCGTCAGGTCGATCACGCCGTGCAGGCGCTTGGCTTCCAGTGCCTGCATCAACGCATGCCCCCGGAAGCGCAGCACCAGATCCAGCTCAGACGCGCCGATTTCCAGCAGCAGGTGAGTGTCACCCGAGAGGCGGGCGACCAGGCGGGTATCGTCCTGACCGATGTCGAGCACAACAGGCGAGTTCAATTCTGTTGGAGCGAGGCTTGCCCGCGATTTCGGTATTCCAGACGCAGGCGTTACATCGATTGTACCGGCGTCATCGCGGGCAAGCGCGCTCCTACGGATCAACTGACGCGCCTCGGAAATGCTCACCGCTTCAAACATGACCTTGTCCCCAGCCTTGAGCTGGCCCAACTGCCAAAGGTCCGCCTCGATGATGGTCACCGGGCAGACGAAACCACCCAGGCTCGGGCCATCCGGGCCGAGGATCACGGGCATGTCACCGGTGAAATCAACCGCGCCAATTGCATAGGGATTGTCGTGGATATTCGACGGGTGCAGTCCCGCTTCGCCGCCATCGGCCCGCACCCACTCCGGCTTGGGCCCGATCAGGCGTACGCCGGTACGACTGGAGTTGAAGTGCACTTCCCACTGAGTGGCGAAGAACGTTTGCATGTAGTTTTCAGTGAAGTATTCCGGGGCACCGTGCGGGCCATAGATGACCCGGATGTGGCGTACTTCAGCCAGGTCTTCCATCTGTTCTTGCGGAATGTGCTGCCCGGCGCTGCGATCAACCAGTGGAGACACATGCAGCACGTCACCCGCACGCAGAGCCCGACCACCGTGCCCACCAAACTGGCCAAGGGTGAAGGTGCTTTTGCTGCCCAGATAATCCGGCACATCCAGCCCGCCCCTTACGCACAGGTAACTGCGCGCACCGGCCCCGGCAATCGTGCCCAGTGCCAGTTGTGAACCGGCGGGCACGAACACGGCTGTGTTCAGCGGTTGCTGTTCGCCATCCAGCGTGAACGGAATAACAGCTCCGGTAACTGCCACCACGGCATCGGTGTTGAAGCGCAGCAGCGGGCCGCTCATGGTGATTTCCAGTGCGGCGCAGCCTTCGGCGTTGCCCAGCAAACGGTTGCCCAGACGCAGGGCGCGGCTGTCCATCGGACCGGACGGCGGGACGCCTACGGCCCAGTAACCCAAGCGGCCGGGATAATCCTGAACGCTGGTCTGCGTGCCGCCGCTGAGCACTTCAAAGGTGTCGGCGTGATAGACCAGGCCTTCCAGGCAACGGGTCCACGGCTGACCGCTGGCGAACGGCGCGTCGGCGATAATCTGCCGCAGGTAGTCGCGGTTGGTTTCCACGCCATACAGGCGGCTTTCGCTCAAGGCATTGGCCAGCCCATCACTGGCCAATTGGCGATTGGGTGCCCAACTGATCAGCTTGGCGATCATCGGATCAAAGAATGGCGGAATCTCACAACCCGCTTCTACCCACGTATCGATACGCAGGCTTTTGCCATCTACAGCGGGGAAGTTCACCGCTGTCAGCAAACCAGGGCAGGGCTGGAAATCGCGGCCCGGATCTTCGGCGTACAAGCGTGCCTGAATGGCGTGGCCACTTGGCTTGAGCGCGGCTTGCAGTTCCGACAACGGCGGCAGGTCACCGGCTGCCAGTTGCACCATCCAGCTGACCAGATCGACGCCCCAGACTTGCTCGGTCACGCCGTGCTCGACCTGCAAGCGGGTGTTCACTTCGAGGAAGTAGAAACGCTGGTCGTCACTGTCGAAGACAAATTCCACAGTCCCCGCGCTGCGATAGTTGACCGCTTTGGCAAGCTTGATCGCGGCAACACACAACGCTTCACCCATGCCATCGGGCAGGTTCGGCGCCGGGGTTTCTTCGAGGACTTTCTGGTTGCGCCGCTGCACGGAACAATCGCGTACGCCAAGGGCCAGCACTTCACCGCGACCATCGCCAAACACCTGCACTTCAAGGTGCCGGGCGCGCTGGATGTACTTCTCGATGAAGACACCGGAGTCGCTGAAATTATTCTGGCCGAGACGTTTTACGGCTTCGAAGGATTCGCCCAGTTCTGCCGCGTCGCGGCACACGCGCATGCCGATACCACCACCGCCTGCGGTGCTTTTGAGCATCACCGGGTAACCGATAATTTCAGCCGCGCTCAGCGCTGCTTCGACGCTGTCGAGCAGTTCGGTGCCTTCGAGCATCGGCACGCCGTGCATTTTGGCCAGCGCTCGCGCGGTGTGTTTGAGACCGAAGACGCGCAGTTGCTCGGGCGTTGGGCCGACAAAGGCGATCCCTGCATCTTCACAGGCTTGAGCGAAGGCGGCGTTTTCCGAAAGGAAGCCATAGCCGGGATGGATCGCTGTGGCGCCGCTGGCTTTGGCGATGGCGAGGATTTTATCTACCGCAAGATAGGTCCCGGCCGCACCGCCTTCACCCAGGCTGTGGGCTTCATCGGCCTCCAGCAAATGCAGGCTTGCTGCGTCCGCTTCGGAATACACCGCGACGCCTTTGACGTGCAGTGCACGCAAGGTGCGCAAGATGCGGCAGGCAATGGCGCCGCGGTTGGCAATCAGCAGTTTGTCGAACATGTCTTGAACCCCGGAAGCCGATCAGCTCGACCTCAAACTGGGAAGCGGGCCGTCCCGCTATTGATGTGTCTGCACGAGGGTCGTCCGTCGTGGTGTGTTCAGGTGCTGCAAAATCTGGATTGCAATGGAGATTCCTT
>NZ_LOHF01000002.1:178492-258256 GCF_002158995.1 Pseudomonas caspiana | reverse complement strand
AGGTTCTAAGCAATCCCATAGCCCCGTGTAATCAATTCCAGACGTGCAATTCAGCCGGCGTCGGGTTGTAGCCGTTGCACGGATTGTTCAATTGCGGGCAGTTGGAGATCAGCACGATCACGTCCATCTCCGCGCGCAATTCAACGTATTTGCCCGGCGCGGAAATACCGTCTTCAAAGGTCAGCCCGCCGTCAGCAGTGACCGGCACGTTCATGAAGAAGTTGATGTTCGGCCCGATGTCGCCTTTGCCCAAACGACCGTCATGAACGCAGGCGCGCAGGTAGTTATCGCGGCAGCTGTGCATGTGGCGTTTTTCCAGGGCGTAACGCACGGTGTTGCTCTCTTGCGCGCAGGCACCACCGAGGGTGTCGTGGCGACCGCAGGTGTCATCGACGATGGTCAGCATCGGCTTGCCGAGGTTGGAATACAGCACGCTACCCGTCGTCAGGTAAACACTGCCTTGACGGCGCAATGTACGCTGCACGTCATAACGCTCACGAGGGTTGGCGAGGCTGAAGAACAGCGTATCGACTGCCTGATTACCTTCCAGATCGAGAATGCGCAGGGTTTGCCCGGCCTTGAGTTCGGTCAGCGACGGCTCGCCCGCCGGGATGTGCGTAGTGGTGGTCGGGATGTTGGAATGCAGACTCATGACGATGCTCCTCAGGCGAACAGGCGGTCGGTGTTGATGAAACCGCGCTCGTTTTCCGGGCGGGACGTGCGGCAATGTTCGGCGACGCTGGCGTCGGCTTTCATCCAGCTCAGCTTGACCGGTTGTGGCGCGTATTCCGGGTTGGGGTCCATGGGGTGTTGCAGGGCCGTAAGGACCACCAGCGTGTCCATTGGCGCATACAGCTCGATGTAGTCACCCGCTTTGGAGTTGTTCGCCACGAAGTGCAGCTTGCCTGCTTCGTCAACGTTGACGCGGCTGAACAGGTTCAAGGTCATCAGCAGGTCGGACAGGCCCAGCCCCCATTTGCCCAGCTCGACCAGCAGATTGTCGACGCCGTTGCGGAAGAAGCCGTTGCGCAGTTCCTGATAGCGGCCCTGGCCGTATTTTTCACTGACTTCATCGGCGCAGAGCACGCCGCCAATGCTGTCGCTCCAGCCGCAGGTATCAGCAGTAATTGCGGCGAGCACGCGGCCCATATCCGAATACAGGCAGTGGCCGCTGGTGAGCTTGGCGGTGTGTTGGCATTTGAGGCTGTCAGGCAAGTTCAAGCGCTCGGTTTTTTCGTGAGCGTTGAGCATCGTCAGGCTGACGTTGGCGTTGCCGTTCAAGTCGGTGAGGCGCAGTAGTTCACCGCGCTTGAGGATGAACGAACGATGGCCGCCACCGGGCAGCAGTTCTTCGGCAAAGACCGGGAATAACGTGTTTGTGGTCATGAGCAATGTCCTTAAGCCTGTTGCAGCGAATCAAACGCGGCGCGTGCGGCGCGGCGGTCGCTGTTCAGGGGAATGTCGTAAGTGATGCGCGCGCCATAGGCGCCGGGTGCGTGAGGGTCGATGCGTACTTTGTCGAAAACCAAAAGCCGGGTGCCGAGGTTGAAGCCTTCGGACAGGTCGTGAGTGACCATGAACACGGTCAGTCGGGTCTCGCGCCACAGCTCCAGCAGCAAAGCGTGCATGTCTTTGCGAATGCCGGGGTCGAGGGCGCCGAACGGCTCGTCGAGCAGCAGCACCCGAGGTTTCATGATCAGCGCTTGAGCGATTGCCAAACGCTGTTGCATGCCGCCAGACAGCTGCGCGGGGTATTTATCCAGCGCGTGACCGAGGCCGACTTTTTGCAGCAGCTGTGCAGCCTGTTCCCTGGCTTCGCGCTTGGCGGTGCCAAACAACCGGCCGAGCAGTGCCGAGCGCGGCAGTTCCAGGCCCAGCGCGACGTTATCCAGCACCGAAAGATGCGGGAACACCGAGTAGCGTTGGAACACCACGCCGCGACTGGCATCCGGTTCGTTCGCCAGTGCCTTGCCGTCCAGGGTGATGCTGCCTTTACTGGCGACTTCCTGACCCAGCAACAGGCGCAGAAAGGTTGACTTGCCGCAGCCCGAAGCGCCCACCAGTGTGCAGAACTCACCTTCGGCGACGCTCAGATTCAGGCCTTCCAGTACCACCAGATCGTCGTATTGCTGCCAGACGTTATTGACTGAAATGAAGCTCATCCGCGTGCCCCCTCGTACCAGGGAAAGGCTTTACGGGTCAGGGTTTTCAGGCCCCAATCCATCAACCAGGCGAGGAGGGTGATCCAGACCACGTAAGGCAGAATCACGTCCATGGCCAGGTAACGCCGCACCAGAAAGATCCGATAGCCCAGGCCATCGGTGGAGGCGATGGCTTCGGCGGCGATCAGGAACAGCCACGCCGAACCGAGCACCAGTCGCACCGCAATCAGCAGACGCGGCAGCAGTTGCGGCAGGATGACCCGCAGGATCAGCGTCCAGGTCGACGCGCCCAGGGTCTGCGCCTTGATCAGCAATTCGACGGGGATTTCCCGGGCGCGCTGTTCAAGGTCGCGGGCGAGAATCGGCGTGATGCCGATCACGATCAGCATCACTTTCGACAGCTCGCCCAACCCGAAGACAATGAACAGAATCGGCAGGATCGCCAGCGGCGGCACCATCGACAGCACCGTCAGCAGCGGCGACAAAGGCGCGCCGAACAACGGCAGAATCCCCGAGGCAATGCCCAGGCACAGGCCCAGCAAAGCGCTGATGCCCAGGCCGATACCCAAACGTTGCAGACTGGAACCGGTGTCCTGCCACAGCAGATAGCCGCCGCTGCGTTGGTCTTCGGTGAAAGCCATGCGTTTAACTGCATCGGCCATCTGTACCGCGCTGGGGAGCAGCTTGTCGTTGGGGTTTTCCGTCAGCCGTGTTGCCGAGCCCGTGAAATAGGCGAACAGCAACAAGGCAAACGGCAGGAGCACCAGGATCAAGCGACTGGCGCGATCCGGGTGGCGATTTATTAAACGCATGGCAATGACCTTTGAGCGGGACGCGGATTACAACTTGCCGTCGGCAGCCATCTGCACGTAACTCGGATCGAAGTGCAGCTTCTGGTTGGCCTTGTCACCGGAGGTCACGCCATTGGCGAAGGTCATGCCCACTGCGCTGGAGTCTTTGGCACCTTCACCGAGCAGGCCATGTTCGAAGGAGAAGTTGGCGACTTTGCGCATGGTGTC
This sequence comes from Pseudomonas caspiana, assembly GCF_002158995.1. Lineage (GTDB taxonomy): Bacteria > Pseudomonadota > Gammaproteobacteria > Pseudomonadales > Pseudomonadaceae > Aquipseudomonas > Aquipseudomonas caspiana. Next base: position 255,075 of record NZ_LOHF01000002.1, on the reverse strand, counting down.
CGGCAGTTGTTTGCTGGTAGCGAACTCAAGCGCTTCCTTGGGGGTTGCGAACAGTTTGGTGGTGTCCAGTTGCGCCTGGAACCCGGCCAGATCGGTACCCGAGGCTTTGGCCATGTGCTCAAGAGCAGCTTTGCTTTGGGCGTTTTTCGCGTTCATCAGGGCGACCACTTCAAACCATGCGCCGGTGAGGGCTTTGCCCAGTGCCGGGTTGTCTTTCAGGGTCTGGGTGTTGACCACCATCATGTCCATGATCTCGCCAGGGATCTGGCTGGAGTTGAACACTTCGGTGACGCCGGGCTTGGCCTTGATATCCGCCAGCATCGGGTTCCAGGTGGTGACGGCTTGCACGTCATCGGTGTTGAAGGCGGCCGAGATATCCGCATCGGATGTATTGACGACTTTCAGGTCTTTTTCAGCCAGATCGACGCTGTCCAGCGCACGGGCCAGCAAGTAGTGGGAAACCGACAGCTCAACCAGATTGACGTCCATCCCTTTGAGGTCGGCAACTTTCTTGCCAGCGCCTTTGATCACGATGCCGTCGTTACCGTTTGAGAAGTCACTGACCACCAGCGCGGTGCTTTCCACGCCGCCTGCTGCCGGGATGGTCAGCGCGTCCATGTTGGTCATGGTGCAGCCATCGAACTGGCCAGCGGTGTACTGGTTAATGGATTCGACGTAGTCGTTGAGCTGGGTGACATCGATTTTGATGTCGTACTTCTTCGCCCACTTGTCGACGATGCCTTGAGTGCCTGCGTATTCCCAAGGCATCCAGCCGGCATAAATCGTCCAGCAAACGTTGAATTCTTTTTTAACGGCGGCGTGTGCCGGGGAGAGGCTTAGTGCAGCGATGAGGCCGGCGGTGAGCAGGCCTAATAGACGGGGCGTTAGACGGGACTTTTGCATGTGTTTACCTCCAGTAGCGAAAGAAAGGCGGTCAGGAGTCACGCGACACCACTGGTGTCCTGTCTCCCGGGCTTTTATCCCGCCGTGTAACCTCTACTGGAGGTCGCCAACTCTCGGACCAGCCACTCGCCAGAGGCGAGCCGGAACCCTAGTCAGCTATTGCAAATTGTGGTGCCGCGAACCTGAGTTGACTCCTGCACAAGGTTTGCTAAGCGAGAGTTGTGCCAAGTCGCGGGGAAGCCCGACCGCTGTGGCCGGTAGAGATATTGACTGCTCACAGCGTGCAATTTTTTTGCTGTCACATGGTGCGCAGCGCACTGCGATGGGGCGGCAGCTCGTCAGGTGACAGGCGGGTCAGGGCACTGGATGGTCTTTTTAATGTCTTATTTTCGTCTGTCGCATTTGGTCAGATGCCGACCAGCGTCGCTGGTGTGTGCCCTATCGCGGTCCAGGAGGCCGCCATGTATCGACGAACCTTGCTCATCGTTTTGCTGGCCCTGAGTCTTGCAGGTTGCTACACCGACTCAGGCTACTATTCCTCCCGGGTGACGGATTTGCCGACCACTTACGGAACCAGTGTTTACTCCTACGACAATGGCTACAGCTCCAATTACTATCAGGAACAGCGCATTTATGTAGCGCCTCAGCCTCGCTACTATTCAGTGCCACAGGTGCGTTATTACTCACCTCCACCTGTGCGCTACTACGCGCCGCCACCGGTGCCGCGCTATTACCAGCCAGGCCGTCCACCCGGCTACGGTTGGGGCGACAACCGCTACCGCGGCAACCCCGGCTATCGCCATCCGCCGCGGAATGACTACCGCGGCAGTCCAGGTCGGCCGGGTCCTTCGTGGGGCGATGGTCATGGTGATGGGAGAGGCCACGGCGGTCCCGGCAGGGGCGGTGGGCGAGGTGACGGTCGAGGCGGTCGCGGTGGCGATGGTCGAGGCGGGCATCGGTAGGTGAATCAGAAACGGCGCTCCTTGGGGCGCCGTTTTTTTAAAACTTTATTAGGTCAGACGATGCATCCCGGCTGTTTTGGCCGCCTTGGAATCAAACGTAGCGACATGATCGCAGCCTGCGGCGTGCGCTGAACGCTCAATAAGACAATCGGCGAAGTCGGCGTTGGAGTCAGTAAACCGCCTCAATGCTTGCCATACGGTCTCCGCGTTTTCCACTGTCAGCTCACGCGTACGCAGAAGTGTTTCCAAAACAAGGACGATCTCTGATTTGCTGGATTTGTAGCTGGATTGCAAAACCCATACAAGCTCCACTATCGACACCAAGGCTATAAAACCAGGTTCGGAGACCGTTAGCGACTCAATCAGTTTGGAAGCTGCTGCCGATTGCCTGGCATCATCTTGAGCAACGTAACGCACTAAAACGTTGGTATCCAGACCGATCATTTAGCCTTGGATCCTTGTGCTTCAATGGCCAGATTCATGTCCTCAATACTGACCGGTTTGACTGGCTTGCGTATCAGTCCTTTCAAGTCTTTGACCGAATGATTGGCGGCCATGATCGCGAACCTGCCATCCCCGATGTCCACGAACTCGATTCTGTCTCCCGTATCCAGTCCGAGAGATGCTCTGACTTGGGCAGGAATGGTGATTTGTCCTTTCGATGTCAACTTCGCGGCAGCCATGCTTTACTCCTACGACTAGTATTCCTTACTTTTAGGTAAGGAATACTAGTCTTTAGAACAAAGGCAATCAATACCCCGACAAATCCGCCAACGGATGCCGGCCTTCCCACACCTTGCTGAAGTGCGCATCAATCACCGCCAACGGAATCGTTGCGACGTCCTGCCAATGCCAGTGGGGCGTGTTGTCCTTGTCGATGAGCCGCGCACGTACGCCTTCGCTGAATTCCGGGTGGCGGCAACAGTTCAGGCTGATGGCGTACTCCATTTGCAGCACTTCGGCCAGGGACATGTGGCGGGCGCGCTGGATTTGTTCCCAGACCAGGTGCGCGGTCAGTGGGCAACCCTGCGTCAGGTTTTTCGCGGCGCGGGTCAGCAGAGCGTCATCGCTGTGCTGCAAGTGGCTGATTGCATTCCACGCGCAGGGCAGGTTGCCGACGTCGAGCAATTCGTCAATCTGCGCCCGACGTGGTAGCCATTGCGCCTCGGGCAATTGGCTGAGGGCTTCGTGTTGCAGGGCTTTGAGCAGGCTATTGAGCTGGATAGACGTTTGCTCTTGCCAGTTCAATTGCTGCAGCCCTTCGATCAAATCCTCCTGCTGCTCATCAAGCATGAAGCGATCAGCCAGATCCAGATCGAGCGCGTCGTGAGCATTGATGTGAGCGCCGGTCAGACCCAGGAACAGGCCGAGCTTGCCGGGCAGGCGTGACAGGAACCAACTGGCGCCGACGTCTGGAAACAGCCCGATGCTGATTTCCGGCATCGCCAGCCGACTGCTCGGCGTCACAATTCGCGTGCTTGCCCCCTGCAACAGGCCCATGCCGCCCCCGAGCACGTAGCCGTGGCCCCAACAGATCAGCGGTTTCGGATAGGTGTGCAGGCTGTAGTCGAGCCGATACTCAGCGGCGAAGAAGCTGGCGGCGAGTGGCGGCACTTCGCCGGGATGTTCACGACATTGATCAACCAGCGAGCGTACGTCGCCCCCGGCACAAAAGGCCTTTGCGCCATTACCGCGTAAAAGCACGCAGACGATTTTTTCATCGCTGGCCCAGGCATCAAGTCGATCCTGTAGGGCGAGGATCATGGGCAATGACAGCGCATTCAGTGATTGTTCGGCGTCCAGGGTGGCGATGCCGATACGGGCGCCATCCTGAGCCGGAAATTCTTCAAATTGCAGATTCATCATGACCTCTCGAGGGCAATGCATGTATCCAACACAGGTGTGATAGTTCTGCGTCGGGTTAAGTTGCATGAGGCTCAGTGTAGGAAAGGGCTGGGCACGACGCGCTGATTTGACATTGGCGCCCAGCTTTCCTAGTGTCCGCGCATTGATTTCAGGGTGTGACCATGACAAGCGATGACCGTATCAAACTTGAACCCAGCTGGAAGCACGCGCTGCGTGAGGAATTCGAAAAACCTTACATGGGCCAGTTGCGCGAGTTCCTGCGTCAGGAGCATGCAGCAGGCAAGGAAATCTACCCGCCGGGTCCGTTGATTTTCAATGCGCTGAATTCAACGCCGCTGGACAAGGTCAAGGTGGTCATTCTGGGGCAGGATCCTTACCACGGTCCCGGCCAGGCACACGGGCTGTGCTTTTCGGTCCAGCCTGGCGTACCTGCGCCACCGTCGCTGGTCAACATCTATAAAGAGCTCAAGCGCGACCTCAACATTGATATCCCTCGTCACGGTCACTTGCAATCCTGGGCCGATCAAGGGGTGTTGATGCTCAACACCACGCTGACCGTGGAGCGTGCCAACGCCGCTTCACACGCGGGTAAGGGCTGGCAGCATTTCACCGATAAAGTCATCGAAACGGTCAGCGCCGAGCAGCCGCATCTGGTGTTCATGCTGTGGGGCGCCCATGCGCAGAGCAAACAGAAACTGGTGGATGCCACCAAGCATCTCGTTCTGACCTCAGTGCATCCATCGCCTCTGTCGGCCTATAAAGGCTTTCTGGGTTGCGGGCACTTCAGCCGGGCGAACAAGTATCTGGAACAGAATGGTATGGCGCCGATCGAGTGGCGATTGCCGCAGGATTGATGAGATCACCTCTTTTGTAGGAGCTGCCGAAGGCTGCGAAGGCGATGTGACATGGAAATCGTTTCGCAGCCTTCGGCAGCTCCTACAGAAAATGCTAATCTCCAGCCCGCCGATGCCAATACCGAAAAATCGGCTCAGCCAGAAACAGTACGAACAACAACCTCATCACCTGCATCGCAGTCACCAATGGCACTGAGAGTTGCAGCACTTCTGCTGTCAAGCTCATTTCAGCAATACCGCCAGGCATCATGCCCAGGGTCAGTGAGCGCAGATCCAGGTGGGTAGCAGTAGCCAATGCAAAAGCGGCGAGGGCGGCGATGAGCATGGTCAGGGCGGTGCCGAGCAGGGTCCGGCCTATAAAGGACGGCGCGCGGCGAAAGAACTGACGGTTGAAATGACAACCCAGTCCGCTGCCGATCAGCCACTGGCCAATCTGGCTACTGCCGTCCGGTAAGCCAATATGCAGGTCAAAGCTGACGCTGATGGCCGCGCTCACCAGCAGTGGGCCGAATAACCACGGGTTCGGCTGCTTCAATCGTTGCCAGAGCCAGGCCACTGCCGCCCCCAGCGGGAACAAGAGCGCCAGCCACAACCAGTTGACGCTTCCGGCATGGACGATTGGCGTGCCTTCGCCCATCAGGTATTTGAATATCGCCGGAACGCAAAGCACCACCATCAGTACCCGCAGGCTTTGCCCTGCGGCAACGCTGCTGAGGATGGCGCCATTGCGTGAACCGAGGTTGACCATTTCACCCGAGCCGCCGGGCATGCTGGAGAAGAACGCCGTTGCACGGTCCTCTCCGGTACGAAGCATGAGCCACACGCCGACGACACTGGAAAGACTGGTAATCAGTGCAGCGAGAAAAATCAGCCCGAAATGTGCCATGACTTGCTCGATCACGACGGGCGTGAAGTGCAAGCCAATACCGATGCCGACAATCCATTGGCCGCATTTGCGGCCGCCGGGAATTTCAGTCAGTTGCCACGGTGTCAGGCAGCGAACGAGGATGATCGCCAATAGCGATCCGACCATCCAGGGAAGAGGCCAGCCGACCAGGCTGGCGAGGTAACCGCCAGCCAGGCCGACCAACGGTGTCGCCCACCAGCTTTTTAACGGTCGATCAGACACTGGTCGCTGCACTACGCTGGGCAGAGCGCTTGCGCCAGATACGAATGATCGGGAACAGCAGCATGAAAATGGTCAGCACCCAAACGCCAATAGTGATTGGACTGGACCACAGAATTTCCATCGCACCGTTGGAGATCGACAGGGCGCGGCGCAGGTTCTGTTCCATCAGACCGCCGAGGATGAAGCCCAGCAGGATCGGCGACAACGGGAAGTCCAGCTTGCGCAGGATGTAACCGAAGATACCAATACCGACCATCAGGAACAGGTCGAAGGTGGTCGCGTGTACTGCATAGACGCCAATCCCGGTAATGATCGCGATCACCGGCACCAGTGCCCAGTTAGGCACGTTGAGGATGCGAGTGAAAATACGGATCATCGGAATGTTGAGGATCACCAGCATGACGTTGGCGATGAACAAGGAAGCGATCAGACCCCAGACGATGTCTGGTTGCTGTTGGAATAGCATCGGCCCCGGTGTGATGTTGTACAGCGACAGCGCACCGATCATTACCGCAGTGGTTCCCGAACCTGGTACACCCAGAGTCAGCATTGGTACCAACGCGCCGCACGCCGAAGCGCCAATCGCGGTTTCCGGTGCTGCCAGACCACGCATGTCGCCCTGGCCAAACTTGCCACTGGCACCTGCCATGCGTTTTTCGGTCATGTACGCCACGGCACTGGCCAGTGTCGCACCGGCGCCTGGCAGTACGCCCATGATGAAACCCAGCAAACCGCACCGGATATTGACCACGAACACCGCGCCCGCTTCCTTCAGGTTGAAGAGCATGCGCCCCGTAGCCTGTACGGCTTCCTGACCGCGGTGGGTTTTTTCCAGCAGCAACAGGATCTCGCTGATGGAGAACAGACCGAGTACCAACACTACAAACTGGATACCGTCGGTGAGGTGGATGTTGTCACCGGTGAAGCGATACACGCCGCTGTTGGCGTCGATGCCGACCGCCGACAGGAACAGCCCGATCAAAGCCGCGATAAAGGTTTTGACGGGACGATCACCCGCCATGCCGCCGAGGCAGACAATGGCAAACACCATCAGTACGAAATATTCCGCAGGTCCGAAGGCGATCGCCCATTTCGCCAGCAGAGGCGCGAACAGCACCATGCCGCAGGTGGCGATAAAGGCACCGATGAACGAGCTCCATGCCGACAGCGACAAGGCAACGCCTGCCAGGCCCTGACGTGCCATTGGGTAGCCGTCGAGGGTGGTCATGACGGTCGATGCTTCGCCTGGAATGTTCAGCAGAATCGAGCTGATCCGGCCGCCGTATTCACAGCCTAGGTAAACCGCTGCCAACAGGATCAGTGCCGATTCTGGCGGCAGGCCCAAAGCAAAGGCAATCGGGATCAATAGCGCGACACCGTTGATGGGCCCCAGGCCTGGCAACAGCCCGACCACGGTACCGATCAGCGTCCCGCACAGTGCGGTAATGAGGTTGTAGGGAGTCAGCGCAACGCCGAAGCCCTGGCCCAGGTAGCTGAAAGTATCCATTGATTAGTTCTCCAGAACGTCGAGCAGGCCCAGGGGCAACGGAACGTCCATGGCTTTATCGAACAGCAGGTAAAGGCCGACGCTCATCAGAATCACCACGATCACGCTGGGCAACCAGCGGCCGCCATACAGACGAGCCATCGGGATGCCGATCAAAATGCTGCTGAGGATGAAACCCAGCGGTTCAAAAGTGCCGGCAAAGATCAGCAGCAAGACCACGCAGGCCACGATCTTGATGATGGTCTCGCGGTCCAGTGCGGGCTCTTCTTCGGTGTGTACGATGGGCGCCGGGCGCAACAGCATGTAAACCAAAGCCAGGCTCATCAGCCCCAGCATCAGCAGGGGAAACGCCCGAGGGCCAACCGGCTCGTAGGAAAACGGTGCCTGATAAGGCCAGGCCATGACTGCCAGGCCCGCACAGACCAGCAGCAGTACAGCGGCGAAAATACGTTGGATCACCATGGTGAAAACTCCCGGGTTGCGCTGCCGCGCACGCAGCTGCAACCGCTAGTCAGTCGATCGATCACTGAATCAGGCCGAATTCCTTGGCCAGGTTCTTGTAGTCAGCAACCTGTTTCTTCACATAGGTGTCCAGCTCTGCACCGGTCATGGCGAACGGGAACAGTTCACGCTGGTCACGCAGCTTGGCGAAATCTTCCGAGGCCAGCAGCTTGTCGAACGCGGCTTTCCACCAGTCGTATTCGGCATCGGTGACTTTAGGCCCAAGGTAGAAGCCGCGAACCACTGGCCAGACGATGTCGTAGCCTTGCTCTTTGGCGGTCGGAATGTTTTTCATTTCCGGCTCGTCCAGACGCTTCTCGGAGAACACGGCCAGCAGGCGCATGTCGCCGCTGAGGATGTGCGGCATGGAGTCGGAGATGTCCGTGCTGCCCACTTGAATGTGTCCGCCGAGCAACGCAGTGGCAATTTCACCGCCGCCTTCCAGGGCGACATAACGCAGGTCACGCGGGTTGATCCCGGCGGCTTTGGCAATCAATGCAGTCTGCATCCAGTCCTGGCTGCCCACGGTGCCGCCCGAACCAATCACGACTTTGCTTGGGTCGGCCTTCAGTGCCTTGACCAGGTCGTCGAGGGATTTGTAAGGCGAATCGCTCTTCACTGCGATGGCGCCGTAGCTGGTACCTACTGCGGCGAGCCAGCGCACAGCGCCCTCGTCAAAACGTCCGAACTTGCCTTGCGCCAGGTTCAGCAGTGAACCGCTCGACCAAGCCACCAGCGTGCCTGCATCAGCTGGTCGCTGAGCGACGACTGCGTTGTAGGCCACAGCGCCAACACCACCGGGCATGTAGGTCACACGCATCGGTTTGGTGAGAATTTTCTCGTTAATCAGCGCGCTTTGCACCAGTTTGCAGGTCAAGTCGAAGCCGCCACCTGGCGAGGCCGGGGCGATACATTCAGGGCGTTTGGGTTCATCGGCCGCGAACAGTTGCGTGGCGAGCATCATGCAGCCAGCAGCCAGTGCGAAACGACGCAAGGATAAGGTCATGGTCAGTCTCCAGATTTTTGTTTTTGGGTGTGAAGCAGTGTTCGATTCGGTTTTACAGGCAGCCATGAAAGGGCAGGCCAGTAAGCGGCTTCATCGCAGTGAATGAATATCGAAGGGTAACGAGAAGGCGCCAGCACTGAAGTGCGTGCAGTGGCCGGTCAAGGCGAACACGGCGGGATGAGAATTGCATGCGGGCGCGATAGCCCTGGACATTGGCTGTGTCATGGTCGACTCCGTTCTTGTTCTTATTGTGAAAGCGCATCGTGACGCTTTTCTATACGCCCATTGAAACGGACGTTTTCGCGATCCTAACCAGCGAAACTTTCATAAACCTTTCAGCTACCTTTCAATAGCAACCTAAATTGAGTTTAGAGTTGTTTCAGTGCTTCACAGCCTGCGAAGCGCCTGTAAACTCCGGGCTCCATAAAGCCACGCAATCAGGAGAAGTCGATGCGTGTTCTTCTCGTTGAAGATCATCTGCAGTTAGCCGAGAGCGTCGCCCAGGCCCTGAAGAGTGCCGGGCTGACCGTCGATGTACTGCACGATGGTGTTGCTGCTGATCTGGCATTGAGCAGCGAAGAATATGCCGCGGTAATTCTCGATGTCGGCCTGCCTCGCATGGATGGTTTTGAAGTACTGGCGCGTTTGCGCGGACGAGGCAAGAACTTGCCCGTGCTGATGTTGACAGCGCGCAGTGACGTGAAGGACCGCGTTCACGGCCTCAATCTAGGGGCTGACGATTATCTGGCCAAACCTTTCGAGCTTTCAGAGTTGGAGGCGCGGGTCAAAGCGCTGCTGCGCCGCAGTGTGCTGGGGGGCGAACGGCAGCAGCGTTGTGGTGTGCTGGCTTACGATCTGGATACTCGCCGATTCACTCTGGGCGACGAATTGCTGACCCTGACTTCGCGGGAACAGGCAGTGCTTGAAGCGCTGATTGCCCGGCCGGGACGAGTGATGAGTAAGGAGCAAGTAGCCTCTCAGGTCTTCGGTCTGGATGAAGAGGCCAGCCCCGACGCTATCGAAATCTACGTGCACCGGCTGCGCAAGAAGCTCGATGGACATCCGGTGGCGATCGTGACGTTCCGCGGCCTGGGCTATTTGCTGGAAAGCCGCGATGAGCAGCCATAACAGCCTGCGTTGGCGGCTACTGTGGAACCTGGGCGTTCTGCTCACCGTGTTGATGCTGGCCAGCGGTCTTAGCGCGTACTGGAATGGCCGCGAAGCCGCCGATATCGCGTATGACCGAACCTTGCTGGCCTCGGCGCGAACCATTGCTGCCGGGGTTTCCCAGCGCGATGGAACCCTGAGTGCCGATGTGCCTTACATCGCCCTGGACACCTTCGCCTATGACAGCGCGGGTCGCATCTATTACCAGGTCAACGACATTAACCGAAAGCTGATTTCCGGTTACGAAAACCTGCCGCCTCCACCTCCCGGTACATTGCGCACCGATGATTATCCAGCGTTGGCGAGCTTCTATACCGCCCGCTATCAGGGGCAATCGGTGCGAGTGGTCAGTCTGCTCAAGCCGGTCAGCGAGCCGAATATGAATGGCATGGCTGAGATACGTGTCGCGGAGACCGAAGAGGCCCGTGTCAGCATGGCGCGCAGTTTGATGGCTGATACTTTGCTCCGGTTGGGCATGTTGGGGGCGGGGGCGTTGTTGCTGGTCTGGTTTACCGTCAGCGCTGCACTGCGGCCTCTGGAACGCTTGCGCACTGAAGTGGAGGCGCGGCAACCGGATGACTTGCGTGCTTTGCCGCTGGTTGAGGTACAGCACGAATTACGCCCATTGGTGAATGCGCTCAATCACTTCACCGAACGGCTGCGTCAGCAGTTCGAACGGCAGGCGCAATTTATTGCCGACGCTGCTCATGAACTGCGTACTCCCCTGGCTGCCCTGAAGGCGAGGGTAGAGTTGGGTCTGCGTGACCCCGAGCCTGCTCATTGGCGCACCACCCTTGAAGCTGCGGCACAAGGCACCGATCGTTTGACGCATCTGGCGAATCAGTTGCTTTCTTTGGCGCGGATTGAAAACGGTGCGCGGGCCATTGCCGAGGGCGGCGCGCAAACCCTGGACCTGAGTCAACTGGCCCGCGAACTGGGTATGGCGATGGCGCCGCTGGCACATGCGCATGGCGTTTCCCTGGCGCTAGAGGCGGACGAACCTGTGTGGTTGCAGGGAGAGCCGACGCTGCTCAACGAGCTACTGAGTAACCTTGTCGATAACGCTCTGGCGCACACGCCTTCAGGTGGTAACGTGATCCTGCGGGTCAGCGCACCGGGCGTACTTGAGGTCGAGGATGATGGTCCGGGTATTCCCGAAGCTGAGCGTAATCGCGTGTTTGAGCGCTTCTATCGCAGTAGTCAGCAGGGCAAAGGATCAGGTCTGGGCTTGGCGATTGTCGGAGAGATATGTCGTGCGCATCTGGCGCAGATCACCCTTCATGATGGCGCAGCGGGCGGTTTGAAGGTGCGGGTGAGCTTTATCTCGGCGCAGTAGACATTGAGGTATTGCAGGCTTTGCGGGAGCTTCTGTGCTGGCCCGCTAGCTCGAATCCCTGTGGGAGCGAATTTATTCTCGAAGGGTCGGTACATCCAGCTTTTATATAAACTGAAATACCGTCTTCCCGAATCAATTCGGCCCCACATAGTCTGGACCTGTTACATGTCGATCGTGCCGGTATCGCGTTCCTAATAAAGCATCATCTTCGCTTCATCCATTTCCGCCCATAGATGACCGCCGCTCATGTCCAGGCCTAGCTGGAGAAAAGCGGGAAGGGTGCTCATGTCTATCTGGCTATAGGGATGCGCGGTCTCTTTGTGGATATGCACGGTGGCTATTTGTACCAAGTCGATGTAGTCCGCTGATTTCGACACCCGTGTGAAATCCTGGAACCGTGTGGGAACTGTCGCTAATGGCTCAGGGAAGTCCCACGAGCGCAGCAGTCGTTCACCGATCACCGGGTGAATGGCTTCAATGACGTGGTTAAGGCTGACCGGGTCCGATAGCAGCTCGAAGTGATCCTCGGCGTAGGTCAGGATTGGTAGCACGCCGATCAAATGGATCAATCCGGCGAGCGTTGCTTTGTCCGGCTTGAGTTCAGGGCGGCGGTAGCTCAGCGCATAACTGATCCCTGCCACTTGCAGGCTCTGTCTCCAGATTTCCCGCAATTTGCTTTCCACTACTTCGGACTTGGCATGGAACATCTGTTCCACCACCAGCCCGATAGCCAGGTTGCAGGTGTAGTTGACGCCCAGCCGGGTAATGGCAGTGTTGACGTCGCTTACTTCAAAATTCGGCCGTAGCAGCGGGCTATTCACCACCTTGATCAAGCGTGCTGAAAGCGCGGTGTCGCTGCCGATCACGCGGCTCAACTCGGCAACGCTGATTTCGGTGTTCTCAGCCGCGAGGCGAATCTTCAATGCTACTTCCGGAAGGGTAGGCAAGAACAAAGCGTCTCTATCGATCGCCTTGATCAAGTTCCTTTGCACCTCTTCAGCCATCTTGCTCATGTCGCATCTCATAGACGTTTGGGTAGTCCCGCGCACTGTCGTGCCTGAGGCGCGCGGAGGCGGGACAGATATGCAGACATTTCCAGCGTGAAGGTGTTCGCCTGTATCAGCGCTGTGTTTCGAGTTTGCTATCCAGCGTGTATGGCAAGTCAGCCAATTGAAGCGCCGGGCCCTCCGGTGAGCCGAGCTGAATCCGGGCATTTTCGACGGCATCGGCCTGAAGCACGGCCAGCAACTCGATACCATCCTCGGCTTTTGCCGACAGGACGACGTTACCGACGGCGCTGGCATGTACCGGGGAGAACAGTGCTGCGCCGGGCTCTGGCAGTTCTTGATCCGCCAGCGTCAGACGATAAAGACGGCGCTTGAGCTTGCCGAGGTATTGCATGCGAGCAACGATTTCCTGGCCCGTATAGCAGCCTTTTTTAAAGCTCACTCCGCCAACGGCCTGCAAGTTGAGCATTTGCGGGATGAACTCTTCGCGGGTGGCGCCGAATACTTGGCCGATACCTGCGCGAATCTGACCCAACTGCCAATCGTTGAGTGTGCCTTCGCTCAGGTGAGCAGCCAGGCGCGTTTGAATATCGCCGGCCTGATCGGCGCGGACCCACAATTCGGCTCTGGCAGGAGATACCCGGATCGCGATCAAATCGTTGGCGCGAGCAACTGCATCGGTATCTTGAGCGAGGTCAAGGCCAAGGTTTACCAAGGCGCCGTCGCCGTTGTGCAGGCCGAAACGCACCCATGAGGCGCTCTCATCGGTCAGTTTCGATTTGGAGAATACGGCGTACTTCTTCAGATCGGCCAATTGCGGCTCGATCAGTTCGGTGGCCATTGCCAGCAGGCAGCCATCGCCTTCGAGCAGGATGCGAAAGCTCGACTGCATGCGGCCCTTTTGCGTGCAGCGTGCACCCAACGTCGCTTTGGCTTCGCTCAGGTAGTCGAGATTGCAAGTCAATTGGCCTTGCAGGAATTTGCTGGCATCAACGCCGCGGACGGCGAGAACACCTTCATGGGAAAGCGGGCAGTAGAAAGCTGAGTCGGCCATGGGTCATCGCAACGGGAAAAAGTCTGGGGCACATGATAGTGCCGAGTCCGGCTAATGGGTACATGAAAACTACTGCGACTAATGCACGGTTCGCTCATGAGGCTTGCGGTTGTATACTCGCCGCCTATTTTGAGGAGCGCTCCATGGTCGAAGACGTCGAACTCAACCGCCTTTACTGGCACAGCCGCCGCGGCATGCTTGAACTGGATGTGCTGCTGGTACCGTTTGTCCGGGAAGTCTATCCGACGCTCAACGATGTTGACCGCGAACTGTATCGCCGCTTGCTGACGTGTGAAGACCAGGACATGTTTGGCTGGTTCATGCAGCGTGCCGAATCTGAAGATGCCGAACTTCAACGCATGGTTCGCATGATTCTGGACCGTGTCCAGCCCAAGTGATCGTTTTGAATGCCATTGGCATGCCTCAAGGGCATTGCTGGTGGCATACAGCGGCGCGCAACTTCTGGCTCTGATCTCTCTTTATTTCCTGGCTGTTCCAGGTTGGGCGGTGGGGCTCGGTCTGGCGCTGTGTATGGCTCATGGCATCTGCGTGTTACCCGGTTCAATTCTGCTGAACGGTAGCACTGCCTTTACCGGCCTGCGGCGCAACGCCGAAGGCTGGCAGTTGTGGAGCCGGCGCGATGGCTGGCAGTCCGTGCAGTTGTGCCGCGACAGCATCGCGCTGCCTATGATTGTTGTGCTGCGTTTTCGCCTTGCGGGTGAAAGTCGCAGCAGATGGCGGATGACGCGTGGTCTGTGTATCCCTCGCGACGCACTGGCGCCGGATATTCACCGGCGACTGCGACTACGACTGAAATTCAGTCGAAGTAGGTGGGCGGCACCAGAATAGTGTCCATCGCTTCGGGCAGCATGTCCGGGTAATCCAGCGTGTAGTGCAGGCCCCGAGACTCCTTGCGCTCCATGGCCGAGCGGATCATCAGTTCGGCAACCTGTGCAAGATTGCGCAACTCAATCAAGTCTCTGCTGACTTTATAGTTGCTGTAGAACTCATCAATCTCATCAAGTAGCAGACGCACTCGATGCTGAGCGCGCTGCAAACGTTTGTTGGTGCGCACGATTCCCACGTAGTCCCACATGAATCGTCTTAGCTCATCCCAGTTGTGGGCGATGATCACGTCTTCATCGGAGTCGGTCACTTGACTGGCATCCCACATCGGCAAAGGCACGGCTGCCGGGATCTGGGGCAGTTGTTCAAGAATGTCTGCTGCCGCCGAACGGGCATAGACGAAGCACTCGAGCAGTGAGTTGCTAGCCATGCGGTTGGCACCGTGCAGACCAGTGCAACTGGTTTCACCAATGGCATACAGGCCAGGTACGTCGGTGCGGCCGCGAGAGTCAACCATTACGCCGCCACAGGTGTAATGCGCCGCCGGGACTACCGGTATCGGCTCGCGGGTGATGTCGATGGCGAATTCTAGGCAGCGCTCATAGACCGTCGGGAAATGGCTCTTGATGAAGGCTTCAGGTTTGTGGCTGATGTCCAGATAGACGCAATCGATGCCCAGGCGCTTCATTTCGTGGTCGATGGCGCGAGCAACGATGTCGCGAGGCGCCAGTTCAGCACGGGAGTCGAAGCGCTGCATGAAGCGTTCGCCGTTAGGCAGCTTGAGGTAGGCACCTTCCCCGCGAAGCGCTTCAGTGACCAGGAAGCTCTTGGCTTGCGGATGATAAAGGCACGTCGGGTGGAACTGGTTGAATTCCAGGTTCGCTACCCGACAACCTGATCGCCAGGCCATAGCAATGCCATCCCCGCACGCGCCGTCAGGGTTGCTGGTATAGAGGTAGACCTTGGCTGCACCGCCAGATGCCAGGACAGTGAAGCGTGCGCCATAAGTGTCGACTTCGCCGCTGCTGCGATTAAGCACGTAGGCGCCCAGACAGCGTTGTCCTTGCAGGCCGAGACGGCGCTCGGTGATCAGGTCGATGGCAACGCGCTGTTCCAGTAACTCAATATTGGGCCGGGATCTGGCTTGCTCCAGCAATGTCGTGAAAATTGCTGCGCCGGTGGCGTCTGCCGCGTGAATGATACGGCGATGACTGTGGCCACCTTCGCGAGTCAGATGGAATTCGAAACCGCTGTCTTCGCTGCCTGAGTGATCTTCACGAGTGAAGGGTACGCCTTGATCGATCAGCCACTGAATTGCTTCGCGACTGTGTTCAACGGTGAAGCGCACAGCGTCTTCATTACACAGTCCGCCACCCGCATCGAGCGTGTCCTCCACGTGGGATTGCACGGTATCGCTTTCATCAAGAACCGCGGCAACCCCGCCTTGGGCCCAGAATGTGGAGCCATTGGCCAGCTCTCCCTTGCTAAGGACCGCGATCCGAAGATGGGTGGGCAGTGTCAGAGCGAGGCTCAAGCCTGCTGCGCCGCTGCCGATTACCAGTACGTCGTGTTGAAAATGTTGGCTCATCTCTGAACTCCGCATGCTGCGGCCACTAGTATAAGTAAGGGTCTAGCGGCACAATAGCCGCGCCTTTATGGCAATGTGGAACCATGAAGGGCCCGGATTGTGCTCCAGTCCGTGTCTGAATGCATACCGTTACCCGTCAGTTAGTGCGCAGACTCCGTAATACTGCGGCTATCTTCCTACGAAGTGACGTTATTGGTCTCACGCTGGCGATAGAACTCAGGGAACTTTTTATGATGGCCCGGGTTCAATAGCTGGTTGCCTGTAAAGGGACGGCGTCGGCTTTTAATGGGGCTGGATGAAGCTGCCACCTGCGAATTCGACGACTAGATTATTCGCGCAGCCGACCTGGTTCGAGCTGCGTTTTTCCGTGCGGACCATTGAGCGTCCACAGGAAACTTGCCTGGAGGGGAGAACTTTTGCGAGAAGCCCGAGTCTATGTATGCAAGCCGACACACTGGCGGGTACAGCGCTCCTTCAAGCTCTATGAGGAGTGTTCATGCTAACCCAGGAAGAGGATCAGCAGCTGGTCGAACGCGTTCAGCGCGGCGACAAGCGAGCTTTTGATCTGTTGGTGCTGAAGTATCAGCACAAGATTCTCGGGTTGATCGTGCGTTTCGTGCACGACACCCATGAAGCTCAAGACGTTGCACAGGAAGCCTTTATCAAGGCCTATCGTGCACTTGGAAATTTTCGCGGTGACAGCGCCTTTTACACGTGGCTGTACCGCATCGCCATTAACACGGCGAAGAACTATCTGGTATCGCGCGGTCGGCGACCACCAGATAGCGATGTAAGGTCTGAAGACGCGGAGTTCTACGATGGCGATCATGGCCTCAAGGACATCGAGTCGCCGGAGCGTGCATTGTTAAGGGATGAGATCGAGGGCACTGTCCATCGAACCATCCAGCTTCTCCCGGAAGATTTGCGTACGGCACTAACTTTACGTGAGTTCGACGGTCTGAGTTACGAGGACATTGCCAGCGTCATGCAATGTCCGGTGGGTACCGTGCGATCTCGGATTTTCCGCGCTCGGGAAGCCATCGATAAAGCCCTGCAGCCGTTGTTGCAGGAATCCTGAGACAGCGGCGATAGCCAAGAGAGGAACCGCCATGAGTCGTGAAGCCCTGCAGGAATCGCTGTCCGCAGTGATGGATAACGAAGCGGACGAACTGGAATTACGTCGGGTGCTTAATGCAATCGACGATGCGGATACACGTGCCACATGGTCGCGTTATCAGATTGCTCGTGCAGCGATGCACAAAGAGCTGTTGATGCCTCACTTGGATATCACGGCTGCAGTCTCTGCCGCGATCGCCGATGAAGTCAGCCCGTTGAAAGCCGGTCGTGGCCCATGGCGTAGCCTGGGACGTCTGGCAGTTGCTGCCTCCGTTACAGTTGCCGTTCTGGCTGGTGTACGTCTGTACAACCAGGATGACATTGCCGGTGCACAGTTGGCGCAGCAGGCTCCACAGCCTGCCAGCCTGTCTGTTCCTCAGGTGAAAGGTCCGGCTGTACTGGCAGGTTACACCGAGAGCAGCGAACCTGCTCAAGGTCCAATGGTTAACGGTGTTCTGCAAGGTCAGGCTGGCCAGGATCAGCGTATCCCCGGCTACCTGCGTCAACATGCTCAACAGGCAGCGTTGAAAGGTACTGAAAGCGCTCTGCCTTACGCCCGCGCTGCAAGCCTGGAAAACCGTTAAGGAGGATCATGCGCGCCATCCCTCTATTGCCCTTGTTGCTTGGTGGATGGCTTGTCCTCCCCGCTCATGCCGATGATGCGCAAGACTCGCTGAAGCGTCTTGCGCAGGCTGAGCAAAAGCAAAGCTTTCAAGGCACCTTCATTTACGAGCGAAATGGCAATTTCTCTACTCATCGAATCTGGCATCGGGTAACTGATGGCAAGGTTCGTGAGCGCCTGCTCCAATTGGATGGTTCCGCTCAGGAAGTGTTACGCGTTGATGGGGTAACCCAGTGCGTCAGTGGCACTCTGGAAGCAGGAGTCTCCAATGTCCCTGATTCTGCAGTTCATGCATACGATGTTAAGAAGCTTTCCGCCTGGTACGACATGAAAGTCGTTGGTACTTCGCGTGTGGCTGGTCGTCCGGCAAAAATCATTGCACTGGCGCCCAAGGATCAACATCGTTACGGCATTGAGTTGCACCTCGACGATGAAACCGGATTACCACTCAAGTCGCTCCTGCTCAGTGAAAAAGGGCAGCTCCTTGAGCGATTCCAGTTCACTGAATTTGATACTGCCAGCGTCCCTGCTGATCAGATGTTGCAAGCCAGCGCTGATTGCAAGCCTGTGGACGTTGCCAAGGCCAAGCCAGAAGCTTCCAGAAAACCAGCGCCTTGGCGTCTGGAGTGGACGCCGCCAGGCTTCGAGTTGAGCAGTAGCGCAGTTCGCAAGGATTCGGCTTCCAGCGTCCAGATCAGCAATCTGATGTATGACGATGGCATTGCCAGATTCTCGGTCTTCGTAGAACCCATCAGTGGTGCGGCGGTAACTGATACGCGGACTCAGCTGGGTCCCACCGTTGCTGTGTCTCGTCGGCTCACGACGCCTAAAGGCGACGTGCTGGTGACAGTTGTGGGTGAAGTGCCAATTGGTACGGCCGAGCGAGTTGCGCTTTCGCTTCGCAGTACTGATCTGCAAGCCAGTAAGAAGTAGTTCGCAAAAGTGATGGTCAGTGCCCAAGATGTAGAAGGTTTCATCTTGGGCCAGGTAAGCCGCAGAGCAAGCATTTGCAGGGCTTATGGTCAGTTCTCCGAAATGTTTGGTGAGCTTTCCAGGTTGCAAAAACTCTCGTTTTTTTCTATAGGTCACAGCCTCGCAGCTCTGGCCTTTGTTGTTTCAGGGCCAGGAAAGTGGCTGCCGGAAATCTGCACTCGGTCGAGTGCCATGGCCGTCGGTCTTCTGGGACGTTCGGTCTGTACTGCTTAACTATGCTCGTTGTGAACGGGAGCCATATGTCGATACCAAGCTTGAAATCCTATCTCTCACTGTTTGCCGCTGTGCTGATGCTTGGGCAAGTCGTCACGGCTCAGGCCGAGGCGTTGCCGGACTTCACCAGCCTTGTCGAGCAAGCTTCCCCTGCCGTCGTAAACATCAGTACCCGTCAGAAAATGCCGGAGCGCTCCGTCGCTCAGAACCAAATGCCTGATCTCGAAGGCTTGCCGCCGATGTTGCGCGAGTTTCTTGAGCGCAGCGTGCCGCCAGGTTCTCGTCCGCCTGGGTCGGGTCGTGGAGACCGTCAGCGTGAAGCGCAATCGCTGGGGTCAGGTTTCATTATTTCGGCTGACGGCTATGTCCTGACCAATAATCACGTGATCGACGGGGCTGATGAAATTCTGGTTCGTCTGTCTGATCGCAGTGAGTTGAAAGCCAAACTGGTCGGTACGGATCCGCGCACTGACGTTGCCGTTTTGAAAATCGAAGGAAAAGACCTGCCTACGGTCAAGCTCGGCAACTCCGAGAAACTTAAAGTCGGCGAGTGGGTATTGGCGATCGGTTCACCGTTCGGCTTCGATCATTCGGTGACCAAAGGTATTGTCAGCGCCAAAGGCCGTAGCCTGCCGAACGATACTTATGTGCCGTTTATCCAGACTGACGTGGCGATCAATCCGGGTAACTCCGGTGGTCCGCTGTTCAACATGTCGGGCGAAGTGGTCGGTATCAATTCGCAGATTTTCACCCGCTCCGGTGGTTTCATGGGCCTGTCGTTCGCGATTCCTATCGATGTAGCGCTGGACGTTGCGAATCAGATCAAGGCTAGCGGCAAGGTAAACCGTGGCTGGCTGGGCGTTGTGATTCAGGAGGTTAACAAAGACCTGGCTGAATCCTTCGGTCTCGACAAGCCTGCCGGTGCGCTGGTTGCTCAGGTGCTCGACAACGGTCCGGCTGCGAAGGGTGGTCTGCAGGTTGGTGACGTCATCCTGACTGCCAATGGTACGCCTATCGTGATGTCGGCTGATCTGCCGCACTTGATTGGCAACCTCAAGGATGGCAGTAAGGCTGAGCTGGGCATCATTCGTGACGGCAAGCGTCAAAACCTGACTGTTACGGTGGGCGCGTTGCCCGATGAAGGTCAGGAGATGGGCTCCGGTGCTGCCGCTGGTGTTGAACGCAGTAGCAATCGTCTGGGTGTTTCGGTTGCAGATCTCACCGCTGAGCAGCAGAAGACTCTTGAGCTCAAGGGCGGTGTGATCATCAAGGAAGTGACCGACGGTCCGGCGGCTCTCATCGGTCTGCAAGCTGGCGATGTGATTACCCACTTGAACAATCAGGCCATCAGCTCGGCGAAAAACTTCACCGAAATAGCCAAAGCCCTGCCGAAGAATCGTTCTGTCTCCATGCGTGTATTGCGTCAGGGCCGTGCGAGCTTCATTACCTTCAAGCTCCCTGAATAGCAGGGTTGATTAACAAGGAAGGGCGGCGCTGACCGCCCTTTTTTGTATCCGGAGTGTGCCCTGATGCTTAACCAGTCGCCTCTTAACGTGACGCCCCAGCGTTAGTTCAGGTACAATTCCCGGCTATTTTTTGGCGGGTAATCTGCCTGCATCCTTTTTGAGTGTTGATCCGTGAGTGATTTGAGTCATATCCGTAATTTCTCCATCATCGCCCACATTGACCATGGCAAGTCGACGCTGGCCGACCGCTTCATTCAAATGTGCGGTGGCTTGTCCGAGCGCGAAATGGAAGCTCAGGTACTTGACTCCATGGATCTCGAGCGTGAGCGCGGGATCACCATCAAGGCCCACAGCGTCACGCTGCACTACAAGGCCAATGACGGCAAAACCTACCAGCTGAACTTCATCGACACCCCAGGCCACGTTGACTTCACCTATGAAGTCAGCCGCTCCCTGGCAGCGTGCGAAGGTGCGTTGCTGGTTGTGGATGCCGGTCAAGGCGTTGAAGCCCAGTCCGTTGCCAACTGTTATACCGCCATCGAGCAAGGCCTTGAGGTCATGCCGGTACTGAACAAGATGGACTTGCCGCAGGCCGATCCGGATCGCGTCAAAGACGAAATCGAGAAGATTATCGGCATTGATGCCACTGACGCCGTAGCGTGCAGCGCCAAGAGCGGTATGGGCGTCGATGAAGTGCTGGAGCGTCTGGTTCAGACCATTCCTGCACCTACCGGTAACATTGAAGATCCGCTGCAGGCGTTGATCATCGACTCGTGGTTCGACAACTATCTGGGCGTCGTCTCCCTGGTTCGTGTGCGTCACGGCCGGGTGAAGAAGGGCGACAAGATCCTGGTCAAGTCCACTGGCAAGTTGCATCTGGTCGACAGCGTGGGTGTGTTTACTCCCAAGCACACGGCCACTGCTGATCTGAAAGCCGGTGAAGTAGGCTTCATCATTGCAGGTATCAAGGACATTCACGGTGCGCCGGTGGGTGACACGCTGACCTTGAGCACCACGCCTGATGTTGAAGTCCTGCCGGGTTTCAAGCGTATCCAGCCTCAGGTTTATGCCGGTCTGTTCCCGGTCAGTTCCGATGATTTCGAAGACTTCCGCGAAGCGCTGCAAAAGCTCACGCTGAATGACTCGTCCTTGCAGTACTTGCCAGAAAGCTCTGACGCACTGGGCTTCGGCTTCCGTTGCGGCTTCCTCGGCATGCTGCACATGGAAATCATCCAGGAGCGTCTGGAGCGTGAGTACGATCTGGACCTGATCACGACTGCGCCTACCGTTATTTTTGAGCTGTTGCTCAAGACAGGCGAAACGATTTACGTCGATAACCCGTCCAAGTTGCCAGACATTTCGGCCGTGGAAGACATGCGCGAACCGATTGTCCGGGCAAATATTCTTGTGCCGCAGGAGCACCTGGGCAACGTCATTACGCTGTGCATCGAGAAACGCGGTGTTCAGCATGACATGCTGTTCCTGGGGACTCAGGTGCAGGTGACTTACGATTTGCCGATGAATGAAGTGGTTCTGGACTTCTTTGACCGTCTCAAATCCGTAAGTCGTGGTTACGCATCGCTGGACTATCATTTCGACCGTTATCAGTCTGCCAATCTGGTTAAGCTGGATGTGCTGATCAACGCCGAGAAGGTCGATGCACTGGCGCTGATCGTGCACCGTGATAACGCGGCTTACAAAGGCCGTGCGTTGACCGAAAAGATGAAGGAGCTGATTCCTCGGCAGATGTTCGATGTAGCGATTCAGGCGGCCATTGGCGGTCAGATCATTGCGCGTACAACCGTCAAGGCTCTCAGAAAGAACGTATTGGCCAAATGTTACGGCGGCGACGTCAGCCGGAAACGTAAATTGCTCGAGAAGCAAAAGGCCGGTAAGAAACGCATGAAGCAGGTCGGCAACGTGGAAATTCCACAAGAAGCTTTCCTTGCAGTGCTCAGGTTGGAATAGTCAGGTCCTATGTCACTAAATTTCCCGCTGTTGCTGGTCATCGCTGTTTTTGTCTGCGGTTTGCTGGCGTTGCTCGATCTGGTCATCCTGGCACCTCGTCGCCGGACTGCCATCACGATGTATCAGGGCAGTGTCAGCCAGCCGGATGTTGCGGTGGTCGAGCGCCTGAACAAAGAGCCATTGCTGGTTGAATACGGCAAATCGTTCTTCCCGGTACTGTTCATCGTGCTGGTTTTGCGTTCGTTTCTGGTCGAGCCTTTTCAGATACCGTCAGGATCGATGATCCCGACGCTGCGGGTCGGCGACTTCATCCTGGTGAACAAGTTTTCCTACGGGATTCGCTTGCCAGTCATTGATGAAAAGGTCATTTCGATTGGTGAGCCGAAACACGGCGATGTAATGGTGTTTCGCTACCCAAGCGACCCAAGCGTCAATTACATCAAACGTGTAATCGGTTTGCCGGGTGACCAGATTCGCTACACCGGTGACAAGAAGCTGTTCGTCAACGGTGAGCTGGTGGCCAAGCAGTTGATCGGCACCGAGCCTGGAACGCTGGGCAGCGCTGAGCTTTACAGTGAGAAGCTGGGTGAAGTTGAGCATCAGATCCGCCAGGAAATGAGCCGCTATCGTGCGCCGCCTGACCGTGAGTGGACTGTGCCGGCGGGCCATTACTTCATGATGGGCGACAACCGCGACAACTCCAACGACAGCCGCTACTGGGATGATCCCAACATTCCCAAGGATGAGTTGGGCATGGTTCCGGACAAGAACATTGTCGGTAAGGCTTTTGCTGTGTGGATGAGCTGGCCTGAGCCGAAACTGAGTCACTTCCCTAACTTCTCGCGAGTAGGGTTGATCAAGTAATCAATGCGGCGCTGTGTTCTACAGCGCCGTATGTCATTTGGGCTTGCTCGAAAATGTACCGCGACTGATGAAACCATCTGCGTGTGCGATGACGAGCTATCCTTGGGGTCGTACATGACGTTCGCCAGCTCGCAAAAGGGATGGTCGTTTACAGGAGTATTGCTGGCGATAGCGCTGGGAATATTTGTACTGAGCGTGGCTTTCAAGCTGGTCCCGCACTACCTCGATAACAGAGAGATGAAAAAAATCATCAATGCGGTTGATAGCAACCGGGCTCTGGAAATCAGTACGGTCAGCGAGTTTTACAGTTATGTCGGCAAGAGCATGCAGGTCAACAGTATTCGGGATGTGGATTTGAATAAGGCGTTAAGCGTGACGGTAGAGAACAACAGGTTCCTTGCCCATTTGAAATATGAAAAACGTGAATCACTGATCCAGAATATTGATCTGGTGGTGATGTTCGATGACACCTTCAGCGTGGGTAAACCGTGAGCGTTTCCTTGAGTCGCCTGGAGCGTCAGCTCGGCTATACCTTCAAGGATCAGGAACTGATGGTCCTGGCCCTGACCCACCGCAGCTTCGCTGGGCGCAATAACGAGCGCCTGGAGTTCCTCGGTGATGCCATTCTTAATTTTGTCGCCGGTGAAGCGTTGTTCGATCGCTTCCCGCAGGCCCGCGAAGGCCAGTTGTCGCGCCTGCGAGCGCGTCTGGTAAAGGGTGAAACCCTCGCCTTGCTGGCTCGCGGTTTTGATCTGGGTGAATACCTGCGTCTGGGGTCTGGCGAATTGAAGAGCGGCGGATTCCGTCGCGAGTCGATTCTGGCCGACGCCCTTGAGGCGCTGATTGGTGCGATTTATCTGGATGCAGGCATGGAGATGGCGCGCGAGCGCGTGCTGGCCTGGCTGACTACCGAGTTCGACAGCCTGACGCTGGTCGACACCAACAAAGATCCAAAGACCCGATTGCAGGAGTTTCTGCAGTCGCGTGCCTGCGAACTGCCACGTTACGAAGTGGTGGATATCCAGGGCGAACCGCATTGCCGGACATTCTTCGTCGAATGCGAGATCACCTTATTGAATGAAAAAAGCCGGGGTCAGGGTGTCAGCCGTCGTATTGCCGAACAGGTAGCAGCGGCTGCAGCACTCATTGCCCTTGGCGTGGAGAACGGCCATGACTGATTCAATCGCAACACGCTGTGGCTATGTTGCCATCGTCGGCCGCCCGAACGTGGGCAAATCCACGCTGCTTAACCACATTCTCGGTCAGAAGCTGGCGATCACATCGCGTAAGCCGCAGACCACTCGCCACAACATGCTGGGCATCAAGACCGAAGGCGCTGTGCAGGCCATCTACGTTGATACTCCGGGCATGCACAAAAATGGCGAGAAAGCGCTCAATCGCTACATGAACAAAACGGCGTCGGCGGCGTTGAAAGACGTTGATGTTGTGATCTTCGTGGTTGACCGTACCCGCTGGACCGATGAAGACCAGATGGTTCTGGAGCGTATTCAGTACGTACAGGGCCCGCTGATCCTGGCGATCAACAAGACCGACCGTATCGAAGACAAGGCTGAATTGATGCCGCATCTGGAGTGGCTGCAAGGCCAACTGCCGAATGCGTCAATCGTGCCAATCTCCGCGCAGCACGGGCACAACCTGGACGCGCTGGAAAGTCTCATTGCCTCGCACCTGCCAGAAAACGATCATTTCTTCCCGGAAGACCAGATCACAGACCGCAGCAGCCGTTTCCTGGCCGCGGAGCTGGTTCGCGAGAAGATCATGCGTCAGTTGGGTGCCGAGCTGCCGTACCAGATCACCGTGGAAATTGAAGAGTTCAAGCAGCAGGGCAAAACCCTGCATATTCACGCGCTGATCCTCGTCGAGCGTGATGGTCAGAAGAAAATCATCATTGGTGACAAAGGCGAGCGTATCAAGCGTATTGGTACCGAAGCGCGCCGTGACATGGAGCTGCTGTTCGACTCCAAGGTCATGCTCAACCTTTGGGTTAAAGTCAAAGGTGGCTGGTCCGATGACGAACGCGCCCTGCGTTCGTTGGGTTACGGCGACCTGTAAGCCTGATTCAACGGCGCGACTGTTCTGGTCGCGCCGTTCTCGTGCCTTTGCTTTCCTAGAGCAGCCTGAATGACCAGCGTGCCAATCGGCCAACCTGCTTACGTGTTGCATAGCCGGGCGTACCGTGAAAACAGCGCACTGGTGGACTTCCTCACGCCTCAGGGCCGGTTGCGTGCCGTGCTGCGTAGTGCGCGAGGCAAGGCGGGCACGTTGGCTCGGCCGTTTGTCCCGTTGGAAGTAGAATTCCGTGGCCGTGGCGAGCTGAAAAACGTCGGCCGTATGGAAAGCTCCGGCGTCGCCAGCTGGATGGTCGGTGATGCGCTATTCAGCGGGCTCTACCTCAACGAACTGTTGATTCGCCTGCTGCCTGCCGAAGATCCCCATCCCGCGGTATTCGATCACTATGCTGCAACGTTGCAGGCGCTCGCCCAAGGGCGGCCGTTGGAGCCATTGCTGCGCTCGTTCGAATGGCGTCTGCTGGACGAACTGGGTTACGGCTTCGCGCTGGACGTCGACATCAACGGTGAACCACTGGACGCCAAGGGCATGTATCGACTGCAAGTGGATGCGGGGCTGGAGCAGGTGTATCTGTTACAGCCAGGTTTGTTCAATGGCACTGAACTGCTGGCCATGGCTGAGGCTGACTGGAGTGCCCCAGGCGCCTTGTCCGCCGCCAAGCGGTTGATGCGTCAGGCGCTGGCCGTGCATCTGGGCGGCCGTCCATTGGTTAGTCGCGAACTGTTTCGCAAGCCCTAATCAGGCTTTATGCTCACCGACCTGTTTCGATCATATTTCAGGAGACACCCGTGACTCACAGCACTCGCATCCTTCTTGGCGTGAATATCGATCACGTTGCCACTTTGCGTCAGGCCCGTGGCACGCGTTATCCGGACCCGGTCAAGGCCGCGCTGGACGCGGAAGAGGCGGGTGCTGATGGCATCACCGTGCATTTGCGTGAAGACCGCCGTCACATTCAGGAGCGCGACGTACTGCTGCTCAAGGACGTGTTGCAGACCCGCATGAACTTCGAAATGGGCGTCACCGAAGAGATGCTGGCGTTTGCCGAGCGCATTCGTCCGGCTCATGTTTGCCTTGTACCGGAAACCCGTCAGGAACTGACCACTGAGGGTGGTCTCGACGTAGCGGGGCAAGAAGCCCGTATCAAGGCCGCAGTCGAGCGCTTGAGCAAGATGGGTTGCGAAGTGTCGTTGTTCATCGATGCTGATGAGCAGCAGATCGCTGCTTCAAAGCGTGTAGGCGCACCTGCCATCGAATTGCACACTGGCCGCTACGCCGATGCTCAAACGCCGACCGAAGTCGCTGAAGAACTGAAGCGGATCGCTGATGGCGTGGCTTTCGGCTTGGGCGAAGGCTTGATCGTCAATGCCGGTCACGGCTTGCATTACCACAACGTCGAGGCCGTGGCCGCGATCAAGGGCATCAACGAACTGAACATCGGCCACGCATTGGTGGCGCATGCGCTGTTTGTGGGGTTCAAGGCGGCGGTGGCAGAGATGAAGGCGTTGATTGTGGCGGCTGCGCATAAAGCCTGAGTCAGAATAACAACCTGACATGTAGGAGCTCGTGCGCTCCTACAGGGTCCTGTCGGCGGGTTCTTACGGCTTACGCCCCACGATCACTGCGCGCATCGGCGCGGGCAAGCCCTCCACGGTTTTGCTGTGGTCTTGCGGATCGAGGAAGTCACTCAGCGACTGGTAACGCATCCACTCGGTGCTGCGCTGCTCCTCAACAGTCGTCACGCTGACATCCACGCAACGCACGTCAACGAAGCCTGCCCTGCGTAACCACAGCTCCAGAGCGGCTACCGACGGCAGGAACCATACGTTGCGCATCTGCGAGTAACGGTCTTCCGGGACCAGCACCTGGTGCACGTCGCCTTCAACCACCATGGTTTCCAACACCAGTTCGCCACCTTTGACCAGGCAATCCTTGAGTGCCAGCAAGTGATCAATCGGCGACTTCCGGTGATACAAAACGCCCATGGAAAACACCGTGTCGAAGCCTTCCAGCCGGGGCGGCAAGTCTTCAAGAGCAAACGGCAGATGCCACGCCGGTAACTCGGGCAAGTATTTCTGCATGGCCTGGAATTGGCAGAAGAACAGCCAGTTCGGATCGACACCGATCACGCTGTCAGCCCCGGCACCCAGCATGCGCCATTGGTAGTAACCGTTGCCACAACCCACATCCAGCACGCGTTTACCTTTGAGGTCCAGATGTGGCGAGACACGCGACCACTTCCAGTCAGAACGCCACTCGGTATCAATGTGCACGCCGAAAACATCGAACGGGCCTTTGCGCCAGGGAGAGAGCCCCATCAGCGCAGCGTGGGTTTGTGTTCTGGTCTGATCGTCGCAATCGACTTCCAGGGTGAAGCTGTCCTTGAGTTCGACACGTGACGGTTTCAAATCCGGCAGCGCATTGAGTGCGCCTTGCCAGCGTTCCAGGTCGCCATGACCCTTGGCCATTTTTGTGTCGAGTTGGGCCTGCAGGCCGTTGGCCCATTCAGCCAGAGGAGTGCCCGCCAGACGGCGGACCAGTGGGGCGAGATCAATCATGGCAGGGCAATCAACGAGGCAAAGTTAAGGCACTGGAACCACGGCACCACCTTGGAAAAGCCCGCGTCGAGCAGGCGTTGGCGGTGTTCTTCGAGGCTGTCGGGTTTCATCACGTTTTCGATGGCGCTGCGCTTCTGGGCAATTTCCAGCTCGCTGTAGCCGTTGGCGCGCTTGAAGGCGATGTGCAGATCGGTGAGCAACGTGTGTTCCTGCTCATCATTGAAACGCAGCTTTTCAGACAGAATCAGCGCGCCACCCGGCACCAGAGCCTGGCGAATACGGCCCAGCAATGCGAGGCGCTCTTCAGGCGCGATGAATTGCAGGGTGAAGTTGAGTGCGACCACCGAAGCAGGCTGAAACTCAAGGGCCAGAATGTCGCCATCAATCACTTGTACCGGCAGCAACTCCTGAAACATCGAATCCTGCGCATTCAGGTATTCACGGCAGCGCTCGACCATGGCGGCCGAGTTATCCACCGCGATCACTTTGCAGCCTTCGACCCGCACATGGCGGCGCAAGGCTTGAGTGACAGCGCCGAGTGAACTGCCCAGGTCATAGAGCACGCTGTTGGGTTGGGCGAATTGCGCCGAAAGTACGCCGAGGTTCTCGACAATCGTCGGGTAGCCGGGCACCGAGCGCTTGATCATGTCCGGGAACACCCGCACTACATCTTCGTTGAAGGCGAAGTCCGGCACCTGGGCAAGCGGCTGGGCGAAAATGCGGTCGGGTTCTTTGCTCACGGTGGTTCCGGCAGGGGCTGAAAAGTGCGGCATTTTAGCCAAATCCGCGCCTCGGCTGAAACCTCATCTCATCGAACGACAGCAAAACCTGTTCAGTTGACGGTAATAGTGCAATCGAACGTCTGTTCCGGTGGCACTTCCGGGGCCCAGGGCTGTTGATAAACCATCAGCAGGCGGCCAGTTCCGGCGGTTGATGCCTGATAGCGCCACACCGATTGCCCGGCACTGCCAACCATGTTTTTGTCGCCTGAGTTGTTGTAAACCTCAGGACCGAGACTGCGCAGGATTGAGGGCGCAGCGTCCTGGATCTGCCAGCGATAACCGGTTGTGGGCGAGCTGGGCAAGCTCAGCATCAGTGTCTGACCCGTTTTAAGGGGCAGCGGGCAGTCGCTTTGATCTTCGAGGGTGACGATTTGTCTGGGGTGCTGCGCACAGGCGGCGAGCAGTGACAGGCTGAACAGGGCTAGCAGACGCGCAGGGGGCATAGTGGCTCCGGTCTTTCATACGAAACCGGAGCATAACCGATGATTAATTGATGGGGCGAGTTTGTGACAGCGCGCGGTACGACGTGGGACCGGCTTTAGCCGGGAAGGCGCCGGTACATTCAACGCTTTTGTACCGTCAGAGATTCAGTCTTCCCGGCTGAAGCCGGTCCCACGACGCAAATACTTGAGATGTCATCTCTCTTGTGGGAGCGGGCAAGCCAAGCTCCCAGCAAGAAAATGATTACCTGTTAAAAAAGCACCTTCGCCACATCAGCAAAGCGTTTGGCGAAGTGCACGGTAATCCCTTCCTTCAGATAGTCCGGCAGCTCCTCGAAGTTACCCCGGTTAGGCTCCGGCAGGATCAGTTCATTGATTTTCTGCCGACGCGCCGCGATAACTTTCTCCCGAACGCCGCCAATGGGCAGAACATGCCCGGTCAGCGTCAGTTCGCCGGTCATGGCCACGCCTTTCTTCGGCGCCTGATTACGGGCCAGGGACAGCAGAGCGCTGGCCATGGTCACGCCCGCACTCGGGCCGTCTTTTGGCGTTGCACCTTCGGGAACGTGCAAATGCACGAACGCTTCGTCAAAGAAGGTCGGATCACCGCCGAATTGCTTGAGGTTCGAGCTGACATAGCTGTAAGCGATTTCTGCCGACTCTTTCATCACGTCACCCAATTGCCCCGTGAGTTTGAAACCACGGTTGAGTGTGTGAATTCGCGTCGCTTCAATCGGCAGGGTCGCGCCGCCCATGCTGGTCCATGCGAGACCGGTGATAACGCCGGTACCGGCCAGCACTTGCTCGTTACGGAAGACTGGCATACCCAGTGAGGCTTCCAGGTCTTTCGGGCCAACCTTGATCGTCGACTTGGGCGCGTCGATCAACTTCACCACCGCCTTGCGCACGACTTTGCTCAGCTGTTTCTCCAGTTGCCGGACCCCGGCTTCCCGCGCATAACCTTCAATGATCGAGCGCAATGCCGTGTCGCTGATACTCAGGCTACCCTTGGACACGCCAGCCTTTTCCAGTTGCTTGGGCCACAGGTGGCGTTTGGCGATGGCCATTTTTTCTTCGGTGATGTAACCCGACAGGCGAATCACTTCCATCCGGTCCAGCAATGGGCCGGGAATCGAGTCCAGGGTGTTGGCGGTGCAAACGAACAGCACTTTCGACAGATCCAGACGCAAATCCAGATAGTGATCGAGGAATTCGACGTTCTGTTCCGGGTCGAGGGTTTCCAGCAGCGCCGACGCCGGGTCGCCCTGGAAGCTTTGGCCCATCTTGTCGATTTCATCGAGCATGATGACCGGGTTCATGACCTCCATATCCTTGAGCGCCTGCACCAGCTTGCCCGGTTGAGCGCCGATGTAGGTACGGCGGTGACCCTTGATCTCCGCCTCGTCGCGCATGCCGCCGACACTGAAGCGATAGAACGGCCGCCCAAGTGATTCGGCTATCGAGCGGCCCACACTGGTCTTGCCAACGCCCGGCGGGCCAACCAGCAAGACGATCGAACCACTGATCTCGCCTTTGTAAGCACCCACCGCAAGGAACTCGAGGATGCGCGTCTTGATATCGTCCAGACCTGCATGGTGCTGGTCCAGCACTTTACGGGCGTGCTTGAGATCCAGTTTGTCTTTGCCAAAGACACCCCAAGGCACGGAGCTGGCCCAGTCCAGATAATTACGGGTAACCGCATATTCCGGAGAGCCGGTTTCCAGCACTTTGAGTTTGTTGATTTCTTCATCAATGCGCTTGCGGGCCTGGGCGGGCAAGGTTTTGCCTTTCAGACGGGCCTCGAACTGCTCGATGTCGGCGCTGCGGTCGTCTTTGCTCAGGCCCAGCTCCTGCTGGATGACCTTGAGCTGCTCCTTGAGGAAGAACTCGCGCTGGTGCTCACCGATCTTGCGGTTCACCTCGGCGGAGATTTCCTTTTGCAGACGCGCTACTTCGACTTCCTTGCGCAGCATGGGCAAGACTTTTTCCATGCGTTTGAGCATGGGCACGCAGTCGAGGACCTCCTGCAACTCGACGCCAGTGGCCGAGGTCAGCGCTGCGGCAAAGTCAGTCAGCGGCGAAGGATCGTTGGGGCTGAAGCGGTTGAGATAGTTTTTCAACTCTTCGCTGTACAGCGGGTTGAGCGGCAGCAGCTCCTTGATGGCGTTGATCAAGGCCATGCCGTAAGCCTTGACCTCGTCGGTCGGCTCGTTGGGCTGATGCGGATATTCGACTTCCACCAGATAGGGCGGGCGATGGTGTTTGAGCCAGGTCTTGATCCGCACCCGGCTAAGGCCCTGGGCGACGAATTGCAGTTTGCCGTTTTCACGGCTGGCGTGGTGCACCTTGACCAGCGTGCCGTACTCCGGTAGCGCAGCGGTATTGAAGTGTCGTGGGTCCTCGGGAGGCGTATCCATGAAGAACAGCGCCAAAGAGTGATGGTCGGACTTGCTGACCAGCTCCAGGGTTTCGGCCCAGGGCTCTTCATTGACGATCACCGGCAATACCTGAGCCGGGAAGAAAGGGCGGTTGTGAATCGGGATGATATAGACCTTGTCCGGCAGGTTCTGCCCAGGCAAAGCGAGCGTGGTGCTGCTGGAGTTCAGCGTTACTTCGAGCTCGGCTTCTACGTCTTCTGGCAAATCTTGTGAGTCTGCTTGCTGGTCGCTCATGGGGCACCTGCACAATTGAACATGGTGCTTAGATGGGGCAGTCGCCCTCAGGTTTCAATGGCAGCTGTCGATAGCCTATTGAGAGGAAGAAAAAACAAGCCATCCAAGGCCCCGGAACGACCTTTCGTCGAAACTTCATCGATGATGGCTAAATGCCTTTCCTCAGTGCGTGATCTTCCGTCTGACCGCAGCTACTCTGCGAGTGAGACCCTTCGTTGCCAAGGCTGGCGTTGTTTTATCCGGCTTTGCCGTTGTGGATTAGCTTATGAGCAAATTATTGTCGTTGATCGTTTTGACCGGTTGCTGGGCTTTGGGCGCGGCTTCAACTTCCGCTGCCACGCTGACCGCCCGGATTCTCGATCAACAAGGCAAGCCACTGAGCAATGCCGTGCTGACCCTGCAGGGGCCTCCCGGCAAGAGTATTGCGCTAAAGGCCGACATGGATCAGCGTGATCAGGAGTTCGTGCCGCGTGTATTGGCCGTGCACAGCAACACTGAAGTCAAATTCCCCAACAGCGACAACATTCGCCATCAGGTTTATTCCTTTTCTCCCGCCAAGCGTTTTGAACTGCGCTTGTACAGCGGCACTCCGTCCGATCCGCAATTGTTCGATAAACCAGGCGTCGTCGTACTGGGCTGTAACATCCATGACTGGATGGTCGGCTATATCTATGTCACAGACGAACCCTGGTTCGCAGTCAGCGACGCCAGCGGTGTAGTCAAGTTTGACGACATGCCCGCCGGGCATTATTCGGCAACCCTGTGGCACCCGAAGACCATCGATATGCAGCCTGCCAGCGGCGGCGAATTTGATGTTCCTGCTGCGGGGCTGAGCAAGGACTTCAAGCTGGAGGTAGAGCCGAGTACTGACGAAAAGCCGGACGGCGCTGCCCCCAGCGCATTTGGTGATGCTTTCCATAAAGCTGCTCACCAATGAATCTGCGTACAAGTTTTCAGGCGCGAATTGCCTGCGTGCTTATCGCATTGCTGCTGGTTGTAGTGGTAGCGGTGTTTCTCGCTGTCAAAGCGGCAACCGGCGACGCTGTTCGCTCTCAAGCGCAGACCCAGCTGGAGGTGGGCACTCGCGTGTTCGCCGATGTCATGGACATGCGTGGCAAGCGTCTGCGTGACGGCGTGCAACTGGTCTCGGCTGATTTCGGCTTTCGCGATGCAGTCGCCAGTTCCGATGCTTCGACCATCCGTTCGGTGTTGCTCAATCACGGTAGCCGGATCAATGCCAGCGACATGTTCCTGCTGAGCATGGA
This sequence comes from Pseudomonas caspiana, assembly GCF_002158995.1. Taxonomy (GTDB): domain Bacteria; phylum Pseudomonadota; class Gammaproteobacteria; order Pseudomonadales; family Pseudomonadaceae; genus Aquipseudomonas; species Aquipseudomonas caspiana. The sequence goes on along the minus strand of NZ_LOHF01000002.1, from coordinate 222,299 downwards.
CGGTACAGTCGTCGCCAGTACCATCCCGCAAATCGTTGAGGGCACCAAATTCCCGTTTGATCAGACGTTGCGCGATGCTCGCCGCAAAAGTCAGTCCATGGTCATCGTCCCGGGTGGCGGCGTACCACATCTGCTAGTGGAAAGTACCGTTCTGGCGCCATTGCCCATCGGTCGAGTGGTCATGGGTTTCAGCATGGATGCCGAACTTGCCCAGTCCCTGCGCTCGCTCAGTGGTCTTGAGGTGTCATTCCTCACCGTCGAAAACGGTAAGCCCGGACACTTGATCAGCACGCAACCTGCAGAGCTGGAGGACAGCCTGATAGCGCTTATGCTCAACCCGGCTGAAGGTCGGATGCACATGACCGAGCATGGTGGCCTGAGCTTCTTGAGCCAGACCATGGTGCTGGACAGCATTGACGGGAGTCAGGAGCAAGTATTCGCGCTACTGCAAAGCCCGATTGATAAAGCCATGCTGGCCTTCGCTCCGCTGGATGAAAAAATCTTCTGGATCTCGATTATTGCGTTGCTGGCTTCGCTGATCGGCACTTTGGGACTGGCGCGCAGTGTTTCCCAGCCTGTTCAGGTACTGGCCGGAGCTGCCAGACGTATTGGTGAAGGCGATTATAAAACCCCCGTCACATTGGCTCGCAGTGACGAACTGGGTCAATTGGCTGTGGCCATCAACAACATGCAGCAAGGCATTGCTGTTCGCGAAGATCAACTTGCGCACAACGCTCTGCATGACCCACTGACCGGTTTGCCTAATCGGGCACTCGCGATGGAGCGCCTGAGCAGCTCCATCGCTGCGCAGCGTGCCATGACCTTGCTGTATTTGAGTATCGATAACTATCTGGAGATCAGTGACGCGTGCGGTTCTGCCGGTGTTGACCAACTGCTGCAACAGATCGGCAAGCGCTTGCAGGGCACTTTGCAACCCGGTGACACCCTGGCGCGGCTGACAGCCAATGAATTTCTGGTGCTGTTGGACCATATCGGCAGTGACGGCGCGGTAGGTCGCGCCGACCAATTGCAGCGCATGTTGGATCAGCCTCAGCATGTCGACAGCAACGACGTCACGCTGGAATGCAGCATCGGCATTGCCAGCTATCCCGCGCACGGCGATTGCGCGGTAGAACTCCTCAAACGCGCCGCCATCGCCCGTCAGGATGCTGCGAATCTGCCAGGCCGGTTGCAGGTCTATCAAGACGGTCGCGATCTCGCCCACCAGCGTCAGATCAGCCTGATTCGCGACCTGCGTCATGCTGCGAAAAAAGGCGAGCTGATGCTGCATTACCAGCCCAAGCTGGATATTCGGCAAGGCACTGTACGTCAGGCAGAAGCCCTGTTGCGCTGGACGCATCCGCAGTTCGGTAACGTTTCGCCAGCCGAATTCATCGTGCTGGCCGAGCGCACGGGCAGCATCCAGTTGCTGACCAACTGGGTGATTGAAGAGTCCATGCGTCAGTTGGCTGAATGGTCCAAACGCGGTCTGTACTTGCAGGTGTCGGTCAATATCTCTGCCGATGACTTGCTCGGTGAGCACTTGGTCGAACGTGTCATCAAACTGCTCAAACTGCACAGCGTGCCTGCCGATCAGCTTATTTTCGAAATCACTGAAAGCGCTGTGATGCGCGAGCCTGAACAGGCGCTGATCGTGCTCAATCGCCTGCGCGATCTGGGCATCAGCCTCTCGGTGGATGACTTCGGTACCGGTTACTCGTCGCTCGCGCACCTCAAGCGTCTGCCGGTGCAGGAATTGAAAATCGACCAATCGTTCGTGCGTAACCTGGATGAAACCAGTGAAGACGCAGTGATCGTGCGTTCCACCATTGAGATGAGCCATAACCTGGGTCTCAAGGTGGTCGCCGAGGGCGTTGAATACGAACACAGTCTCAAGTTACTGGAGCGTTGGCACTGCGACACGGCTCAGGGCTATCTGATCAGCCGTCCGTTGCCTGCGGTCGCCTTCGAAGCCTGGATGGCCAAGTCCTTGTCTTCACCCAGTCTGATGGTTCATTAAGCTATGAATTACAAAAAAACTTCAGTTGTGCTGAGTTGTGTTCTGAGTGCCTTCATACCGTTTGCAGAGGCTGACAATGGTCGTTTGATCGCTACGGGAGGCGCTTCAAGCATCGAAGGCGCAGCGGGTGGCGGTATTACGCCGTGGGCCGTGCTCACCGGTTATGGCGAACAGGACGAGTGGGGCACCAGCGTTTTCGCGACTCATGTAGACCTGCCGGATTACACGCTGGACGTGGCAGGCATGTCGGTCGCGTATGACAACCGCGTGGAGCTGTCCTACGCTCACCAGCGCTTTGATCTGGGCACGTTGCAGAAGGACCTCAGCCTGCCGGAAGACAACCTGACTCAAGATATCTTTGGCGTGAAGGTGCGCCTGTTCGGCGACCTGATTTACGACAGCCTGCCGCAGGTGTCGCTGGGCATCGAATACAAGAAGCAGAATGACTTCCTGATCCCCAGCCTTATTGGTGCCAAACGCGATTCGGATGTCGAGGGCTATCTGACCGCCAGTCGCCTCTTCATGGGCGCTGCATTCGGCTACAACCTGGTGGTCAATGGTGGCGTGCGCTACAGCCGCGCCAATGAAACCGGTCTGCTTGGCTTCGGCGGTGATCGTCGCGATACCCGTAGCGTGCTCAAGGAAGGTTCGGTCGCAGTACTGTTCAACCCGCGCTGGGCTGTCGGAGTTGAATACCGTGAAAAGCCGGACAACCTGTCGTTCGCCGGTGAGAGTGATTGGGCTGATTTGTTCGTGGGATATTTCCCTAACAAACACCTCTCCGTGGTACTGGCTTACGCGAAGCTGGGAGAAATCGCCACGCTGGAAAACCAGAACGGAGCTTATCTGTCCATTCAGGGGAGTTTCTGATCATGCGCCTGCTCAGCTTTTTTTTGATTGTGTTGTTAGCTGGCTGCGCTCAGCAACCGCCCAAGGATGACAGCCTTTATCAGGCGCTTGGACAGCGCGCCGGGATTCAGCGCATTGTCGAAGGCATGCTCATCATTGCGGTAAAAGATGAGCGCATCGGCGAGCGCTTCAAAAAAATCGATATCGTGCGCCTGCGCGACAAGCTGGTTGAGCAGCTGTGTGTCGAGGCCGGTGGCCCGTGCAAATACACAGGCGACACCATGGCTGAAGCCCACAAGGGTCAGAACCTGACGCGCAGTGATTTCAATGCGCTGGTTGAGGACCTGATCGATGCCATGGACGCCGAAGGTATTTCGGTACCAGACCAGAATCGTTTGATTGCCCGGCTGGCACCGATGCGCGGGGAAGTGATCGAGAAGTAGTAATGGCTTTAGCCGGGAAGGCGCCAGCTAGGCAGAATGGCTCTCCCGGCTGAAGCCGGACCTCAACTCAACCGCGTCAAATACCCGGGCACTTCCTGTTCCGGCAATACCGACAGCACTTTAAGGCGTTGCAGCATGCGCTGTCGCGCGCGTTGCAGGTGTTCCTTGAGGTTAAGTGCTGCGGCGTCGAACGCGCCATGCAGCAGCAGTTCGATAATCAGGCGATGTTCGGCCAGCATCGCTTCGTCGGCACCGATGCCCAGGAGCCGGTAGAAGATCCGGCTGATAATCATCGGACTTTGCCCCTGGCGAATCAGCGTGGCGATCTTGCGATTCTGCAGGTCGGCCAGGCAATGCTGGTGCAGGTCTTCTTCTATGCGCTCGATATCTTCAAGGCTGCAGTGTTCGGCGTTTTGCGCCTGGACGATCCGCTCAAGCATCGCTTCCAGCGTTTCGCGACTCAGGCCCGGGGCAGTCTGGCGCAAGGCCTCGGGCTCCAGGCAGGCACGCAGCTCGTAGTCTTCAGTCACTTCGCGCGCCGTCAGCGGGCCGGCCAGCCATTGCGAGTAGGGTTCCTTTTCCACCAGCCCGCGATCACGCAAACGCATCAGCGCCTCACGCACCACGGCGCGGCTGACGCCGTAATACTGCGCTGCGCTTTTTTCGTCCAGCCGGTAGTGTCCGAAGGCCATGCAGCTTGAAATCGCCGCGCTGATTTCATCGTAAATGCGCTCGCCCAACGGGCGGGTATCGACCAGCTCTTCACTGCTATCCAGACCAAACTGTTTATGACTGAGGGTCAGGCGCAGTGGCTCAACCTCCGTGCCTTCTGGATTGACCAGATACCCACGGCCATCAAATCGACAGATCAACCCCTCGTCATGCAGCAGGTTCAGCGCCTTGCGCACCGGCACTCGGCTGGTGCCGAAAAGGTCGGCAAGCGGTGCTTCAAGCAGCACCAGGCCGGTGCTCGCCGCTCCGCTGACAATGGCGTCGCGTAACACCTGCCGGATCGTGGCATAGCGTGAAGCCGTGCGCGAATCGTCTCCTGACATCGGTTTCCTGAGTTTCTCTAAATGATCGACGGCGGATTCTCGCACATAAGTCCGTTTGTCACCTCGGGCTACGTGCGATGCACATTCGTGGGGCTCACTGTTACTAATATGCACCTAAACGTATCTTTTATGAAAAGTACATTTTTTGCGATGAAGATACGTTTTGCAAAAATGCTCACTCAAATATTCAGTCATCCACAAGATTGAAAGCGCTCTGGCGTAATCGTTTGCGATGTTTTGGGACGTTCTGATCCTACCAACGCTGAAAAGCTGACTCATCTTTGGCATGGATTCTGCCTTTGTTAAATGTACATTTTATTAATTAGTACATTTTTATCGAGGCTGAATGCTGATGATCAAAAGCACTAGCCAAGGCAGGTCGACGGATGCCAGTGCAACGGCTGAGGAATTTGCATCGGGTCGCAATGATCCGGTGCAGGCACTCGAGCTGGCCTTGCAACAGGCCCAGCGCACTGATCACGTATTTATCTCCCTGAGCGTCGAACGTGCTCGTCGTGAGGCCAAGGCCTCTGCGGCTCGTTGGCAGGCGGGGCAGCCTCTAAGCCCATTCGATGGAATACCCGTTGCCTGGAAAGACTTGTTTGATGTCGCTGGTACCGTCACCACCGCCGGTGCCGCTGTGCGTAACAACCTTGGGGCTGCGCTGCTGGATGCACCCACCACTGGCCTCCTGGCGCGGGCGGGCATGGTCAGTTTGGGGAAAACCAACCTCAGTGAGTTTGCTTACTCGGGGTTGGGCCTCAACCCGCATTTCGGCACGCCGATCAATCCGTGCAGCGATGATCAACCTCGCATTCCCGGTGGATCGTCTTCCGGTTCGGCGGTCGCCGTCGCTGCGGGCATTGTGCCTATCGCCATGGGGACCGACACCGCGGGCTCAATCCGCATTCCGGCCGCTTTCAATGGCCTGGTAGGGTTCCGCAGCACCACTCGACGTTACAGTCGGGAGGGTGTTTTTCCCTTGGCCCATACCCTGGACAGCGTCGGTCCGCTGACCCGCAGCGTACGTGACGTCATCGTTATTGATGATGTGCTGCGTGCCCGTAACAAGCCGACTTCGCAGATACCGCGCAGCCTGGTCGGGCAGCGCTTCTGGGTCGATGAGGTGGTTTTGCAGGACGAACGTGTCGAGCCTGCTGTGCGCAACAACCTGATGCAGGCGGTTGCGCGGTTGCATGAAGCCGGTGCGCTGGTCGAGATGCGGCCGTGCGCCGCCTTCCAGGCCACCTTGCAGCTGATTCAACAGCACGGCTGGCTGGGCGCTGCTGAGGCGTTCGCGTTGCACCAGAACCTGCTCGACAGCGATGCGGCCAGCCAGCTCGATCCCCGGGTGCGCATACGCCTTGAGACGGCCCGGCACATGCCCGCCAGCCAGCTACTCAAACTTTATAGCCGCCGTGAGCAATTACAGGAGCAACTCAGCCTGGAACTCGACGGCGCCTTTCTGCTGACCCCGAGCGTGGCCCATGTGGCCCCGCCGCTGGCGCCTTTGCTGGCGGACGACGAGCTGTTTTTCCAGACCAATCTGGCCACCTTGCGCCTGACCATGCCCGGCAGCCTGCTGAACATGCCGGGCATTTCCTTGCCCAGCGGCCATGACGAGCGCGGTTTGCCGACAGGGCTGTTGCTCAGCGCGCCAGCGGGGGAAGACGCGCGTCTGTTGCGCGCCGCGCTGGCCGTCGAAGCGGCAATGGCCAAGGCCTGAGTGAACTCGAACAGCAATCACTGAAACCCCGGCAGCCAGTACTGAATGGGTTAGCGCCGGTCTGATCAACAAGCAGGAGTAGCAAAATGGCTAAAGAGATCTTGTGTGCATTTGGTGTCGATGTTGATGCGGTAGCGGGCTGGCTGGGTTCCTACGGCGGTGAGGATTCTCCGGATGACATCTCCCGTGGCTTGTTCGCGGGTGAAGTGGGTGCGCCGCGTCTGCTTAAACTGTTCGAGCGTTATGGCTTGCGCACCACCTGGTTCATTCCCGGCCATTCCATGGAAACCTTCCCCGAGCAAATGAAGGCTGTGGTCGATGCCGGTCATGAAGTCGGTGTGCACGGTTACAGCCACGAAAACCCGATTGCCATGACGCCGGAGCAGGAAGAGATCGTCCTCGACAAGTCCATCGAGCTGATCACGCAAATGACCGGCAAACGTCCGACCGGTTACGTCGCACCTTGGTGGGAATTCAGCAACGTCACCAACGAATTGCTGCTCAAAAAAGGCATCAAGTACGACCACAGCCTGATGCACAACGATTTCCATCCGTACTACGTCCGGGTTGGCGACAAGTGGACCAGTATTGATTACAGCCAGCATCCCGACACCTGGATGAAACCCTTGGTGCGCGGTGAAGAAACCGATCTGGTGGAGATTCCGGCCAACTGGTACCTCGATGACCTGCCGCCCATGATGTTCATCAAGAAAGCTCCCAACAGCCATGGCTTCGTCAACCCCCGCCATCTGGAAGAAATGTGGCGCGACCAGTTCGACTGGGTCTATCGCGAACACGAGCACGCGGTGTTCACCATGACTATCCACCCGGACGTCTCCGGTCGCCCGCAGGTGCTGTTGATGCTGGAGCGTTTGATCGAACACATTCAGAGCCATGAGGGCGTCAAGTTCGTCACCTTCGACGAAATCGCCGACGACTTTATCCGCCGTAACCCACGTAACCGCTGATTCATTGGCCTGTCCGAGGCGTCACTCATGTCTATTTACAACAAGCTTGACCTGACTGGCTGGAAACCCCAGCAATTGACTCCAGACGAAGTGCGATTCGCTACCTGGATCGCATTCTTCGCGTGGGTTTTTGCGGTGTACGATTTCATTCTGTTTGGCACGCTGTTGCCGGAAATCGGTCGGCATTTTGCCTGGAGTGAAGTCGAGCAAGCCGAGATTGCCACCTGGGTGGCGGTGGGGACCGCAGTAGTCGCCCTGGCCATCGGGCCGTTGGTAGATCGCTTGGGTCGACGCATGGGCATTATCTTCACCGTCAGCGGTTCGGCAATTTGTTCGGCGCTGACGGCGATTGGTGGTTCGTGGGGGAAATCGCCGTTGATTCTGATCCGTTCACTGGGTGGCCTGGGCTATGCGGAAGAAACGGTCAACGCGACTTACCTGAGTGAAATCTACGCGGCCTCCGACGACCCGCGTCTGGCTAAACGTCGCGGCTTTATTTACAGCCTGGTGCAAGGTGGCTGGCCGGTCGGGGCATTGATTGCTGCGGGCCTGACTGCGGTGTTGTTGCCCATCATCGGCTGGCAAGGCTGCTTCGTTTTTGCGGCGATCCCGGCCATCGTCATCGCGATTCTGGCGCGCAAACTCAAGGAGAGTCCGCAGTTCCAGATCCATCAGCGCATTACCCAACTGCGTAAAGCCGGTGATGTGAGCCAGGCTCAAGCCGTGGCGCTGACTTATGGCGTGGATTACGAAGAGCACCGCACGGCGGGGCTTGCCGCGGCGTTTCGTGGCACATCGCGCCGTGCAACTCTGGTGATTGGTGCGGCCATTCTGCTCAACTGGGCAGCGATCCAGGTGTTCAGCGTGCTCGGTACGTCAGTGATTGTCAGTGTGCATCACGTGTCCTTCGAGAACTCGCTGATCATTCTGGTGTTGTCCAACCTGGTGGGTTACTGCGGTTATCTGAGCCACGGCTGGATGGGCGACAAGATTGGTCGTCGCAACGTCATCGGTCTGGGCTGGATGCTCGGCGGGCTGTCCTTTGCCGCGATGCTCTACGGCCCGAGCAACATGCCTACGGTGATCGGCCTTTACAGCCTGGGTCTGTTTTTCCTGATCGGCCCTTACTCGGCGGCCTTGTTCTTCATCAGCGAAAGCTTCCCCACCAGCATCCGCGCTACTGGCGGCGCAATCATCCACGCCATGGGGCCTATCGGCGCGGTCATTGCCGGTTTCGGCGCCACGTCTGTACTGAGCGCTGGTGGCGACTGGCAGACCTCCGCTTTGTACTTCGGCGCGCTGCCTTGCTTCCTCTCCGGTGCGCTGATGTTTGCCGCCCGACATGTCCGTCCGGAAACCGTGAAATAAGGAATTGCACATGACCCGTAAAGTTGCAGTGATCACCGGTGCCGCCAGCGGCATCGGGCAAGCGCTGGCCGTCGCGTTCGCGCAAAAGGGCGTGGCAGTGATGGGCGGTTTTTATCCAGCTGATCCTCACGATCCTCAGGAAACGGTTCGCCTGGTGGAAGCAGTGGGTGGTGAGTGCCTGATGGTGGCGTTAGACGTCACCCGCACGCAATCGGTGGATGCGCTGGCCGATCAGGCGTTCAAAACCTTCGGCCGCATCGATTACGCCGTGGCCAACGCAGGCCTGCTGCGCCGTGCGCCTCTGCTGGAAATGACAGACGAGCTCTGGAACGAGATGCTCGATGTGGATCTGACCGGCGTGATGCGTACCTTCCGCGCCGCAGTCAGGCACATGAGCGAGGGCGGCGCGCTGGTGGCGATTTCGTCTATTGCCGGCGGGGTATACGGCTGGCAGGACCATGCTCACTACGCCGCCGCCAAGGCCGGCGTGCCCGGGCTGTGCCGTTCATTGGCGGTGGAGTTGGCTGGCCGGGGTATTCGCTGCAATGCGGTGATTCCCGGCTTGATCGAGACGCCGCAATCCCTGGACAGCAAAAATTCCCTGGGCCCGGAAGGCCTCGCTCAGGCAGCCAAAGCGATCCCGCTTGGCCGAGTGGGGCGGGCCGATGAAGTCGCCTCACTGGTGCGTTTCCTGTGCAGCGACGAGGCCAGCTACCTGACCGGACAAAGCATTGTGATTGATGGAGGGCTGACGGTGCGTTGGCCTGAGTAATTCGCCAGTCCGAATCGCGGAATCAAACACGAAAAACGATCTGAACTGGAAATGCTTTTTCTGTAGGAGCGCCACCCCGGTCGCTCCTGCAGAACTGAACAGGAAATCCGCGTATGCAACAACTGATCAACAAACGCGCCGTCATCACGGGCGCAGGCAGCGGGATTGGTGCTGCCATCGCCCGCGCCTATGCAGTCGAAGGCGCACAATTGCTGTTGGGCGATCGCGATCCGATGAGCCTGGCGAAAGTCGCCCAGGAGTGCCGTCAATTGGGCGCGCAGGTGCACGAGTGCGTCGCCGACGTCGGCAGTGTCGAAGGCGCGCGAGCCAGTATCGACGCCTGCGTCGAGCACTTCGGTGGCATCGACATCCTGGTCAATAACGCAGGCATGCTCACCCAGGCGCGCTGTGTCGATTTGAGCATCGAGATGTGGAACGACATGTTGCGTGTAGACCTGACCAGTGTCTTCGTGGCGAGTCAGCGTGCACTGCCGCACATGCTGGCCCAAGGGTGGGGGCGCATCATCAGCGTTGCTTCGCAACTGGGTATCAAGGGCGGCGCCGAGCTCACTCACTACGCTGCGGCCAAAGCCGGGGTGATCGGCTTTACCAAGTCGCTGGCGCTGGAAGTGGCCAAGGACAACGTGCTGGTCAACGCCATCGCGCCTGGCCCGATTGAAACGCCATTGGTGTCGGGGATCAGCAGCGCCTGGAAAATCGCCAAGGCTGCCGAGTTGCCCCTGGGACGTTTCGGTCTGGCCGAAGAAGTCGCGCCAGTAGCGGTGCTTCTGGCCAGTGAGCCAGGCGGCAATCTTTTTGTCGGCCAGACGCTCGGGCCGAATTCTGGCGATGTGATGCCCTAGTGAGCAAATGAGGATCACCTGATGTGTGGATTGTGCGGCCTGCTGGGCGAAGACGTGCACTGGAGCGACCCGCTGGGCGGTGAATTGCCCCGGCGGCGTGAACGCCTGCGCCGTATCGCGGCGATCAACAGAGTGGTGGCGCCGTTTCGCCTCAAGGTTGAAGACTTTCAGGGCTCGTCTTACCTGTTGCTTGGTGCCACCGGCAAGCAGGAGCTGGCGTCAGGCCTCGATCAGCTATTGGAGAAAGCCGAACTGCTGATCGGTCGACAGCTGGACCCGCTTGACCCCCTCGTGCTGGATCATTTGCAGAGGTCATCATGAGCATCGCGTTGAACGTTATTACCGGCTTCCTCGGCAGCGGCAAGACCACCTTGCTCAAGCGACTGTTGCAGGACGAAAACCTCGGTGATACAGCGTTGCTGATCAATGAATTCGGCGACGTGGGTATCGATCATCTGCTGGTTGAGGAAGTCGCGCCCGACACCGTATTGCTGCCCAGTGGCTGTGTCTGTTGCTCCATTCGCGGCGAACTCAAGGACGCGTTGATGGGCCTGCTTGCCCGGCGCGCCAAGGGCGAGATCCCGCCGTTTCGCCGCGTGATTCTGGAAACCACTGGCCTGGCGAACCCGGCGCCGATCCTCGCGACCCTGAGCAACGATCCGCAACTGCGCGGGCGTTTTCATGTGGGGCTGATTGTGACCCTGGTAGATGCCTGTCACGCCACCCTGCAGGAGCGTTTGCACCCGGAGTGGCTGGCGCAGGTGGCTGCGGCGGATCGTTTGTTACTGAGCAAGACTGATCTGGTGGATGAGCCATCGCTGACTGAGTTGCGAGCACATCTGCAGGCACTGAATTTCTCCGCGCTCATGATGGATACCGCGCAGGTTCACAGCGGCGATCAGTTATTGCTGGGCGAAGGTGTGCTCGATGTAGAGCCTGCCCAGGAGGTGGCACGCTGGCAGTTGCATCGCGTGCAATCCACCGCGTCAAAGCATGGTGATGCGCAAGTGTGCTGCTTGAGGTTCGAGCAGCCACTGGATTGGGTCGGTTTCGGGGTCTGGCTGTCGATGATGTTACGATGCCACGGTGAACGAATCCTTCGAGTCAAAGGACTGCTCAACGTGAATGCCAGCCAAGCCCCTATCGTGATTCATGGTGTGCAGCATTGCCTGCATGCACCCGTGCACCTGTCGGCCTGGCCAGGGGACGATCACAGTTCGCGGCTGGTGTTTATCCTGCGCGGCCTCGACCCTGAGCTGTTGCGCCGTTCGTTTGATGTCTTTGCCCGCTGCTTCGCTCCGGCCATCAGCGAGACCGCAGCATGACCATCACGCTTCGCGTCCTGGGTACATCGGTCACGTTGCTTGAATCAATCCGTGAGCGTGCCGAGCAGGAACTGGGTATCTGCCTGGAGTATCAGGTGCACGACGTGCAGACCGCGCAACGCATTGCGGTGATGCAGCCCGACAGCTATGACCTTTACGATCAGTGGTTCCACAACGTCGACTTTGTGTGGCCGGCGCGTGCCATCCAGCCCATCGATACCCGGCGCATCGCTCTCTGGCATGAGATCAATGACTTGCCCAAGCGCGGGCGATTGCGGCCCTCGGATCGGCTTGGCAGTGGCAGCGTCCCCAGCGAGCGTCTGTTCGTGCAGCATGATGGCACGCTGGGAAGTACGGTCAGCGAGCGCATCAGTATGCTGCCGCTAACACACAATGCCGATAGCTTTGCCTATCGCCCGGAGCGCGTGCCCGTCGGGCTGGACAGTGATCATGAGAGCTGGGGCTGGCTACTTGATCCAGCCTGGGGGGGACGTATCGCCCTGCAAAGCGATGCGGCCATTGGTGCGCTGGATGCAGCGCTGGCGTTGCAGGGCGCAGGCCTGGCGCAGTTCAAAGACATCGGCAACATGAGCATCGAGGAAATCGACGTACTTGCCGATGTCTTGGTGCGCAAACAGCAGGAAGGGCATTTCGGCGCGTTCTGGTCCGATGATGAAGAGGCTGCAGAGTTGATGCTCAGCCCGACCATTGATATTCAAAGCCTCTGGTCGCCCACCCTGGTGCGGCTGCATCGAGCTGGCGTGAAGTACCGCGTTGCGGTGCCCCGTGAAGGCTATCGCGGCTGGTTCGGCGGTTTGTCGCTCTCGCGCCATGCCAAAGGTCCGGTACTCGATGCTGCCTACGCGTACCTCAACTGGTGGCTGTCCGGCTGGCCGGGTGCAGTCATGGCACGCCAGGGTTATTACATCGGTAACCCGGCACGCAGCCGCGATCACCTGAGTGCGGCAGAATGGGATTACTGGTACGAGGGCCTGCCTGCCCGTGAGCAACTGCTCGGCAGCGACGGCCTGCCGCTGATTGACGCCGGAGAGGTACGTGATGGCGGCTCCTATGAACAGCGCATGGGCCATATTGCGGTGTGGAATTCGGTGATGGATGAGCACAATTATCTGGTCAGGCGCTGGAGCGATATCCTGCGGGCAGGGCGAAAAACGCGGTAGAGACAGGCAGTAACTCACCATTCAAGCCAGGGTGCGGGAGCCGACCTTGCTCGCGAAGCACGATAGCGCGGTCAACCTGCTACAGCCTCTGTGGGAATAAGCCGGGCAACAATTTCAGGCAGGGTAAAAATCGTCCGCAAAAAAGGCGGCCATCTTTCGATGGCCGCCTTTTTATTGCGTCAGCGAAACATCAATCCGGCAGTTTGAACGCCATCACGTAGTCGCCTTGCTTGGTGCCCAGCGAGCCATGACCGCCGGCCACGACGAGCACGTATTGCTTGCCGTCCTTGCCGGTGTAGGTCATCGGTGTGGTTTGCGCGCCTGCTGGCAGACGACCTTCCCACAGTTGCTTGCCGTTACGAACGTCGTAAGCACGCAGGTATTGATCAAGCGTACCGCTGAGGAAGGCGACGCCACCGGCGGTGGTGAACGTACCGCCCAGGCTTGGAACGCCCATGCTCAACGGGATCGGAACCGGCGAGCTGTCACGCACGGTGCCGTTTTTGTGTTTCCAGATGGTTTGATGATTGGTCAGATCCACGGCAGCCACATAACCCCACGCAGGTGCCTGGCAAGGCAGACCCATTGGCGACAGCAACGCTTCGAGAATCACGCCGTATGGCGCGCCTTTGTTCGGCTGTACGCCTTCGGTTTCGCTTTTACGACCAGGCCCGCCTTCCACTTCTGCGGCCGGCACGAGTTTGGAGCGGAACGCCATGTAGCTCGGGTTGACGAAGGCGATCTGACGCACCGGGTCAACCGAAATGCCGCCCCAGTCGAATACGCCGAAGTTACCTGGATAAACGATCGAACCTTGCAGCGATGGCGGAGTGAACGGGCCTTCGTAGCGCAGGGATTTGAAGTCGATCCGACACAGCGCCTGGTCGAACGGCGTTACGCCCCACATGTCGCGTTCTTTCAACGGCGGCGGCATGAAGTTCAGGTCGGACTTGGGTTGGGTTGGCGAGGTACGGTCGCCCGCCACTGCGCCGCCGGGAACCGGTATCTCATTGATCGGGATGATCGGCTGACCATTGCTGCGGTCCAGCACGTAGATGCTGCCCTGCTTGGTCGATACCAATACCGCAGGCTTGATGCCGTCGGCTGTTTTCATGTCCATGAGGGTCGGCTGACCGCCCACGTCCATGTCCCACAGGTCATGGTGAGTCAGTTGCATGTTCCAGCGGACTTTGCCGGTAGCGATGTCCAGGGCGACGATGCTGGCGCTGTATTTCTCCGACTCGTCAGTACGGTCACCGCCCCACTGATCTGGAGTCTGGTTACCCATCGGCAAGTAGAGCATGCCGAGTTTCTCGTCGACGGCGAACATCGACCACATGTTAGGCGAGTTACGTGTATAGGACTTGCCTTCAGCAAGCGGAGTCGTATCGTCCGGGTTGCCGCTGTCCCAGTTCCACACCAGACGACCGGTGTGGACGTCGAATGCACGGATCACGCCGGAAGGCTCGTCGGTGGAGACGTTGTCGGTCACGTGACCGCCAATTACCACCAGGTCCTTGGTCACTGCAGGTGGCGACGTGGAGTAGTAACCGCCCGCCGCGAAAGTGCCGATGTTGGCGCTCAGGTCGATGGCGCCTTTGTTGCCGAAGTCTTCACAGACCTTGCCCGTGTCGGCGTTCAGCGCGATCAGGCGGGTATCAGCAGTCGGCAGGAAGATGCGACGTGGGCAAACGTTGCTCGCGTTGGAAGCGACAGCCGGTGTTGCCGGGCTCTGCGCTGGCGCTGCGGCATAGGCAGCGTCATCGTGGTACGACACGCCACGGCAGGTCATGTGTGCCCAGCCTTTGAAGTTGGCAGCATTCTGAGTGCTGATCTTCGGATCGTAGCGCCAGATTTCCTTGCCGGTGTCCGGATCAAGAGCAATCACCTGGCTATGCGGCGTACACACGTAGAGCATGCCGTTGACTTTGAGCGGCGTGTTTTCAGCTGTGGTTTCGCCCGGATCGTTCGGGCCTGGAATGTCGCCAGTGCGATAAGTCCAGGCGGGTACCAGCTTGTTGGCGTTATCCGGAGTGATCTGCGCCAGTGGTGAGTAACGGTCGCCGAAAGCGGTGCGGCCGTAAGACTGCCAGTCGCCGTCCGGCATGGCTGGCGCGGCGCTTGTCGTGCCCGCAGTGTCGCGGTCCAGTTGGCCCTTGAGTTCACCAGGGTTGGTGAACTGGCTGGCCAATGCAGTGAGACCTGCCAGCACTACCGCAACGGTCAGTGCGCCGGTGCCTTTACCGCCTGGCTGACCACGCAGTACCGGACGACGGAACCATGGCAGCAGCATCACGATGCCCAAGGCAAACCACAGTGCCAGACGCGGCACCAGTTGCCACCAGTCCAGACCCACTTCCCACAATGCCCAGACGGTGCTGGCGAACAGGATTGCTGCGTACAGGCCGAAAGCCGCACGGCGTCCAGTGATGAGCAGAATGCCCGTCACCGCGAAGCCAATGCCGGCCAGCAGGTAATACAGCGACCCGCCCAGTTGCAGCAGTTTGACGCCCAGACCCAGCAGGACCAGGCCCATCAGCAGTATCACCAGCCCGAGCAACGTCGGTAGCAGGCGATTTTTACTCAAAGCACCGTCAGTGCTCATAGTGTGAATCTCCAAGGACAGATTTAAGTGATGAAGCTTTGTTATTCGCGCAGGATTCGCTGAAGAATTCTCTGCAATACTTTGAAACTAGTTGTTGATACGAACTAATGACAGCAGAAATCAGCCGTCGGTCAGAACGACGACTGAATTTTTAGGCCTGCCACCAGCGCATCGTCCACTTTGTCGACCCCACCGGGATGGCGCACGAACTGCAGATTCGGGCGCACCGTCAGCCAGTTGGTCAGGTGCACGCCGTAATACAGCTCGGCGTTGTATTCGGTGTCCTGCAGGGGCGTGAAAGCCCTATCGTTGTAGTCGTAAACGGCGGCTGCCTGATTAAGGGCGGCGGCGTTTTTGCGGTAGGCCGGGTTGACGTGGATGCGCGAGACAGCAAGGCCGATGTCGTCTTTGGGGCGGGCATCAAACGGGCCTTTGTAGAACGCACCGAGCGCTACGTAGTTGTCGACCATGTTGGTCTTCTTGTCGTGCATCGTGCCGTTGGCGAATACGCTCAAGCCGCGGCTTGGGTCGTTGTCGCGACTGGTAACCTGCTGCAGCAGGTTCAACCACATGCCGTGTTTGCTCGATGCACTGCGATAGGTACCGTCAGTAAGCGCTGCCGACTGGCCATTGCTGCTCTTGTAAACGTCCTGGCTGTCGGCGGTGCTGTAGTAATAGCCTGCGCGATATTCACCCGGCAGACCATCGACCTTGGGCGACCAGACCAGCTCGACGGGCAAGACCGCCCCTTGGGTGCCGCTGTCACTGAGTTTGAAGCCGTTGTCGTTTTCCAGATTCGAAGGGTTTTGCTCGAATGCGCCGACCTGGGCGAAAAATTCCGGGGTGATTTGGTATTTGATGCGCATTGCCCACTGGCTTATCGGCCAGTTGTACACAGTACCGCCATCCCAGTTACCCACCTGGGAACCGCACAGTGAAAGGTTCTGGAAGTCGCAGGGGAAGCTGCCGAAATCCTCGCCCTGATTGAATCGGCCGAGCTTCACGCTCAAGGCCTGATCAAGGAATTTTTGCTGATACCACAGCTGCGTCAGACGCGTAACGCTGCCACGGCCCCAGACTTCCTGTGAGGAAGACAGCGTTCCCGTGCGCGGGTCACTGACGCGGTCGTTGCTGATGTTGTCGCCGTTGCGATTATTCACCGTCAACTGGAACTCGGCATCATGCCAGCCGAGGATCTTCTGCAGATCGAGATGGGCGCCGAGGGCGTATTGATCGCTGTAACGCACAGCGTTGTCGTGGCTGTAACCGCCATGCAGGTTGGAACCCATCTCTGCGGTGTAATCGAGTTTGAAATCGTAGCCCTGTTGCGACAGCTCGGTTCGCTTGCCTGCCCAGTCGCCCAGCATCCATGGCGAATCACTGTCAAATGCAGGTGCAGCCTGTGCGCAACTGGCCAGACCTGCGACGGCAAGTCCACAGAGCCTTGCGGCAAAGTTAAGGCGTGAAGGGCAGGGCAGGGCAAAAGCCAAAAAACGTCTCGGGTCGGCAGACATAGGTATCGTTCTTTTGAGTTATTCAGGAAAGGCGTGCGGCGCTATGCCGCGGTTCTGCACTGCGAAAGCAGTTGCAAAATCGGTTCAGCTGGCGGGGTGTAATGATAGGGGGCTAACGAGTTAGTAAACAGCAACAAAACTGACATGGATCATTGCGGGGATTGCAACAGTGCGGCAAAGGCTACGCCGGGCCGATAGCACCAGAGGTCCACGGCCCGAGCTGTCCAACTGCAACGATGTCCTGTGGAGTGAGCTTGCTCGCGATTCGATTTTCTTTTAACAAGTCATCGTCTGATCTGACGCTATCGCGAGCAAGTCCCGCTCCAACAGGGGCGCGGATTTATCAGAACGTCGTCCGCAATCCCACTTCTACACTGCGCCCCGGCGCCGGAGCTATGTCGCGCAGGATTGAACTGGCGTAGCGCACTGTCTGGTTAGTCAGGTTCTCGCCGTTGACAAAGGCCAGCCACTGGCTGCCGCCCAGATTGAAATTGTACCCGGCGCTGGCGCCGAGCGATGTGTAGCCATCCGTGCCGGTTTCATTATCTGGAACTCTACGCTGTGAGCTGGCGTGTTCCACATCTATCCGCGCTTGCCACTTGTCCAGCTCCCACAGCAGGCCACTGTTCAAGCGCAACGGAGCAATACGCGGCAAGGCTTCTCCTGTGTCCAGGTTTTTCGCGCGTGTGTAGTCACCGGAAAGCTCCAGCGCCAGGCTGCCGTACTGATTTTCTCCCAGCTTCCAGTGGTCCTGCGCTTCAACGCCGCTGAACCTCGCACGAACGCCTGAGTAGTTGTATTCAGGGATCCCGTCTGCGTCCTCTTCGCCGTCGTCATTCAGCGTCCGACCTGTGCTCAATAGGCCGATGTAATTGGAGAAGTGGCTGTAGAACACACCAACGCTGCCCTTGTGGGTGCCATTGTCAAAACGTAAGGCCAGATCGCTGGACACGGCTTTTTCTTTGGACAGCCCTGCATCGCCGCGTTCGTATGTGCCAGTGGCAACGTGCGCGCCGTTGGCGTAGAGCTCGTAGAAGGTCGGTGCGCGCTCGGTATAACCCAGAGTTGCGGCCAGCGACCAGACGGGCGTCAGGGTGTAGACCGCGCCGGATGACAGACTGCCAGCGGTGAAACTGCTGGAGTTGTCGGTGCTGGCGAAGCGCTCGTTACCTTTGGCGTCCGGGTCGACAGTGGTGTGCTCGATGCGACCGCCCAGACTCAGCTTGAGGCGCTCGGTCGCTTGCAGTTCTTCGAGGATGAACAGCGCGCCCGCGTCAGTATCGGTCTGCGGCACGAATGCTTCTTCGCCCAGCGCAGAGAACTCGCCACGGGTCACTTGCGCGCCGATCACGCCTTCAAGTGGGCCGATGGGTTGATGACGCGCTTCGACGCGGGCTTCGTAACCTTTGTTCCTGAACGTAGTGCCGACTTCGCCGCCTTCAATTTCACGGTGTTCATATTCGGTGTACCCGGCGTCCAGTTTTACCGAGCTGAACGGGCCCGACAAATTACGGATTTCCGAGGCAAAAGCGTAGTGCTCCTGCTCCATGCGAATGCGCACATCTTCTTCTGCCGGCGAGCCGTAATTGGAGTCGTAGTTGCTGTAGGACACACCCGCGTAGCCGTCGTCCCATGTGTAGGAACCGCCCACCGCGCCGCCATCCTGACGACCGTTGCTGTTGTTCAGTCGATGTTTCTTGTCGTTGCCTTCTTCGGCAGCACCTTGCTCGCTGGTACGGGCATAGCCCGGGATGCGCAGGTCGTTAAACTCTCGAGCATTGGCGTCGATGTGCAACGCGAACTGACCATTACCGGCTTCCAGCTTGCCCGCGCTGCTGCGAGTTGTGTCCGCACCGCCATAACGCAGTTCACCGGCACCGTGAATGCCCTCAATGGCCTCAGTCGGAATGCGATTGTCGAACGTGTTCACTACGCCGCCGATGGCGCTGCCGCCATACAACAGTGCCGCCGGCCCCCGCACGACTTCAATACGCTCGACGTTCACCGGGTCCAGCGGGACGGCGTGATCGTAGGACAGCGACGAGGCGTCCAGCGCACCGACACCATTGCGCAGGATGCGAATCCGGTCGCCGTCCAGCCCACGAATAATCGGTCGACTGGCTCCGGGCCCAAACCAGGAAGACGAAACCCCCGGCTGTTTGTTGAGTGTTTCGCCCAGGCTGCCTTTTTGTTGGAGCGTCAGATTATCGCCCTCCAGCACCGTTGCCGGAGATGCCAATTGGTCACTGCCCAACGGGTTGGCGGTAATTACCTGCGGCTCTAGGTCCACGATGCTGGCAGCGTGCGCAGTTGAGGCAAGCAGCATGGCAGCCGCCATTGGCGTGAGGCGCCAGAGCAAGTATTTGGAGGGACTAGACATGCGAAGTTCCTTGGCAGACGAGCGCATTCTGAGGCGCCCGGTGAAGCGTTGAGATGGCAAGTTGTTGTTACAATATAACATCTCTTTATCGGCTGAAAAGGGAACTTTTCGGACACGTCCTACATTTGAAGTGGGCGCTAGCTGACTGCCGAGCCAAACTCTTCGCACGCTAAGCTCTTCCCGCTGTCTGAAGGCTCGGCTAAGGTGCGCAGCTTCCGGGAAGTGCCCCCTATCCATTCAGCTTGAAGGTTTCGCATGACTACACCTCACTCCAACCCTTTGCACGGCGTAACGCTGGAACAAATTCTCAACGCACTGGTTGAGCACTACGAGTGGTCGGGTCTGGCTGAACGCATTGATATTCGCTGCTTCAAGAGCGATCCAAGCATCAAGTCCAGCCTGACGTTTCTGCGCAAGACGCCTTGGGCCAGGGAAAAGGTCGAGGCGTTGTACGTGAAGTTGCACCGCAGCAAAGGCTGGTAATTTCGCCTGGTTCGAAGACTGGGCTTCAAGGAAAAACGATGTACTTCCAACACCTGAAAAGTGCGCAAGGACAGCGCTGTTACACGATGATTGCCGCCTGCCTCGGGTGGTCAGGACTGGCCATTCAGCTCTACCTTGTTTTCATTGCACGCTGGGCCGATGACGCGAGCCTGATTGGTGGGCTGGTGCGGTTTTTCAGCTTTTTCACCGTGTGGAGCAACACCTTGGTGGCGGTGGTTCTGAGCTGTGCGCTAAGTGCCAGAACCTCGGCCGCGCATCGATTCTTCCGGCACCCGGTAGTGTGCAGTGGTATCGCGGCAAGCATTGTTTTGGTCGGGCTCGCTTATAACGTATTGCTGCGCCATCTGTGGCACCCGGAAGGTTGGCAATTTGTGGCTGACGAGTTGCTGCACGACGTCATGCCGTTGGTGTTCCTGCTGTACTGGTGGCTGTACGTGCCCAAGGGGATGTTGCGGATCGAGCACGTGCTTCTGTGGATTCTTTACCCGGTGATCTACTTTTCTTACGTACTGCTGCGCGGCAGCTCGATTGGCGATTACATGTATCCGTTTATCAACGTTGGCAACATCGGCTATGTGCAGGCGTTCACCAACGCGGGTGGAGTGCTGATCGGGTTTATCGTGATTGCGCTGGTGTTGCTTGGGGTGGACAGATTCAGCGCTAGACGCTGAGCCTGTAGAGCTGGCCCGGTTTCTATTGCACCGCACAGTTTCGCGGCAAACACAGGACTTGTAGGAGCTGCCGAAGGTGCGATCGCGGTTTATCAGCAGAAATGCTTCGCAGCCTTCGGCAGCTCCTACAGAAAAAGCATTCCAAATCAGCTAGCTGTAGTTTGTTCGATGAGAGCTACATGTCCATCAGCCCTCATCATTCCCATCCAGCCGCCAGTACCCTGCTGCCTTCACAAACTCTTCTTCCAGTCCGAACTCACCGAGCAGTACGCGGCGCAGTTTGCGCGATAGCAGTGATTCGGTTGCGATCCAGGCGTACAGCTTGCCTTCTGACATTTCCAGGCGGCGGGTGACGTCCACCAGATCCTGTTCGCCCCGGACGATCCAGATCACGTCGACCTGGGCCTGGCTGTCGAAAACCTGTTGTTCACCTGAGTCCGCAACTTCGACCACGACCAGCGCGCTGCGGTTGGCAGGCAATGCTTCAAGACGTCGGGCAATGGCGGGTAGGGCGGTTTCATCGCCGATCAGCAGATAGCTCTCGAAGATATCCGGCACGATCATCGAACCCCGTGGCCCCGCGATATTCAGGAACTGTCCCGGTTGAGCCTGCGCTGCCCAGGTCGCCGCAGGGCCTTCGCCGTGCAGTACAAAATCGATGTCCAGTTCGCCACTGTGCGCATCGTAGCGGCGCGGGGTGTAATCACGCATGACCGGTTTTGGCCCATCGCTCGGCGAGCCCGGAATGAAATTATCCAGCGCGGCCTGTTCTTCAGGCGTGGTGGCGAAAATCAGCTTCACGTGGTCATCGGTACCCAGGCTGATGAAACCGGCCAGATCCGGGCCGTGCAGGGTGATTCGGCGCATTTTAGGTGTTACGTCTACCACTCGCAGCACTTCAAGTTTGCGGCGTTTGATCTCATGGCTGACGCGATGAATGGATTGCTGTGAATTCATACCGGCTTCTCCGAATGGATGTGGGGGCCATCAACAATGGCTTTGGCGGTGTTATTGAGCAGGTCGCGAACCCGGATGATTTCTGCCGGGCTCCAGCGACCGTGATGCAGTTGCAAGGCATGGCGCAGGTTGTGCACGGCTTCATGGATTTCTGCGGGACGGTCATGACCGCGCAACGAACGCTTGCTGACGTCGATGCGCATCTTCACGCCATCGAGCGCGACTTTCTGCTCTGCCAATGAGGCTCGACCGGCGTCGGTAACGGCGTAGTGTTTTTTGCCGCCTTGGGCATCGCCTTCGATCAGCTCGCTTTCTTCAAGGAAGGTCAGGGTTGGGTAGATCACGCCAGGGCTTGGGCTATAGGCGCCGTCGAACATGCCTTCGATCTGGCGGATCAGGTCGTAGCCATGACAAGGCTGTTCGGCAATCAACGCCAGCAGCAGCAATTTCAGATCGCCCGGCGCGAATACGCGAGGCCCGCGTCCACCGCGTTCCCGGCCAGGCCGTTTTTCAAAACCATCTCGCCCATCGCCATGCTCGCGATGAGATGGACGGTGGTCATTGTCGTGAGGGTCATCACGCATGTCTTCATCTCCTGGTACAAGTTAGATATACCTTAAGATATATCTTAAAGATTGTGCAAGGGATAAAGACGAACGGTTCTCGTTTGCGGCCTTGAGAAAATTTATTGAATGGTTGTAGGAACTCACGAGCAACGCGAGCCAGCGATGACGGTGTGTCGGGCAAACCGCAATCGCTGCCTCGCGTTGCTCGTGAGCTCTTACAGTGGCGTGGTCGGCTTACAGAGCGTGTGGCCGCCGGGCTCCAGATACGGATTCAGGATTGGCGCCATGCCCTTGAGCACTTGCACGGGCAACGCCGAGGTGAACCGGAAGCCCTCGGCCGCCCGGCCCGGAACGAACGCAGTCAGGGTGCCGTAGTGGTTGTCGCCCAGATAGAACACGAAAGTGGCCGTCCGGTTGATCGCGCGTGAACTGAGAATACGTCCGCCAGAACCGATGCTCTCAATACGGTTATCGCCTGTCCCTGTTTTGCCACCCATAGCCAGGATTGAGCCGTCCTGCAATTTGAAGCTGCCGGACACACGTTTGGCAGTGCCGCTGTCGACCACTTGCGACAATGCCTCGCGCATTGCTGCGGCAACTGCCGAAGGCAAGACACGCTGGCCCAGCTCCGGGTTATTGGCCAATCGGGTTTCGTAAGGCGTGTCGGCAGCAAAATGCAGGCTGTCGATGCGCAGGGTTGGCAAGCGAATACCGTCGTTCTGGATGATGCCAATCAGTTCAGCCAGCGCAGCGGGGCGGTCGCCTGAGCTGCCGATTGCAGTGGCCAGTGACGGCACCAGATGGTCAAACGGATAACCGACACGCTGCCAGCGCTGATGAATATCGAGGAAGGCCTCGACCTCCATCATGGTGCGAATGCGGCTGTCACGAGCGCTCTTGTGCCGACTCTTGAAAAGCCAGCCGTACACTTCCTGGCGCTCATAACGGCTGGCGGCAACGGCATCCTTGAATTGCGCATCCGGGTGTTGCAGCAAGTAACCCACCAGCCATAGGTCCAGCGGGTGAGCCTTGGCGATGTAGCCCTGATCCGGCAGGTTGTATTTGCCCGGGCCGTAGCTTTCATACAAATCAGCCAGACGCTTCTCGCTCAGCTTCGGCCCCACCTTCTCTTCGGCCAGGTGCGCGCGGATGAAGGTGTTGAAGTTAGCCTGACTGGCACCCGGCAGCAGGTAACGGTGCACAGCGGCAAGCCTTATCGCCGTCGGATTGATACCGTCCAGGAACGTATCGAGCCGCTCCTGAGTAGTCTTATCCTTGTAGCGCTTCCAGAAACGCAGCAGGAACACCGAACCTTCACGATCAGCAAAACGACTCAGGTATTCCTGACGGCGCGGATCGTCATCATCCTTGAGCAACTCGGCGCTGTTGTTCGGCCCTTGATAGGTGCTATAGCGCACGATGTCGCGCATCAGCCGGATGAACGGCAGGTTGATCGACTCGCGCAGTGATTCGCGCAAAGTCGGCAAGCGGTTGTTGTCCTCTTTGCGGAAGTTGTTGAAGTGATGCATGCCGCCACCGGTGAAGAAGCTTTCTGCCGGGCTGGCCGAGTAGCGCCGGTCCAGGGCTGCTGAAAGCATCTTCGCCAGGTCGCGATCCTTGTTCTGGATCAGATAATCCAGCGCCCAGCGCGTTAGACGATCCTGGTCCGCTACCGGCTCCTTGTTCAGCGCGCTGACACTTTGTGCGGCATACCGGTCATGCAGTTCGGCAATGATTTCCAGGTAGGTCGTCATTACCCGCATTTTTGCGGTGGAGCCGAGTTCCAGCTTGCTGCCTTCGTTGATGTCGAAAGGTTGATCGGTGCTGTCGGTCTGCACCCTTACCCTTGATCCATCCGGGCCGCGTTCGAACAGCGTAAAGCTGTAACGCACCTGGGTTGTACTGGCGGGGGTCAACAAGCGCTCGCCCAGCAGCCCGACTTGTGCAGCAAAGGCCGGGTCCGCGAGATCTTTCAGGTACTGACTGACATTGTTTTGCAGTTCGCTTTGCAAGGTGCTGGTGGCCGAAAGATCAAGGCGGTCCAGATCGTACAGCGGACGATTGAGCAGCCCCGATAACCGACTGCGGGCAACGCTGATACCTTTATTAGTCTCGATGGGCTGAATAGTCGGTTGTTCAGCCCAGTTGCGATAGTTCAGGTCGGCCTTGAGTGCAGCGTTGGCCAGAGCGCTATCGATCACCTGATTTTGTGCCAACAGACGAATGTGGCTGTCCGTCAACTCCGCCAGCTCGGTACGACCTTTCGCCAGATAGTGCGAGGGCCGACGTTGAGCGATAACCAGCGATAACACTTCACGCAATGCCAGACCGCGCGCCGCGAGACTTTGCGGGTCGTTGGCGTTGGAGGCGAGTACTTGATTGGTCTTGACGAAGTCAGCCCCGTACCAGACCCGTAGCCCCTCCGCCATGCCATGTACTTCGCCATGCCCCGGTACTGCCGACAGCGGTACGCTATTCAGGTAATCGCGCACTACTCGTTGACGAGCCTCAAGGGTTTGCTGGCCCGGCTGATACGCGCGCACGCTGGCGGAAATCATTTGCCGAATTTTTTCCGAACCCGACAGCGTCAGCCCGTCGGGGGAATGCCGATACTTTTCCAACTGCGTAGCCAGCGTACTGCCGCCCGCTGATTGCCCCGGCAAACCGATCAGCTTCGAGACTTGAGAAATCGCTGCCTTGGCAAAACGGGGCCAGTCCACCGCCGGGTTGGCCATAGGTTCTTGTGGGTCGAGCAAATCCCGGTTTTCGATAAACAGCAGGCTGTGTACCAGTAACGGCGGGATGGCAGCAAAGCTTGAGTAGAACTGCTGCGGGTAACGGAATTGATAGAGGTCGACGCCGCGGCAATCAGTGATCGACAGCCCTGCCTGAATCTTCTCTTCATAAGGGACGAAGAAGCCACGTCTGGCGTAGGCCAACAAATCGGGGGAAAAGCGGACCTGTTCGGTGATCAGATAGTCGCGCTTGAGCAGGCGCGGTAGAAACTCGTTCAGTGATGAGTAACCCAGTCGCTTGTCGAAGGGGCCTTCACCAGGGTAAAGCATCGAATCACTCGGGCCCGGATGCATCGAGTAGCTCAAGTTTGCCGCAAAGCGATTGAACTCCAGCGCCTGCAAGCGCGAGCTGCGTGACTCGATCACCATCGCAACAGCCAGCGCCGCAATCCCCATCAGCAGCAAAACCCAAAACACGCGCCACACGTAACTTTTGCGGCGAGGGGCTTTCGGCATGGGAGCGCGGTCGCTACGGTCCGCTGTAATCACCGTCTGTTTCGTATCAGCATGCCGTAAAACGCCCATTTTCGATTGGCCCGGTTAAACCTGTTAATCGCACCTGACTCAAGCTTAGTCGCTGACCGGGATTGCGGGAAAAATTGTCTAGGGCTTTAGGGCGCTTCCTGAGCAGCGGCAGGCTGCTTACCAATCCCTGGCGTGCTCAGGCCGCAGGTCCATCAGCGGCTCGTAAGGTTTATCGGCCGGGGCCGGGATTTTTTAAATGCTTGCGCTGATAAAAGTCTCGAGCTGAATGACAGCGCTCTTCTTCGTTTCCCTGCAACTTTACGGTGTAAGCGAAGAGTAAGTGAGTAGGAAAATACGCTAATAAATCGCTTGTGTAGGAAGTGTCTGATTTTGGGTGTTGATTGTTGACTCGAATGTTAAACGCTGGTTACGTCGATTTTGTCAGTAACAACAGTGCTTGACATAAAACATCTAAATAGCAATTTAATTATTCAGGAAATATCATGAACAAGAAATGGGTTTTCAGCACACTCGCGTCTGCAGTTTTGTTAGCTTCTTCGTGCCAGCTATTGGCGCAGGCTGCTGACTGCGATGATCCGACTGTTACGGACGTGGTCGTCGAAGAGCAGATCAATATGGGTAGCGAACCTGTTGAGTTAGGTCTGGAGTCGCAGTCGACTATCGAGCCCGAGCTAGTGCCCGAAGAACAGAATGCGGTAGAGGCACCAGAGTTTATTGTGCTATCGGACAAGATTCACCAGATTCAAGAGGTACTGGAAAATGCCCGATCGGTGCACCACTATAGTTTTACATCTATTCGGGGTCAGGATGTATTGCTGGGGACGCCGGAGCCGAAGATGCTTAATCAGCTGTGGAAAGTCGAGTATCAGGTGAACGGCAGTGACTGGAAGGTCAAAGCTGTTTCATTTCCAGAAGCCTTTCGCGGGCTGGATGCTGGCTCCGTTGTTAATATTCGTGTGAGCGCGGTGGAGGGCGCGCAGGTGGAGAATGCGGCTTATAGCGTTGTGCTTGGTTCCTATCCGTGGCGTGACTATAACCTGCATCACGAAGACGGATTGTTGAGGATTCCATACGGTACTCCGACTTTGCTTGTTACCCAAGCGATCGAAAAGGCACTGCTTGAAGTCAAATTCTGGGACTCGAAAGGTGCTCCTCTGGAGGGCGGAGTGTTGAAACTGGATTTCAATCACCACGGTACGGGAAGTCGAGATCCGATCTTTTTGATCTCTGGTAGTGATGGTAAAGCTTCTAAATTGCTCGAGTTTGGAAAGTGTGAGGGGGGTGACTTGGCTAATAATTTCACACAGAAAATAGATAAAAATCGAGCGACTTGGGCGACTCGGTACAAAGTTGGTTTTTATACAGGTGCTAACGTTCTGCTTGGTGAACTAGCTGATAGCCTGCATTCTCACGGTTTTGGGCATATTTGTAAGCGTTTTTTAGTTAATTGGGAAAGGTATTAAAGTGTCATGATGCTCTACCCTTTTGGGGTAGAGCTTCTCGTTCCTATACATGCTCATCTATTAGCGGATTTTTAAATATTTCCCGATTTGACAGGATTTGATCTTTCCAGTCTTCGTTACGCTCGAGTTTTATGAAATTTATTGTGCCGTAGTCAATGATTTTGTGGAAGTTAAGGAGGCTAACATCATATTTGTTGCCGAATGTTTCGGTGTCATGGTCGACCATGCGCATGATTATTTTGGCGTGGTCTTGAATGTTGCTTTTGAAGTTTTTAAATTTATTCATCGCGGCGGTCAAACGATCGGTTTCAGCATCAGTAAGATTCCCTTTAGGGTCCAGGACCTTCACTTCCCCATCAGGTCCTAACGTGTAACTCCAGTTTTTTACTGCTACGTCAGGGTCCATGAAGTGAAGCTCTTCCATGAACCCGTTAAATATTCTGTGCTGCTTTTTAAGCACTAAGTCTGATCGAAAATACTGTTCCTTCACATATTCCTTTCTTGTTGTTGGGATACTCCCTGACCCTGACGACTCGGGTTCCGTCAGTTTTTTCCACGGCTCCTCCTCCTTCGTATAAAACTCCTTCGCAAATTTCTCCGCTCCCGTCAGGATGCGCTCCGGCTTCACGGCAGTCGCTTTCACCTCCTGTTCAACCTTGTTGGGGACAGGCACAGACACGGGCAGTTTTACTGGATTTGATACAACGGCATTGATGTTCACGAGAATTCCCTCTCTTGGTTGGTTGTCTCCCTTTGCGTAGCGGCCGGTTGTTGTAAAACTTGGCCTGATAACGCTGTGGGAAACTTCCGAGAGGGACTCTTATTGAGACGCTGTTCTCAAACAGCGACCGCGTTAGCGGGTTTGGGTTTGCCAAGACGTTTATTAAAGTCGAGCCAGGCAGCCATCAACATCATCAGCCCCAGACCGACGATGGCGGTGCAGACTTGCATCGGCCAGGTGTCAACGGCCAGCGCGTTGATCATGTCCGCCATCGGTGCGAGCAATACTCCCAGACAGAAGATTTCCAATGAGTAGCGACCCATTCGGCACGTCTGCTGCGCAGGCCAGCTCTGCACCCACGTGTTACGGGCTGGCAGCAGTTTGGCGACGCAATAGGCCAGCGCCAGGAAATGCAGCAAACGCATCGGCCCCAGATCAGTCTTGTTGATCGGATACAAGCCGTCGGCAACGAACTGCGGCATCAGCACCGGATGCAATGCCGGAAATTTCCAGGAGAACGCCATGACTGCTGCAGCCAGCACATACAAGGCGCAAAGCATGAACAGCGGCTGTTGCGTGAGGGGACGTTGATCGACTTTGATTGCCGGTTTGGCCTCGGACGTCAGCGCGCAGGCACCGCCGAGCACGAACAACAATTGCCACGCCACCGGGTTGAAGTACCAGACGCCGCCGCCCTCATAGGCGGAAATATTCCAGCCTTCCAGCGGCACCATCAGGTATAGCCCGATCGACAGGCCGACGGTCAGGGTCATGTTTCGTAACATCATCGGCAGGATTACCGGCAAGGCCAGCAACAGCAGAATGTACAGCGGCAGTGGGTCGGTCAGGTTGGGTTTGAAGCGCAGCAGCAACTGATCAGCCAGGGCTTGCTGCGGGTCAGCGACAAAATGTTGCAGGCCCATCTCCTGAATCATGTCGCGGGTTTCGACGTAATGATTGGCAACGAAAACAATGCCCATCAACAGCGTCAGCAGGAAAATGTGCACGACGTAGAGCACCCATGTCCGGCGCAATATTCGTACGGTCGAAACCACAAAGCCGTCGCGCTGGGCAATGCGGCCGTAGGCAAGGATCGCGGCGTAACCCGCCAGGAAGACGAAAATTTCCGCAGCGTCACTGAAGCCGAAGTTGCGTACGGTCAATTGGGCAAGAGGGTTGTCAGGCACGTGATCCCAGAAAATGAAGATCAGCGCCAGGCCCCGAAAGAAGTCGATGCGCAGGTCGCGTCCGTTAGTCATAACGGTAGGCTCTTTAATGTCGTAATGGATAAAGATCAGCCGCGAGGGCTCTAGGTTCCGCGCCGCCGGTCACTCAGGGTGTCCCTGACGGGTTCGGCGGCGCGGCAGGGTGGAGGATTTTTAGCGCAAATGCAAAGGCAAGCTAATTACAGAATGTCTCGATGCCTGTGATGCCCTCAATAGGGGCTCCGACCATTGGTCATACGCCGTTCAAGGCGTTGTTCTTTACTTAGGGGGTCATCCAGCTGTGCTGTCGGTTGTCAGGGAAGCCGGTACATTAAGTACAGCCAGGGTGAGGCACGAATGACACCAGATATGAAGGGGTTTTTACGTTACGTGTTGGTGGGCATCTCCAACACCGTCATCCATTGGACGGTGTTTTTTGCCCTGTGCCTTGGATGGCACGCCCCTCAATCGTTGGGCAATGTCGCTGGCTTTGTCGCTGCTGCGTCCTTCTCGTTTTACGCCAATGCTCTTTATACCTTCAGCGCACGATTGTCATGGTCGGGCTATCTGCTTTTCATGTCGCTCATGGGGGCGCTGAGCTTCATTGTTGGCCATATTTCAGATCGGCAACAAACACCGCTACTAGTGACGGTGGTTGTTTCTTCAGGGCTTAGCCTGGGTCTTGGCTATTGCTGTTCCAGGTATTTGATTTTCAGGAGGCACTCTTGAAAATCTCGTTGATAGCGCCGGTTTTCAACGAGGCCTTGTCTATTCCCCTGTTTTACCAGGCTGTCCGCCAGGAACCGGGGTTGCAAGGGATTGTTCTGGAGATTGTCTTCATCAACGACGGCAGCACCGATCCAACGCAGCAAGTGATCCGGCAGCTCATCGCCGAGGACAACGACGTGTTGCTGGTTAATTTGTCCCGCAATTTTGGTAAAGAGGCTGCTCTTCTAGCCGGTCTCGAATATTCCAGTGGCGATGCAGTCATTCCTATTGATGTGGATTTGCAGGACCCGATAAGCGTCATTCCACGCATGATCAATGAGTGGCAACGAGGTGCTGATGTCGTGTTGGCCAGACGTCAGGACCGTTCAGCTGACAGTCGTCTGAAGCGTTACACAGCTGCGCTGTTTTATCGCGTTATGAATGTCATCGGCAGTACACGGATTGAAGCAAACGTCGGTGACTTCCGTTTAATGGATCGTAAGGTTGTGGACGTTATAAAAGCGCTGCCGGAGCATGAGTTGTTCATGAAAGGCTTACTTTCCTGGGCCGGATTCCACACGGTGATTGTTGACTATGATCGCGCCGTGCGGATCGCGGGGGAAACCAAATTCAATGCAAGGAAGCTGTGGCATCTGGCACTTGATGGCGTCACTTCTTTCAGCACATTACCGCTCCGAATCTGGACCTATGTCGGCTGTACGCTTTCGTTATTTGCGGTTTGCCATGGGGTTTACCGTGCGGTGGACGGGTGGGTGCTAGGGCACGAAATACCGGAATATTCGCTGCTGATGACCATACTATTACTTCTAAGCGGTATTCAACTCATCGGTATTGGCATACTCGGCGAATATGTGGGCCGAATGTATATGGAGGTTAAACACAGGCCGCGTTACGTCGTGCAGAGCACAGTGGGTGCTCATGAATAATCTGCGTAAGGCGGAGATGGATAATGAGCAGCGTACTCAGTAAGGAGTTGTCGCGGAGAGAGGTATTCTGGTTTTATCTGTTTGCCGTCAGTGTCTTTGTTTTTCCGATTGTTCAGGTGGATTATCTTTTTTATGACGATAATCAGCGGGCCTTGTTGTTGATTGAGAGTAATTGGCGCAATGAAGGGAGAATATTGATAGAGTTTTTTTATCGCGCGCTGAGTTTTACCTCCGAAACCCCTAATCTGTTCCCGCTCGCCTACCTTTTCGCTGTGCCTTCGGCTGCCTTTGGATTACGTGCGCTGGCATACCATTATTTCTTGCAATGCAAGCTGACGGATTGCCTGGTGTTACTGCCGTTGTTTTATAGCCCTTTTTCACTGGGTATATTCATTTATCAGTACGACGGTCCTGCCGTCATGATCGGAATATCCGCAGTCATTTACTCCGTCGCCTATGAATCTGGACGGAGTAGCCTGAAATTGTGGATTCCAGCACTGTTGATTGTTGTGGGGTTGGCGATCAATCAGTTGACATTCAATATATTGCTTGGCCTTTACTGTGTTGAGGCCGCGTACGCTATATCGCGCGGTTTGCCGTTTGATCAGGTCATGAGGTCAATCTATCTTAGAGCGGCGCACGTTGTAATGGCTCTAGTAATGTATGGGATGACCGTGTATCCGCTGATGAGTGATGAACGCATTCCTTTTGTTCCGATTGATGCGCATTGGCTGACGGAAATAATGACACGCCTGCACACTGTGATTGACCGGATTGCACTGTTGGTAAACCCGGGTAATCAATGGTTGTGTGTGACGCTAATTATAACGGCTGCGCTTGGTTATCTCTTTGCAGTCCCCGGTATCTTGAAACGTGCCATTCCTTCGAGCCAGAAAGCGGTGTTGCTGAGCCTCTACTTCATGGCCATCCCGCTCTTGGTTATGACTGTTCCGGGGTTTACGTTGCTATTAAAGATTTTTGATCCTGCTGCGAGAGTCTTGATTGGACTCTCTTCCCTGTTAATGGGCGTTATGCTCTTTGCGCATTCACTTTTGGGGCGTGTGAGTGGCGCAGCACGTTATGTGCTAATCGTGCCAGTGCTGTGTATGCTCTCTTTTTCTTTCATGTTCGGCCGGGTATTGCTCACGCAAAAAAAACTGGAAGACAGTGTGCTGCACTCGTTAGCTTACGATATCAACTCCAGAGTTGAACTGCGGGAAATCAACTATCTGTATTTAGTGCCTCCCGAGAGTGCGCAGAAGTGGTTGCCAGCCAGTGCCGATACGTTCCGTGAGGTGCCCGCACTCAGTTATGTTTTGAATCGAAATGTTCTGTTTATCCCGGAGCAGCTTCCAGCTGTGGGTATCGAAAATGTCAGGGGGCTGCCGAGCACAGTATTCAATGCCTTGAATGAAAAAACAAAAGTAGTTGATAACAGGTTCTATGATATTTACCAAGGGGAAGGCGGTGGTTACATTCAATTGAAGAATGTAACCACCTACCAGCCTGAGCGGAGGGGCCAATGACGCTGTTGATGTACGTGTCAGGCAATCGCATTAGGCTCAAAACTATCAGCCCGCGCCATCTGCCACATGTTTGAATAAAAACTGCCGTCCACCTCGCCAGTCAACAACTGCCCCGGTTCCAGAAAGACATGAGACTGGGAAAACAGTTTGATTTCGGTAGCTGACATGCGCCGCACCAGATGCTTGGCTTCCAGTTGCGAAGGATGATCCAGGCCTGCTGCCGCGAGCATTTCGGCCAGACCTTTGAGCGTATTGCGATGGAAATTGAAGACCCGCTGAGCCTTGTCTGGCACCACCAGTGCACGTTGACGCAGAGCATCTTGAGTCGCGACTCCGGTGGGGCATTTGTTGGTGTGGCACGATTGCGACTGAATGCAGCCAATGGCGAACATGAAGCCGCGTGCCGAGTTGGCCCAGTCGGCGCCGATGGCCAATACGCTGGCGATATCGAAGGCGCTAACGATCTTGCCGCTTGCGCCCAGTTTGATCTTGTCTCGCAGGTTCAGGCCAACAAGCGTGTTGTGCACAAACAGCAAGCCTTCGCGCATAGGCACGCCCATGTGATCGGTAAACTCCACGGGGGCGGCGCCGGTGCCGCCTTCGGTACCGTCGACCACGATGAAGTCCGGCAGGATGCCGGTTTCGAGCATGGCCTTGGCAATGCCCATAAACTCCCATGGATGGCCCAGGCAGAACTTGAAGCCCACCGGTTTACCGCCCGACAACTCGCGCAACTGAGCAATGAACTGCATCAGTTCGCACGGCGTGGAGAAAGCGCTGTGGCGTGATGGTGACACGCAGTCTTCGCCCATCATGATGCCGCGGGTCTCGGCGATTTCCTTGGTGACTTTGTGTTTGGGCAGAATACCGCCGTGGCCCGGCTTGGCACCCTGGCTCATCTTGATTTCGATCATCCGCACCTGAGGGTCGTTGGCCTGCGCGGCAAAACGTTGCGGATCAAAGCGACCATCTGCCGTCCTGCAACCGAAATACCCGCTGCCCAGCTCCCATGTCAGGTCTCCGCCGTGTTCGCGGTGATAGGGGCTGATGCTGCCTTCACCGGTGTCATGGGCGAAGTTGCCAAGCTTCGCGCCCTGGTTCAAGGCACGAATGGCATTCGCGCTGAGTGACCCAAAGCTCATTGCCGAAATATTGAAAATCGAGGCCGAGTACGGTTGCGTGCATTGCGGACCACCGACGATCACCCGAAAAGCGTTCGGATCGCTCAGCGGTGCAGGTCGCATGGAGTGGCTGATGAATTCGAAGCCGGCCTGGTACACATCAATCAGCGTGCCGAACGGCCGGTCGGCCGACTCGTTCTTGGCCCGCGAGTAGACCAGCGACCGCTGTGCGCGGGAGAAGGGCAGGGCATCGCTGTCGGACTCCAGCAGGTACTGACGGATCTCCGGGCGTATGGCTTCTACGGCGTAGCGAATGTTGCCGAGAATCGGGTAGTTGCGTCGCACCGAATGGGGCGACTGCAGCAGATCGATTATCCCCACCAGCGATAGTAAACCGGTCAGCAGCGTGAAGGGCCACAGCCATTCGTGGTGCCAGAACGGGATGCTCAACAGGGTGAAAAGCACACAACCAACGAAGAAGGCGTAACGACTGAGAATCGACAGACTCATACGGTTTCCTGGGCTAATGACGGCGGTTTTTCGATTTGATTTTTTGTATTCGTGGCGCAGCGCTTTGCCTGGTCGCGCAGCTCTGCTGCGGCTGTTCAGCAGGTTGTGCGTCAGGGTGCAATAAAGCAGGAATTGCCTTCTGGTTTCTGAAGAGCTATCGGCAGGATTGAGGATAGCTGAATGATGCGGATTGAGCGGTGCCGAGGGGCTGATTCAGTCCTCCAGCACCCACGGCTTGATGCGGCGCATGCGTTCGGCCATTTCATAAACATCTTCTCGCCCCTCAAGGCTGGTCCAGCGCAGATGTTCGATCAATGTCTGTTCTTTCGGGTTGAGCGCGACAAAGCCCAACTCATCTGCCTTGCGCATAAACGTATCGCGAGGTTGCGATGGCGTGCTGGCAGCGATCACTTCCTGGAGTGCGCTTTGCAGCATCGATACGTATCCAACCAACATTGATGGGTTGCACAGCACGTCAGTCTTGTTGACATAACCGTCGAGCAGACGCAGCGAGTCCCTTGCTTCGATCAGGCGGCTATAGGCTTGCAGGGGTATTTGATAGTGATCTGGTTGAGACATGGCTTGTTTCCATCCGGCCAATACGCCAGGAGACCAGTCCCGGACCGTTGATCCAGCAACGGCGGGCGAACCTTAGCGGCTAGTGTCGGCCTAATCAAGTTCACGAATGATGCAAGTCACAACAATCGATTTTGGTCGGGAACGACTGATATGTTATGTTGTAACTCAAATATCAACTGACTAGCTGGAGGCATCATGAGACCTGATATCCACCCAACCTACCGACAAGTGCTGTTCCATGACACGGCGGCTGATGTGTTCTTCCTCATCGGTTCGACGGTCGATACCGATCGCACGCAAAAACACAGCGACGGCGAAACCTATCCTTACGTAGCCCTCGACGTGTCCAGCGCTTCGCACCCGATGTACACCGGGCAGCAGCGTAAAACCACCACTGAAGGCCGGATTGCGGGCTTCAATAAGCGCTTTGCCACGTTTGGCTCTGGCGCGAAGAAAGACACCGCCGAAGCTGAATGACGCGGTATCGGTCTCACGGCATGGATGATCAAAACCTGATCTTCCATGGCGTGAGATTTTTTTTGCCTTTTCTTTGACTTCTGACGACCAGATGCACGCATCGCCGCTGGACTAAAAGGCGAATTTGCTTTTGACTCTGCGGCCTGTAAATCAGGAGTTGTCGCTTTGAAAAAATCAGTCGCCATCCTCTTCGGCGGACAATCCAGCGAACACGAAGTCTCGCTGCAGTCAGCCAGGAACGTGATCAATGCGATCGACCGCGGCACCCACGATCTGACGTTGATCGGCATCGACAAGTCGGGCCGCTGGCTGCGCTTCGATGAAAGCGATTACCTGCTCAATGCCAGCGACCCGGCAAAGATCAGCCTAAGTGCTTCGGGCAAGCGCCTGTCGTTACTGCCGGGCAGTCTGGGTGGGCAATTTGTGGAAGTGGAGTCGGGCGTAGAGTTGCCGCGCATCGACGTTGTGTTCCCTTTGATTCACGGTGCATTCGGCGAAGACGGTTCGTTGCAGGGGCTGTTGCGCTTGATGGCGATTCCTTTTGTTGGCCCGGACGTACTCGCCTCCGCAGCCTGCATGGACAAAGACGTGACCAAACGGTTGCTGCGCGATGCCGGTATCGCTGTGGCGCCATTCGTGGTGGTCAGTCCTGGGGAATCGGTGGAGTACGCGACCGTCGTTGCGCAGCTTGGCTTGCCGATATTTGTCAAACCCGCGAGCCAGGGCTCGTCGGTGGGCGTCAGCAAAGTCACCGATGAAGCCGGTTATGTCGCCGCTCTGGCGCTGGCCTTTGAGTACGACCACAAGGTGTTGATCGAAAAAGGCATCGTTGGACGTGAAGTCGAATGCGCTGTACTCGGCAACCGTCAGCCGCAAGTCAGTGTCTGCGGTGAAGTGATCGCCAATGACGAGTTCTACGCCTACGACACCAAATACCTGAACGGTGATCAGGCGCGTATCGCGATCCCTGCTGAACTGGCGTCCGATGTCAGCGACGAGGTGCGTGACGTTGCACTGCGTGCGTATCAAGTGCTGGGCTGTGCCGGTCTGGCACGGGTGGACTTCTTTGTCACTGACGCGCGGGACATCATCATCAATGAAGTGAACACCATTCCCGGTTTCACCTCGATCAGCATGTACCCCAAACTCTGGCAGGCCACAGACTTGTCCTACTCCGGCCTGATTGATCGTTTGATCGCGCTGGCACTTGAGCGAGCCGACGAAGCGCGACAACTCAAGACCGAGATCTTTTCATGAAGCTGATTCATATCGCTGCGGCGTTGTTGATCGGGGCGGACGGGCGGACCTTGCTGGTACGCAAGCGTGGCACGCAGGCGTTCATGCAGCCGGGTGGCAAGATTGACGCCGGTGAGTCTGCTGCCCAGGCGCTGGCTCGTGAGCTTGAGGAAGAACTTGGGTTGCGTATCGATCCGGCCAGCGCCGGTTACCTGGGCTCCTTCGCGGCACCTGCCGCCAATGAACCGGGGTTCGAGGTGCGTTGCGAATTGTTTGAAGTGCGCACCAATGTCCAGGTGGTGCCCGCGGCCGAAATTGAAGAAATCGTGTGGGTCAGCGCCGACAGTCATGGACAACTGAATCTTGCACCACTGACCCGGGATACGATCCTGCCGATCTATCGGAACATGCTCGCCGAGGCCTGATCATCGATCAGGCTTTTGCGGGAATTCCGTATTTACGTAGGCGATGGGCAATGGCGGTGTGCGAGGTCTGCAAGCGCGCCGCCAGTTGTCGGGTCGACGGATAGTCGGCGTAGAGCTTTTCCAGCAAGGCTTTTTCGAATGAGTCCACGGCCTGTTCAAGGCTGCCGACTTCGCCATCAATTTCACCGGCAACGGCCGTGCCGGCGATATCCAGATCACCGATGTCTACCAGATTGCTTTCACTGATCGCCGCCGCGCGAAAAATCACGTTCTGTAACTGACGTACATTGCCCGGCCAGCGGTTGCCCAGTAATGCCGGGTAGGTGCCGGTCGCGAGGCGGCAGACTGGACGCTGAATCTGTGCGCAGGCCTGTTCCATGAAGTAGCGCGCCAGCAGCAGGATGTCCTGTCCGCGATCACGCAAGGGCGGGACTTCCAGATTGAGCACGTTCAGGCGGTAAAACAGGTCTTCGCGGAAGGTGCCTTCGCTGACCATTTTCTCCAGGTTGCGGTGCGTCGCACTGAGGATGCGCACATTGACCTTTACTTCCTTATCCCCGCCAACGCGCCTGAAGCTGCCGTCGTTGAGGAAACGCAACAGTTTGGCTTGCAGGTACGGTGACATCTCGCCGATTTCATCGAGAAACACTGTGCCCTGATTCGCCAGTTCCATCAGCCCCGGTTTGCCGCCCCGTTGTGCGCCGGTGAACGCGCCGGGGGCGTAACCGAAGAGTTCGCTTTCGGCGAGGTTTTCCGGCAGGGCGGCGCAATTAAGCGCCAGGAAAGGCGCGGAGTGTCGGGCGCTGGTCGCGTGGCAGGCGCGAGCCACCAGCTCCTTGCCGGTGCCGGTTTCACCCTGGATCAACAACGGCGCATCCAGTGCTGCAACCCTTTGCGCACGGGCCTTCAACGTGCGGATAGCCGTAGACTCGCCCAGCAGAGCGTCGAAGCCTTCTGCATGGTCGTGGTGCAATGCCGACAGACGTTCGCCAATTCGGCTCGGCTGGTAGAGGGTAAGCAGCGCGCCTGCATCAGTGATTGGCGTGGCATCCAGCAGCAAAGCTTCGCCGTTGAGGGTGACTTCACGCAGGGGTAAACGAAAGCCGTTTTCCAGCAGCGCGCTATGCAGACCCGGATCGGCAAACAATTCGGCCACCGGTTCACCGGCAGGCTCGCGCCCAATCAGCGCGATCAACGCCGGGTTGGCCAGCAACACATGCCCGGCACTGTCCAGCGCCAATACCGGATCGGTCATGGCCGCCAGCAGTGCATCCAGTTGCAGGTGACGGCGTTGGCCGGGAAGAATATCAACGACCGTGATGGCTTCAACGCCACGCACGCGGAACAGCGCGTCCTTGAGTTCCTCCAGCACTTGATGGCTGAGAGTGGGAGCGTCGATGTAAACGTTGGGCGGCACCATTTCTACCGCATCCAGATTCAGATTGCGCCCACCCAGAATGGCCAGGACTTCCTGAGTGATGCCGACGCGGTCGATGAAACTGACGTGTATACGCATGGGACGCTAAAGATTCTGGGCGAAGAGGGGGGCGATTATGCCAGTAATCAATTGCTACGGAGTCAGGAAGTGGGTTTGGGTTGCCGGGACCAGATTCTGTATTGACTAAGCGGCTGCCATAGCTGCCTCGCGTTGCTCGTGTGCTCCTAGATCATTTCTGTAAGAGCTCACGAGCAACGCGATGCAGCGATGGCGACTCATCAGGAGCAAATTTTCAAACCAAATGTTCAGGCTTCACCGGCTCGCCCGGTTCAATGCCCAGCTTGTCGTGAACGTCCTTGAACATCCGGTCATATTCCTCATGCATCGCCAGCGGTACCAGGGCCGTGGGCGGCATTCCGTGTTTGACCGCGATCTGGTTGGCATTATGGGCAAAGTTGCAAGCCAGGTCTTTTGGCAGTTCGAACTCATCCTCAAACGCTTTACCCCCGACTTCGCCCTGCATCTTGAAATGCATGCACTTGCCTTCCTCAGGATTTTCGCTGACCTCGTAATGGATATGGATGTCGTAGCCAAAATCCGACGCCTGCAGCGGCGCGCGGGTAATGTGCAAATGGCCTGGTTCGAACATGTCAGTGCCCCTTGATTGATCGGTGAGTGTTCCGGTAGACCCTATGAGTCTATTGACGTTCGGTTGAGCACCAACCTTAGATCACCGGGAGTGACAGGGGCATGACGTGGATCAGGGGACGTCGCTTACCGGCTCTGGTCGCGACCAGATCCACAGGTTGCCTAGTACCATGCCACCAATGGCTGCATATACCGGCCAGCCGTGCATCAG
Source organism: Pseudomonas caspiana (assembly GCF_002158995.1). Lineage (GTDB taxonomy): Bacteria > Pseudomonadota > Gammaproteobacteria > Pseudomonadales > Pseudomonadaceae > Aquipseudomonas > Aquipseudomonas caspiana. The sequence goes on along the minus strand of NZ_LOHF01000002.1, from coordinate 184,036 downwards.
GTAAAGCATCACAGCTGCACAGACCAGCATGCTGACAGTTGCGCTGATCTTGGCTTTACGCGTGACCCGGCGTCCGTTGCGCCAATTGCTCAGGATAGGCCCGAACAGCTTATGGTTTTCCAGCCACGCACTCAGCCGCGGCGAGCTTTTTGTGGCCGCCCACGCAGCCAGCAGGATGAACTCGGTGGTGGGCAAGCCAGGGATGAAAATAGCCGCGATGCCTATACCGAGGCTGATATAAGCGAGCATGCCAAACAGAAGGCGCGAGAGTCTGGAACCGGGTGGTTTGGAGGTCATGGTCACTACAGGCAGGTTCAGAAAGCCCGGCCAGCTTAACAGCACCGGGCGTTTTTTCATGCTTGAACCGACTCGACCTTTGGCGCGTGGGCGTAGGCGTGTTGCAGCAGCACATTGAAACGCTCGAAGGCGGCGATGGCAGCTTGATCCGCCTGAGCCTCTTCCTGTTCGGTAAGGTCCAGTCCGTCCAGCGTTCTGATGAAGCTTTTCCAGCCCTCCGCGCGGCCCCCCGCAGGCTCGCCCAGGTGCCGCGCACCGAAGGTTTCACTCAGGTTCAGCGCAGCGGCACGCTTGATCAAAAATGCCGCACCGAGTTTGGAACCCTCTGACACGAACAGCCAGCCCATGGCCTGGGCCTTGGTCGGGTTTTGCACCGCACCGGCGATTGCGGGGGGAGTGTCGGTGTTCAGGTCGGCAAGATCGGCTTTAGCCTGTTCTGCACGGCAGCGTGCAGGCAGATCAGGGACGATTTTCTTTAGCTCTGCGTCGTTGTACAGATCCTGCAGTTCAGCCTGGAACAAATACTGGGCAACGACGAAGCGCTTGTAGCTTTCCAGTGTTTCAAAAGGCGCATTGGCTTTCACTGCCTTGTCGAGTTGCTCGTGTGGCGCATGGGTAATCTGGTTCAGGCGCTGAGAACGCAGGGCAGGGCGATTGTGTTCGGAGGTCATTTGGGTTCTTCCCTGGCAAAAAATGAAGAGGCTGTTGAATAGACGTATGGCTCACCCTTGAAGCGTAAAAATCGTGGGACCGGCTTTAGCCGGGAAAGCGGTATACCCGACGAATCATTTTCTGTGACTGTAAGGGCCTCTTCCCGGCTGAAGCCGGTCCCACGACGTACAGTCCGTGGGGGCATTGCTTAATCAGATATCCCAGACCACGTTGACGCTGAAGTTGCGGCCGGGCTGAGTCAGGCGATCCAGGTTGGCCGGAGCGGTGACGGCCGCTTCGCCAGCGTTGTCATAGCCGCGCACGTCGTCCCATCGCCAGTATTTTTTGTCAGTCAGGTTGTACAGGCCCGCATTCACGGTTACATCGTTGGTGACCTTGTAGTACCCGCTGAGGTCCAGAACACCGAAACTTGGCGTCTTGAACGGGCTCGATGAACCGTCTGGCTCGTTGAAATCAAGGTCACTCACACGGTCCTTGCGTTTGACCAGTGTCCAGCTGAGCAGGCCGCCATAGTTATCCTGTTCATAGCCGAGACCGAATACGCCGGTCAGTGGGTTGATGCTATTGAGCGGCTCTCCGCTGTCGTTGTTACGGCCATACAGATAGCTGACCGCGCCCTGGGTATAAAGGCCTTGTGGTGCGCCAAATGTATCCAGGTTCAGGCGGCCTTTGAGTTCAACGCCCTTGATGGTGGCGTGAGCGATGTTGTTCGCCCGAAAGCTCGCTCCGGTTGCAGTGCCAGGCTGAATCTGGTCTTCATCAATGAAGTCGCGGTATTTGTTGTAAAACACCGCAACGTCGAAGGAGCCAGCTTCAAAGCGGCCACGCAGTCCGGTTTCATAGCTCTTGCTCTTTTCCGGCTCAAGGTCAGGGTTGGGCTCGACGGTGTATCCGCTTTGCAGGTTTTCGAAGCGTCCGTAAAGCGCCTTGGCGCTCGGCGTCCGGAAACCCTCTGCATACTGGCCATACCAGGTGTACTGATCATTGAAGGCGTAAGTGATGCCCAGCTTGGGTGATACGCGGTGCCATTTTTTGCTCTCGTCGCTGACACTGTCCCGATCTGCTCCAACGGTGGTGAGGAATTCCTCGGTGATGTGCGGATCCAGACGGGTGTAGTCGTAGCGTGCTCCCGGCAAAAACGTCCAGTTATTCCAGCGGATTTCATCCTGAGCAAACAGGCTGTAGGTGTTGATGGTGGGATCCGGGAAATCACTGGCGGGCGCCAGCGTATTCTGTGGAAGAGGCTGGCCCACCGCTCTGCAAGTACCGAAACCTGCTGTCGAAGCGCAGACTTCACCGCCGGTGCGCAGGCCGGTGACTTTCTGTTGCTTGAGTGTGGTGCCGTAGGTTAACAAGTGCTCGGTATCGCCAATGCTGAACGCCTTGTCCAGTTGAGCATCCAGAATCCACTGTCGATCCTTGTAAGTGGTTTCCCGTGAGCGCCACACATCGCGAGTGATGGGGAAATAACGTTCCAGCGTGGTCTGGTCGGTCTTGGCGATCTGATAATTCAGACTCAGCTTCACGTTGTCGACCAGCAGGCTATTGAGCTCGAAGCTGTTTTCCAGACCAAACCGCTCACGGCTGATAGTGTCGTTCCCGGTGCGCCCACGGTAAAAATTCAAGCCGGTGCCTACGCCGCCAGTGAACAGGCCACCGACTGCGCTCAGTTGGTTGGTATCGCGATCATCTTTGTACTTTTCGTAGGTCAGGCCCAGGCGGGAGCCTTCGCCATAGTTCCAGCCCAGTTTGGCCAGAATGTTGGTGGTACGCGCATCTTCCGGGTTGGCTTCAGTGCGCTCCAGCCCTGTGCCACCAGTACTGCCATAGGACTCGGTCTCGTGACCGTTGCGCTGGCTCAGGTGCAGGAGTCCGTCGAAGTCGCCCTGGCGGCCGGCAAAAGTACCCGAGGTCAGCCAGCTTTCATCGGCCGAGCTGTAGCCGGTTTTCAGGCGCGCACCTACATCCTTGCCGTCTTTGATGATGTCATTGGCATCCAGCGTGTAGTAACTGACCGCGCCACCAATGGCGCTGCTGCCATAGAGCGCCGACGCCGGGCCGCGCAGAATTTCGACGCGTTTGACGATTTCCGGGTCGACGTAATTACGGTGGGTGTTGGCATACGGACCGGAGAAATAGTTGTCCGGCACTTCGACGCCATCGACCTGGGTCAGGATCCGGTTGCCATCGATTCCGCGGATGTTGTAGCCGGTTGTGCCGGAGCGCTGGCCTGCACCGCCCACGGAAACCCCGGGCTCATAACGCACAAGGTCGCGAATGGTGTTTACGTTCTGCCGATCCAGTTCTGCGCGCTCATGCACCGACACCGAGCTGGGGACTGAGGCAACATCCTGCGCCTGACGCGTTGCACTGACCGTGATCTGGTCCAGGGCGACAACCCCGGCGCTGCGCTTTTCCAGCACCACGTTGTTATTGCCCACAGCGCGATAGTTCAGGTTCGAACCGGCCAGCATTTTTTCCAGTGCGTTGGCTGGCGACAGCGAGCCGCGTACACCGGGTGAGGTGACGTTATTGGCCAGCTCGGAAGAAACCCCTACTTGCCAGCCGGTAATGCGGCTGAATTCGTTAAGTGCCGAGGCCAGTGGCTGCTGCGCGATGTTGAATGCATAAACCCCGGCAGTCCGGGTCGGTGCCGCTGTTGTGTCGGCTTCGCTGGCAGTGGCCGCATGCAATGGGCCGGACCAGCCAGCGGCGGACATAATCGCCAGGGTCAACAGCGAGAGTGCAGACTTGTGCAGCCCGGCGGTGCGGGACGCATGGGGCGTGGCGGGATTACGCATTGTCGATGGGGCTCCGTTGTGCAGTCTTTTTAGTATTCTGCAGCTGTCGTTAATACGAATCAGTTGCATTGGCTAAGACGAGACGCGCGACGGATGGCTATCGAGTAAAAATAATTTTATTTAGTTGAGAATGACCAGTGCAGGCAGTTCATGCAGTTGGGCTGACGTGATGTGCGCCAGGGAGCGAACCACGTCCACCGGGTTGTCCAGACGGTAGTTTCCGGTCACTGCAACGCCGTTCAGTTTGCTGTTGGTGTTGACGATCCAGCCGGGGTAGTAGCGGCGCAGCTCTGCGAGGACTTCGCCCATGGGGCAGTTATCAAACACCAGTCGACCCTGAATCCAGGCCAGATCCTTGGTCTGGTCAAGCGTTTGTCGATGACTGAAGCCTTCAGGTCCTACCCGGATACTGTCGCCACCGGCGAGCTTTACCGCGTCGTTACCCTTCGAAGCACGAACATCCAGTGCCCCGCGCTGCACCTGGATTTGCGCAACGCCATCCAGGTAGCGCACGGCAAAAGCGCTGTCATTGGCGCGCATGCTAACTGCGCCTGCAAGCACCTCCAACGGCGGCCCCTGACTGACCGGCACTTCGAAGAACGCTTCACCTTGAAGCAGTTTGGCAACCCGGCTTGTGTCCGTCACATCGCTTGAAAAGGCTGAGTTGGTGTTGAGCAACACTTTGGAGCCGTCATCGAGTTGCAGGCGCTGACGTTCACCGACTACCGTCAAGTGATCAGCCTGCATGCGAAGACCCAGATTACTGAAGCTGAATACTCCAATCAGCAGCACTGCGGCGGTTGCCACAGGTATCCAGCGGGAACGCAGACGGCGCCAGCGTGATGGCTGGCTGGCGTCCAATTCGACTGCCGCCAGAGCAACCGGTTGTGAGTGCCAGATCGCCTGAACCTTGGCAAAGGCCTCTCGATGGGCAGGGGCGGCTGCCAGCCAGGCCTGAAAGCGGGCCTGTTGTTGCTCGTCGCTGTCATCCAGCTCGATCAGCCAGTTCAAGGCTTGATCCATCACGCTGTCGCTCAACACTTCTTCGGCGATGGCGCGTGCGCGATGGAATTCAGGGTCCTTCACGGGAAGTCCTCGGTCGTTCTTGTACGTGTCGGCCGAAGCCGGATTTGCCGCAGACTGCTGCAACGTTCAAGGGTGGTCAAGCCTTGTTGCAACAGCCACACAGATCGCCATGATCAATTTCAGCTCCTTCTGCACGGTGCTCGCGGACACACCAAGCTGTTGCGCTATCTCCACGTAACTGAGGCCCTGAAGGCGGCTGAGGCTGAAAATCCGTTGTTGGCGAGGCGTCAAAGTGGCGAGGCTTTTACTGAGACCTTCGACCATGCGTTTAGCGTGGGTTGCATCTTCCAGCGATGTTATCGGGGCACTGACGTTTTCCATCTCAGCCGTCGTCGCGTCATCGGCGAGCGTGCGGTCTCGTACGCGTCGTGCGCGCAGGTGATCCAGCGCCAGATTGCGTGCGGTCTGAAAAATGAACGGTTCCAGATGCTCGATGGCCCGGCTGCTCAACGCACCGGTTACCCGCAGATATGTTTCCTGAAGCAGGTCCTCTGCGGTACTGGGATTACTGACAATCCGCTGCAGAGTGCGCAGCAGAATGGATCTATGAGAGACAAAAACTTCGTTTAAACGCGATTGACTCACCGTGGAGTACTCGACCGAGAAAAGCAGCGGATGATAATGCTTCTCATCCGCTTGTCTGGTCAAGTGGCGTTCTGCGCTTATATGAGATTGGGCGGGTTTCTTG
>NZ_LOHF01000002.1:164932-178467 GCF_002158995.1 Pseudomonas caspiana | reverse complement strand
CAGGATTACATTCCAATTCAGGAATGATGGTTCCTCAGGCTGAGAGTTTCACTGCGCGTTATGCAGCGCCAGGCAGTTGTCCAGCATGCGGTTGGAGAATGCCCATTCGTTGTCGTACCACGCCAGAACTTTGAGCAATTTACCGCTGACCTTGGTGTGATTGGCGTCGAAAATAGACGACAGCGGGTTATGGTTGAAGTCGTGAGAAACCAGTGGCAGGGTGTTGTAGCCCAAGACCTTCGAATGCTGGCTGGCTTCTTTCATCAGCGCATTGACGTCCGCAGCGGTGGTGTCACGAGTCAGTTGTACGGTCAGGTCCACCAGCGACACGTTGATCACCGGCACCCGCACCGCCATGCCCGTCAGTTTGCCCGCCAGTTCCGGCAGTACCAGACCCACCGCTTCGGCTGCTCCGGTCTTGCTCGGGATCATCGACTGAGTGGCCGAACGCGCGCGGTAAGGGTCAGTGTGATAAACATCGATCAGGTTCTGATCGTTGGTGTAGGCATGAATAGTGGTCATCAAGCCGCTTTCGATACCCAGTTCACGGTGCAGTACTTGCGCCACCGGCGCCAGGCAATTGGTCGTGCAAGATGCGCTGGAAATGATTTGATGCGATTGACGCAGCGTGTCGTGGTTCACGCCATAGACGATGGTCGCGTCGGCGCCTTGAGCCGGTGCCGAGATAATGACCTTGCGAGCACCGGCAGTCAGGTGCGCGGCGGCCTTGTCGCGGCTGGTGAACAAGCCGGTGCATTCGAACACGACGTCGATGTTCTGGGCTTTCCACGGCAACTCGGCAGGGTTGCGAATGGCGCTGACCGCAATACGGTCACCATTGACCGTCAGGCTCTCGCTGTCACATTCGACTGTGCCGGAAAAAGGCCCGTGAACCGTGTCGAAACGCAGCAGGTGAGCGTTCATCTCGCTGTCGCCCAAATCATTGATGGCGACGACCTGCAGGTCTTGGCGGTAGCCTTGGGTATACAGTGCGCGTAGGACGTTGCGGCCGATGCGGCCAAAACCATTGATTGCGATACGAAGAGTCATACAGCCGTCCTTTCTGAATTTGTTGTTGGAATTACAAGATTATTCGCATAGAAATAGAAAACAAGCCTTTTTAGTGGCAATATTTTGTTTTATCTACAACGAGAAGCCTGTAAGGCCAAAACAGTTGATCGAGATCAAGCTTTTACAGATAAGGCCTGTGCCTCGAAATCTGCAAGGTCTGAAACGGGTGACCACATACGTTAGCCTGGAGTTCAGCACATGCATCCCCGCATCCTTGAAGTAACCGAGCGGCTGATAGCCCGTAGTCGCGAAACCCGGCAGCGCTATCTGCAACTGATTCGAGGCGCCGCCAGCGACGGCCCGATGCGCGGCAAGCTGCAGTGCGCCAACTTTGCTCATGGCGTTGCAGCCTGTGGTCCTGAAGACAAAAACACTTTGCGCATGATGAACGCGGCTAACGTTGCCATCGTGTCCTCCTACAATGACATGCTCTCGGCGCATCAGCCGTACGAGCACTTCCCGAATCAGATCAAACAGGCTTTACGTGACATTGGTTCGGTCGGTCAGTTTGCCGGTGGTGTACCGGCCATGTGCGACGGTGTGACCCAGGGCGAGCCGGGCATGGAGATTGGCATCGCCAGCCGCGAAGTCATTGCCATGTCTACTGCCGTAGCGCTGTCCCACAACATGTTCGACGCCGCATTGATGCTGGGCGTCTGCGACAAGATCGTGCCCGGCCTGATGATGGGCGCGCTGCGCTTCGGCCATTTGCCGATGATTTTCATCCCGGGCGGACCGATGGTTTCCGGTATTTCCAACAAGGAAAAAGCTGATGTCCGTCAGCGCTATGCCGAAGGCAAGGCCACTCGTGAAGAGTTGCTCGACTCGGAGATGAAGTCCTACCACGGCCCAGGCACCTGTACCTTCTACGGCACCGCCAACACCAACCAGTTGCTGATGGAAGTCATGGGCCTGCATTTGCCGGGGTCTTCGTTCGTCAATCCGTATACCCCGCTGCGTGATGCGCTGACTGTCGAAGCCGCACAGCAAGTGACGCGCATGACCATGCAGAGCGGCAACTTCATGCCCATCGGTGAGATCGTCGACGAGCGTTCGCTGGTCAACTCGATTGTCGCGCTGCATGCCACCGGCGGTTCCACCAACCATACGCTGCACATGCCAGCCATCGCTCAGGCCGCCGGTATTCAACTGACCTGGCAGGACATGGCCGACTTGTCTGAAGTCGTGCCGACCCTGACCCACGTTTATCCGAACGGCAAAGCCGACATCAACCACTTCCAGGCTGCTGGCGGCATGTCGTTCCTGATTCGCGAATTGCTGGAAGCCGGTCTGCTTCATGAGGACGTCAACACCGTGCTGGGGCGTGGCCTGAGCCGTTATACCCAAGAGCCATTCCTGGAGGATGGCAAGCTGGTATGGCGCGAAGGCCCGATTGAAAGCCTCGATGAAAACATCCTGCGTCCTGTCGCCAAAGCGTTCTCTCCTGAGGGCGGCTTGCGTGTGATGGAAGGCAATCTGGGGCGCGGTGTGATGAAGGTTTCGGCCGTCGCCCTGGAGCATCAGATTGTTCAGGCCCCGGCAAAGGTCTTTCACGATCAGCAGGATCTGGCGGATGCGTTCAAGGCTGGGGAACTGGAATGTGATTTTGTTGCAGTCATGCGCTTTCAGGGGCCGCGCTCCAACGGCATGCCTGAATTACACAAAATGACACCATTTCTTGGCGTGTTGCAGGACCGGGGTTTCAAGGTCGCACTGGTAACGGATGGACGCATGTCTGGCGCATCGGGCAAGATCCCGGCGGCCATTCACGTCTGCCCTGAAGCCTACAGTGGTGGCCCTTTGGCACTTGTTCGGGATGGCGACATTATCCGTGTGGATGGCGTAAAAGGGACCTTGCAAGTTTTGATCGAACCGGCAGAATTGGCCGCCAGAGAACCTGCAGTAGGTCATCTGGACAACGCGGTCGGCTGCGGTCGCGAGCTGTTCGGTTTCATGCGCATGGCCTTCAGCTCCGCCGAGCAGGGCGCCAGCGCCTTTACCTCGAGTCTGGAGACGCTTAAGTGAAGTTGGCCCTGGTCGGTGATATTGGCGGTACCAATGCACGTTTTGCCATTTGGGAAGACGACAAGCTGCATTCGATCCGGGTATTCCCGACCATCGACTACGCCAGCCCGGAGAAAGCCGTTGAGGTTTATCTTCAGGATCTGGAGCTGCAAAGGGGCGACGTCGGTTCAGTCTGTCTGGCGGTTGCCGGGCCGGTCGACGGCGATGAGTTCGAGTTCACCAACAGCCACTGGAAGCTCAGCAAGTCGGCTTTCTGCGCGAACCTGAAAATTGACGACCTGCTGTTGATCAATGACTTCAGTGCCATGGCATTGGGCATGACGCGGCTGGCCGATGACGAGTATCTGACAGTCTGCCACGGCATCAGCGAGCCAGATCGGCCGCGTGTGGTGGTGGGGCCAGGCACCGGGCTCGGGGTTGGTACCTTGCTCAGTGTCGGCGTCAATCACTGGATGGCATTGCCGGGCGAAGGCGGGCATGTTGATCTGCCGATCGGTAATGCGCGTGAAGCCATGCTGTGGATGCGGCTGATGGCCGAGCACGAACACGTCAGCGCCGAAACCGTCCTCAGTGGCGCCGGTTTGTTGCTGCTGTACCAGGTCAGTTGCGCGCTGGATGACATCGAGCCGGTGTTGAAATCTCCTGCAGCAATTACTTCGGCAGCCGTTGCGGGTGACCCGGTGGCGGCCGCCGTGCTGGAGCAATTCTGTGTGTTCCTCGGGCGTGTGGCAGGCAATAACGTCCTCACCGTGGGCGGTCGTGGCGGGGTGTACATCGTCGGCGGTGTTGTGCCGCGCTTTATCGATTTCTTCATGAACAGCGGATTCAAGCGCGCCTTCGCCGAGAAAGGCGTGATGAGCGATTACTTCAAAGGCATTCCGGTCTGGCTGGTGACGGCCGAGTATCCAGGCCTGATGGGCGCCGGTGTGGCTTTGCAGCAGGCATTTGGCGAGGAGCGCGCGGTAGAGTTGTAGTTTTTCTGTGTGCGCTGCCGAAGGCTGCGATGAAGGTGTGTCAGGTAAACCGCCTTCGCAGCCTTCGGCAGCTCCTACAGGGTTTGTGTTCAGGTTCCATCCCTAACAATAACGATCCATAGCAACAAGGACGATCCCAGTGAGCTCAGTCAGTAAATCGATCCTGCTGGTCGATGACGACCAGGAGATTCGTGAGTTGCTGCAAACCTACCTGAGCCGCTCCGGCTTTCAGGTGCGTGCCGTCGGCGATGGTGCGGGCTTTCGTCAGGCATTCAATGACGAACCCGGCGACCTGCTGATCCTCGACGTGATGCTGCCCGACGAAGACGGCTTCAGCCTCTGCCGTTGGGTACGCCAACATGTTCGCCATCCCCATGTACCCATCATCATGCTCACCGCCAGTTCCGATGAGGCAGATCGCGTGATCGGTCTGGAGCTGGGCGCGGATGATTACCTGGGCAAACCTTTCAGCCCGCGAGAGCTGGTCGCGAGAATCAAAGCCTTGCTGCGCCGCGCGCAATTCGGGCAAGAGCGCGCTGGTGGTGACGTGCTCACCTTCGATGAGTGGCGGCTGGACATGGTCAGCCACCGGCTGTTCCACAGCGATGGCGAGGAAGTCATCTTGTCCGGCGCCGACTTTGCGCTGCTCAAGCTGTTCCTCGATAACCCGCAACAGATTCTCGACCGCGACACCATCGGCAACGCCACCCGTGGCCGGGAGTTGATGCCGCTGGAGCGAATCGTCGACATGGCGGTCAGTCGTTTGCGTCAGCGCCTGCGTGATACCGGCAAGTCGCCGCGGCTGATCCGGACCGTGCGTGGCAGCGGTTATTTGCTGGCCGCCAATGTGATCTGCCAAGCCAGCAGTGGTTACTGAGTGCTGATCAACAAAGCACCACGGCGCTGTTTGCCGCTGCCACGCTCGTTGCTCGGGCGCATGTTGCTGCTGACCCTGCTGGCGGTGTTGCTGGCTCAGGCGTTATCCAGCGTGATCTGGCTGTCTCAGTTGCGCGCCACGCAAATGGAAGGTCTGGTCACCAGTGCACGCAGCCTTGCGCACTCCATGGCGGCCAGCGTCAGTTACTTCCGCTCATTGCCGTTGGCCTATCGCCCGTTGGTGCTCGACCAACTGCGCAGCATGGGCGGCACGCGTTTTGTCGTGTCTCTCAATGATCGTCCGCTGGACATGAAAGTGCTGGATGCCACGCCGCGCAAACAGGCCGTACTGACTGCCGTCGACGACGTGCTGCGTCAGCATCTGGGCAACGATCCGGCCATTGCCGTGTGGTTCGTACGCCCTGAAGACCTGCGCATCTTCAACAGCGGTCTGACCCTTGATGAGCTGCCGCGCTCATGGGCGCATTACGCACTCAGCCTGGAGCCTGTTAATCCACCCGTGCTGGTGACGCAAATCGAGCTGGCGGCTGGGGAATGGTTGTACATCGCGTCGTTGCTGCCCGAGCCTTACACCACCCTCGAAGAGCAGGACCTGCCGCTGCAGCAGGTCTGGTTCATCCTGCTCACCAGCGGTTTTCTGTTGTTGTTCATCGGCTTGTTGGTGCATTGGCAGAGTCGCCCCCTCAAGCGTCTGGCGCGGGCTGCGCGAGACATGTCACTGGGCGCGGACGTCGAGCCGGATGTTGAAGGCGGTGCCAGTGAAGTGGTGGAGGTCAGCAGGGCGTTCAGCGCCATGCGCACTCGCATCAGCCGCTACCTGACCGAGCGGGGGCAGTTGTTCAGCGCCATATCCCATGACCTGCGCACACCCATCACCCGCTTGCGACTGCGTGTGGAGTTGCTCGAAGACGAGGCCCTGCAAGCCAAATTCACCCGCGACCTCGATGAGCTGGAGTTACTGGTCAAAGGCGCGTTGCAATGCGTCAAGGACACGGACATTCACGAGAACATCGAGGCTGTGGACCTCAATCAGGTGCTCGACTGCCTGGTTGAGCCGTACTTGTTGCCCCAAGGCAATGGCAACGCGACGCAAGAGGGTAAGGGGCTGGGGCCTTATCCCGGTAAGCCGCTGGCCCTCAAGCGCTGTATTGGCAACCTGATCGACAACGCCCTCAAATACGGCACCAAGGCGCATATCAAAATCGAGGACAACCTTCAGGCTTTCGTCCTGCACGTGGACGACGAAGGGCCGGGCGTACCCGAACAGCGACTTGAGCGGGTCTTCGAACCGCACTTCCGGCTGGCAGGCAATCAGCAGCAAGGCTACGGCCTCGGCCTGGGCATTGCTCGCAACATCGCCCATAGCCATGGCGGCGAAGTCAGCCTGCAGAACCTGCGTGGTGGTGGGCTGCGCGTGACGTTGTATTTGCCTAGAACGGATTGATCATTTCAAGACGTGGGACCGGCTTTAGCCGGGAAGGCGGCATTCCAGGCGATGAAGATGTAGCGACTGTACTGACCTCTTCCCGGCTAAAGCCGGTCCCACGACACCATCGCGTAGGCCGCACTCCGCCAATGTAACCATCCTGTGACCATCGCACGTCCCTTCGTTACTGTTCTTTCAAAACCCTTGGTTAGACTCCATGCAGCGCAAGCACAGACTTGCTCATGCATAACAACAAGAAAGGTTAAATCGATGAATTCAATCTCCCGCCTCGCAGCTGTCATCTCTGTCGCCTCGTTGTTCCCTCTGAGTGCTCTTGCCGCTGATTCGAAAGGCACCGTGGAAGTCGTCCACTGGTGGACTTCCGGTGGTGAAAAAGCGGCTGTGGATGTGCTCAAGGCTCAGGTTGAGAAAGACGGCTTCACATGGAAGGACGGCGCAGTCGCCGGTGGTGGTGGCGCTACGGCGATGACGGTGCTCAAGAGCCGTGCTGTAGCGGGTAACCCGCCAGGCGTGGCGCAAATCAAAGGTCCTGATATTCAGGAGTGGGCGTCCACTGGCTTGCTGGACACCGACGTTCTCAAGGACGTCGCCAAAGAAGAGAAGTGGGACAGCCTGCTCGACAAAAAAGTCTCCGACACCGTCAAGTACGATGGCGACTATGTGGCCGTGCCGGTCAACATTCACCGCGTCAACTGGCTGTGGATCAACCCGGAAGTCTTCAAGAAAGCCGGTATCGAGAAAAATCCGACAACCCTCGAAGAATTCTACGCAGCGGGCGACAAGCTGAAAAAAGCCGGCTTCATCCCGCTGGCCCACGGTGGCCAACCGTGGCAGGACAGCACTGTATTTGAAGCGGTCGTGCTGTCGGTGATGGGCGCAGACGGCTACAAGAAAGCCTTCGTCGATCTGGACAACAGCGCGCTGACAGGCCCGGAAATGGTCAAGGCTCTGACCGAACTCAAGAAAGTCGCGACCTACATGGATGTCGACGGCAAAGGTCAGGACTGGAACCTGGAAGCAGGCAAGGTCATCAATGGCAAAGCCGGCATGCAGATCATGGGTGACTGGGCCAAGAGCGAATGGACCGCAGCCAAGAAAGTCGCCGGCAAAGACTACGAGTGCGTACCTTTCCCGGGCACCGACAAAGCCTTCACCTACAACATCGATTCGCTGGCGGTCTTCAAGCAGAAAGATGCCGGTACTGCTGCCGGTCAGCAGGACATCGCGAAGGTCGTGTTGGGTGAAAACTTCCAGAAAGTCTTCAGCATCAATAAAGGCTCGATTCCGGTTCGTAACGACATGCTCAGTGACATGGGCAAGTACGGCTTCGATTCCTGCGCGCAAACCGCTGCCAAGGACTTCCTGGCTGATGCCAAATCTGGCGGTCTGCAACCAAGCATGGCGCACAACATGGCAACCACGCTGGCTGTTCAGGGCGCGTTCTTTGATGTCATCACCAACTACATCAACGACCCGAAAGCTGACCCGGCCGATGCTGCGAAGAAACTGGGCGCTGCCATCAAGTCAGCCAAGTAATTCGTTTGCGTAGTCACTAAACCACCCCAGCCGCAGTCCGTGCTGATGACACCGTATCCCGGTGTCAGGCACGCCTGCGAACTGGAAATGATGTTTTCAATGTGAGTGATTCGATGAGCTCTGTCGCTGCCCTCAGCAAAGCCTCGCCGCTTGATGCGCTGCAACGCTGGCTGCCCAAGTTGGTGCTCGCGCCGAGCATGTTCATCGTGCTGGTCGGTTTTTACGGTTACATCCTCTGGACGTTCGTACTGTCGTTCACCAATTCGACCTTTTTGCCCAGCTACAAGTGGGCCGGGTTGTCGCAATACGTGCGTTTGTACGAAAGCGATCGTTGGTGGGTGGCAAGCAAGAACCTGATGGTTTTCGGTGGCATGTTCATCGCGATCAGCCTGGCAATCGGCGTGCTGCTGGCGGTGTTCCTCGACCAGCGTATTCGTCGCGAAGGGTTTATCCGCACGATTTACCTGTACCCGATGGCGTTGTCGATGATCGTTACCGGTACCGCCTGGAAGTGGTTGCTGAACCCAGGCATGGGGCTGGACAAAATGCTTCGGGACTGGGGCTGGGAAGGCTTCCGCCTGGACTGGCTGGTAGACCCGGATCGCGTGGTGTACTGCCTGGTGATTGCCGCTGTGTGGCAGTCCTCGGGGTTCATCATGGCGATGTTTCTTGCAGGGCTGCGTGGCGTTGATCAGTCGATCATTCGTGCAGCGCAGATCGATGGCGCGAGCATGCCGAAAATCTACTGGAAAGTGGTGCTGCCAAGCCTGCGTCCGGTGTTCTTCAGTTCGGTGATGATTCTCGCTCACATCGCAATCAAGAGCTTTGACCTGGTGGCGGCAATGACAGCTGGTGGACCGGGTTATTCCTCGGACCTGCCCGCCATGTTCATGTACTCGTTCACCTTCAGCCGTGGCCAGATGGGTATGGGGTCGGCCAGTGCGATTCTGATGCTCGGCGCGATCCTGGCGATTCTGGTGCCTTACCTGTATTCCGAGCTGAGGACCAAGCGCAATGACTAGTCATGTCGGCAAACCAGCCTTCAGCTTCGGTCGAATCGCAATCTATGCGGTGTTGATCCTCGCGTGTCTGCTGTATCTCGTACCGCTGGTGGTCATGCTCCTTACCAGCTTCAAAACACCTGAAGATATCGGTACGGGCAACCTGCTGAGCTGGCCAACGGTAGTCACCGGGATTGGCTGGATCAAGGCCTGGGGGACGCTCGACGGCTACTTCTGGAACTCGATCAAGATCACAGTGCCTGCCGTTCTGATTTCCACGGCCATCGGTGCGCTCAACGGTTACGTGCTATCGATGTGGCGTTTTCGTGGTTCGCAGTTGTTCTTCGGTCTGTTGCTGTTTGGCTGCTTCCTGCCGTTTCAAACGGTATTGCTGCCTGCGTCTTTCACGCTGGGCAAGATGGGGCTGGCCAGCACCACCACCGGTCTGGTGTTTGTGCACGTGGTTTACGGTCTGGCCTTTACCACACTGTTCTTCCGTAACTATTACGTGAGCATCCCGGACGCACTGGTCAAGGCTGCACGGCTGGATGGCGCGGGCTTCTTCACCATCTTCGGCAAGATCATTCTGCCGATGTCGACGCCGATCATCATGGTCTGCCTGATCTGGCAGTTCACCCAGATCTGGAATGACTTCCTGTTCGGCGTGGTGTTTTCCAGTGGTGATTCGCAACCCATTACCGTGGCGCTGAACAACCTGGTCAACACTAGTACCGGGGCCAAGGAATACAACGTTGATATGGCGGCCGCGATGATCGCCGGGCTGCCGACTCTGCTGGTCTACATCGTCGCCGGCAAGTATTTCGTGCGTGGGCTAACGGCCGGCGCAGTCAAGGGGTAAACATGGCAACGCTCGAATTACGTAATGTAAACAAGACCTACGGCGCGGGCCTTCCGGACACGCTGAAGAACATTGAATTGCAAATCAAGGATGGCGAATTCCTGATTCTGGTCGGTCCGTCCGGCTGTGGTAAATCAACCCTGATGAACTGCATTGCGGGTCTGGAAAATATCAGCGCCGGTTCGATCCTCATCGACGACGCCGATGTCAGCGGCATGAGCCCCAAGGATCGTGACATCGCCATGGTCTTTCAGTCCTACGCGCTGTACCCGACCATGAGCGTGCGGGAGAACATCGAGTTCGGTCTCAAGATCCGCAAGATGAGCGCGACGGCCATTGACGAAGAAGTCAATCGCGTTGCCAAGCTGCTGCAGATCGAACACCTGCTCAATCGCAAGCCAGGGCAATTGTCCGGCGGCCAGCAACAGCGCGTTGCGATGGGGCGTGCTTTGGCGCGGCGGCCGAAGATTTACCTGTTCGACGAACCACTCTCCAATCTCGACGCCAAGCTGCGGGTCGAGATGCGTACCGAAATGAAGCTGATGCACCAGCGTCTGAAAACCACCACTGTTTATGTGACCCACGATCAGATCGAAGCGATGACTCTGGGCGACAAAGTGGCGGTGATGAAGGACGGCATCATTCAGCAGTTCGGCACGCCCAAGCAGATCTACAACGACCCGGCCAATCTGTTCGTCGCGAGCTTCATTGGTTCGCCGCCGATGAACTTCATCCCCCTGCGTTTGCAACGCAAGGAAGGGCGTCTCATAGCATTGCTTGATAGCGGTCAGGCTCGCTGCGAGTTGCCGCTGGGCATGACTGATGCCGGTCTGGAGGACCGCGAGGTGATCCTTGGTCTGCGACCTGAACAAATCGTGCTTGCTCCGACCGAGGCTAATGGCCTGCCGACTATTCGCGCTGAAGTGCAGGTCACCGAACCGACCGGTCCGGACACGCTGGTTTTCGTCACGCTCAACCAGAGCAAAGTCTGCTGTCGTCTGGCGCCGGACGTCGCACCGCAGGTAGGCGAGAGCCTGACGCTGCAATTCGACCCCGCCAAAGTGCTGCTTTTTGATGCCGCCACCGGCGAGCGCCTTGGTGTGCTTGCCAGCCAGCCGCCCGTCGAGCGTGCGGCCAATGTCACCCAGATCAGCCGTAACTGACCGGGTACTGCCAGCCGGGCGCTCACTGCCATAAGAGCGCCCTGCCAGCGAATACGAAGTAGTCGATGTCAATGCCGTAAAAGCTAATAACAATAAAATGAGGATCCAAGGGATGAAGAAGCTACGTAATAAACCGCTTAATCAGTTCCAGCTTGTCGGTGGTTTGTCCGTATTGAGTGCGCTGGTTTTTTCCAGTGCTGCCTATGCCATCGAACCTTACAACCCCAACGGGCATATGACCGGAGACTGGGGCGGCGTGCGTAAGGAACTGTATGACAAAGGCTATGATTTCTCGCTCGAATACGTCGGTGAGATGGGGTCCAACATCCACGGTGGCTACGACACCGACAAGACGGCTCGTTACAGCGACCAGTTCGCACTCGGCGTTAACATCGACCTGCAAAAGGCTTTTGGCTGGAACGATGCTGAGTTCAAGCTGGCAATCACTGAACGTAGCGGTAAGAACATCTCCAACGATCGTCTCGGCGACCCGCGCGTCGGCACGCTCAGTTCGTCTCAGGAAGTATGGGGTCGCGGTCAGACCTGGCGCCTGACGCAAATGTGGGTCAAGCAAAAGTTTTTTGACGGCAAACTCGACATCAAGGCTGGTCGAATGGGCGAGGGCGAGGACTTCGGCAGCTTCCCTTGCGACTTCCAGAACTTGACGTTCTGCGGTACTCAGGCCGCGAACTACGTGGACACCTGGTACAACTGGCCAGTCAGCCAGTGGGCGCTGCGTGTGAAATACAACATCACGCCTCAGGTGTACGCGCAAATTGGGGTCTACGAGCAGAACCCGTCCAACCTGGAGACCGGTAATGGCTTCAAGCTGAGCGGCAGCGGTTCCAAAGGTACGCTGGTGCCGGTTGAAGTGGTGTGGTCGCCGACCGTCAACTCGCTGCCTGGCGAATACCGTCTGGGCTATTACTTCAGCAGCCCGAGTGCCGACGACCGCTATGAGGACGTCAATGGCCAGCCTCAGGGTCTGACCGGTGCGGCGTTCAAGTCGCGTAACGAAAAGACCGGCTGGTGGGTTGTGGCGCAGCAACAGGTCAGTACCTTCAGTGGCGACTCGTCTCGCGGCCTGACCCTGTTTGCCAACGCCACCGTGCATGACAAGGACACCAACTTCGTCGACAACTTCCTGCAAGTCGGTATGGTCTTCAAGGGACCTTTCGATGCGCGTCCGAAGGATGACATCGGTATTGGTGTTTCGCGTATCCACGTCAACGATAACGTCACCGATCGTGCCCGTCAGATCAACGCGGTCAATGGCATCGACGACTATGACAACCCTGGCTATCTGCCAATCCAGAAGAGCGAGTACAACTCCGAGATCTACTACGGGGTACACGTAACCGACTGGCTGACTATTCGTCCTAACCTGCAGTACATCAAAAGCCCGGGTGGCGTAGATCAAGTGGATAACGCACTGGTCGCGGGTATCAAGTTGCAGACCAAGTTCTAAACGTTCAAGGGTCGTGTGTGCTTTACGGGCAGCCTGGCTGCCCGTTTTTTTGAGTGGCAGATATGAAGTATCTGATTGAAATGCATACCCCTGTGGGAGCAGAGCTTGCTCGCGATAAGGCTGGACGCGATCCAAAGTGAACCGCGTCCAGTCTTATCGCGAGCAAGCTCTGCTCCCACAGTTAGAGTCTTCCAAGCAATTTTTCGACTGGAGCGGATTGGATGTCCGAACACCCCCTACAGCGTTTCTTCACATCCCGACGCGCCCGACCGACCTTCGAGTGGGAGCGTCATCAGCACCGTGATGTGCTGCTGATCAATCACCCGCTGTGTCAGGCCGTATTCAGTCGTCAGGGCGCGCAACTTCTGCATTTCCAGCCAGCGGGGCAGAAGCCCTGGCTCTGGTGTGCATCGCGCTGGCCACAAGTGGGCGCGATTCGCGGTGGCGTGCCGGTGTGTTGGCCGTGGCACGGACGTCACCCGAGTGAATCGGGTTGGCCGGCGCATGGCTGGGGGCGATTACTGGACTGGAAACTGATCGACAGTTGCGAAAGCGAATCCGGGGTCAGCCTGCAT
This sequence comes from Pseudomonas caspiana, assembly GCF_002158995.1. Taxonomy (GTDB): domain Bacteria; phylum Pseudomonadota; class Gammaproteobacteria; order Pseudomonadales; family Pseudomonadaceae; genus Aquipseudomonas; species Aquipseudomonas caspiana. The sequence goes on along the minus strand of NZ_LOHF01000002.1, from coordinate 165,451 downwards.
TGGCGCTTGCAGCTCTGTGACTGGCAAGCTGATTTGTACGCTGAACTGGGGCAGGGCATGGAGCTGCGGCTAAGTACCTGTCACGAAGACAGCGAGCCTTGCCAGTTTGGCCATGCTTTACATGCTTATTGGCGCATCAGTGATGTGGAAGACGTTGCGTTGCAAGGTCTTGAAGGCGCTCAGGGTTATGATCAGTTGAGTCGGCGTGCCTGTCAGCAAGAAGGTGAGCTGCGCGTCGCAGGTGGCTGTCAGCGGGTGTTTGAACATAGCGGACCGTTGCAGCTAAAGGATCAAACGTGGCAACGCCGCCTGGGCATCAATAGCGCCGATAACGCGAGCACTGTCGTCTGGCATCCCGGTAACAGGCCGCTGCTGGGTGTGGCAGGCAATGAAGCATCCGGTTTCGTCTGCGTCGAGGCGGCGTCGGGTCATGATGAAAGCCTGAGCCTTGCGCCCGGTGAGCAGGTCGAGCTGAGTCTGCAGGCGTGTTTGCTGCACTGATGGCTAAGTTGAACGCCC
>NZ_LOHF01000002.1:0-164091 GCF_002158995.1 Pseudomonas caspiana | reverse complement strand
AGCTCCTACAAAACGCCTAAGCGTTACCCCTGATCCTCAATCGGATACCGGCTGTCATTCAAGCTCTCCTTGATCTTGCGCAGGTGCGGCTGGAAATCCACGCCGCGGCGCAAGGTCATGCCGGTAGCCAGCACGTCGAGCACGGTGAGCTGGATGATCCGCGAGGTCATCGGCATGTAGATATCGGTGTCTTCCGGCAGCGGGATATTCAGGCTCACGGTGCTGGCCTGGGCCAGGGGTGAACCGGCAGCGGTCAGGCCCAATACCGAGGCACCATTGGCCCGGGCAATGCGTGCTACTTCCACCAGTTCACGCGTACGGCCTGTGTAGGAAATGATCACAAACAGCTCGCCGGTGTGTGCTACCGAGGCAATCATGCGCTGCATGAGCACGTCGGCGTGGGCGGTCACCGCCAGATTGAAGCGGAAGAACTTGTGCTGGGCGTCCAGCGCAACAGGCGCTGAAGCACCGAGGCCGAAGAAGTGGATCTGCCGGGCCTGAATCAGCATGTCCACAGACTTGCTGATCAGGGCGGGGTCCAGTTGCTGAACGGCACTGTCCAGCGAAGCAATCGCGCTGCCAAAAATCTTCTTGGTATAGGCCTCGGGATCATCGTCGGCTTCTACGGCCCGGCTGACGTACGCCGCACCGCTGGCCAGACTTTGCGCGAGCTGCAATTTGAGTTCTGGATAACCGCTCACGGCAAACGAGCGGCAAAAGCGGTTGACCGTCGGCTCGCTGACTTTGGCGGCCTGTGCCAATGCCGCGATACTGAACCGAGTTGCTTGTTGTGGGTTAAGAAGAATCGCTTCAGCTACCTTGCGCTCAGCCTTGTTGAGCTCTTCGAGGCGGCTCTGGATCTGCTCCAGAAGATTTCTTGAGTGGTCCATTCAAAGTCCTAATCAGGCAGATTTGCGCAGGTTTTTTTCAGGGCAGGCACATAGGCCCTTTAGCCTGTAGCAAAGGTGGCCTATCGTACTCAGGGCCTGTGTTGATCACCACTGGAATATGCTTTTAGATGCAATGTTGTGGTTATTACTACATATGGCCTTGAGTAACGCCTTTAAAAAAGGTATTTGTAGCTTAACTTGATAAAAGAACCAACATTATGCTCTCGATTACGGTTGAACCGTGCACTTTTGCCTTGTTTGGCGCCTTGGGCGACCTGGCAGTGCGCAAACTGTTCCCGGCGCTTTATCAGCTCGACCGCGCTGGATTGCTGCATGCCGACACGCGAATTCTCGCGTTGGCGCGTGAGCCTGGCGATGCACAGCAGCATTTGGCACACATCGAAGAATCGTTACGCCGCTTCGTTCCCGAAGCACAGCTTGAAACGGAACACGTAGAGCGTTTTCAGGCGCGCCTGAGTTACCTGCACGTCGACTTTCTCAAGGCTGAGGATTATGTCGCGCTGGCGGAGCGGGTGGGCGACGCAGAAACTCTGATCGCTTATTTCGCCACACCTGCTTCGGTGTATGGCGCGATCTGTGAAAACCTGGCGTCGGTCAACCTGACCGATCGCACCCGTGCCGTGCTGGAAAAGCCCATCGGTCATGACCTTGCTTCCTCGCGTCGGGTCAATGATGCCGTAGCGCAGTTCCTGCCGGAAAGCCGCGTCTACCGCATCGACCACTATCTGGGCAAAGACACCGTTCAGAACCTGATTGCCCTGCGTTTTGCCAACAGCCTGTTTGAAACCCAGTGGAACCAGAACCACATTTCCCATGTGGAAATTACGGTTGCGGAAAAGGTCGGTATCGAAGGCCGTTGGGGTTACTTCGATCAGGCCGGGCAGCTGCGCGACATGATCCAGAACCACTTGCTGCAACTGCTGTGTCTGATTGCAATGGACCCGCCAAGTGATCTGTCCGCCGACAGTATTCGCGATGAGAAGGTGAAGGTGCTCAAAGCCCTCGCACCGTTCACGCCGGAGCGTCTGGCCACTCAGGTTGTTCGTGGTCAATACACCGCGGGTTACAGCGAAGGCAAAGCCGTGCCGGGCTATTTGGAAGAAGAGAATTCCAACACCCAGAGCGACACCGAAACCTTCGTCGCCCTGCGTGCCGATATCCGTAACTGGCGCTGGTCAGGTACACCGTTCTATCTGCGTACCGGCAAGCGCATGCCGCAAAAGCTGTCGCAGATCGTGATCCATTTCAAAGAGCCGCCGCACTACATCTTCGCCCCCGAGCAGCGCATGCAGATCAGCAACCGTCTGATCATTCGTTTGCAGCCTGACGAAGGTATTTCCTTGCAGGTGATGACCAAGGATCAGGGCCTGGACAAAGGCATGCAGTTGCGTAGCGGCCCGTTGCAACTGAATTTTTCCGACACTTACCGCAGCGCGCGCGTCCCTGATGCCTATGAGCGTTTGCTGCTGGAAGTCATGCGGGGCAATCAGAACCTGTTTGTTCGCAAAGATGAAATTGAGTACGCCTGGCAATGGTGCGATCAGTTGATCGCCGGTTGGAAAAAGGCGGGCGATGCGCCCAAGCCTTATGCCGCCGGATCGTGGGGGCCGATGAGCTCCATTGCCCTGATTACTCGTGATGGGAGATCGTGGTATGGCGATATGTGAACTTGAATTTCCCCAAGGCCTTGTGGCCCGGGAATTCGATAATCCGCAGCAGTTGGCCGAGACGCTGGCGGCCAACGTAGCCGAACAGCTCAAAACGGCAATCACGGCCAAGGGCGTAGCGACTTTGGTGGTATCCGGTGGTCGTAGCCCGGTGGCGTTTTTCCAGAGCCTGGCGCAGCAGCCGCTGGACTGGTCGAAAGTGGTCATCAGCCTGGCTGACGAGCGCTGGGTGCCGGTTGAGCACGCCGACAGCAATGCCGGCCTGCTGCAGCGTTTCCTGCTGCAAGGCCCAGCAGCCAAGGCGCGTTTCTTCGGTCTATACACCGTCGCGCCGAGCCTTGAAGAGGCTGCCGAGGCGGCTGATCAGGCACTGGCTGAGCTGCCGCCGATTGACGTGCTGGTGCTGGGCATGGGCGATGACGGGCACACCGCCTCGCTGTTCCCGAACAGCCCGAACCTGAACGAAGCGTTGCAGCTGGACAGTACACGTCGCTGCTTGCCAATGCTTGCGCCTGCTGTTCCCCATCAGCGCTTGACCATGACCCGTCAACTGCTGGCTTCGGCCCGTCTGCCGATCCTGTCGGTTTCCGGTCAGGCCAAACTTGACACACTGCGGGCCGCATTGGCGGGCGATGACCTCGCTGAAATGCCAATCCGCGCCTTCCTTGACTCTTCACTTGAGATTTACTGGTGCCCATAACAAAAGGATCCGCCGCCATGAACACCGTCGATAACACTCAGCCGCTGAACAGCATGGCGAACAAGATCAAGCAGATTGACGAACTCTGCGCCAAGGCAAAAATTTTGCCGGTCATCACCATCCTGCGTGACGAAGACGTCCTGCCGCTGGCAGACGCCTTGGCCGCCGGTGGCATGACGGCGCTGGAAGTCACCTTGCGCTCGGCCTTTGGCCTGAGCGCAATCCGTATTCTTCGTGAGCAGCGCCCTGAGCTTTGCGTTGGCGCTGGCACTATTCTCGACCGGCACATGCTGGCCGACGCCGAGGCAGCCGGTTCGCAGTTCATTGTCACGCCAGGCAGCACGCAGGACTTGCTGCAAGCTGCGCTCGACAGTCCGCTGCCGCTGCTGCCCGGCATCAGCAGTGCTTCGGAAATCATGATTGGCTATGCGATGGGTTATCGCCGCTTCAAGCTGTTCCCGGCTGAGATCAGCGGCGGCGTCGCAGCGATCAAAGCCCTTGGCGGTCCCTTCAATGAAGTGCGTTTCTGCCCAACCGGTGGCGTCAACGCCGACAACCTCAAGAGCTACATGGGGCAGCCTAACGTCATGTGCGTCGGCGGCACGTGGATGATCGACAACGCATGGGTCAAGAACGGCGACTGGGGTCGTATCCAGGAAGCCACCGCACAGGCAATGGCTTTGTTTGATTGACCTGAACGCTTACCACTGTAGGAGTGAGCTTGCTCGCGATTGGATTTAACAAGCGAGATATTTGCTGCTGATACACCGCTATCGCGAGCAAGCTCACTCCTACAGGTCACTTCAACTGCTGCAACGCCTCCACCAACAACCCCATATCCGCCGCCGAGGTATTGAACCCCGGCGTAATCCGGATACACGGCCCGCACGCCGCGCCCTGGCGGGCGACGGTGAACAGGTTGTAGTCCTGCAGCAAGCGTTCGACCATTTTCTGCTGATCCGCGTGATGAGTGAAGCGCAGCGCGGTGATCCCGCAATACAGACGCGGATCGTCCGGGGTTAGAACTTCGATGTGCTCCATATCTCTTGCCGGCTTGACCCACAGGTCGCGCAGGTAACTCAGGCGTGCGCCTTTGCTGGCTGAGCCACCCATCGCCGCGTGTTCTTCGAACACTTTGGGCAAGGTCATCCAGGCTGGAATATTCGGCGTGCCGTAGGGCACCAGAGACAGGATGTCATCGCTGGCGTAGCGGGTGTCACCCATGTCCGGGTCGATAGCTGAAATCCTGTCCCGTGCCACGTAGATAAAACCCAGGCTCAATGGCGCGCCAATCCATTTCTGCAGGTTGTAGCCAGCGAATGCCACACCCAGTTCATCGAGCTTAAAGTCCAGCTGTCCCAGCGCGTGGGCACCGTCGAGGATGACATCCACGCCGTGCTCTTTCGCCAGACCGGCAATGGCCTGAACCGGCATCACTAGCCCTGTGCGGTGGGTAACATGCGTCAACGCCATCAGCTTGAGTCGGGGATACTGCTCGAAGGCTTGCTGATAGCTGCTGAGCAGACTTTCGTAAGTCGCCGGGTGGTCGTGAGAGATTTCGATAACTTCAACGCCACGGCTTTTGGCCAGCCAGCGCATGGCGGATTGCACACTGATGTAGTCCAGATCGCAGATCAGTACCTGATCGCCGGGTTGCAGCTGGTTATAGTTGCGGATCAGCGACTGCAATGATTCGGAGGCGCAGCGGGTGATAGCAATCTCCTGCGTGCTCACCTGTAGCAACTGCGCCAGTTGAGCGTGGATCATGCCGCTGTCGTGGGTATCGAACTGACGACGCACATACACCGAGTTGCTCCGGTTCACGTAATCGATGTTGCGCCGATAGTCTTCCATGACTTCACGCGTCATGCGCCCGAAGTAACCGTTCTCCAGATTGATCGGCCCTGGCTCGACGTCATAGCGCCCGGCGATGGCCTGCCAGAACTGTTCATCCCTTGCATGTTGCTCGAGCATTGCGTCCTCTCTTTGTGACTGAATGACTCATTCTGTGGAATCCAATGCTGTAGGAGCTCACCGAGGTTACGAGGCCAGCGATGGCGGTGTACCAGACAAACCGCTATCGCTGGCCTCGTAACCTCGGTGAGCTCCTACAGGGTCAACGTGCACATAAGCTCCAGAAGTCTGTTGCGATTAGCGGTCGTTGTACTTCTTCCGTGGCTGCGTACGCAGCGGATCAAGCAGCTCCGAAAGACCGTTGTGGTCGATCTCCTGCATCAACGCCAGCAAACTGCCCAGCTCGCTTTTCGGGAAGCCTTCCCGCGCAAACCAGTTCAGGTATTGGCCCGGCAAGTCAGCGAGCAGGCGGCCTTTATATTTGCCAAATGGCATCTCGCGAGTCACCAGTAGCAAAAGTTTTTCCGGATCCATGAGATTCGCGTCACCCGATTTCAATACGCCCTAACGATACGTGCATTCTGCATGCAGGCCAAAGGACAGATCATGCAGAAATCACGACCCATCTGTCTGGTGATTGTATTAACTAACTGATTTTAAAGGATTAAATATATTCAAAAAACTGGCATGCGCCCTGCAATTACCTAAGCATGCAAATCATTTTGTATAAACCTGCCCATAAGGAACTTGAAAATGACTGACATCAATAAAGAATCGATCTCCCTTCTGAACGACCTGATCGAAACCAGCAAAGATGGCGAAAAGGGTTTTCAGACCAGCGCAGAAGACATCAAGAACCCTGCGATCAAAGCTTACTTCCTGAGCCGTTCCGCAGAAATCAAAACGTCGGTCGCTGAATTGCAGGCTGAAGTACGCTCACTGGGCGGCGATCCAGAGACCTCTTCCAGCGTCAGCGGCACTCTGCATCGCGCATGGGTTGACCTTAAGTCGGCGCTGACCGGCAAAGACGACAAAGCGATCCTGGAAGAAGTAGAGCGTGGCGAAGACGTAGCGCTGAAGGCTTACAAAGAAGCCCGTCAGAAAGCAGTTGAGAAGAACCTGCCAGCTTCCGTTACCTCGTTGATCGACAAGCAGCTGGTCGGCGTACAGGCCAACCACGACAAAGTTCGTGACCTGCGCAATGCTGCTCGTGCAGAGAAAGCTGCACACTAAGACTTGAATGTCTGAAAAACGCCAGCCAGTCTGGCGTTTTTTTATGCCCGCGATTCGTTGGCGAAGGACTTGTGAGTGCGATCAGGCGTGAGCGGACTCAACCCTGTTACGCCCATTGTGTTTGGCCGTATACAGCGCCTTGTCCGCAGCACTGAACAGGTTTTCGATGGTTTCTTCGAGTTGTGCCTGCGCGCAGGCGATGCCGATGCTGACCGTGATCGGCTGTGTATCACCGGCATAAGGGGCGAGGTTTTCTATCGCACTTCTAATGGTTTCTGCGATGACCTTTGCACCTTCCAGCCCGGTTTCGCCCAGCACCGCCACAAATTCTTCGCCACCATAACGGGCGACAAAATCACCCGGTCTTCTGATGCTATTGGCAATGGTCGTCGCAACGTTGCGTAGCGCTCCATCTCCGCCGTAGTGACCGTGGCGATCGTTGAATGCCTTGAAGTGGTCAACATCGATCACCAGCAATGAAACAGGCTTGCCTGTGCGCATGCTGCGCATCCATTCGCTTTTCATCACTTCATCGAGACGTCGTCTGTTGGCAAGTCCGGTCAAGGCATCGGTGGATGCGCGGGCATTGAGTTCTTTCTCAGCTTGATGACGCAGCCTTAACTCACGGCGCAGCAGCAGGCTTAACCACAGGATACCGAAGCACAACACCGTGGTCGCAACGCCGACCAGCAGCACATTGCGGTTCCAGATGGCATAGACCTCTTTCACTGACAGGCCTGCCACCACAATCAACGGAAGGTTGCCAACATGGGAAAAGGTGTACAGGCGTTCTTTACCGTCTATGGATGAAACGCTGATAAAGCTGCCGTTACCTTCGCGCAGGATGCGCTTGAAGTTGGGGCTGTTGGCAAAGCTCTCTCCGATGACGTCTCTACCGGGTATTTCCGGGTGTCGGGCGAGCATCACGCCGTCAGTGTTGAGCAGCGTGACATTGCTGTCCGGGCCGATATCCAGCGTTCGAAACAACTGCTTGAAGTAAACCAGGCGCATCGCAGCGCTGGCGACGCCCTGGAATGAACCGTCAACACCTGATATCCGCCGGCTGAAGCTGATGCACCAGTCTTTGAAGCCCCAATGCGCCTTGAAGGGGGCACCCACCATCATCTCCAGCGACGGATTGTTCACGTGCTCCTGAAAATGCGGGCGGTCTGCGAGACTGTAGGGGCGGGGACGCGTCGAGGTCGAGTCGGCGAGGATGAAGCCGTTCTTGTCCAGCAACAGCAGATCGCCCTTGTAACGTGCGACGGTAGAGCGATCGAATAAAACCAGTTGGCGTAAATTGGAAGGAATATTTTGCAACTCGGGCATTCGCCACGCGTTGATCATGCCTTGCAGCGAGGTGTCGTAAAGCTCAGCGTTACGCATTACATCGGCGTCTATCAACCGCACGATGTTGGAAGAAGCTCGTGCGGCAGCTTCATGGGCGTCCCGGCGCTCGCGCATCAATAGCGAGACGACAATGACCGCTATAGCGGCAATCGCCAGCACACTGCCGCACACCAGGAAAACTTCTGGCCGAGTCCATTTTTTATGCGGTGCCTGCATGGCGTGATGAGCAATCATTGCGCGGAGGAGCTCGGTAAATGTTCAATGCTTCTTCAACTCTTTGTTTTAAAAGAGTTTTAAGAGTTTTATATATTTAGCGTCTTTGTCGACCCGGTATTTATAACTCAAATGGGACGCGCCGAAACAGCGGTGTTTTATCGCACGCGTGAATGCGTTTTATTTCGTGAGCAATTATTCGGGTTAACCGATACGGCGTTGTAACGCCGCGCTTGGGCGAGAACTATGTTTGCCGCAAGCGTGATCTTGATCCTGGAGGGCCGGCTTTATCAGGGAGAGCGGTGTTTCTGGCGAGGGACATTTAGCGAGCATTTCCATGACCTCCCGGCTAAAGCCGATCCTGCGGGGCGGTGCTCGGAGACTGAGCCAACCATCACAACGGCAGGTTGATCCCAAAGGTGTTGATACCCTCGCGGCTGTGCACGAACACGCTGCCGCCATGCATCAGGGCAATGGCTTTGACGATAGCCAGCCCAAGGCCATGGTTGCCGCCGCTGTTGGCGCGTGAGGCGTCGACCCGATAAAAACGCTCGAAGAGTTTGGGCAGGTGCTCGTTGGCAATCTGTGTGCCGGGATTGGCTACGCCGACACTGACATGATCGACCTGTTTGCTAATGTCGACGCGGATCAATTGCCCTGCTTGTGTGTGCTGCACGGCGTTATGCAGCAGGTTGATCAGCGCTCTGCGCAAGTGAGTCTTTTCCATTGGCACAAGCGCATCACCATGGACTTCGACCCTTACCTGCGCATCCTCAAGAATGAAATCCAGATAATCCAGTGTGGTTGCCACTTCCTGGGCCAGAGAGGCGCAGGTCAGTTCCGTGACCTTGCTACCCTGGTCGGCACTGGCCAGAAACAGCATGTCGTTGATGATCGAGCGCAGCCGTTCAAGCTCTTCCAGATTCGATTGCAGCACTTCGAAGTAATGTTCTGCCGAGCGGCCCCGGGTCAAGGCCACCTGAGTCTGGCCAATCAGGTTGGTCAACGGCGAGCGCAGTTCATGGGCGACATCTGCATTGAAGGATTCGAGCCGCGCATAGGCCTGCTCGACTCGCTCCAGTGTCGAGTTGAAGGAGGTCACGAACTGGTTCAACTCCGGCGGCAGCGGCGTCATTTGCAGGCGCCCCGAGAGGCGCGGCGGGGCGAGTTTGCGCGCCTCCAGCGAGAGACTCGTCAATGGCCGCAAACCGATACGCGCGACCCAGTAGCCCAGCATTGAAGCGAGCAGGATGCCCAGCGCCGCAAAGCCGATCAGGGCAATCATCAGCGAGTGCTGGGTTTGCAGGAATGTCTCAGTGTCGACAGCAATCAGGAAACGTAACGGAGGACGTTGTTCTTTGGCTTCGAACTGGCTGACCAACACTTTGAACGGGGATTGATGTCCGGAAATTCGCAGGTCACGCATGCCCAGCGGGCCGTTGGCGAAGCTGCGAATGTGAGGGTCCGGGTTGCCGAACTCATACACCGGATTGTCGCTGACCACCCAGAAACGCAGGCGCTTGTCCTCTTCGCTGAGCAGTCTGAGTTTGCTTTTGATCCTGCCCCAGTGCTCGACGTCACTGTGGCGGTTGACCGCGGATTCCAGCACGCTGTAGCGCGCTTCAGCCTCGGCTTCCGGCAGCAGCGCCATGCTTTTGTCGACCTGCAAATACAACGCCCAGCCAATCAACGTGAAGACCAGGAGCGCAACCAGAGCGAACAGGCCGCTCAGACGCAGGGCGATGGAGTCAGTCTTCACTGCGTTCTCCAGCACGGCTTTCCAGCACGTAGCCCATGCCTCGAATGGTGTGCAGCAGTTTCTGTTCGAACGGCCCATCCAGTTTTGCCCGCAGCCGTTTGATCGCCACCTCGACGACATTGGCGTCGCTGTCGAAATTGATGTCCCAGACCATTTCGGCAATCGACGTTTTCGAAAGGATCTCTCCTTGGCGGCGGGCAAGTACGCTAAGCAACGAAAACTCTTTCGCCGTCAGGTCCAGACGCAACCCGGCGCGGGTGGCCTTGCGGCTGATCAGGTCGATCCACAGGTCGGCAATGCTGATTTGCACTGGCTCGTGGCCGCTGCTGCGGCGGGTCAGGGCTTGCAGGCGAGCGACCAGTTCAAGAAATGAAAACGGCTTGCCCAGATAGTCATCGGCGCCTTCACGCAGCCCGCGAATACGGTCATCCACTTGCTCTCGGGCGGTGAGCATGATCACCGGCGTCTGCTTGCGAGCGCGCAACGTGCGCAATACGCCAAAGCCATCCAGGCCGGGCAGCATCACGTCGAGAATAATCACGTCGTAATCGCTCTCAAGCGCAAGGTGCAGCCCCTCGATGCCATCGCGGGCGAGGTCCACGGTGAAGCCTTGTTCGGTCAGGCCGCGATGCAGGTAATCGGCGGTCTTCTCTTCGTCTTCGATGATCAGGACACGCATGGGGCAGAGTCTCTATGGGCAACAGATGATCTTGAGTGGAATGCATACCTGTGGGAGCGGTGCTTGGTCTGGGCGGCATTCCGACGATAAGACTGGACGCGGTTCAGTTTAGATCGCGGTGTTCTTATCGCGAGCAAGGTGGAGCGCCACCCCGGCCGCTCCCACAGGTTGAGATCCTTTTGGCTTATGAAACACCCGCTCCAGCTGAAGGTAGATCACCGGTGTGGTGAACAGCGTCAGCATCTGGCTGACCAGCAAACCGCCAACCACGGCAATCCCCAGCGGCTGACGGAGTTCGGCACCGACACCATAACCGAGCATCAAGGGCAGGGCGCCAAGCAATGCCGCCAGAGTGGTCATGATGATTGGACGGAAACGGGTGAGGCAGGCTTCGTGAATCGCGTCCAGCGGGCTCATGCCCCGATCACGTTGCGCCTCCAGGGCGAAGTCCACCAGCAAAATACCGTTCTTCTTGACGATGCCGATCAGCAGCACCACACCGATCAGGGCCATGATGGAGAAATCCTGTCCCATCAACCACAGCAGTAACAGCGCGCCGATACCGGCTGAGGGAAGAGTGGAAATAATCGTCAGTGGATGGACAAAGCTTTCATAAAGCACACCCAGGATGATGTACACCGCCACCAGCGCCGCAAGAATCAACCATGGCTGATTGGCCAGCGAACTCTGAAAGGCCTGCGCCGCACCCTGGAAGTTACCGATGATCGATGCCGGCATGCCGATTTCGTTTTTGGCTTGATCGAGCATGCGCACTGCATCGCCCAAAGCCACGCCGGGTGACAGGTTGAACGACAGGTTGGCGGCCGGGAACATGCCGTCGTGGGCGATGGACAATGGCCCCATGGTCGGCGCGCCGACCTTGGCCAGCGCTGATAGCGGTACCATTTCGTTGGTCAGCGGCGATCGCAGATAGAAGTACGCCAGGCTTTCGGCTTTGCCGCGCTGCTTGGCGTCCAGCTCCAGAATCACTTTGTACTGATTGATTTCGGTCTGGAATTCGCTGATTTGTCGCTGGCCAAAAGCGTCGTACAGGGCCTGATCGACATCATTGGTGGTTAACCCGAAGCGCGCTGCAGCACTGCGGTCGATATTGATATGAGTGACGCTACCGCCCAGTTGCAGGTCGTTGGACAAGTCGCGGAATGCCGGGTTGGTGCGCAGTTTTTCCGTCAGGCGCTGGGTCCAGGTATTGAGCAGCGGACCGTCATTACTCTTGAGCACGTATTGATACTGACTTCGGCTCGGACCAGGACTCAGGTTGATATCTTGTCCGGCGCGCAGGTACAGCACGATGCCGGGAATCTTCGCCAGCTTCGGGCGTATCCGGTCGATGAACTCACTCACCGAAACGTCGCGCTCACCGCGGGGTTTAAGGGATATCCAGAACCGCCCGTTGGCGATGGTCTGGTTGCTACCGCTGACGCCCACCGAATGGGAGAACGCCTGGACTGCAGGATCGGCACCGACGATTTTTGCCAGTTGCAGGTGTTTTTCCACCATGTCGGGATAGGAAATATCGGCCGCAGCCTCGCTGGTGCCAAGGGCGAATGCAGTGTCCTGGACCGGAAAGAACCCTTTCGGAATCAGCACGTAGCCAACGCCAGCCAGCACCAATGTCAGCCCGAAAATCCCGAGCATGATTCGTTGATGAGCCAGCGCCTTGTTCAATCCGCGCTCATAGAGCGCCAACAGACGTTCGCTGAAACCCGGTTTTGCATGCGGGTCATGTTTCGGCGCGCGCATGAACAGCGCCGCCAGGGTTGGTGCCAGCGTCAGTGAAACGACAACCGAAATCAGGATGGTGGCGGTGGCGGTGAGTGCAAACTCCTTGAACAGACGCCCGACCACACCGCCCATAAACAGCAGTGGAATGAACGCCGCAACCAGCGAGAAGCTGATCGACACCACCGTGAAACCAATTTCGCCGGAGCCCTTGATGGCCGCCTCGCGCATGCCGTCACCGGCTTCAAGGTGTCGATGGATGTTCTCCACTACCACGATCGCATCGTCCACCACGAACCCGACCGCCACCACAATTGCCACCAGCGTCAGGTTGTTCAGGCTAAACCCAAACACGTACATCATCGCAAAACTGGCAACCAGCGACACGCCCAGCACAGCGCTGACGATCAGGGTGGCCGACAGCTGGCGCAGGAACAGGGCCATCACCGCGACCACTAGCAAGATTGCGATCACCAGGGTGATTTCCACTTCGTGCAGCGAAGCGCGAATGGTTCGGGTGCGGTCGTTGAGCACCGAGACGTCTACCGAGGCCGGGAGCATTTCCAGCAAGCGCGGCAACTCGCGCTGAATGCGGTCTACGGTTTCCACGATATTGGCGCCGGGCTGGCGGAAGATCGTTACGTTGACGCCTTGCTGATCCCCCGACCAGGCCTGCACGTACGCGTTTTCCGAACCGTTGATGACCCGCGCCACGTCTTTCAGGTGTACGGGCGCGCCATCCTTGTAAGAGACGATCAGTTGCGCGTAGTCCTGAGGCCGGAATAACTGATCGTTGGAGGCAATAGTGGACACGCTGTCCTTGCCATACAGCGCGCCTTTGGCGAGGTTGAGACTGGTCTGTTGCACCGCCACACGAATATCGGCAAGGGTCAGGCCCAATGCGGCGAGCTTCTCCGGTGCAGCCTGTACGCGAATCGCCGGACGCTGCTGGCCGGTAATGAACACCTGCCCGACGCCATCGATCTGGCTCAGTTGCCGCGCCAACAACGACTCCGTCACGTCGCTCAGTTCGGTAGGCGGCATCAGGTTGGAACTGACGCTGAGAATCAGCACCGGGCTGTCCGCCGGGTTGACCTTGCGCCAGGTCGGCAAATTGGGCATGTCAGCGGGAAGTCGGCCTGCTGCGGTATTGATCGCGGCCTGAACTTCCTGCGCGGCGGTGTCGATGCTTTTGTTGAGGGTAAATTGCAGCGTCAGGTTGGTTGAGCCCAAGGCGCTGCTGGAGGTCATTTGCGTCATGCCGGGGATGGCGCTGAATTGCACCTCCAGCGGTGTCGCCACTGACGAAGCCATGGTTTCCGGGCTGGCTCCGGGCAGTTGCGCAGTGACTTGAATCGTCGGGAATTCGGCTTCAGGCAGCGGCGCCACGGGCAGCCGAGGGAACGCAATCGCCCCCAGCAGAACGATGGCAAACGTCAGTAATAATGTGGCGACCGGATGGTCTACGCACCAGGCTGAAATCGATCCACGGCCCTTCATCGTGTGCCGTCCAGCTCTGCCGTCTGGCTAGTCTCTGTCGTGTTACGCAGCACTTCGATTTTCGATCCCGCCTTGAGTCGTGACTGACCATCGCTGACCAGCACGTCGCCAGCCTTGGGACCGGAAATCAGCATCAGGCTGCTGTCCTGATACAGCACCTGCACCGGGACCACCTCGACCTTGTCGCCATTGACCCGGAACGCGAAGTGTTGATCGATACCGCGCTGCACCACCTGCGGCGGCACTCGCAATGCATCGCGGTCAATTGCCGTCTGGATTTTTACCGTGACCAATTGACCTGGCCACAAGAGCTGTTTCGGATTATTGAACTCGGCCTTGGCGCGAATCGTCCCGGTGGTGGCCGAGACCTGGTTGTCGATCAAGGTCAGTTTGCCGTCGCCGAGCAGGGTGCCGTTGTCGCCGTCACCGAGGAATGCTTTGACCCCCGCTGGCGTATTTGAGGCGATCAAGCCTTGCAGCGTCGGCAGCATCTGTTGCGGCAGCGAAAATTCGACTGAGACCGGATCAATCTGCGTAACGGAAAACAGGCCCTGAGCATCGCTGACTCGCAGGAAGTTGCCTTCATCGACATTGCGAATCCCGACCCGACCTGTCACCGGAGAGCGAATCTGTGTGTACGACAACTGCACTTGAGCGGCGTTGATCGCTGCTTCGTTACCCATCGCAGTGGCTTTCAGTTGATGAACCGTCGCCTGCTGCTGGTCGAAAGTCTGTTTGGAGATACCGTTGTCTTCACTGAGCAGCCGGTAGCGCTTGAGATCGACCTGAGCCATGTCCAGTTGTGCTTTGCTTTGCGCCAGTTGCGCCCTGGCTTGCTCCAGCGAGGCGCGAATCGCTCGGTCATCAATGGTCGCCAGCAAATCTCCGGCTTTCACCGTTTGCCCTTCCTTGACCAGCACTTTGGTGAGGATGCCATCCACTTGCGGGCGGATGGTCACGCTGTGCAGTGAAAGCACGGAACCAATCCCCGTCACAAAACGCGGTACATCTTCCTCGGTCACTTTGACGACTTTGACCGGCACCGCCGCAGGTGCGCTTACCTTGGCCGTCGCGGGACGCGTCAGGCTCCAGCTGGAAACACCGATCAAGCCGAGAATGACGGCAACGGCGAGGACGGTTCTGGTCTGTTTACGCATTCGAGAGGCGCCGGGAAGTCGGGAGAGGGAAGGTCGTGGTTGTTGGCTCCTCTCTTATACCCCCCCAACCGGGTCAGCAGAATGACGGCCGCCTGTCAGAATTGTCAGCAAGAAAAGCGCACTGCGAGCGAACGTTATCAAGAAACCCTGGCCCGCGACGATATCCATAGAAAGGAATTCGCAGAAATTTACCTGCTTGTTCCGTTTGGTTTTTGTACCAATCGAAATGCACTCAGTCGGAGCAAGCTCATGAAACGCAGCGTCTCAAATTGGAACCGTTGTTACGAAGTCGTTCATGAGGTGCGCAAGGTGGTCGCCTTGATGATTGTCGCCCCCTTATGTCTGAGTGCTTTTTCAGCCTCCGCAACTGAAGGGCGAATCAGCTTCAGCGGGCAAATCACCGAGGCAAGTTGCGCAGTGCTGCCAGCGACGGGCTCAGTCGCAGGTGCTCATACCCAACGGATCAACGTTTCGGCGCACATGTCCATCGTGGTTGATACGTCGCAAAACGCCTGTGCAGCATCAGTTATTCCATTCTCGACACAGTACCAGCCGCTGCCAGTTTCGCTGTCGACGAGTAACCGCTCAGGTGCCGGGGTTTTGACCCTGACCTATCAGTAGTCTGCGTCGCAGATAACATCAAACATGGTTTGAACACGGCTCTGTTGCAGTCAGCCAAGTTGGCTGCCCCACGACCGTGTTTGCTGCGCTATAGCACCGTGGCCCCTCAACGCAACCCCTTGGCCAAGCTGTTACTCGATAAGCAAGTGACAGGTCTGGTAGCAAAATAAGCGGCAGCTTGTAGTAGTGCTGTCATCTTTGCGTGAAGTATTGCCTGACCTTTGTAATCAGGTATTGTCGCGAGGCTACGTATTACGTGGGCTGCAAAAGAGTTACGGTTACTCCTACGGAAAGTTCCTGCAAGTTTCATGGGTTATTCCCTGTTGTTAAAGTAATAAAGCCGACATCGATCTAAAAGATCGAACCTTATAGTGCGTGGCGTCCGATTCAGGGCATACACGAAATAACACAAGGAATGTCGTTAATGAAAAAAATTACTTCTGTACTGGCCATTAGTGGCGCCTTGGCGTTGGGCCTTTCCAGTACCGCTAATGCTGCGAACAACGGCGTACTGAAATTTTCCGGCACGCTGACCAATATTTCCTGCAGCGTTGCGCCCGGCGCAGGTACCGGTCCAGGCACCTCGCCTGGTGACATTGCCGTTGACCTGGGCAACGTATCGTTCTCTGAAATTGGTACCTCTGGTGAAAACAAGCTGGAGACTGCGACCCCTATCCAGTTGTTGGTCAACTGCACGGCGGGTGCCGATCAATACAACCTGGTGAAGATGCGCTTCAAGGCCGGTATGGGCCACGGCACAGATGACAATGACAGCAAATTGCTTCGTGTAACCGGCTCGGCAGGCGGTGTTGCCATCGGTGTGCTCAATGCTACGAACCAGCTTATGGATTTGTCCGGCAATCAAACCATCGATAAACCACTGGTCAAGGATGGCGCTGGTGGCGCGACGGCTGAGCTCAACCTCGCAGGCGTGTACATGCTCAACGGCACGTCAACCCGACCAGGTACCGCCATGGGCGACCTGCCTTTTACGCTCGATTACGAGTAATGCGTCGTACGGAGCGAGTTCATCTCGCTCCGTCTCTTGGTAATGCACTCCATAAAATAGAAGGGCATGGACGATCGCAGGGCCGGTTTTAGCCGCTAACGGTTTTAATCCGGCACTGCGAATAGTGTCTTGTGGAAGACACTGGGGCGTTCATACCAAGCACAAGGCGAATGCCAGTATGTTTCTGTTCTTACATCGCCGCATCGTGCTGTTGGCTTCACTGGTTTTGTGGCTATTGCTACTTAACACAAGCGCGCAGGCGAGCATCGTGATCAACACCACGCGCATCATCTATCCGGCCGCAGACAAGGAGGTCAGTTTCGGCGTACATAACGTCGGCAATAAAGAGATCCTTGTTCAAAGTTGGCTGGAGACAGGCACCGAGCAAACAGATCCGGACAAGTTACCGTTTGTCATCACTCCGGCAATTGCACGTTTACCCAGTGATGGCAGGCAGTTAGTGCGGATTATCTATGCGGGGATGGGCATGCCCCAGGATCGCGAGTCAGTACTCTGGCTCAACGTTCAGGAAATCCCTCAGGTTGCCGCGCAAAATACATTGCAGATCGCCATTCGGCAGCGCATGAAACTGTTCTTCCGGCCCAAGGGACTGGTGGGTGATGTCGCCGAGGCGCCCGAGCATCTGCGATGGAAGCTGCACGCGGATAATACGCTGCACGTTGAAAATCCCGGGTCATTTCACGTTTCGATGGTCAGGATTACAGCGCAGCGCGGCGACAGCGAGTTGCTCGACAAGGACAGCCAGATGATCGCTCCGGGCCAGCAACTGCAATTACCGTTGAAAGCGTCTGGTAATGGCGCGACGTTGAGCTTTATCAGCATTAATGACTTTGGCGGTCAGGTTGTTTATCGCGCGGGGTTGAAAACCGGCGAAGTTACACAGGCCGTCAAAGTGGAGCCACAGTAGCGGCTACCTCTCTATCGTCACCTTGTTATTTACCTATTTGAGCCACGCCACGTGCGCTGGCTCACAAGTCGTGTGTCTGCCTGAAAGGGATTCGGGCATGGCTCAAGGCCTCCAGATCGAGTGGAAACAGCTAATGGAATGGCTTTACAAAAACATTGGGGAGTTAACCCCGGGATCCATCCTGCAGTTAGCAAAGGGGGTCAAGTCCAAACCGGTAAAGGTCAGTCTGGCGTTGGGTGTTGTGCAATTGCTATCCATGCAGAGCTGGGCTGCCCAGAGCGCTCCGGTTGCTGGCGTGAAGTTCAATACCGCATTCATCCAGGGCAGCGACCAGCCCCCGGAACTGAGCGAGTTTTTACAGGCTAATACGGTATTGCCTGGCACTTACCGGGTGGACATCTATGTCAATCGGGCTCTCAGCGGCAGGCGCGATATCGTGTTCGCCAACAACGCACTGTCCGGCCGCATCGAACCGTGTCTGACACTCCAGATGCTTCAGGCTTTCGGGTTGGATCTGGATCGCTTGGGCGCTGAGCAGACGCCGCAGAACCCGCACGCGTGCTTTGATTTACCAGCGAACATCGAGTTCGCCAAGGTCGACTATCAACCCAATGCGCTGCGCCTGAACATCAGCGTGCCGCAAGCGTCCATGCAACGCAGTGCCAGAGGCTACGTACCACCCGAATTGTGGGATGAGGGCGAGCCAGTGGGGTTTGCCAATTATTCATTCAATGCGGTGCGCCGCAGTAATCAGCGTGAGAGCACCGAGCAATATTACGTAGGGCTGCGCAATGGCCTGAACCTTGGGGCATGGCGCTTACGCAACGAGTCATCGCTCGTTTACAGCGACGGGCAGTCTTATCGCTTCAGCAGTAATCGGACCTATCTGCAACGCGATCTTGGTGCGCTGCGCAGTCAATTGACGCTTGGTGAAACCTTCACCGATTCACAAGTGTTCGACAGTGTGCGTTTTCGTGGTGTCGGGGTCAGTTCCGACGATGCCATGCTGCCCGACAGCGAGCGCAATTACACGCCGGTGATCCGGGGTACAGCCGAAACCAATGCGTCAGTGGAAATCCGGCAAAACGGCTTTTTGCTTTACAGCGGCAATGTGTCGCCGGGGCCGTTCGAGATCAGTGATATTTATCCGAGCGGCTCCAATGGTGATCTGCAAGTCACCATCATCGAGGCGGATGGCCGTCGACGTACCTTCACGCAAGCCTATGCTTCGCTACCAATCATGGTGCCCGAAGGTGCCTTTCGCTACAGCCTCGCGGCGGGGCAGGTCGACAGCGGTATGGATGACGGTGCAACGCCGACGTTTGCCAGTCTCGCCCTGATCTACGGTTTGACCGAGCACGTCACTGGTTTTGGTGGCCTGCAAATGGCTGAGGATTATCAGGCAACCAATATCGGTACCGGTCTCAATACCGGGTACGGCGCACTCTCCGCCGACCTGACTCATTCCATCAGCGAGACAGGTCAACAGCGCCAGGCAGGACACAGTGTGCGCTTGCGATACGCCAACGCACTGGATGTAACAAACACTACTTTTGCCGTTGCTGGTTATCGTTATTCCACCGAACTTTATCGATCCCTCAACGAGCATGTCGAAACGAGCCGCATGCGTTTTCGGCGTGACATGACCGGCCGTCCCAAGGACCGGATGGAGTTGACTGTTACGCAATCCTTGCCTGCGCAATTGGGCAGCCTGAGTCTGACTGCATCCGAACAGCGGTACTGGGGCAATGATGGTAAAACCCGGCAGTTTTACCTCGCTTACAACGCCGCCTGGCGCACGCTTAGCTACAGTTTGTCGCTGGAAAATAACCGTGAGTTCGGCAATCAAGGGCAGGGTGAAAGTGACAATCGAATCGCAGTCAGCCTGACCCTGCCACTGGGTGAAAACCCAAGCTCTGCAAGACTGTCATTCAATGCTGTACGAGACAGCTCGGGTGGTTACAACGCGCAAACCGGTCTCAGTGGTCAGGTGCTGGATAAGCGCCATGCTTTTTACTCGGTGCAGGCCGGACACGACAGCAGCTCCGGCAGTTTTGGGTCTGGGAAAATCAACACCACCCTGCCGTATGGCCGCTTTGAGGCAGGCTACAGCCAGGGACGTGATTACGATGCGTTAAGCCTCGGGGCTTCGGGGTCAGTGTTGGTTCATGGCGGCGGCATCAACCTGGGGCAGTCGCTGGGCGAAACCTTTGCTTTGGTAGAAGTGCCGAAGGTCGGCGGGGCCAGGCTGTCCAGCTTCAGCAACATCGAGACAGCTGCCAATGGTTATGCGGTGCTGCCTTATGCGCAGCCCTATCGAAGTAACTGGGTCAGTCTGGATACCCGACAGCTTGGGGCGGATGTGGAGCTGGATAACGCGGTTAACCAGATCGTTCCACGCCGCGGCGCGATGCCGGTGGTGCGTTTCAAGGCTTCAACCGGGCGTCGTGTGCAGTTCGAGCTTGTTCAGTATGACGGCAGCAAAATCCCCTTGGGGGCAAGTGTTGAAACACCTGAAGGCAAGGCTTTGGGGGTAGTCGACCCGACCGGGCGTGCCCTTATCCTCAGTGAGCAGGACAGCGGCGAGTTGCGCGTCAGATGGGCCAATCAAACCTGTCGCGCAGCGTTCACCTTGCCAACCCGTGATCCGCTACGTGCCTACGAACGCATCCGGGTGACGTGCCAATGACGAAGCTTATTTGTATCGGTCTCGCGGCCTTGCTGTGCAGTTTCAATGTGCAGGCGACAGTGTCGCTGAACGGGACTCGGTTGATCTTTGACGGTCGCTTTCCCGAGGCGAGTCTTGAGGTCGTCAATCGCAGTGATCACGAGGTGTTGATTCAAGCCTGGCTGAGTGACCCGACCAACATCGACGGCAGCCTTGAAAGCGCTGCGGTTGAACTGCCGTTTGTGCTCAGCCCGCACCTGGCGCGCCTGGACGCGCACGGCAAGCAAACGCTCAGGGTCTTGTATCAGGGGCAGGGCATGCCGCTGACCCAAGAGTCGTTGCTGCATCTGTACGTCCTGGAAATTCCACGCCGGACAGCAGGCAGCAACGCGTTGAACATTGCCATCCGCCAGCGCATCAACGTGTTCTATCGCCCGGCTGGTCTTGGCGACGATCCGGCTGCAACCGCCCATCGACTGCGCTGGACACTGGCTTCAACGTCGTTACGAGTGAATAACCCGACCCCCTATCATACCGCTCTTCAGGATGTGCGGCTGGGTGAGGCGGTTGCCAGCGATTATCTGATGCTGGCACCCGGCGCCAGTCATGAGATGCCGGTTCCCGTTGCTGCGGGCGCTCGGAGTCTGTCGTTCAGGGCGCTGAACGATTATGGCGGGGCAGATGTTTACTGCGCTGCGGGCAATAGCAACGGCTTTGACAACACTGAACATCGGCAAAAGGACTGCTGAACGATGAATACCTCTCTACGAGTTGCACGCAATTTTCTGAACGTTAGTGCCTTATGCCGAGGATATGTTGTAGCGAGGCTTGCCCCCTCCCGCAGGGCTTTCTGGCTCATGATGTTTTTACTGACCCCCGCCACTGGCTTCGCGATGGTGTGCAAAACCCAAGGGGCAGGCGAAACGGTGATACGTGCCAACCTGGACAGCAGCGTGGCCATCCCGGCGAGTGCTCCCGATGGCGAGATCGTCTGGCGTTCAGAACGGCAAGATCTTCAGGTCGAATGCATCAAGGACGGCGCGCAGTCTGGGGCGGAAGAGATTTTCCTTATCGTCAATCCGGACAATTTGAACGTCGGTCAGGGTATTCGGGCTGGCGTGACCCTCTCTGGGGTTGATTATCAGCAGAGCAGCGGGCGAATCAGCACGGGCCATTATTTGCCTGCGTGTCTTGAAGGAAGTGGGGATATCGGTGCCTGCCCAACGGCCAGATTCAACCTCGCGTTTTCCGTCTTCATTCAGAAGTCTGGTCCAACCCCTCACTCAGGTGTTGCCAGTGATTTGCTCGATTACAGAGTGTTCCAGCTCGACAGCGCCAGAGGGGCAAATCCATTGCCGGGTCAGAGCCTCGACTATCGGATCAATAACCTCAACGCCCTGCGCTTTGTGGCCTGTGATGCACAGTTGCGGGTCGTGCCGGAAAGTATTGAGTTCGGCAACGTCGGCATTCAGAACGTCGCAGTGGGCAGGGTGATCGAGCGTCGGCCTTTTTCACTTGTTACCCGACGCAGCTGTGATTCGCCGTTCAGTCTGGGCGCACGTTTCAGACCCGTCAGTGGCAGTCTTTCGGGCAGCTATCTGATTCCTGCCGCCAATGACGGTGTCGGTATCCGCATTCTGAGCGCTCGTGATGATGCGGTGTTGAAGTACAACGAACCCTTTCATCTGGCTGATTTGCTCAACGACGTTCAGGCCGCCAGCGTCGACTTCAATGCCGAACTCGTCTGGCAGAAGAACAGCCCTAAAGCCGGGCCGTTCGCGGCCGAAGTCATGGTTGACCTGTTCTACAAATAGGCTCAGCCGATGAGAGGTTTGGGGCAGTGCAGGCGGCGGGCAAACGATTCAGGTATGCTGCGCGGCCTTTCGATGACTGATTGCCATTTTCTGGAGCTTTTCATGACTTCTACTGACTCGACATCGGCTCCTGAAACCGTCGTCGCCGAGGATTCGGCCACTGACAAAAAAGTCGCCATCCCCGCGTTCAGCTTTCCTTTCAAGCCAGCCGATTTTGCGCAGGCAAAAAAAGATGATCCCTGGTATCAGAAGTCGAACAAGCACGGGCACAACAAAATCCCAGGCGCTGCGCCGCACGGCACCCGCAAGTCGATGGGCAAACGCTAAGCAATGACCGGGATTGTGTAGGCGCTGCCGAAGGCCGCGATCAGGTTTCCTGATTTACCGCCCTTGGCAGCTCTTGCAGGTCTTTCATTGACGCAAGCGTTCCTCTTGTAACTCTCAACTCGCCTGAAGCGGTATGAACATGTAGCCCGCAGGCTCGCCAGTTGCCAGCTGAGCACCCGCAAGATTGAGTGTTTCGATAACCGTGTCGCCGGCCACGTGAAAGGTCCAGCCGTTATTGACCGGCGCTACGTCGGTGCCGTCCACCAGATCCATGACCGCGGTTGCAAAAGCTTCCATATCCGGTAAGTACGCCACAAAGCCGTTGCCTTTCAGCGCCGTGGCACTGATTCCCAGTCGCTGGCAAATCGCCTCTTTGGCAGCTATGTCCTCCCGGTCAGCCTGACGAGACTGTTCAATCAGGCGGCCGAGTTCACTGTCGGCCAATTGGCCGCCGACGATCAAATCCGGTCCTTGCTCCCATGATTCAGGCGGACAGTCCTTGGCTTCCGGGCGCAGTGGAATGTGCGGGTTAATCTCCATCGGGTAGATCCTGCAGACCAGAGGTCTGCGGTCATAGATGCGGCAGAGCTTGTCAGCGTCAAGATTCCGGCAAGGCCCGACGTTATAAGCGGCGAAGGTGATCGCCACCTGTGCCTGGGTTGAACCACTCTGGACGGGTGTCGAGCGACGCGTGGCGTGTCCCAGTTGGGCCTCTGGTACGCCATACCCATTTGTCAGAAACGCCTCGGTCAGGATGATCAGCGAACCGCCGTCGGCCGCCCACTGCAAGGCTTCCCCGAGAGTGAGAGGCACGTGGTGGTCGGTGCAGCAACGGCCGCAGCCGACGCAGGAAAATCGGGTATTCATTGCGATAAGGGTCCGTCTTGACAGGCGCCGGACGCAGCAGGGAGCAGGCCTGCTTGCGCGACTGAGACGGTGTTCGAAGCAAATTGTGAGCCAGCGGCCAGGGCTGCTACTTTTTCAGCGTGGCGGGTAGCTCGGTCCACTCACTGACCGTGGCTTTTTTACTCTGCCGGTTGTAAAGGCACAATTCCGCGCCTGGCTGATTTTTCATGTGCGGCTGTGGATAACGGCCTCGGAGCATCAGCGCTTCATAGCCGACGTTGTCGTCGAACCCGGCCTTGCCGACAGCACGTACTTCCTTGAGCTGGCTGGCTTTCATACAGCTGTCGATCACAGCCTTGTCCAGGGCTTTCCAGGCATCTGGGCTGGAAGCGTTGGCCTGGCTGGCAAGTGCCGCCGAGGCCATCAGCAGGAAGGTGGATGCTTTCATCGTCGTTCTCCATGGGCATCGATTGATGCTGGAGTATGCCAGATCAAACCTGATCGGTTTCCAGACGCTGGACGTACCGCATGTTTGCTTTCTCGTACAGGCAGCGAGCGGCGAGGTTGTTCTCCATGACCTTGAGGTCTGCCCAACCTTCGCCCCGTTGGTGGAAAATGTGGAAAACATGGTCGAGCAACTGCAGCGCCAGACCCTGGTTTCTGGCGCGGGGGTGTATCACCAGGTCTTTGATAAAGGCGCTCGTCCAACCCTGAATCAGGCCGACCATGCCCTGATCGTCCCAAAGGGCGAAGCACAAAGCCGGATCGTATTCAGGATCTGTCTGCCAATTACTCACCCAATCGAAGTAAACAGGCAGATGGATATCATCGGCGTAACCCTGCTGCAACAAGGCATAAGCCTCTGGCGCGTCTTCAAGGGTGAACGCCGAGAGGCGGATATGACCTGGCCACGTCTGTGCCGGGGCCAGGTTGTCCAGGTCGCGGCGCATCAGCCAGCAATGCCGGTCTGAACCGCCGAGGCGGTCCATCACGTTCATGCGCCCTGGGCCTGAACCGCTCGCGCGGCGACAATCAGGCAGCGGGTTAGCTCGGGTGAAGAGAACTTGGTCAGAACCGCGTTGGCACCTGCTATCTTGGCTTTTTCACTGTTCATTGCACTGTCCAGCGACGTGTGCAGCAGGATGTACAAGTCTTGAAAATCAGGCGTCTCGCGCAGTGTTCGGGTCAGCGCATAACCGTCCATCTCAGACATTTCGATGTCCGAAACCACCACGTTGATCTGCGCCGGAGAACCTTGTAGTTCAAGCAATACGTCAATGGCTTCCTTGGCACTGCGTGCTGTATGGCAATCCAGACCGAGATTGCGCAGGGTGAGCAGCGATTGCTGCAACGCCACCTGGCTGTCATCGACCACCAGAATTCGCGTCGCCGCCAGGAGCTCGGCTTCCTCCATGGTCAGTTCGTCCGGCTGCGCAACGATCTGCGCCGGTGCGATGCCATGGATGACTTTTTCGATGTCCAGCACTTGTACCAGTGTGCCGTCGACTTGAGTCACGCCGGTAATGAACGATCGACCATTGGCGCCAAAGGGGGGTGGGCGGATGTCGGTTGTCAGGCAATGGACAATCTTGCTCACGGCCTGAACGTGCAGACCTTGTTTCGACCGGCTTACATCAGTGACGATCAGGCAGCCGCCGTCCGGGTCGACCAAAGGTTTTTCGCCAATGGCCCGACTCAGGTCGATGACTGACAACGAGGCGCCTCGCAGTGTGGCAACGCCTTTGACGTGCGGGTGCGATTCGGGAAGTCGCGTGAGGGCAGGGCAGGGGATGATCTCGCTGACCTTGAGCAGGTTGATAGCCATCAACTTACCGCTGCGTAACGTGAACAGCAGCAGAGAAAGTGAATCTGCTCGGACGTTCTTGGTGGACATATGAACCTTCTGGCAATAAGTGTTTTGCCGCAGTAAGCAGCAAACAGCCTTCTCTGGAGAGGTTATCGACCCGGCACTGGCGCTCTTGAGGTTTTTTGTGCGCGAGCCGGGCTTTCCCTGACCAGTCGAAAGGTCGATAGGGGGCTGGATGACATTTACGACGCCGAGTCATTAAGACTCGTTGTAGTCGTAATGACCATGAAATCAGCTGTGTCTATTTGACTGTAGTTTCTTAACTCACTGATTTTAATGGTTTTTAATTCTGGCACGGTTTCTGAAATGGCCTAGGTACATTCTACAAAGCCTGTGTGCCTGGAGTACATCATGTTAAGCGCCTCGGATCGTGCCATCGTTAAAGCCACCGTGCCACTGTTGGAAAGTGGTGGTGAGACACTGACTACTCACTTTTACAAAAAAATGCTCAACGAGTACCCGCAAGTCAGGCCGCTGTTCAATCCTGCACATCAGGCCAGTGGCGATCAGCCCAGAGCATTGGCCAATGGTTTGCTGATGTACGCTCGACACATCGACCAGCTTGAGCAATTGGGAGACTTACTGGCGAAAATCATCAACAAGCATGTGGCCCTGCAAATTCTCCCCGAGCACTACCCGATTGTAGGCAGTTGCTTGCTGAGCGCTATCTCAGAGGTGCTCGGTGACGAAATTGCGACCGACGAAGTCTTGCAGGCCTGGGGGTGTGCGTATCAGCAACTCGCGGATGTGCTGATCGGTGCCGAGAGCGCCATCTACGAGCAAAAAGCTCAGGCCCCTGGCGGCTGGCGCGGTACTCGGGAATTCAAGCTGGTGGCTAAAGTCGCCGAAAGCTCGGAAATCACGTCGTTCTACCTGCAGCCAGCAGACGGCGGAAAGTTGCTGGAGTTCGCCCCGGGCCAGTACATCGGTCTGCAATTACACATCGGCAACGAGGAGATGCGCCGCAATTACTCCTTGTCGGCAGTGGCGGGTGATAACCAATACCGGATCAGCGTAAAGCGCGAGCTCCATGGCAAGGTGTCGAACTATCTGCATGCTCAGTTTCAGGTAGGCGACAGTTTGCAGCTGTTCCCGCCATCCGGCGAGTTCACCCTGACCGCCAGTGACAAGCCACTGGTGCTGATCAGTGGCGGAGTGGGCATTACGCCAACTCTGGCGATGCTCGAGGCGGCACTTGCAACATCCCGCCCGATACACTTCATCCACTGTGCCCGCAATGGCGGCGTACATGCGTTCCGTGACTGGGTTGATGGCCTGGTGGCTCGGCATCCGCAGCTCAAACGTTTCTATTGCTATGCCGAAGATGACGGTGTCAGCCCCGCCGGTGACGCGGTCGGCCTTCTTGATCAGGCACGTTTGGAGCAGTGGCTGCCCAGGGAGCGGGATCTGGATGTGTATTTCCTTGGCCCTAAATCCTTCATGCAGGTCGTCAAGCGCCAGCTCAAGGCGGCTGGAGTTCCGGAGAAGCAAAGCCGCTTCGAGTTTTTCGGTCCGGCCTCTGCCCTTGAGTGAGGTGCGACAAATAGCCGCGCCCTTCTATATATAGAAGAGATTGCCAGCCATGCCTCTCGAGAGGTGCTGTCGCGTAGCGGCCAACATGTAGTTCTTTGCATGAAAATTCATTTTCTGTAGGCGCTGCGGAGTCATTGACTCTGGAAGCTGACGGCCTGCGACAAATAGCCGCATCCTTCTATATATAGAAGGATGCGGTTTTTTGCGTGGTGTGCATTGGCTCTGGCGCCGAATCATTGAGACAAACACCACCCGGCCGCCAAATATGCCCATATGGCGGCTAGAGACTTGAGTTGTCCCTCATGGGCCACGATTATCGCGAGCGATCAGGGCGCTGTGCCTTTACAATCCGGTGTCTGCCCTTAGGGGCGTAGTGATCGAACGGTCCGAATGGACATCCTTTCGAAAGGTATGTGAATGAGCGACAACATGTTGTACCTAAAACGCGAAAAGCGCTTCCTGGTCCTGCTGGGCGTTATCTGCCTGGCGTTGATAGGCGGAGCGCTGTACATGCAGATCGTACTGGGCGAGGCACCGTGCCCGCTGTGTATCCTGCAACGTTATGCATTGCTGTTCATCGCAATCTTCGCTTTCATCGGCGCTGCCATGCCTGGCCGTCGCAGTATCACTGCGCTTGAAACGCTGGTCGTGCTGAGTGCGGTTGGCGGAATCGTTGCGGCTGGCCGCCACGTCTACATCCTCTCGCATCCTACCGAAAGCTGTGGCATCGACGTCCTGCAACCGATCGTCGACGGCCTGCCATTGGCCTCGATGTTCCCGATCGGATTTCAGGTAAGCGGCTTTTGCACGACCCCTTATCCGCCAGTCCTCGGATTGTCCCTCGCACAGTGGGCCCTGGTCGCGTTCGTATTGACCGTTGTGCTGGTGCCGATCGGGATCATCCGCAACCGTCGCAAGTACCGCGGACTACAGGGCTTGTGATGAAAAAATGCCCCTACAAAAAGGGGCATTTTTTGTGAAAAATTCGTGAGCTATTTCGCGATTTTTACAGATCCTGATACAAACTGTTGCTAAAAAAAACATAGTCATTAAATTTCTAGATATCTACAATCCCCGCACTTGCCGCGCAGGGTCATCCCGCGATGAGCATTTTCGAGGTCAAAAAGCGCCTTTTGCGCAGGCTGTGCCGGTAGCGCCAGTCGGTCTCTGAAAGCACCATGAATGTCCGCACCAAAGGGAATTGGCCCGTTTCCGGGCTTGATGCCATACATTCGAATAAGAAATTAAAGATAAATATGGATTTGTAGTTACGCTTTGCATGCGTCGTGACAGGCTTTGTTCAATCCAAAAAATATGCCAACACAGGCAGGTTTCGGTGTTGGCGTTCGAAAACCAATTGCACCCGCAAGCTGCTTTTGCTTTTAGAGGTCGTGAGATGAGTAAAAAAAGGTACCCCAGGTTTTTTGGCTTCTTGGCCCTTTTCAGCATGCTTTTGCTCAGTGGTTGCGAGGGCGTGCCTCTGCTCGATCCTAAAGGGCAAATAGGGCTCGACGAGCGCAACCTGATTATCACCGCAACGCTGTTGATGTTGATCGTGGTAATCCCGGTGATTTTCCTGACGATCATTTTCGCCTGGAAATACCGCGCTTCGAACAAGGCTGCTACCTACACGCCTGACTGGTCGCACTCCACCAAGATCGAAGCCGCCGTCTGGGGCATCCCGATGGTGCTGCTGCTGGTCCTCTTCTACATCACCTACAAGTCCACCCACGCGCTGGACCCGTATCGTCCAATTGAATCCGACGTACCGCCGGTCACCATCGAAGTGATTTCGCTGGACTGGAAATGGGTGTTCATCTATCCGGAACAGGGCATCGCTACGGTCAACAAGATCGTCTTCCCTGCCAACACTCCGGTTAATTTCAAGATTACTTCCGATTCGGTGATGAACTCGTTCTTCATTCCGGGTCTGGGCGGCCAGGTTTACGCCATGGCTGGCATGCTGACCAAGCTGCACCTGATCGCTAACGAGAACCACGAGTTCAACGGTATCTCCGCCAACTACAGTGGCGCAGGTTTCACCGGTATGAAGTTCAAGGCGATCGCAACCTCCAAGGCTGATTTCGACGCCTGGGTCAGCGAAGTCAAGAGTTCACCTAAAAAGCTTGAAGCTTCGGAATACGCTGCTTTGCTCAAACCGAGCGAGCGTAACCCGGTCGAGCTGTTCTCCGAGGTCACCCCGAACCTGTTCCAGACCGTCATCGACAAGTATGAAGGCATGAAACCAGGCAAGAAAAACCCTCACGAGCAGGAAGGTACTGCTGAAGAGTCGGCTCAAGCCGGTCAGGTCGGGATGGACATGGGTAAGCATGTAGCTGCTGGGGCAGAGGAGTAAAC
The DNA here is from genome assembly GCF_002158995.1 of Pseudomonas caspiana. Classification (GTDB taxonomy): domain Bacteria; phylum Pseudomonadota; class Gammaproteobacteria; order Pseudomonadales; family Pseudomonadaceae; genus Aquipseudomonas; species Aquipseudomonas caspiana. The sequence continues at coordinate 135,354 of NZ_LOHF01000002.1, read as the reverse complement.
GATGTTTGGTAAATTAAGTCTGGACGCGATCCCGTATCACGAGCCGATAGTCATGATCACCCTCGCGATGATCGCGCTGGGTGGCATTGCGTTGGTCGCGGCGATCAGCTATTTCAAAAAGTGGACCTACTTGTGGACCGAATGGCTAACGTCAGTCGACCACAAGAAGATCGGTGTGATGTACATCATCGTTGCCATGGTCATGCTGTTGCGCGGTTTCGCCGACGCCGTGATGATGCGTACCCAGCTGGCTTTGGCCCAGAACGGCTCGGAAGGCTATCTGCCGCCTGAGCACTATGACCAGATCTTCACCGCTCACGGTGTGATCATGATCATCTTCATGGCGATGCCATTCTTCACCGGCCTGATGAACATCGTCGTGCCGTTGCAGATCGGTGCCCGTGACGTTGCCTTCCCGTTCCTGAACTCCCTGAGCTTCTGGCTCCTGGTGTCCGGCGTACTGTTGGTCAACATCTCCCTGGGTGTCGGCGAGTTCGCCAAAACCGGTTGGGTTGCTTACCCGCCTCTGTCCGGTCTGGCTTACAGTCCTGGAGTGGGGGTCGACTACTACATCTGGGCGCTACAGCTATCCGGACTCGGGACAACGCTCACGGGTGTCAACTTCCTCGTCACCGTGCTGAAAATGCGCGCGCCTGGCATGAAGTTGATGGAAATGCCGATCTTCACCTGGACCTGCACCTGGGCAAACGTTCTGATCGTGGCTTCGTTCCCGATCCTGACCGCTACCCTGGCAGCGCTGACGCTTGACCGTTACCTGGACTTCCACATTTTCACGAACGAGTTGGGCGGTAACCCAATGATGTACGTGAACCTGTTCTGGGCTTGGGGTCACCCTGAGGTATACATCCTGGTACTGCCGGCGTTCGGTGTGTTCTCGGAAGTCATCTCTACCTTTACCGGCAAGCGCCTGTTCGGCCACAAGTCGATGATCTACGCCAGCGGCGGGATCTGCGTGCTGGGCTTCATGGTATGGCTGCACCACTTCTTCACTATGGGCTCCGGTGCCAGCGTTAACGCCTTCTTCGGTCTGGCGACAATGTTGATTGCGCTACCGACGGGTGTGAAGCTCTTCAACTGGCTGTTCACCATTTACCAGGGCCGTCTGCGCTTCACCGCGCCAGTACTCTGGACCCTGGGCTTCATGATCACCTTCTCGATCGGCGGTATGACCGGCGTTCTGTTGGCGATCCCTGGTGCTGACTTCGTACTGCACAACAGCCTGTTCGTAATCGCTCACTTCCACAACGTCATCATCGGCGGTGCGGTATTCGGTTACATTGCTGGCTTCGCGTTCTGGTTCCCTAAAGCGTTCGGCTTCAAGCTGAATGAAACATGGGGCAAGTCTGCGTTCTACTGCTGGTTCTTCGGTTTCTTCATTGCGTTCATGCCGCTGTACTTCCTGGGCTTCCTGGGTATGACTCGTCGTCTGAACACCACTGATAACCCGGCCTGGAACCTGTACCTGGACATCGCCTGGGTTGGTGCAATGGTGATTGCCGTTGGTATCGCATGCCAGCTCATCCAGATCTTCGTCAGTATCCGTGACCGCAACAAGCCAGAGAATCGTGATCTGACTGGCGACCCATGGAATGGCCACACTCTGGAATGGTCGACTTCTTCGCCACCACCGTTCTACAACTTCGCTGAACTGCCTAAAGCAGACGATCTGGATGCTTTCACTGCAGCCAAGCGCAACGGCACTGCTTACAGCGTACCGGCTCACTATTCGGCTATTCACATGCCGAACAACACTGCGACCGGTCTGGTGATGGGTCTGCTGTTGACGGTGTTCGGTTTTGCCATGATCTGGCACATCTGGTGGTTGGCTATCGCCAGCCTGGCGGCGACGGTTGTTTCGTTCGTCATCCACGCCGCACGTGACGATCAAGGCTACATGGTGCCCGCTGAAGAAGTGGCGCGTATCGAAGGTGAGCAGCACAAGGTCCTCGTGGCTCAGGGTGCATACACTCCTGGCAAATCCACACTGGAACAGGTTTAAACATGTCGAACTTAGTATTGAATCCAGGAGATGCCCACGGTCACGACGACCACGGGCATGATCACCACGACGCGGGGCCAATGACCGTCTACGGTTTCTGGCTTTATCTGATGACCGACTGCGTGTTGTTCGCATCCTTCTTCGCGATCTACGCGGTGCTGGTGAACAACGTCGCAGGCGGCCCTTCGGGGCACGACATCTTCGAACTGCCATTCGTGGCCGTCGAAACCGCGTTCCTGTTGTTCAGTAGTATCACCTACGGCTTCGCCATGCTGGCGGTCCACAAGGGCAAGCAGAGTCAGGTGCTGGGCTGGTTGGCCCTCACTTTCCTGTTCGGTGCCGGCTTCATCGCGATGGAAATCTACGAATTCCATCACCTGATCGTCGAAGGCTACGGCCCTAGCCGCAGCGGCTTCCTGTCTGGCTTCTTCGCACTGGTAGGCCTGCACGGCCTGCACGTGACCAGTGGTCTGATCTGGATGGGCATCATGATGTATCAGGTCAAGACTCGCGGCCTGACGTCGACCAACGCTACCCGTCTGAGCTGCCTGAGCCTGTTCTGGCACTTCCTGGACGTAGTGTGGATTTGCGTCTTCACCGTTGTTTATCTGATGGGGACTCTGTAAATGGCTAACGCACACGCGCATATCTCTGCTGAAGATCACAGCCACGGCGTGAAGGACTACGTGATTGGCTTCGTCCTGTCCGTGATTCTCACTGCTATCCCGTTCGGCGTGGTGATGTACCCGATCATGTCCAAGTCAGCTACGCTTGTGACTATCCTGTTGTTCGCTGTAGTTCAGGTTCTGGTTCACCTGCGCTACTTCCTGCACCTGGATCGTTCGGAGGCTCAACGCAATAACGTGTTCGCATTTGCGTTCACGGCGATGGTCATCGTTCTGCTGGTCGGCCTCTCGTTGTGGATCATGTTCAGCATCCACACCGTCATGATGGCTAAATGAGGTAACCCCTGATGTCCCTTAAGCACTTTATCCAAATCACCAAGCCGGGGATCATTTTCGGTAACGTGCTTTCGGTGGCGGGTGGCTTTTTTCTGGCCTCCAAAGGGCAAATTGACTTCGGCATGTTTCTGGCCGCCGTCATTGGCACCTCATTGGTCGTGGCGTCCGGTTGTGTATTCAACAACTGCATTGATCGTGACATTGACCAGAAGATGGAGCGCACCAGGAACCGTGTGCTGGTGCAGGGCCTTGTCTCATTGAGACTGGCCTTGCTCTACGCGACGATTCTAGGTGTTGGCGGGGTTGGTTTGCTGTACACCAAAACCAACCCGCTCGCGGCTTTGCTTGCAGTGATTGGCTTCGTGATTTACGTCGGCTTCTACAGCCTGTATTTCAAACGCAAGTCGGTCCACGGCACGCTGATCGGTAGCTTGTCGGGGGCCATGCCTCCGGTAATTGGCTACTGCGCAGTGAGCAACAGCTTCGACTTTGCGGCATTGACCCTGCTGGTGATGTTCAGCCTCTGGCAGATGCCGCATTCCTATGCCATCGCGATTTTCCGTTTCAACGACTATCTGGCTGCGAAGATTCCGGTACTGCCGGTTGAGCGCGGCATCAAGGTCGCCAAGCGTCATATCCTGCTTTACATTCTGGCGTTCCTGGTAGCCACATTGATGTTGACCTTCGGCGGTTACGCCGGGCTCAACTATCTGGCGGTTGCTGCGGGCATGGGTATGTACTGGCTGTATATGGCCTGGAAAGGCTACAAGGCAGTGGATGACACTGTCTGGGCCCGTAAGCTGTTCGTATTCTCCATCTTCACCATCAGCGCTCTGAGCTTCATGATGTCGGTGGACTTTCAGGTGACCAAAGATCTGTTGGTGACATACGCCTTCTGATCCCCCGGTTAACCTGGAAACAGAAAACCCCGTTGCTCGGCTGAGCTGCGGGGTTTTTTATTTTCCGGTGTTTTCGCCTGTCACCTAATTTCCAAACCGAAACTCATACTTGCCCGTCGGCTGCTCCAGCGCATAAGCCTGCATCACCTCCCTGAGCGTTTGCGCCGACGGCTCGTCGGTCGCGTAAAACGCTACGTGGTTGAACGCAGTAGCGATCTTGGGAATGTGCATCTGCAGTTCGCCGACCTTGATCCAGTTGTCCGGGCGCTCGGGGAACCACTCTTCGTAAACAAATGCATAGTGGACGTTCTTGCGATCCATCAAATCCTTGATCCATTGCGGACCGCTTTCGTATTTACGCAGCTTTAGCGCTTCCAGGTTGCCAAGGCCCCAAAGGTCCAGCACGTATTGCCTGGAGTTCAGCGCTACCAGCCCCAGATCGTTGACCGCCACTGGCGCGTTTAGCCGCTGGGCTATCTGCGACATCGGATATTGCTGGTTGTAGACCGCTGCTGATGCCAGCGGCGTGCTCAGCGTGGTGTACACCAGTTGCGCGAAGGCCAGCGGGAGCAACCCGAAGATGATCGCCGTGGTGCGTCCCCTGAAGTGGGTAATGCACATGTGCAGGAAAAATACCCCGAGGAATGTCAGCCAGTAAATTTCATAGCGACCGAACCAGCCATTCTTGCCGAACAGAGCGTGCAGGGCGGTCACCGTGATCAGCAGCATGATCAACAGCTTGCGCTTTGGCATGAACGCACACATGACCAGCATCGCCAGAATGACCCAGCCATACTTCTCGAACTGCCCGATGGCATTCATCGCGATGGACGACAGTCCTGTCGTGTCCGATTTGGCGATGACCGAGGAGGGCAGATAGCCAACCCCCAGGCGCGCCAGAAACAGAGAAAACAGTGCCACGGCACTCACCAGTGCCACCCCGCAGACCAGCGGCCTCAGACGCTCACCCTTGCACAGCAAATAGAGCAACACCGGAAGAGACACCGCCAGCCCTTCGTAACGCACCAGTGGCAATAGCAGGATGGCCAGATAGACGCCCTTGCTAGTGACACGTTCGCCATAAAACTCTTTGCACAGCACGCCCGTTGCGATCAACGCCACCAGATAAATCTGCAGGCAATGCTCCATGCCGTTGAAGATCAGTCCGTAAAAGTTGGTCGCCAGAAACCAGCCGCCCAGAATGAAAAATCGATGGGCGAAGCTGGCGTCCGGCAGCAATCGGTTGAAAAGTGAGCAGGTGAGAAAAGAGAAACCAATGTTCAGTAGCAGCGGCACCCACAGCACCAAGCCGCCCAGAGGGGTAAACGGCGCGAGTACAAAGGGCCAGAGGATGCTCGACGACGGAGCGGAGTATTCGCCGGGATTGATGCCGTAATGACCGCTGAAGATGCGCCTGGCCAGATCGATATGGATGTACGGATCGTCCAGGGTATACATCAACGTACCGCCGTTGATTACCAGTACGACCAGCAACAGCAGCGTGACAGGGAGACAAAACAGCAACAGCATCAGGCGGCGATCAGGTGCGGTAGCGATGGAGCAGGTTGCTGCGTTGATGCCTGTATCCATGGCGATCTGCTCATCAAAAAAGGCGAAGGAGTCCTGTTTGTCTTACACAGGATCAGCCTAACCCAGCCCCACTTGATGTCAAATTAATGGCCTCAATCGCATCTCGTTAATGCGGTGTTTATCACGCGTCAAAATAACAACTTGAGGTGTGGCGAGGCTGCTGGTAAGCGTGCGACCGGCAGCCAGCGTCATCAATCCAGTTACTTGGCGAACAACTGACCGATGTCCTTGAAAGCCTTGAACTCCAGCGCGTTACCGCACGGGTCGAAGAAGAACATGGTGGCTTGCTCGCCCACTTCGCCCTTGAAGCGCACATAAGGTTCGATCACGAACTTGATGCCCTGTGAGCGCAAGCGCTCAGCCAGTATTTCCCAATCTTCCCAGCTCAGCACCACGCCAAAATGCGGCACTGGCACATCGTGGCCGTCCACGACATTGGTGGATGCCGATTCTTGCGAGGCGGTTTTGGGGTGTTCGTGGATTACCAATTGGTGACCGTAGAAATCGTAATCAACCCAATGATCGCTGGAGCGACCTTCGGTGAAACCGAACACTTCAGTGTAGAAGTGGCGTGCGGCTGCCAGGTCATAAACGGGAATAGCTAGATGGAAAGGGGCGAGGCTCACGGTAGTAGTCCTTTTTCTGTGTAGCAAAGGCTATGGAAGACGACCTATTTTAGATAAGAATAAATTTATACAAAGCGGATATATTGACTGCTCAGCTCAAATAAAATCGATCAATCGGATGGCTCATGCTGCGTGAATTGAAGACCTTTATTGCGGTGGCCCGCTACGGCACGTTCGCGGCGGCGGGCATGCACATCGGTTTGACCCAGTCAGCCGTCAGCTCGCAGATCAAGAATCTTGAACAGGCGCTGGGCGTGCGGTTGTTTGATCGTACCGGGCGACAGGCGATCCTCAATGCCGCTGGCGTTCGTGCGTTGCCCATGGCGCAGGAAATGTTTGAGCTGTTCAATCGCATGTCGACGCCGGTGGACCCGGACGAGTACCGCGGCGAGATGAAGATTGGCGCGATTGCCAGTGCGCAAACCGGGTTCCTGCCTCAGGCTCTGTTGCGCCTGAGACGTCGCGCCCCGGCTGTGGAAGCCAAACTGGTGCCAGGCGTGTCGCTCAACCTGCTTAGCCAGCTGGATGCCGGTGAGCTGGACGTAGCCATTCTGATCAAGCCGCCCTTCGAGCTGCCTAAAGAGCTACATGTGCAGGTGCTGGAAACCGAACCCTTTGTGCTGATTGTGCCGCTGGATGTCGACGAGTCCGATCCGCTCAAGCTGTTGGCCGAACAGCCACATGTGCGCTACGACCGCGCTTCGTTCGGTGGGCGGCAGGTCACCCGGTTTCTGCGTGAACAGCAGATTGACGCGCATGTGGCGCTGGAGCTGGATGAGCTGGACGCCATCGTCAAGTTTGTCGAAAGCGGGTTGGGCATTTCGCTGATACCTCAGGCAGGGCTCTGGCTGGAGCGCGATGCCAGGGTGCGGGTGATCAGCCTGGGCGACCTGACGTTCCATCGCGAGGTAGTGCTGATGATGCGTCGCAGCCAGCGTGACTTGCCATTGCACAAGCTGTTCACAGACTGCCTGGCGCCAGATGCGGAGTCAGCAAAACAGGCAGATTGAACGGTGTATCAAGCTTTATGCGTTTTTCAGGCCGCAAGCCGCAGATGATCTGGCAGAATACGGCCATGGCCTGATTCGTCCAGGCAGCCGCTAAATGAAAGAGGGCGTTATGAGTCACGACAGCATCAATTGGGACACTCTGGGTTTCGACTACATCAAAACTGATATGCGCTACCTCTCTCACTGGCGCGACGGCGCATGGGACGAAGGCACGCTGACTGAAGACAATGTGCTGCACATCAGCGAAGGTTCTACCGCGCTGCACTACGGCCAGCAGTGTTTCGAAGGCCTGAAGGCTTATCGCTGCAAGGACGGCTCGATCAACCTGTTCCGCCCTGACCAGAACGCCCTGCGTATGCAGCGCAGCTGTGGTCGTCTGTTGATGCCGCAAGTGCCGACTGATGTGTTTATCGAAGCCTGCAAAAAAGTGGTTGCTGCCAACGAGCGCTTCATCCCGCCTTACGGTTCTGGCGGCGCGCTTTATCTGCGCCCATTCGTGATCGGCGTAGGCGACAACATCGGCGTGCGCACTGCACCTGAGTTCATCTTCTCGATTTTCTGTATCCCGGTAGGTGCCTATTTCAAAGGTGGCCTGAAGCCGAACAACTTCGTGATCTCCGGTTATGACCGCGCGGCACCGCAAGGTACAGGCGCAGCCAAAGTTGGCGGTAACTACGCAGCCAGCCTGATGCCTGGTTCGGAAGCCAAGAAGCTGAGCTTTGCTGATGCCATTTATCTGGATCCGCAAACCCACACCAAGATCGAAGAAGTCGGCTCGGCCAACTTTTTCGCGATCACTCACGACGACGTATTCGTCACGCCCAAATCGCCTTCGGTGCTGCCGGGTATCACTCGCCTGTCGCTGATCGAGCTGGCGCAGAGCCGTCTGGGCCTGAAAGTGGTTGAAGGTGATGTGTTCATCGACAAGATCGCTGACTTCAAAGAAGCCGGCGCTTGCGGCACTGCTGCGGTGATTACGCCAATCGGCGGAATTTCCTACAAGGACAAGCTGCACGTGTTCTACAGCGAAACCGAAGTTGGCCCGGTAACCCGCAAGCTCTACGCGGAACTGACCGGCGTACAGTCGGGGGACGTTGAAGCGCCAGCAGGCTGGATCGTCAAGGTTTGATGTAAACCTGTAGGAGCTGCTGAAGGCTGCGAACGAGGCTGTGTCAGACAGACCGCTTTCGCAGCCTTCGGCAGCTCCTACAGATCTCCGTTATTTTGTGGAATCTGCCTCCTTCGCCGGCCCCAGCACAATCACCAGGTGCCGCAAGTCTTCCACACTCAAACTGATGCTCTTGCCCGATGGGCTCTCGCTCACTTCACCCAGCGCATACACCGTAAAGAACTTCACCTCTTCGGCATGGCTCAGCAGTTCGCTGATGTATCGGCTGGAGCGGTAGGCTTTCATCTGCGCAGGCGACACATACAGCGTCACCAGTTTGCCCTCAAGCCGGTCGAAGAACTTGAACTTGAACCCCAGTCCGTAGCGCTCTACCAGACCGCCGCCGTACAGCACCCGACCGTTATCGCCCAACTTCGCGTACTTGATATGCCGGAAGTAGGAGCGCAGCGTCAGTTCGCCCTGGCCAGGAATCTTCAGGGTCAGCAGCTTGAAGTCATCGGCGGATAATTGCGCTTTGGCCTGGCGATAGCTGTCGACCAGACGTTCGAGGTTGTTGGTGCGGGTCTCGCTGTCGCGAGGTGGTTTGGCCGTCGGAGCCTTCACGGGCACAGGTTCGTCCGCGACCTGTACGGTAACAGCAGTCGGTTTGGCCTCTTTGGTTTTTGCTGCGCCCGGTGTTTTTATGGCTGGGTCAAAGACGTCGATGTAGTCATCCAGCTTGCGTTTGGCCTTGCGGATGCGCGTCTGCGGTTCGGTTTCCTCGATGTCAGCAGGTGGCTGGTTTTCTTCAGCCTGCTCGTCTATCCACTCGCAATCCGGGTGATGATCAGAGTGCGGATTGGCGCGAAAGTGGGCCGACACAAACGTCGGGTTGTCCTGCGGCTTCACGTCATAACGTACACCCGTAATCTTCGCCCCGAGTCTGCGGCAGGCCTCGGTCGAACAGAGAAACTCAAAACGCTGTCGCGGCTCTTCCTGGGAAAAGTATTCCCGTCGCGCAGCACTGATCGACAACTCCTCCTGGAGCTCGACACAGAACGCACGGGTGATGGTTTTATTGGTTTTCATCTGGCAGGTCCGACAGGTCAGAGGCACGCCGTAGTGTCTTTGACATAACTGTGTCCTGCAATAGACATTGGTTTTGTTGGCGCCACAGGTCTGTAGCTCACGAGCACCGCTATCGCTGCCTCGCGGTGCTCGTGAGCGCCTACAAAAAAGCGCGGGTTTTACTGCCCCGGCACTGCCAGCCAGTTACCCACTGCTTTCTGATACGCGCCAGTCGCTTTGCTCAAATGCAGCCACTGGTCGACATAGCTTTTCCAGGCCACATCGCCACGAGGCAGCAGGTACGCTTTCTCGCCGTATTGCAGAGACTGGGTCGGGTTGATCGCGCACAGGCCCGGCAGGCGTTTCTGTTGGTAGAGCGCTTCAGAGGCTTCGGTGATCATCACGTCAGCTTTCTTGTCGAGCAACTCCTGGAAGATGGTCTTGTTGTCGTGGAACGCCAACTGCGCATTGGGCAAGAAGGCTCGGGCGAACGCTTCGTTGGTGCCACCGGCGGGTTCGATCAGGCGTACAGAAGGCTTGTTGATCTGCTCGATGGTTTGATACAGCGCCACGTCCTCACAGCGTGCCAACGGGATTTTGCCGTCGACGTCCAGCGTGCTGCTGAAGAACACCTTCTTCTGGCGTTCCAGCGTTACCGAAATCCCGCCCACAGCAATGTCGCATTTCTCGGCAACCATGTCTGGCACCAGGGTTTTCCAGGTGCTCGGCACCCATTGCACTTTCACCCCAAGGCTTCGCGCCAGCGAGCGGGCCAGTTCGATATCAATGCCTTCGTATTCACCGTCCTCGCGCAGGAATGAATACGGCTTGTAATCGCCGGTGGTGCACACTGCCAGTTGTCCCTCTTGCAACACCTTGTCCAGATGCGACGGCAGTTCCTGTGCCTGGGCAAAACCCGACAGCCCGAAAAGCAGGGCGGCAGTAGCGCTGTGTTTCATGTTTTTCATAGGAGTGGAAGCTCGATGGTTGGAGTGATGCTGCGGACGAAGCAAGAACGGCGCCAGTTCATGCTAACGCTTACAAGTCCAGACCCTGTAGGAGCTAACGAGCACCGCGAGGCAGCGATAGCGGTTTACCTGATACGCCGCCATCGCTGCCTCGCGGTGCTCGTGAGCTCCTACAAAAAAACGCGGAAATTACTGCCCCGGCACGGCCAGCCAATGACTGACCACGGTCTGATACGCCCCGGTCGCCTTGCTCAGGTGCAGCCATTGATCGACATAAGCCTTCCATGTGGTGTCGTCCCGCGGCAGCAGATAGGCCTTTTCGCCGTACTGCATGTAACGCGTCGGGTTGATCGCACAGAGCCCCGGCATGCGCTTCTGCTGATACAGCGCCTCGGACGCATCGGTAATCATCACGTCAGCTTTCTTATCCAGCAGTTGCTGGAAAATCGTCTTGTTGTCGTGGAAGGCCAGTTGCGCTGCAGGCAGGTGGGCGCGCACAAAGGCTTCATTGGTACCCCCGGCTGGCTCGATCAAGCGCACGGAAGGCTTGTTGATCTGCTCGATGGTTTGATACAGCGCCTGATCTTCACAGCGGGTCAAAGGGATCTTGCCATCCACGTCCAGCGTGTTACTGAAGAAGGCCTTCTTCTGACGCTCCAGCGTCACCGAAACGCCGCCCATGGTCACGTCGCATTTACCGGCCAGCATGTCCGGCATCAGGGTTTTCCAGGTGGTCGGCACCCACTGGATTTTCACCCCAAGGCTTTGTGCCAGAGTGCGCGCCATTTCGATGTCGATGCCTTCATATTCACCGTCCTCACGCAGGAAGGTATAGGGCTTGTAATCACCCGTGGTGCAGACGGCCAGCTCGCCTGACTGCAAAACCTTGTCCAGATGCGAACCTGAATCTTGCGCCATGGCTAAGCCGGAGAAGCCGAGCAGCAGGGTAGCGGTGATGCAACGTTTCTTATTATTCATGACGGGCAGAACTCGAAAGTTAAGAGATGAGACGGCGATAATCCTGCCTGACAATGTTCAGCGATTCCATCGTTCGCGTTGCCGGGCAGGAGGTACCTTGTTGCCGAGAGCGTTTAACGCGGAGGTTCCGGTTTTACGTCTCGTGACGCACCATGGCAGTGCGATCCGGCGCATAAATAGTGCGTATTTTGCTAGCGGGCGCGTGATATGCGCATATTTATCTATTTAACGCGCACATCGATCTTTTATTGGGTAATCTATGCGCGATTTGGCTGGCGATGCTCAGCCTGCCAACTATTCGTCCGTACACCTTCCAAGAGTTCGTCATGACCCAGATCGCCGCCACGCAAACCGTCAAGCATTCCGTTTTCGAAGACGTATTCGCGATAGTCATCGGTACGTTGATGGTGTCCTTCGGCGTAATGATGCTGCGTCAGGTGGGCGGTGTGACCGGCAGCAGCGCCGGGATCGCGTTCCTGATCAGTTATGCAACCCACCTGTCATTCGGCGTGGCGTTCTTCCTGATCAACCTGCCGTTCTATTACCTGGCCATCCGCCGCATGGGCTGGGCGTTCACCCTCAAGACCTTCTGTGCGGTCGCGCTGGTATCGGTATTTTCCGAGCTGCACGCACGCTTCATCCACATCGACCAACTGCAACCGATCTATGCGGCTTTGCTGGGCAACTTGATGATGGGCCTGGGGTTCATCGTTTTGTTCCGGCACAAGGCGAGCCTTGGCGGGATCAATATTCTGGCCTTGTATCTGCAGGACCGCTTCGGTCTGCGTGCAGGCAAGTTACAGATGGTGGTAGACGTCCTCGTCGTACTGGGTTCGCTATACCTTGTCAGCTTGCCGATACTGCTGGCGTCCATCGCCGGTGCCGTAGTTCTCAATCTGATTATTGCCATGAACCACCGGCCGCATCGCTACACCGCTTGAGCCTTTTAACGATGCCCGAATAAAAAGAGCAGCTCCGGTCAAGGGGCTGCTCTTGTTCATGCAGTGGGTCACTGGTCTTTACTCTGGCGGTGGGCCTGACCGATAGCTGATTGCCGCATAACTACTGTCGGATCCTGAGTGGAGCTCTCGGGTCAACTGCCCGAGTGTGCGCAGGCTTTTAAGGGCCTGATTCACCCGAAAGCCTCGCTTGAGATCAACCGCCTGCTGATCGAAACGCTTGAGCGTTGAATCAAATACCGCAGGTGTAATCTCCAGCGATTCGAGATCCTGTTGGTGCGAGTGTTCAGATAAATCCATGGCTACCTCCGTTCACGTTTGATTAAGGGGGCATCGCGTTGATGCTGTGATCAAGCGTCTCTGCCCTGGACGAAACCGGAGCCCAGATCGGCGGCGGTGATCGGGTTCGAGTCCGGGTCGGACATGGTTCGGTTTTTCAGGTTGAGCAGCACTTCTTCGTCGTCAGATGACAGCACCACCGAGGCACTACCATCGCCGCCGTCTACAGCTGGCTCTGGCGACTCGACGTATTCCCACTCTTCACCTTCGTTCCAAGGGCCGCGCAGGTCAGGGCCGCCATTGGACATGTTGAAGTAGACGTTGGTGAATTCCGGCATGCCCGGGAGCTTGCCCTGTGGGAAGTTGGGTTGAATGGATTGCAGCGCTTTTTCGAACGACTTCTGGTGGGCAATTTCCCGGGTCATCAAGAAGCCCAGCGCTTCTTTGATACCTGGATCATCAGTGACGTTCATCAAGCGTTCGTAGACGATCTTGGCCCGTGCCTCTGCAGCGATGTTGGAGCGAAAATCGGCTGTTGGTTCGCCAATGGTGTCAACGTAAGCGGCAGTCCATGGCACGCCAGCCGAGTTGGTCAGCGGCGCGCCGCCTCCGTACAGCAGGCTGGTGATGTGCGAATCGTTACCGGCGCCGTTGATTGCCCGATACAGTTCGCCTTCTTCCTGCACGCCTTCGGCCAGTTGGCCTTTACCGCCACGGTTGAGCATGCAGATAATCGAGCCGATGATTTCCAGATGGCTCAGCTCTTCCGTTGCGATGTCCATCAACAGGTCTTTACGGCCTGCATCTTCCTCGGCCAGGGCTTGCGTGAAATAGCGCGCGGCTGCTGCCAGTTCACCTTGAGCCCCACCAAATTGCTCAAGCAGAAGATTAGCCAACCCCGGATCCGGTCTTGCTACACGCACGGTGTATTGCAAACGTCGGTTATGCATAAACATGATTTCAATCCTCAACTTTATCTTGGCCAAAACGGCTATGTGGTCATCTGCGTGATCACAGAAAAGAGAGCAATCGAGGAGAAGCGCCGTTCCGGAAAGTTGACCAGCGGCATGGGAATTCGTTAAACGGCGGGTATTTGCATTCGTGTGGATGTACAGGGGAGGGGCGGTGGATCCTTTTGAATTGCTGGCGTGATGCCAGCTATTGCCTTGCGTCGCTGACTGACCCACGGGGTTATGCCCGTTCTGCGTGAAGCCCCACAAAATGAGCAGCCCCCGCCTCAGCGTGATGCAGTGGCCCGGCAAAAGTCTGTGCCTGCTGCAATGGCAAAGCGAACAATGGATCAAACTGCGCGACATGCCTGACGTCATGCCCGCGCCTCAGGCGTGGGAGCATCCCTGGTGGCGCAAAGTGTTGGGCATGACTCGCCAATGACTGCGCGCACTTTGCTTGTTTGAGGCTTCTTCGGTATTAGCCTTTTCAATAATCAGGTATAGAAAGGTGCCATGAGGGTTCATTAGAAAAAAACTGGCATTTCTGGATCCAATTTTAATTTTTTAATTCGTTCAACTGTATGGCCAGTGGTTATCCGCGAGTTATCTCATTGCTCTGCAAAACGTTGTTCTAGAGCCTCAAGTCTTTGACGTTGCGGCCGCTATCAAACGTAGATGCGGCGAACTATCAGTTTTGATTGCGCTTGCCTGTCTCTGACAAAAATGTGTGCGGAGTAACTGCTTTATGATTTTCAATAAACGATTGAGGCAGGAGTTATTAACGATAAGCGAAAAGCTTTCGTCCATGGAACAGGTACGCGATAGTCTTGAAATTGAAATGCTGTCCATCAACCTTGATGAGCGCGGCAAAATCGAGTCGGTCAATGGTAAGTTCGAACAGGAAATGGGCTATACCAGCAAAGAGTTGGTCGGCCGCTCGCTGGTCGAGCTCGTACCCAAATATGCTCAGAGTACTGACCACTTTGCGCGCATGAGCAAAGCCATCCAGCAAGGAAAACACTGGGCAGGCGCGCTGCAGATTTTTCGTGGCGATCAGAAAGAAGCGTGGTTGCGGGTGATTATTCAGCCCGTGACTAACAACGGCGGCAAGCTCAAACAGTTCTCTCTCTACGCGAGTGATCTGACTCGTACCATCGAGGCGTCCCGCGAGCACGAAAACCTGATCGAAGCGCTGCAACGCTCCACTGCCGTTATCGAATTTGATCTGAGTGGCCACGTGCTGGCTGCCAACAAACGCTTTCTCGACTCCATGGGTTACACGCTGGCGCAGGTTGCTGGCAAGCACCACAGCATGTTCTGTGAACCGCACGAGGCGAACTCCTCCGAGTACCAGGCGTTCTGGGAAAAGCTGCGCCGTGGCGAGTTCGTCGTCAATCGCTTCAAACGTATCGACAGCCGTGGTCATTCCGTCTGGCTGGAAGCGTCCTACAACCCGATTTCGGACGCGCACAATCGTCTCTATAAAGTCGTGAAGTTCGCGACGGTCATTACCGAGCAAGTTGAGCGCGAAGAAGCTGTTTCCGAAGCAGCAAAAATTGCCTTCACGATTTCGAAACACACCGACGAAACTGCGCGCAAAGGCAGCGTCGTGGTCCAGGAAACCGTCGACGTCATGCGCGCCCTGGCGTCGCAAATGGAGTTGGCGGTAGAAGGTATCGGCGCACTCGACAAGCAATCGCAAATCATCGGCTCGATCATCACCGCCATCAGCAGCATTGCCGATCAAACCAATCTGCTGGCCCTCAACGCCGCCATCGAAGCCGCCCGCGCCGGTGAGCAAGGCCGAGGCTTCGCCGTCGTTGCTGACGAAGTCCGCCAACTCGCCTCCCGCACCAGCGCCGCCACCGCCGAAATCATCGATGTTGTGCAGAAAAACCAGAAGCTTGCAGAGCAAGCCGTGGGCGTTATCGAGCACGGTAAAAAACAGGCCGAACAAGGCCTGGAACTGTCAGGTCAGGCCGGCAAAGTCATCGTCGAAATTCAGGACGGGGCCAAGCAGGTGGTGAGCGCAGTGGGGCAGTTTGCGAATCAGGTTTCGGGGTGAGGCGTTGAGCTCTTAGCTGCGCAGTAAAGCCACAGGTCCGGTGACCCTATTGCACATCCGTAGGTTGGAAAACCGCTTTCGCGAATGAATTCGCTCCTACAGGTTGAGCAGAACTTGTAGGACTGGCTTTAGCCGGGAGAGCGGCCTCAATGGCAACACAGCAGTTTCCTTTCGGCTAAAGCGAGTCTCATGCAAACGCACGGGTCGCATCGCTCTCAATCAATCCTCAGGATCAACCTCACTCTCCGGCTTCCAGCGTGCCACCAGATCAGCCATCCCGGCGGTAATGCCATCGGTGTTGTCTTCGATGATCTGTAAATGGCTGGCGATGCTATCGGCGGCGTCTACTGCACCGCGCTCATCGAGCCAGATTCGAACCTCTTCCATGGCCGCACGCAGCGCGTTGATATTTTGGTCGAGGCTGGCAAGCAAGGCAGGGGTTGGGTCATCAGGCACTGACATGGTCTTTCCTCCATAAAAAGGAAAGTGTAGATGGGACCTCAAAGGAGTCAGGCAGATCAAACGGCTACTGTGTGTCCAGGCTTTTCAGCTGACCCCAAGGCTGCCTCAACCCGGAGGAATAGTACCCAGCAAACCGACGCCGATTGCTGCCACTAAAAAGATCGCCATGTAAATCGTAAGCTTGCCCATAAAGCCTCCCGAGGATGGGTGATGTACCACGTCCAGAATCACACTGGGAACGACCCGATCAGTTGAAGACTTACGGCTGTCGGGGTGGCTTTATTATCGGGGGGAGGGTGTTTGCAATACAGATTCAGATGCGAGAGAAAAATACGGATCAGATGAATATGCAGGTGAGCAAGGACAAGGTTTTACAGTCGGGAAAAGCTAATTTGCATTCTTCCAATCAAAGCGAGACTGAGGCCTCAACGAATCTGCGCTCCGATTTCGCTGATTTCATCTCCTGAAAGTCCCACCAATCTCCTGGAACTATCCCGTACTCCGCGCTCGCAGCTTCGAGCACTTCTTGACGATGATCCAAATGAATAAACCAGGCCCGTTTTCGTAACCGCATCAGGTGAGCGTTGCACCTTGATTTAGAGATGTATCAAAACGGCTCAGGCAGTAAATCAGGAAACCTTTGAGAGTCAGGCCCCGCATCCGGGATGACTACTTAAGTTGAGCCACGTTGACGAGCAAGAATGGCGTGAATAGCGATTTTTTTCCAAGGGGCCGACATGCTGTGGTTTTCCGTTCGCACCCTGGCCATTGGCAAGGAGGCTATTTAGGGCGCTCATGGAATGCAGCAAAAATATCCGCCATAAAATCCATGAAGACGATGGCTCGCTGGGGCAGCAGCCGATTCGCCAAATATACGATTTGGATCGGGACGGGTGGCGCCACATATTCGCCAAGCAGCAATTGCAGATTGCCACTTTTCAGCCCGTCCTCATAAAGCCATTGAGGCCCCTGCGCGATTCCCAATCCTGCATTGACGTACTCACGTATCGCCTCAGGCGAGTTGACACGCAGTCGTCCGGAGATCGGGACATCAGTATCCTTAAACCGCCAGTTGGGTCCAGTGGATAGGAGGGTATAAATGAGGCAGTCGTGTTCCTTCAGGTCATCAGGCGAAGAGGGAGCGCCACGTTTTTCCAGGTATGCACGGCTGGCAACGCAGACACGCTCGAACCACGCCAGTGGTCGGGCTCGCATTGCACTGTCCTCCAGATGCCCAATACGAATCGCGAGTTCTGCGCCCTCGTCGACTAAATTGACGTAGCGATCATTGATTTGAAGATCGAGCGACAGTTCGGGATAGCGGCCCAGAAAGCTCGCGACGTGCGGTACGATGAAGGTGTGGGCCAATGCAGTCGGGCACGCGACGCGCAGTAACCCGGACGGCGTTACGTTCCCTCTCAGTGAGGACTCTGACTGTTCCACTGAGTCCAGAATACGCCGCGCATCTGCGTAGTACCGTTCACCCTCGGGCGTGAGCATCAGCTTTCGCGTGGATCGGTGCAGGAGCCTGGTTTGCAAATGGTTTTCAAGGGCAGCAACGTAACGACTGACGTTTGGTTGCCCTAGTCCTAAATCACGCCCCGCAGCAGAAAAACTACCTGTCTCGACAGCGCGTACAAAACAGCTCATCAGTAACAACCGGTCCATCGCGCCTCATTCATGCGGATTCAGCATGAGATCTATTCTATTTGCCCATCTTATCAGCGCGCTGACATGAATACATAGTTGCTCTCAGATGGTCAGTCGTCCGGCTGGCCGCCCAAAGAGAGGAAATTTACATGTCCCGTTTGCAAGGCAAGCGTACCCTCATCACTGGCGGTACGAGCGGCATCGGTCTGGAAACCGCCAAGCAATTTCTCGCCGAAGGCGCACGCGTGATCGTCACAGGCGTTAATCCTGAGTCCATGGCAAATGCTCAAGCTATTTTAGGTAGCGAAGTCCTTGTGCTGCGAGCCGATTCAGCCAGTGTCGCAGCCCAGAAGGAGCTGGCGCAGGCTGTTCAGTCTCATTACGGGCATCTCGATGTTGCCTTCCTCAATGCTGGCGTATCCGTATGGAAGCCAATCGAAGACTGGAACGAGGAGATGTTTGATCGCTCCTTCGACATCAATGTCAAAGGCCCTTACTTCCTTCTGCAAGCACTATTGCCGGTCTTCTCTAATCCTGCATCGGTGGTGCTTAACACCTCGGTAAGTGCCCACCTGGGCTCCGCGCGTTCATCCATTTATGCCGCGACAAAGGCTGCCTTTCTGAACATGTCGAAAACGCTCTCCAGCGAGCTTCTACCGCGTGGTGTTCGAGTAAATGCGGTCAGCCCTGGTCCGGTCGACACGCCGCTGTACGACAAGGCGGGTATACCCGACGCCTACCGCGAACAGGTCAATAAAGAGATTGCGGCGACCATCCCATTTGGCCGTTTTGGCACGCCTGAAGAAGTCGCTAAGGCAGTGTTGTACCTTGCGTCGGACGAGTCTCGTTGGACGGTGGGAACGGAAATCATTGTTGATGGTGGTCGCTCGCTTTAACGAGGTAGTCGCGCCTGCGAGTCAGTACATCCCGCTTCCTGTCTGGAGGCGGAGTTGTTGAAACCACAGTGGGTATTCAAATGTCGCAATCAAGGCTCACGCTTGTTAGCCACGGGCTTTGTCCGTTTGTTCAGCGAGTGGCCATTTTACTCCTCGAAAAAGAGGTTCCATTTCAACGGGTCGATGTGGATTTGAAGGACGGGCCCGACTGGTTTCAGGTCATGTCGCCAACGGGCAAAGTCCCGCTTCTAATGGTGCAAAAGGGCGATGAGGAAGCGACCGTACTCTTCGAAAGCGTGGCTATCTGCGAGTACATTGAACAGGTGTATCCGGAGCCCGCTTTGCACCCGAAAGATGCAATTTCCTGCGCTCAACACCGTGCCTGGATTGAGTTCGCGACGGGTATGCTCGCTGATGCGTGGGGATATTTGAACGCAACGGATCAGCAGACAGCGCTTGGTAAGTCTTCAACGCTGAGGGGAAAGCTAGAGCGACTGGGCGGTGAAAAGATGGAGGGACCGTACTTCGCTGGCGAAACGTTCAGTATGGTGGATATTGCTGTCGCCCCGGTTTTTCGCTACTTCGACATACTGGGGTTCGAACCAAGTCATTCATTGTTTGATGGACTTGGTCGTATTGCCGAGTGGCGTCATGCACTGGCTAATCGCGCCAGCGTTCAGGCTGCTGTCGCCGAGGATTATGTAGACCGGTTCCGCAAACATCTGCTGGAGGGGAGGGCCATTTTAGTCAGATGAGTCATAAATATCAGTCCAGTATTTAGTATGGCGTGACTGAGCCTGGTGCGACAGTGGAGCCGGGTCTCCTTTGCGAATTTGCAGTAGGCCCGCTTTCCTGTTGTGCAGGAACGTGCCAATACAACGGATAGTGATCTGAGCTTTCGTTAGTGCTCTATGTCAGCTGGTGGTCGATGGCGGACATGCGCGAATGACTGTATTCGACCGATTATGTTGAAAAAGCCGGTCCGCTCAAACTGCCCGGATATTATGGCGCTGAGTTCCCACATACCTTGACCTGTCCGGAACGCCGACTAGTAATTGTCGGCGAATCGACACATTTCGCTTTCGCCCAAAGGCACAGGTTTGCTCGGCTCCGACCCGTGCGAAAGTTGCCTGGCCGACACCGTACAATCGGAACTCCCCGACGCGTTAAGTTCGTAGTCTGCCCCCGGCTTGGGTACGAAGGTGAACCTGTTGTAGCAACCATCGCGGTTGTAGACAAAAGCCACGGGTTCGCCTGCGGGTATCTTGAATTCGCTCTTGACTGTGCCAGGTGGCTGCGCGTCGATGACTGGCATGTCCACGCTTTCGTTATTGCGGTCAGCGTAGCCTTTGCGCGGCGCCACTAGCACCCCGGCGCCGGGCAGGCGGAAATCGATACAAGCGGATTTGGGTATGGCCCTGACCATGCCGTCGCTGAAGACTCGCAAGCGTGCTGTCTGATCACTCGCTGGCAGGCTGTAGGGCGTTGAAAAGGATCTGACATTCGCTATGGATCCGCAGCCGCTGAGCAATGCCAGGAGGCTTGTGCCGATCAACGTGTTAATAGAAAGCGGGAATAGGTTCAAGATGATGGTCCATGTGATTCAACTGTCCGTGCTAACGGCGACAAAGCAAGAGTTGCCGAGCATGTGATGCTCAGTAAGTTGATGCTTCGCTGCGATGGTTGCCTTGCTTTGTCCACGAGTATGGCAATAAGTGCCTTGGCTCAGTGCAAAGTAGGGCAGTCGGTTGGAGTGGCGCTGCGTTGTTCGGGCCCGGATTTGTGTTGCGGTTGTCGCGGAAGATGAGACAGGGCAGGTAAGGGAACCGCAAATTGCGCCCACAAAAAAACCGGCGCAGTGGCCGGTTTCTTTGTATTCAAGCTGCATTGAGCAGCAGCTTGAAGTGTGTCGTGGTGCCCCGAGGTAGACTTAAGTCCTCCATATAAACCGTGGCTTGCAAGCGGATTATAAAGTTAGGGATACAAGGAGGGATACACGAATAGTTTTGCTGAACCTCGCCGATCTGCCACTTCAATGCCTCAGGTGTCGAGGTTATCCCACTCCTCACCGAGAACCCAGCGGAGTGCAGACAGTTTCCCGTTGAGCATTCCCCACTCAAAGTCATCCCACGGTCCCAAGTCCGGATATCTACCCTCGACTTCTTCCGCCGCTTTCAACGCACCGGCCCAAATGTGTTCGTGTATTTCCGAACCGTTGGCCCTCTCTGTACCTTCAGGTATGAGCTTGATACGACCTGTCTCAATAGCCTCTTCTCTCAGGCAGTGTCGGCTATACCAAATTTTGTCAGTGAGCTCGTTCAGCATTTCGACTATCTCGAACAGCCCCCGGGTTTCCTCCTCCCAGCCGTTCTGCACCTCAAAATCTAAATCCTCGGGCGTGAGCAGATCGGCTAGTGCGGCATTGGGAGTGATGAAGAATTGAGACGAAGACTCGGCAAACATGTCGGAGAAGTCAGGGTGAGGCTTGCGACGGTCGCCATCAGAGAAATCCGTGTAATTGGTGGTTATGAACCGGAAGGACTCAAAGTCGTGGAGGTTAGCGCGTCGGAACTCGTCGAAGACCTCGATGATGGCCGCATCAGCCATGCTGTTCTTGCTTTTATGAAACGGAGCTAGTTTACCAATCGCTCGGTTTGCAGCTTTGAGCTTTGCTGAGTCGGAAACTGGAGCGGTGATGGCCTTGGCGAAAAGGTTTTCTACACGGTGAATAGTCATGTAGTTCGCCTCCGATAGAATCGGCAGCCTATGTTTCACATCGTCAATCGTATTCATTGCCCGGAGCTTGTCCGCACCACCGAAGGCTTCAACGATTTCCCTAACCAGTTTGCATTCTTGGGTGAGTCTTTGGCGTGTCTGGTTAGCTACACGATCTTTGTTCCGGTCGTACTCTTCCCTTACGAGATCTGGAACCAGCAACTTGATGACTTCTCGGTCTACCAAATACTCGATTAGATCTAGGATTGGTATCTCGCTTTTCTTCGAGGACACCTCAAGCCATACACATGTGTCGATCATCAAGAGGTGCATCCCATTACTCCGTGTCTGGCAGCGATTAATGCTTGCCTCAGCGTTCAGAATGGATCCTAGCCTAGAAAACCGCCGGGGACCCTGAGAGTTTGCCTCGTACACGGGGTCGGAAACCCGCGGGATCGAGTTAGTGGGAGGCGTAGGAAGTTACTGAAATTTCAATCGTTGAAATTGAAAGGATCTCGAATAAAAAGGGCTATCTTTACAGGTTTGGTAAAGGTGGCTGTATCTGTTGCTGATAGTGGACACCAGCATGGCGTCAGCCATGGTGGTGGGTGTCAACCTCGTCAACCTGTCAACCAACTTAAAAAATCCAGCCGCTAACACGATCACGCGGGTTTCCTACCCCGTGCCGATAGGCATCTTGCAGGGTCCCTAGGACGCCGCCGAGACGGTACTCTTTTCGCTGGCGGCTGCCATCGCCAATGGGGTGTGGGGCTCGAAAAGCGTGTTACAGGTGTTATTGGTGTTACGAATTTTTTAAATGCATGATTTTATTGATTATTAATCCTGTTACACACGGGTGTATCTTCTCTTGGCTCGCGTGTTACGGGTCGAGAAAGGTGTTGCATCCCCATGCATGCCTTGGAAGGAGAACAGATCGCAAGCAGCTGAAATGCCGCTGTTTGTGGCGAGTGCGAAGAGTCCTTTAGCTGATCCCTTTGGAATGCCGAGAAAACTCGGCAGCTAGGTCTGGCCCTCGAGAGTAACTGATTACAAGGAAGCTGCTCTCAACCTATGAATCAGTAGGTTACAAGTTTTCTTATTACGTAGCGTCTTTGTCCCGCACCCCGCCTGCTTGGCCGCAGAGACCCCTTGTTACGTGCTGTACCACCGGGTTTATCAATGTCACTTCGGCGCTTTCAGTGAACTGCTAGCAAGGCCTATGTGTCCGAAAAAACACTGAGATTTCTCGGGATGATTTAGTTACATGGATCGTGTGGAGTTCACCCAGTGGTCACGCATTACGATCCTTTTATTGGAGGATCTTCGATGATTGGAAATCGTCTCAGAGCTGAACGTAAAGCCAAAGGGTTGACGCAAGCGCAGCTCGCCCAGTTGTGCGGCATCAAGGCGAATGCTCAAGGGCACTACGAGCTAGGCACTCGCTCACCACGTGCCGATTATCTGGAGCGGCTATCGGATCTAGGGATTGATGTTTTATTCATCCTCTCTGGCGAGAGAGTGCACACTTATGGGGCGCAGCTGTCTGAAAGCGAACATGCCGTGATTGAGAGCTTACGCTCGCTGAGGCGCGACGATCGGCGGACGCTTTTGAATTTAATCGCAGCGATGACGCGCGCTATCGCATAGAAAGTTTCAAGCGGGCAGTCTTAATGCTGCGCCCCACATTGCTCGAGCCTGGGGCGACGCTTCAGTTATGAAGCATGGAAGAACGGGAATTTCTCAACAGTCGATCAGTGGTATCACTCAAGGAGGATGCAATCATGCCAAGCTCACAACATTACAAGGTCGATTACCTGTATCTCGGTGCTTACAAGACGTTTTATGTAAGGGCGGACCTGATGAATAACTCGGAGGCCTGGCATTGGGCTGCAGTTGATGCCGGCCTTGGCCAGATTCCAAAATATCGTAGAGATAGAGTCCCAAAGGTCAGCAAACCATATGCCGAGAGGCTTGGGATCTCTGACGTAGCTTGGTATCAGGCTTGATTTTCAGCCATTGACAGTGTCTCACCACGTCTGCCTAAGGCCGGCTACTAGGGTGGCGCTTCCCGGCTAATACGGCGGAGGTCGCGAGCTAGGACCTGTTTGCCGTTTCCAATAGGTGGCTCAGCGAGAAATCACGCGGTCAAGCGCCTCCCAGGGAGACCAGCTCACAGCTGGCGCTGTGCATTGATCACCGTGCTTGAACGGTTTGGCTTTATCAATCTCCATTTGCCGAACACCACATATTCGGCAAGTAACTGCCTCGGCGTCCACTGACCAAAGCTTGCTCCACTTCACTAACGCGTCGCTGCAGCTCATATCTGCTCACTCATTCGATGGTGGGGCTACCACCGCAGATTTTATTGGTGTTATTCAGTATCCGCATATCATTGATCCTAAAGGGGCTAACCTGTCCCGGAATTACTCTCCATAAATTCTGCACAGCGGGCCCTCGGAGCTACCTGCATTCAGCCATCTCTAGGACCAGCACGATCGGCTTTTGCCTCCTCAAATATTCTGATCATGGGGTTATCTCTGTGTATACAGGCCACGCTGATCGGCTCCCTCGGAGAGACAGACCAGAGTGCTCTGAGAGCATTCTTGCAAGCTTCCTCGCTTTCGTAATTGCCCACTAGGGCTGAGGCGCTGGTGTTTATGAGTGTGAGAGCTAGTACCCAATGCATAAAGCTTCCTTGACCTTTAGACGCTCCTCTCTCGCACGTTGGCGTTCTTAAAACGTGCCTGTAATTAAGTTATCGTCATCTGCGGTGCAAACTTTCGTGTCTTTTGACCAATTTCGACAAAGTGTTGGGCCGGATTCCAAAAGCCCACCCACCAGCCGCCTTTCATAAAGTATTTCTGTATGACGGACACAAGTCGGTGGCTATTCGGCCCACCTATCGCGCGCTCTGCTAGAGTAGTGCGATTCCTCTGCCAGTGACGCCGCGATGCTTAAACCCATTCTTCTTGTCGAAGACAATCCCAATGACCGGGAGCTCACGCTGATTGCTTTACAGCGCTCCAATCTGGCGAACGAGGTTGTCATTGCCAGTGACGGCGCTGAAGCCTTGGATTATCTGTTCCGCAGAAATGCTTTTGCCGATCGCGATCAAGGAAATCCTGCCTTCATCCTGCTGGACCTCCGTCTGCCAAAGGTGAACGGTCTTGACGTGCTAAAAGCCATCAAGGCTGATATACAGCTTCAGACTGTGCCGGTGGCGATGCTCACTAGCTCCGACAAGGACACTGACTTAGACGATGCGTACAAGCTGGGTGTGAATTCCTACCTGGTGAAGCCTGTGGTTCTCAGCTCGTTTGTCGCGGCAGTCACGAAGTTAGGCATGTTTTGGGCTGTTTTAAATGAACAGCCACCTGGGACTTTGTCATTTGCGCCGCAGCCCGATAAGGGGTGATGCTCGGCTAGTTGGATTAGCCAGTTCTAATAACGGGACATTCGTTAAATCACCCCCTACAGCAAAGCCCACCCCGGTGGGCTTTTTTGTGCCCGCTGGACACCAGACCCCCCGATTCTGGACTACCATTTTCGCTGCTCGTGGTCAGAGCGTGACCCGTTTCAAGGAGGACACTGTGTCGCTACCCATCACCGCCCGGCAACTCAATGCCTTGCGCGCACTGCAACGTACCGACCCCGATTTGGGTGACCTGGCCACGGCTGTCGCGTTGGCGTTCGACGCCTCGACCATCGACAACCCGGAACTGGCCCGGTTGATTCTGGAGAAGACCTGCCGTCGCATCGTCGCCGGTGAGCCAGGCAGTCACGACGCCATGATCCTGCACCTGGAGCGTTTCGGTCAGTTGAACTGCCTGTCGCCCGCGCAGGTCACTGACTTTACCAACCGGATCAGGAAGCTGGGTTAATCATGCCTCAAGGGATTCACGAAGATGCGCTTCGCGCCATGCTTGAAGGCGGCGCGGTGCGTGATGTGCTGGTGAGTCGTCAGGACGACAAGTGGACGTTGGCCATCCTGTTGGGCGGCGCAGGCAGTCACTGGCTGCCGGTGCGCTCTCGCCTAGAAGCGTTGCGCACCTGGGCCAGCCTGACGGCGGTGGGCCGTTTTGCCGATTCGGCGGGGATTCGCTCTTTTCAGGTCGAAACTTGACGTCAGTAGTTACACCTGCGCCTCGGTTAAAGGGAGTCCTCTCATTTCTGCTTCGAATTTATGCGCTGAACGACCGCAATCGGCCGATTCTGTTGAAAAAGTCGGGTGTGGTTTTCACAGCAGAAAAGTACGCGCCTGAGCTTGAAATCTAGAATCGGCGCAGAGGTATTCAGACTCAGATTTCACGTGGCAGCGGATAAAAAAGATGCTTTCACCGATCAGTCTGCTCGCAGTTTGGGAAAACCGACTTTTTCAACAGAATCGGCCAAAAGCGAACGCTCCCGCGGAGAAGTTTTGTAGCTACCACGACAGCAACGTTTGAAAGCTATTCAGAGGCAAGGATTCCGCTTATACAACCACGTTGGGCATAGTGTCAGAGGGGGATGAGAGCAAAATGGAGGTAATTGTTTGCCCAGACTGGATTTCCAACCATCTGTCGCTATTGTTTAAAGGAAGAGTAGGACCATTCCGAGCCGGCAAGATGGCCATTCTTTAGTAAGCGCGCATAAATATTGTTCACTCCAAGGATGATCAGAATGGCGGCAGAGAAGAGAGTGCGATCGGTTGGCTCTGTAGCTGACGAGCTTATCAAGAAATCCAGGGAGGCGGCCCTCGCCTCTGTGCAGATATTCAATAACCCTGCGCTCACCTTCAAGTCTGAAATATTCATTGTTTTGATGATGATATCTTGGACTTATCTCCTTCACGCATTTTATCGAAAAAATGGAGTTGAATATCGATATTTCAAGATGGAAGGTACGCGAAAGCGATTTCACAAAACTGCTAAAGGTGCTGTAAAGCATTGGGAGCTAGAGAAGTGTTTGAATCAACCTGAATCGCCGGTAGCCTTGAGCGCCGCTAACAATCTTCGATTTCTGATCGGTTTGAGGCATGAAATCGAACACCAAATGACAACGAAGATCGATCAGTTCTTAAGCGCTAGATTTCAGGCCTGCTGCCTAAATTATAACGAACTCATAAAATCTTTATTTGGCGCCAGCCTTGGCATAGATAAACATTTATCTTTTAGCCTTCAGTTCTCCTCTTTGAACAAGGATCAAGTTGATAGATTATCCCAGGCAGACGGCCTCCCTGAAAATATTCGAGCCTATATAACTTCGTTTGACTTAGCTCTAACCGATGAAGAATTCAACGATCCGAAATTTTCTTACCGTGTTTTCTTTGTTCCTAAAACCGCAAATCATAAAGGCCAGGCGGATCAGGTAATTGAATTTATCAAGCCAGGATCTGAAATGGCTCAAGGAATGAATACCAAGTATATTCAAATCAAAGAGACCGAGCGCCCTAAATATCTACCGTCAAAAATTGTCGAAAAAGTAAAGAACGCTGGCTACCCAAAATTCAATATGATGCATCACACCCAGATGTGGCAAACCAACGAAGCAAAAAAACAAGGCAAAGGTTTTGGTGTTACCGTCATGAATACATGGTACTGGTATGAGACATGGCTGGAAAAAGTGCTAGCCGAGTGTGAGATCCGAAAAATTGAATTCCTATAAGTATACGCTGCTGTTTTAGATTCGTAGCAGCTGTTCGAATATCGTCGAGGGCTCATATTCCGTGAAATTATCTAGATATTGGAGTAAAAATTGTTAAAGCTTCATACTCAGTTGATTTGCGTTCATCACATGAACAATGCAGACGATCCTTCTGAAATTGTGCCAGCACCTGACAGACGTGCAAATAAACCAATTGGCATTCACGAGACATCCACGAAAAAAACAGCTTTTTTTCAAAAAATAATCAAGCCAAAAATTGGTTCAAATACAATTACATTGGCGCTCCCCAATGAGATTACTTTAGCCATAAGCGTCGCAACCAAGGCTTTGCAGCAAGCCCAAAAAATCAAAGTGGATCTCGAGCGGCTATCGGAATTCACCGAGTCTATATATGACCGCAATGTAGGCCTTGCCTATGATTATCTTGAGAGTATTCAAGTGGCGACGATATTTGCATACAAGGCAGTGGAGTCGTTTTGCAATGCGGTAATTCCTGATACATACACATACAAAAAAACCACGAGCAGATCTACCGAGCATTATAGCAAAGAACAGATAGAGCGATGGATATCAACTTCGGAGAAGGTGGCGTCCATATTGCCACCAATACTGAAGTGTTCGCCACCTCAATCAGAAAATTTCTGGTCTGACTTCAAGAGCCTTGAGCGCTTAAGAAACGAAATCATACACAGCAAGTCAAGTAATACGGATGCAATATTGGAGGAGCTATTTGCGGAGCACGTATACCGATATATACAGTCCGCCATGGCTTTGCTCGAACACTTTATCTCTATAGACCCATCTAATCCAATTTTTCCATTAGGTTTTGGGATGTCCATGGTGCGAGTTTTGAACGTAGAAAAGGCGGAAGATATATTGGGTAAAATCGAGGGGTGAATCACCCATGGTTTCGTGGCCATTTCCGACTGACTGCTTATGGCCGATTCTGCTCGTGGCGAGAGGCAGAAACCGGCCATAAGCGGAAGTCCTACAAGGCCGCTAACGGCCAAAAGAAGACGATCAGCCATGACCTGTAGCGGCCAATTACAATCTGATATGGGTTTAAAAAATTCAGTAATTTCAAGCATGACTCCGTTGTAGGAATTCTTCGAATGTATATGGCCCATGCTCCGGCTCAAACGCATCTGCAAATTCCAGATGGGTGCAATAGGATTCAGCTAGGCTTTCATTTCCTTCTGGTGGCATGAAGTCAACGTCCATTTCTCTCATGATTTCGAAAACGGGCGATTTGTAGGGGTTAGGTATGTACCCCTTAATAAAAGCTTGATAGAGAAACACCCACTGCCGATCTTTTTGATAAACATCAAGTTCGCTTAGGGTTTTGAATGCTAGTTGTAGGTTCTCTGTCCAGCCTGTTATTTGCATCAATATACACATTGACAGGCAGTCTTGAGAATTGATAACCGCCGCTTCAGCTAACTTATTAAGGGTCAGCCCATGTTTGCTGATGAAGTGTAGAGGCCAGCACATTCCATCCGAGCGCCCATTTTTGGAGTTCTCGATTATGATCTGGTTTAGTCTTTCCTCGTAATCAGAGTGTTGAACCTCATGGTTTTCGAAGATTATTCCCAAATAGGGCAGTAATAGTGGGTAATGCCAGCTCAAGTTTGTCACATAGTCAGTGATGACTCTGATCCAATCATCATCAAGCAAGTGGATTAGTTGCTGCATGGCGTATTTTAATACACTGCCATCCGGTGTTTGATTGTTTAATGAAATCGCATACTCTAAAAAGTGTATCGTATCATCCGTGTCGTACTTCTTGCCTTCGTCAACTTTTTGAGGGAGTGCGGCATGAAGTTTTGCCACCCAGTCGGTTTGTATTGCAGCGGGCAATGGTTCGACTTTGGTTTTCGATAAGTTTAATGAGAATTTGAACTTTTTCAACTCGCTGGCAAGCTTTTGCAAAAAGCGTTCGGCCTCCGATGAATCTTTGCAATAGCACACATAGTCATCAACATATCGGACAAATTCATATTCTTCTTCACGTAGTCTCTCGTCTACTACACCTAGTATGAGTTCGACGATGACTGTCGATGTCGCCGGTCCGATTGTAATGCCCTGAGTTTCAAGGCGTCGTGTATTCCTTTGCCACTTATCCAAATCTTTAGACCAATGCTTGTTGCCGTTGCCCTTAACCCCAAGCTGTCTTTTGGCTTCTTCCTCGCCCATTCCCGCCCATTCAATAGCATGCGTATAAACAGAGTTAAAGCAGCTTGCAACGTCCGTATTCACCAAGTAACGCTTGCCGAATGATGTCTGGCTTTTCTCCAGAACTTTCTCTCGAAAGCTGTCGTAGTTCATCACCACCAATCGTTTGTCAACATGAAAGTATGGTTTGATTTTGCTGCTTTCGTTATCGCAGATTCCCCGTATGTGCTCCCAGTTTTCAGAGATACATTTTGCAAGCCGCCCGTACGCCTGCGGATGGGGAATTCCTAGAAGTCTGGGCACGTTGTTGTACCTAGTGGACGCATATTCAACAAAATCAAAGCCCTTTGAAGGCCTTCCTGTCTTATTGCTCTCTGGGTCCTTTGCACGTTCATCGCATGCGTCTGGCTCCTGGATTATTCGAAGAACCACTTCGGGTGTGAATCGTCTGGAATTGAAGATCGGTGGAATCTCGCCAACGCCCTGCTTTTGATTCGGGAAGTAGTTGAATCGGGTTAGCGCTTCAAATACAAATCGTTCGTCGTCCATTATGTAACCTGTCCTATTAAATGAATTAACTTGTATGGATCCGTGCTCGTTTTTGTGCTGAAGGTACCGTACCCAGGTGGATATCTGGGTTTACCTTTCAGGTGAGTAGGGTAGTCGAAGAAGCTGTTACTGGCAGCGTTGCCGACATTGCACGCCCAGGGTTTGGATCTGCTTGATCGTAAGCAAGCAGGTGATGTTCTCATCGTGACGAAACTCGGCCGGTTGAAGGTCTGCTTATGGCCGATTCTGTTGAAAAACTCCGCAATGGTTTGCGCATCGGGAAAGTATGTGTCCGAGATTGAAATCTTTACTTTTGGCAGAGGCTTCCGTACTCGGATTTCACGTAGCAGCGTGCAAAAAAGGCATTTTCACCAGTCAATGATCAGGCCGTTTGGGCAGAGCGACTTTTTCAACAGAATCGGCCGGAAGCAGCCTGTCAAAAATTTAGAGCAAGGCCGCCTGCGTCTATTTGCGCTAACGGTCGTGGCTTGCCCAGTTCTGCTTGTATAGCAGTCGCGGTAGGCTTCTGTTCGACTGTGATTTTTCTTTTTGGTAACCATGCTGCTGAGCAGGGCGGTCAGGTTAGCTCTCCTTTCCTTTATCGCTTCGGATTTGGATGAGAGGTTTCGGATTGATGAGTAACTGGGTTCTATCATCGAAGTGATAAACAGCCCGCGAACGCAGGCTGTTTCAGGGGCGAGCAGTTAAATCGAAAGCAAGTCTTGCGTGCGATGACCGCTCGACCGATCTGCTAAGTCCCGCCATTTCCAACTGCCGTAGTTTTCACCCTGCTCAGGTATGTCCAGCTTGAGCAGCGCCACTGCATCACGACCGATCAGGTTTTGGACAGCATAGAGCTTGCCTCCGACGTCAAGCAGCGCTTGAGCCGCTTCATTCCACTTTTCTTCATAGGTGTACAGCGCAAGGTGTAGGGCCTGCTGTTCTAGCTTTTTATGTTTTTCCTGAGCCTCAGTAATGTGCTGGTCAACGGTCTTCAGCTCCTGCTCCAGGGCATTGACAATCAGCTGATGGCGGCGGTACTGCTCGGTGGCGGCAGCGAGGTTTTTCGCAGCTTTCTGAGCATCGCTATTCGCCGTTTTTTCGCCTTCGGCATCGCCCCACGCCACAGCTTGTGCATACGCGGTAGCAGCCAGGGTTTCAGCTTGCCGCGCGCTGTTTATTTCTTCCTGCGCCTGCTGGCGGACCTCTTCCAGGCGTGTGCTGAGGCTTTGCCGCTTGGTTTTGAGCTCGACCTCATCCTCAGCCCAGCCAGCCATGTCAGTAATGTATTGCGCCATCAATGTTTCCCGGTTGGCTAGTTTCTCCAAGCGGTGCAGCTTTTGATCCAATACGAAAATTCGCTGATTTATCGCATCGATTTTCAGTTTGCGGCTGCTGATTTCATCTCTGAAATGGGATTCGCGACGGTTGTTGATTACCTCGTCACTTTCAAGTGCTGCCTCCAAGGGCGGCAGTTCTGCTCGGATGGCCTCCATTTCCGTGACCAATGTGGCGCGGTTGTCTTTCAATTGCTCGATGCTATTCATGTGTATGTCCTGTGTTATCTAGAGGGAAGTTTTGGATTGGCTGGCGAGGCCTGAGCGGGCCGGTTCAACCTCATTCGATAGGCTGCTGTCAGGCGGCCTTGGCCTCGCTTTCGTCCGTTCCCGGTACGGTTTTCACCACGTAACAACGCTGAGCGCCCAAGCCTGGCAGGCGCACTGTGCAAGAGGCTTTGCCATCTGGTCCCGGCTCAAGGACTCCGCGACGTATCAGCTCTTTGTTCACGGCATTGATGTTCATGCCCTTGAACACTTCTGAACGCCATGCCTCGGGCAGCACGTAGTAGGTATTGGTGGTGTGCAATTCGTCCCCGAGGCCGTGCTCCAAAGACTTGCGAAAGCCCAGCCGGTCGATGGTGCGCGGACCATGCTCATCGATCTTCGCGGCTGCCGATTCCCAGCGTGTAAAGCGGCTTTCACCGAAGCGTTCGATGACCTGGCGTAACCGCGCCAGAATGGCGTCCGATTCAAAGTTACCGGCGCCGCCGCGCTCATTGAGCCAGGCGCTCAGGCAAACCCGCGCAGCAGTGGTGGCCGTGCCATCGGGCCAACCTGTAATCCCCATGGCGGTGGCCAGCTCGCCAGCGGCGGCGGCCAATCCGAATCGGGCAGCGGCACGGTGTGCTTGCCCGCTAGCAGATGCTGGCAATGCTTTGGCAACAAACGCCTCCAAGGTATGGCGCAAGATGGATGACCAGCCGTGTCGTTTACCGGGCTCACACAGCGCTGACAGGAAGGCGGTCAAGGGTGTGCCGTAGAACTTCGCCACGCGCGCTTTGAGCGCGTCTGAGAGGGCGGCAGCATCATCAAATCCATTGAGCTGATCGAACATGCCCATGCCTTTGCTTGCGTCCGCTGGAATGGCGAGCATGCGCACCTCCATGCCTGCTTTGAGCTCCTTGTTGGCTTCCGCCATGTGCTGCGCCAGGGTCTTCTCTCCGGTCGACAGGAACAGCAAGCGCCACTCCTGAACCTGACGGCCTGATTGCCCCCGGTCATTGGCGCGGGCCTTGCCTGTGCCATTGCCCAGCATGTAAACCGTTTCGCCAATAATGCGCGGATCGCACATGCCGATCTCATCCAGCACCAATAGCCCGTCAGAGTGCGCTGCGGCGATTGATTCCAACGCGTTGTCTGTTGAACGCCACGAACGGACAAGGCGCGGCCCGCCGTAGATTGAGGCAGCAACTTGCAGGTGCGTGGTCTTGCCGCCTGAGCTGTCGCCGTACAAGTGGAAGCCGCCCGACTCATGACCCAGCATGTGCAGTAGTGGACCTGCGAACGCAACGCTGGCCACAAATGCGAGACGGTGATTCCCGATGCACAGAGCGCCGATCTGCTCCTGCCATTGATCTAACGTGCCTGATTCACTGATCGGTGGCAGTTGGGCTCCGGCCTCGTAAAAGTGCAGGTGTTCGGTATGAGAGCCGACCTGTTGCTCGGGCAGCAGAAAGGCGCTGTCGTGCCAGCCGAGGCGAGTGACCAGGCGTGCTCGTTGGGCGCTGTCGAAGCCACCGAGGTAACTCTGCAGGTCGTTGCGTGCGTTGCGGCCAGAGCGACTACCGGCCAGCCGTAATCCCATGTCCACTAACGGGCCGAGCACGTCCTTACCAAAGTCACCGGTCATGGTGCGGGCCGGGATGTTCCAGCGTTTTTTCGCGCCGTCGGGATCGTCAAATTCGACGAGCAAGCCCCAGTTATGCCCCTGCGCGTCGCGGGTGCGAGCGAGGATCTCCAGAGGTGAGCACACCGGGCGGGCTTCGCCATCGTCACCGGAATAAAACACACCTTCTGGCGTCAGGCGGAAGCCGCCCGGCATCAGGTCATTTTTGGGCTTTGCGGCTCGCTTAGGGGCAGGCTTGGCCTTGGGTTCTGCCGGGGTCGCCACTGGTGAGTCGGATCCGGCAACGAATAGCTCGCCACTACGTTCCAGCTCTGCCATGTGAGCGGCTGACCATCCTTTGGCCAGAGCATCCGCCGCATCGTCGCCGTCTTCCCAGCTACCGCCTTTTGCGAAACCGGGTGCGCCATTTTTCAGCGTGGGCTTACGCTTGAACAAGGCCAGATCGATCTCGCGAGCCGACTCAACGCCGAGCTGCTGGAGTTGTTTGGCAACTGCCTCCATGCAGCTTTTGCCGGTAGCATCATTGTCGGGCCAGAGCACCACATGCCGTCCCTTAAGCGGGGAAAGGTCTGCCTTGTGCCAGGAGTTCGAGCCGTTTGGCCAGCAGGTGGCGACGTATTCGGGAAAGAGCTCTGCCGCCGCATCTGCGGCCTTCTCACCTTCGCACAGTACGGCCGGAGCCTTTGCACGCTGTACCAGTTCATCAAGGCGAAGAAGAGGGCGCGGCTCGGGCAAGCCCTGCCAGCGCCATTGCTGCGTTTGGCCGTCGGCTCGTTGGCACCAGGTTAGAGGCGCAAACACTTTGCGGGCCTTGCCGTCTTCGTCCGGCTCCAAATCAAAACGATAAAGCACCATGACCGGCTGGCCCTGAGGGGCACGATAAACCCACACCTTCGACGGCGTGCCGTGTTGCCGGTGTTTGGCTGGGCATTTCTTCATGGCCGCGTCAGGGATCGGCTGAAGGGCGACCCATTCCGGAGTTTTGCTTTTGCTGGGAGGGGAAGCTGACTGCGAACTATCGGCAACTACGTTCAGGAAGTCAGCCAGCTTGTTGCAAGCCTCGACGTCAGTGCCGCCGTCCAGATAGCGCACCAGATCAATCAGGTCACCGCCTTTATCGCCGGTCGCAAAGTCGGCCCATGTTCCTTTGGCCAGATTCACTTTGAGAGAGCCTGCACGCTTGTCGGCCCGTGTTGGATTCGGCGCGGTGTATTCCTTGCCGCCGTCTACACGTTTGCCGCCCGGAAGCCATTGGGCAAGCACCTGTTCAACGGCACCCATGGCGGCGTGCTTCACTTCGGCAAAACTGGGACGCTTGGCTGATTTATTCGAGGGAGACGTCATGGGCGAGTCCTCGAATGCTTGAGGCCTATCGTCACGTCGTCGATGATGGCCTTCGCCATCTCGCCCAGATAATGCGCTGACCATACCCGTACGTCTGCCTCATCGCCCATCGAGTCAACGAGGGTCAGTTCTCGGACGCAGCCCATCAGGCATGAGGCGTGTTCCAGCGCCTCTTCAATCGAAACCCCCGCGCTGACAGAGAATAATGGGATGTTCTCGGCGTCGTATCGGCCAAACAAAGTCTTGCCGACGGTTTTAAGGTCATGATCGGTTGTCATGATCCAGCCTCCACGTGTGCGACAGGTGCGGAGGTACGGTCAGCGTGCATGGCTAATTTGTGAATCAGTCCCAGCGTGCCGCGCACATCCCAAAGCGCGGAGGCGATCACGTGGTTCGACAGGCTGGGGCGTTCGTCTTCGAACTGATCCTCAAGTAAAAGCAGGACGGCATCGGCTCGGCTGATGGCGCAGGTAATTGCGTCGATGGGCACACCGGCCTCAACGTCGGTCAGGGAGAAAATGTCTTCGGGCGTCGAGTGGCTCAGTGTCTGTTTCATTGCGCGCCCCCGGTGGATTCCAAGGCACGGGCTTTGGTCATATGGGCGTTGTAACGGGCGATGCGAGTGGCGAGGCTGGAATTGGCGTGTAAAGCGGCAAGAGCCATTGCTCGATGAGCGGCGGCGCGAATTTTGGACGGATTGAGGGCGTGCATGTGGTGCTCCTTGATTTGAGGAGCTGCCACGTTCGTTACCAAGCGAATGGGTGGCAGCTGTGCGCAGGTTGGTAAACCGGGAATCAAGGAACCCGGCAGGCACGAATGCCTCCCACGCACAGCCGCCATAACACGTAACTGCGGGCACAAAAAAAGCGCCTGCAATCGTAATGGGGGCGCTGTTGCGCCTTGATTTCGTCGGGTTACCAAGCCCGGTCGCTGAATTTGCAGCGACGGCAGGAGAGTACCGCCGCTTTTTGGAAAGCGCAACTAGGCGAAGAGCTTGCGCATTTTTTTCATGCGGCATAAATTGTCTGTGCATACAGATTTACCTCAACGCCTCCGGTTGCCGCCGGGGGCGTTTTCGTTAGTGCAGGTGTCGAGTGGAAAGCGAGCGGATGATGCGGCGCGCCAGATGGATAAGGCGCTGCGAGACCGGGGATAAGGTCATGGTGCGTTACCATCCTTTGCAAACAGCGGCGGCGGGACTTCACCTTTCAACCAAGCCAGGATCTTCTGATCCTCTGCGCACCGTCGGCGATGCGTTACCGCCAGATGCTCAAGGCGCTCAGCTACGCACTGCTGGATGTAATCTGCTCGGTCACTCTGTAGGCGCATTTCTGTGTGGACTGTTTCGCACTCGGCTCGCTCGGTTGCTAGGTCTGCATCGACATGGCGTTGCCAGACCTCGGCATCGTTGGCAAAGCCGCCCGATTGATCGACGAGCCAGTAGGTCACCCAGTCGTTTAACCCGGCAGCCTTTAACGCTTTGCGGCGACCTTCTTTCATTGCGAAATAACCGTCACCATGCACGCTTGCAAATTCGCGTCGGACTGCATGTTCGCGGATCCACTCGGGCAGTCTCCATGGGTCGGCTTTTAGGGGGAGGGCCATGCCTTCTGCGTTGAAAAAGAACGCTTCCTGCTCTTGGCCGTTCCAGCTGACGCCTGCAATCGTGCGATGCTTCCAGTTGATTTCGCCTTTTCGATACAGTCGAAAGCCAACGCTGTAAGAGTCGATAAATGGCCCGGCGACGCTTGAGGTGCGGTGAGTCATGCGGCCACCTGATCACGCGCCTCAATGCGGCTGCGTGCCCATGCTTGGACTTCGGACAGAACCCACGCTACAGGCGCGCCTCGTGCCGTGCTATTGGTGAGTTTTACTGCTTGTGGAAAGCCGCTGTCAGGCTGGTTCATCAGTTTGTAAACGGTAGCGCGACCAATACCAGTGATGGCCATGACCTGTTTCACGCGAATCAGCGTGGAGGCGGCATCAAATAGCTCAAGCAATGTGTAAGGACTTTCAGGAGCCTTGTGAGAAAGCTCTGCCATCGTGGTATTGCTGTTTACTTCTTGGAGACGGGAGTTCATAGCTGTGCCTATACGGAAAGAGACAGGCACAGACTAGGGGGCAAAAAAAAAGCAAACATGGTTTGCTTTTTTTGCGTTTTAACGAGGTAGATAGAGACGTTCTAGGAGGTACTTCCTGACGGTGGGTATCGACGCTATCTTGTCTTTCTCAACAACGGCCTTCACTAAGTCAGTTCCTGATATTTTTGGGTCAGCGGATATATGGCGATCAGCTGCTTTGCAAATACGCTCACACCGTTTCGTTGCTGCCTGTTGTTTGTCTGAGTCCGGATTGCGATTCCCCTCACCGGCTTTTTTTCCGCGTAGCGATGCTTGAGAGGCCGTGAGGTTGCCCAGTGCAGCGCGCAAAAAACCATGTGCATGAAAGCCTGGCTTTGATACATCGACGTTCTCAATCTGGCCATAAAGGGAGGCCAGCATCAGCGTCTTATCCGCTTCTCCTAAGAGCATTGCGAAGTCTTCCCTACTTCGTATTTCGAAACCACAGGCGCGATCTCGCACCCTATCGACAAGCTTTAAGTATTGTTTGGAATCTGTCTGCCGTATCGACGCCACCAAGTCAGCCTCTAAGCTATAAACGCTAAGCTCCAGATCGAACAACCAGTTCGCGAGAGCCTCAATTGCTTGTATTGCCTTGATCAGGGCGTAGGTTGCTACGAGCTTTGAGTCAGAGGCTGGATGATCGTCGTCGAGGAATTGGCGAGCTATTTGAGGGAGCGAGGACGTGTCTGCAAAGCTGTACTGTTGCTCAATGTCATCTCGCTTGTGAAACATTGTCTGAATGGTCTCGTCGGCATATTTGGCGTATTCGCCATCCTCAAGCCAATAAGTTTGTGCATCGTGGATGAGGCCAAAGCTTTCCTTGAAGTGTCGGTAAAAGTGGCCATAGAGTGCCAGTTCGCTCACAGCCAGTTCGATCTCGTCCATGTCCAGTAGCAGGTGGTGCAGTTCCACGCCCGCAATCTGGAACGCCGTGTCCTCGGTATTCAAATCGTCATCCATGAGGCTTTCCCGCGCCCGGAATGCGGAGAGTCCCACCCGCGTAATGCGCCCGAGCGGTGCTTGCCAGAAGGGCAACTATGGTTTGTCGTCTGTTACACATTCCATCTGCGTTACATGCGGTTTTTCGAAAATCGCAGATGTGTGTAACGGGAAGTAAAGCCAATGAATTCAGGCGCTTGGCGAGTGGCGTTACACGGGTAACACCCGTTACACAGATTTTAGAGGGGGGCTGGATATGCGCTCTCATACTGCCTTTCCAAATTGACCTTGCGCTACATTGCCTGCTGCTAATGCATCAAGGTAATCCGCGTACCACTGCATCATCTTGATTCGGTGATCTAGGTATTGAGCTTTGTTGTACACGCCGGACACACCTCCCTCCTTATGAGCAAGTTGTGCCTCTACGTGCTCCTTAGGAAAGCCGTGCTCACGGAGTAGTGTGCTCGCGGTGTGTCTGGTGCCGTGCCCTACAAGCCGACGCTTGTAGCCGATTGTTGCGAAAACCTTGTTAATGGTGTTTTCGCTGATCGTTGGATTTTTTGCTCCGACACCTGGAAATAGCCACCGACTCCTGCCTGTCAGCGCATGAAGTTCCTTCAACGCCTCAATGGCCTGAGAGGGGAGTGGGCAAACAAAGTCTCTCCGCATCTTCATTTTCGTTGCAGGTGTCGTCCAAAGCCCGGCTTCGAGATTGACTTCCTTCCATTCGGCTAATCGAACCATGCCTGGTCGAGACGCTGTCCAAATACAAAGCCAAGCAGCGGTGCGGGCCGTCAGTCTACTGGGGGTCTTTTTAAGTGCCGTGAGGAAGTCACCCAGCTCGGGCTCCAGCAAATGCGGATGCTGCTGAGTCTTAGGGGCTTGCGCTGCGATATCACGGAGGCGGCTGCCCGGATCGTTTTCAGTCAGGCCTAGCGCAATGGCCCTCCCAAAAATCTGGTTGACCCAAGTGCGACATTTCTCCGCTACGTTGTGTGCATTTCGAGCTTCTATAGAAGCCTGAAGGTCTGCGCAATCTGTGCGGGTGATTTTGTCGAGAGGTATATCTCCCAAAGCCGGGAGGATGTCCTTATCGAGGTAAGTTTTGATTTTGCTCAGAGTTGAAGGTGCGAGTCCCTTTTCATCTTTCGCCTTAAGCCAGGCTTCTGCGGCGGCTCTAAAGGTTCGGCTTTTGGCGACATCGATTGCTTCTTTTGCAGCGCGCTTCTGTTCCAAGGGGTCAGCACCGCCACTTACAATCTTACGAAGTTCGGCTGCTTTTTCTCTTGCGAGTGCGCCGCTCACTTCTGGATAGCCCCCGAGCCCCATCCAAGCCCAGTTACCCGCAGGCCGTTTGTATCGGAGCTGCCATGATTTTCCACCGTCAGGTTTGATCCTGAAATAGAGGCCGTTACCGTCAAGCTCCCGGTATTCCTTCGAATCAGGCTCCAACCCAGCAAGTGTGGTGTCTGCGAGGGGGCGACGCTTGATCTCAGAACGTTTCATCCTTGTATCCCAAAGTTCGGTGTTTTTCTGAGGATACAAGCAGGGATACAGGGATACAACGTATAAGGGGAGACAGGCATAGATTGATAAGCACAAAAAAACCGGCCAAGTGGCCGGTTTCTTTGGGTCTGAGAGACTATTAGAGACTCTCAGATACTGCTATGTGGTGCCCCGAGGGAGAATCGAACTCCCACTTCTTTCGAAAACGGATTTTGAATCCGCCGCGTCTACCAATTCCGCCATCAGGGCTCAATGGCGGCGAAGTCTACAGACGGTATTACCGTTGGTCAATCACCTTTCATGGTCAATTTTGTCTCTTTCCGCTAAACTTCGCGGCCCTGCTAGACGAACTCGATCATGCGCGTTGCTGACTTTACCTTCGAACTCCCTGATTCTCTGATCGCTCGCCATCCTTTGGCCGAGCGCCGCAGCAGTCGTTTGTTGACCCTGGACGGGGTTACGGGCGCGCTGGGCCATGAACATTTTTCCGATTTGCTGGAGCACGTGCGCCCCGGTGACTTGATGGTGTTCAACAACACCCGAGTGATTCCGGCGCGCTTGTTCGGCCAGAAAGCGTCCGGCGGCAAGCTGGAAATTCTGGTGGAGCGGGTGCTGGACACGCACAGCGTGCTGGCCCATGTGCGGTCGAGCAAGTCGCCTAAGCCGGGGTCGATGATTGTCATTGATGGTGGCGGCGAGGCCGAGATGGTCGTGCGTCACGATACATTGTTCGAGCTGCGTTTCACCGAACCAGTCTTGCCATTGCTGGAGCGCGTCGGCCATATGCCGTTGCCTCCTTATATAGACAGGCCCGATGACAGCGCCGACCGTGAGCGTTATCAGACGGTGTATGCCCAGCGTGCCGGTGCGGTTGCTGCGCCAACAGCGGGTCTGCATTTCGATCAGCCACTGCTGGACGCCATGAAAGCCAAGGGCGTGGAGATGGCGTTTGTGACGCTGCACGTTGGCGCGGGTACGTTCCAGCCGGTGCGGGTCGAGAAGCTTGAAGACCACCACATGCACAGCGAATGGCTGGAAGTCGGCCAGGATGTGGTCGATGCCGTGGCTGCGTGTCGTGAGCGTGGCGGACGGGTGATTGCAGTCGGTACGACCAGCGTGCGCTCGCTGGAAAGCGCTGCCCGCGATGGTGTGTTGAAGCCGTTCAGCGGTGACACCGATATCTTTATTTTTCCGGGGCGTCCCTTCCATGTGGTCGATGCGCTGGTAACCAACTTTCATTTGCCGGAATCCACGCTATTGATGCTGGTTTCGGCATTCGCCGGTTATCCCGAGACCATGGCTGCCTACAAGGCGGCGGTGGAAAACGGCTACCGCTTCTTTAGTTACGGTGATGCGATGTTCATCACCCGCAATCCCGCGCCGACCGCTCCCAAGGCATCGGGCCCAGAGGATCACGCATGAGCCGCACCAGTCGTATGTCTTTCGAGTTGTTGGCCACTGACGGCAAGGCGCGTCGTGGTCGTTTGACCTTCCCGCGGGGCGTGGTGGAAACCCCGGCGTTCATGCCGGTGGGCACTTACGGTACGGTCAAGGGCATGCTGCCGCGTGATATCGAGGCCACGGGTGCGCAGATCATTCTGGGCAACACCTTCCACCTGTGGCTGCGTCCGGGCACCGAGGTCATCAAGGCTCACGGCGATCTGCATGATTTCATGAAGTGGAATGGCCCGATCCTGACCGACTCCGGCGGTTTTCAGGTGTTCAGCCTGGGTGCGATGCGCAAGATCAAGGAGGAGGGCGTGACCTTCGCCTCTCCGGTGGATGGCGCCAAGGTGTTCATGGGCCCGGAAGAGTCGATGCAGGTTCAGCGTGATCTGGGCTCGGACATCGTGATGATCTTCGACGAATGCACCCCTTACCCGGCTGACGAAGATGTCGCCCGTGTATCCATGGAGTTGTCGCTGCGCTGGGCCAAGCGTTCGAAAGTCGCGCACGGTGAAAGCACGGCGGCACTGTTCGGTATCGTCCAGGGCGGCATGCATGAAAGTCTGCGCAAGCGCTCGCTGGAAGGTCTGGATCAGATTGGCTTCGATGGCCTGGCCATCGGCGGTCTGTCGGTAGGCGAGCCCAAGCACGAGATGATCAA
Organism: Pseudomonas caspiana; assembly: GCF_002158995.1. Lineage (GTDB taxonomy): Bacteria > Pseudomonadota > Gammaproteobacteria > Pseudomonadales > Pseudomonadaceae > Aquipseudomonas > Aquipseudomonas caspiana. The sequence continues at coordinate 94,580 of NZ_LOHF01000002.1, read as the reverse complement.
GGTGCTGGATTATCTGCCTGGCCTGATGCCTCCTGAAAAACCTCGTTACCTTATGGGGGTAGGCAAGCCTGAAGATCTGGTTGAGGGTGTGCGCCGCGGAATCGACATGTTCGATTGCGTGATGCCGACCCGCAATGCCCGCAACGGTCATTTGTTCATCGATACAGGTGTATTGAAGATCCGTAACGCGTTCCATCGTCATGATGATTCGCCACTGGATCCGACCTGCGATTGCTACACCTGTCAGAACTTCTCGCGCGCTTATCTGCATCACCTGGACAAGTGCGGCGAAATGCTGGGAAGCATGCTTAATACGATCCACAATTTGCGGCATTACCAGCGCCTTATGGCTGGTTTGCGCGAGGCTATTCAACAAGGTACATTGGCCGCCTTTGTCGATGCCTTCTATGCCAAGCGCGGGATTCCAACGCCGCCGATGGACTGAGTCAAAACAAGTTTTTCTGCTTTTTACTTAATTATGCAACTGGAGTGCTAAATGAGCTTTTTCATCTCTCCCGCTTTCGCGGACGCTGCTGCACCTGCTGCTAGCCCTATGGGTGGCGGTTTTGAATGGATCTTCCTGGTCGGCTTCCTGGTCATCTTCTATCTGATGATCTGGCGTCCACAAGCCAAGCGCGCCAAAGAGCAGAAGAGCCTGCTGAGCAACTTGCAGAAGGGTGACGAAGTGGTTACCACCGGCGGTATCGCTGGCAAGATCACTAAAGTGACCGATGATTTCGTGGTTATCGAAGTTTCCGACACTGTTGAGCTGAAAATGCAGAAGGGCGCTATTGCTGCCACGCTGCCAAAGGGCACCCTGAAAGCGATCTAAGATTCAGACTTTTACCAATCGACGGGGCGCGCAAGGCGCCCCGCGTTATAAGCGGGCGGCGTGATGCTGAACAAATACCCTCTGTGGAAATACGTACTGATCCTGGCGGTGCTGGTGATCGGTTTTATTTATTCCGCACCCAATCTCTATCCTGACGATCCAGCGATCCAGATCAGCGGCGCAAGCACTGCGTTGCAGGTGGGTCAGGCTGATCTGGAGCGTGCGAGCAAAGCGCTTGTTGATTCCGGAATCGCGGTCAAGGCCTCTTCGCTGGCCGAGAATGGCAAAGGCGGTTTGTTGCGTCTGAGCAAGCAGGAAGACCAACTGCCAGCCAAGGATGTTGTGCGCAAGGCTTTGGGTGATGACTATGTCGTTGCACTGAACCTGGCCCCGACTACTCCGAACTGGTTGCGCAATGTGGGCGCAACTCCGATGAAGATGGGTCTGGACTTGTCCGGTGGTGTGCACTTCCTGTTGGAAGTTGACATGGACAAGGCCCTGGATGCGCGTCTTAAAGTTTATGAAGGCGAAGTCAAAAGCCTGTTGCGCAAGGAAAAGGTGCGTTATCGCAGCCTGCCGCAACTGGGTGGCGCAATTCAACTGGGTTTCAGCGATGACGCTGCCCGTGAAGAAGCCCGCAATCTGGTTCGCAAGAATTTCACCGATTTCGAAATCACTCCGGCTGAGCTGAACGGTATTCCTGTTCTGCGTCTGGCGATGACACCGGCCAAGATCAACGAAATCCGCGATTACTCCATCAAGCAGAACTTGACCACGGTGCGTAACCGGGTCAACGAGCTGGGTGTTGCTGAGCCTCTGGTTCAGCGTCAGGGCGCCAACCGCATCGTGGTTGAGTTGCCGGGCGTGCAGGATACCGCTGAAGCCAAGCGTATTCTGGGCAAGACCGCCAACCTGGAATTCCGTCTGGGTGCAGGCCCTGATGATTCCAAAGCCACTACCGAAATGTTCGAGTTCCGCGAAGGCGGTCGTCCGGCAGCGCCGGTTGAGCGTGGTCTGATCATCACCGGTGATCAGGTGACTGACGCCAAGGCCAGCTTTGACGAACATGGTCGTCCACAGGTGAACATCACGCTGGACGGTCACGGTGGCGAATTGATGAGCCGCGCGACCCGCAGCAATGTGGGTCGCAGCATGGCGGTGATCTTCATCGAGCAGAAGCCGACGACGACTTACACCAAGCAAGTCGTGGGCGGTGTCGAGAAAGACGTGCCGGTTCAGACTTTCAAGGAAGAGAAGAAAATCATCAGCCTGGCGACCATTCAGTCGCCACTGGGCGCTCAGTTCCGGATTACCGGCCTGAATGGTCAGGGTGAATCTTCCGAGCTGGCGCTGTTGCTGCGTGCCGGTGGTCTGGCTGCTCCGATGTACTTCGCTGAAGAGCGCACAATCGGTCCGAGCCTGGGTGCTGACAACATCACCAAAGGTATCGATGCTTCTCTGTGGGGCATGCTGTTCGTTTCGCTGTTCATCATGGCGATCTATCGCTTCTTCGGTTTGATCGCGACAGTCGCTCTGGCGCTGAACATGGTCATGCTGTTGGCCTTGATGTCGCTGTTGAGTGCGACCCTGACCTTGCCGGGTATTGCCGGTATCGTCTTGACGATGGGTATGGCGGTGGACGCCAACGTGCTGATCTTCTCGCGGATACGTGAAGAAATCGCTAATGGCATGACTATTCAGCGTGCGATCCATGAAGGTTTCGACCGCGCTTATACTGCGATCCTCGACGCCAACCTGACGACGCTGCTGGTCGGCGGCATTCTCTTCGCGATGGGCACCGGCCCGGTGAAGGGCTTTGCAGTGACCATGTCGCTCGGGATCTTTACCTCGATGTTCACGGCCATCATGGTGACCCGCGCAATGGTCAACCTGATCTATGGCGGGCGTGACTTCAAGAAGTTGTGGATTTAAGGGGCTGCCATGTTACGTACCATTAACTTCATGGGCGTGCGCAATGTTGCGTTCGCCGTCACGATGCTCCTTACCGTTCTGGCGTTGTTCAGCTGGTTCCATAAGGGCCTCAATTATGGTCTGGACTTCACCGGCGGTACGCTGATCGAGCTGACTTACGAACGTCCTGCCGATCTGGGCAAGGTTCGTGAGGAGCTGGTCAGCTCTGGTTATCACGACGCGGTGGTGCAGAACTTCGGCGCCACCACCGATCTGCTGGTGCGTATGCCCGGCGAAGATCCGCAACTGGGTTCCCAGGTTGCCGATGCTCTGCGTAAAGCGGGCGGCGACAACCCGGCTACCGTGAAGCGTGTCGAGTTCGTCGGTCCGCAAGTGGGTGAAGAACTGCGCGACCAGGGTGGTCTGGGCATGCTGCTGGCGCTGGGCGGTGTTCTGATCTACCTGGCATTCCGCTTCCAGTGGAAGTTCGCGGTGGGTGCGATCATTTCCCTGATTCACGACGTGGTCGTGACCATGGGTATTCTGTCGTTCTTCCAGATCACCTTCGACCTGACGGTGCTGGCGGCAGTTCTGGCCATCATTGGCTACTCGCTGAACGACACCATCGTTGTATTTGACCGCGTGCGGGAAAACTTCCGTTTGCTGCGCAAGGCATCGCTGATCGAGAACATCAACATCTCCACTACCCAGACGCTGCTGCGTACTGTGGCAACGTCGGTTTCGACCTTGCTGGCAATTGCTGCTTTGTGGGTATTCGGTGGTGATAACCTCGAAGGCTTCTCCATCGCGCTGTTCGTAGGTGTTGTGGCGGGTACTTACTCCTCCATCTACATCGCGAACGTGGTGCTGATCTGGCTGAACCTGACCACGGAAGATCTTATCCCTCCTGTAGCCGTTGAGAAGGCTGACGATCTACCCTGATCGCCGCTTTTTTCTTCTGGATGTGATGCCAAAAGGGCATGAGTTTTGAACTCATGCCCTTTTTTGTGCTCCAAGGCTTGGGTTCGTGGATTGCCGAGATTCGCACTGGAGCGGCAACGATCCCAAGTGCTGCGTAGCAAAGTCTACGTTTGAGATGGTCAGGAGGTTCACGTGAACAAATCGTTGCTTGTTGGTGCTGTGCTGGGCGCTGCCGTTGTTACGGCTGGCGGTGCTGTTGCCACCTACAGCCTCGTTAAAAGCGGCCCGGAATATGCGGATGTACTGGCAGTCGAGCCGGTTAAACAGCAAATAAAAACGCCGCGTGAAGTTTGCAAAGATGTAACCGTAACCAAGCGTGCTCCGGTCAAGGATGAGCACCAGATTGTAGGTAGCGTGATCGGTGCTGTTGCAGGTGGTCTGCTGGGTAACCAGGTAGGCGGCGGCAACGGCAAGAAGATCGCCACCGTAGCGGGTGCTGTTGGCGGCGGCTATGCCGGCAACAAAGTTCAGGAAGGCATGCAGAATCGCGACACTTACACCACCACCGAAACTCGCTGCAACACGGTTAATGACATCAGCGACAAGGTCGTGGGTTATGACGTGAAGTACAAGCTGAATGACAAGGTGGGTCAGGTGCGGATGGATCGTGATCCGGGCGGTCAGATTCCAGTCAACAAGGAAGGTCAGCTGATTCTGGGTCAAAACCAGCAATAAGCTTGAGTCTGTGTTGATCAGAAAAAGCACCTTCGGGTGCTTTTTCTTTTTCTGCATGGCTTAAAAGTTACAGGCACAAAAAAACCGGCGCTTGGCCGGTTTTTTATGGCGCTGAATCTTAACGCTTCATCGTGGCTGGCAGGTGCGGTGCGATGGAGGTCAGAACAGCTTTGAAGCACTTGGTGTTGCCGGCAACGATGTGGCCTTTCTCCAGGAAGTCGTGACCGCCTGTGAAGTCGCTGACCAGGCCGCCTGCTTCTTGAATCAGCAGTGCGCCTGCAGCCATGTCCCACTCGGACAGGCCTGATTCCCAGAATGCGTCGAAGCGGCCGGCAGCCACATAAGCCAGGTCCAGACTTGCGGCGCCAGCGCGGCGGATGCCTGCAGTCTGGCCTACCAGGCTGCGGAACATGCCCAGGTAGTTTTCCAGGTTGTCCATCTGATCGTCGCGGAACGGGAAGCCGGTGCCGAGCAGGGCGCCGTCAAGGCTGGTGCGCGGGCTGACGCGCATGCGGCGACCGTTGAGTTGCGCGCCATTGCCAGCGCTCGCGGTGAATTCTTCCTGGCGAACCGGGTCCAGCACCACTGCGTGAGCCAGACGGCCTTTGTGTTTGCAGGCGATGCTGACGGCGAAGTGCGGGATGCCGCGAACGAAGTTGGTGGTGCCGTCCAGTGGGTCGATGATCCAAAGGTAGTCAGCGCCTTCGCCGCTGCCTTCGTGCATGCCGGTTTCTTCACCAAGGATGCCGTGAGTCGGGTAGGCCTTGCGCAGTGCGGTAATGATCAGTTGCTCGGCAGCGCGATCGATTTCGCTGACGTAATCCTTCGCACCTTTTTCATCGACCTTGATGGTATCCAGGCGCTCGATGGAGCGGAAGATCAATTCGCTGGCGCTGCGGGCGGCGCGCAGCGCGATATTCAGCATGGGCTGCATGGACGTTTCACCTAGGTCGTTAAAGAAAGCCGAACATTGTATTGGCTGTGCCGGAAATTTTCCAGTGGTTAACGGGATGTATTGAGTATGTAGAGCGGCGCTCGCCTGATCTCACAGGGCTGGCTGTAGCCAGTCGCAACCGTTCATGGCGTTCACTCCGGCGGTTCTGTAAGATTTCACCCCCTCTACTTATCTGTGAGCACTCGCCTTGCTGCAAAACATTCGTGTTGTCCTGGTCGGTACCAGTCACCCCGGTAATATCGGTGGGGCTGCTCGTGCCATGAAAAACATGGGGCTTTCGCGCCTGGTGCTCGTTGATCCGCAGTTTTTTCCTCACCATGAAGCTGACGCCCGTGCTTCAGGCGCTGGCGATATTCTGGAAAAAGCCCAGGTCGTCGCGACCCTCGAAGATGCTTTGGTGGGATGCAATCTGGTCATGGGCACCAGTGCCCGCGACCGCCGCATTCCGTGGCCGCTGCTCGACCCTCGTGAGTCCGGCGTGATGGCTGCCGAGCAGGCAGGGCAGGGCGCAGAGGTGGCGCTGGTGTTCGGTCGTGAATACGCCGGCCTGACCAATGAAGAGCTGCAGCGATGTCATTACCACGTGCATATCCCATCCGATCCCGAGTTCAGCTCGCTGAATCTCGCTGCGGCGGTGCAGGTCCTCAGCTATGAGGTGCGCATGTCGTGGCTGGCTGCTCAGGGGCAGCCCACCAAGGTTGAGAAGGTTGAAGTGACTTCCGTGCGTAGCGCTGATCTGGCGACCATGGATGAGATGGAAGGCTTTTATGGCCATCTGGAATCTACCTTGGTGGCAATCGGTTTTCTCGATCCGGAAAAGCCTCGCCACCTGATGGCCCGGCTGCGTCGTCTTTACGGGCGTAGCGAGGTCAACCGGTCGGAGATCAGTATTTTGCGCGGCATCCTTACCGAGACTCAGAAGGCTGCACGTGGTGAACCTTATAAGCGGAAGGAACAATGATGTTCGAGCGTCTGCGTGAAGATATTCAAAGTGTGTTTCATCGTGATCCTGCTGCCCGTAACTCCTTTGAAGTATTGACCTGCTACCCCGGCATGCATGCCATCTGGCTGCATCGACTGGCGCATATTCTGTGGACTAAAGGCTGGAAGTGGCCTGCGCGGGTAGTGTCGAACTTTGGTCGCTGGATGACCGGTATCGAAATCCATCCGGGTGCCAAAGTCGGGCGGCGTTTCTTCATTGATCATGGCATGGGCATTGTCATCGGTGAGACGGCTGAAATCGGTAATGACGTGACGCTCTATCAAGGCGTAACGCTCGGCGGCACCAGCTGGAATGCCGGCAAACGCCACCCCACACTTGAAGATGGCGTTGTGGTGGGGGCGGGTGCCAAGGTTCTTGGGCCGTTTACCGTCGGTGCTGGCGCCAAGATCGGCTCCAACGCGGTGGTGACCAAGGCGGTACCTGCCGGAGCTACAGCGGTGGGGATTCCGGGTCGCATCATTATCAAATCCAGTGATGACGTTGAGGCCAAGCGCAAAGCCATCGCCGAGAAGCTGGGGTTCGATGCTTACGGTGTCAGCGAAGACATGCCTGATCCGGTCGCGCGTGCGATTGGCCAGTTGCTGGATCACTTGCAGGCAGTGGACGGGCGCCTGGAAGGCATGTGCGAGGCGCTCAAGGGATTGGGCAGTGATTATTGCGCCAAGGAGCTGCCCGAGTTGCGCGATGAAGTATTTGATTGCGTGAAAGACAAGAGCGAAAGCAAGGTCGGTTGACCGGCCTTTAATCTGGGGCGTGCCATGCGCCCCAGCGTTTGCTATGATGCGGCCGCTCTTTTGCTCTTAATCCCGACTGTTTTGCTAGGTCTTATAGTTGACTTAAATACTCGGGAATAGCATACTCGCTCCTATTCCGAACCTCTGCGGTACACGCCATGCGACTGACTACTAAAGGCCGATACGCTGTAACTGCCATGCTTGATCTGGCGTTACACGCGCAGAACGGGCCAGTGTCTCTGGCCGACATTTCCGAGCGTCAGGGCATTTCCCTGTCCTACCTTGAGCAACTGTTCGCCAAATTGCGCCGTGGCAATCTGGTTTCAAGCGTTCGTGGTCCAGGCGGCGGTTACCAGTTGTCCCGCGACATGCAGGGCATCAAGGTTGCTCAGGTTGTCGATGCGGTCAACGAGTCCGTCGATGCGACACGCTGCCAGGGTCTGGGTGATTGCCATGCTGGCGACACCTGCCTCACCCACCATTTGTGGTGTGACCTCAGTGAGCAGATCCACGAATTTCTAAGCGGTATCAGTCTGGCCGACCTTGTCACTCGCCGTGAGGTACAAGAAGTTGCCCAGCGCCAGGATCTGCGTCGCACCAGCGCCAAGACCCAGTACCTGGATAAGATTGAAACGTCCGCCGTTGAATGAGCGTAGATGAATCAGCGGTGCGCCTGCCTGATAGGAGAGATTCAATGAAGTTGCCGATTTACCTTGATTACTCCGCGACGACCCCGGTCGATCCGCGTGTCGCTCAGAAAATGATTGAGTGCCTGACCGCTGACGGAAACTTCGGTAACCCGGCATCGCGTTCCCACGTGTTTGGCTGGAAGGCTGAAGAGTCGGTCGAAAATGCACGTCGTCAGGTCGCCGACCTGGTCAATGCCGATCCGCGTGAAATCGTCTGGACCTCCGGTGCTACCGAGTCCGACAACCTGGCTATCAAGGGTGTTGCGCATTTCTACGCCAGCAAAGGCAAGCACATCATTACCAACAAGATCGAGCACAAAGCCGTGCTCGACACCACGCGTCAGCTTGAGCGTGAAGGTTTTGAAGTCACCTACATCGAGCCGGGCGAAGACGGTCTGATTACTCCTGCACTGGTTGAGGCCGCATTGCGCGACGACACCATTCTGGTTTCGATCATGCACGTGAACAACGAAATCGGCACCATCAACGACATTGCTGCTATTGGTGAGCTGACTCGCTCCCGTGGCGTGCTGTTCCATGTTGATGCTGCGCAGTCTACCGGTAAGGTCGAGATCGATCTGGCCAGCCTCAAGGTTGACCTGATGTCGTTCTCCGCACACAAGACTTACGGCCCTAAAGGTATCGGTGCGCTGTACGTCAGCCGCAAGCCGCGTGTTCGTCTCGAAGCGGCCATGCATGGCGGTGGTCACGAGCGTGGCATGCGTTCCGGTACCTTGGCGACGCACCAGATTGTCGGCATGGGTGAAGCATTCCGTATCGCCAAAGAGGAAATGGCCGCAGAAAACGTGCGTGTCAAAGCCTTGAGTGATCGCTTCTTCAAGCAGGTCGAGCATCTCGAAGAGTTGTACATCAACGGCAGTATGACTGCTCGCGTGCCGCACAACCTGAACCTGAGCTTTAACTACGTCGAAGGCGAGTCGCTGATCATGGCGCTCAAGGATCTGGCGGTTTCGTCCGGTTCTGCCTGCACCTCGGCGTCGCTTGAGCCGTCATACGTGCTACGCGCCCTTGGTCGTAACGACGAACTGGCGCATAGCTCGATACGCTTCACCTTCGGCCGATTCAGCACCGAAGAAGAAATGGACTACGCCGCGCAGAAGGTTTGCGAAGCGGTCACCAAGCTGCGTGCACTTTCGCCGCTTTGGGACATGTACAAAGACGGCGTCGATATTTCCAAGATCGAGTGGGCGGCGCACTAATTTAAAGCCGCCTTACCGACAGGCCATGTTTAACCGGTTGTTGCATGGCTTGCAGAGCGGCTCCCTGATAGAGGAATAGCATCATGGCTTACAGCGAAAAGGTCATTGACCATTACGAAAATCCGCGCAACGTCGGCAAGATGAACGCGGAAGATCCAGATGTTGGCACCGGCATGGTCGGCGCTCCTGCTTGCGGCGACGTTATGCGTCTGCAAATCAAGGTCAACGAGCAGGGTGTCATCGAAGACGCCAAGTTCAAGACTTATGGTTGCGGTTCGGCTATCGCCTCCAGCTCTTTGGCGACCGAGTGGATGAAGGGCAAGACTCTGGATGAAGCAGAGACCATCAAGAACACTCAGCTGGCCGAAGAACTGGCTTTGCCTCCGGTGAAAATTCACTGCTCGGTACTCGCTGAGGACGCTATCAAAGCGGCGGTTCGTGACTACAAGCAGAAGAAAGGCCTGCTGTAATAGCAGCGTTTTTTAAAGAAGCTGGTGTGAAGTAATAAGGAGTTCCGATGGCTATCAGCATGACAGAAGCTGCCGCAAATCACGTACGACGCTCCCTTGACGGGCGTGGCAAGGGTGATGGCGTTCGTCTGGGTGTTCGCACCACAGGCTGTTCAGGTCTGGCCTATGTGCTTGAGTTCGTCGATGAGGCGCAAAGCGAAGATTCCGTGTTCGAATTGCACGGCGTCAAGGTGATCATCGATCCGAAAAGCCTGGTCTATCTTGATGGCACTGAGCTGGATTTCGTCAAGGAAGGGTTGAACGAAGGCTTCAAGTTCAACAACCCCAACTCGCGCGGTGAATGTGGCTGCGGCGAAAGCTTCAACGTCTGAGGCTTATTGTGGGTACTCCTTGTCATTTCGCTCTATTCGAGCTTCAGCCGAGCTTTCGCCTCGATCTCGATCAGTTGGCGACGCGCTACCGTGAGCTTGCTCGCGGGGTTCATCCCGACCGTTTTGCGGACGCTTCCGAGCGTGAGCAGCGGTTGGCGCTTGAACACTCCGCCAGTCTCAACGACGCCTATCAGACGCTCAAGAGCGCTCCGAAGCGGGCGCGTTATCTGTTAGCGATGCGCGGCGAAGTGCCGCTTGAAGTCACCGTGCATGATCCCGAGTTCCTGCTGCAGCAGATGCAGTGGCGTGAAGAGCTTGAGGACTTGCAGGATGAGGCCGATCTGGCCGGCGTCGCGGTGTTCAAGCGTCGCCTCAAGACTGCTCAGGACGAACTGAACGAAAGCTTCGCTGCCTGTTGGGATGATGCTGCGCAACGTGAACAGGCAGAACGCCTGATGCGACGTATGCAGTTCCTCGACAAGCTCTCTTACGAAGTGCGCCAGCTTGAAGAGCGCCTCGACGATTAACTCCGTGCTGCTTCTGGCCGCACGCCTGTGAAATTCTGATAAAGCATGGCTCTACTGCAGATCGCCGAACCCGGTCAAAGTCCTCAACCTCATCAGCGCCGTCTGGCGGTTGGTATTGACCTGGGGACTACCAATTCGCTGGTCGCTGCACTGCGCAGTGGCCTCTCCGAACCGCTGGCCGACGCAGAAGGGCAAGTCATTCTGCCGTCTGCCGTGCGCTATCACGCCGATCGTGTGGAAGTGGGGCAGGCTGCCAAAGCCGCCGCTTCGACCGATCCGTTCAACACCGTGCTCTCGGTCAAACGCTTGATGGGTCGTGGTCTGTCCGACGTCAAGCAATTGGGCGAGCAGCTGCCTTACCGTTTTGTTGGCGGTGAGTCGCACATGCCGTTCATCGAGACGGTTCAAGGGCCGAAAAGCCCGGTTGAAGTCTCTGCCGATATCCTCAAGGTTCTGCGTCAGCGTGCTGAACAGGCGCTGGGTGGTGATCTGGTCGGAGCGGTGATCACCGTTCCGGCTTATTTCGATGACTCTCAGCGTCAGGCCACCAAGGACGCTGCGAAGTTAGCGGGCCTAAACGTATTGCGCCTGCTCAATGAGCCAACCGCTGCGGCCGTGGCTTACGGTCTGGATCAGAGCGCGCAAGGCGTTGTCGCCATTTATGACTTGGGCGGCGGCACGTTCGACATCTCGATTTTGCGTCTGACTGGTGGCGTGTTCGAAGTATTGGCAACCGGCGGTGATAGTGCACTGGGTGGCGATGACTTTGACCATGCAATTGCCGGCTGGATTGTCAGCGAGGCAGGTTTGTCTGCCGATATCGACCCGTCTGCTCAGCGCAGTTTGTTGCAGGCGGCTTGCAACGCTAAAGAAGCGCTGACCAGTGAGCGTTCCGTCGATGTCGAGTACGGCGACTGGAAAAGCACGCTGACGCGTGAAGCTTTCGAAGCGCTGATTGAGCCAATGGTCGCGCGCAGCCTCAAATCTTGCCGTCGTGCCGTGCGTGATGCCGGCATTGAGCTGGATGAAGTCGAGGCGGTGGTCATGGTCGGCGGTTCTACTCGTGTCCCTCGCGTGCGTGGCGCTGTAGCTGAATTGTTCGGTCGCCAGCCTTTGACAGATATCGACCCGGATCAGGTGGTCGCCATTGGCGCGGCGATCCAGGCAGATACCCTGGCTGGCAACAAGCGCGACGGTGGTGAGTTGCTCTTGCTCGATGTGATTCCGCTCTCGCTGGGGCTGGAAACCATGGGCGGTCTGATGGAGAAGGTGATTCCGCGTAACACCACCATCCCGGTCGCTCGTGCGCAAGAGTTCACCACTTACAAAGACGGCCAGTCGGCAATGATGATTCACGTGTTGCAAGGCGAACGTGAATTGATCAGTGACTGTCGCTCGCTGGCTCGCTTCGAGCTGCGCGGCATCCCGGCCATGGTGGCGGGTGCGGCCAAGATCCGTGTGACGTTCCAGGTAGACGCTGACGGTCTGCTCAGTGTGGCTGCCCGCGAGCTTGGCTCGGGCGTTGAATCGAGCATTCAGGTCAAACCGTCTTATGGTCTGACCGATGGCGAAATTGCCAAAATGCTCAAGGATTCCTTTGCCTACGCCAGTGACGACAAGGTTGCCCGCGTTTTGCGCGAGCAGCAGGTTGACGCTCAGCGCCTTGTGGAGGCGGTGGAGGGCGCGCTGGAAGCTGATGGTGAGCGCCTGCTGGATGCCGAAGAGCGCATGGTGATCAATCTCCAGTTGCAGGAATTACGTGACTTGATGCAAGGCACTGATGGCCCCGCCATCGAGCAGCAGACCAAGCGTCTGTCGCAGGTGACCGATGCATTTGCAGCCCGCCGCATGAACGTGACGGTAAAAGCCGCTTTGGCGGGGCGCAATCTGAATGACATTGAGGAATAACTGATGCCGCAGCTGATTTTTCTGCCCCATGCCGTGTTGTGCCCGGAAGGGCTGGTTCTGGAGGTCGAACCTGGCACGTCTATTCTCGAAATTGCTCATGAGCATCACATCGAGATCGAGAGTGCTTGCGGTGGTGTCTGTGCCTGCACCACCTGCCACTGCGTTATTCGCGAGGGCTTTGACTCGTTGAATGAAGCGGATGAGCTGGAGGAAGATATGCTGGACAAGGCGTGGGGGCTGGAACCGCAGTCCCGTCTGTCCTGCCAGGCCATCGTCGGAAATGAAGACCTGACCGTTGAAATTCCGAAGTATTCGCTTAACCATGCGGCTGAAGCGCCGCACTGATCGAGAAGCTGTCATGAGTTACGGTTGGAATGACGTACAACGAATCGCTGAGGAACTGGCCGAGACTCATCCCGGCGTCGATCCTTACTCGGTGGGGTTCACCAAGCTGCAACTGATGATCAAGCAGTTGCCTGATTTCGACGACACCTCTGGCCGCGTCGGCGAGAAAGTGCTCGAAGCGGTTCAGACGCTTTGGGCCGACGAAATCGGCTGATCCAATTTGCACGTTAGGCAATAACCTCAAACCCGCGTATAATTCGCGGGTTTAATTTTTCGCTTTAATCATCGTTTCTGGAGTTACACCATGGCTGTTCAACGTACTTTCTCCATCATCAAGCCTGACGCCGTTGCTAAAAACGTAATCGGCGAGATCACCACTCGTTTTGAAAAAGCCGGTCTGCGCGTCGTTGCTTCGAAACTGAAGCAACTGTCCAAGGCTGAAGCTGAAGGTTTCTACGCTGAGCACAGCGCTCGTGGCTTCTTCGGCGACCTGGTTGCGTTCATGATCTCCGGTCCTGTTGTTGTTCAGGTTCTGGAAGGCGAAAACGCCATCGCTCTGAACCGTGAGCTGATGGGCGCTACCAACCCTAAAGAAGCTGCTGCTGGCACCATCCGTGCTGACTTCGCTGATTCCATCGACGCCAACGCTGTTCACGGCTCCGATTCCGAAGCAGCCGCTGCTCGCGAAATCTCGTACTTCTTCGCAGCTACAGAGGTTACCGCTCGCTAAGTCCTGGACTAACGAGTGAAGGGTGAATTCATGATTGCAACGACTGGCAAAACAAACCTGTTGGGTCTGACCCAGCTGGAAATGGAAAAATTCTTCGATTCTATCGGGGAGAAGCGCTTCCGTGCCGGTCAGGTCATGAAGTGGATTCACCACTTTGGCGTCGATGATTTCGACGCCATGACGAACGTCAGCAAGGCCCTGCGCGAAAAGCTCAAGGCCTGCGCTGAAGTTCGCGGTCCTGAAGTCGTCAGCGAGGACATCTCCAGCGATGGCACCCGTAAGTGGGTGGTGCGTGTGGCGTCCGGTAGCTGCGTCGAAACCGTCTACATCCCCCAAGGTAAACGCGGCACCTTGTGTGTTTCGTCCCAGGCGGGCTGTGCGCTGGATTGCAGTTTCTGCTCTACCGGCAAACAAGGCTTCAACAGCAACCTCACCGCCGCCGAAGTGATCGGTCAGGTGTGGATTGCCAATAAATCCTTTGGCAGCGTCCCGGCTACTGTCGACCGTGCCATCACCAACGTGGTGATGATGGGCATGGGTGAGCCGCTGCTGAATTTCGATAATGTCATTGCCGCCATGCATCTGATGATGGATGACCTGGGGTATGGCATTTCCAAACGTCGGGTGACGCTGTCCACCTCTGGCGTGGTACCTATGATTGACGTGCTCGCTGAGCATATCGACGTATCGCTGGCGTTGTCGCTGCACGCGCCAAACGATGCGTTGCGTAATCAGTTGGTGCCGATCAACAAGAAATACCCGCTGAAAATGCTGCTTGAGTCTTGCCGTCGCTACATGGCGACTCTGGGTGAAAAGCGCGTGTTGACCATTGAGTACACCTTGCTCAAGGACGTCAATGACAAGGTCGAGCACGCGGTTGAAATGATCGAGCTGCTCAAGGACACGCCTTGCAAGATCAACCTGATCCCGTTCAACCCGTTCCCGCATTCCGGTTACGAGCGTCCGAGCAACAACGCAATCCGTCGCTTCCAGGATCAGTTGCATCAGGCTGGATACAACGTCACGGTGCGTACTACCCGTGGCGAGGATATCGACGCAGCCTGCGGTCAACTGGTCGGGCAGGTCATGGACCGTACTCGCCGCAGTGAACGTTACATTGCTGTACGTGAATTGAGTAGCGAGGCGAGTGTGGCTCAAAGCGCCGCGACTCGAACCTGATCGCGAACCTGGCCGAGAGATCCTCAATGTCCGTGCGTGCCGCTCTGCTGCTCTGCTTTCTGACCGCGCTGGCTGGTTGCGTCACCACGGGCAACGTCGATCCCATGAGTACCAGCAAAGGTCGAGACGCGGCGCGCCAGGCCTATGTTCAATTGGGTATTGGCTATTTGCAGCAAGGCCAGAGCGAACGCGCCAAGGTCCCGTTGAAAAAAGCGCTTGAGCTGGACAGTTCCGATGCAGATGCCAATGCCGCGTTGGCGTTGGTGTTCCAAGTGGAAATGGAACCCGAGCTGGCCGATCAGCACTTTAGAAAAGCCCTGTCTTCCAGTCCCCGCGACGCTCGCATCCTCAACAACTACGGCAGCTTTCTTTACGAGCAGAAGCGCTACAAGGAAGCTTATGAGCGTTTTGAACAGGCCGCCGCTGATAACCTCTATCCTGAGCGCTCGCGGGTTTTTGAAAATCTCGGGATGACTGCGGTGATGCTTGGTAACCGCGAAGTTGCCGCTGAGCACTTCACCAAAGCCTTGCGCATGGACCGTCAGTTGCCTCGTGCATTGCTGGAAATGGCTGAGTTGTCTTACGAAGACAGGCATTATGTGCCCTCGCGTGATTATTACGACCGGTTTAGCCAACTCAGCGAGCAAAATGCACGTAGTCTATTGCTTGGTATACGGTTGGCAAAAATCTACGAAGATCGTAACAAGGCAGCCAGTTTTGGCCTGCAACTCAAAAGACTCTATCCCGGTACGCCGGAATATCAGCAATACCTGTCGGAGCAATGATGAAAGCGGTGCATCCCGAAGTCGTAGCAGCCACTCGCGTCAACCCTGGCGAAACCTTGCGTCAGGCCCGTGAGAGTAAAAACTGGTCGCTGCCAGACGTCGCGCTGAGGCTGAACCTCACCGTAACTTCGTTAAGTAACCTGGAAGCGGGTCAATTTGACAAACTGCCGGGCCATACCTTCGCTCGCGGTTATGTTCGTGCGTACGCCAAGGTTCTGGAGCTGGATCAGGCAGCACTGGTCACTCAATTCGATCAGTACACCGGTACAGACAGCGCGGGTAGCTCGGTACATGCCTTGGGTCGTATCGAAGAGCCTGTACGCCTTTCTCACAATATTCTGCGAATCGTCAGCCTGCTGTTGCTGATTGTTCTGGTCGGCGGTGGCTTCTTCTGGTGGCAGGATCAGACTTCCTTGCGTGGCAAGGATTCAGGTCTGAGCCTTGAGCACGTTGAAGTCGAGAGTGCTGACGGAACGACCCAGATTCACCCGTTGGACGAGCCCGAAGATCAGGCCGTCGTCGAAGCGCAAACCACGGACTCTGCGCCACTGGCCCTGAACCCTGCGACGCCAGCGGCATCTACGCCTGCTCAGGCCCCGGTTCAGGCCCCAGCGGCTCCGTCGTCGACCACCCCACCTGCCAGCTCAACGGCGACTGCGCCGATGAACAGTGCGCCTGCAACTGCCCCGTCAGCCCCCGCTGTTGCGCCTGCACAATCTGCACTCGCCACTGCACCTGAGGCAGCTGTTGCCGGTGCGGGTCAGGTGAGCATCTCGTTTACTGCCGATTGCTGGACGCAGGTTACTGACAGCACCGGTAAAGTTTTGTACATGGGCATCAAACACAAAGGCGATAGCCTGGATGTGAGTGGCAAGCCGCCGCTCAACGTACGTCTGGGGGCTGCAGCCGGTGCTCAGGTCAGCTACAACGGCATGCCTGTCGATGTAGCTCCGTTCACCAGCGGCGCTACCGCTCGCCTGAAGCTGGGGCAATAAACTATGCACGGTGAATCTCCGATCAAGCGTCGCGAATCCCGCAAAATCTGGGTCGGTTCTGTTCCTGTGGGTGGCGATGCCCCCATCGCGGTGCAGAGCATGACCAATAGCGACACCAACGATGTTGCAGCCACTGTTGCGCAAATCAACCGCCTTGAAGCGGCAGGCGTGGACATTGTCCGGGTTTCAGTCCCGGACATGGATGCAGCTGAAGCCTTTGGCCGCATCAAACAGTTGGTCAAGGTGCCGCTGGTTGCCGACATTCACTTCGACTACAGGATTGCCTTGCGCGTTGCCGAGCTGGGCGTTGACTGCCTGCGTATCAACCCGGGCAACATCGGTCGTGAAGATCGCGTGCGGGCTGTAGTCGATGCCGCTCGTGATCGCGGTATCCCCATCCGTATCGGCGTTAACGCCGGTTCGCTGGAAAAAGACCTGCAAAAGAAATACGGCGAACCAACCCCGGCAGCACTGGTTGAGTCCGCGTTACGCCATGTTGAACACCTTGAGCGTTTGAATTTCCAGGACTTCAAGGTCAGTGTTAAAGCCTCCGATGTGTTCATGGCCGTTGAAGCTTATCGCTTGTTGGCCAAGGAAATTGTCCAGCCGCTGCACCTCGGTATCACTGAAGCGGGCGGATTGCGTTCTGGCACAGTGAAATCAGCCGTTGGCCTAGGTATGCTGCTCGCCGAGGGAATTGGCGATACTATCCGCATCTCGCTGGCCGCTGACCCGGTTGAAGAGGTGAAAGTCGGTTACGACATCCTTAAATCGCTGCGCCTTCGTTCTCGTGGGATCAACTTCATTGCCTGCCCGAGTTGCTCGCGGCAGAACTTCGATGTGGTCAAGACCATGAACGAGCTGGAAGGGCGGCTTGAGGATTTGCTGGTGCCACTGGATGTTGCGGTTATCGGTTGTGTGGTCAATGGACCGGGTGAAGCCAAAGAGGCTCACGTTGGTCTGACTGGCGGCACGCCGAACCTGATCTATATCGACGGCAAGCCAGCGCAAAAACTGACCAATGACAATCTGGTGGATGAGCTGGAACGCTTGATCCGCCAGAAAGCGGCCGAAAAGGTCGAAGCTGACGCAGCCCTGATCGCGCGCGGCTAACCAGAATTGCTAAGGATTTTTTGTGAGTAAGTCTCTGCAAGCCATTCGTGGCATGAACGACATCCTGCCCGATCAGACCCCGCTGTGGCGTCATTTCGAAGGCACTGTCTCGCGTTTGCTGGATAACTACGGTTACCGGCAGATTCGCATGCCTATCGTGGAATTCACTGATCTTTTCAAGCGCTCCATCGGTGAAGTAACCGATATCGTCGAAAAAGAGATGTATACCTTTGCAGATCGCAACGGTGATTCCCTGACCCTGCGTCCTGAAGGCACTGCAGCCTGCGTGCGCGCAGTGCTTGAACACGGCATTACCGGTGGCGGTCAGGTTCAGAAATTGTGGTACATCGGCCCGATGTTCCGCCATGAGCGCCCGCAGAAAGGCCGTTATCGTCAGTTTCACCAGATCGGCGTCGAGGTCTTCAACCTGGACGGTCCGGACATCGACGCAGAGCTGATCGTGCTGACCTGGCGTCTGTGGGGCTTGCTGGGTATTCGCAACGCGGTGAAGCTCGAACTCAACAGCCTGGGCACCAGCGAGGCGCGTGCGCGTTATCGCGATGCGCTGGTCGAGTTCCTTTCGGCTCGCCTCAGCGAACTGGACGAAGACAGCCAGCGTCGCTTGAAGACCAATCCGCTGCGGGTACTGGATACCAAGAACCCTGAGACTCAGGCGCTGCTGGTTGATGCACCGAAACTGGCGGATTATCTGGACGACGAATCCCGCATCCACTTCGAAGGCCTCAAGGCGCGTCTGGATGCTGCGGGTATTCCGTATGTGATCAATCCCAAGCTGGTTCGTGGCCTGGACTACTACAGCAAGACCGTTTTCGAGTGGGTGACCGATCAATTGGGCGCTCAGGGTACAGTCTGCGCGGGCGGTCGTTACGACGGTCTGGTCGAACAGATGGGTGGCAAGCCAACCACTGGTGTTGGTTTTGCCATGGGTATCGAGCGTCTGGTGCTGCTGCTTGAAACACTCGAGCAGATCCCGGAAGAAATTTCCCGTCAGGTTGACGTGTACCTGTGTGCGTTTGGCGAAGCTGCTGAACTGGCTGCGTTGGCGCTGACCGAGCGCGTCCGTGACGAGCTGCCGAACCTGCGCTTGCAGGTGAATGCCGGGGCTGGCAGTTTCAAAAGCCAGTTCAAGAAAGCCGACAAGAGTGGTGCCCTGTTCGCGTTGATCCTCGGGGAAGAGGAACTGGCGCAGCAGATCATCGGCGTTAAACCCCTGCGTGGTCAGGGTGAACAACAAAATATTGCCTGGGATGCTCTGTCCGAGCACCTGGCCTCCTGCGTCGTGCAGGGTTGAAGCTGATTTACAGCCGTTTTAGCGAATAGGAGTATTGGGGTGTCAGGTACTGAAGATGATGAACTGGCGGCAATGAAGGACTGGTGGCAGCGCAATGGTAAACCCCTGGTGACGGGTGGTTTGCTGGCGTTGGTAGTGGTGCTTGGCTGGCAGGCCTGGACCAGATACGAAAGCAATCAGTCGCAAGGTGCTTCGGCGCTCTACCAGCAATTGCTGGAAACAGCCCTCACGCCAAGCGGTCAGGCTGACACGGCCCGTGTTGCTGATATCGCCAACAAGCTGAAAAGCGAGTTCGGTGGTTCTGCTTATGCCCAGTACGGCAGTCTGTTCGTGGCCAAAGTGGCTGTCGATAATGGCAAGCTTGACGACGCTGTCGCCGAGTTGAAGCTGGTCACCGACAAGCCGGCCAGCGATACGCTGGGTGAAATCGCTCGTCAGCGTCTGGCTCGCGTACTGGCTGCACAGAACAAGGCTGACGACGCGCTGAAGCTGCTTGACGGCGATGCTGAAAAAGCATTCCTGGCCAGCCGTGAAGAACTCAAGGGCGACCTGCTGGTGCAGCTCGGCCGCACCGACGAGGCACATGCTGCATACCAAAAAGC
Organism: Pseudomonas caspiana; assembly: GCF_002158995.1. GTDB lineage: Bacteria > Pseudomonadota > Gammaproteobacteria > Pseudomonadales > Pseudomonadaceae > Aquipseudomonas > Aquipseudomonas caspiana. The sequence continues at coordinate 75,243 of NZ_LOHF01000002.1, read as the reverse complement.
CAAATCCGCGCTGTCTGAAGAAGCGGCCGTAGGTGGCTTACAAATGAAGCTCGACGACTTGGCCAAAGGGGATGCGTGACGTGATCCGTTGGAAACATGCAGCATTGCTGGCTCTGGCCATTTTGGCCGCGGGTTGCAGCAGCAACAGCAAAAAGGAATTGCCACCGGCCGAGCTGACCGACTTCAAAGAAGAAGTCGTGCTGCAGAAGCAGTGGAGCCGCTCCATCGGTGAGGGGCAGGGCGAAACCTACAACATCCTGGTTCCGGCCATTGATGGCGACCGTATCTACGCCAGCGATGTCGAAGGTTTCATCGTCGCAATGGACCGCATGGACGGTAAGGTTATTTGGGAAAAAGACCTTGAGCTGCGTGTTTCCGGTGCCGTTGGCGTTGGTTACGGCATGCTGATGGTTGGCACCCTGAAGGGCGAAGTCGTTGCGCTGGATGCCAGCACAGGCGAAGAAAAATGGCGTTCGCGTGTGACCAGTGAAGTGCTGGCCCCGCCTGCCACCAATGGTGACGTGGTTGTGGTCCAGACCCAGGATGACCGTATTGTCGGCCTGGATGCGGCGACCGGTAATCAGCGCTGGATTTACGAAAGCACACCTGCAGTACTGACTTTGCGCGGTACGGGTGCGCCGATCGTAACCAATCGCCTGGCAGTGGCTGGTTTGTCGACCGGTAAAGTCGTTGCACTGGATACATCTAACGGTGTGCCTGTGTGGGAGCAGCGTGTAGCGGTTCCTCAAGGTCGCTCCGAGCTGGATCGCGTCGTTGATATCGACGGCGGTCTGCTGTTGTCCGGTGGTACGTTGTATGTCGCTACCTATCAGGGCCGGGTTGCCGGTCTGGAACTGGAAAGCGGCCGTGTTATCTGGCAGCGCGATGCATCGAGCTACTCCGGTGTGGCCCAAGGCTTTGGCAGTGTTTATGCCAGCCTGGCCTCCGGCACTGTCGAAGGTATCGATGAGCGTTCGTCCTCTGCATTGTGGAGCAACGAAGCGCTGGCCCGTCGTCAATTGGGTTCGCCAGAAGTGTTCTCCAGCTATGTAGCCGTTGGCGACATGGAAGGCTATCTGCACCTGTTGAGCCAGGTTGATGGTCGTTTCGTGGGCCGCGAGCGTATCGACAGCGACGGCCTGCGCGCTCGTCCGCTGGTAGTGGGAGACATGATTTACGTCTATGGCAACAGCGGCAAGCTGGAAGCCCTGACGATCAAGTAATGACTGTCTATGCTTGAGGCCTGAGCCTCTGGCGACCCCGCTCCGGCGGGGTTTGCAGCACTTTGCGGTGCTGCTCCGAACTCCGGCCGCTGCCCTGCAGCGGCTTTTGTATTTTCTGAAATAACGAAGTGGAGAGCCGCATGGTTCCCGTAATCGCCCTGGTGGGTCGACCGAACGTCGGCAAGTCCACCTTGTTCAACCGCCTGACCAGGACTCGCGACGCTATCGTCGGCGATCTGTCCGGTCTGACCCGTGATCGCCAATACGGTGAGGCCAAGTGGCAAGGGCGCTCCTACATTTTGATCGACACCGGTGGTATCTCCGGTGATGAACACGGCATGGATGAAAAGATGGCCGAGCAGTCGCTGCTGGCTATCGAAGAAGCTGATGTGGTGCTGTTCCTTGTTGATGCGAAGGCCGGTTTTACTGCGGCTGACCAAATGATCGGCGAGCACTTGCGCAAACGTGGCAAGCGCTCATACGTCGTTGCCAACAAGGTCGACAACATCGACCCTGAGCTGGCTCGTGCCGAGTTCGCGCCATTGGGTATGGGGGATGCCATTCCTGTAGCCGGTGCTCATGGTCGCGGTATCAGCCAGATGCTGGAAATTGCCCTCAGCCAATTCCCGAAAGACGAAGGGGAAGAGGAAGAAGGCGAAGCCGAGGTTGTTGCAGAAGGCGAGGAAGCCAAGCGCATTCCTGGTCCTAGCGAAAAAGACGGTATCAAGATCGCCATCATCGGTCGTCCAAACGTCGGCAAGTCGACACTGGTCAACCGCATGCTGGGTGAAGACCGGGTTATCGTTTATGACGAGCCAGGCACCACCCGCGACAGTATCTACATCCCGTTTGAGCGTAACGACGAGAAGTACACGCTGATCGACACCGCCGGTGTGCGTAAGCGCGGCAAGATCCACGAGGAAGTTGAAAAGTTCTCGGTGGTGAAAACCCTGCAAGCGATCAAAGATGCCAACGTGGTGATCTTTGTCATGGATGCCCGCGAAGGCGTGGTAGACCACGATTTGAACCTGCTGGGCTTCGCCCTTGAAGCAGGTCGTGCGCTGGTTATCGCGTTGAACAAATGGGACGGCATGGTGCCGAGCGAGCGCGACTATGTGAAGACCGAGCTTGAACGTCGATTGTTCTTCGTCGACTTTGCCGACATCCACTTCATTTCGGCACTGCACGGCACTGGCGTGGGTAATCTGTACCAATCGGTGCAGAACTCCTTCAAGTCCGCGGTAACCCGTTGGCCAACCAGCCGTCTGACTCAGATTCTTGAAGATGCGGTCAGTGAGCATGCACCACCGATGGTGGGCAGCCGTCGTATCAAGCTGCGTTACGCTCACTTGGGTGGTGCTAACCCGCCGCTGATCGTGATCCACGGTAACCAGGTTGAGAAAGTACCGAAGTCTTATGTCCGGTATCTGGAAAACACCTACCGTCGTGTGCTCAAACTGGTCGGTACGCCGATCCGTATCGAGTTCAAAGGCGGCGAGAACCCGTACGAAGGCAACAAGAACACGCTGACAGACCGCCAGGTCAACAAGAAGCGTCGAATGATGTCGCACCACAAGAAAGCCGACAAGAAGCGCAGAGACAAGCGCTGATAGCGTTGCCTGCGCGGGGCTTATGTGGGAGCTGAGCTTGCTCGCGAAGAACTATGACGCGGTCTGCTTCAAACCGCGTCGCTTGTATCGCGGGCAAGCCCTGCTCCCACAGAACCGGCTTTAGCCGGGAGGAGGGCGGTACATTCTCGACATCTTCTGGGTCAAGAATATCGCCCTCCCGGCTGAAGCCAGTCCTACCGTGTACTGCGGATTGTGTAAAAAGCTTTCTCAAGAAAAGGCGCTAATAGCGCCTTTTTTTATGCGCGCGCTATGGGCTATTCTGCCTGACCCCGTGCCGCCGTGGAGCCGGGCGTAGAGCAGGAAAAAAGGCCCCATGATTGACAGCAAGCTGCCCAATGTTGGCACCACTATTTTTACCGTCATGTCTCAGCTCGCAGCTGAAACGGGCGCGATCAACCTGTCCCAGGGTTTTCCCGATTTCGATGGCCCACAAGCGTTACGCGATGCGTTGAGCCGTCACGTCGCTGAAGGTCATAACCAATACGCGCCAATGACCGGCCTGCCAGCGTTGCGCCAACAGGTAGCGGCGAAAATAGCCCGCTGCTACGGCCGCCAGGTTAATTCCGACACTGAAATCACTATTACGCCGGGCGCTACTCAAGCGATTTTCTGTGCCATCCAGGCCGTTATTCGCGCGGGAGACGAAGTCATCGTCTTCGACCCTTGCTATGACAGCTATGAGCCTGCGGTCGAGTTGGCGGGCGGGCGCTGCGTGCATGTTCAGCTAGACCTGAATGACTTCTCCATCGACTGGCAGAAGCTGCGCGATGCGCTGAGTCCTCGGACCCGGATGATCGTTATCAATAGCCCTCACAACCCAAGTGGCGCATTGATCAGTCGTGCCGAACTCGATCAACTGGCTGCACTTATCGCTAATCGGGATATCTACCTGGTCAGTGACGAGGTCTATGAGCATCTGGTATTTGATGGCGTACAGCACGTCAGCATTCTGAGTCACGAAGAGCTTTACCAGCGTGCTTTTGTGGTCAGTTCATTCGGTAAGACTTATCACGTGACCGGCTGGAAGACCGGTTACGTGGTGGCACCGCCCGCACTGAACGCAGAACTGCGCAAGGTTCACCAGTACGTGAGTTTTTGTGGTGTCACGCCGCTGCAATGGGCGCTGGCTGACTTCATGGCTGAGCACCCCGAACATGTTGAAGAGCTGCCTGGGTTCTATCAGGCCAAGCGTGATTTCTTCTGCGACCAACTGCAGGGCTCGCGTTTCACGTTTGATCGTGTTGGCGGGACTTATTTTCAGCTTGTGAACTATGCGCAGATCCGCCCGGACCTCAACGATGTAGAGATGTCGCTATGGATGACTCGCGAGCATGGCGTGGCGAGTATCCCGGTCTCGGTGTTTTACCAAAACCCACCTGAAGGCCAGCGGTTGATCCGGCTGTGCTTCGCCAAGCGTGAGGAGACGTTGCGTCAGGCAGCGGAAAAACTATGCGCGATTTGAGTGAACTGCCGAACCTGAATGTAGCGCTGGTCCAGACCTCATTGGTCTGGCACGACCGCAAGGCCAATCTTGAACACTTCGCCTCGCTGTTGGCGTCGGTCAAGGGCGCTGACCTGGTGATCCTGCCGGAAATGTTTACCACGGGCTTTTCGATGGCCTCTGAGACCCTCGCCGAGCCGGAGGGCGGTCCGACATCCAGGTGGATGCTGGAGCAGGCAAGACTGCTGGATGCCGTGATTACCGGTAGCGTCATCGTCAAGGACGCCGATGGCAGTCACCGTAATCGACTCTTGTGGGCACGTCCGGATGGTGAGTTGCTGCATTACGACAAGCGCCATCTGTTTCGCATGGCGGGTGAGCACGAGCATTACAGTCCCGGCGAGCGGCAAGTGCAGTTCGAACTCAAGGGCTGGCGTATACGTCCGCTGATTTGCTATGACCTGCGTTTTCCGGTCTGGAGTCGTGACGCCCAGCACACTGACTTACTGCTATACACCGCAAACTGGCCGGGTGCCCGACGTATGCACTGGAACCGTCTGTTGCCAGCGCGAGCAATCGAAAATCTGTGTTATGTCGCGGCGGTTAACCGGACTGGAACTGATGGTAAGGGCTTCGCTTATACCGGCGACAGTCAGGTACTCGACTTTCAGGGGGAGAGCCTTTTCAACGCAGGGGAGGCCGATGGCGTTTTCGAGGTGACGTTGAATGCTGCGGATCTTGCGGCTTACCGCACAAAATTTCCGGCTCATCTCGATGCAGACACATTCGAGATTCTCTGAATCTGTTCAACACCAGTTGCAGCGCTTTTGCTATCGGTCGTTTGATTGTTTGTGTCAAAAAGTTTCAGGTATTTACTGAAGTTCTGACGACGGTGGCCGATAGCGCTTGTATCAGTCCAGGAGTTGACCATGACCACCATCAATACAAGCTCGCTTGGCATGTATTCCAGCAGCTTCACTGCTAACGTCAAAACTAATACAGACGCCAAGGCTGCTGAGACCAAAACTGGCGAGACGTCTTCGGTTGAAGTCAATCTTCGTGACAGTGTTTACCAGACCGGCGAAAGCGCCAAGGCGGGCGCCTCAGCTCCGGCGAGTCCTGCCCAGGAGCAAATCGAGCAAATCCAAAAGCAGATCAAAGAAGTCCAGAAACAGCTTCTACAGCAGCAACAGCAACTCGCGGCTGCTCAGGCCAGTAAGGGCTCGGAAGAGGAAAAGGCTCTTCAGGTCATGTCTCTGCAGCAACAGATAGCCGGAACCCAGGCTCAGTTGGCGACGCTGCAAGGCGCGCTTCTGACGCTGATGAAAGGTACTGTAAGCACTACAGCCTGATCCTCGCACAAACAAAAAGGCCCTGAAGCTTTCACTTCAGGGCCTTTTTTGTTGCCTGGAGCAACCTGTGAATGAGCACTTTATGTCGGAGCCAATTGGTTGGCGAGACGTCTGATCTGCGTCAGCAGAAAATCCGCCTCGCGAACAAGTTCGCTCCTACAAGTACCAATCCATGTTAATCAGGCAGCCTTTGCTTCTGCCTGGCTCAGCGAACGGTTCAGTGCACTAAACAGCGCCTTGAAGCTCGCTGTGGTGATGTTTTCGTCAACACCCACGCCGTGGACCGCACGATCACCGTTCACACGCAGCTCGATGTAGGCAGCGGCTTTGGCGGTGGTGCCTGCGCCAATGGCATGCTCGTTGTAATCCATGATTTCCACACCGATTGGCAGGCTCGATACCAGCGCTTCCAGTGCACCGTTGCCTTTGCCTTTCCAGCGCTGGGTTTCGTCGTTGACGCTGACTTCGGCGTCCACTGCACTGGTGTTGTTCTCTTCCTGCAGGCGGTGGCTGATCAGCGCGTACGGCTTGTTGGCTTGCAGGTATTCACGCTTGAACAGCGCGTAGATCTGCTGAGCACTCATTTCCAGGCCCAGGCGATCAGTTTCGCCTTGAACCACCTGGCTGAACTCGATCTGCATGCGGCGCGGCAGAGAGATGCCGTATTCCTGTTCCAGCAAGTAGGTGATGCCGCCTTTGCCGGACTGGCTGTTGACGCGGATGACTGCCTCGTAGCTGCGGCCGATATCAGCCGGGTCGATCGGCAAATACGGCACTTCCCACAGCGCGTCGTCTTTCTGCTGAGCGAAGCCTTTGCGGATTGCATCCTGGTGCGAGCCAGAGAACGCGGTGTGAACCAGATCGCCGACGTATGGTGCACGTGGGTGAACCGGAATCTGATTGCACTCTTCAACGACTTTGCGTACGCCGTCGATATCGGAGAAGTCCAGCTGTGGATCCAGACCCTGGGTGTACATGTTCAGCGCTACGGTCACCAGGTCTACGTTACCGGTGCGTTCGCCGTTACCGAACAGGCAGCCTTCGACACGATCTGCACCGGCCATCAAGCCCAGCTCGGTGGCAGCGATGCCAGTACCACGGTCGTTGTGGGTGTGCAGGCTGATGATCACGCTGTCGCGACGATTGATGTTGCGGCAGAACCATTCGATCTGGTCGGCATAGATATTAGGGGTAGCAACTTCAACCGTGGCAGGCAGGTTGAGGATGACCTTGTTCTCAGGCGTCGCGTTCCAGACTTCGATGACCGCGTCGCAGACTTCCTTGGCGAAGTCGAGCTCAGTGGCGCTGAAGGTTTCCGGGGAGTATTCGAACGTCCACTGGGTTTCAGGCTGTTCTGCTGCGTATTTCACAAACAGTTTGGCCGCGCTCACTGCGATTTCTTTTACGCCAGCCTTGTCCTGATTGAAGACAATACGGCGGAACGATGGGCTGGTGGCGTTATACAGGTGGACAATGGCCTTCTTCGCGCCGCGCAAAGATTCGAAGGTGCGGGCAATCAGGTCTTCACGGCCCTGGGTCAGCACCTGGATAGTGGTGTCGTCCGGGATGTGGCCGTCTTCGATAAGCGTACGTACGAAGTCAAAGTCGGTCTGCGATGCGGCTGGGAACGATGCTTCGATTTCTTTCACGCCGACGGCGACCAGGGTCTTCCAGAAACGCAGCTTCTTCACCGCATCCATTGGCTCGATCAGCGATTGGTTGCCGTCACGAAGGTCCGAGCTGCACCAGATCGGCGCCGCAGTGATGGTCTTGGAAGGCCAGGTGCGGTCAGGCAGATCAATGGTCGGGAAAGCACGGTACTTCTTCGAGGGATCTTTGAGCATTGGCATTAGCGCGAATCCTTTGGGGTACTTATTTTCTATGGGCCGGGAAAAGGCGGCCAACCGATAAAGCGAGAGGCGGGGTGAGGCACATCGATCTAGCTTGGCAGTCGTGCACTGACCAGGCTGAGACAGCGATGTTGCCGCAACAAAATGAGGGTTTGAGAGGTTTTCATAAGCCAACCGTACCCATTAGGGTGAAAGTTGGCAAGCAGTTGGAAAAATTTGAGAGAAGTTCTCTGTGAACGAATGTTAGTGGTTATTTATGGCTTGAATCTTTATTGAACAGATTATTTATTGCGCAAGTTCGTTTCCTTGCAGGAGCTGCCGCAGGCTGCGAAACGATGTGACAGACAAAATCGCTTCGCAGCCTGCGGCAGCTCCTACAGAAAATTATTACGGCTGAAATGCACCGATGAATATCGCCGGATCAACCCGCGCATCATTCAGGCTAACGTTCCAGTGCATGTGCGGGCCTGTTGCGCGGCCGGTTGAGCCGACGCGACCCACCACGCCACCACGAGGCACGGCATCGCCGACTTTCACGTCGATCTTCGACATGTGGCAGAACATGCTGATAAAGCCCTGGCCATGGTCGACAAACACAGTGTTGCCGTTGAAGAAGTAGTTGCCGGTCAGGATCACTTTACCTGCCGCCGGGGCCTTGATTGGTGTGCCTGCAGGGACCGCAAAGTCCAGGCCGGAATGCGGGTTGCGCTCTTCACCGTTGAAGAAGCGGCGTACGCCGAACTTGCTGGAGAGCGGGCCCGCCACAGGTTTGTCCAGCGCCAGGTTGCTCGGCGTGCCGGGGCTGAAGCTGCGATAAGCCTTCAACTGCTCGGCCAGTTCGCCGTCGATGCGCTTCAGGTCATTCGGATTGGGATTGACCTGACGCTGATTTTTCAAGGTGATGCGTTGTTCCGGGTACTTCTTGTTGCCAACGACAAAGTTAAGGGTGCGATTGCCGCTGGCATCTTTCGCGATCAATTTCTGCGCGCCTGGCTTGGCCGTTAATGGCACGCCGACAATAGCCAGCCAGCGGACGCCCTGTTCCTTGACCACCAGGACCGGTTTGCCGTCGTACGTGGCGGTTGGCGCCTGAGCCGCATTACCCAGATCAACCACTGCCACGCCTCCGGGCACAGGCTTGTTCAACAGGCGGGTGATGTAACTGTCAGCGTGAGCGGGCAGGCACAAGCAAAGAGCAAACACAGGGGCGAGAAAACGCAGCATCAATAATCAATCCAGAAGAGAAAGGGTGACAGGCGTCAGGTGATTGTCTTCCACCCGCACTTGCAGTTCGCCTTCGCCGAGTCGGGCGGTCAGACGCTGGCCGGTACGAGTCTGCGCAGCGTTGCGAATGGCGTTGCCGCGCTCGTCGAGCAAAATGCTGTAGCCGCGACCCAGTGTCGCCAGCGGACTGACCACTTGCAGGGTTTGTACTTGCGTTTGCAATTGCAGACGGCGGGTTTTCAGCGCATCGCGCATGGCTTTGGGCAAGCGCTCGGCCAGTACGTCCAGACGTTGGCGCAGGAACGCCAGCGTGCGACCAGGGTGCTGCGCGGCGAGTCGGCTTTCCAGATGAGCCAGCCTGACTTGTCTTTTGTGCGTCTGCTGCTCGAAGGCCCGGCGCATGCGCATGTCCAGATCGTCCAGACGTTGCGCTTGCTGGCGCAGACGTTCGCCAGGGTGTCGCAAACGGCGGGAAACACCTTCCAGACGCAGGCGCTCGCGCATCAGCTTGTCTTTTATACGGCTGACGAGTCGACGATGCAGGTTATCCACCCGGCGATGCAGGTCGCTGGAGTCGGGGGCCAACAATTCCGCGGCGGCCGAGGGCGTCGGGGCTCGAACATCCGCCACAAAGTCACTGATGGACACATCGGTTTCATGGCCGACGGCGCTGACGATGGGCGTAACGCAGGAGTCGATGGCGCGAGCCACTGCTTCTTCGTTGAAGCACCAGAGGTCCTCCAGCGAACCACCGCCACGGGCCAGGATCAACGCATCGAAACCTCGTGAGTCCGCTAACTTCAGAGCGCGAACAATCTGGTTGATGGCTTCACGACCCTGAACCGCTGTAGGGATCAGCGTCAGTTCCACCTGAGGCGCGCGGCGACGGAAGACGCTGATGATGTCGCGGATCACAGCGCCGGTCGGCGAGCTGATAATGCCGATACGCTGCGGGTGAAGGGGCAGGGCGACTTTACGCTCGGCGCTGAACAGTCCTTCGGTGCTGAGCTTTTCTTTCAGTGCATCGAAGGCCAGTCTCAGCGCGCCATCTCCCGCAGGTTCTACGGTGTCGAGGATTAACTGATAATCGCCGCGACCTTCAAACAGCGAGACCTTGCCGCGTACCTTGACCTGCAAACCGTCCTTCAGCGCCTGGCGAACCCGCGCCGCGCTTTGCCGGAACAGTGCGCAACGGACCTGAGCACCGGAGTCCTTCAAGGTGAAGTACACATGACCGGAAGCGGGGCGCGACAGGTTGGAGATTTCGCCCTCGACCCAGATATTGCTGAACACATCCTCCAGCAACACCCGGGCACGGCCGTTGAGCTGGCTGACAGTAAGGACTTCCCGGTCGAGGCCGAGTCTTGCGAAGGGGTCTTTGATCATGGAGGGCATGATAAAGGCAATGCGCAACAAGCGCACGACGGGAAATACATCTGCCCCTGTAGAACGTACGAGCAGCGCTCCTACAGGAAATGAATTAAATTCAGGCGAGGTTCAAGGAAGAAGATCAATGGGAAGCATCGACCTCATCGGAGCATTCACCCAGTTGGGTTTTACACCCCTGAACTGGCTGTTCATCGTGTCGGGTATTGTCGCGGCATACATCGTCTTCGGCATTGCAGGCTTCGGCACCGCCCTGGTCGCCGGGCCGATCCTGATCAACTTCATGCCGCTGTCGCAGATCATTCCTTTATTAGTGCTGCTGGATTTCATTGCCGCGTTTGGCAATCTGCTGCCTTCACGACAGTCGGTGGTTAAATCCGAACTCCTGCGCTTGCTGCCGTGCATGGCGGTGGGTTGCAGCCTTGGCGTGGTGTTCCTGCTCAATCTGAAATCCGATCTGCTTCTATTATTAATGGGCGTGTTCATCACCTGTTATGCACTTTATAGCCTTGCGGTCAAAGCAAGGCCTGCTCAATTGGCCGCAGGCTGGGCGATACCGATGGGCACCGTCGGCGGGCTGTTTGGTGCGTTGTTTGGAAGTGGCGGCTTTCTGTACGCGATTTACCTTAATAGTCGGCTGGAGTCCAAGGAGCAGGTGCGGGCCACACAGAGTGCTTTGATCAGTTGCAGTACCATCGTGCGCTTGACCTTGTTTCTGATGGCCGGGGTTTACGCGCAGATTCCCCTGCTGGTTCTGGCGTTGTGCTTGTTGCCCGCCATGGCGCTAGGCTCCTGGATAGGGCGGAGATTGACCCTGCGTATGTCGCGGGAAACGTTCGTCAGGTTGGTAACGTGGCTGGTGCTGGTCAGCGGTATCGTGCTGATCGGGCGCTACTTTGCGCATTGATGCCGACTTGACCTGAGCCGCTGGGGCTTTAAGCTGCCGACCCTCGAACCCTTCAGCCAAAGATCACCATGAACAGCCAAAGCATTATTGTCCCGCAGATTTCCGGTTTCCCCGGCCGTGAGGCTCGGGCGCGTCTGATTCTGCGCTGGCTGGTCAAGCTCAATGTGGTTGAACCGGAGCTGACCACCTGCGGGCGTACCTACAATAAAATGGCCTACGCCATTGCGCCCGGCGCCCGTGCAGTCGTCGAAAATCCTGACGCGCTGCCATTTGGTCAGCCAGTGAATGGTCTGGAAATTGTCACCAAGCGCTGTATCTATACACCGCTGAAGGATTTCGCCGAAGAAGCCGGTTGTCCGGAGTGCCGCAAGGAAATCGGTGAAGCGCTGTTCGACAGTCTTGAAGACTGGATGCCCGGCCACACAGATAACTTCATCTGCCCGGAATGCCGTCACGAAGACGACATAAACGGCTTTCTGTTCCTGCAGCCGTGCGGCTTTTCGAACCTGGGTTTCATTTTCAACGACTGGCTCGATGCTTCCTTCAAGCAGAGCTTTCTGGATGACTTCGCCGAACGTCTTGATCGTCCGGTTTCCTTCGTCAAAGTGCGGCTATAACGTTGTGTGATAATTGCCTAAGGTTTACATTGAGCCGACGGGGGTGTCTGGGTATAATGGCGCGCTTCCAATTTCCCGCTCGGGAGCCCCCGCGATGCTGCGTATCAGCCAAGAAGCACTTACTTTCGACGACATTCTCCTTGTGCCCGGTTATTCCGAGGTACTTCCTAACGAAGTCAGTCTGAAAACCCGTTTGACCCGTGGCATCGAATTGAACATTCCGCTGGTCTCCGCTGCCATGGACACCGTGACTGAAGCCCGTCTGGCGATTGCCATGGCTCAGGAAGGCGGTATCGGTGTTATCCACAAGAACATGACCATCGAGCAGCAAGCTGCCGAAGTCCGCAAGGTCAAGAAGTTCGAAGCCGGTGTCGTAAAAGACCCGATCACCATCGAGGCTGATGCCACGGTTCGTGATCTGTTCGAACTGACCCGTCAGCACAACATCTCTGGTGTACCTGTCCTGCACAATGGCGACCTGGTCGGCATCGTGACGTCCCGCGACGTACGCTTTGAAAATCGTCTGGATGTTCCTGTTCGCGAAGTGATGACGCCTAAAGAGCGTCTGGTCACTGTTCGCGAAGGTGCTGACAAGAACGAAGTGCGCGAACTGCTGCACAAGCACCGTCTTGAAAAAGTCCTGATCGTCGACGCCAATTTCGCGCTCAAGGGCATGATGACCGTCAAGGACATCGAAAAAGCCAAGGCATATCCGCTCGCCAGCAAGGACGACCAGGGTCGTCTGCGCGTTGGTGCAGCTGTCGGCACCGGTAAAGACACTGGTGAGCGTGTAACTGCGCTGGTTGCAGCGGGCGTTGATGTGGTGGTTGTCGACACCGCTCACGGTCACTCCAAAGGTGTAATTGATCGCGTTCGCTGGGTCAAAGAAAACTTCCCGGAAGTGCAGGTCATCGGCGGCAACATCGCCACTGGCGCCGCTGCCAAGGCACTGGTTGCCGCTGGGGCTGACGCAGTCAAAGTGGGTATCGGCCCAGGTTCGATCTGCACCACGCGTATCGTTGCTGGTGTTGGTGTGCCGCAAATCAGCGCTATCGCCAACGTCGCCTCTGCTCTTGAAGGCACCGGCGTTCCATTGATCGCCGACGGCGGTATCCGTTTCTCCGGTGACCTGTCCAAGGCCATCGTTGCCGGTGCTTCCTGCGTGATGATGGGCTCGATGTTTGCCGGTACTGAAGAAGCGCCAGGCGAAATCGAACTGTTCCAGGGTCGCTCCTACAAGGCTTACCGCGGTATGGGTTCGCTGGGTGCGATGTCTCAGGCTCAGGGCTCGTCCGACCGCTACTTCCAGGATTCGTCCGAAGGTGCCGAGAAACTGGTGCCGGAAGGTATTGAAGGCCGTGTTGCCTACAAAGGCTCGCTGACCGCAATCATCCATCAACTGATGGGCGGCCTGCGTTCTTCCATGGGCTACACCGGCAGCGCTGACATCGAAGAGATGCGCACCAAGCCTGAATTCGTGCGTATCACGGGTGCCGGTATGGCTGAATCCCACGTCCATGACGTGCAGATCACCAAGGAAGCGCCGAACTATCGCGTTGGTTGATCCGGATTGCATCGTGGTTTGCGCCACGATGCAGCCCGACGAATTTTATAGCCGGGGCTGTTGACGCAGCCCCGTGTCGTTTCTGTTTATTGACGAGAATGAGTCATGGCCCTCGACATTCACGCCCACCGTATCCTGATCCTCGACTTCGGTTCCCAGTACACCCAGTTGATCGCGCGTCGCGTGCGTGAAATCGGTGTTTACTGCGAGCTGCACCCGTTCGACATGGACGACGAAGCCATTCGTGAGTTCGCTCCAAAAGGCGTGATCCTCGCTGGCGGTCCCGAGTCCGTACACGAAGCCAACAGCCCACGCTGCCCGCAAGCGGTATTTGACCTGGGTGTGCCGGTTTTCGGTATCTGCTACGGCATGCAGACCATGGCCGAGCAGTTGGGCGGCAAGGTTGCAGGTTCTGACCTGCGCGAGTTCGGCTACGCCCGCGTTGACGTGGTTGGCAAAAGCCGTCTGCTCGATGGCATCGAAGACCACATCGACGCCGACGGCCTGTTTGGCCTCGACGTATGGATGAGCCACGGTGACAAAGTCACCAAGCTGCCAGAAGAGTTCCACATCCTGGCCAGCACACCGAGCTGCCCGATTGCCGGCATGGCAGACGACGCTCGCGGTTACTACGGCGTGCAGTTCCACCCGGAAGTGACCCACACCAAGCAGGGCGGTCGCATCCTGTCGCGCTTCATCCTCGACATCTGCGGCTGCGAAGCACTGTGGACACCGTCGAAGATTGCTGAAGACGCCATCGCTCAGGTTCGCGCTCAGGTCGGTACTGACAACGTATTGCTGGGCCTGTCCGGCGGCGTTGACTCTTCTGTTGTTGCCGCTTTGCTGCATAAGGCAATTGGCGACCAGTTGACCTGCGTATTCGTCGACAACGGCTTGCTGCGTCTGCACGAGGGCGAGCAGGTCATGGCCATGTTCGCCGAGAACATGGGCGTCAAGGTCATCCGCGCCAACGCTGAAGACCAGTTCCTGAACAATCTGGCTGGCGAAAGCGATCCGGAGAAAAAGCGCAAGATCATCGGCCGCACCTTCATCGATGTGTTCGATGCCGAATCCTGCAAGCTGGACAACATCAAGTACCTGGCTCAGGGCACGATCTATCCGGACGTAATCGAGTCGGCTGGCGCGAAAAGCGGCAAGGCTCACGTCATCAAGTCGCACCACAACGTGGGCGGCCTGCCGGAAGAAATGAACCTCAAACTGGTCGAGCCACTGCGTGAGCTGTTCAAGGACGAAGTGCGTCGCCTCGGCCTGGAACTGGGTCTGCCGTACGACATGGTTTACCGTCACCCATTCCCGGGCCCAGGCCTGGGCGTGCGGATCCTCGGTGAAGTGAAGAAGGAATACGCCGACCTGCTGCGTCGCGCAGATCACATCTTCATCGAAGAACTGCGCAAAGCCGACTGGTACCACAAAGTCAGCCAGGCATTTGTAGTGTTCCAACCCGTCAAATCGGTTGGCGTGGTCGGCGATGGCCGTCGTTACGCATGGGTCGTTGCACTGCGCGCCGTGGAAACCATCGACTTCATGACCGCACGTTGGGCGCACCTGCCTTATGAGCTGCTGGAAACCGTCAGCGGCCGGATCATCAACGAGATCGAAGGCATTTCCCGCGTGACCTACGATGTGTCGAGCAAGCCACCGGCGACGATTGAGTGGGAATGATTGGGTGGCTGGTAATGTCCGGCATCGATTAGTAAGAAATACCCTGAAGCCCGCTTAATTGCGGGCTTTTGGTTTTTTGGGTCTGGCAAATTCTGGCAGCTTTGTGCATCGCCAAGGACTGTGGTTATTTGGCATGGTACGGGGTACTGACTGCATCTAATTCCATGCTTTAAGCTCAATACCATGTCATTTCCTCAGTGATGGCATGGTATCGAGTTGGCTTAAAGGCCCAGTTTTAATGAGGGTCGACCCCATTTTTCCGCGCTTTTCGGAGCATGGTATTTTTTCATGGAAATAGTGGAAGCCATGCTCACCGATACCAAACTTCGAAATCTCAAGCCCCAGGACGAGCTCTACAAGGTGATTGACCGTGACGGCTTGTACGTGGCCGTCACCCCGGCCGGCTCAATCTCCTTTCGCTACAACTACTTTATCAACGGTCGGCAGGAGACCATCACCTTCGGTCGTTATGGCGGAGGGGGAATCACTCTGGCAGAGGCTCGCGGGCTGCTAGGGGAGGCGAAGAAGATGGTCGCCGCTGGGAAGTCTCCGGCAAAGGAGAAAGCGCGTGCGAAGGCGCGCACGAAGGGTGCTGAGACTTTTGACGCTTGGGCTGAAAAATGGCTGCGCGGTTACCAGATGGCGGACTCGACGCGAGACATGCGTCGATCAGTCTATGAGCGTGAGTTGAAGCCGAAGTTTGGCAATCAGAAGCTGGTCGAAATCACCCATGAGGATCTGCGAGCGCTGACGGATGCCATAGTGGAGCGGGGTTCCCCTGCAACCGCCGTCCATTCACGGGAGATCATGCTGCAAGTCTTCCGTTGGGCCATTGAGCGTGGTCAGAAGGTTGAAAACCCGGCAGATCTGGTATGGCCTGCCAGCATCGCGAAATTTGAGCCACGTGACCGTGCGTTGACGCCCGATGAAATCGCACTGATGTACCAGTACATGGACAGAATCGGTACCGCGACTTCGGTTCGTGCTGCGGCAAAGCTCCTTCTGCTGACGATGGTGCGCAAGAGCGAGCTGACCAACGCAACGTGGGGTGAGATCAATTTCAGCGAGGCGCTGTGGACGATCCCCAAAGAGCGGATGAAGCGACGTAACCCTCATTTGGTGTTTCTGTCCCAGCAGGCATTGGACTTCTTCATTGCGTTGAAAACCTTGGCAGGAGGTTCAGACTACGTTTTGCCGTCACGCTACGACTCTGATTTGCCGATGAGTGCCGCTACGATCAATCATGTACTGACGCTCACCTATCGCCTTGCCCAAAAGGATGGGGTGCCCCTAGGCAAGTTCGGTCCCCACGACCTACGACGCACGGCCAGCACGCTGTTGCATGAGGAGGGCTACAACTCCGACTGGATCGAGAAGTGCCTCGCACACGAGCAGAAAGGCGTGCGCGCCGTTTACAACAAGGCCGAGTACCGGGATCAGCGTCGTGCGATGTTGCAGGATTGGGCCGATATGATTGATGAATGGACGCTTAAGAAACTGCGAGAAACGAATAGGTAGTCTGCATGGTCATCTCTCATGCCAGCAAATCGCTTAGGGGAAAATTGCCCTGCGCTTAAGCAGCGGCTTTCATTGGTGCCGACTAGTTATTTGCGTTTGATATGACCAGTCACAGGTATGGCTGATGGGTGAAAGTAATAATTCACGGTTGACTGCTAACGACCGAAAGCAATTCGTCATCGTATGCAATGCCAAGTGTATACTGCTTCAGCTGATAAGAATCGGCGGGACGTGTCTCATGGCCGTAAGGTAAATACATCTGTCATAATGCGCAGGCCAAGAATGATCTCTTAGAAGCCTTCTTAGGCTTCTGGTTTTATGTTTTTTCGTGCCAGGGAGTGGGGAAATTGAGAAAAGATAAAATAACCATTGAAGACATTGATACCTTTGATGATTACAAAATGGAGTATGTTTGGGAGAGGACGAAGCTTGATATGGAGTCAAGAGATGGATGGCTCTATTTGGGTGCTGACGCCAGCAACCCTAGTTTCGCAAAACTAGGTCTGACCATGGGGGATCTAATATCTAGATCCTACAGCTCAGGAAATCCGAATTATTATTTATTCTGTGCATTTAAATGCAGGCACGACATATCGTTAAATGAGCTAAAAATCGTAGAGAATAATATATTGAATCGCTTAGAGGATCTCTATAGATATAGCGATGGCAGTACCAAGAGAATGAGATTCTATGAGTCTAGAATCCTTTCTGAATGTTTTTGTGATGTAAACTTTATAGGCTTCTTTCAAGATTTGCACTATGAGATCTATGAGAATTATAGAAGCTACTTCGTGATATCTGGCATGGATGATGGTTTTGGTGGGACTAATGGCGAGTTCGTCGATTGTTTGTTTAGCTCTACGTTAAGCGATCCCCATTTTTATAGAAAAATGATTATTCAGTACTGATTGATATGTCAGTTGTCGATCTCTTTCATGTGGGTAGCGCGATAAATTCTTCGTTCGCTATGGTCCGTTAGTGAGCGGGGGCTGACTGTATTTAGTCGGCCGATTGCTACCTTTTACATAGGTGGCAACGGCCGTTTCCAGTCTATCGCTACTGGAGAAGACAGTATGGACTGCCAGCTAGAGTCCTTACGGCTGCCTACGACCAGAGGGGATTATGGTCTCTTCTTTGTCGATCCGCATGTCTCGCGCTTGATTCAAGCCCCAGGGAGTCTAGTCATTTGCCATAATTACTTTCCCACAACGTATATCGGCATCCAGTTTTTTGGGAAATTTTGGTCGTTCCAGGCTTTCGAAAATTTCTGCTGTCCCCAGAAGTCTTCTGTTACATAAAATACAGCGTAGAAAACGCGATAGTCACTATCTCCAGTATAGCCTTTCACATCCGCCGCAATTTGTTCGATTGTAGATTTCAGTTTCTGTTCATCAGCAGCATATTTATATTCTACGGCCGCATATAGCTCGGGGATTAATATGTCTGGGTAATATTCTTTGGCTGTTTTTATAAAATTGCTCTTTGGGGATTTTGAGCTTGCAAAGACGACGTTTAGGGTTGACTTTACCGCTTTGTATACATCGACCTCTGATTTTGGTTCTAATTTGTTTTTTGAAATGATGACGGCTGTATTTTTAAGTATCGTTTCGAGGTATTGTAGTCCAGTTATTCTTTCATACTGATCTTCACTTGATTCTGTAAATTCAAAGGATGATAAGAATTTACTCGTTTTAGCTATGAATACACTGTATGGCTCACCCGAGCCATAATGATCTATCTCAAATTCATCTCGATAATTTAGACTTGACGGATTATTGCCAAATATTTGGAGGTATGTGTTTAGATAGTGATTTAGATTTTTATTGTCTAAGTAGCAGATGATGTTTAGGTAGATGCTCTCTAGTGTTTCCTGAAAAGGTCTAACGAACTCGTCGTCCGCGTCAAGTAAATACTGCGGTGGATTATTTTGGTCTTTATTTAGAGTCCAGTTGCTCCAGTCGATTTGATGGTAGGCGACTCTTGTTTCAAGTTGTCTGGATTCAGACATTAATCTTTTTATGCGGTTTTCTAAGTATTCCAATGGGCGCTCCGTGATAGGTTGTGTATAACGCTGTGGGACATGTTTCAAGAATTTTACGACGCTCCGTGGAGCACCCTTCAGGGCGGTACCGTCAACAATGCGTGCATTTTAAAAGGCGACCTTACGCTGTCGGAAGTCGAAAGCTATCAGGGATTGAGCGAAGTGCCTTGGAAACTGCTTGGCGCTCGATCTCTAGTCTGCGAGCAATTTCTGACTGATTGAAGCCGAATTTCTGCAACACGAGGATTTGCTTTCTCCGGTCTGTCAACTTCATGTCCACCACTAGTCGAGCGAGATTTCTTAGCTGAGCTTCGTCCGCTAGATGTAGTGTTTGGCTAAGCATGTACTGAAAGATATACGCGTCGATGAGCTCGTCACCTGACTTTGCCTTAGGTTCTGCTCGTATCGCGCATTGTCTGCTCAATCTGGCCAGCTCTAGGTCGAACTGCGCTACAGATCTCATTGCTTGCCTGTATGCCGGATTCCAGCGTCCATCTGGTGTCTTTGGGCGGTGGGTGGTGCAGTACAGGTTGCTCAGGCGTAGGTGTTCATCAAGGTCACGCTGACCTTCACCTTCTGCGAACAATGCTAGCTCTGCTCGCGCGCCGCAGAATCTACAAACCCCCTTTAAGCGTTGACCGTTCAAACCGTCCATATCCTTGGTATACGGCTGCTTGCGCTTACATGCCAGCACTAGTTCTATCAACGTCTCAAGCGTCGCAATGAAGCAGCGATCATCCCCCGACTGCTTGTCGTGAGTCAGAACAAAAGCTCGTAGCAGCTGACGCTGTAGGCGGACCATAGCGGCAATGCCAACAAGCTGGATAATCACGCTGAACGCTACATTCGTTCCTGCCCCGGGTATATGGCCCTGATAACGCGATGGAAGCGTTTCGGCATATGACGCCACGGCAGGGTCGATAAGCTCTTCGACCAGACGAACGATCGGATAGCGTTTAGATGCTGTGGAGTAGGGCTCCCAGCGATCAAGGAATCGGTGAAGGGCCTCTGCGACGGAGGCATCACACCCCTCCCAAATAGCTATGGTCGTTTGTTTTTTCATGTCAACCATTCTAGCCAATCATTCTGTCGAAGCAATAGCATGATAATATTGAAGATGCTTAGCCTGTACTAAGAAAGAATATTTAATGTTATGTCTGTTAACTTTTGCTAGTTCTATTGGGCATGGTTTAGATTAAAGTGCTTTGATTATGTTGCTAAAACTACCCTCGTTGCGGCAAAGATAAATTGTTGAGGTTAATCTTTTAAAGGTAATTCCATCGGAATACAAATTTGGTCGTTTGGACGTTTTCTCTCTTCGAAGTGAATGGCAAGAGATAGATACATGATTGAGTTCCTAGCTAGTTTGATCAGGGTCATAAGTCGAGATTCAAATTGGGTAATAGGTATCAGCAATGAGTGAGTAGATAATTTTTCCTTTTCATAGATAGTGTTTTTCAATTTAGTCAACCTGTCTTCTAAAGCGAGAGCTTCAGCAGGATCCGAAACTGACTCGATTTTCTTATTTATTTCGGAAATCTGACTTTTTACTTTTTCTAGTTCATCATCGTGATAGCTGGAGTATGAGTAAGTTAACTCGTATCCAAAGTCATCAACTATCTTCAGAGACCGATGCTCCATGGCGTTCCTGATTTCTGAAAAAGCGCTAGCATCTGGATCGATCCATTTAGATATAGAGGAAGTACCTGTTACGTCTCGAATATCTTTGAGTATGTAAAAAAGTGCATGGATAAAATGGTTGTCACTATTTTTTAATTTTTCGTTGGGTTCCCATTTTGTTCTTCGGTTTTTTGATTTGATGTTTCTAAATAAATTGTCGATGCTTATTGATCTATCATCTTTTATATCGTTCAAGTCAAAAAAGCGACTGGCTATGTACGCTATTTTGTCGAATAAAGAGTATAGAATTCTAAATGAAGATTTGTAATGACTGGTCTTTAGGTTGCTGATAGAGTGAGACATGTCATCCACTTGATGATAAGTGGAGTTGAACATGTGTGGTGTGTCAGCAGGAATGTTTGTTGCGGAAAAGTAAATATACCG
The DNA here is from genome assembly GCF_002158995.1 of Pseudomonas caspiana. Taxonomy (GTDB): domain Bacteria; phylum Pseudomonadota; class Gammaproteobacteria; order Pseudomonadales; family Pseudomonadaceae; genus Aquipseudomonas; species Aquipseudomonas caspiana. The sequence goes on along the minus strand of NZ_LOHF01000002.1, from coordinate 54,742 downwards.
CGCATAGCAGTAATCGTTTTTTATTTCATCGAAGTTCCCATGATATGATAACTCTTCATGCAGTGCCAGGGTTGTATTTATAGTTCTGCTAATAGAAGGTAAAGAGATGACGTCTTGATAACATATTTCGAAGTCGCAAACATCGTTAAGGTCGTTTATAAATAGCTTGTGCTGTGCGCACCATTGTAAGTACTGATTTTTTTTTCTGTTTTCAAATGTGCTGTTTTTTACAGAAAAATAATCAAAGCTGCATTGATCAAAATTTTGCTCGAACCACTGGCTGAACTCATATAAATCGCCGCCTTTCTCAATATCTCTTTTGTGCTCGGGGTATAACGCATTAATATTTTTTTGTGCGGTCTTGATGAGGTTGTTTGCTACGAAGTAATGGTATTCTCTATGGCCGTTGTCGAACAGTGACTCTCCGAGAAACAACTGATTTCGTGCTTTGGAAATAATTGCTTCAGGCTTTTGATTTAAAGCAATGGCTTCATCATAAAATGGTAAACAGCAAAAAGCCCTTCCTTGTGATGAAAGGCTGTTAGCCAGATTCGTAAGTATCATCGATCTCAGTTGGTTGCTCGATTGAATAATGTCAGGCTTGTCCATCCAGTTTGTTTTTGGAAGGCAGTGTAGAGCTCTCCTGTAAAGTATTACAGCCTTCATCAGATCATCAGAATGCCAAGTGACTGTTCTGGCACCGTAAAGTACTGAATAACAGTTAGCTGCCGTGTATATGTACTGTGCTTCATGATATTGGTGCTCAAACTCATATTCTTGTTCTGTGATTTTTGTGACAAGTTCTTCTAGCTTTCTGTGGTCATTGCTAAGGATGTATGTGTCGGCTTCTAGGCTAAATTTAGTTATTTCATCTGTAGTTATCAACATGGGTATAATGACCTCGGTTGCCCTAGAAACGTGAAACTTAAGGTACCTTTTATAGTGTTTCTACACATTTGAAAATACTTTGCGGATTCTGCCTGCTGTGCTGGGGCCGAAGGTCGCTCAGGAGCTGACGCAAACGAGTGGTCGACTACGTCCTAGTACTATGTTCGGACCGCGCTCTGCTTAGCGTGCGCCCATCTCTGAACGGCATGACCGGGTGGGCTGTCGGCATTTGGTCCCAATGCATAGTCGATAGCACTCTAGTTTTTCGTCAATCGTCGCGCTAAATTTCTCCCGGCCAAGCCGAAAGGCCACTATGCTTGTGGTCGTTGTGGCGCTTTAGCTACGCCCGGATGGTTTTCAAATTATCGGAACTCATCACTTCCTGGCTTGCTAATGATTTTGACTCTGCGTTCGCACATATGCTGTGTGATATTTAGGAAGTGGAATACATGAGATTTTTCGAAATTGAAGCCAAAGATATATCAGAACTTGGTGATGATGACCTCCGAGAGCTTGTCGGACGTCTATGCGAGGCCGAGCTGGTACAAGCTGGTCTTGCAACTTCGTGTGTCACGTGGGGCGGTGCTCAAGAAGCCGCTGATGGTGGACTAGATGTTAGTGTTAACGAAACTAGGCCATTACAGTATCCAAATTTTGTACCTCGTAGCGTTACTGGATTTCAAGTTAAAAAACATGCTATGGGTAAGGCTTCTTGCACGAAGGAAATGCTTGATAAAGGTTCATTAAAGCCCGTTATTGCTGCTATTGCCCACCAGAGAGGTGCTTATATCATCGTAAGCGGTAAAGATAATTGCTCTGATAAAATGTTGTCAGAACGTTTAAGTGGAATGGTAGAGGCAGTAGCGTCCTTACCATCTAAAGATCAGCTAATGCTGGACTTTTATGGGCGTGATCGGATAGCAACTTGGCTGCGCCAGTACCCGGGAGTCGCGCTTTGGGTAAGATATAAACTGGGTAAACCTCTTTCGGGATGGCGCCCATTCGGCCGATGGGCAGCTACGCCCGTTGACATAGCCGATGAATTTTTGACGGATGAGCATCCGTGTGTGTTTTTGGCTGATACCGCTGCGGATGAGCCTCAGCCTCTACTCAGCGGTTTACTTCGTACGCGCGAAAAGCTACGCACCCCAGGAAGCGCCGTCCGTATTATTGGCTTGTCGGGTGTGGGCAAGACGCGCTTCGCGCAGGCATTATTCGAGGAAAATCTTGGCGGTGAACCTTTACCTAAATCTAGTGCGATTTATGCTGACCTCGGTGATGACTTGCTGCCCTCTGCTCTAGAACTTGTTGGGTATTTCATTGCAAATGACATTGCATCTTATATTGTCCTCGATAACTGTCCTGCTGATGTTCACAGGCAACTTCAAAAGGCAGTTTCCTCGAGTGGAACAAAGCTTCGAATACTTACTATTGAGTACGATATCTCTGACGACAAGCCAGAAGAAACAGAGGTTGTAAAGATAGAACCTTCGAGCGAGTCTACGGTTTCGAAAGTAATACAGCTGCGCTTTCCTGATTTGGAACGCGGGAACGCTGATAAAATAGCTGAGTTCTCGGGTGGCAATGCTCGAGTGGCCATTGCACTTGCTAGTAGGGTGAAGTTCGATGAAACGCTAACTAACTTTTCGGACGAAGAGCTTTTTCAAAGGCTGTTTAGTCAGCGAAAAGGGAAAAGCGAGATTCTATTAGAAAGCGCAGAAGCGCTGTCTTTATTTTATTCGTTTGATATTTCACATGGAGATCTCAATGATGAACTTAGTGTTATTAGTTCAATGTCCGGCATTGAGCGCCGCACACTTTATCGCCACGCGGCAGAGCTTCTGCGTCGACAACTTGCTCAGAAGAGGGGTGATTGGCGTGCTATATTGCCTCACGCGCTAGCTAATCGATTGGCCAAAAGTGCGCTTGAAAATATAGCAATCTCGGAAGTGAACTCTGAATTATTCAAGTCTGCAAATATACGCCTTTTAAAGTCCTGCGCACATCGCATTGGTTATTTACATGATTGTAAGGCTGCGCAAGATCTTGCTGAGAGCTGGATTGTCCCTGGCGCGCCACTTGGGGATATATCGGTATGTAATTCAGATTTGATTGACTGCTTGAATTATATAGCGCCTGTGTTTCCCGCTACCGTGCTGTCGTGTCTTGAAACTGCGTCGATGCAACCGGCCTTTGCAACTAGGTCAAATCCAAATTTTATAGTATTTGTTCGATTGCTTTGCCACTTGGCTTATGAGGACGAATACTTCGAAAGAGCTGTTGCCGTGCTCCTAAAGTTTGCCGAAGATGAGAGCGAAAGTGAAAACAATAATAGTATAGTTGCACGGATTAAACAGTTGTTTTCTCTGTATTTATCTGGCACTCAAGCATTGCCCAGTAGGCGTAGATCCGTTATAGAAGGTTTATTGCAGTCATCAGAACAAAGGTTCCATCAAATTGCCTTCAGGTTACTAGACTCAGCTTTGGAAACCGGACATTGGAGTTCATGGGGTACTTTCGATTTCGGTGCAAGAAAACGGGGGCCTGGTTGGGTTCCTAGCAATTACGCTGAACAAACGGATTGGTACGAGCAAGTTATTCGGTTGCTCGAGCGTTATTTGGTTTTGGAACACACTTCATTAAATGATTTTGTCAAAATATTACTATCCTCAAATTTTCGCGGACTATGGACCTCCGCTGGCTGTTTTGAGCTATTAGAGCGTATAGTCAATACTTATGCTAGGGCTGGAGCGTGGCCGGAAATGTGGGTTGCTATAAAAAATGTAATTCATTTTGACAGCGACAGGCATGAGTCAGAATTACTTGAGAGGTTGCGTACGCTAGAAAAAGTATCTGCTCCAGCAGACCCTTTTTCTGAAATTGAAGCCTATGCCCTAACTAATACTTGGACTCATGTGGTAGTTGATGCGGAAGATTTTTCAACGGCTTCGGCAGCAATGCATGAAAAGTTAATGATGCTTGGTGAGATCGCTAGTGCGGAGCAAAGCTATATAGATCGTCTGGGCGATAGATTATGGAGGACCCATATTGATTCTTTATGGTACTTTGGGAAAGGACTGGCGAGGGGTAGTGTTGACAAAAGCGCAATGTTCGAGAAACTTATCAGGCAGGTCGAAGAGTCGGAGCTTGAGGAAGTTCAGCCGATACTCCTTGTAGGCTTCCTCCATGAAATACACGAGCAAAATGTAAGTATGTTCCGTGCTATGATTGAGATGATTTTACATGAGCGTAAGTTGGCTCCTCACGCCGTATACCTTTTATGTTCATCGCCTCTTGAAGCGTGGGGTGTGATTAAGTTGGTAGAGCTGGCGAAGTCTAGAAAAGTAGAGTCTTGGCGGTTTACGCATATTAGTCTGGGGAGAATGCACGAGAAAATATCAGATGAAATGTTGGTTGAGCTTTTAAGTATTTTAATTGAGTTGGACGGCGGTCTTGTCTCGGTAGTTCAAATACTTGAGATGCGTTTTTTTATAGATCATGACAGTAGCTATACACCCTCAGATAGCTTGCTTGCTTTCGGTCGGCAGGTCTTTCTAATAATGCTCGCTATGCACAGAGACGAAATAGGTCAAATTTCATCTCATGGTCTAAAGCGAATTGCTAAGTATTGCCTCTCTATCTCGGCCCCATTGGCTGAAATCTCTAAAATGGTATCGCTTATTTGTGATGGTGTTACGAACTACCGATTGTATAGCTTTGAAATTACTGATATTACATCAGTATTAATCAAGAATTTTCCTGAGCTTTTTCTCTCTGGCGTCTTTAGCGGTGATGAAGACGACGATGTATTAGCCTACACGATCTTTCGCGACCGAGGTTACGGTGTTAAAACCTCCTCGCTTAATAAGGTCCCGATAGGAAGATTGATTAATTGGTGTAACGCAGATCGAAATAAATTAAAGCAGCTAGGTAGTGTGGTTAGTATTTATTTAGCAGTAGAACCAGAGGATGGCTTGATTGAGAACCCTAAGCGTGTTGAGTTGAGTTCTCACATCAAAACGATATTAGACGCCGCGGATGATAAGACTCAAATTGTAGATATCATTTACGCCCGAGCTAGGCCATCCGGGTGGTCGGGTTCCTTGGCTGATATTCTTGAGGTCAGGGCGCACGCCTTTTCTGAGTTGCTGCACCATTCCGCTTTGGAGGTCCGAGACTCCGCGAAAGCCAAGCTCGCTTTAATGGAGCAATCCATTCGGCACAATAGAGCGCGCGAGTCTGAGGAGCATAATCGTTGGGAGCAGCGATTTGAGTGAATCGAAATGATGCTCACAGATCGCTGCAGTATATCGTAGCTCACCTTGGTTGGGCATGGTATTGGTCGTGGTACTGAACGCTACTGTAGTTTTTAAGCTTATGTTTTTAATGAGTTATTTTGTGTTGATTATAATAGAGTGGGAATGATTGATCCGCTCCTCGCTGTTAGTTAAAAGCAGGAGTTAGACAAAAGCCGGGGTCACCGAAAGGTGCTCCGGCTTTTTTGCAGCGCCCAGCACAAAGCATGTTTGTATGCATGCGGTCGCTGTAGGAGTCGTCGTAATCTCCGGCAGTCGATGCCTGTGAAATCGTATCCCCAACACCGCCGCACTTAAGTTTTGCCAGATGCAGGTGTATCGTATTCGCCCCTCGCAGCGACTCTCGACTGCGACTCGTGTCTGGTTTTTTGAGGTGTGCGCGTTTATGTCTTTTACCCGTCGACAAATACTCGGTGGCCTTGTCGGTCTTGCCGTGGTTGGGCTTGGGGCGGGAGGGGCTTCGCGTTACTGGCTGGGCCGTCGCGGGCCGGGTGAGGGGCATGATTTCGAGCTGATCGCGGCGCCGCTGGATGTCGAGCTGGTAGCTGGGCATCAGACGCCAGCCTGGGCGTTTGGCGGATCCGCGCCGGGGACCGAGCTGCGAGTGCGGCAGGGCGAGTGGCTGCGCTTGCGCTTTATCAATCACCTGCCGGTTGAAACCACGATTCACTGGCACGGTATCCGCCTTCCGCTTGAGATGGATGGTGTGCCCTATGTGTCGCAACTGCCGGTCAAGCCGGGCGAATATTTCGACTACAAATTCCTGGTGCCGGATGCCGGTAGCTATTGGTATCACCCACATGTCAGCAGCAGCGAAGAGCTGGGCCGTGGGCTGGTCGGTCCGCTGATCATCGAGGAGCGCGAGCCTACGGGGTTCAAGCATGAGCGCACGGTCAGCCTGAAAAGCTGGCATGTGGATGAGGTTGGCGCATTCACCGAGTTCAGCGTGATTCGCGAAGCGGCGCGGGAAGGCACGGCGGGGCGACTTTCTACCATCAATGGCATTCCTCAGGGCGTAATCGAGTTGCCTGCGGGGCAGATTACCCGGGTACGTATTCTCAACCTCGATAACACCGTGACCTATCGCCTTAATCTGCCGGGCGCCGATGCGCAGATTTATGCGCTGGATGGCAACCCGATCAAGCCTCGGCCATTGGGCAAGGATTACTGGTTGGGGCCTGGGATGCGCCTGTGTCTGGCGATCAAAGCGCCGCCTGCCGGTGAAGAGTTGTCATTTCGAAATGGCCCGGTGCGTTTGGGGGCTTTTCGTTCGGTAGCCAATAACGATGCGCCAGGCGAATGGCCGCCGGAGCTGCCAGCCAATCCTATTGCCGAGCCGGATCTGGAAAACGCCGAGAAGCTCAATTTCAACTTTGAATGGGTCGGTTCGGTGTCGGTCAACGTCGACAACGGCAAGCCGCCGAGTCTGTGGCAGATAAACGGTGAGGCTTGGGATATCACAGACAAAACCTGTGCCGATCGCCCCATTGCAAAACTCAAGCTGGGCAAGAGCTACATCTTCGAACTCAAGAACATGACCCAGTATCAACACCCGATTCACCTGCACGGGATGAGCTTCAAGGTTCTGGCGTCTGATCGCAGGAAGATCATTCCTTATTTCACCGACACTTTCCTCCTGGGCAGAAACGAGCGCGCACGGGTGGCGCTGGTGGCGGATAATCCCGGCGTGTGGATGTTCCACTGTCATGTGATCGATCACATGGAAACCGGACTTATGGCAGCAATAGAGGTTTCTTGATGCGGCAGCCGCAAATCATTGATCGCAGTCGCGATCAGGACTTCATGCGCGAAGCGTTGGCACTGGCGGCTCAAGGTGCTGAGCTGGGCGAGGTGCCTGTCGGCGCGGTGCTGGTGCAGGACGGTGAGATCATTGGTCGTGGCTTCAATTGCCCCATCAGCGGCAGTGACCCCAGTGCTCATGCCGAGATGGTTGCCATACGGGCAGCGGCGCAGGCGGTCAGCAATTATCGACTGCCCGGCAGCACGCTGTATGTCACGTTGGAGCCGTGCAGCATGTGCGCGGGGCTGATCGTCCATTCGCGTATTACTCGCGTGGTCTACGGCGCACTTGAGCCCAAGGCTGGCATTGTCCAGAGCCAGGGGCAGTTTTTCACTCAGGGCTTTCTCAACCATCGTGTGTTGTTTGAAGGTGGGGTGTTGGGTGAAGAGTGCGGCGCGATGCTGAGCGAGTTTTTCAGGATGAGACGGGCGAAGGGCTAACGCTAAGCGGGTTGATTTGAAATAGATCCCCTGTGGGAGATTCTATGCTGGCCTGCAAGCTGATTGACGACGTGGGACCGGCTTGAGCCGGGAAAGGCGGTATTTCTGCCGATGAAGTTTCAGCGTCTGTCACGGCCTCTTCCCGGCTGAAGCCGGTCCCACGTCATCAGTGATTCCTGCGGGAGCCGGGTTTCATTTCGAGATTGTTGTAGAGGGGGAAACGAGGAGTTTGTTAAAGCGGAGGATTTTCTTCGGCGGGTTTGGTCTTGTTCACACCCGGCACATGCAGATTGCTTTCTGCAACCTGACTGCCTTCCAGCTGCGGCTGAGTGGCCCAGGTCAGGATGTCGTAATAGCGGCGGATGTTGGCAACAAAGTGCACCGGTTCGCCACCTCGGGCATAACCGTAGCGAGTCTTGCTGTACCACTTCTTCTGCGACAGGCGGGGTAGCATTTTTTTAACGTCGAGCCATTTGTTTGGATTCAGACCCTCGTTTTCCGCCAGCTTGCGCGCATCTTCCAAATGGCCACTGCCTATGTTGTAGGAAGCGAGAGCAAACCATGTACGATCCGGCTCTAAAATCGTGTCATCCAGCTGTTCCTTCACATAGGCAAAGTACTTCGCGCCACCCTGAATGCTCTGTTTGGCATCCAGTCGGTTGGACACGCCCATGGCTTGGGCGGTGTTTTGCGTCAGCATCATCAGGCCGCGTACGCCGGTCTTGGAAGTAACGCCCGGCTGCCATAGTGATTCCTGATAACCGATAGCTGCCAGCAGGCGCCAGTCCACTTGTTCTTTCTTGGCAGAAGCCTGGAAGTGTTTTTCGTATTTAGGCAGGCGCTCCTGCAAATGCTGGGCGAAGGTGTAGGCGCCCACATACCCCAAAACATCAACATGCCCGTAATAGCGATCTTTCAAGCGCTGCAGGGTGCCGTTCTTGTTGACCTTGTCGAGGTAGGCGTTGATTTCGTTGAGCAGGCTGTTGTCTTCGCCAAGAGCTACTGCCCAGCGCTGTCCTTTGCCTTCACCCAAATCGAACGCGACGCGGACATTGGGGAAGTAAACCTGATTCATTGCCAGCTCGTTGGAATCCACTAGCGTGATATCAGTCTGGCCTTCATCGACCATGCGTAGCAGGTCAACTACTTCAACAGCGTCGGATTCTTCGTACTCAATCGCAGGATTTTGCGCTTTCAGCGCTGCCATTTGTTCGGCGTGGCTGCTGCCCTTAAGGACGGTGATGCGTTTGCCAACCAGATCCGCAGGTTCGGTAGGGCGGGACTGGCCGTTGCGATAAATGACCTGCGGGGTGACATCCAGGTAGGAATGGGAGAAGCGCGCCTGCTTTTTACGCTGCTCTGTGTCGATCAAACCAGCGGCTGCCAGCACCGGGCCGCCTGGTTTCTGGATCTGATCAAACAACTCATCAAGGTTGTCGGCTGTTTCGATCTTCAGCTCTACGCCGAGATCTTCGGCGAAACGCTTGACTAATTCGTACTCGAAGCCAGTTTCCCCGTTGCGATCCTGAAAGTAGGTCGCGGGGCTGTTGCGAGTGACCACGCGCAGCACGCCGTCCTCCTTTACTCGCTCCAGTGTGTTGGGTTTATCCACACAGGCGCCGAGCATCAGGAAGAGTCCGGTTGCGATGAGCCATCTGGCACAACGAGGGCGGAAGTCTGATTGGGAAAACATCGGAGCAGTATACGCAAAGCGCACCCGTCGCCATATCTCGACAGCGAAGCTCCGGTCTGCTAGAGCGCAGCCTTTCTTATGACCAACCTGAGAGTCGCCTGAGCGGCAATATCAGCCGCAACCTGGCTCGCCGATATGTGGGCACCGTCAATCTGGCCGTTTTGAGTGCTCAAACAGTCGCTTTAGGCTAGAATGCACGGCCTCAAAGCACACCCCCTTCCCGAGGCTGTCCCGAAGATGTTGATCCTGCGCGGTGCTCCTGCCCTTTCTGCCTTCCGCCACAGCAAATTACTGGAACAACTGAAACAGAAAGTTTCAGCTGTCAGTGGCTTGTATGCCGAATTTGCCCACTTTGCCGAAGTCACTGGCGATCTGACTGGCGAGGAACAGGAAGTTCTCGTTCGCATCTTGAAATACGGCCCGAGTGTGCCGGTTCAAGAGCCGAGCGGCCGGTTGTTCCTGGTGATGCCACGTTTCGGCACTATTTCACCGTGGTCCAGCAAAGCCAGCGATATCGCCCGTAACTGCGGTCTGACAAAAGTCCAGCGCATCGAACGCGGCATTACCTTCTATGTAGAAGGCCATTTCAACGAAGCTGAAGCGCAAATCATTGCCGGTTGCCTGCATGACCGCATGACGCAAATGGTGCTGGGTTCCGTAGAGGAAGCCGAAGGCCTGTTCACTCACGCCGAGCCCAAGCCGCTGACTGCGATTGATGTGCTGGGCGGTGGTCGTGCTGCGCTGGAGAAAGCCAACGTCGAGCTCGGTCTGGCTCTGGCTGAAGACGAAATCGATTATCTGGTCACCAGCTTCAATGGTCTGGGGCGCAATCCTCACGACATCGAACTGATGATGTTTGCCCAGGCGAACTCCGAGCACTGCCGTCACAAGATCTTCAACGCCAGTTGGGATATCGACGGCGAAAGCCAGGAAAAAAGCCTGTTCGGCATGATCAAGAACACCTACCAGATGCACAGCGAAGGCGTCCTGTCCGCTTATAAGGACAACGCTTCGGTGATCGTCGGCAGCGTGGCGGGTCGTTTCTTCCCGGACCCTGAAACCCGCCAGTACGGTGCGGTGCAGGAGCCGGTGCATATTCTGATGAAGGTCGAGACTCACAACCACCCGACTGCGATTGCCCCGTTCCCGGGCGCATCGACCGGTTCCGGTGGCGAGATTCGCGACGAAGGCGCTACCGGTCGCGGCGCCAAGCCTAAAGCTGGCCTGACCGGTTTCACCGTTTCCAACCTGCAGATTCCAGGCTTCGAACAACCGTGGGAAGTGAACTACGGCAAGCCTGAACGCATCGTGACTGCGCTGGACATCATGCTTGAAGGTCCATTGGGTGGCGCCGCGTTCAACAACGAATTCGGCCGTCCGGCCCTGACCGGTTATTTCCGTACTTTCGAACAGTCCATCAGCACGCCGCACGGCGATGAGGTTCGTGGTTACCACAAGCCGATCATGCTGGCTGGCGGTATGGGTAACATCCGTGCCGAACACGTGCAGAAAGGCGAAATCACCGTTGGCTCCAAGCTGATCGTGCTCGGCGGCCCTGCGATGTTGATCGGTCTGGGCGGCGGTGCTGCTTCTTCCATGGCCACCGGTACCAGCTCTGCGGATCTGGATTTTGCTTCAGTTCAGCGTGAAAATCCTGAAATGGAGCGTCGTTGCCAGGAAGTCATTGACCGTTGCTGGCAGTTGGGTGACAAGAACCCGATCAGCTTCATCCATGACGTCGGCGCGGGCGGTTTGTCCAACGCCTTCCCTGAGCTGGTCAATGATGGCGGCCGCGGCGGTCGTTTCGAACTGCGTAACGTGCCAAATGACGAGCCGGGCATGGCCCCGCTGGAAATCTGGAGCAACGAATCCCAGGAGCGTTACGTCCTGGCGGTGGGGGCCGAAGACTTCGAACGCTTCAAGGCAATCTGCGAACGTGAGCGCTGCCCGTTCGCGGTAGTGGGCGAGGCGACTGCCGAGCCACAACTGACCGTGACCGACAGCCACTTTGGCAACAATCCGGTTGATATGCCGCTGGAAGTATTGCTGGGCAAGGCTCCACGCATGCACCGCAGTGCTGACCGCGAAAACGAGCTGGGCGATGATTTCGACCCAAGCGTGCTGGATATCGAAGAAAGCGTGCAGCGCGTTCTGCACCACCCGGCCGTTGCCAGCAAAAGCTTCCTGATCACTATTGGTGACCGCAGCATTACCGGTCTGGTCGCTCGTGATCAGATGGTCGGTCCGTGGCAAGTACCGGTGGCCGACGTCGCCGTGACCGCCACCAGCTTCGACGTCAATACCGGTGAAGCGATGGCGATGGGCGAGCGTACTCCGCTGGCATTGCTGGACGCCCCTGCTTCGGGCCGTATGGCCATCGGCGAGACGCTGACCAACATCGCTGCCTCACGTATCGAAAAGCTTTCCGACATCAAGATGTCTGCCAACTGGATGTCCGCTGCCGGTCACCCTGGCGAAGATGCTCGTTTGTACGACACGGTCAAAGCTGTCGGCATGGAGCTGTGTCCGGCGCTCGGCATCACCATTCCAGTGGGCAAGGACTCGATGTCCATGAAGACCCGCTGGAGCGATGAGGGCGTTGAGAAGAGTGTGACGTCGCCGCTGTCGCTGATCGTGACCGGTTTTGCGCCAGTGACCGACATCCGCAAGACGCTGACCCCGGAACTGCGCATGGACAAGGGCGTTACCGACCTGATCCTGATCGACTTGGGTCGTGGCCAGAACCGTATGGGTGCGTCGATCCTGGCTCAGGTTTACGGCAAGCTCGGTCGTGTCGCGCCGGACGTCGACGACTCCGAAGACCTCAAGGCTTTCTTCGCCGTCATTCAAGGTCTGAACGCTGACGGCCATCTGTTGGCTTACCACGACCGTTCCGATGGCGGTCTGTTGACCACCACGCTGGAAATGGCTTTCGCGGGTCATTGTGGTCTGGACCTGCACATGGATGGCCTGGCTGAAACGTCTGCCGATCTGGCCGCGATTCTGTTCAACGAAGAGCTGGGTGCAGTGATCCAGGTTCGTCAGGACGCCACGCCGGACGTACTGGCTCAGTTCAGCGCGGCCGGTCTGGAGGATTGCGTCGCGGTGATCGGTCAGCCGGTCAACAACGACGAAGTTGCCATCAGCTTCAATGGCGAGCCAGTGTTCAGCGGCCAGCGTCGTTTGCTGCAGCGTCAGTGGGCTGAAACCAGCTACCAGATCCAGCGCCTGCGTGATAACGCCGAGTGTGCCGATCAGGAATTCGACGCGCTGCTGGAAGAAGATAATCCAGGCCTGACCGTCAAGCTGGGCTTCGATGTCAACGAAGACATTGCTGCGCCTTACATCAAGACCGGTGTGCGTCCGCAAGTGGCTGTGCTGCGTGAGCAGGGCGTCAACGGTCAGGTCGAAATGGCAGCTGCCTTTGACCGCGCCGGTTTCAATGCGATTGACGTACACATGAGCGATATTCTGGCGGGTCGTGTCGACCTGAACGACTTCAAAGGCATGGTTGCTTGCGGCGGTTTCTCGTACGGGGACGTGCTGGGCGCTGGCGAAGGCTGGGCCAAGTCGGCGCTGTTCAACACTCGTGCGCGTGATGCATTCCAGAGCTTCTTCGAGCGTCAGGACAGCTTCACCCTCGGTGTGTGCAACGGTTGCCAGATGCTGTCCAACCTGCACGAGCTGATTCCGGGCAGCGAGCTGTGGCCACACTTTGTGCGCAACCGCTCCGAGCAGTTCGAAGCGCGGGTTGCCATGGTGCAGATTCAGGAGTCGCCGTCGATCTTCCTGCAAGGCATGGCCGGTTCGCGTATGCCGATCGCCATTGCTCACGGTGAAGGTCACGCCGAATTCGCCAGCGACGAAGCACTGGTCGCTGCCGATGTTTCCGGTACTGTTGCGCTGCGCTACGTCGACACCCACGGCAAGATCACCGAAGCCTACCCGGCCAACCCGAACGGTTCGCCGCGCGGTATCGGTGGCCTCACCACCCGCGACGGTCGCGTGACCATCATGATGCCGCACCCTGAGCGTGTATTCCGTGCTGTGCAGAACTCGTGGCGTCCGGAAGACTGGAACGAAGACGGTGCGTGGATGCGCATGTTCCGCAATGCCCGTGCCTGGGTGAACTAAGAAGCAATGTACAAGCTCGCGTTCTTTGTACCGCCGAGCCATGTGGAACAGGTCAAAAGTGCCGTATTCGCCGCTGGTGCAGGGCGAATCGGGGCTTACGATCAGTGCTCATGGCAAGTGCTCGGCCAAGGCCAGTTCCGCCCGCTGGATGGCAGCCAGCCATTTATCGGGCAGGACGGCGTGGTCGAGCAGGTCCAGGAATGGAAAGTCGAGCTTGTCGTTGCGGATGAGTTGATTCAGCAAGTAGTGGTGGCTCTCAAGCAGAGCCACCCCTATGAAACGCCGGCCTATGAGGTTTGGCGGCTGGAAGATTTGTAATCCTCCTGTAGGAACTGCCGAAGGCTGCGATGCGATTTATCTGATACACCGCTATCGCAGCCTTCGGCAGCTCCTACAGGAATCCGGCGTTCTCTCTACGGCCTGATCTCAATCATCGTGCCGTCCTTCACCAGACTCCACACTTCCCGCATGTCGTTGTTCTTCAGCGCGATGCAGCCGTTGGTCCAGTCCAGCGTGTGGAAGTACCACTCCGGATATTCCTCATCCACTGGCGTGCCATGAATCATGATCATGCTACCGGGCTTTACCCCTTCGCGTTTCGAGCGTTCGGTGTCCGTCGCGTTCGGATAGGAGATGTGCATCGACAGGTTGTAGTTGGTACTGGTCTTGCGCCAGTCCAGCCAGTAGAAACCTTCCGGTGTGCGCTGATCGCCTTCCTTGAGTTTGGTGCCTTTGGGTTGCTTGCCCAACGAAATGCGGTACGTCTTCAGGGGTTCGCCGCCACTGATCAGTTGCAACTGGCGAACTGACTTGAGTACCAGGACCTTTTCGATTTTTTTATCGGCGATGTTTTCAACGTTGATGACTTTTTCGCCGACGATCTTTTGCTCGCTGCCTTTGGGAACAATGGTCTGGGTGAACGAGGCCTGGGACAACGGCATGAAAGACAAGCACAAAGCAGCGGGCAACCAACGCATCGAAACGGTATCCCTGAAGCGGCGCCTGTAATGGGCTGGCCTGATTAAGTGTCTTGAATGGGCCGCGATGGCGGCAGGGCCTCGTTGCGCACAGGGTAAACCTGCTCGCGACGATCAGCGAAGTAGCATTCTAGGGTACGCCGGACCGTCATGAAAGCCAGCTCCGACCAGGGTATGTCCGCTTCGTCAAACAGCTGCACTTCCAGGCTTTCGATTCCTGCAGCGAATTGCGGTGTGGCCAGCTCGCCCCGGAAGAACACATGAACCTGATTGATGTGTGCAACATCCACCAACATGTAAAGCTCCAGCTCGCCGGGTGTCGCGCAGGCTTCCTCATCGGTCTCCCGGCGGGCGGCCTGTTCCATGGTTTCGCCGTTTTCCATGAACCCCGCCGGCAGGGTCCAGAAACCCAGGCGCGGTTCGATGGCGCGACGGCACAGCAAGACCTTGCCATCCCACACCGCCAGACAGCCCGCGACGACATTGGGGTTCTGGTAATGAATGGTCTGGCAGTGCTCACAGACAAAGCGCAGGCGGCTATCGCCTTCGGGAATGCGCTGAATCACTGGTTTGCCACATTGGCTGCAGAATTTCATGGACGAGTTCGAATAGTGAATTCAGCCGCTATCTTGGCGTGCGCTGCGGGTGATCGGCAAGCTGCGCTTTAGTCTTGCTTGCATTGTCCTACAAGGGCTTGGGCGGTTGGCCACTTTGGTGCATGATGCGGGGTAGGCAACAGATCGAGATTTCCCATGCTGGATGAGCTACTTCGCCGTGTAAGCAGTCATACGCCGAGCACCTTTGAGACGGATCGACTTTTTCCCGAAGCTGCAGTGTTGCTGCCGATTACCCGCAGTGACGAGCCGGAGTTGATTCTGACGCTGCGTGCCAGCGGGCTGTCGACCCATGGCGGCGAAGTGGCCTTTCCAGGTGGGCGGCGTGACCCTGAAGACAGCGATCTGATCTTTACCGCACTGCGCGAAGCCGAGGAAGAGATAGGTCTGCCGCCGGGGCTGGTTGAGGTGATCGGGCCGCTCAGTCCATTGATCTCCAAGCACGGCATCAAGGTCACGCCCTATGTGGGATTGATACCCGACTTCGTCGAATATCGCCCCAACGATGCCGAAATCGCCGCGGTGTTCAGCGTGCCGCTAGAGTTCTTTCGTCAGGACACCCGTGAGCACACCCACCGCATCGACTATCAGGGTCGCAGTTGGTACGTGCCCAGCTATCGTTACGGCGAGTTCAAAATCTGGGGGCTGACTGCGATCATGATCGTCGAGTTGATCAACGTGCTTTATGACAGCAAGATCAGCCTGCATCACCCGCCTGAACACTCCGTGATCTAAGCGTCGATTAAACGGGCCGCAAAGCCTTGAGGATACTTACCCATGAAATATCGTCTGGGCGATTTTCGCGTCGAAACCCATCCGCAAAGCTGGGTCGCGCCCAATGCTGTGCTGATCGGCAAGGTCAGGCTGGAGGCGGGGGCCAATGTCTGGTTCAACGCTGTGCTGCGCGGTGATAACGAGCTGATCCATATTGGCGAAAACAGCAATGTGCAGGACGGCACGGTGATGCACACTGATATGGGCTCGCCGCTGCAAATCGGCAAAGGCGTGACGATTGGCCACAACGCCATGCTGCATGGTTGCAGCGTCGATGATTACAGTCTGATTGGGATTAATTCGGTAATTCTCAACGGCGCGAAGATTGGCAAGTACTGCATCATTGGTGCTAATTCACTGATCGGCGAAGGCAAGGTTATCCCCGACGGCTCGCTCGTCATGGGTTCGCCGGGTAAAGTAGTACGCGAACTTACTGATGTGCAGAAGAAAATGCTCGAAGCCAGCGCCGCCCATTACGTCCACAACGCCCAGCGCTATGCTCGCGACCTGATACCGCAGGAAGATTGATGGAAGCCGAACGCCGCGTCGCATCCCCCTGCGTAAGTATCTGCGCGCTGGATGACGATGATGTCTGCCTCGGTTGCCAGCGCACCGTGAAAGAAATCACCGACTGGCACGCCATGGACAACGACCAGCGCCGCGCCGTGCTCAGGCTGTGTCACGAGCGTGCAGAGGCGAGTGGGCTGGTGTGGAAAATGTAATCGCGCAATCTCGCTTTTCCTGTGGGAGATTCTATGTCGCCCCCAAGTTGATTGACGACGTGGGACCGGCTTTAGCCGGGAAAGCGGTATGTCTGCACCTATAAAATTCGGCGTCTGTCACGGCTCCTTCCCGGCTGAAGCCGGTCCCACGTCAGTGCTCCCCACAGGTTGAATCTCATTTCAAATCAGCCATCGCGTTGCATCGGCTGATACCATTACCCATCTTTCCCGCCACATAAGCCTCACCTCATGCTCTTCCTGATCGCCTACATCAGCAGTGTCGTGCTGATCAACTTTGCTTTTTCCGCCGCGCCGCATCTGGACGTGATCTGGTCCGCCTGGGGTGGGTTGGTGTTTGTCTTGCGAGACATGGTGCAAACCCGCTTCGGGCACGGCGCGATCCTGGCAATGCTGGCCGCCCTCGTTCTGTCGTACGTGACGTCAGACCCTACTATTGCGCTGGCCAGTGCCACAGCGTTTGCGGTCTCCGAATGCATCGACTGGCTGGTATTCACGGTAACCAAACGGCCGCTGCGTGATCGTCTGTGGCTCAGTTCGGCGCTGAGTATCCCGGTGGATACCTTCATCTTTTTCGGCCTGATCGATGCGCTGACTCCGCCCGTGATTATCACGGCGTTGCTGTCCAAGTTCGCCGGTGTCACTGCCGTCTGGCTGATCATGGCCTGGCGTGCGCGCAAGAATGCTTGTGCGGGCTGAGAATTACGGGCCTTCGTGGTAAATTGCGCGCCTTTCTCCACAGCGGTCGCTCGCACCTGACGCGGGCTGCCCTCGATATCTGCTCCACGAGGACCTGAGATGACTCAAATCGGAACTCCACTGTCGCCTGTTGCGACCCGTGTATTGCTCTGCGGTTGCGGCGAGCTCGGCAAGGAAGTAGTGATCGAACTGCAGCGCCTGGGCGTTGAAGTGATCGCTGTTGATCGTTACGCCAACGCGCCTGCCATGCAGGTTGCCCACCGCAGCCACGTGATCAACATGCTCGACGGTGCTGCACTGCGTGCGGTGATCGAAGCCGAGAAGCCGCATTACATCGTGCCGGAAATCGAGGCCATCGCCACGGCCACTCTGGTTGAACTGGAGGCCGAGGGCTTCACGGTCATCCCGACTGCCCGCGCCACCCAATTGACCATGAACCGTGAAGGCATTCGTCGTCTGGCCGCTGAAGAGCTGGACCTGCCAACGTCGCCGTATCATTTTGCCGATACCTTCGAAGACTACAGCAAGGCTGTCCAGGACCTGGGCTTCCCGTGCGTGGTCAAGCCGGTAATGAGTTCTTCGGGCAAAGGCCAGAGCCTGCTGCGCACTGCTGATGACGTGCAGAAAGCCTGGGATTACGCTCAAGAAGGCGGACGTGCCGGTAAAGGCCGCGTGATCATCGAAGGCTTCATCGACTTCGAATACGAAATCACTCTGCTGACCGTGCGCCACGCTGGCGGCACTACCTTCTGCGCGCCAGTGGGTCATCGTCAGGAGAAGGGTGACTATCAGGAATCCTGGCAGCCTCAGGCCATGAGCCCGATTGCGCTGGCTGAATCCGAGCGTGTTGCCAAGGCCGTAACCGAGGCGCTGGGTGGTCGCGGTCTGTTTGGTGTTGAGCTGTTCATCAAAGGTGATCAGGTATGGTTCAGCGAAGTCTCGCCGCGTCCGCATGACACTGGCCTGGTGACACTGATCTCTCAGGATCTGTCGCAGTTTGCTTTGCACGCTCGCGCCATTCTGGGCCTGCCAATCCCGCAGATTCGCCAGTTCGGGCCATCGGCGTCGGCAGTGATTCTGGTGGAAGGTCAGTCCACGAATACGACTTTCGCCAACCTCAATGCAGCGTTGAGCGAGCCGGACACGGCACTGCGTCTTTTCGGCAAGCCTGAAGTCAATGGCCAGCGCCGCATGGGCGTTGCCCTGGCTCGCGACGAGTCCATCGAGGCTGCACGTGCCAAAGCCACCCGTTCTTCGCGGGCTGTGAAAGTCCAGCTGTAAGGCTGCCTTGCAGGAGATGGCGCGGTGTCACTGACACCGCACCATCGCGAAGCAAACATATACCTGTAGGAGTGCACGAGCATCGCGAGGCTGCGATAGCGTTGTATCAAGCAGGACGCCATCGCTGCCTCGCGGTGCTCGTGAGCTCCTACAGAAAAGAATTAAAAATCAGGTAGTTGCATTTATAGGGCACTTCTCTGAGCTAAGCGATTTTATCCAGATCCGCCTCACGCGTTTCTTTCAGGCACAGCACGGCAATCACGCTGATCAACGCTGCTGCCGACACATATCCGCCGACCCAACTCAAGCCGCCCATCGCCACCAGTTTCTGAGCGAAGAAAGGGGCGACTGATGCTCCGACGATGCCTCCAAGATTGTAGGCTGCTGACGCGCCGGTGTAGCGCACGCGAGTTGGGAACAGCTCGGGCAACATCGCGCCCATTGGGGCGAAGGTCACGCCCATCAGGAACAGCTCGATACACAGAAACAGCGCCACCGCCCATGTTGTGCCGTGGGTCAGCAGCGGCTCCATGGTGAAGCCGGAAAGGATCGCCAGCACGCCGCCGATGATCAGCACCGGACGACGTCCATAACGGTCGCTGGCCCATGCCGCCAGCGGGGTCGCTGCTGCCATGAACAGCACCGCGAAGCACAGCAGGGCGAGGAACGTCTCGCGGCTATAACCGAGCGTCGATACGCCGTAGCTCAGGGAAAACACCGTCGAGATGTAGAACAGGGCATAGCAGACCACCATCGATGCAGCGCCCAGCAGCACCGGCGCCCAGTACTGGCTGAAGAGCTCCACGATTGGCATCTTCACTCGCTCATGGCGGGCAATGGCGTTGGTGAAGACCGGGGTTTCTTCCAGCTTCAATCGCACATACAGCCCAACCATCACCAATGCAGCGCTTAGCAGGAACGGGATCCGCCAGCCCCATGAGCGGAATTGCTCATCATCCAGTGTCATGGCCAGTGTCAGGAACAGCCCGTTAGCAGCGAGGAAGCCAATTGAAGGGCCGAGTTGCGGGAACATGCCGAACCAGGCGCGCTTGCCTTCGGGGGCGTTCTCCGTGGCGAGCAAGGCTGCGCCGCCCCATTCTCCGCCCAGTCCCAATCCCTGTCCGAAACGCAGCACGCATAACAGAATCGGTGCCCAGGCACCTATTGTTGCGTAACCCGGCAGCACGCCGATCAACGTAGTACATACGCCCATCAGCAGCAACGAGGCAACCAGTGTCGACTTGCGGCCGATACGATCGCCGAAGTGGCCGAACAGCGCCGAGCCTAACGGGCGGGCAAGAAAGGCGATACCGAAGGTCAGAAACGCCGACAGCATTTGTGCGGTGCCGGACGTTTGAGGGAAGAACACCGGTCCGATCACCAAAGCGGCGGCGGTGGCGTACACGTAGAAATCGTAGAACTCGATAGCGGTGCCGATGAAGCTGGCGGTCGCAACGCGTGTCGCAGAATTGGCCGGGCGAGCCGTTGCGCTCTCATTTTCATGGGCGGCAGAAGTCGTAGTCATGCGGGGTTTCCTGACAGTCATATGCCTGTCGGCGATCTCCAAAGATGAAGATCTACGGCGGCATTCATTAATTATTGTGGGTACAGCGCTGATCAAGTTAGCCCGGATGGGGCGAAGGGCGTTGGTCATGCCAGGGGTAGGGCAGAGCCAGGGAGATGCGCGAGACGTTCAGGCTGAATGACTGGCCGGATCACATGAGGTGCGGGTAGCACACGGATCGGCGGGCTGGGTAAGCGGCTCGATTATAGGAATCGCGCCGCCCTTATAACAATAGGCCTGTAGCAAGGGGCTTTCAGCGGGTCGTCGGTTTCTGCCACATCATGACCCGCGTCACTCGATTGTCTTCGGTTTCGAGGATTTCCAGGCGATACGGCCCGATCTTCAGGCAGACAGCGCTTTCCGGAATGGTTTCCAGTGCTTCAGTGACCAGACCATTGAGCGTCTTGGGGCCATCGGACGGCAAGTGCCAGCCGAGGCTCTTGTTCAGATCACGAATCGAAGCGGCACCCTCAACCACCAGACGACCGTCGGCCTGTGGATGGATGTGCGGGTTGTTCAGCGTCTGCTCGTTTTCGAATTCGCCGACGATTTCTTCCAGAATGTCTTCGAGGCTGACGATGCCCAAGACTTCGCCGTATTCATCGACCACCACGCCCATGCGGCGCTGTTGCTTGTGGAAGTTCAGCAGTTGCAGCTGAAGCGGAGTGCTCTCCGGGACGAAGTACGGCTCATAGCACGCGGCGACGATCTGTTCTTTGGTCAATTCGCCCTTGGGCAGCAGATGGCTGATCTGCCGGGTATTGAGCACGCCTTGAACCTGATTGATGTCGTTGTGATAAACCGGCAGTCGGGTGTGTCGCGAAATGATCAGGCGCTCGACGATCTGTTCGATGCTGTCGTCCAGGTTGACGCCATCCACTTCACTGCGTGGCACCAGAATGTCGTTAACCGTGATGCTGTCCAGCGCGTGGATGCCCGACAACACCGGCGAGCGGCCCGGATGGTGTTCATTCACGCCGTCACGATGCGTGTGCTGGCGTTCGCCATCTTCATCAACTGCGGCAACCTGTTTATTGCGTTTACCGAAAGGGCGTAGCAGCGTCTTGGCGACGCAATTGAACACCCACGCCAGTGGCCAGAGAATGATCATTGGAATGCGCAGCAGGCTGTTAGCCATGTGCACGATGGCTTCCGGATGACGAGCTGCGAGCCTGCGCGGGATGAGTTCAGCAAAGATCAGCGTGATGCTGGTGACACTGATCCAGGCCAGTGTCGGGCCGTTATAAAACCAGTAGTTCATCGACAGCAACGTGACGATCACAGTAATCAATACTTTGATCAGGGTGTTAGCGAGGATCAGGCTGCCCAGTTCGAATTTGAGCTCGGGCCAGCCTGGCGTCGAATGACGGTCGCCGTTACGCCGCATTTTCAGGTGTTGGTGGGCGGTTTCAATGGCCGTGAACAGGGCTGCCCAAAGAATTAACAGGGCCACGACACCGAGCATCGGGGCGATTGGCAAATTATCCATAATCAGCGAACCGTCAGATGTGCAGAATGAATTCGCGGACCAGCTTGCTGCCGAAATAGGCCAGCATCAGCAAGCAGAAACCGCCGAGGGTCCAGCGGATTGCCTTGTGTCCGCGCCAGCCGAGACGGTTACGGCCCCATAGCAATACACTGAACACTACCCAGGCCAGGCAGGCCAGTAGGGTTTTGTGCACCAGATGCTGTGCGAAAAGGTTCTCGACGAACAGCCAGCCAGAAATCAGCGACAGTGAAAGCAGTGACCACCCGGCCCAGAGAAAACCAAACAACAAGCTTTCCATGGTTTGCAGCGGAGGGAAATTCTTGATCAACCCCGAAGGGTGCTTGTGCTTGAGTTGATGATCCTGCACCAGCAGCAGTAAAGCCTGCACCACCGCAATGGTAAACATGCCATAGGCCAGGATCGAGAGCAGGATATGGCTGAGGATTCCCGGCTCTTCAACGATGGGTTGCACAGTACCGGCTGGCGCGAACTGCGCGAGCAGCACGGTAATGAGTCCGAGCGGAAACAGAAGTACGAGCAGGTTTTCTACCGGAATGCGCACGGTAGCCAGCAGAGACAGCGCGATGACGGCGACAGCGATCAGGCTTGCAGCGCTGAAAAAGTCCAGGCCAAGCCCGATAGGGCGGATCAACTGGGAAAAAAGTCCGAAGGCGTGAGCAACAACGGCCAGCGTGCCGAGCAGGCAAAGCAGCCGTTTGTCGGCGCGTTTCGCCTGGCTGAGGCGGATGCCTTGGTAGATAGTCGCAGCGGCATAAAGGCAAGCGGCGGCGAGGCTGGGTAGCAGGCTGGGTGGCAAAGGGAACATAAATCCTGATGGACGGGCCTTTAAAGGCGCTGAGTTTGGCATACAACCGTCATTTCACGAAAGACCACAGATGCAGACTCCTAGTGTCCGTTCAGCAGAGTCTTCGCTATAATCCGCCACCTGCTCAAGCCGCAGGCTCGCCGAGCGCCATTTTATAACGGGCCGGGCCGCACCAACCGGGGTTCTCCAAGAGCCTGAAAGGATCGCGCATGTTTGAAAACCTGACAGACCGTCTCTCACAGACGCTGCGCCATGTAACTGGCAAAGCCAAGCTGACTGAGGACAACATCAAAGACACCTTGCGCGAAGTGCGTATGGCTTTGCTCGAAGCCGACGTTGCCTTGCCGGTCGTCAAAGACTTCGTCAACAAGGTCAAGGAGCGCGCTGTCGGCACTGAAGTGTCGCGCAGCCTGACGCCGGGCCAGGCCTTCGTGAAGATCGTTCAGGCCGAGCTGGAAGACATGATGGGGGCGGCCAACGAAGAGCTGACCCTTAATGTCACGCCGCCTGCCGTGATTTTGATGGCGGGTCTGCAGGGTGCTGGTAAAACCACCACAGCTGGCAAGCTGGCCAAGTTTCTTAAAGAGCGCAAGAAGAAGACCGTCATGGTTGTGTCTGCCGACGTTTATCGTCCGGCGGCCATCAAGCAGCTTGAAACGCTGGCGGGCGACATCGGCGTTACTTTCTTCCCGTCTGATATTAGCCAGAAGCCGGTAGACATCGCTGAAGCGGCAATTAAAGAAGCGAAGCTCAAGTTCATTGACGTCGTCATTCTGGACACCGCGGGTCGCTTGCACATCGACGCGGAAATGATGGGCGAGATCCAGGCGCTGCATGCGGCGGTCAAGCCTGCCGAGACATTGTTCGTGGTTGACGCCATGACCGGTCAGGATGCTGCCAACACCGCCAAGGCCTTTGGTGATGCACTGCCCTTGACCGGCGTGATCCTGACCAAGGTCGACGGTGATGCACGAGGCGGTGCGGCATTGTCCGTGCGCGCTATCACTGGCAAGCCGATCAAGTTCATCGGTATGGGCGAGAAGAGCGATGCGCTCGAGCCGTTCCACCCGGACCGTATTGCGTCGCGAATCCTCGGCATGGGTGACGTGCTTAGCCTTATCGAACAGGCCGAGCAGACCCTCGACAAGGACAAGGCCGACAAGCTGGCCAAAAAGCTGAAGAAAGGTAAAGGCTTCGACCTCGAAGACTTCCGCGATCAGCTGCAACAGATGAAAAACATGGGCGGCCTTGGCGGGCTCATGGACAAGCTGCCAAGCATCGGCGGCGTCAACCTGTCGCAGATGGGCAATGCCCAGGGCGCGGCAGAGAAGCAGTTCAAGCAGATGGAAGCCATCATCAACTCGATGACTCCAGCCGAGCGTCGTGATCCGGATCTGATCAGCGGTTCGCGCAAGCGCCGCATCTCCATGGGGTCGGGGACTCAGGTGCAGGACATCGGGCGTCTGATCAAGCAGCACAAACAGATGCAAAAGATGATGAAGAAATTCTCCGCAAAAGGCGGAATGGCCAAAATGATGCGCGGCATGGGCGGAATGTTGCCCGGCGGCGGCATGCCAAAGATGTGATGTATAGCGCGCAGGACCCTCTGCGCGCATCCCACATAGGGGCTTGCCCCTACGTAAATCCCCGCTTTGCGGGTCTACACCAGCCGTTGATAGCGACGGCTCCTTGGCAAATCTGGATGGCACAACAGCAAGTGCCGGAAAAAGACATTTGCAAAAGTCCGGATATTCCTTAGAATATGCGGCCTTTCGGGCACCTATGCCCGCTGTGCATCATAGATTTGCAGCACCGACTACAGGAACGATGTTCAATGCTAACTATTCGTCTTGCCCTGGGCGGCTCCAAAAAGCGCCCGTTTTACCACCTGACTGTTACCGATAGCCGCAATGCGCGCGACGGTTCGCACAAAGAGCAAATTGGCTTCTTCAACCCGGTTGCCCGTGGTCAGGAAGTTCGTTTGTCCGTGAACGAAGAGCGCGTTAACTACTGGCTGAGCGTGGGTGCACAAACATCCGAGCGCGTTGCCCAGTTGCTGAAAGAACACGCCAAGACCAAGGTCGCGGCCTGAGCAATATGAACGCGGCGCCAACGACTGCCGACGACTTGATCGTCATTGGCAAGATTTATTCCGTACATGGCGTTCGCGGCGAAGTGAAGGTCTTTTCCTTTACTGATCCGATTGGAAACCTGTTGGATTACAAAACCTGGACGCTTCGGCGCGAAGGCAGCGTTAAACAGGTAGAGCTGGTCAGCGGACGCTTGCAAAACAAGTTCCTGGTCGCAAAGCTCAAAGGTCTCGATGACCGTGAAGAAGCTCGTCTTCTGGCCGGTTTTGAAATCTGCGTGCCGCGTAACCTGTTCCCTGATCTGACCGACGGCGAGTACTACTGGTACCAGCTGGAGGGTCTCAAGGTCATCGACCATCAAGGGCAATTGCTCGGGAAAATCGATCACCTGCTAGAGACGGGCTCGAATGATGTAATGGTGGTCAAGCCCTGCGCAGGCAGCCTGGATGATCGCGAACGCCTGTTGCCCTATACGGAGCAATGCGTGTTGGTGGTTGACCTGGAAGCTGGCGAGATGAAGGTGGATTGGGATTCGGACTTCTAAGCAATGGCTAGCCTGCGCATAGAAGTGATCAGTCTGTTCCCCGAGATGTTTTCCGCCATCAGCGATTACGGCATTACCAGCCGTGCGGTGAAACAAGGGCTGTTACAGCTGACTTGTTGGAATCCGCGGGACTACACCACGGATCGACATCACACTGTTGACGATCG
The DNA here is from genome assembly GCF_002158995.1 of Pseudomonas caspiana. Taxonomy (GTDB): domain Bacteria; phylum Pseudomonadota; class Gammaproteobacteria; order Pseudomonadales; family Pseudomonadaceae; genus Aquipseudomonas; species Aquipseudomonas caspiana. The sequence continues at coordinate 29,705 of NZ_LOHF01000002.1, read as the reverse complement.
CCCATTTGGCGGTGGTCCGGGCATGGTGATGAAGATCAAGCCTCTGGAAGATGCTCTGGTTCAGGCCAGGCAAGCAGCAGGGGATGCGGCGAAGGTTATTTACCTGTCGCCACAAGGCCGCAAGCTGAATCAGTCTGCGGTCCGCGAACTGGCGCAAGAGGAGGCGTTTATCCTCATCGCCGGTCGTTATGAAGGCATTGACGAGCGTTTTATTGATGCTTATGTCGATGAAGAGTGGTCGATTGGTGACTATGTACTGTCTGGTGGCGAGCTGCCGGCAATGGTGCTTATCGATGCGGTTACGCGGCTGCTGCCTGGAGCTTTAGGGCATGCGGACTCTGCGGAGGAAGATTCCTTCACTGATGGTCTGCTGGATTGCCCGCATTACACCCGACCGGAGGTGTATGCGGATCAGCGTGTTCCCGACGTGTTGCTAAGTGGCAATCACGCGCACATCCGGCGTTGGCGTTTACAGCAGTCCCTTGGGCGGACCTATGAACGACGCGCCGATCTTCTGGAAAGCCGCTCGCTTTCTGGAGAAGAGAAGAAGCTGCTCGCGGAATACATCCGCGAACGGGACGATAGTTAACGTATCGATGGTAGATCAGACGATTTACCTTAGGAGCACAGCATGACTAACAAAATCATCCTTGCACTCGAAGCAGAGCAGATGACCAAAGAGATCCCTACCTTTGCCCCGGGCGACACTGTTGTCGTTCAGGTGAAAGTGAAGGAAGGCGACCGCGCTCGTCTGCAGGCGTTCGAAGGCGTAGTAATTGCCAAGCGTAACCGTGGCGTGAACAGTGCTTTCACTGTTCGTAAAATCTCCAACGGTGTTGGCGTTGAGCGTACTTTCCAGACCTACAGCCCGCAAATTGACAGCCTGGCTGTGAAACGTCGCGGTGACGTTCGCAAAGCCAAACTGTACTACCTGCGTGACCTGTCCGGTAAAGCAGCTCGCATCAAGGAAAAACTGTCCTGAGTGCAGTTTTCTGATGCAAGAAAAAAGCAGCCTACGGGCTGCTTTTTTGTGCCTGGGGTTTTATTGTCCTCAGTCAGTTCCTCATGCAGCACTGCTCAAGCGCTAATTACTATGCCTGCCATCGATGACCCTCTGATCGACCGATTTCTCGATGCTCTCTGGTTGGAGAAAGGGCTTTCGGATAACACGCGCGATGCCTATCGCAGTGACCTTGCCCTGTTCAACGGCTGGTTGCAGGAGCAAGGCCTGCAACTGATCAATGTCGGACGCTCGGCGATTCTGGATCACCTGGCCTGGCGTGTGGACAAGGCCTATAAGCCGCGCTCTACAGCCCGGTTTCTTTCCGGTGCGCGTGGCTTTTACCGCTATCTGTTGCGCGAAAAACTGATTCAGATCGATCCCACATTACAAGTGGATATGCCTCAGCTTGGCAGACCGCTGCCCAAGTCATTGTCGGAAGCAGACGTCGACGCGTTGCTGGCTGCACCTGACCTGAGCGAAGCTATCGGACAGCGGGACAAAGCCATGCTGGAAGTGCTTTATGCCTGTGGTTTGCGAGTGACTGAATTGATCAGCCTGACGCTGGAGCAGGTCAATCTGCGGCAGGGTGTGCTGAGGGTCATGGGCAAGGGCAGCAAAGAGCGTCTGGTGCCGATGGGTGAAGAGGCTATTGTCTGGATTGAGCGCTACATGCGCGGTGCCCGTGATGAGCTATTGGCCGGGCGTCCCAGTGACGTGTTGTTTCCCAGTCAACGCGGCGAGCAAATGACTCGCCAGACCTTCTGGCACCGGATCAAGCATCAAGCCATGGTTGCTGGCATCAGCAAGTCCTTGTCGCCTCATACGCTGCGTCACGCTTTTGCTACGCACCTGCTCAATCATGGTGCTGATTTACGCGTCGTGCAGATGCTGCTTGGCCATAGCGATCTGTCGACCACGCAAATCTATACCCATGTCGCCCGCGCCAGGTTGCAAGACATGCATGCCAAGCATCACCCTCGCGGCTGAGCGGAGTCACGGGCGGTTTTACTGCCAAGTCTTGCGTCAGTCCGGGTAAGGTTTACGGCCCTTATGTGATAGTCTTTGCCGGTTTCGCAGATTGAAGCCGAAGGGCGTTTTTTTTGCCCCAGTCAGTCTGCCCACCGCCCGAGGAGTTTTCATGCGCGTGACCACGATTATCGCTGCCGCAGCCGTTGCGTTGGCCAGTACGTTCAGTATGTTTGCCCAGGCGGATGCTCCCGCCGATCAAGCCATTCGCAAGACCCTGGATTCGCTCAAGCTCGAGTTGCCGGTAGAAAGTATCGGCGCCAGCCCGTTAAGCGGACTGTACGAAGTCAAACTCAAGGGCGGTCGCGTGCTGTATGCCAGCGCTGATGGTCAGTTCGTGATGCAGGGCTATCTGTTTCAGATCCAGGACGGCAAGCCGGTCAACCTGACCGAGAAGACCGAGCGTCTGGCCATCGCCAAGACTATCAATGGTATTCCGACCGCCGAGATGGTGGTGTATCCGGCGATTGGCGAAACCAAATCGCACATCACGGTGTTCACCGATACCACTTGCCCGTACTGCCACAAGCTGCACGCTGAAGTGCCGCAGTTGAATAAAATGGGCATCGAAGTTCGTTATGTCGCTTTCCCGCGTCAGGGTCTCGGCTCGCCGGGCGACGAACAGCTCCAGGCTGTCTGGTGCTCCAAGGATCGCAAGGCTGCCATGGACCGTATGGTTGATGGCAAGAACATCGAAGCGCCCAAGTGCGCCAACCCTGTCACCAAACAATTCGAAGTGGGTCAATCGATCGGTGTGAACGGCACACCGGCCATCGTTTTGGCTGACGGCCAGTTGATTCCGGGTTACCAACCCGCTGCACAAGTGGCCAAACTGGCGCTCAGCGCCAAATAAATCAGCGCGTCCCATGACCGTTGAGTAAATAGAGAGCCGTGTGGTGAAGCACGGCTGTTTTCCACGGTCGGTTTCGAGCCGGCCGTTTTACGGGGAGTTCATAGTGAATCCGGTCAAAGTAGGCATCTGTGGGCTGGGTACCGTCGGTGGCGGTACCTTCAACGTACTTAAGCGTAACGCCGAGGAAATTGCCCGCCGTGCGGGTCGTGGAATTGAAGTGGCACAAATTGCCATGCGTACGCCAAACCCCAACTGCCAGATTACCGGTACACCGACCACCAGCGACGTTTTCGCGGTGGCTACCAACCCTGAAATCGATATCGTCATTGAACTGATCGGCGGCTATACCGTAGCTCGCGATCTGGTCCTCAAGGCCATTGAAAACGGCAAGCACGTAGTCACTGCCAACAAAGCGCTGATTGCTGTGCACGGTAACGAAATTTTCGCCAAGGCGCGTGAGAAGGGCGTGATCGTAGCGTTTGAAGCTGCGGTTGCGGGCGGTATCCCGGTCATCAAGGCAATTCGTGAAGGTCTGTCGGCTAACCGCATCAACTGGGTTGCCGGGATCATCAATGGCACCGGTAACTTCATCCTTACCGAAATGCGCGAGAAAGGCCGCACCTTCCCTGACGTTCTGGCCGAAGCCCAGGCGCTGGGTTATGCCGAAGCTGATCCGACGTTCGACGTCGAAGGTATTGATGCTGCACACAAGCTGACCATTCTGGCGTCCATTGCCTTTGGTATCCCGCTGCAGTTCGACAAAGCCTACACCGAAGGCATCACCAAACTGACCACTGCTGACGTGAATTACGCCGAAGCGCTGGGTTATCGCATCAAGCACCTTGGCGTAGCGCGCAGCACTCCTGCCGGTATCGAATTGCGTGTACACCCGACGCTGATTCCTGCTGACCGACTGATCGCCAACGTCAACGGCGTGATGAACGCGGTCATGGTCAATGGCGACGCTGCGGGTTCGACGCTGTTCTATGGCGCTGGCGCAGGCATGGAGCCTACTGCTTCGTCCGTGGTTGCTGATCTGGTCGATGTCGTCCGTGCGATGACCTCCGATCCGGAGAACCGCGTACCGCATCTGGCGTTCCAGCCTGACTCGCTGTCTGCTCATCCGATTCTGCCGATCGAAGCCTGTGAGAGTGCGTATTACCTGCGCATTCAGGCCAAGGATCATCCGGGTGTGCTGGCCCAGGTGGCGAGCATTCTGTCGGAGCGCGGAATTAACATTGAGTCGATCATGCAGAAGGAAGTCGAAGAACATGACGGCCTGGTGCCGATGATTCTGTTGACCCATCGTGTGGTGGAACAGCGCATGAATGACGCCATTGAGGCCCTGGAAGCGGTGCAGGACGTGGTTGGCCCGGTAGTCCGGATCCGCGTCGAACATCTTAATTAACATTCAGCTTCAAGCTTGAAGCTGCAAACTGCAAGTGATTGGCCGTCGTGCTCGCCGCTTGCTGCTTGAAGCTTACAGCTTGAAGCTCAAACCGAAGGTTTGATCTCATGCGCTACATCAGTACCCGCGGCCAGGCGCCGGCCCTGAATTTCGAAGACGTGTTGCTGACTGGTCTGGCCAGCGACGGCGGCTTGTACGTACCGGAAAACCTGCCGCGCTTTACTCAGGAAGAGATCGCTTCCTGGGCAGGCCTGCCTTATCACGAACTGGCCTTCCGGGTGATGCGCCCGTTTGTGACCGGCAGCATTCCGGATGCGGATTTCAAAAAGATCCTTGAAGAGACCTATGGCGTGTTCGCCCACAGCTCGGTTGCGCCATTGCGTCAGTTGAATGGTAACGAGTGGGTTCTGGAACTGTTCCACGGCCCAACGCTGGCGTTCAAAGACTTCGCACTGCAGTTGCTGGGTCGTCTGCTGGATTACGTGCTGGCCAAGCGCGGTGAGCGTGTTGTGATCATCGGTGCAACATCCGGCGATACCGGCTCTGCGGCCATTGAAGGCTGCCGCAAGTGCGATAACGTGGACATCTTCATCCTGCACCCGCACAACCGGGTATCGGACGTTCAGCGTCGTCAGATGACGACCATCTTTGGCGACAACATCCACAACATCGCCGTGGAAGGCAATTTCGACGACTGCCAGGAAATGGTCAAGAACAGCTTTGCTGATCAGGGCTTTCTCAAAGGCACGCGTCTGGTTGCGGTCAACTCGATCAACTGGGCGCGGATCATGGCTCAGATCGTCTACTACTTCCACGCCTCGCTGCAGTTGGGCGGCCCGGCGCGTTCGGTGTCATTCTCAGTGCCTACCGGCAACTTCGGCGATATTTTCGCCGGCTACCTGGCACGAAACATGGGCCTGCCGATCAATCAGTTGATCGTCGCCACCAACCGCAACGACATTCTGCACCGCTTCATGAGCGGCAATCAGTATGTAAAAGAGACCTTGCACGCGACCCTGTCGCCATCGATGGACATCATGGTGTCGTCGAACTTCGAGCGTTTGCTCTTCGATATGCATGGCCGTAACGGTGCCACGCTTGCGGGGCTGATGGACAGCTTCAAACAAGGCGGCGGTTTCAGCGTCGACGAAGAGCGCTGGACTGAAACACGCAAACTGTTTGATTCGCTGGCCGTCAGCGACGCGGAAACCTGCGAGACCATCGCGGATGTTTTTGCGAAAACTGGCGAGGTGCTCGACCCACATACGGCGATCGGTGTGAAGGCCGCCAGGGCCTGTCGTCGTAGCCTGGATACCCCGATGGTGATCCTCGGCACGGCGCATCCGGTCAAATTCCCGGAAGCAGTGGAGAAAGCTGGTGTAGGAAAAGCGCTAGAGCTACCTGCACATTTGTCTGATTTGTTCGAGCGCGACGAACGCTGCACCGTTTTGCCTAATGACCTGAAAGCCATACAGGCCTTCGTCAGTCAGCATGGCAACCGGGGTAAACCGCTCTAACGGTATATCCGTGTAACAACTTAAGGCCCGCTCACCAGCGGGCCTTCTCGTTTCTGCGTGCCACACTTCGGGAGTTTTAGACACTTACGGATGAGTTAGTCGCTGTGAAAAATGCAAACACAGGAGGCGCCTTCGACGGCAAGAACATCGCCTCCAGCAAAAGCACGCTGTGCGTGCTGTCATTGTTAGTGGCGGTGCTGTTCATGCAGCCCAGTCATGCTGAGCGGACCCTTTCTTTCAGCCTTGCCCCACCGTTCATGACGGTGGAACCCTTGGAGTTGTCTGCTTCAGATCGTCAATGGCTCGATGACCGTCCAGCGTTGCGAGTCGGAGTGGTGACCATCGACTATGAACCGGTGGATATTGCCAGCGACCGCAACCGATACCAAGGCATCAGTGCTGACTACCTGAGCCTGATCGCGAGCAGGCTGAACGTCAGGATGCAGGTCCGTGGGTTTCCCAGGCCCGAAGGGGCGATTAATGCACTACGCGACGGAACTGTCGATATCGTCGCTACCGCCAACAATTTTGAACGGGGTTTCAACGATATTCGTCTATCCGCCGGTTATGTTGTTGACCGCTCGGTGGTGGTGGGGCGTAGCGGCGGGCGTGGTCTTGCGGAGGGGCTAAAGGGCAACAAGTTAGTGGTGCTCGACGGTTATCTGGATTTGCATGCCGTGCAAGCTGCTTACCCCCGGAGTGAAATCATTGTTGCTCCGAGTCTGTTCAGTGCCATGGAAGCGGTGAGCCATGGTGATGCAGACGCTTTCATTGGTAATGACGTTATCGTGCGGTCGTACATGGCATTGCGTCCTTACCTCGGGTTGCAGGTCCAGTACGACAGTCTGTTGCCTGAAGACAGTTTTTCCTTCGCTGTTCACTCGGGCCAACCGCAATTGCTCACCCTGATTGACGCGTCTCTGGCCAGTCTGGGGTCAGCAACCACTCGTGAAATACTCGGGCGCTGGACCCTTGGGCTGGGGGCTGATACTGCCAGCCAGCGCATCTCGCTCAACCGTGCCGAGCGACGCTGGATTAGCAAGCACCCGGTTGTCACAGTCGCGTCTCAACAACACCCGCCATACATCTATAAGGACAAGAACGGGCAGTGGATCGGTCTTAACGTCGATGTATTGAATCGCATATCGCGTATGACCGGGCTGCAATTCATCCATGAAGAGAGTCGTCACATTGAGCAGACGTTAAACCTTCTGCGCAGCGGTCAGGCGCAGATGAACACTTCGCTTGCCGAAAATGCCGAGCGTCGCGAGCTGCTCAATTTCACTTATTCATTTGGCGGTAACAGCTGGGTTTACGTGTTGCGCGCCGGTGATACCTCTCCGGGCTCGTTGGGTGAATTGACGGGACGTACGTTGGCACTGCCTGCCAGGCATGCGCTGGAAGGCGTCATCAGGCGCGAGCATCCGCGCATCAACTTGATGCTGACGGCCGACTATGAAGAAGCGCGTAGCCTGGTGGAATCTGGTGTCGCTGAGGCAACGATCCAGAACGAGGCCGGGGCTTATCTGGATCCTCGCGGTGTCCTGAAGGTGGGCCGGGGTGTTGAGGGCTGGTGGTCCTCTGACCGATTATCTGTCATCAAGTCTCAACCGGAATTGCTCGATATTCTCAACAAGGCGCTGGAGGAGTTTCCTATCGCGGAAATGCGTGCGATCCGCAGCAAGTGGCTTTCATCTGCCACTCCCCAGGGCAGTCTCTGGGCCCGTATTCCTGACTGGCTGTATTGGGGGGTTGGCGTCGCATTGCTAATGGGGTTGGTCTCACTGGTCTGGAGCAACCGCCTCAAGGTTCAGATCCGTCAACGTCTCAAGGCAGAAGAGGCCTTGAATGACCAGTTGATCTTCAAGCACGCACTGTTTGATGGCATACCCAACCCTGTGTATGTCCGGGACCTGAAAGGCCGGTTGATTTCCTGTAATCGAAGTTACGAGGAGAGCCTGGGGATCAGCTTTGAGCAGATGAACGGCCGACGCCTGATCGATGTGGAGTTGATACCCCGCGAGACCGCCGAGCAACTGCATGGGGATTACATCAAGCTGCTGGAAACCCGACAACCTATCTTTGCTGACCGCAGCATGCGGTTGATGGACAGGCAAATCGATGCCCTGCAATGGACCGTGCCGTTCTATCGGGCCGACGGCGAGGTGCAGGGGTTGTTGGGTGGGTGGATCGATATCAGCGAGCGCAGGCGGCTCGAAATACAGTTGGATGAAGCCAGGGAGCAAGCGCTTCGCTCCAGTGAAGCAAAAAAAGTTTTCAGGGTTGACGCTGGTCACGAAATCCGCAGAACGCTGCAAGGCATTGTGAGCCTGCTGGAGCTAGAGCTCGAACAGGCGATGGACAAAGGGTTGCGCTCGCCCAGGCTTGTTGAAGACGCGCTGGGTGCGGCTCGCTCATTGCTCGACATGATAGACGCCGGTGATGTGGCCGCATGAGGCGCGAAGTGGTGTGCAGTCCTGTGGGAGGGAGCGTCAAGGTCGTGTCATCAGTGATGACGGCGACCTGCAGTTTTTTCTCTGTCACATTCGACAGGCATGCTCGGATGAGTCGCTTTGCACAACCATCGAGAACTTTCCAGTAACGACGATGGTCATTGATAAGCACCTTTGCATTCAAACTGTTGAGTGGTGATCTAGATGGAAAATATCAGCTTACTGCTAAGCGAAGCGCTGACGCCTTACCAGGCTGTTCTTGGGCCTGTTGGTCTTTCGGGTGAACGCTTGGTGTCAATCAGGGATGTAGCCGGTGCAGTGGTGATCGAGCGCACATTTACCGCGGCTCATTTGCGCGACAAGCGCCAGCTCACAGATGTAGTCGACGGTTTGCGTCGCGATCTGATGGTCGCCGAAGGGCGAATCGAACCTTGTGTGATTGCTGCAATGCGCAACGCAGCGCTTGGTCGTCCGTTCGTCACGGCGCAGGGTTTTGTTTGACGTGATCTGGAACCTTGAGGTCCATAGGCGTTCTGACTATTTACGGCAGGTCGAGACATTGTGCTCCGGTGGCTCCACCTGTTCGTACTGGTCCCGAATGGACCACGGTTTACCCCGAGTAGTCTCCCCGCTGCTCGGGGTTTCTTTTTTTGAATGCCTTAAGCCTTGAATTATCGGCCTTGGGTATCAAAGAAATTCTTGGCATCTTTCAGATACTGCTCGCGTTCAGGTGACGGTATCCATTGCGCGTAGAATCCCAGCAGTTTTGTTTCGCGTAACAGGCGCATCTCGCGATTGATGATTTCCATCGCCTGTCGCCCCTGCTCGGTGTCTGAGCAGCCAATGTGGGTGAACTGGTATTTGGGGACCCCCTTGATCGGCAAAAAGGCAACGTCCTGTTCGGCAATATCTTGCTGGCGCGCTTGATAAAGCGCCTCGGGCCAGTAGCTGATCAAGCCCTGTAACCGTCCCAGGCGCTCCATTTGCAGCAGGCTTCCGACTGCATCGCTGCCATAGTGCACATTTAACTCGTCGGTGGGGGCAGCGTCCAGAATCCGGTCAATCACCTGTCCGTAGCTGCGTTCCGCCACTATGCCTATCTTGACGGTCTTGCTTTTCAGTAAAGCTTCCAGATCGACGGTGTTGCCTTTCATGAACGGTGTGAACTGCGCCATGTCCTGGTTGCGCACAATCAATCCATTGCTGAACACGACGTAGGTAGGAATCGAAAACAGAATGCTTTTGGCTCGCTCCGGAGTCCAAAGCACAGTCGGGTCGCAAGCGAAAACACCGTCTTTGAGCATTTGCGTCCCACGCGCCCGGTTGACGCGCATCAGCAGGTGCTCGTATTCAGGCATCCTGGCCGTAAGCAACGGCATCAGTCGGTCGATTGCACCTTTACCCTCATCAGGGCCGGAAAAGATTGTCGCTGGGGGCAAGTCACGCAGTAGCCATATCAGCGTGTCTTTGGCATGACTGGTGGCGGTCAGGCACATCATGCTTAATACGGTCAGGGTTGCGACCAGAACTCTTAACGCAGGAGGCGAGTTGCGATAATGCATTCGCGGATGTCTTCCCCGGGAAATGGCTTGAGAGAGTTGTCAACTGATGTGCCTGAGGATAGACGCTTTGAAGCCGACGTGAGGGGCAGTATCCCCCAAGACTGCTGCGCGCGAATATCGGGTTTTACCTGACAGGCTTTAGGGTGTTTGGACCTTTTGAACCACGTGGACCATTTTCCTTGATGTATTCATTGCAGCCGAACAGCGGGGTCGGGTCGTTCAATGAGACGGCATCGGGTAGACTTGCCGCCTTTCCCCGTATCTAGAAGCCCGTTCATGGCCCAGCCGTCCACGACCTACAAATTCGAACTCAACCTCACCGATCTTGATCGCGGGGTTTACGAAACCGTAAAACAGACCATTGCCCGCCACCCTTCCGAAACCGAAGAGCGCATGACCGTGCGCCTGCTGGCCTATGCGTTCTGGTACAACGAGCAACTGTCGTTCGGCCGTGGTCTGTCGGACGTAGACGAGCCAGCCCTGTGGGAAAAAAGCCTGGATGATCGTGTTCTGCACTGGATCGAAGTCGGCCAGCCAGACGCGGATCGCCTCACCTGGTGTTCACGTCGTACCGAGCGCACCAGCTTGCTGGCTTATGGCAGCCTGCGCGTCTGGGAAGGCAAGGTTATTCCCGCCATCAAGAATCTGAAAAACGTCAACGTCGCAGCTGTCCCGCAAGAAGTGCTGGAAGTGCTGGCCAAGGACATGCCGCGGGTCATCAAGTGGGATGTAATGATCAGCGAGGGCACAGTCTTCGTCACGGATGATCGCGGTCAGCATGAGGTTCAGCTGCAGTGGCTTGCTGGTGAGCGCGGCTGAGGTCGCGCTGTACGCAGCTTCTCCCGTAGGAGCGCACGAACATTGCGAAGCCGCGATAGCGGTGTAAGTGCACTGCAAACAAATCAGTCAGCTATTTCACGTTTGGTCGGAATCAAAAAAACGCATGCGCATCGAATCTCGCCCATTGCCGCTCACCCTGCCTTTTCTTGGTGACTTGCCACCGCTGCTGACACGGCTTTATGCCGCGCGCGGCGTGCTGTCGGAAGCCGACCTGGATAAAAGCCTGGCGCGGTTGATCCCGTATCAGCAGCTCAAGGGGATCGATGCTGCGGTGGACTTGTTGGTCACTGCCCTGAACGAGCGTCAGCGAATCCTCATCGTGGGTGATTTTGACGCGGACGGTGCAACGGCAAGCACCGTAGGCGTGCTGGGTTTGCGGCTGCTGGGGGCCGCGCATGTTGATTATCTGGTGCCCAACCGTTTCGAATATGGCTATGGCCTGACCCCGGAAATTGTCGCGGTGGCCTTGCAGCGCGAGCCGCAATTGCTGATGACGGTCGATAACGGTATTTCCAGCGTTGAAGGCGTTGCCGCAGCCAAGGCGGCGGGTCTGCAAGTGCTGGTCACTGATCACCACTTGCCGGGTCATGAACTGCCTGCCGCCGACGCCATCGTCAATCCCAATCAGCCAGGCTGTACCTTCCCCAGTAAAGCCTTGGCAGGCGTCGGGGTGATTTTCTACGTGTTGATGGCCTTGCGTGCTCGGCTACGCGACAGCGGCTGGTTCGAGGCGAATCAGCGTGCGCAACCGAATCTGGGCGAATTACTTGATCTGGTTGCTCTGGGCAGCGTCGCTGATGTGGTCCCGCTGGATACCAACAATCGAATTCTGGTTCACCAGGGCTTGCTGCGTATTCGTGCGGGGCGTGCGCGTCCTGGCCTCAAGGCGATTCTCGAAGTCGCACGTCGCGACCACAAGCGCATCACCTCCACCGATCTCGGTTTCATCCTCGGCCCGCGCCTGAACGCAGCGGGGCGCCTGGACGACATGAGCCTGGGGATCGAATGCCTGCTCTGTGAAGATGAAACCCTGGCCCGTGAAATGGCCGTACAGCTTGATGAGTTGAATCAGGATCGTAAGTCGATTGAACAGGGTATGCAGCGTGAAGCGCTGGCCCAGCTGAAAGACCTGCCGCTGGAGTCCATGCCGTTCGGCCTGTGTCTGTTCGAGCCAGACTGGCATCAGGGGGTGATCGGGATTCTGGCCTCGCGCATGAAAGAGCGTTATCACCGCCCGACCATCGCTTTTGCCAGCGCAGGCGAGGGCATGCTCAAAGGCTCGGCTCGCTCAGTACCAGGTTTTCATATCCGGGACGCGCTGGATGCTGTGGCGGCCAAGCATCCCCAGTTAATCAGCAAGTTTGGTGGTCACGCCATGGCAGCGGGTTTGTCACTGCCTGAGGATAATTTCAGCGCATTTGCCCAAGCCTTCGATGAAGAGGTTCGCCGCCAGCTTGGCGAAGATGATCTGACTGGCCGTTTGTTGTCCGACGGCGCACTGGCTGTTGAAGAGTTTCACCTGGAACTGGCCCGCGCGCTGCGTAACGCAGGCCCTTGGGGGCAGCACTTTCCCGAGCCGTTGTTTCACGGTGTCTTTCAATTGGTAGAGCAGCGGGTGGTGGGCGAGCGGCATCTCAAGATGGTGCTCAAAAGTGAATGCGGCAGCGTGAAGCTTGATGCCATCGCGTTTGGTGTGGACCGCGATGTCTGGCCAAACCCGAATATTCGCTGGGTCGAGCTGGCCTACAAGCTGGATCTGAACGAGTTCCGCGGTAATGAAACGGTGCAACTGATGGTCGCGCATATCGCGCCGCGTTAAGGCACACAGCAGGAACCCTCAAAGGTATTGAATTGTCGACTAGGCTTCAGGCACGTTTTTTCATCGCGTGTCCTGCTGCCTATTCCAGCCTGAGAGGTCCCCATGAGCCTGTTGTTAGAACCCTACACCCTTCGCCAGCTAACGCTGCGCAACCGCATCGCGGTATCCCCGATGTGTCAGTACTCTGCGGTCGACGGCCTCACCAACGACTGGCATCTGGTTCATCTTGGAAGTCGCGCGGTGGGCGGTGCTGGCCTCGTCTTCACCGAGGCCGTTGCGGTCACCAAAGACGGCAGAATCACGCCTGAAGACCTTGGACTGTGGAATGACGAGCAGATCGAAGGCTTACAGCGCATCACCCGCTTCATCAACGCTCAAGGCGTCGTTGCAGGGATTCAACTGGCCCACGCCGGACGTAAGGCCAGCACCTGGCGGCCATGGCTGGGCAAGTCGGGCAGCATCAAGGCCGAAGAGGGCGGCTGGACCCCTTGGGGGCCATCGCCGATTGCCTTCGATCCAAAACACACGGCTCCGGTGCAATTGAGCGAGGCGCAGATTCAGGACGTTATTCAAGCCTTCGTCGCGTCTGCCAAACGAGCGCTGACGGCCGGTTTTAAAGTCGTCGAAGTGCACGCCGCCCACGGTTATCTGTTGCACCAGTTCCTGTCGCCGCTGAGCAATCAGCGTCAGGACAAATACGGCGGGTCGTTTGAAAATCGTATTCGCCTGACGCTGGAAGTCACCCAGGCCGTGCGTGCCGTGTGGCCAGAAGAGTTGCCATTGTTCGTGCGGGTCTCGGCCACTGACTGGGTAGAAGATGGCTGGAACCCGGATGAAACCGTCGAGCTGGCGCGCCGTTTGAAAGCGATTGGTGTGGACCTCATCGATGTGTCATCCGGCGGCACCTCTGCCAATGCTGAAATCCCCGTCGGCCCCGGCTATCAGACGCGTTTTGCTGAACGGGTTCGTAAGGAGTCGGACATCGCGACCGGCACCGTTGGCATGATTACCGAACCGGCTCAGGCCGAACATATCCTGCGCACGGGGCAGGCCGATATCATTCTGCTTGCACGCGAATTGTTGCGCGACCCTTACTGGCCATTGCACGCCGACGACGACCTTGGTGGCCGTAAGGCAACCTGGCCTGCGCAGTACCAACGTGCGACCCATCGTGATCAGCCGATTCACGAGTCCGATTTGCGGGATTAGTGATTCGGGGGAGGGGGCCTGCTTGCAGGCTTTTGCCTTTTTGGCTTGGCAGGGCCGGCTTAGCCGGTCCTGCCAGGTTTCAAACCTCCTAAAACAGCATTGGAAAACGCTGAATTCGTGACGCAGGGTATTCCGTTTGAGTATCCCTCAGTGCTTGAACATCACATGCCTCACCGTGGTGTAATCCTCCAGACCATACATCGACATGTCTTTGCCATAGCCAGAGAGCTTCTGCCCGCCATGGGGCATTTCGCTCACCAGCATGAAGTGAGTGTTGACCCAGGTGCAGCCGTATTGCAGACGTGCAGCCAGGCGGTGGGCGCGACCGATATCCTGGGTCCAGACTGACGAAGCCAAACCGTAATCCGACTCGTTGGCCCACGCCAGCACTTGCGCTTCGTCATCGAACGAGGTGACCGATACCACCGGGCCGAACACTTCACGTTTGACGATTTCGTCGTCCTGTTGCGCATCGGCAATCACGGTAGGCTCGAAGAAGTAGCCATTGCCTTCTACTGCCTCGCCTCCCGTTACCAGACGAATGTGCGACTGAGCGAGGGCTCGTTCGACAAACCCCGTCACGCGGTCCCGATGCTGGGCACTGATCAGCGGGCCCATCTCGGTTTCAGGATCGCTCTGCAGACCATATTTGATGCTGCTGACGGCTTCTCCCAGCTTGCTGACGAAGGTTTCATAGACATCCTTTTGCGCATAGATCCGACATGCGGCGGTGCAGTCCTGACCTGCGTTGTAAAAACCAAACGTACGAATACCCTCGACTGCGGCATCAATGTCGGCATCGTTAAAGATGATCACCGGCGCTTTACCACCCAGTTCCATGTGCATGCGTTTCACACTGTTTGCGGTGCTGGAGATGATATGTGCGCCTGTGGCAATGGAGCCTGTCAGCGAAACCATGCGTACTTTCGAGTGGGTTACCAACGCGTTACCCACTGTGGTGCCGCGCCCGAATACGATGTTCAGCACCCCGGTCGGGAAAATATCCGCAGCCAGTTCTGCGAGGCGCAACGCTGTCAGCGGGGTCATCTCCGAGGGCTTGAGCACCACGGTGTTGCCGACGGCCAGGGCAGGGGCGATTTTCCAGGCGAGCATCATCAGCGGGTAGTTCCAGGGCGCAATTGATGCGATGACTCCGATCGGGTCGCGGCGAATCATCGAAGTGTGACCTGGCAGGTATTCACCGGCGGCCGATCCCCCCATGCAACGACTGGCCCCGGCAAAAAAGCGGAACACATCGGCAATAGCCGGGATTTCGTCGTTCAGGGCAGCGCTGTATGGCTTGCCGCAGTTGTCCGATTCCAGCTTTGCCAGCTCTTCACCGTGGATATCGATAGCGTCGGCCAGCTTGAGCAGCAATAGCGAGCGATCCTTGGGGGCCGTTTGCGACCAGCCTGCAAAGGCTGCATCGGCAGCACGCACGGCGCTGTCTACCTGAGCTTCGCTGGCTTCGTTGATTTCCACCAACACGCGCCCCAGTGCCGGGTTGAATACCGACTGCAGCGGTCCTTCACCCTTCACCAGTTGGCCGTTGATCAACAGTTTGGTTTGCATGGGCATCTCCCTTTGAAGTCGATTTATTTTCCGCCACTTCCCGCTACATTTTCACCGCCGCGCGTCAGGTAATACGCCCCAAGAATCGGCAGCATCGTGACCAGCATCACTAACATGGCGACCACGTTGGTAACGGGCACGTCCCTTGGGCGGCTGAGCTGGTTGAGCAACCAGATCGGCAGTGTGCGTTCATGTCCTGCGGTGAAGGTGGTGACAATAATTTCGTCGAAGGACAGGGCAAAGGCCAGCATGCCGCCTGCCAGCAAGGCCGAGCCGAGATTGGGCAGGATGATGTAGCGAAAGGTCTGCCAGCCGTCAGCCCCCAGGTCCATGGATGCCTCGATCAGGCTTTGTGACGTGCGGCGCAAGCGAGCAATGACGTTGTTGTAGACGATCACCACGCAGAAGGTAGCGTGCCCGACGATGATGGTGAACATGCCAGGTTCGATGCCCAAAGTCTTGAACGCCGCCAGCAGGGCCAGGCCGGTAATGATGCCGGGCAGGGCAATGGGCAGAATCAATACGAGTGATATGGCGTTCTTGCCAAAGAAATCCCGTCGGTACAGCGCGAGGGAGGCGAGGGTGCCCAAGACCATGGCAATCAGCGTCGCGACCAGCGCGATTTTCAGCGATAACTTGATGGCTTCCAGTACGTCCGGCCGGGAAAAGGCCACGCTGAACCATTTCAGGGTAAACCCTTGGGGAGGAAAGCTGAACGCGGCGTCCTGAGTGTTGAACGCGTACATGAAGATAATCAGGATCGGGAAGTGCAGAAACACCAGACCGCCCCAGGCGGCGACCTTCAGCCAGATCGGCGCTTTTTCTGTCTTGGGTTCAGAGCGCATCGAATGCCCCCAGTCGTTTGACGATGTTCAGGTAAACCGCAATCAGCAGGATCGGTATCAGTGTAAAGGCGGCGGCCATGGGCATGTTGCCGATGGCTCCTTGCTGGGCGTACACCATGCTGCCGATGAAGTAGCCAGGCGGGCCAATCAGTTGCGGCACGATGAAATCGCCCAGCGTCAGTGAAAAGGTAAAGATTGATCCTGCGGCGATGCCCGGGATGGACAACGGCAGGATCACCTGCATGAAGGTCTGGTGCGGGCGTGCGCCAAGGTCGGCCGAGGCTTGCAGCAGCGACGGCGGCAAGCGCTCCAGTGAGGCCTGGATTGGCAGAATCATGAACGGCAGCCAGATGTAGACGAAGACCATGAATCGCCCCAGATACGAGGTCGACAGCGTGCTGCCGCCCACACCCGGAATGCCGAGGATGAACTGCAGCAGCGGCTCCAGCCCAAGGTGCTGAATGAACCATTGCGCTACGCCGCCTTTGGCCAGCAGTAAGGTCCAGGCGTAAGCCTTGACGATATAACTGGCCCACATGGGCAGCATCACCGCAATGTAGAAAAATGCTTTGGTCTTGCCACGGGTATAGCGCGCCATGTAGTACGCAATGGGAAAGGCAATAATGCCGCTCGCGATGGACACGGCAATGGCCATCGTCAGCGTGCGTTTGATGACGTCGAAATTTGCGGGCTGCACCAGCGCTGCGAAGTTG
Source organism: Pseudomonas caspiana (assembly GCF_002158995.1). GTDB lineage: Bacteria > Pseudomonadota > Gammaproteobacteria > Pseudomonadales > Pseudomonadaceae > Aquipseudomonas > Aquipseudomonas caspiana. The sequence goes on along the minus strand of NZ_LOHF01000002.1, from coordinate 12,885 downwards.
GCCAGGGTCAGGTCCGGCGTGACCGTCATGCTGAAGTCGTCGAAGGTGTAAAAACCTTGCCACAGCAAACCAAGCAGTGAGCCCAGATACACTGCGCCGAACCAGATCAGCGGCGGTACGAGCAGCAGCGACAGGTATAGATTTGGCCGTCGGTAGAGTAAATCGCTGAGCCTTCGCAAGGGCGATGTGTCCGATCGAACCATGGGCTGGTTCATGTCACTGGCCTGTATTCGCAGGGGCATCCTTGAGAATGACCATGGCGTCGCGTGACCATCGCATATGCAAGCGCTGGCCGGGCTGATAAGGCGCGCCGTTGTCCTGCCATTGGCTATTGGCCTGACTGACGTTAAGGCTTTGCCCGCCGTCCAGGGTCAGTTCGTAGCGGGTGGTGCTGCCTTGATAGAGGATGTCGTGCAACTGGCCGCTGACTTCAACCTCATGGCTGCCGAGCGCCCCCTCGGCGAAGCGGATATGTTCCGGGCGAATAGAGAAAGGCAGTGCGCTGCCGCTCAATTGTGCGGCCAGATCGCCCTGCAGCACATTTGAGGTGCCGACGAATTCGGCGACAAAACGAGTTGCAGGTTTCATGTACAGATTGCGCGGCGTATCGACCTGCTCGATTCTGCCTTTGTTGAACACCGCGACCCGGTCCGACATGGAAAGCGCTTCGGTCTGGTCGTGAGTGACAAAAATAAAGGTGATGCCCAGTTGGCGCTGAAGCTTTTTCAATTCGCCTTGCATCTGTTCGCGTAGTTTCAGGTCAAGTGCGCCCAAGGGTTCATCCAGTAACAACACCCGAGGACGATTGACCAGTGCCCGGGCCAGAGCTACGCGCTGGCGTTGGCCGCCGGAAAGCTGAACGGGTTTGCGCTCGCCATAACCGCCCAGAGCAACCATCGCCAGAGCCTCATCGGCTCTCGAATAACGTTCCTGCTTGCCGACGCCTTTGACTTTCAGGCCATAGGCAACGTTATCGCGCACATTCATGTGGGGGAAAAGGGCGTAATCCTGAAAGACCGTATTCACGTCACGCTGATAGGGCGGCAGGCCAGCGGCTTCTTCGCCGTGGATACGAATCGAGCCAGCGCTGGGTTGTTCGAATCCTGCAATCAGGCGCAGGCAAGTCGTCTTGCCCGAGCCTGAGGGACCCAGCATGGAAAAGAACTCGCCGTCCTCAATCTCGATGCAAACCCCGTCAACGGCCTTTACCTCGCCAAACTGTCGGGACACATTGGTGAACTGGACTGCAAGGGGCATGGTAGAACTCCGATTTTCGACGGCGACAGACAAACTGCAATCCTTTGAATGGGAGTGCATTTTCCGTAGGGGCTGCCGAAGGTTGCGAAGAATTCATTCTGATAAACCGCGATCGCCACCCCGGTCACACCTACAGGCCCAATGTTTGCCGCGATACAACGCGGTGTCCTTCGCACCTGGGTTGTACCTGCGCAAACACGACGTTTCGGGATTTACCTGCCTCCCATAATCGCGATGTAATCCTGAGTCCAGCGGCTGTAAGGCACATACTTGCCGCCTTCGGATTGTGGCGTTTTCCAGAAGGCAATGTGTTCGAATTGATCGAAACCGTTAGTCGCGCAACCTTGTGGGCCTAACAGATCACTGGCCTTGCACGCTTCTGGTACCGCAGGCAGCGAACCGAACCAGGCGGCCACATCACCCTGTACTTTGGGTTGCAACGACCAGTCCATCCATTTGTAGGCGCAGTTCGGGTGTTTGGCATCGGTGTGCAACATGGTGGTGTCCGCCCAGCCAGTGGCGCCTTCCTTGGGGATGGTTGAGTCCACTGGCTGTTTATCCGCTTTCAGACCATTGACCATGTAGCCCCAGGAACTGGATGCCGCTACGCCTTCGTTCTTCACGTCGCTCATCTGCACAGTTGCGTCATGCCAGTAGCGATGGATCAGCGGTTGCTGCTTGCGCAGTAGATCGAGTACCGCCGAGTATTGAACTTCGGTCAATTGGTAAGGATCGACGATACCCAGTTCAGGCTTGGCTGACTTTAGATAAAGCGCGGCGTCGGCCATATAGATCGGCCCGTCGTAAGCCTGAACCCGACCTTTGTTAGGTTTGCCGTCGGGCAAATCCTGTGCCTCGAACACCACACTCCAGCTCACGGGCGGGACTTTGAACACTTCAGTGTTGTACATCAGCACATTCGGGCCCCATTGGTAGGGGGTGCCGAACGTCTGCTGATTAACCACGTACCACGGTCCGCCTTTGAGACGTGGGTCCAGGTTTTTCCAGTTGGGGATCAATTCGGGGTTGATGGGTTGAACGCGTTTACCGGCAATCAAGCGTAAGGACGCGTCGCCGGATGCGGTCACCAGATCGTAACCACCCTTGGTCATGAGGCTGACCATTTCATCAGAAGTTGCTGCCGTTTTTACGTTGACCTTGCAGCCGGTCTGCTGCTCGAACCCCGTGACCCAGTCATAAGCCTTGTCGCTTTCGCCGCGTTCTATATAGCCCGGCCATGCAACGATATCCAGTTGGCCCTCGCCTTCACCCACGGTCTTGAGTGTTTCGGCTGCCTGTAAGCTGGCGCTGGCAATGAAAGCGGTAATTGCGGCGCTCAGCAATGCGGTTTTGTGTGCTGACATCAGAATCCCTCTTCTTTAATTATGGTCGGGGCAGTAATCAACAGTTGTAGCGCAACAAACGGAGAGGCGGCGGGGCTTATTAGTGTTTCGATAATGTGCAGCAGCGTCGGGTGCGTTGCAACATCCGGAAGCACACCTGCACTCCAGCCTGGACACACTTCGTTTTACTCTGGCTTGTATCCAATTGAATGAACAAGTCTGTGGAGGCTTTCCATGAACACGCGTGGCTTACTCGACCAACTTCTTAAGTCAGGTCAGGAGATGCTCCAGAACAAGGCCGGTGGTGCAGGGCATCAGCAGGGCGGCAAGAAATCCTCTGCTGCTGGCGGTCTGGGCGGCTTGTTGGGTGGTGCAGGTGGCGGTGGTCTGAGCAGTCTGCTGTCGGGAGCAGGCGGTGGGGCTTTGGCTTCAGGCGCCATGGGTTTGTTGATGGGGAGCAAAGGCGCACGCAAGGTCGGCGGCAAAGTGCTGACTTATGGTGGCCTGGCCGCGCTGGGTGTCATTGCCTACAAAGCGTACGGTAACTGGCAGGCTAAACAGGGCTCAGCACCGCAGGGTGAGCCGCAAACTATTGATCGTCTGCCGCCCGAGCAGGTTGAAGAGCACAGTCAGGCCATCCTGCGTGCCCTGGTTGCGGCCGCTAAATCTGACGGTCACGTTGACGAGCGCGAGCGCGAGCTGATCGAAGGTGAATTTACCAAGCTGACGGGTGACCAGGAGCTACAGCAATGGCTTCACGCTGAATTGCACAAACCACTGGACCCGGCTGAAGTCGCTCGCGCTGCGAAGACCCCGGAAATGGCGGCGGAAATGTACATCGCCAGTGTGATGCTGGTTGATGAAGAGCATTTCATGGAGCGCGCTTATCTGGACGAACTGGCCCGTCAATTGAAGCTGGCGCCTGCTTTGAAGGCCGAGCTGGAGATACAGGTGCGTCAGGCCCAGGGTTAAAAGCAGTCAGTTGTGCTTGCTCGCAGTAAATGACAACGCGTTATGCCCTTTAGCTGCGTCTCATGTATCGCGAGCAAGCCTCGCTCCCACAGGTCCTGCGCCATCTCGTAGGACCGGCTTTAGCCGGGAGGACGTCGGGGCATTCGCTAAATATCATTCGCCAGAAATACCGCTCTCCCGGCTAAAGCCAGTCCTACGAGGCGAGGCCAGCGCTTACAGGCAAACATAGAATCTCCCGCAGTTCCTGCGGCAAGCTAGCCCCAAACACCCATCTACAACACCCCATGTAACCCCTGCATTCATTCGAATACCTAAGGCCTGTAAGAAAATTCTTGGGAGTTAGCGGGAATGTGCCTAATTTTTCTCTGAAACTACCCCCTAAGTTTGTAGGAGCGTGGGCTATACTCAGGCCGCGTTGGGCCGTTCGTCGGTCCGCTTCTTGAACCCGGCGTGAAGTCCGGTGTTGAACTCTTGAGGGATGACCGTGAAGAACTGGACCTTACGCCAACGGATTTTGGCGAGTTTCGCCGTAATTATCGCCATCATGCTCTTGATGGTTGTCGTCTCTTTCTCCCGTCTGTTATCGATCCAGTCCAGTGAAGAAGAAGTTCGCCTCGATGCACTGCCGGGCGTGTACTACAGCACCCTGCTGCGTAGCGCTTGGGGTGAAAGTTACATTCGCACCCTTGAATTGATTGGTGAAGGCGAAGGACGTGAGCTGACGGGCCCGGAAAAAGACCAGTTCAAAGATTTCGAGGCGCGCCTCCAGCAGCAGGTCGACAACTACAAGCAAACCATATTCGACGACGCCGACAAGGCAAACTTCACCGACTTCGAGCGGCAGCGCGAGACCTATACACGCCTCCTCAATGACGTGCATACCAATTTTCAGCGCGGTGATTACCTCAAAGCCAAGACAGAGTTTTACGATCAGACCAGGCCCGTATGGTCGCTGGGCCGTAAGCAACTGAACGACATCATTGTCATCAACAAGAAAGTGGCTGATGACGCTACTGACCGAATTGTCGTCGCTGTTACTGGCGCAAAAATCAGCATGGGCCTTTCTCTTCTCGTCGCGATTATTGCCGCAACGGCGTGTGGGCTTTTGCTGATGCGTTCGATCATGTCGCCGATGCAGCGCATCGTCAGTATTCTGGAGACCATGCGCACGGGCGACCTGAGCAAACGACTCAATCTGGATCGCAAGGACGAATTCGGCGCCGTGGAAACAGGCTTCAACGACATGATGACTGAGCTGACAGGCCTGGTATCTCAGGCCCAGCGCTCATCGGTGCAAGTCACGACATCAGTCACCGAAATTGCTGCTACCTCGCGGCAGCAGCAGGCCACCGCTACAGAAACCGCTGCGACGACCACCGAGATCGGCGCGACGTCCCGGGAAATTGCTGCCACGTCTCGTGATCTGGTCCGCACCATGACCGAAGTGACCAGCGCCGCGGATCAGGCTTCGATCCTGGCCGGTTCTGGCCAGCAGGGCCTGGCGCGCATGGAAGACACCATGCATCAGGTCATGGGCGCGGCCGATCTGGTCAACGCCAAACTGGCCATTCTCAATGAGAAGGCGGGCAACATTAACCAAGTGGTCGTGACCATCGTCAAGGTCGCCGACCAGACCAACCTGCTGTCGCTCAACGCTGCCATCGAAGCGGAAAAAGCCGGTGAATATGGCCGTGGTTTTGCCGTGGTCGCGACTGAGGTGCGTCGCCTGGCTGATCAGACTGCCGTTGCGACTTATGACATCGAGCAGATGGTCCGTGAGATCCAGTCCGCGGTGTCTGCCGGTGTGATGGGCATGGACAAGTTCTCCGAGGAAGTGCGTCGCGGCATGTTCGAGGTTACGCAGGTGGGCGAACAACTGACGCAGATTATTCATCAGGTGCAGGCTTTGGCGCCTCGGGTGTTGATGGTCAACGAAGGCATGCAGGCGCAGGCCACCGGTGCCGAGCAGATCAATCAGGCGCTCGTGCAGCTGGGCGATGCCAGCAGCCAGACCGTGGAGTCCTTGCGTCAGGCCAGTTTTGCCATTGATGAGTTGAGTCAGGTGGCGGTCGGTTTGCGCAGCGGCGTTTCGCGTTTCAAAGTCTGAGTACTGACCATGAGCGATCAACCGGTCAGTCGCGGCAGTTCTTCGGTGGTGCCGAAAAACAAGTTGTTCCTGCTGTTTCGCATCGGCGACGAACGCTATGCGCTGGAGGCGGTGCAAATCGCCGAAGTGCTGCCGCGTCTGCCACTGAAGGCCATTGCCCAGGCTCCACGTTGGGTCGCGGGAGTGTTGGCCCATCGCGGCGATATGATCCCCGTAATCGACCTCGCCGCTTTGGCGTTCGGCCAGACCGCCAAGTCGCGCACCAGCACGCGATTGGTGCTGGTGCATTATCAGGTTGATGCCGAACAACCCAAGCGTTTGCTCGGGCTGATTATCGAGCAGGCCACCGACATGCTGCGATGCGCACCAGAAGAGTTCAAGGATTACGGTCTGGATAGCCCCGATGCTTCGTATCTGGGGCCGGTGCGTGAAGATGCTTCAGGGCTGGTGCAGTGGATCCGCGTTCAGGACCTGCTCAGTGATCAGGTCCGCGAGTTGCTCTATCCGGCGCAGCCCTCGGAGCTTGAATTTATCGAGGAGACGCCATGAGTCATGAGGCGCGCTTCTTCAGTTTTCTCAAGGACCGTATCGGCCTTGATGTTGCTTCGGTGGGCGAGGCAATCGTCGAACGTGCGGTACGCCAGCGTTATATGGCCACCAAAGTCATCGACAGCGACGGTTACTGGCAGCTTCTGCAGTCGTCAGCGGACGAACAACAGGCATTGATTGAGGCTGTAATCGTCCCCGAGACTTGGTTTTTTCGCTATCCGGAATCCTTTGTCTCGTTAAGCAACCTCGCCAAGGCACGCATCGCCGAGCTGAACGGCGTGCGGCCGATTCGTATCCTCAGCCTGCCGTGTTCCACTGGTGAAGAGCCTTATTCCATTGCCATGGCCTTGCTGGACGCTAACGTTCTGGCGCCACAGTTTGCGATCGACGCAATGGACATCAGCCCGATATCGATCCAGCGCGCACAGCGTGGGGTGTACGGTAAAAACTCGTTTCGTGGTGATGACATTTCATACCGTGATCGCTATTTCAATGCGACCGAAGACGGTTTTGAGCTACAAGCCCGGGTTCGTGAACGGATCAGTTTTCGCGCCGGCAACCTGCTTGATCCGGCACTGATCAATCAGACGGCTTACGACTTTGTGTTCTGCCGGAACTTGCTGATCTATTTTGATCAGCCCACCCAGAAGCATGTGTTTGAAGTGCTCAAGCGCCTGACCCGCGATGACGGGATTTTGTTTATCGGGCCAGCCGAAGGCAGCCTGTTGACGCGCATGGGCATGCGCTCGATTGGCATTCCTCAGACCTTCGCGTTCAGTCATTACAACGCGTCGCAGGAACCTGTAGCAACGCTTGCTGAACCCTCGCCGCGCAGTGGATTGGTGGTTCCGCCGGGTTTTAACCCGCGAAGCGTTTCGCGCCCTCAGCCACGACCGACCACGGTATCGCTTACGACCCCGCAACGATCCGCATCCGTTGTAGCGGGAGCGGGGAGCGGTGCTGCAGCAAAGGGTAATGACGACGTTGCGACATTGCTCGCCACCATCGCCAGCCTGGCCAACGAGGGCAAAAGCGCTGAAGCGCGCGCCGCGTGTGAGCGTTTCCTGAAGAGTCATGAACCCGAGGCTCAGGTATTTTATTGGCTCGGTTTGCTCAGCGAGGTCGAAGGCAGCAATGCCCAGGCTCAGGGCTTTTACCGCAAGGCGCTATATTTGCAGCCGCAGCACCCTGAGGCATTGGCGCAACTTGCAGCATTGCTGGCGGCCCAAGGGGATAGCGCCGGCGCCCGCAGGCTCAATGAACGTGCGGCCCGCAGCGTGAGTAAGCAAGGTAGCCCACGATGAGTAGAATCTATAGCTATTCGAGCTTCATTCACGAAGACGCCCAGGCCGTTGATGACTGCTGGAATCACATCGGTATTCACGGCGACCGGTCGTGCCCGTTGCTGGTCGAACACATTCATTGCCGTAACTGCCCGGTCTATTCGGCGGCCGCGACCACCTTGCTGGATCGTTACGCGCTGACCCGAAGTGACAATGATCATGTTCAAACCGCTGATCTGCAGGTCAAGACCAAGACTCGCTCGATTCTGGTTTTCCGTCTGGGCGAGGAGTGGCTGGGCTTTCCCACTCGTTGCCTGGTAGAGATCGCTCCGCTGCAAGCCATTCACTCCCTGCCGCATCAGCGCTCGCGGGCACTGCTCGGCGTGGCCAATGTTCGGGGTGCGCTGGTTGCCTGCCTTTCCCTCATTGAGCTGTTGGGGCTGGATACGACGGTTGTGCCTGCGCAATCGAGCCGGATCATGCCACGCATGCTGATTGTGGCCGCTGAGGGCGGCCCGGTGGTGGTGCCGGTAGATGAAGTTCATGGTATTTATGCCATCGAAGAACACCTGCTGGACTCGGCCTCGACTTCCGGAACCCATGCCAACGCACGTTTCACCCGTGGTGTCTTGCAATGGAAGGATTACAGCCTGCGCCTGCTCGATGAAGATCAACTGTTGTCGGCGGTCAATCGGAGCCTTTCATGACGCCAGATGAAATGCGCGATGCCTCGCTGTTCGAGCTGTTTACTCTTGAGGCTGAAGCTCAGACTCAAGTATTGAGTGCGGGCTTGTTGGCGCTGGAGCGTGACCCGACCCAGGCTGATCATCTGGAAGCCTGCATGCGCGCCGCCCACTCGCTCAAGGGCGCGGCGCGTATCGTCGGTGTCAATTTTGGGGTTAGCGTTTCCCATGTCATGGAAGATTGCCTGGTCAGCGCCCAAGAGGGTCGCCTTTACCTGCAGCCGGAACATATCGACGCGTTGTTGCAGGGCACTGACCTGTTGATGCGCATCGCGACGCCCGGCGTCAGTAATGTCGCCCAGGCCGATATCGACGCTTACGTGGAGCGTATGAACACGCTGATGGCCCAGGGCAGCGGCATGGTGCGCGGCGCGACGTTATCAACACCGTCCGCTGACGATGCGTTGTTGGCGAGCGCGATGGCCCTGACTCAAACGGCGCCACCGGTAAGTGATCCGTTACCCGCGCTCGATCTACCAGCGGAAAACCCGGTGTCGGGTTTTTCGGCCCCGTCAGTGTCAGTACCCGATACATCTACCGAAGAAAGTCTTGCTGAGCCAGCCCCTACGCCTGCCCTGCGACGCAATCGCCGGGCATCCGAGGCCGGCGAGCGAGTGCTGCGGGTGACTGCCGAGCGACTGAACAGCTTGTTGGATTTGTCGAGTAAGTCCTTGGTCGAGACGCAACGCATCAAGCCTTACCTGGCCAATATGCAGCGGCTCAAACGTATCCAGACCGGCAGCAGCCGCGCGCTGGACGATCTTGAGGCCAGTTTTGGCGAGGCCGGCCTTGGCCCTGATGCGCAAAAAGCCTTGGATGAAGCGCGTCGTTTACTGGCCGAAGCCCAGCAAATGCTGGTTAATCAAACCGCTGAGCTGGACGAGTTTGGCTGGGTGGCGGGGCAGCGAGCGCAGGAACTCTATGACACCGCGCTGGCTTGCCGGATGCGACCTTTTGCCGATGTGCTCGCCGGTCAGGCGCGTATGGTGCGTGATCTGGGCCGCGAACTGGGCAAGCAGGTACGCCTGGAAATCGAAGGCGAAAAAACCCAGGTTGATCGCGATGTACTGGAAAAGCTTGAAGCGCCGTTGACCCATTTGCTGCGTAACGCCGTAGACCACGGCATTGAGCTGCCTGAAACGCGCCTCGCTGCGGGTAAACCCGCAGAAGGACTGATTCGCCTCAAGGCGTCCCATCAAGCGGGCCAGTTGCAGGTCGAGCTCAGTGATGACGGCGGCGGCGTGGACCTTGAGCGGCTGCGTGGCAACATCATCAAGCGCCAATTGTCGCCTGCTGAGACCGCCTCGCAACTGAGCGAAGAAGAACTGCTGACGTTCCTGTTCCTGCCCGGTTTCAGCTTGAAAGACAAAGTCACCGAGATTTCCGGGCGCGGTGTTGGCCTTGATGCCGTTCATGACATGGTCCGTCAATTGCGCGGCGTGGTCTTCGCCGATCAGCAGGCAAACAAAGGCACCCGGTTTGTGATGGAAGTGCCGTTGACCCTGTCGGTGGTGCGCAGTCTGGTGGTGGAGGTGGGCGGCGAAGCGTATGCCTTCCCGTTGGCACACATCGAGCGTATGAGCGATGTGCACAGCGACGATATTGTCCAGATCGAAGGGCGTCAGCATTTCTGGCATGAAGGGCGTCACGTAGGGTTGGTAGCCGCCAGCCAGTTGCTGCACCGGCCAGCAAGTCAGAGCAACGAAGGCGTGCTCAAGGTCGTGGTGATCCGCGAGCGCGATGCGGTCTACGGTGTTGCGGTCGAGCGTTTTATAGGCGAGCGCACGCTGGTGGTGTTGCCCCTCGATCCACGGCTGGGCAAGGTTCAGGACATCTCTGCGGGGGCTTTGCTTGACGATGGCTCTGCGGTGTTGATCATCGATGTCGAGGACATGCTTCGCTCGGTAGAGAAGTTGCTTAACACCGGGCGCCTGGAGCGTATCGACCGACGCAACCGTCAGATTGACGCTGTATCGCGTAAACGCGTGCTGGTGGTCGACGATTCGTTGACGGTACGTGAGTTGCAGCGCAAGTTACTGGTCAATCGCGGCTACGAAGTGGCCGTTGCCGTGGACGGTATGGATGGCTGGAATGCATTGCGCGCAGAAGATTTCGATTTGCTCATCACCGATATCGACATGCCCCGCATGGATGGTATCGAACTGGTCACGCTGGTTCGCCGGGATACCCGATTGCAGTCCCTGCCGGTGATGGTCGTTTCCTATAAAGATCGCGAGGAAGATCGCCGTCGTGGTCTGGACGCAGGAGCCGATTATTATCTGGCCAAGGCCAGTTTCCATGACGATGCGTTACTTGATGCCGTTGCTGAATTGATTGGGGATGCACAGGCATGAAGATCGCAATCGTCAATGACATGCCTATGGCCGTCGAGGCGCTGCGTCGCGCCCTGGCCTTCGAGCCTGCGCACGAAGTGGTGTGGGTCGCGGGCAATGGTGCCGAAGCGGTGCGTAAATGTGCCGAGCTGGTTCCGGACGTCATCCTCATGGACCTGATCATGCCGATCATGGACGGCGTTGAAGCCACGCGGCAGATCATGGCTGCAACGCCTTGCGCAATCGTCATCGTCACCGTAGACCGCCAGCAAAATATGCACCGCGTCTTCGAGGCCATGGGGCATGGTGCGCTGGATGTCGTGGATACGCCTGCCATCGGTGCAGGCAACCCCAAGGATGCTGCGGCGCCTCTGTTGCGCAAGATCCTCAATATTGGCTGGCTGGTGCGGCCAGAGCAGCGCTCTGAGCAGGTGGTTTCGGCACCGGTGCGCTCAAGCGGTCAGCGTCAGCAACTGGTTGCGATAGGCTCATCGGCGGGTGGACCCGCCGCGCTTGAACAATTGCTGAAAGGGCTGCCGGCCAACTTTCCGGCCGCCATCGTACTCGTTCAGCATGTTGATCAGGTGTTTGCTGCCGGTATGGCCGAATGGCTCAGCACCTCGTCCGGGCTACCGGTACGTCTCGCTCAGGAAGGCGAACCGCCGCGACCTGGGACGGTATTGCTGGCGGGCACCAACCACCATATTCGATTACTCAAGAACGGTACGCTGGCCTACACGGCAGAGCCGGTCAATGAAATCTATCGACCATCGATCGACGTTTTCTTTGAAAGTGTGGCCCGTTACTGGACCGGCGACGCGGTAGGTGTTTTGCTGACCGGCATGGGGCGCGACGGGGCTCAAGGCCTGAAACTCATGCGTCAGCAAGGTTATTTGACCATCGCACAGGATCAGCAATCCTGTGCGGTGTACGGCATGCCCAAAGCGGCAGCGGCCATTGATGCGGCGGTCGAGATCAGACCGCTGGAGACTATTTCGATGCGCCTGAAAGAGGTGTTCGCCCGATGAGAATTCAGGTGGCTTCACGTTCAGGCGTTGATCAGGAGTTCTTTAATGAATGACTTGCAGCTGGACTCCCTCCAGCCAGATGACGAAAACTCGGCCATGGTGTTGCTGGTCGATGATCAGGCGATGATCGGCGAGGCGGTCCGGCGAGGGTTGGCCAACGAAGAGCGTATCGACTTCCATTTTTGTGCTGATCCGCATCAGGCCATTGCTCAGGCCATCCAGATCAAGCCTACGGTCATCCTGCAGGACCTGGTCATGCCAGGCCTGGACGGCCTGACGCTGGTGCGCGAGTACCGCAATAATCCGCTGACCAAAGATATTCCAATCATCGTGCTCTCGACCAAGGAAGACCCGATGATCAAGAGCGCGGCTTTTTCTGCCGGTGCCAACGATTATCTGGTCAAGCTACCGGACACGATCGAGTTGGTGGCGCGTATTCGTTATCACTCGCGCTCCTACATGACGTTGTTGCAACGGGACGAAGCGTACCGCGCGTTGCGCGTGAGTCAGCAGCAGTTGCTCGATACCAATCTGGTTTTGCAGCGCCTGATGAACTCTGACGGTTTGACGGGCCTGTCCAATCGTCGTCATTTCGACGAGTACCTGGAGCTGGAATGGCGTCGTGCAACCCGTGATCAGACTCAGCTGTCGTTGATGATGATCGACGTCGATTTCTTCAAGGCTTACAACGACAACTTCGGACACCTTGAAGGCGACGAAGCATTGCGTCAGGTGGCCAAGGCTATTCGCGCCAGCTCTGCCCGGCCTTCTGACCTGCCTGCACGTTACGGCGGCGAAGAGTTCGCGCTGGTGCTGCCCAGCACTTCACCGGGCGGGGCGCGCCTGCTGGCCGAGAAACTGCGCATGACCGTCGCAGGCATGAATATCCCGCACATCGCACCGACACCGGGCTCGTCGCTGACCGTCAGCATTGGCGTATCAACCATCGTTCCGCAGCCTGGCAGCAATAGCCGTCAGTTGATTCAGGAAGCGGACAAAGGTTTATATGCGGCCAAGCATAATGGGCGTAATCAGGTTTCGGTGGCGTAGGGAGAGTTACAAAACTGCCGACATCGCGGTAACGTTATCCACGCATGGATATCTACACATCTTTCAAAGCATTTTGTGTACATATCCGTTACCGCGTTAATGGCTGATATTGGTTGCGCTTTTACAGCGCCTCACTTTTGAAAATCCGGAAGCCGGCCCAGACAAAAGTAAGCAAAACGCTCTTGCCCCACCACTAGGTACCTCGCTGTCGCTCGGCATA
>NZ_LOHF01000001.1:438436-530585 GCF_002158995.1 Pseudomonas caspiana | reverse complement strand
GTAGTCAGTCTTGCTTTGCCGTTCTGAATTCAGTCGTGCAATTCAGAAATGCTTTGGCAGGAGATCGCTGCATGTAGGAGCAGGGCTTGCCCGTGAAGCAGGCTCCACGGTGTTGCAGGTGAACCGGGTTGCCCATATCGCGGGCAAGCCCGGCTCCCACAGGGTTATGTGCTGTCTGCGCAATAGCGTGTAGTTAGTCTTGCTTTGCAGTTCTGAATTCAGTCGTGCAGTTCAACAATGCTTTGCCAGGAGATCGGTGCATGTGGGAGCAGGGCTTGCCCGCGATGCAGACACCACGGTGTTGCAGGTAAACCGGGTTGTCCTTATCGCGGGCAAGCCCGGCTCCCACGTCGTCATTCAGCCAGCGCTTCAATTTCCACCAGCACTGCACCCTCGCTCACCATATCTCCCTCGCTGCAATGCACGGCGGTCACTACTCCCGCCTGGTCAGCGCGGATGCTGTGTTCCATTTTCATCGCTTCCAGCACCACCAGTTGCGTACCGGTTTCGACACTCTGGCCGACTTCAACCAGAATCCGCACAATGCTGCCGTTCATGGGGGCAGTCAGTCCGCCTTGGGAGGCTTGACTGGCGTCTGCTGCGGCGATCGGATTGAAGCGTTTGATTGCATGCAGGTCTCCGGCCCATTTCAGGTACAGGGTGTCATCGCGACGCAGCGCGAGGTGCTGCTGGCGCAGGCCGTTTTGCTCAATCAGCAACTGATCGTCAATCAGTCGAGTCACCCAAGTGCTGTCACCGCGCAGTTTGACGGTATGCTCCTGACCATCGCAGGTCAGATGCAGATCCACTTCACTGGCCATACCAAAGCGCATCCCGGTCATCGAGGACCAAGGCGAGTGGGCATCGTCCTGACGCACGCGCGCAGGTTTGCTCTGACTGAATGCTGCAGCGGCCGCCTGCCAGAACTCGTCCGACAATGGCGCAGGGCGTGGCAACAGCTGCGCCTGATGACGAGGAATGAAGCCGGTATCCAGCTCGGCTGCCGCAAACGCTGGATGGCCGATGATCCGCCGCAGAAACGGCAGGTTGGTTTTGACCCCACCCACAACGAACTCATCAAGCATGGCCAGCAGCCGCAAGCGCGCCTGCTCACGGTCTTCCCCCCAGGCAATCAGCTTGCCAAGCATCGGATCGTAAAATGGTGAGATGCTGTCGCCCTGAGCCACGCCACTGTCTACCCGGCGCCCGGCACCGACCAAGCTTTCGCGATAAAGCGCCAACGTGCCGGTTGCAGGCAGGAATTCATTATCGGGGTCTTCGGCGTACAACCGCACTTCGATGGCGTGCCCCATCAACGGTACTTGCTCCTGAGTCAGCGGCAGCACCTGGCCTTGAGCGACTCGCAACTGCCATTCCACCAGATCCAGACCGGTAATGGCTTCGGTCACGGGATGTTCAACCTGCAAGCGGGTGTTCATTTCCATGAAGAAAAACTCGCCTCGGGCATCCAGCAGAAACTCGACCGTCCCGGCGCCGACATAGCCAATGCTCTGCGCGGCTTTGACCGCAGCTTCGCCCATGGCCTTGCGCAATTGCGGGCTGAGACCCGGAGCGGGAGCTTCTTCGACGACCTTCTGATGGCGACGCTGGATCGAGCAGTCGCGTTCATTGAGATACAGGCAGTGACCGTGTTGATCGGCAAACACCTGAATCTCCACATGACGAGGTTTGAGCAGGTATTTTTCGACCAGCATGCGCGAGTCGCCAAACGATGAAGCTGCTTCCCGCTGCGCCGAAGCCAGTGCGTCGGATAAATCCTCTACGCGCTCAACAACCTTCATGCCTTTGCCGCCACCGCCTGCGGTGGCCTTGAGCAGTACCGGGTAACCAATCCGCTCAGCGGCATCGCGAAACGTCGCCAGATCCTGAGCCTCGCCATGGTAGCCCGGTACCAGCGGCACGCCAGCCTGTTCCATCAGCGATTTGGCCGCGGACTTGCTGCCCATTGCATCAATGGCCGAGGCGGGCGGGCCGAGGAAAATCAGGCCAGCGCTTTCAACGGCCCGGGCGAATTCGGCATTTTCAGAAAGAAAGCCATAGCCGGGATGGATAGCTTGAGCTCCGCTGGCAAGGGCTGCGGCGATCAATCTGGAAATTTGCAGGTAGCTGTCGGCAGCTTTGCTACCACCCAAGTTAACCTTGATGTCTGCTTCGCGGGTATGGCGGGCATCACGGTCTGTTTCGCTGTGAACTGCAACCGTAGTCAAGCCAAGGTTTTTCGCGGTGCGCATGATGCGGCAGGCAATCTCACCACGGTTGGCGATCAACACAGTCGTCAAAGTAGAGGCGCTCATGGACGGGGCTCCTTGGGCTGTTCGGTCTGCCAGGCGGGTGGGCGCTTGTCCAGAAAGGCGCGCAGACCTTCCTGGCCTTCGCCACTGGTGCGAATTCGTGCGATGGCATTTTCGCAATAGCGGCGCAGGGCTGGGGTCAGTGCGCCGTTACCCACCTCGCGCAGCAGGTCCTTGCTGGCACGCATGGCTTGTGGGCTGTTCAGTAGCAGGTTTTCGGTCCACTTACGGACCTGTTGTTCCAGCTCCTCCGGCGGGTAGCACTCGGCAATAAGGTCGATCTCTCGGGCGCGCACACCGTCAAATCGCTCGGCGGTGAGCGCGTAACGGCGGGCAGCACGTTCGCCGATGGCCTGAACCACAAACGGGCTGATCACCGCCGGAGCAAGACCAATGCGCACCTCAGACAGACAGAACTGCGCATTGATGGCGCCGATGGCCATGTCGCAGCAACTGATCAGACCGAGTGCGCCGCCGAATGCTGCGCCTTGTACCACCGCCAGGGTTGGAATCTTGAGTTTGGCGAGGTTGTACATCAACTCGGCCAGTTCGCGGGCATCATCCAGATTGGTGTTGTAATCGAGGTTGGCAGACTGCTGCATCCAAGCCAGGTCCGCGCCGGCGCTGAAGTGCCTGCCACGGCCGCGTATCAGCAGAAAGCGCAGGCTGGCATCGGCCTGAACCGCGTCCAACGCGAGGATCAGCTCGCGGATCATTTGTGCATTGAACGCGTTGTTTTTCTCCGGTCGGTTAAGCCAGAGCGTGGCGTAGCCCTGTGGGTCACGCAGCAGTTCTACGGTTTGAAAGTCAGTCATGAGCGTTTCCTGATCACATGCGGAACAGGCCGAAGGTCGTCGGCTCGATGGGCGCATTCAGCGAGGCGGAGAGGGCGAGTCCAAGGATGTCCCGGGTTTGTGCCGGGTCGATCACTCCGTCATCCCACAGCCGGGCGCTGGAGTAATACGGGTGCCCCTGATGTTCGTACTGGTCGAGGATCGGTTGTTTGATAGCGGCCTCCTGGCTGGCACTGAACGGCTCGCCGCTGCGCTCGGCCTGTTCGCGTTTGACCTGAACCAGCACGCCCGCAGCCTGCTCGCCACCCATCACGCCGATCCGCGCATTGGGCCACATCCACAGAAACCGGGGATCGTAGGCGCGTCCGCACATGCCGTAATTGCCCGCACCGAAGCTGCCGCCGATGATCACGGTGAATTTCGGTACTTTGGCGCAAGCCACCGCCGTGACCAGTTTGGCCCCGTGTTTGGCGATGCCGCCCGCTTCGTATTTCTGTCCGACCATGAAGCCGGTGATGTTTTGCAGAAACAGCAGCGGAATTCCGCGCTGGCAGGCCAGCTCGATAAAGTGCGCGCCTTTTTGCGCCGCTTCGGCGAACAGAATGCCGTTATTGGCGAGGATCGCGACCGGGTAGCCGTGCAACCTGGCGAACCCGCATACCAGCGTGGTGCCAAACAGCGCTTTGAACTCGTCGAACACCGAGCCATCCACTAGCCGGGCAATCACTTCACGGACATCAAAAGGCTGTTTGGCGTCGGCAGGAATGATCCCGTACAACTCGTCAGCAGCGTACAGGGGGGCGGTTGGGGACTCGCTGTTCAACGCGCCGAGCTTGCGCCAGTTCAGATTGGCGATACTGCGGCGTGCCAACTCCAGAGCATGCTCATCGTTATCGGCGTAATGATCGGCAACCCCGGAAGTGCGGCAATGCACATCTGCACCTCCCAAGTCTTCAGCGCTGACCACTTCGCCTGTCGCTGCTTTGACGAGAGGGGGGCCGGCGAGAAAAATGGTTGCCTGCTGGCGGACCATGATCGCTTCATCGGCCATGGCCGGTACATAAGCGCCGCCTGCGGTGCAAGAGCCCATCACAACGGCGATCTGCGGGATGCCTTGGGCACTCATGTTGGCCTGATTGAAGAAGATCCGTCCGAAGTGCTCGCGATCCGGAAACACTTCATCCTGACGCGGCAAGTTCGCGCCGCCGGAATCCACCAGGTAAAGGCACGGCAGGCGGTTCTGCTGGGCTATGGTCTGTGCTCGCAGATGCTTTTTGACCGTGAGCGGGTAATACGAGCCGCCTTTGACGGTGGCGTCGTTGGCGATAATCATGCATTCCACGCCTTCGACGCGGCCAATACCGGCAATCACCCCGGCGGCAGGCACGTCTTCTTCATAAACCTGCAGTGCGGCCAGTTGACCGATTTCAAGAAAGGGCGAACCGCTATCGAGCAGCCGATTGATCCGATCCCGTGGCAGTAATTTGCCCCGTGACGTGTGGCGCTCCTGAGCTTTCGGCCCACCGCCTTGCTGAATGTTGGCGAGCAGGCTGCGCAGGGCGTTGACTTGCTCCAGCAGGCTGGCGCTGTTGCTGGCGAATTCGGCAGAGCGGGTATTGATGTGGGTTTGGAGGGTTGTCATGGCTACTCCGGGCTTTCTTTTGCGCGCTATTAACGATAGCGGGGTGCGTCTTGCAATGGTGCCTCATGCATCGCGGGCAAGCCTCGCTCCCACAAGAGATCGTATTTCAGTTCAAGTTGATCAGTGCACACAGCCCCTGACTCACTTGAACTGAAATGCAGTTCAATGTGGGAGCGGTGCTTGCCCGCGATGCCTGAGACGCAGTGGCAAGAAGCACCACTTTGTTGTTTATCACCCGACTGCAGTCATCGGGACTCATTGAACAATTCACGTCCAATCAACATCCGCCGGATTTCGCTGGTGCCTGCGCCAATTTCGTAGAGCTTGGCGTCGCGGAGCAGTCGTCCGGCCGGGAATTCGTTGATGTAGCCGTTACCGCCCAGAATCTGGATCGTTTCCAGAGCCATCTGCGTTGCCCGCTCTGCGCTATAGAGAATGACCCCGGCTGCGTCCTTGCGTGTGGTTTCGCCACGTTCGCAGGCTTGCGCCACGGCATACAGGTAAGCGCGGCTGGCGTTTAGTTGGGTGTACATATCGGCGACTTTGCCCTGGATCAACTGAAACTCGCCGATGCTCTGACCGAACTGTTTACGGTCATGGATGTAGGGCACGACCACATCCATGCAGGCTTGCATGATGCCGGTCGGTCCACCGGCCAGGACGACGCGTTCGTAATCCAGGCCGCTCATCAGCACCTTTACGCCACCATTCAGCACGCCCAGCAGGTTCTCTTCTGGAACTTCTACATCATCGAAAAACAGTTCGCAGGTGTTCGAACCCCGCATACCCAGCTTGTCGAACTTGTTGCCGCGTGAAAAACCTTTCCAGTCCCGCTCGACGATAAAGGCGCTGATGCCATGAGCCGCCTTTTCAAGGTCAGTCTTGGCGTAGATCACGTAAGTATTGGCATCTGGACCGTTGGTGATCCAGGTCTTGCTGCCATTGAGGACAAAGCGGTCGCCGCGTTTGTCGGCGCGCAGCTTCATCGAAACCACGTCGGAACCTGCGTTGGGTTCGCTCATGGCCAGCGCGCCGACATGTTCACCGCTGATGAGAGAGGGCAGGTACTTCGCCTTCTGCGCGGTGGTGCCGTTGCGATTGATCTGATTCACGCAAAGGTTTGAATGCGCGCCGTAAGACAGTGCAACAGACGCCGAGCCGCGACTGATCTCTTCCATGGCCACCACGTGGGCGAGATAACCCAGCCCAGCGCCGCCATATTCCTCGTCAACCGTGATGCCCAGCAGACCCATGTCGCCAAACTTGCGCCACAGGTCCGCAGGGAAAAGGTTGTCTTTATCGATCTGCGCAGCCCGTGGGGCGATTTCAGCGGCAACAAACGATTGCACCTGGTCGCGCAAAATATCAATGGTTTCGCCCAGAGCGAAGTTCAGGCTGGGATAACTCATGGTTAGCGTTCCTTGTTATTTTTGGAAGAGTCGCTATGACCTTTACGTTAACGTAAACCTGTAGCCGGAGGCGTGTCAATCAGCGGCTGCAAACGGGTGGGTTTGTCTGAATTGAAATACTTTCTGTAGGAGCGCACGAGCATCGCGAGGCCGCGATAGCGGTGTATCAGACAGGCCGCCATCGCTGCCTCGCGGTGCTCGTGAGCTACTACAGACCGAGTTTTCCGCCTAAAACCCCACCCCCCAGACAGCACGAAGGGGAGCCTGGGCTCCCCTTCAAGGTATTTCGCGATGCTCTTTTTTATTGTTGGGCGGCCTGTTGTTGTTTTTGGTGGCCGTACCCTTACCGCTGTTTTAAGCGATCCCATTAGGGATCAAGAGCAAACGTATTTTTTTGAGCGCTGATGCGGCTTCTATCTCATCGATCCAACCAGGTCTGGCGCTACCTCAGGGTAGTTTTGTTGTTCTTTCGCCCGGTTGCGAGGATCTCTTGCAAGCTCCTCAGAAAAGCTATCCACTCCAAAAAAATCTGTTAGCTGCGCCTCTGTCCGTGTTGTTTTTGTTATGTCAGAGCCGATACGTCTTGTTTTTATTGGGTTACTGCACATTTTTATTCTTGTTGTACTGAAGATATAGCAGGAGGCGTGCCAGCTTTCTAAAACCCTTTAAAAACAAGGGGCTAGTGAAAACAGCTAACGGGGCATACGGTGCAAAGCCATGGCAATTGTTTCCGTGTTACCCGTTTCTTCCTGCGAACTGAGAGTAGGGTAACACTCTGTGACAACATGTCGCACCTCAGGCCGACAGGCGTGCCTTGGCTACCCTGGAGCCATTGGTCTTACCCAACACCTGGCAAATGCGCTGACCAGCATTGATCAGTCGATCCAGATCAACCCCGGTTTCAATCCCCAGCCCATCAAGCATGTAGAGGACGTCTTCGCTGGCGACATTGCCGCTGGCACCTTTTGCATAGGGGCAGCCACCGAGCCCGGCGACCGAACTGTCGAACACGTGAATGCCTTCCAGCAGGCTGGCGTAGATGTTGGCCAGGGCCTGGCCGTAGGTATCGTGAAAATGCCCGGCGAGTTTGCCTCGGGCAATGCGCCCTGCGACAACATCGAACAGCTCACGGGTTTTAGTGGGGGTACCCACACCAATGGTGTCGCCGAGTGATATCTCATAGCAGCCCATGGCAAGTAGCTCATTGGCCACCGCGGCGACTTGTGCGGGCGCGACCTTGCCGTCATACGGGCAGCCCAGTACGCAGGAGACATAGCCGCGCACCTGCATCCCATGCAAGCGAGCAGCTTCCATGATCGGCGCGAAGCGCTCCAGGCTTTCATTGATTGAACAATTGATGTTGCGCTGTGAGAAGGCTTCAGAGGCTGAGGCAAACACAGCGACTTCTCTGACCCCAGCGGCAAGGGCATCCTCGAAGCCGCGAAAATTTGGAGTCAGCGCTGCGTAGGTCACCTTGTCGTTGCGCTGGATATTGGCGAATACATCTCCAGAACCGGCCATTTGCGGCACCCACTTGGGTGAGACAAAACTACCGACTTCGATGTAGCTCAGACCAGTCGCCGACAGCTCGTCAACCAGTCGCACTTTGTCCGCAACGCTGATGGGGTTGGATTCATTCTGCAAGCCGTCGCGCGGCCCCACTTCTACAAGGCGCACTTTTTCAGGTAATGGCATGCCCGGCTCCTTCTCGAAAGATTCGAGAATAAGTCTTCAATTAATTGATTTTTATTGTTTTATCGAGCGCTAGCTTGCAGCGCTCCTCGGCCGCGTCCAGTTCCAGCTGCATGTGCTGGATGTCCAGCATTTGCTGTTCCAGCTGCGTGCGGCGTTCGCCGATTTTGCCGAGCATGGTGTGAAGTTGTTTATGGTTACCGCCGGCGGGGTCGTATAGCTCGATCAGTTCGCGGCATTCCGCCAGGGAAAAGCCGATGCGCTTGCCTCGCAGAATGAGCTTGAGCGTCACCTTGTCACGGGCCGAGTAGATGCGTTCCAATCCACGTCTTTCAGGAGCGAGCATGCCTTGCTCCTCGTAAAAGCGAATTGCCCGGGTAGTGATATCCAGCTCGCGGGCGAGGTCGGAGATGCTGTAGGTCTGGCTGGTCATGAACGCGCTCGGCGGGGAAACAGAGGTTTAACCTAAGGTTCCCTTTACGTATACGTCAAGCAAGAAATCTTTTGCGCTCAAGCATGGGCTGTCCAAGGCTGTGTATGGGGCAATAGAACCGCGCTTGCGAAATGATCAGCACCCGAAAATGCAGCGATGCTTACCCCGGGAGTGAATTTCTGGATAAATGAGCGTGGCCAGATCATCGCCCAAGAGAGCGGCTGTCCGATGGCGGGGCGGTTTCATACTTGCCCCAGATGCGCCGCAGATGCCTGGCAGAACCAAAGCCTGAGCGTTCCGCGATGGTTTCCATATCAAGAGTTGATTGGGCCAGCAGCTCACGGGCGACACTCACGCGCAGTCGGTGCAAGTAATCGAGCGGGCTGATGCCCGCGTGCTCACTGAACAACCGCGCCAGATGTCGGCTGCTGGTGCAGGCAAGGCTCGCCATTCGGGTGACAGTCCAGTCTTCGCAAGGCGCCGCACTCAGGGCGTCCTGAACACGATGCAATGCGGGGTGCAAGTGGTTACGACCGCTCACCCAGGCTGACAGTTGCGGGTCCGCGGCGCCTCTACGCTGATAAACCACCATATCCCGTGCCACCGCGCAGGCCAGTTGCGGCCCTGCCAGTTCGGCTACCCAGTGCAGCATCAGGTCTATGCCTGCGGTGACACCTGCGCTGCAACTGATCGGACCATCAGTGACATAAAGCCGGTTTTCCAGCACGCGCGCCGTGGGTGCGATGGCTTGTAACGTCTCGCATAGCGAGTGGTGAGTGGTGCACTGACGACCGTCAAGCAGACCCGCTTTCGCCGCAATCAATGCACCCGCGCAGATGCACACCAGTTGTGCGCCTGAAGGTGCAAACACCCGTCGCAGCCAGTCCGTGACGATATTGCTGGCTGCTTCGAACTCCGTCAAACGCGCGGAGGGCGCAGTCGTTGTAGAGCCGACCAACACGACCATTGTTTCTGGCGTCAGGGTTTCCGGCAGGGGCGGCAAACCGGAAAGAGGCAGACCAATTGAGGATTGCAGGGAGGCGACCGGGCTGACGTACTGCAGGTCAAAATCCAGTGCGGTTTCGCTTTCACTTTGCCCCGCAAGGCGCAGCACTTCGGCCGGGCCTGCCAGATCAAGCATCAACACGTTGGGCAGCAGCACAAACAGCACCGGAATGGTCATCGTTTCAACCTGCAAGCGCCTGAGCAACGGTGACGATTCGTGCGAAGCGATCTTCCAGCACCAACTCGGTACGTTCACGAATCTCTGCCGGGCTGAAGGTGCGGCCACTGCGTGCGTGGGTCATCGCAAAAGTCAAAGTCGCCTCACTGACGAAGTCCACGGTAAAGCCCGTGTCTGAGGCCTGCCGGGTGGTGGTTTCACAACACTGCTCAGTGCGAATGCCGCTGATGATCAGGGAATTGATGTTTCGTGCCCTCAACCAGGCGGCCAGCGGCGTACCAGCGAGTGCGCTGTGAACGCGTTTGTGAATGACCAGATCAGGGTTGATGGACAATTCGTCCAGGGTTTTCACATTTCCTGAGGCCAGGGAGAAGTGTCCCTGCTCCTCTACGTGAAAGACTTGTATCACAGGGATGCCTTGCTGGACACACCCGTCAATCAGCGTTTGTTGGTTTTTCAGGTAAATAGGCAGGTCAGTTTCGGACCAGTAGTCGGAGTGCCGAAACGAATGCTGCACATCAATGACGATCAGGGCTTTATTGCTCATGGTCTGTGTCCAAGGCTATGAAAATGGTGGTCAACAGATGCCATGGTAAGCACAGATCAGAGGTGGCGACAGACACCGATTGGACGCGAGCAGGACGATTCCGGACATCCTGCGTGTGTGGCTTAAGTCTGGGCGTGCTTGTTGCGTCGACAGCGCTCCGAACAATATCGGACCTCATCCCAGCAGCGCGCCCACTTCTTGCGCCAGGTGAAAGGCAACCCGCAGACGGCGCAGGTTTTTACGGGCAGTTCACTCTTTTTCAATGTGTTCCCTGTCATAGCAATGCAACCAGCGATTTGGAGTACTTGTCTGTAGAACTCGCGAACTTCGCGAGGCAGCGATGGCGGTCCATCTGATACACCGCTATCGCGGCCTCGCGGTGCTCGTGCGCTCCTACAGGTATTGTTGCCCGTTAACCCTGTAGGAGTGAACGTGTTCGTGAGGCGCCAGCAAATCCACCACGCAATCACCTGACGCAACGCGTCGCGAACACGTTAGCTCCAACAAATCTACTGTTTGACGCAAGACAACGCAGTGTCAGGCTTAACAAGCGATCTGATTTCAAATCAACTCACCCGCATCCAGCTTGGCGAGCAATAGCTCTCCTCGTTGCCAGAGTGCTTCCTGCTTGGCTTCAGGCATGCGGTCGAGGTTTTTGTACAACATGCCCATGCGCTGATTACCGCGCAGAAGGTTGCTGTGACGCATGAGGAAGTGCCAGTAAAGCGAATTGAAAGGGCAGGCATTATCAGCAGTGCTTTCAGTCACTTTGTAGGCGCAGTCGCCACAGTAGTTGGACATGCGTTTGATGTACTGACCGCTGGCGCAGTAAGGTTTGGAGCCGAGATAACCGCCATCGGCATGCATGACCATGCCCAATGTATTGGGTAGCTCGACCCAATCGAACGCATCCATGTAGATCGCCAGATACCACTCACAGATCTGCGGCGGCGCAATACCGGCAAGCAGCGCGAAGTTGCCTGTCACCATCAGCCGCTGAATGTGATGCGCGTAGGCATATTCCAGGCTTTGGCCGATGGCCTGACTCATGCAGTTCATCCTGGTTTTGCCGGTCCAGTAGAACTCTGGCAGTGGCCTGCTGTTACCGAAAGCGTTGCCACTGGCGTAGTCCGGCATCTTCAGCCAATACACACCGCGTACATATTCGCGCCAGCCAATCAGTTGCCGGATAAAGCCTTCGGCGGCATTCAAGGCGATCCTGCCCGACCAGTACGCCGACTCCACATCGCTGCACAGTTGGCGCAGATCCAGCAGGCCAATATTCAGGGCGGCACTGATGCGAGCGTGAAACAGGAACGGCTCGTTGCTGGCCATAGCGTCCTGATAGTCGCCGAAACCGGCCAGCCCATAATCCAGAAAATACTCCCACAGTGACTGGGCTTCAGCGTGCGTGACTGGATAATCAAAGCTGTCCAGAGCACCGTAGTGGCTGGAGAACTTTTCTCGAACCAGCGTGATGACTTCCTGAGTGATCGCATCATTAGAAAAACGTGCCGGGTAGGGCGCACGTACGTTCTTGGGCAGTGCCTTGCGGTTTTCGGCGTCGAAGTTCCATGCCCCGCCGACCGGGGTACCGTCGCCATTGATCAATAACCGGCTTTTGCGGCGCATCTCGCGATAGAAGAACTCCATACGCAGCTGCTTTTTGCCCTGTGCCCAGCTGGAGAACTCTGCTCGAGTGCACAGAAAACGCGTGTCGCTGTGCCACTGAATCGGCAAATCACACGCCCTGATCGATTGCTCAAGACGCCAGTCACCGGTCTCCGTCAAGTGCAACTCTTCAGGCTGCAGCAACGAGTGCCAGCGATGTAACTCGCCAGGCACCGAGCCGGTGTTCTGTGGGTCATCGAGTCTGACGTAGTGCACATGAAAGCCTCGCGCTTCCAAGGCCTGCGCGAAGTGCCGCATGGCACTGAAGATCAGAATGATTTTTTGCGGATGGTGGGGCACATGGGTGGCTTCCTCCATGACCTCGACCATCAACACCGCATCACTCTCGGCGTCCAGTTCGGCCAGCGAGGCAAGGTCAAAGGACAACTGGTCGCCCAGAACCAGACACAGTCGGCGATGGGCGCTCATCAATCTATCTCTCTATTCAACACGTCTTTTCCTGTGCGAGGAGGCCGAACTGCGCAAAAACCTGTACCAATGTAAATTCTTGTACAAGTATTTCATAGGTTTTTGTGCGCATGGCCGTTCAGCGCATTGGTGAAAGGAACTGAAGAAAAACCGAACACCTCGGTTTGCAGGCACTCGAAAAAAGTGGACGTCGATTCAAACTCATTAAAGGAACAACCTCATGCGACCACAAACCTCGTTCATCTTCGATCTGGACGGCACGCTCACCGATAGCGTTTATCAAAACGTTGCGGCCTGGAAAGAAGCGCTGGACGCTGAGGATATTCCTCTCGCGATGTGGCGCATTCACCGCAGAATCGGTATGAGTGGCGGATTGATGCTCAAGACTTTGTCTAGAGAGACCGGCCTGGAAATCAGCGAAGCGCAGGCCAAACGGCTCAGCGAAAAGCACGCAGACGCCTACGAGCGCCTTCAGGGTCAGATCATCGCATTGCCTGGCGCGATAGAGCTGCTTGACGCGCTCAGCCAGGACAACCTCAAGTGGTGTATTGCGACTAGCGGCGGTATCGACACCGCGACGATCAATCTGAAAGCGCTGAAACTGGACATCAACGAGATCAACATTATTACCCGCGATGACGTGAAGTACGGCAAACCCGACCCGGATCTGTTCCTGGCTGCGGCGCACAAACTGGATGCACCTATTGATGAGTGCCTGGTAATTGGCGATGCCATCTGGGACATGCTCGCCGCGCGTCGCTGCAAAGCAACGGGCATCGGCTTGCTGTCGGGCGGTTATGACATTGCAGAGCTTGAACGGGCAGGGGCTTTGCGCGTGTATGAGGACCCGCAAGACTTGCTAGAGCACCTGGATGAAATCGCGTCGCGGCCTTAAGGGTTACACACCACTATCTCGACCGTTGTAAGGTTCTCCCGGCTAAAGCCGGCCCTACGGTTACCACTTAATTAAACGCATCCCTGTAGGAGTGAGCTTGCTCGCGATAGCAATGTTGCAGTCAAAAAGTCTCGTTTGATAAAACGCTATCGCGAGCAAGCTCATTCCTACAGATAACCGTTGGTTGCGCGGTGATGCAACCGCCATCAAGTTTGCCCACTCCCAGTCGATAATGCTGCTAGAGAGGGCTTTGGTGCATTGAGCTCTCGACTCTAACAATTACAGACCTGAGTGCTCACCATGTCCCAGTTTCTCAATCTGAAGCTCAAATCCAAGTTGCTGTTCGCTTTTGGTTTATGTGCCTTGATCACGGTCGGTGTTGCAGGGCTGGGGTACAGCGGGATCTCAACTATCTACGGCCAGTTGCAGAGCACGGTCAGCAACAATCTGGTATCGATCCAGAAAACCGACTCGGTCAAGGCCAACGTGATCGCCACCCACCGGGACATGTTCAGGGCCATCAACCTGGGGTTACGCAAAGCCACGCCTGAGGAGATAAACGCTGCGGCTTTGTCGTTCAGGGACAACCAGGCCGAGGCTGAGCAGCAATTCAAAATCTATCGTGCCACTCCGCTGGAAGCTGATGAGCGCGCGGCCGGTGACGAGTTCGAGCGAGACTGGCCAGCGTATGTCGCCGCCGCAGAAAACGTTTTCGCGCTGCTGAAAAGCGGCGATGTCGATCAGGCCGCCAAGTTTGCCGATACCAGCGCAACCCCCGCGTATCGCAAGACGATTGGCGAAGTCAAAATCATGATCGAGTCCAATGCTCGCCAGGCGCTCGACGTAGCTACCTCAGGGCAAGCGACTAACCAACAAGTGACGTGGGCGCTGATCATCGGCGCGCTTGTCGCAGCCGCTGCGGCCGTTGCTCTTGGGCTGGTGGTTACGCGCATGATTACTCGACCGCTCTATCAATCGGTGGAAAGCGCAACTCGCATCGCTCAGGGCGACCTCACCAAAGAGATCACAACAGGCAGTGAAGATGAAACCGGGCAACTGCTGAAAGCGCTGTCGAACATGCAGAAAGATCTCAAAGGCACCGTTCAGCAAATTGCCGATGCTTCTGATCAATTAGCCTCGGCCGCCGAGGAGTTGACCGCTGTGACTGAAGACAGCACCCGTGGCCTTGTTCGTCAGAATGACGAGATTCAGCAAGCGGCAACGGCTGTAAATCAAATGACCGCAGCGGTGGAAGAGGTGGCTCGCAACGCAGCCAGCACTTCTCAGGTGTCGAGCCAGACCGCAGAAGACGCGATCAAAGGCCAGAACCAGGTGCAGCAGGCTGTGACGGCAATGAACACCATGGCGGTGGACATCAACGATTCCACGCAGCGTGTCGAAACGCTGGCCGGTCAGATTCGTGACATTACCAAGGTGCTGGACGTGATTCGCGGTATCGCTGAGCAGACCAATCTATTGGCCCTCAACGCCGCCATCGAAGCCGCGCGCGCCGGTGAACAGGGGCGTGGTTTTGCTGTTGTAGCCGATGAAGTCCGGGCGTTGGCTCACCGTACCCAGGCCTCGACTGGCGAAATTGAAGCAATGATCAAGGTAGTGCGCGCGGGCGCGGACGAGGCCGTGCAATCGATGGGCAAAAGCCAGTCGATGGCGCAAAGCACCCAATCGCTGGCCACAGAAGCAGGCCTTGCCCTGGAGCGAATCAGCGCTGGCGTCAGTCAGATTAACGAGCGCAACCTGGTTATCGCCAGCGCAGCCGAAGAGCAGGCGCAGGTCGCCCGTGAAGTTGATCGCAATCTGGTGAACATTCAGGACCTGTCGACCCAGACTTCCGCAGGTGCAAACCAGACCAACGCTTCGAGTCAGGAGTTGTCACGGCTGGCGATTTCGTTCAATACGCTGGTGGGTAAATTCAAGCTCTGATGAGTTCCACCCACCTCTATATTCATTAGAGACGTAGCGGCTCAGCCAGTGAGCCGCCTGCGTCCAGAGCCCAAACCGGTTCTGGACGCGCTACTGGTGAGTCAGAAAAGACGATCAATACAAGGTATCAGCGATGCGCCCTGGCAAGGCGCGGTCGTAGGCATCGCCATCGATTTCGGCAGCGGAGATTTCCTTAAGGATTTTTCCAGCGGTAGGCAGCGTATTTCGCTCCACCTGGCGCGCCATATCCCAAAGCCCCGCTCTGATAACCGCTCGGCTGCACTGGAAGTAAACGCTGGTGACAGTGATTCGCAAAACAGATTTAGGCAGTTGACCGTTCACTGCGAAGCGCGCCAGTAACTCGGGCCTGACTGATATCTGCGCTGTCCCGTTAATGCGTAATGTTTCGCCCACCCCAGGCACCAGAAACAGCAACGCAACACGGGGGTCAGCCACTATGTTGCGCAGGGTGTCGAGCCGGTTGTTACCACGCCGGTCAGGTAAATAAAGCGTCTTGCTGTCTTCGATATGGACAAATCCTGCTTGATCGCCACGTGGTGACGCATCAAGCCCGCCGGGACCTGACGAGGCAAGAATCGCAAATGGAGCCGACTCGATAAAAGGTCGATAGACGGGATGGATATGATCCACCTCTTTGATGATGGAGGGGCGTGCGACGGCGCCATACAGGTTTTCCAGCGCTTCAGTCGTCGTCACGTACTCGTTCGTGTCCAGTTCCATAGCGGTCTCTTTTTATCGTCTTGCTTTAGTTGTCAGCCCGGCACAGGCGCCAGGGTAGTCACATTGAGTGTGAGCTGTCGCTATGACGCAAATGCGATTGGTCCGGTAGTAAGCGGTTAGCTGTACAGCATCTAATCAGTCAGCCTCAAACCACGTGGGATGCAATGCCGGAAAGTGTTCGCGAAGCCAGTCTGCAAACGCATGTACCTGCGGCGCCAAATGAGTTCTGCTGGGGTAAAGCACGGACACTTTGCGACGTGCAGGACGAAAGGCTGGCAGCACTTCAACCAATTCTCCGTTGGTGAGGAAGGTATCTACGGTGATACCGGGTGCCTGAATAATCCCGAAGCCTGCAAGTCCGCACTGTACGTATGCATTGGACTCATTGACTGTAATAACCCCGCGGCTCGGATAATGCCGGTCCTCACCTTTCTCCAGAAAGTGCCAGGCAAGAGGCCTGTTGCTCTGGCCGGACAAGAAGCTCACCCAACGGTGGTCGACTGCCTCTATACAGACTGTGGAAGCTCCAATAGGGTGGGTCAAGCCCACCCAATCATGATGGAGTGAAGATGAAGATTCAGTTGAATACCAAGCGTGCGCTGGTCACCGCTTCGACCGGCGGGATAGGTTTTGCGATCGCCAAAGGACTTGCCGAGACTGGCGCAGAGGTGGTGATCAATGGCCGCAGTGAAGGCTCTGTAAAGAACGCAGTGGCCAAGTTATCCAGCGAAGTTCCGGGTGCGAAAATCACTGGCGTTGCCGCTGACCTGAGCTCTTCAAATGGTGTTGAAACGCTGGTGCAAGGCGCTGGGCATATCGACATCCTGGTGAACAATGCCGGGATCTATGGCCCTCAGGATTTCTTTGAAACTGACGACGAGGTCTGGGACAGCTACTGGCAGACCAACGTCATGTCCGGTGTGCGTCTGAGCCGTGCATTGCTGCCTGCAATGGTTGAGAAAAGCTGGGGCAGGGTGGTGTTCGTGTCTTCTGAGTCTGCACGCAATATCCCGGCGGACATGATTCACTACGGCGTTTCCAAAACTGCCCAGCTGGCACTGGCTCGCGGCCTGGCCAAGCGCGTCGCCGGCAGCGGCGTGACGGTCAACAGCGTGCTGCCGGGACCGACTTTGTCCGAAGGCGTTGCAGGCATGTTGCATAGCGAAGTGGAACGTACGGGAAAATCCCTTGATGAAGTCGCCAAGGCGTTCATCGCGGAGCATCGTCCCAGCTCGATTATCCAGCGTGCCGCTACCGTCGAAGAAGTCGCGAACATGATCGTGTATGTGTGCTCGACTCAGGCGTCAGCCACCACGGGCGCGGCGCTCAGGGTTGATGGCGGCGTGGTCGATGACATCGTTTGATGCGAACCGGCACTGTCGACAGGTGTTGTAGGCTGAGAAGCTTTTGATCGCTGACTGTTCAATCATGAAGGTCAGCGATTTGCCTGCGGACTCAAGGTGACGTACGTGGTCGATGTGTTAGTGCTGGTATGTGAGCATTGGCATTAATCTTCAACGGGTGGAAATCACACCACAGGCTACATCCCTAGTTATTGATAGCGGAGGGGGCTTGGATTCAAGGGGCTGTTACTTGATTGGCTTCAACATTTGAAGCTGAATGCCAACTCAGTCACAGACGCTAGCTATCAAAGTGCTATCAATGGAACAGGCGTCTCATTTGATTTTCGTGCGCAGCTCCAGCTTACGTCTATGCTTCGAAACGTGCATGCTTCCGGCTGTCTGTCGAAATCGGATTTGAACAGGGAGCGTTACCAATGAAACTTCGCGATATAAACAGCACCTTCACTTTGGCCGCCACTATTCATTATATCTTTCAATATCTTGGTAGCAGATATACGCCTGTCTGGGACGGTGGAGACTGATCAAGTTATAACTAAAGTTATAGCGTGGACGCTTTCTAACATCAAGTTTTGCTGGAGGGGCCGGAAGGCAAGGAGATATGTATTCAGCGCACTGACCGCGCCGAGGACTTGGGCCCTCTGACTCAACGTCACCAGTCGGCACGAGGTTAATAGGGAAGAAGGCGGCCTCACCTGTATCGCACTCGTTACAGGAAACGGATTTTACTATTACTTGCAAGCGACTGTTTTAGTGCTACGGTCTATGAGTCGCACACGCAGAGGGCGCGTCAGGTCTGGTGAAAATAAAAAACAGTAATTCTAAATAAACAACGAGCTTTCAAATGTACGGATTGCCTAAGCTGCCGCTTGCATATTGCGGGGGATGGATAATGGGCTTTTAGTTTTAGCGTGGCATGCCGGCGTCGGTAGTAGCCAGCCAACAAAGCTTAACTACTACTGCAACGAAGGATTGTTAGCTTGCTTGCCAAGTGCACGTTCAGAACAAACGTTGAGCGATTCAGGTTTGGGCATAGCTTCTCAACCACTCAGCTTGAACAACGAGAAAGACTTTATTCATCTCACAGGAGTGCCCCTCGATGAAGTTTAGTCATCATTTACTGGTTCTGGCGGTTAGTCTCAATGGTAGTTTGGCATTGGCTCAAGTTGAGCCGAAGGGGGCAAGCGAACAGACCCGACAAGCCAACGCGGCAGTGCTCAAAGATCTGCCTTTCGCGGATAAACAAGATTTCGAGGATGCCAAAAAAGGCTTTATCGAAACACTGGTGCCCATGACGATAAAGGATGCCAAGGGCGCAACATCCTGGGACCTGACCAGCTATGACTTCATCAAGGGCGAGGCTCCTGACACGGTTAACCCAAGCCTTTGGCGAATCGCCGAACTGAATTTGAACAACGGTTTGTTCAAGGTGACTGACAGGGTCTATCAGATCCGTGGTTTCGATCTGTCCAACATGACCATCATTGAAACAGACAACGGTTTGATCATCATTGACCCATTGGTCACCACCGAGGTGGCCAAAGCGGGTCTTGATCTGTACTACAAAAATCGGCCAAAAAAACCAGTTGTTGCGGTCATCTATACCCATAGCCACGCCGACCATTACGGTGGCGTCAAAGGCGTCACCAACGAAGAAGATGTGAAGTCAGGCAAGGTCAAGGTTATTGCGCCAGAGGGTTTCCTTGAAGAAGCGGTGAGTGAAAACGTACTGGCAGGTAACGCCATGAGCCGCCGTACCCTCTATCAGTATGGAGCCTTGCTGCCACGCAGTGATCGCGGTCAGCTGGACGCGGGTCTGGGAAAGACCACTTCATTCGGTTCATTCACCCTGATCCCACCGACTGACACCATCACCAAGACCGGCGAAAAGCGCACAATTGACGGTGTTGAAATGCTCTTTCAGATGGCGCCTGGCACAGAAGCGCCGTCAGAGATGTTGATCTGGTTCCCGCAATTCAAACTGCTCAACACTGCTGAGGATGCCACCCATACCCTGCATAACCTCTACACTTTGCGTGGAGCGCAAGTACGCAACGCTGCCAACTGGTGGAAGACGCTCAACGAGGCGCTCAACACCCATGGTGATCAGGTTGAGGTAGTGATCGCTCAGCACCACTGGCCGATGTGGGGCCAGAAGCGCATCGTCAGCTTCATCGCTGATCAGCGCGATATGTTCAAATATATCCACGATCAGTCGCTGAACCTTGCTAACAAAGGCTTCACCATGACTGAGATTGCCGAGCAGTTGCAACTGCCCGATAGCACCGGTAAACAGTGGCACAACCGTGGTTATTACGGTTCGGTCAACCACGATGCCAAAGCCATCTATCAGCGTTACCTGGGCTGGTATGACAGTAACCCCGCCAATCTGCACCCTTTGCCGCCGGTTGAGGCCGGCAAGAAATACGTCGAGTTCATGGGGGGAGCCGAGGCGGTCATGACCAAGGCCAGAGCCTCAATTGCCCAAGGAGACTATCGATGGGCCTCTGAGGTGCTCAAGCACGTGGTGTTCGCCGACCCGGCCAACCAGGAAGCGCGCAATCTGCAAGCTGACGCATTTGAGCAGTTGGGCTATCAAACCGAGAACCCTACCTGGCGTAACGAATATCTGATGGGCGCTTATGAGCTACGCAATGGCGTGCCTAAAGTGCCAGGTATTAGTACATCCAGCGCTGACATGGTCGCAGCGATGAGCCCGGATCTGCTGCTTGATTATCTTGGCGTACGAATCAACGGTCCGAAAGCGATCGGCAAGCACTTGCTGTTGAACTG
Source organism: Pseudomonas caspiana (assembly GCF_002158995.1). Lineage (GTDB taxonomy): Bacteria > Pseudomonadota > Gammaproteobacteria > Pseudomonadales > Pseudomonadaceae > Aquipseudomonas > Aquipseudomonas caspiana. The sequence continues at coordinate 510,742 of NZ_LOHF01000001.1, read as the reverse complement.
GAAACAGCCGGAAGGCCCCAGTTACGCGGTGGAATTGCGTAATGGTGTAGTCATCTACAGCGAAGGCAAAGTACTCGAAAATGCCGATGCGACCCTGACTGTCGACAAGCTGGGATTTGCGGGTCTGATGATGGGTGGTCTGACTCTGGACCAAGAGGTCAATGCAGGCAAAGCCAAAGTCGAAGGTGACACTGGCAAGATCCATGAACTGTTGGCTTTGCTGGACGCCTTCCCGACCATGTTCGACATCGTCACTCCTTGATAGCTGAAATACGCCCCGGTATCGCCTGCCGGGGTGGACTCATGGATGAACAGTGAGGAAAGACCATGCTGCGACGCTCATTGATTACCAGCGCTACTATGCTCGGGATCACCGTTGTCTTGCCCCCGATCACCGCCCATGCGGACAATGCACGTGACTGGCAGAATCTGCCGACCGATCTCAACATGATTTTCGGCTACTACAACCTCATTGACACTAACACTCCGATTGACACCTCATTGCCCATCGATGGCCTGTCGCTGAACGCGGACCTTTACATCCTGCGTTATGCGCGTTCATTCGGCATTGATGGCCGCAACTCGGCGATCCAGATCATTCAGCCTTATGCCGATGTCAGTGCATCCTTCGATAATGCGCGCTTTTTCGATGGCACCAAACACGACGGGGGCATGGGCGATACGCAACTGGTATTTGTGCATAACCTGTTCGGTGGTCCGGCGCTGACCAAGGAAGAGTTCGCCAACTGGAAACCCGAGACGTTTCTGACCGGCGCGTTCTGGCTGACGACGCCAACCGGTGACTACGACAAGAAACAGATCCTGAACATTGGCGCCAATCGCTGGGTGTTCAAACCAGAGTTGGCTTTTGGCACACCCATCGGCCCGACCTGGCTGGAGTTCAATACCTACGTTTCGCTGTACGGCGACAACGACGATTATCTGGGCGACAACAAGTTGGAGCAAAAGCCGCTGTATGCAGTGGAAGGCCATTACAGCTACAGCTTCAACCGTGCCTTATGGGCCTCACTCGATGCCACCTATAACAAGGGAGGCGAGACCAAAATCAACGGCGTCAACCAGGACAACCAGCAGCAAAACACGCTGGTGGGTGCCAGCCTGGGCTTCATGCTTTCTCCACAGTTCGGCGGCTTGATTGCGTATTCCGACACCGTTTCAGAACGCAGCGGGTCACCCGACGTGAATACCTGGACGCTGCGCTTGCAGTATGTGTGGTGACGTCTATGAGCAATTACCGGGCTCACCCCACGACCGCATGTCTCGGATCTTTGACTGCGCTCCCCACCACGACTTTATTGGCTTTGCAATGGAGAATTCGGGATGTCTAAACCACTAATTATCAGTGCAGTTTTCGCAGCTGTCTTGATGTGCACAAGCCACGCCTCTGTAGCGGAGCCGAACACTCAGCGAATTCGAGATATCGCCAAAGAGGCGTACGTGTTTGGTACGCCGATGGTGGATACCTACCGTGTTATGTATGCGTTTTCCATAGACACAGCCAGCTCTCAGTACAAAGGTCCCTTTAACTCGATACTTAACGTTCCAAGAGTTTTTACCCCAGCGGACACGGCCTTTGTCACGCCGAACTCAGACACGCCTTATTCATTCATCGGGTTGAACCTGCGAGCCGAACCGATTGTACTGAGCGTTCCTGAGATGGAAAAAAATCGCTACTTTGTCTTTCAGTTGATGGACCTGTACAGCTTCAATTTTGCCTATATCGGAAGCCGTACCACGGGCAATAAAGGCGGAACGTACATGATTGCGGGTCCAGACTGGGAAGGACAAAAACCGAGCGGAGTTGATCAGGTCATTCAGGCTGAAACCGATTTGGTCTCGGTCGTGGGGCGGACGCAGTTGTTCAATCCAGACGATTTGGACAATGTAAAAAAAATCCAGGAACGCTATAAGGTCCAACCGCTATCTGCTTACCTGAAGACGCCACCGCCTGCGGCCATGTCAGAAATCAAATGGATTACGCCAATATCTCCGAAAACCGAGCGCAGCTCTCCTGAGTTTTTCAATCAACTCGCGTTTCTGCTGCAATTTGCTCCCGTGCACCCAAGTGAAGTCGACCTGCGCAAACGCTTCAGTGAAATAGGTATCGAGCCTGGCAAACCCTTCAACGCATCACGACTCCCCGCAGAGCAGCAAGCAGCGCTGGTGGCCGGGATGCAGGATGGCCAGCAGCAAATCGATAAATTACGCAGCTCGCTGGGCGGCAAGACTGACACGCTGTTTGGCACGCGGCAGTACCTGAACAACGACTATGTCGCTCGCGCTACCGGTGCACAGATGGGGATTGGTGCCAACTCCCGGGAAGAGGCAATGTATCCCATTTACGACAAGGACTCGGCAGGTGAGCCACTGGACGCGAGCAAGCACCGATACACCCTGACCTTTGCTAAAGGGGAACAGCCTCCGGTTGAAGCCTTTTGGTCGCTGACTATGTACGACCTGCCTAAACAGCTCCTGGTCGCCAACCCTATCAATCGTTATCTGATTAACTCGCCGATGCTTCCTTCACTCAAAACCGATGTCGATGGCGGGCTGACTCTATACATCCAGGCAGACTCTCCCGGCCCCGGAAAAGAGAGCAATTGGCTGCCGGCCCCCAAGGGTCCTTTCATGGTCACCATGCGCTACTACTGGCCAAAGCCTGAGCTGCTGGCAGGCGAGTGGAAGTCTCCGCTGATCGAGAAGGCGAAGTAAGGGGTAGTGCATCGTTTGACTGGTTGCTTAGCCACTAATGGTTCCGGTCTGTTTGACTGGGCTAGTGGCAGTGACAGCACCCTCGTCAGACTGAATCGGAGCTCTAGGCTTATTACACGTTCGAGGCGTTCGTTATGGATAGACGATTGAGTGTTTTCGCCATGGCATTGACCTGTGTGTTGCCGTTCATCCAGCACGCGAGTGCTGATAATGCCGAAGAAGCCAACAAGAGCAACAACCCTCTTAACCTGGCGCCGGGTATGAACCTTCAGGACTACTACACGCCCCGGATCTACGACACCAATGTTCATACCAATGACCTGTTGTTGCGGGGTACGTTACCGATAGCGCCGAACGATTTTATCGGTGTGCCTCAACTGCTGCGAGCAACGCTGCCGCTAAGTACCCGTCCAGATCCCCATGGTGGCTACAGCACAGGTATCGGGGATCTCAATCTGTTTGATATTTTTCTACTCAAGACTGAAGGCATTCAGCTGGGTATCGGTCCTCAAATTACTGCGCCGACTGCTGCACATGACGAACTCGGTACCGGCAAATGGCAAGCGGGCCTGGCCGCGGTGGCCATCGACTCATCCCCCAGGGGATTGCTGGGTGCGCTGGTCCAATACCAAAGCTCGTTTGCAGGGGATAGCGACCGTGCTCATGTCGAGTCCGCTACATTCCAGCCTTTCATCATTCATAACCTGCCCAAGGGCTGGTATTTAAGGTCGACAGCTACATGGACTTTCGACTTGAAACAGGACACCCACTACATCCCGATTGGATTAGGGGTGGGTAAAGCCTGGAAAGCTGGCAGCAACATCTTCAACGCATTCGTCGAGCCACAATGGACAGTGGAGAAAAAAGGCGATGGCTTACCGCAGTTCACCGTGTTCGCAGGACTGAACGTGACCTTTGGGAAGTAACTGAGCCTGATTGACTTAGTCGCCCAGTGTTTTCTTGGCTAGGGAGGTCAGAAATGATTCTGAGATACGCCTTTTACACTATGCCTGCCAGCTCTGGCGTTTATGGGGCGCGTAGTCCTGTTGGCGAGACGTCCTGTCTGCATCGTCAGAGGTTCCGCCTCCCCAACAAGACTAAGCACCCCGGATGCTTTTACAGAGAGTGTATTTCAATTCAGCAGTATCTATTTTGGTAGGAGAGGGCGACGGTATCTCTCGCAGTTGAGCACTCAACCATCACCATACTCATTTCGATTCAGGCTTGAACAGCCTTGAGATATCTATCTTCTCGGCCATTGCCTGATAGCCCGCTCTGTTGGGATGCAATTTGTCGCCGGGGCCGCCCACGGTGCTATCGGCCACAAATTCACGGCGCATACCGCCTGTTGCCGGGTCGATCGTCGCGGCCGCAAAGTCGACGACATCGTCAAAAAGACCGGATGTACGTATGAACGCATTCAGTTCTTCGCGTTTTGTATTCTGCTCGGCATGACCATGTGCAGCGCTGGTGCTGCCCAGAGCGGTGGTCACAGTTGCGCCGATGACTCTGACCTCTGGCCGCTGTGATCTTATTTTGCCCAGAACCTCCGTCATTGCAGTTTTAACACTGTCAACCGAGGCATTGCCGTTTTTGCTGAGGTCATTGATACCTTCGAGCCAGATCACGGTCGTCACCCCGGATACGCCGATGACATCGCGTTCCACGCGCATTCTCGCCGAAGGGCCGCCCGCGAAAGGCGCTTGTGGCGAGTAGCTGGCAGGACCAGCGATTTGATTGCCACCGATACCCGCGTTCACTACAGATACCCGGTCTCCATAAACAGCATGTAACTTCCTGGCCAGTACATCTGGCCAGCGATCATCGCCGTTCAAGGTTGTACCGGTGCCGTCTGTGATGGAGTCCCCGAAGGCCACAACAACTTTGGTGTCTTTCGGCGCCATCATGTCGACCGCATCCAGAAAGTACGTCGACGTGGTACTGAACGGGAAGGCGTTTTCCTCCTCGGACTGGCCCACAGATCCCGCGCCAGGGCGGCTCACATAAGAGGTGTTAAGTGCTTTGGCGTGCCACGTCATCGGCCCGCTCTGGCCTTTGACATGAAAACTGACGGCCAGCCTGCGACCTTGAAGGAGTGACAAGTCCTTCCCTTGGGCAAACGGCAGTGTGACAGGATCGCTCCACACCGAAGTACCAGCTGGAATTTCAATGCTTGGCTTGCCTGCAAAAGAGACAGCCTGGTTAGTGCCTTTCATGACTGCCGAGCTACCTTGCTGCAGGCCTACATAGACACCGTCAAATGTAATGGGACGGGTACCCAATTCGTTGGACAGGCGAATCCGTGTTTGCCCCGCCCAGATGTCCGGCCGCACCATCAGGCGAAAGGTTTGATCTTGCGCTCCTTGATCCGGCGCCGGGAACGCGAGACTCAGGTCCGGCTGCGCCGAGGGGTTGCCAACAGGGTAGGGCCCCTGAATGGCACCTACCCACGCCGCAGCCCATTTATTGTCGGGTTGAGCTTGAGCCAATGCCGCAAAAAGTGTGGTGATCAGGGCGACCGATAAACAAGCCAGTTTCATTTTCATGAATGATCCTTCTCTCTTTTGTTTTTATCAGTAAACCATCAATAACCGCGCAGCAGGCGGTTTCAGTCTTTTAAGGCCGAGAGGGCGCTGCTTTCAAAAAGCGGCGGTCATGGTCTGCGGTCGGTAGCCGAATAGCGTCATACCGGCCAAACAGCCGATAGCGATTCAAGGCGATTTTGTTGTACATCCAGTCCCGCAGGGCTTTCGGAACAACCCGTGCCAAGACTAGCCATCGCCACGGGGCGCCGAGGCGGCCGAGAATCTCAAACATTGCCTCAGAACGTATGTACACCTTGTTGTTAGAGACAAGAACGATGGTATTGAATTTGTCCTGAGGCAAACCGGCCCAGCGCAACAATGCCTGACCTTCCGGTGACTGCACTGCAGCAAGCTGGATGCGATGTGCCCGATCATGCTGGATAACAAACCTTGCCCAACCGTTACACAGCTTGCAGGTGCCGTCGAAGAGCACGACAGTGTCCTCCGGATTAACGTACGGGGCGGGAGCCTTCACTTCCATGATCATTGGGTTTGCTGCGCCGCTTTTCGAAGCGTGATGCGTGTCAGCTCTGACGGTATACCCAATCGCAGGGCAAATCCCGGCCAGAGTGCTGTGCCGTTGTTGACGTAAAGTTGCATGCCATCAACGTCATAGAAACCGGAGACGAAGCCCTCATTCGCCAAGGCAATCACGCGTTCAAGCCCCAGAATCATCCCGCCGTGGGTGTGACCGGATAACTGAACGGCTACACCTTGGCTTGCGGAAAACTCTGCATTGCGGGGTTGGTGGTCGAGCAGAATGATCGGCGTGTCTCTTGGCGAGCCTTTCAGCGCCTGCTTCACGTCTGGCGCGGGAAAGCCCGTTTTCGGAGCCGTCACATCCGTGACGCCCGCCAATACAATCTGTGCTCCGTCACGCTTGATCAGCGTGTGACTATTGGCAAGAGGAATCATGCCGAGCGAGACGAAGTGCTGCATCCAGGCTTCATTGTCGAAGAAGTACTCATGGTTGCCAGGAATGACATAAACGCCGTCGGGAGCACGAAGATCGCGCAATGCATCGATGTCTAGCGCCCGGTCATGGATAGAACCGTCGATTAAATCGCCAGTGACGACGATCAGGTCGACACCCAGATTATTGGAGTCCTGCACCACCGCTCGGGTCCACGGCTCATCAAACAGGCGGCTGATATGCAGATCGGTCAGTTGCAGGATTTTGTAGCCTTCAAACTGCGAGGGCAGGTCTTTGATCGCGATCTCTATATCCTTGACTGGCGGGACGCGCACCGCCTGGTGGACACCCAGAGCGGACAGCAGCAGCGCCGCGATACCCAGCCCATAACGCAGGCCGGCCGGAATGGTGAGCCGTTGCCGGCGAATCAGCATCCTCAGCAGCGTGACAATGTCGACGATGATCTGCCCCACAGCGATCAGCAGAATCGCGCCAAATGCCCAATTGAAAAGCATCACTACCATTCGTGGAAATTCCGGGGAAAAAACGCTTCCGGAAGAAAATCGAGAGTACAGGTGATACTGCGAGGCAAACATCAGCAGCAGCGCTGCGATAATTTTGGCCTTCAGCTTCCATGGCATTGGCAGGATGAAACGTGTGATGACGTACAGGCATGGCAGGCTGAACATAACGTGAAACATTAAACGCGTTCCCTTACGATCGATTGAGTTGCGTGTCGCAACTGTACAGGCCCACCAAGCTCAACCCATTCAGCTACAAAGTTTGTCACACAAAAAGCCGCCAGTTCAGAAAACCCTATCGTTCAGTTGTTCGATGGCCCGCAATGCATCGGGAGTCGGCAAAATCGGAGAAAGATTCAGGACGCTCCCGAAATTAGCCTTAAATAACGGTCAGCAAGCGCCGATAAGACTTGCACAACAGCAATTTGTCCATTGATCGCAAGGGGCTTAAAGATGTCAATAAAACTACGTCTGTTGCTGTTGATCGGGACCAGTGTGCTCACTGTTCTGATTATCAGTCTGGTCAACTATCTGGGTAACGCGCGCACGGAGGCCGCGATGATCGACAGTGAAGTCAGCATGACTGCACTGAGCAATCATCTGGAAGCCGACATGATGCACGATGCGCTGCGTGCTGACGTACTGTTGGCGATGCTGGTCGGGCTGGGGAAAAGCGATACTCGTCGAGAAGACGTCGTAGATGGCCTTAAAGAGCATGCTGCGCATTTTCGAAAAGTGCTTGGCGATAACCTGATGCTGCCCCTCGACGAAACCCTCAAGTTGGCGCTGGACAAGATCAAGCCTAGCCTGGATGCCTATATTGCTGCGGGGGAGCGGATTGTTGGCGTGGCGATCAACAGCCCGGAACAGGCACAGCAGGAGTTGGCCACGTTCAGCAGCGCTTTCACCCAACTGGAAGATCAGATGTCCAGCGTAAGCGAGCTGATCGAGAATAACTCCCGGGCCAGTGGCGAGGCCACACGTGATGCGATCCGCACTGCCAATATCACCCTTGCTGTTGTGCTGGGGATCAGCCTGATACTGCTGATCGCCCAAGGCATCTGGGTGACCCGAAGCATCATGACTCCTTTGCAAGTTGCCAGACGAATTGCCGACAGCATTGCCCATGGCAACCTGAGCGAAGCTATCGCTGAACCAGGCAACCGGGATGAAGCCAGCATGTTGATCCGCAGTCTGGCCGTGATGCAGCGTGACTTGCGCGGCATGATCGAGGTGGTACGCAACAATGCCCAGGGCGTGAGTCATATCAGCCAGCAATTGAGCAGTGGCTGTCACGAAGTCGCCGGGAGCAGCCAGCAGCAAAGTTCCGCGGCAGGCACGATGTCGGCAGCGACCAGCGAAATGACCGCAAGCATCGAAGAAATTACTCGCCATGCCGAGCATGCACTGGCGATGGCCAATCAGGCTGAAGCGCTGGCCAAGAATGGCGGACGTGTGATTCATCAGGTCGTGAGCGACATGGATGGCATTGCGCGCTCCTCGCAAGAGTCGGCAAAGGTAATCCGCACGCTGGATAAAGAGTCCGAAGGGATTTTCACCATCATTCAGGTGATCAAGGGCATCGCTGACCAGACCAACCTGTTGGCGCTCAACGCCGCCATTGAAGCGGCCCGTGCCGGTGAGCAGGGCCGAGGTTTTGCGGTGGTTGCCGATGAAGTGCGAAGCCTCGCCGGACGTACCAGCGCTTCCACGCAGGAAATTGCCAGTATGGTTGCACGCATCCAGCAAAGCACTCGCGAAGCTGTAACCAGCATGGAGGCGGGTGTTGCTCAGGTCGACAAAGGCATGGCCGTCACCGCCGAGGTTGAGCAGGCTATTAGCGAGATTCTTGAGGCGACGCTAAGCACCACTCAACTGGTCAACGACATCACCCGGACCATTGGCGAACAAAGTCTGGCCAGCAACGAAATCGCTCACCAGGTGGAGATGATCGCCAGCATGTCGGCAGGCAATAGCCGTGTGATTGGTGAGACAGCCAGTACCACTGATCAACTGTCAGCGCTTGCAGGTCAGCTTTCTCAATCAGTGGATCGTTTCCGCCTTTAGGGTGGCGATGCTCATGAAGCCCCGTACAAACGGGGCTTTAGCTGGTTTGCCTTTAGCTGTGGCTGAGTGGAGCGGGGCAGTGGTCATCCGGCCTCAGTCGCGATGATTACCCGAACAAGGTTAAAGTGGTCACACTATCAATCGTTGTGTGAAAGAAGGAATCGTCCGCTGTTTGTTTCTCTGGATGGCCCCAAAGGAGCCGGTAAAACCACACTGTTGGAAGCCGTGACGAAAGTACTGAGGGCAGATAACAAAAAGGTGATCCGGATTTGCGAGAAAAAAAGCGATCCCTTCAGGCGTGAAACCATGACGCTCGTTAACAGGCTCGTCAGAAATCCCTCCTGGGATCTGGAGCTGGAGGTTTGTGAGCGCCTTGCTGATAGCCGTACCTGGATATCTCGACACGTGCTGGCTACACAGCCTCTAGGCAGCATCATCCTGATCGATCGGTGGTACCCGTCCGATGCCGCGTTTCGCCGGCAAATCCCGTTTGCAGACATTCTGCAGTTGAACATTGATCGAAACGTGCGAGTGCCGGACCTGCATGTAGGGGTTGTCACCGCTCCGGATATTTCCTGGGCGAGGGCAGCAGCACGACGGCGCGGACTGAGCAGTACTGTGATCCATACGCTGGAAGAACAGGTCACCTGCACCGAAGCGTTCGAACAAGCAGTTTCAGATAACGGCTGGTTTTTATGCCGCAATGAAGGGGCCATCGAAGACGCAACGATGCAGGTGGTTTCCGAGATATACAGAACCCTCCGATAAGGACCTCGCTGGCTCAAAGGAATGAAGTCACGCTGGTCACCCGAAGCGGCGTAGGCTTCTCTGCTCCCAGCAATCCGTTTATTGACGTCAAAACATAATTATGTGGGCGCAATTCAGTTGCCGGATTGTCCGCCGATACCTGATGAAGATGTATCCGTTTGCGGTAGCACTGAGGGTCGGTCCATGTTCAATAAATCGCTCAAAGATGAACTGACGGCCAGGACGGCCGAAGTCGTGGGTTATAAGGGATTGATTGAAGCACTGGGCCGCTCCATGGCGGTAGTCGAGTTTAGCCTGGACGGTAAAGTACTTCGGGCCAACGACAACTTTCTCACCGCAATGGGCTATCGCGCCGAGCAATTACTCAACAAATCGCATCGGGACTTTTGCCCCCCTGCGTTGACTCGCAGCGCTGATTACAGCCAGTTCTGGGCGCAACTGCGGGCCGGCAAGTTCGTCTCGGGCACATTCCAGAGAATCAACGCGTCGGGGCAGAATGTCTGGCTTGAAGCCAGTTACAACCCGGTGATCGACGAGCGTGGCCAAGTGCTGAGGATCGTCAAATATGCGCTGGACGTGACTGCAAAAGTCACCCAGGAAGCGCTGACGCAGGGCAAACTGGCCGCACTGGATCGCGCAATGGCGGTTATTGAGTTTGATCTCGCCGGCAACATTGTCTCGGCCAACGATAATTTTCTGCACACCATGGGCTACACCCTGAACGACCTCAAGGGTAAGCACCACCGCCTGTTTTGCGAGCCGAGCCTGGTCAATAGCAGCGAATACAGCGACTTCTGGCGTCGATTGAACGCAGGTGAGTTTTTTGGTGGCCAGTTCAAACGTATCGGAAAGAACGGACGGATAGTCTGGCTGGAAGCGACCTATAACCCGGTCTATGACGCTGACGGTAAATTGGTCAAGGTCATCAAATTCGCCAGTGATATTACCGAGCGCATCGAGCGCTTCGAAGAGGACTCACGCGGTGCTTCCCGGGCGTACCATATTTCTGCGGAAACCGAAAAAGTTGCCGAACAGGGTGCTCAGGTCATTCAGGAAACCGCGCTGGAGATGCGCCAGATTGCCGATAACATCGGCGCGTCGGCCCGGCTTGTCGGTCAACTGGGTCAACGTTCCGAACAGATCACGGCCATCGTCAATACTATTCGCGGGATCGCTGATCAGACCAACCTGCTGGCCCTTAACGCCGCTATCGAAGCGGCACGAGCGGGCGATCAGGGCCGAGGCTTTGCGGTAGTGGCCGACGAAGTACGGCAACTGGCGGGACGTACCAGCCGCTCGACTGCGGAAATCGCTGAAATGATCGGCAAGATCCTTTCTGAAACCCGTGATGCAGTCGCCAGCATGAACGCCACACAGGAGGGAGCAAAACGCGGCGTTAGCCTGGCGGATCAGGCTGGCTCAGTGATCCTGCAGATTCGCAGCGGAACCAGCGACGCCGTAGAAGCGGTGAGTATGTTCGCCTCCAAGCTCGACGAGTCAGAAGTGATTCCCAAAACCGCCGTCAGTTGGGTCGGTTAGCCTGTAGCAAAGCAACTGCATCGAGTCGTAGCGGATTGCTGCCCACCGGCAATCCGCTTGATCACTTCGATAGCGGGTAGAGACAATCGTGCCCGAGCCAAGTAGAAACAGCACGTTTTTAAAGATCGATTACGTTGCGGTAACGAGGTTTCTGTGCGACCAACTGCTCCCCAACGCTGTTGATCCGGGTAAGCCCAGTCGAGCGTTCTGCGCAGCGCCCGCAAGAGTTAATTATGCAGCGAACACCCATACGCTCACGGACGTTGTAATTCCTCACACCGCTGCCGACCACGAGGACGACTCTGTCAATTTCATGGCCAGTCGCAAGGGGATACTGATGCTCACCCCATTGGCCTATTCGTCCAAATTCTTGAATGTCGCAAAAATCTGAGTTTGAGCCGCGCTTTTAGGGTTTTTCTCTTTCTTCGCTTCGTAATGTAGACCTGTCGCCAACAGAGCGGCTCGAGCTTCCACTGAGCTTGAAAAAACAGAACCTGCACATCTTGGCTCTTAATTTCTGTCTCCGTTTAGTCTTGGTCGGAGAAATGACTCATGAAACGCGGCAAGCATACTTTCAAATTTTTGCTGGCTGGATTTGCGCTTTCGCTAACATCTAATGGCGCTACTGCAGCCGAAGCAGCCTCATGTGAAACCGTGCGTTTTGGCATGATGGCGTGGACTGATCTGGCGGCTACCACTGCGGTGGCGCGGACTCTTTTTGAGGATTTAGGCTACAAGACGACCGATAGTTCTGCATCGCAGCCAATCATCTTTGGCGCAATGCGCGATAACCGTCTGGATGCGTTTCTGGGTTACTGGAGCCCTTCCGCCGACTCGATCATCGAGCCTTTCCGTTCCAAAGCTCAAGTGAAGGTTTTTGACGAGCCCAGTTTGGCAGACGGCCAGATGACGCTTGCGGTGCCCACCTGGTTGGCCGAAAAGGGGCTTCGTACGTTCCAGGATATCCACAAATTCAAGAAGGAGCTGGGCGGTAAAATCTACGGCATAGACCCGGGGACTGATATCAATCGCAGGCTACAAGCCGCCATTGATGCCAAGCGCTTTGATCTGGATGGTTTCAAGCTCGTTGAGTCCAGTGAGGCGGGCATGCTGTCGGCTGTGGCTCGCGCAGAAAATCGCAAGGAAGCCATCGTACTCGTTGGCTGGAAACCGCACCCGATGAACATTCAATTCAACCTGACCTATCTCACCGGAAGCGACGGGATGATGGGGGCTGATGAGGGTAAGGCAACGGTGTGGACTGTGGTGCGGGGCGACTATGCCCAGCAATGCCCGAATGCTGCTCGTTTGCTCAGTAACCTGAAATTCAACAGTGCACAAGAGGCGAAGATGATGGGGCGCATTCTGAACCGGGAAGATCCAATGAAAGTTGCCCGGGACTTTCTCGATTCCAATCCAGGTCTGGTCAAGGAGTGGCTCGCGGGAGTAACTCAGTACAACGGTAATGCTGCGGCAATCGCAGCCAACTGAGATATCTGTGACCGAGCATGCCCGCTGACTTTGGGCGAAGGAGTGATTCCGCGTCGAATCTAGCCCCTTCCTGAACCAATCCCGCACCCATCGCGAATGTCCAAGGAGTCCCCATGCTTTCTCGAAGAGACGTTTCCGACCAGGAGTGGAGCGCGCGTTGTGAGCTAGCGGCACTCTATCGTCTGATTGCCCACTTTCGCATGACGGATTTGATCGACACGCATATCAGTCTTCGCGTCCCAGGCGCAGAAAATCGATTTCTCATAAATCGATACGGCGTTTTGTTTGACCACATGACAGCCAGCGATCTGGTGCTGATCGACTATGACGGCAACAGGATCGAATCCAGCCGGGAGGATGTCTATGTAAATGCGGCTGGGTTCACCATTCACTCCGCAATTCATATGGCCCGCCCGGACGTTCATTGCGTCATCCACACCCATACGGCTGCAGGGATCGCTGTCTCCGCTCAGGAGCAAGGTTTGCTCCCCATCTCCCAGCATGCACTCAAGTTTTACGGAAAACTGGGTTATCACACTTACGAAGGTGTGGCGCTGTGCCTGAGCGAGCGCGAGCGGCTTGTCGCGGATCTGGGCCCGCATCGTGCGATGATCCTGCGTAACCACGGTCTGCTTGCGGCGGGCCGAAACGTGGCCGAAGCGTTTCATGAGATCCATTTTCTTGAGCGCGCCTGTCAGGCGCAAATCCAGGCGTTGGCCGGTGGCAGCAAGCTTGTTTTCCCCTCAGAGGAAGTTTGCCTTTTGACCGCGGGTCAATTCACCGACGACGAGGAAGGGAGGCGTTACATCCTCACGGGATGGCAAGCCGCGCTCAAATTGATCGAACATCAACGTGCCGAGTACTGCTCATGACCCGTATTGCGTTGATAAACCAGACCTGACTGATCTGGGGTACATTCTTCGTCATTCTGATCCACTGGTGACATTATTTTACTAAGGGAGGGCGGGAGCGCTGAAATGGTGGTTTGCTGAAACCCTGCGGCCGGCGTCGTCGGCCTCCAACAGGGGCATCGCCAATCAGATTCCGAAAAACATTGGCAGGCTTTCTCGCAATGAGTCCCTGCTTAATCGCGTCTACGTCGCGAGCGGCTATCAATCACGCTGGCGTCGCCCATTTTCCCGTCATCACAGCGCGATCTTGACGGGGCGTGCAGCTGAATTTTTCTTTGTAGCATCGGGCGAAATAGGAGGGTGATTCATAACCGCAGGCGACGCTTATTTGCAAAATCGAGAGATCACTCTGCTGAAGCAGTTGCCTGGCCTTCTCCAGTCGAAGGCGTTGACGGAACTCGGCAGGGGAAACCTGCAACGTTGCCCTGAACAACCTTTCCAGGTGTCGTCGCGTCACACAGACGCCACGGGCGAGTTCGTCGACGTCCATGTCTTTATCCAGATTCTGTTCGATGCGCTCGATCACCGCGTGAATCTTACGATTGTTGAAGTTGTAACGCTTCGGCGCTTCCAGCCGCTGCAGTGCTTGTCTGGCACGAATGGGCCCATGGACGAACTGCTCTGAAACCTTGAGGGCGAGTTCAGAACCATGAGCCTGAGCGATCAGCTCCAGCATCAAATCCATTGACGAGGTTCCCCCGGCCGATGTCAGCCGTCGCTCATCGATTTCGTACAACTCGTGGCTGACGTGCAACCCGGGGTAGCTCTCGATGAATGAGTCTATCGCCTCCCAATGAACGGTCATTCTGCAGCCTTTCATTAGGCCTGCGTGTGCAAGAACGAACGCACCCGTGTCGATTCCACCCAGCGTCGCGCCCGCTTTGTCCTGTCGACGCAGCCATTGCACCAACGCGGTATTGATGAGGGCCAGCGGGTCATAGGCGGCGACCAGGATCAATGTGTCTTGTGGGCCGAGTTCCAACAACTGTCCGTCCACCGCGATGGACATCCCGTTGCTGGCTGGCACGGGCATGCCGTCCTGGCTAATCGTTCGCCACCGGTACAAATCCCCACCCATCCGGTTGGCCGAGCGCAAGGGTTCGGCGACGGCGGCGAAGTCCATCATCGAGAAACCGGGGATCAACAAAAAAGTGAATAACCTCGACACCTCAAGCACCTCCATGCACGGACTTCATTTCATGTATGCAAGCCCTCAGCCAAACACCCTGAAGCATGTCGCAAAAGTCGCCATCCTCGGCGCTAAGTTACGGTTTGTGGACGTGGGCCTTGCGTAACTTAGCTCTCTATGGCTGACGGCATATTTGAAGACCGCCCCGTTACGGCGCCTTGACAGACTGCACTGCTCTGGCGCGGAACACGGGCCATTCGCAGTTGAGAGAAGGGATAGTTGAGATCATGAACAGAAACGTCATCGTGACATGCGCTCTGACTGGCGCGGGCGACACCGCGGGCAAACACCCGGCTATCCCAGTGACGCCAAAACAGATCGCACAGGCGGCGATTGAAGCGGCTAATGCTGGCGCCAGTATCGTGCATTGCCATGTCAGGGATCCCGAAACGGGAAAGCCCAGTCGTGACCCTGCCCTGTACCGCGAAGTTATGGAGCTGATTCGCGGCAGTGGGGTAGACGTCATCGTCAACCTTACAGCGGGTATGGGGGGCGACCTGGAAATTGGCCAAGATGAATCACCCATGAACTTTGGTGCCGGCACTGATCTGGTGGGGCCACTGGAGCGACTGGTGCATGTGCAGGAGCTGCTTCCGGACATCTGCACTCTGGACTGTGGAACGCTCAACTTTGGTGATGGCGACACCATCTACGTAGCGACACCTCCGCAACTTCGTGCGGGGGCGAAAAAAATCACCGAACTGGGTGTGAAGGCAGAACTTGAAATCTTCGACACAGGCCACCTGAGTTTCGCCAAACAGATGCTGCGTGAAGGTCTGTTGATTGACCCGATGTTTCAGCTTTGCCTGGGTATTCCCTGGGGAGCGCCCGCCGACACCGGAACGATGAAAGCGATGGTCGACAATTTGCCATTGGGCGTGCAGTGGTCTGCGTTTGGCATCGGGCGCATGCAGATGCCAATGGCCGCTCAGTCAATGTTGCTGGGCGGGCATGTCCGAGTTGGTCTGGAAGACAACCTTTGGCTCGACAAAGGCGTCTATGCGAGCAACGGCTCATTGGTCGAGCGAGTCGTTGAGCTGATCGCCCGAATGGGAGCCACGCCTCAGACGCCGACAGAAGCGCGCAAGACGCTGAATCTCGTCTGAATCATTCACCCACACATAGGGCCGCATCATGCATTCGACAGTCAAACACGTCGCCGTCATCGGCGCGGGTGTTATAGGCAGTGGCTGGGTCGCGCGTTTTCTGGCCAACGGTTTAAGTGTGACCGCTTGGGATCCGTCCGCGGATGCGCCAGCGCAAATTATTCAGCGCGTTACTAACGCTTGGGCAACGATGCCGTATACGACCCTAAGCTTTGAAGAGGCGATAGCGAACCTCCACATGGCGGACACGGTTGAGCAATGTGTCGCACAGGCCGAGCTGGTTCAAGAAAGCGCGCCTGAGAATCTTGTGTTGAAGATCGACCTGCACGCCAGAATCTCTCGCGCAGCCCCGACAGATGCGCTCATTGCGTCATCCACCTCAGGGTTGCTGCCATCTGAGTTTTTTGCCGACGCGTCTATACCAGAGCGTTGCCTGGTCGCTCACCCGTTCAACCCGGTCTATCTGTTGCCGCTGGTTGAGATCGTGGGAGGCGTGAACACCTCGCCTGAAAGTCTTGATCGCGCAACGGAGGTGTATCGCACTCTGGGCATGCATCCATTGCGCGTGCGTCATGAAGTGCCGGGCTTTATCGCGGACCGATTGATGGAGTCCATGTGGCGCGAAGCCCTGCACATGATCAATGACGGCGTGGCGACACCCTCTGAAATTGATGATGCCGTCCGTTTCGGCTGCGGATTGCGCTGGGCGTTCATGGGCTCGTTCATGACCTTTTCACTGGCTGGAGGAAAGGAGGGCATGCGCCATTTCATGCGCCAGTTTGGCCCGGCTTTGAAGCTGCCGTGGACGTATCTCCAGGCCCCGGAACTCACCGATGCGTTGTTGGATAGCATCGTTACCGGTTCGGAGGAGCAGTTAGCGGGCCGCAGCATCGAGGCGCTTGAGCGTTATCGGGATGATTGCCTCCAGGCCATTCAGCAAACCATTGCGCAGGCCAAAGCGCGCCACGGAATCGAGGATTAAGTGCGATGAGCAACGTACGACAGGCCCCGGAAATCCTCTGGTCAGGACAGGTACTTGCTGAGTGGACGGACTATAACAGTCACCTGCGAGACGCTTACTACCTGTTGATCTTCAGTTTTGCAGGTGACGCGTTACTCGATTGGCTGGGTCTCGACGCTACAGGTCGTGAGCGCTCGGGGCATTCGATGTTCACCCTGGAGTGCCATTTGAACTATCTGCATGAGCTCAAGTGTGGGGATGAAGTGGAGGTTCGTTGGCAGCTACTCAACGCTGACAAAAAACGCCTGCAACTGTACTTCAGCATGCATAGGCGGGGATCGAAAGACGCTGCTGCTGTCGCTGAGCAGATGTGGCTGAACGTCGATATGAGCGGCCCGAAATCAGCGCCTTTCAACCCCGCAGTTCAATTGCAGGTATCCACCCTTGCTGCCGAGCATGGCATGCGCAATACCCCGCAGTTTGTGGGGCGCTGCATTGCGCTGCCAGCCTGACCCCGGCAGTTATCTTTCTTGGAGATGATCATGAGCGCAGTTCAGAAACAAACCGTTGAGGAATTCGCAGCTGATTGGCGCAGCTTCGCCACGAACCGCCAGATTCAGAGCTGTCATCTGGAGTCTGGCAACGTGACCGTCCAGTGGGATGATGGCCGCAAGAATCTGTTCCACTTCGATTGGCTGCGCGATAACTGTTCGTGTCCGGCATGCGTGCATCCGGTAACGCGCGAACAGGTCTTCGAGATCGCTGATACACCTGTCGATCTATCTGTCGTCGACGCTACAGTGATAGGGCAAAGCGAGCTCGCTATTCGTTGGTCTGACGGGCACCAGAGCCTGTTCGGTGCAGGTTGGCTACGAGCCCATGGCTACGACCAAAAATCCCGTCAGGAACGCTTGAGCGCCGAGCGTACGGTGCAAATATGGCAGGCTGACCTGGAAATTCCTACGTTCGATTATTCCTCGGTCATGGCCGACGATCAGGCACTCCTTGACTGGCTCCTCGCTGCCCGGGATATAGGGCTGACTCGGATGATCAACATGCCCACCAGCGAAGAAACCATGGAGCACGTAGCACGACGGATTTCTTTCATTCGCGAAAGCAACTTCGGTGTGGTCTTTGAGGTAAGGACCAAGGTCGAGGCAGTCAACAGCAACGCTTACACTGCGCTGGAGCTGCCGCATCACACTGACTTGCCCACTCGTGAGTTGCAGCCGGGGCTTCAGTTTCTGCACTGCCTGGTGAACGACGCCACAGGAGGTGACAGCACCTTTGTCGATGGCTTTGCTATTGCCAACCACCTGCGGCTTGAGCATCCAGCGGATTTCGAACTGCTGACACAGACCCCGGTAAGCTTCCGTAACAAAGCCCCGCAGAGCGATTACCGCAGTCTGGCTCCGATCATTGGCCTCAACGCGCGCAGTGAGGTTAGCGAAATTCGCCTGGCTAACTGGCTGCGTGCTCCATTTGACGTCGCCGAGCGAGACATGCCTGCGTTCTACCAAGCGTATCGAAAATTCAGCGCAATGGCCCGCCAGCCGGAGTTCATTGTTCGCAAACGCCTGAATGCCGGTGAGATGTGGTGCTTCGATAACCGGCGTACGATGCATGCGCGCCAAGCGTTCGACCAGTCCAGCGGACTACGGCATCTGCGCGGTTGCTACATGGATCGCGACGAGTTGCTGTCGCGAATCCTGGTGTTACAGCGCACTCACCGCGCCAGCCGTTGACCAATATTCTTCCCTTGGGATTGGGTGCCTTGATGAGCGATCTGACTTTTCATCTGAGTGAAACGAGCGAGAGCATTTATCTGCGCACGGCATCAGCAACATTCGAGATGCCCGCACTTTGGTTGCGCGAACGCAGCCCCGACCCTACGCAACTGGAGGCGTTGACCCAGCAACGATTGTTCGACTCCCACGCAATCGACCCGCTGATCACAGTCAGATTGCTGGAGACCAGCGGTGAAGATGTGTGGTTGGGCTTTAGCGATGGGCACCATGCCCGGTATCAGGCCACGGCCTTGTTCAAGGATGCCACCGAACAGTCGAGCTTCCCGGTGTCTGAAGGCTGGGCAGGTGATCTGAGCCTGGCGAGTGTTCGAGCGGACTGGCGCGAAATGGATGATCCGAGCGCGCTTCTTGACGCGCTGGATGCTTACCTGCGGTTCGGCTTTATCATCCTGCACGATGTGCCCTGTGATCCTGAGAGCGTACTCGTCGTAGGCAACAAATTCGGTTACGTGAAGGAAACCAATTTCGGCCGATACTTCGAGGTTTATTCACGTCCGGATGGCAACGATCTGGCCTATCGCTCGATCCATCTAGGCCCACATACCGACAACCCCTATCGCGATCCGGTACCAGGCATTCAGCTATTGCATTGTCTGATCAACGAAACCAGCGGCGGACTTTCGACTTTGGTGGACAGCGTCCATGTTGTCAGCAAGCTGGCGCAGGAAGATCCCGAAGGCTATGAGCTGCTGTGCTCGGTTCCGGTCAAATATCGCTTCGTCGACAAGGGTACCGAACTGGTGACACACCGTCCGATCATCAACATTGATCGGCAGGGGCGGACGTTGGGTGTGCATTACAGCCCAAGGCTGGATGGGCTGCCGTTGCTGGCCGTGAACACGTTGAGGCGGTTCCATCAGGCACGAAAACGGCTAGGCGAATTGTTCACGGATCCGGGCAATGAAATCCGTTTCAAACTGGAGGAGGGCGAACTGATGCTCTTCGACAACAGCCGCGTGCTTCACGGGCGTACAGCCTATGACCCCAGTGAAGGTCATCGCCACCTTCAGGGTTGCTACATTGATCTTGATGGCCCACGCGAGCGATTTGCCAGCGCCCTCAAGTCCCTTGGCCGTGTTTAGGAGAATGGAAATGGATCAGGTTGCCTTCATCGAGATGAAAGCAGGTACCGCAGAGGAGTATCACTTCCTTGAGCGTCTGGAGCAGGATTACAACCAACATCTTCCAGAACGCATTCTGGAAGCTCTCGAAGCATCTGCACACACGCTTAGCGGATACAAGGTCAACCGGCTTGAACATGCCCTACAAGCAGCTGCGCGAGCCGAGGCCGATGGTGCAGACGAAGAAATGATTGTTGGCGCGCTCATCCACGATTTGGGCGATAGCCTGGCACCTTATAACCACTCGCAATTTGCGGCATCGATTATCAGGCC
Source organism: Pseudomonas caspiana (assembly GCF_002158995.1). Lineage (GTDB taxonomy): Bacteria > Pseudomonadota > Gammaproteobacteria > Pseudomonadales > Pseudomonadaceae > Aquipseudomonas > Aquipseudomonas caspiana. The sequence continues at coordinate 490,756 of NZ_LOHF01000001.1, read as the reverse complement.
TTACGTGCGAAACGAGGTGACTTGGGTGCTGCATCACCACGGACTGTTTCAGAACTTCTATTATGCGCACACGGGGGGGGACAGAAACGAGCGTGACCGTTATAAGACTCATCCTTACTATCAAAGCTGCATAGACTTTTGCGAACGCTGGGATCAATCGTCTTTCGATCCAGACTATCCAACACCTGAGCTGAGCCATTTTGCTCCGATGTTGCGGAATATTTTCGGCCGTAAGCCTTTTGATCCGGAGGTCATAGGTGAAGAGTACGCACTAGAATGACCAGTGCTTGCAGTGCACGTCGCTATAACGCTGCCCTTGCAGGCAATCGAGCAAAGTCGGCAGCCGCATCTTCGACTATCTGCCTCGGAATCCTACACCCGCGCGGCGCCCACAAAGTAAGCCGACCTTGAACCGCGCTGCGTTGGGCAACAATGCACGCTCTTTCAGGGAAGTGTTCGGCGATGAACCTGCTTATTGAAGGTTCAGGGATCCATAGCGGGACAATTTTTTCAAATTGTCCCCGACAAGCAAGCCCACCCCGGTGAGCTTGTCTGCGTGTGTTGGAAACCATCCCCCGTAAGGCAGTCACACCGCGCTATACCACGGCGGCCTTGGCGCACTTTGCGCCCCTTAGCATGGCTGTTCGAGTTGCTTTAAGCATTCAAAGACCTTTACGCGTTCAGACATCACCGGAGAAACGCTGCGCGCCATGAGCATATGGTTTTGAACGACCTAGGGTATCAAGCGCATCTCCCGTAATTTGTCGAATACATCGAAAAATGCTTGGTCACTTGCTTGGTACGCAGTGAAGCCCATTGCACGGCTTTTCGACATATCCGTTACGACTTCGATGGGTCGACCGAGGTCTGCATCGGTATGCCACGGGGATATCAGGCGACCAATATCGGATTCTTTCAGGCCATGCTCCGCGACTATTTGCGTCCATACGGCCTGGTCGTCAGCCATTTGCTCCTCAAGGGGAGAAAGTGAAGCGGGATAGTCGGCAGCGGGCAAGTCGAAGTATTCGGCGATCCGACTCCACATCCATTTCCAGCGAAACACATCGCCATTAGTGATGTTGAATGCCTGGTTGGCTGCAGCTGGCGTGGTGGCCGCCCACAGTTGTTGTTTCGCCAACTGTCGCGCATCCGTCATATCGGTGAGGCTGTCCCACTGCACCCTTGATCCAGGAAACACAAAAGGGCGATTGGTTTTTTTGCAAATCGAGGCATAGACGGCGAGCGTGGTTGCCATGTTCATCGCGTTGCCTACGGCAACCCCGGTGACGGTGTGCGGACGATGGACGCTCCAGGTGAAGCCGTCCCTCTCAGCCGCGGCGAAGAGTTCGTCTTCTTGGGCATAATAGAAATTTTCGACATTCAGCCGACCCTGTTCCTCGCGGAACGGTGTTTGCGGAAGGCTACCTTTACCATACGCTTCGAATGGGCCGAGGTAGTGTTTCAGCCCGGTAACCAATGCTACGTGCTCAACGCTCCCGGCCGGGCGAATGGCGGCGAGTACGTTGCGTACCATGGCGGCATTAACGCGAATGTTCTCGGCTTCCGTGGCTTGCCGTGACCATGTGGTAATGAACACGTGAGTAGGTTTCAAATCCGCCAGCGCATGTTCCAGCGAAGCAGGATCCTGAAGGTCTGCCGCGACAGGGATGACGCCTTGCGCTTGCGAGGGGTGCCTCGACAACGCGGCGACCTGCCAGTTGTTGTCGATCAGTAACTGCGTGATGGCGCTGCCAACGATGCCGCTGGCGCCCACAACCAAAGCTGTCTGGGTCATACGATTCTCCTGGATTTAGGTTTGGGAGTCCTCTAAGCAACAGAGGTTCAACCTAAACGGGATTCGTATTAGCCGGTACAGGTGACACGTAAATACCGCGAATGGAACTGACGGGATATCAAAAAGTGGAGGTATGAACGCCTGACCTCACGCTGACAGGAGGCCGGGGTATGGAGATCACGCCTTGCTGCCTACATCCACAGGCTGCTACCCGTCATTGGCTAGCACCCTCGTTAACTGAAAGTGCTCAGCAAGCGGCGGCTATCAGCGCGCTCAAGGTAATAAGTGAGCTTGCCGGTCGTGTCGGCAAATGGAATGGCTGCCGTTGATCGTCGGGGTATGACAAGTCGCCGTTGCCGTCAACCGTGCTGATGTAATACATGATGCTGTCCGGGCGCGGCGGTTTTAACGTTAGCGCCGCTCCCGTGGCAGTATCCCTCGCGATGGGCGCAGGCCCGGCGGGTGCGGCGCTGTCGTTATGTGCCAATGCCGCCGGCCCTGCCGCAAGCGCTGCCAGAGCGAGAATCAGAGAAATGATTTTAGTGAACATTGCATGCCCTTGGCTTGAGAACGCGTACCGGTTTCAAAAGCATGTCTTTTCAACAGAGGGTCATGGCCTGCGTCTGCTGCCAATCATCAACAGTGAAAATACAGTCAGGAAGATCACGACTATTGGCAGTGCGAAGCTCAAAGGTGCGGCGGAGTAATACGGCATCAGCTGCGTGATCATGAGTCCAGGTTCAGCGGTCGGCGGATTCACTCCTGCGCCCAGATAGGCCAGTGTTGCTAAAACCAGGATGGCTGAGGCAGCACCAAGCGCGGAGGTGCTCAGGAGTCTTGATGACAGTTCAGGCCATACATGTCGGCGAATCACGTAGAGTGGACCGCGCCCCTGCAGGCGGCTGTCTGAAACATCAGGCGAAGCCAGCACTGTGCGTGTAAGCGCGCGTGTCATGCGGAAGTATTCAGTCCATAACACCAGTACGACAGCACCGTATATCGCCAGAAGATTTCCCGGCGACATCGCGACAATCAGTAACACCAACAGTAATCCGGGCAGGACGAGAAACACCTCGGATAACAGGCTGAAACATTTATCAATAACACCGCCTGTCCAGCCGGCAAGCATGCCCAGCAGTATTCCGGGTATTGCAGCGGTGATGACACTAAATGCCGCAAACCCGAGTGACAGGCCTACAGCGGCGGCCAACCGCGCAAGCATGTCGCGCCCCAGTTCGTCTGTGCCCAGAGGATGTCCATGGGTGGGACCTGACAGGAGCGCTGCGCGGTCCTGTTCCCCACTGTCCAAGCCCCAGATCAAAGGCACCAGCACGGCAAACAGTATCAGCGATGCGAGAAGGGAGAATCCGATGATGCGGGGCAGGGCATGCATGGCTGGAGAGTGGTTCTGAATAGCGGCTTCGTGGTTCATGAGTTTCTCCGGCGAGAATCGATGGAGTGGTTTGCCAGGTCAACAATGGTTTTGAGGAGCACGAACATCAGCCCGATAGCCAATGCGGTGCCCTGCATCATTCGTGAGTCGCGATCGACAATTGCGCGCACCAGTTCCAGGCCGATGCCAGGCCAGGCAAAAACCGTCTCGACGACAATGATGCCCTCCATCAGATACACGAGTTGGGCGCTGAGCCCGGTCATCAAGGGGCCCCTTATGTCGCGCCAGCCGTGCTGCCGGAATATTGAGAAGGCGCTGAGTCCTTCAAGTCGTCCGGACGCGTAATGGGGCGCTGAAGTAACGGCTAATGTGGCATCTCGCACGACGCTTGAAGACACCGCTGCCAAACCTAAAGCGAGGGTGACAGTTGGAAGGATCGAGTGAGCGAATGTGGTGTGCCCGTGAGGTGGAAGTACAGCCAGCGCTACTGCGAAGATCAATATAAGAATGGCGCCAAGGACAAATTGCGGAATTGCGCGTATCGCTGTGGACATGATCAGCAGTGCGCGATCCACCCATCCACCCGCACGCAAGCCCGCAGTGATCCCTAGCGGTATCCCGATCAACAGGGAAAGTATCAATGCACCGATGGCCAGGGGAATTGAACGACCCAAGCCATGGATAACCGTATCCAGGACGGGTTTACCCGAGACCAACGAATTGCCGAGCTCAAAGGTCAGCAGTTCACCTATCCGGCCGAAATAAAGCAACATGACTGACTGATCAGGCGGCAAACTTGCATTGCTCTGAGCAATTATCGACAAAAAAGTCAGTGCCGCGACCAGCAATATGACCATCAAGGCCTGCAGAAGACGAAGGCTCAACAACCTGATCATGCTGCGCACTCCTGGACGAGATCAGGTTGATGATTGCCAGCGGCATACACCTCACTGATGTAATGAAAGATGCTGTGCGGATGCGACGGCTTTAATGGTAGAGCCGCTCCATTGGCCGGGTCTGTCGCGACAGGTGCCCGTTCGCGGGTGGTATCAATAAGCATTGGATGTCCATGTCTTGAGAATACGGAAGTCTGCTCGGCCCAGGCTCGTGCAAACTGTGCTTATGGCAATCACAGTGCTGCGGTGTCCCGCAGTTAAAGGGGACGTTGCCATGCTCTTTCACTTGGAAGTTTTCTGAATGCATAAAGTAATTCAATGGCCGATATTTGAAATAGTACACCTGTACTATGTTTGCCTTTTGCGGGAAGTGTTAGGTTCATCTCATTAGTCGGTGGCAGTCATCGCCGTTACAAGTTTGCACCGTCTTAGGAATCTTGATTGACAACAGGTTTGAAGTTCACAGTAAACACTACTGGAGGGGGCGTTCTTTCCTGGGCGGGAAACTGAAAGTCTCGGCGGCTGCTTTTGAACGTGTCAGCAGCGTGCATGACGCTGCCCCGCATGGCTGCGGGCGCGGCGGCTCAGAACAAGTCAGACAATAATTCCTCGCAACGGAATGCCGCCGAACTTGAAGTCATGTTGAACGGTGTGATGAATTCAGCGTATGGCGCTGGTAATTACGACGTCTCACGAAAGTGCTGATCGGTTTTACCCGTGGGCCCCATGAGTCATACCCGCCACTGCGTTACCGAGCGGATATTTGCGGCGTGACACCGCGATGCATTAACTCAATGCAGGCGTCGCGAAACCCACGTCTTGTATCTGGTTCATTTTGAAGCTCAGCAGTAAAGAGCGAAGTTCAGCGGGACGCACCGGCTTGGACAGTATCGGGATATCCGGATCATTGAGTGACTGCTGGACATGCTGTAACTCATGACCGGTAATCACGATGGCGGGTATCCGGCGGCCGTGCAGTTCGCGCAGATAAGCGATGCTGTCGGCGCCGGTCGCGGTGCGATCAAGATCGAAGTCGGTGACGACAAGGTCGCAATCCACACGGGTTTGAGGGATTGCTGAGGCTGTCTGCACATCGCAGCCCCATTTTCGCAGCAACATCGCGGTCGCCTGCAGAACGTTGTGATTATCTTCGATCAGCAGCACACGCAAGCCCCCGAGCAAGCGTTTGTTCCAGTCGATATCAGGCGCTGGAGCCACTACATTGGCGGGCACGATGGGCAGACCATTAATGATAACGGCTGTGCCGCGGTCCGGGCGTGACTTGATGCTGAGCTGAAGTTTCAGTAGCCGGGCTATACGGCTGACAATGCTCAATCCCAGGCCAACGCCCTCGATGTCTTGATCGCGTTTCTCGCGAACCCGATAAAACTCATTGCACAAGTGCGGCAGGTGTTCCTCCGATATCCCGCGGCCCAGGTCATAAACGCCAATGCTCAGCTTGCCGTTACGCTGTCGGCAGCCAATCAGCACAGGTTTGTCTGGCGCATATTTGAAAGCGTTTGAAAGCAGATTCTGCACCAGAGTGCGCAATAGCGCGGCGTCACATCGTACATGTTGGCGGCACGGCCGCAGCCGGACTTCAACCCCTGCCCAGTTGGCGCCTTCACTGTTCTGACTTACCAGATTGCTCAGTAGCGCATCGACATCAATGGTTTCCAGATGTGGCTTCATATCGCCCTGATTGAGGGTGTAGATATCCAGCAACGAGCGGAAGAGTTGCTCAACGGCGCTCAAGGCCCGGTCAATATTGTCGACCAGTCGCCGCTCATCATTGCCCAATTGCCCGTCACGCAGGCAGGCGGTGAACAAGCTGATGGAGTGAATCGGCTGACGCAGGTCATGACTGGCCTGTGCCAGGAAGCGCGATTTGGCTTCATTCGCGGCCTGGGTTTCCTCAAGCGCGATATGCAGACGCGAGAGCAGGAAATAAACGAATAACGGCAGCACCAGCATCGTCAGAATCATCATCACCGCGACGGCGGGGTGCTGCTGCAGGAAAGGTGTGAGCTGGATGATCAGCGCCAGGGAGGCCAGGGCAAATCCGGTGGCCAGCAGCAGGTACGTACGCCCGTAGCGCATGCCGTAGCCTACCGTCATGCTCAACATCACCGAATATACAGGCAGCATCGCTTCGCCCCCGACGGTAATCGTGACAATCCCGGCCATATTGTCCACTACCAGAGCAAACATCCTCCGCGGAGTTGAAGCGCCAGGTTTTTGCGCGATGCGTATGATCAGCCCCGTGTTAACGATACCGAAGGCGAAGCAATAAGCGAGAATCACCCACATCCGCGTATCCGTCATATCGTCCATTGCATAGGCGATGAGCGTGTATAACGCGGAAGTGGCAATCACCGCCATGCGCAATAGAGCCTGAATCATCTCCAGGTCTTTGCATTTGGTGAGTATCGATATCATTGACATCGTTGCGCCTTATCCTGGAATTAGCCGAAAGATTGCCAGGCCGGATCAAATAATACGGTTATAACACCGGACTCTTCTGTCCTCCGCTGAAGGGGAGGTCCGTATGTTTTTAATTGCCCTTGCATAAACAAGACGGGGCATTGGTCGTCTGAAACGTTAAGACCGACATGGCGTCAGCCCTGCGTTACTTGACGACCAGGCTGGAAAACTGAGCTGCCGCGGCTGAGCGTGTGGGAACACCCAGTACCTTGAGCAGACTGGATACATGGATGCGCACGGTAAAGGGTGAGACACCCAGTTCCTTGGCGATTTCCTTGTTGGTTTTTCCAGAGGCCACCAGACTCAGTACCTGCTTCTGGCGAGCTGTCAGGTGACTGAGAATCTTCACGTCTGCATCGTTAAGGATCGAGCCGCCGGGTTTGTATTTGACGACAATCTCACCTTCACGAATAGCAAGGATGGACTCGGCAATTTCCTGGGGATCGATGTTCTTGCCGATAAACCCGTCCGCGCCATGCGCCATGACGAGGGAGATGGTCTCCAGATCATCGACCATGGACACCACTATGATTGACGTGCGTTTAAATTCCGCGCGGAGTTCGGCGATGGCCTGCATCGAACTCAAACCGGGGAAATGCAGATCCAGAAACAACGTATCAACTTCCGCGCCGGACCGAGCCAATGCCAGCACTTCATCGAGATTGCTGGCTTGCTCAATGATCGACCCGGGCAGCAGTCGCTCGATGGTCCGAAACATACCTTCACGAAACAGCGGGTGGTCGTCAGCCACGATAATTCTGCACGACATTCGTCTGTCTCCGTAATCCAAGGGAGCATCATACATACGAGGACATGATCTGTATCAAAAGTGATACGCAGTCAGAGTATGGTTTCGTCGCAAAGTTGCACTGGTAAGGGAACTTTTCAAACGAAAATTTGTGTGCGGTTTCCCTGGGAAGGGGACGGGAGGGGACTAGGTTGCCTGGGAGGCTGTGGCGCGGGGTATATTCGGCAAGGCCGGGCCCTTAATTCCGAGTGCAACAGTCTCTGAGCATAGAACAGCTTGCCCGGGTGTCGACTAATATTTTCTGAAAACCGGGTCAGTACAAGCTGAATAAATAACGCTGCATGGGGCGCCCCCATTCATCTCGCAGTCTTTCGTTGCTAGATCAATTGCAATCTCCACGCTTTCCGCCCCCTAGATATAGCTGATTGTTTTTGACGAAATCCTGGCGGCACATTGATTGAAGAATACAAAATCTACTTTGCAATCTTTCGCTTCGCCTTTGGCGCATAGACGCATCGCTGATCTCGCGCCTCGCGTTCATAAAACTTGCCGACGGCACCGCCCGACTCGCCCTCCGCATCTGATCCCGCAATAGCGCCCATCGGGCAGCGGGTCTGTGCTACGACCTGCATACTTATTATCAAAAATGACGAGCAGGCGAGAGGCGCGATCTTTTCATCTCTTATCCCGGTCTTTGACACCTATCGAAGTGCAGGTCGCAAGAAAAGGTGCGGTGATAACGCCATTCGAACTATCGCGTTCAATTGTCACGATCGAACCAACATCGTCACGTCAGTTGAGCCTGTGACGGCGCTTAATGTCGCATCTCTACTCGGCCTTCAAAGCGTACGTCGGGCCCCACGCCGAATCGCCCTGGACTTCACGTGCCTTAATCTGGATTGGGCGATAAGTAAGCGCTTTCAGCGTTTGCGCCAGTTTAGGCATGCCCCAATCCGCAGGGTTGTCGGCTTTCCTGACCTCTTCTAGTTCCCCAAGCATTTGTACCAGGGAGACTTGTTTAAGCTCGCAGCGCATCTGCTCCTGATCCGCCTGCTTGCAGCTTTTGTCCTTGAACGTTGCGGCGGGTGGTTCTGCGAAGAAACCGTCGATCAGAATGACTTCGCCAGCAGCGATATCAAAGGCGGCAAACTCCTTGTTCAGCTCGACCTTTACCGAGCGGGCTTCAAGGGTGTTCTGCTGAATGCTGGGTACCCAGCCAGCCTCGGAGGTCTGTTGCTTGACGTCATAGGATGACTTCCCCCAACTGGTGCATTCATTGTTGACCACGCGCCTTGAGGTGCAGTAATCCTCCTGAACTGTCTCATTGCGGTAGGTTGCGTCCTGCCATTTTTTGCCGTGCTCGAACTCATCTATCGTGAAGGATTTGAGCATCGCATGGCCTAGGGACGATGGGCTGATATTACGTCCACCGGGGGTTTCGAAACCACGCGTTCGTGGCAAGTTGTAGCTCACACCGCTAATCGAGTAATGGCCAGGATCGACCAGATAAATCATGTACATCGTCCGCCCGAAAACCACCTGGAAGTAAGCGTGTTTAGGGTCGTTCTCGTCGCCGCGATTTTTGGTGTCGTACCCCACCTTGAATGTAGAAGAGGGACGCGAAGTATTCGTCCACTCGGTGGTGCCCGAGCGCATCCTCAGGAAATTGGCGATCGAGTCACTGTTCTGAAAGTCAGTGTGCAGGCTATCCAGGCTTGGGCTGGGTACGACAACGATCGCTTCGCCTGCGCTTTTGAACTGCGCAAGCATTTCATCTTTTGCGTTATTTTGAGCAAACCTGGAGGCAGGCTGCGCTGGAACTGCCTGAGTAGTGCCGTACGGCGAGTAACCAGCGTAGGGCGACGATGTCGCCGGTACGCAGCCGCTCAGCGCTACGCCACATATACTGGCGCTGAACAGCAAAAGGGCGTGAGTCGATAGCGTACTCATTTCAGCAACGTCCGGCAGCTTTCAACAATGCATTACAGTTTGCGGGTGCGGAGGCCGGTGCCGGAGCTTGGTTGCCGGTCTGCTGTGCAGAACCCTCGACAGGGCCAGAACACAGCGTGTCCGAATCAAGGGCGACGAGAGTTGTGTAGTAGCAGTTGTAAACCCCCTTGTTTGTCTGTGCTTTAAATTTCACAGAATCGATCTCGGCGCGCTTGTCAAAAATTCGCACTTTCTCAGGCGTGGTATTAAGTGTGACGGCTGCCTTTTCCTGCAGGCCGCTATCGCTGACCGTTTTCGACGCGATCATTCCGCAGCCTTGTAATAAAAGTACCGCGGTAACTGTGCTGAGCGCCCGAGCCAGAGTTCCATTGGGGATCATGATATTACGCCTGTTTATTAGTGAGAAAGTTTATGCAAGGCATCGTGCTCGGCAGGTAAATATTTTGCTAAATGTGCAATTAACCAACACCGCTTGTGTGGGACGCATTGCGAGGCCTGTTCAGAAATAGTTGAGTCAGCGGCCGCATCGGTGGCGACTGACTGGCGTTGACGTTAACGTCGGCTCAGTGACGTGGGCAATAGTACACATGTGCTATTGAGGGGCTCTGGTCTTATAGGTGACCATGCTCAAAAGAACATCAGGCTGCCGCATTAAGTTGTATGCATCCTGCATGACTCCCGATGATTGAGCGAATCACTGACTAGTCTCTGTGTGCTGAATTTTTTCTAAGGCCTGGATTGAAATAATGTTCAAGATGACAGTAATGGCGCTGATGTTTATGTCCGTTTCGGGTTGCGTTAGCCTTCATCCCGAACACGAAATGATAAACCAGCTCAAAGGCAAAGACGTCAATGAAGCAAAAGGGTTTCTGTTCTCAACCATGGGCAATCCCGTGTATGAGCCAACACCTGTGCCCAGCATCATTGCCGACTCCATTCCGGGCAGTGGCGGGGGGTTATACCAATGGGAAGCGCTGGCTTATTACGAAGATGTGCCGGAGCAAACAGGTTCGTACCAGGATGTCGACTCAGGTCGGCCCGTCATTGTGCACACCTACGCCTATAAACGCGTGAATCACTACTGCACGGTCAATCTCCAGGTCGACACTCGAAATATCATCAGAGAAGCGAAGGCGGTGGGTTCGGGATGCACACGGATGTCGAAGAGTTGGTATTTCGGTAGTTGAAACAGGTCTCAACTGTCAGCAGTAAATAAGCGACGCGTCAGAACTTCCTGAAGAACGGCTCGGTGCAATCGGTGCCCCTGACGAAACATTGCGCCCCGGAGTCATCTTGGCATTTTCGCAGTGCAGTTCGTTTTGCAATGTCCGCAGTTTCAGCGGTGATGATCTTCCCGCCTGTACGACCTTTCGCAGCCTGAACCACGGCCACACATTGATTTTTATATGTCATGTTGACCTTGCAGTCCGAATTCCCAAAGTCCGCACAGATCTTTATTGCTTCAGCTTCGGCGTCTTTTTTTGAAAATTTCCCGGTACTGCTGCCGATATCACCGTTTTCCGAACTGGCGATCGCCCCCCAGGTTTTGATCCATTCACCTGTTGGCCTGGGAGCGGCGTTCACTTCTGCCTGAGGATCATCCGGTATGCATTGGATGTTTCCCGCCTGGACTCCGATTGGGCATCGCGTTTGGCCCACGGCGGTGGCAGAAATAATCGAGCCAAGCAGGAATAGATACGAGAAAGAGCGGAGCATTTAACAAACCTCGAGTGGCGATGTATTGGAAGCAGTCAGCCCAGGTTGCTGGCACTTAGAACTTCCCGAATACGGGGGCGAGCACTCTGTTAACGAAATCGCGCAGGTTGTCAGGTTTTCCTGAGCCGGGTATTTATCTGTGCAATGACGCAGTCGACAGCGCGATAACGTGAGCCTGGCAATCAAAGCCGCCTTGCTAATAGCGCTAATGGTCATTGCTCTATTGAGCCAGGTGCACGGGCATATCGTGAAGTGACTCAGACCGATAAAACATAGTACATGTGTGCTATTGAAAGCCGGACTGGCCTCCAAGAATAATGCCTGGCAATTGCTCCTGCGACTTCTGGTCATGAACGTGCGAGCACCAACAAGTTCTATTCGACATTCCCGTGCCCCACTGCTCAGCAGAGCTGACGTTGCGCGGTATGGACTTAGCGTTTAATTCCCATAATAAACAGGGTGCCTTCATGCGCTGGACCAGTGACAAGCTGTTTGGAGGCGCGCCAACGTGTTGTTTGATGGCGCTGGCAATCACGTTTAGCTCGGCAACGGCGGTTCTGGCCGAGCCTTCGTCAGCACTTTCAGAACCTGTGGGCGGCTGGCGTTACAACGGCCTTCTGGATCGAAGTGAAGCCCCACGAGTCGCGTATCCCACACCTCCCATCGACCGCGGCGGACAGCGCAGTCGCACCATGATCGAGGGCCAGATCAAGGCCCTTGGCAAACAACGCGGCCCCAACGTTCTCGCGGTCAATGGCAACCCGTTGAACCTCTATACGGATGAGCAGGGGCGCTTTGCCCGGCCATACGCCTTTGGTGCGGGCTCCAACAGTGTCGAGGTGCGCAGCGCCGAAGGCAAATCCCTCAAACGCGTGCAGTTTTACGAAGCCAACAACCAGCGCACGCCAGCACGTATTCGTGTCGTGCTGGGATGGGATGATCCAAAAGCGGAGCTCGATCTGCACATCGTTACACCCGACGGCCAACACGCGTTCTTCGCCCATCCAGTGCTGACCAACGGCGGCGGTCTGGATACCGACAGTGTGGATGGACCTGGCCCCGAAATGTTCACCATGACTGCGCCGCTGCAGGGCACCTATCTGATTTACGTGAATTACTGGGGTAACTACAGCAGTGGCGGCGGTTATAACTTCAATGAAGCCAGTAACGAAAAAGAAGTGATTACTTCGCAGATAAACCTGGTGCTCAACGAAAACACTGTCAATGAAAAACGCGAGACATTCATCGTGCCTTTGCGGGGCATTGGTGACCTGCTCTTGGTCAAGACATTCAACTATTGATCATCCCCTCCCACGGATGAATTGGGTTTTGTGAACATGAGCGATAACTCGACTTCAGCGACTTCCGAGCCAACCGGCACGCCCGTCGTTAAACCTGCCCGACGTTGGCCGTTGCTGTTGGGCGGGCTGTGTGTGGTCGCCGGTGTGGCCGGTGCAATGGGCTGGTTCATGCACAAACCCAAGGCGCCAATGGCCGAAATTGCCAGCGACAGACTGCGTTTGAGCCGTCCGGATGGCCTGCTGGAAACCACGTCCTTGAGCCAGTTGCCCAAGGATCTGCTGGCGGTGCCGTTCCTCAAGGACACACTGACCGAAGATTTCGTTTTCTATTACGAAACCCATGCTGACCGCCTCGGGTTGATCGGCAGCCTGCGCAGAATCATTTACGAGTACGACCTGACATTACAGGACACCCTGATTGAACAACTCCTTGATCAGCCTGCGGACATCGCACTGTGGCGTGGCAAGGACGGGCGACTCAAAGACTTTCTCATGGTCATGGATCGTGGCGGCATGGCCAAGATGCTGGAGCAACTACTCAAAGTGCTCTATGACCCGCAATTGAGCGAAATTGGTGTCGTGAAGATCGGCTCCGATGAAGTGCCGCTTTATCTTCTGAATTACAACGCCAGCAAGTCGCTGGCGTTCGCCTCCTATGGCGACAAGCTGGTGGTGGTGTCAAACCCCAACAAGATTGCGGGGCGCGATTGGACTCTGTATGGACAAGCGCCGTCCAGCGTGGGTCAGCCTCAGGGGCAGGCAGCCGAACAGTCTGCTCTGGAGTCCGGCAGCATTTCGCCCGAAGCCCTCGCTGCATTACTCAGTGGCGAAAAACTGTTTACCGAAGCATTCGGTTTGCAGCCGCGCGCGCCGCAGGTGAAGCAACGTCTGTCGATCAATGCCAGTGTTCTGGCCATGGGGTATCAGCGCTTCATTCCGAACTTCGCCGGTCTGCGTTTTGAAATGGACGAGAAGGGCTGGCACAGCTTTCTGGCGATGAACGAAACCGAAAATCAGCCAGGTTTTGATTTCAAACCGATCTGGCAAGCGATGCCCATAGGGGCCAGCGCGTGTGTGGCCCTGCCCCTTGCGGCCGCGCAACAAAAGCCATTGCTGGTGAAGCTCGGCGCAGAGGAGCCGGTTGCCCAAGCGCTCACTGCGTACATCTCTGATGCAGCGGGTCTTTGCTGGTACGCCGATTCACGGTTGTACACGCCGTTGCTGGTGGCCAATCTGACCGACAAAAACAGCGCCAGCCTTGACGGCGATCTGGGCAAGCTGTTCGGTTCCATGGTCGGCGCCTACGAAGCAAACACCGAAGGTCATGTGTTCCCGGTGGTCGAGAAGCAGCAGGGCGACAGCCATCAATGGCAGCGACAAGTCAGCACCCGTTTTGGTCCGTATCTGGCCAGAGACGCGGAAAATCCTGACGCTGTCAGCGGCAATGCGTTCATGAAGGTCAGCCTGGCGCGTCACGGTTCGACATTACTGTTTTCCCTTGATGATCAGCTCGTGGACAAAGCTGTCGGCACCCTCGACAAACGTTTCCCGCCGCTGGCTGACGTGCTTCCAGGCGATCAACTGGTTCCGGTCTATTTCAACCCTGGGGCCATTGCGCAACTCCTGCAGCAGGAAACCCTGGGCAGTTTGCCCAAGGACATGGAGCCGGTTTTTTACAACGCCGCGCAGACTCATCTGATCCCGAAACTGAAGAGGCTCGGTGGTTACGGCAAGTACGCGCTGACATTGCCAAAAGGCGCTGAACCCGATGGCCTGTGGCAGTGGATGCCACTGGAGTGGAAGCCGCTGTGATTGCTCTGGGTCGGGGCCTTGCGCTGTTGGCGATACTGCTCGGCGGCCCTGCGTTTGCCAGTGCGGTGCCAGCGCTCGACGCGCAGCAATCTCAGGTATTCCGTGCCTGGTTTGTAAGGATTGCTCAAGAGCAATTGGCCCAGGGCCCCAGCCCGCGCTGGTATCAGCAGGATTGCGCTGGTCTGGTGCGCTTTGCCAGTAATGAAGCGCTGAAGGTTCATGACGATAAGTGGCTGCGCAGCAATGGTTTGTCCAACCGATACCTGCCGCCCGAGATGCAACTGAGCGACGCTCAGCGAGGACTCGCACAGCAGTGGCAGCAGGGCGACGGGAAAACCGGGCCCTATGTGAATGCGATCAAACTGATTCAGTTCAACAGTCATCTGGTCGGACGCGACATGGCTCAGGCCCGACCGGGCGACCTGATGTTTTTCGATCAGGGCGACGATCAGCACCTGATGATCTGGATGGGCCGCTACATCGCCTATCACACCGGCACCACGACACCCACTGACAACGGCATGCGCTCGGCAAGCCTGCAGCAACTCATGACATGGAAGGACACCCGATGGATACCCGACGCTGCCAACCCGAATTTTATCGGCGTCTATCGACTCAACTTTCTCTCCCAATGATCGGTGCCCGCATGCCGCGTATTTGCTCTCTGATTTCATTGTCGCTGGCTCTTTTGCTGCCTCTTTCCAGCGTCAACGCCGATGACAGCGTCGAGCCAAGCGGCTATAGCGCAGTGCCGGGAGAAAGCTTTTTCCTGCTGGCGGACAGCAGCTTTTCCAGCGATGAGCAGGCCGCGGTACGTCTTGAGGCCCCGGGCCGTGATTATCGCCGGTTCCGCATGCAGCCTTACGGCGGCGCGGATATCCGTGTGTATCGCATCGACAAACCCATGGACTTCCTCAAGCGCCAGAAAAATCTGCATCGCGTAGTCAGTGAGGGGCAGTTCAGGGGTGAAGGGCTGTCCAACACCCTCTCGTATCTCTGGGACAGCTGGTATCGCCAGTCCCGGCGCGTCATGCAGCGGGCGTTTTCCTATGAGTCCCGCAAGCAGGTCACAGAAGAAGTGCCTGAACTGAAGATGGGTAACGCGATGTCTGCGCCTACACCTTATGAGGCGCAAGCGCAGTTTGCACTGATACCCGGTTTGCCGGTGGTCAGTCAGTTCCGCTACCCGATCTGGGAGGCAAAACCAATCCAGCCGCCGGCTGGGGTTGACCTGAACGGCTCGTCAAGCAAGTTCATCAAAGTCGTGCCCGGTAACGTCTACATCCCTCTGGGCAAGTTGAAGCCCGGCCTGTATCTCGTGGAGGCGCTGATCGGCAAGTACCGCGCCACGACCATGGTGTTCGTTTCTAATACCGTTGCAGTGAGCAAGGTTGCCGGTGATGAGCTTCTCGTGTGGGCCGCCCGCAAAAACGAAGGCAACCCGGCCGACAAGGTCAACGTGCTCTGGACCGACGGCCTGGGCGTCATGAGCAGCGGCGCGACTGACGCGCAGGGTTTGCTCAGGCTGAAACACGTCAGCCCCGAACGTTCATTCGTGATAGGTGAAGACCAGGAAGGCGGTGTTTTCGTCGCGGAGAATTTCTATTACGACAGCGAGATCTACGACACCAAACTCTTCGCATTCACTGACCGGCCGTTATATCGCCCCGGCGATTGGGTATCGCTGAAGATCGTTGGCCGTGAGTTCAAAAATGCTCGCGATTCCGTTGCGCCCGTCGCTGCCGACGTTGATGTGACCATCTTGGATGCAACCGGTACGGCGCTGCAGTCACTGGCCCTGAAGCTCGATTCGAAGGCGGGCGCTCAAGGCCGTTTCCAGCTTCCGGATAATGCAGTCGCGGGTGGCTACGAAGTGCGTTTCAGCTACAGGGATCAGGCCTACAGCAGCGCATTTCGCGTGGCAGAGTACATCAAGCCGCACTTTGAGATTTCCCTGAACCTGGCCAAGCAGGACTACAGCATCAACGAGCCGGTGAAAGGCAACCTGACCTTGCTCTATCCGGACGGCAAACCGGTGGCGAATGCAAAACTGACCTTGAGCCTACGCGCTCAGCAGCTGTCGACCGTGGACAATGAACTGCAATACCTCGGGCAATTCCCGATGGAATTGAAAAGCGCCGAACTCACCACTGACGCGAAAGGCAACGCGACAATCGACCTGCCACCTGCCTTCAGACCCAGTCGTTACATGCTCACTGTGTTTGCCAGTGACGGTGCGGCGTATCGTGTCAGGACCACGAAAGAAATCCTGATTGACCGAGGCGCCGCCAGCTTCCGCATTAAAGCCCCGCAACGGTTCAGTGCCGTCGGTGAGAAAGTTGCCTTCAGCTATTCCAGTGAAGGCGGCAGCGAGCAAAGCAAAGCCTCCACGCCTGCCAGCTATAAATGGGTGCGTCTGGAGGACCAGACCAGTGGCGGCGACAAGCTCGTCGCGGCGGACCAGGGTTTCGGTGTGACCTTTCAGCAACCGGGCACTTACAACCTGACGTTGATGGATGAAAACGGTCATTTGCTGGGTGCCACGGGGCACTCGGTAACGGGTGCCGGCGTCAAGGCGGTAGCGGGTACCGTCGAAGTCATTTTCGACAAATCCGAGTACACAGTCGGCGACGAAGCCTCGGCGCTGATCACCTTCCCTGAGCCCGTCAGCGATGCCTTGCTGTCTCTGGAGCGGGACAAGGTCGAAGCCACGGCGTTGCTGTCCAAGGGTGGCGACTGGTTGAAGCTGGAAAAACTCAACGACACCCAGTACCGCGCACGCATTGCCGTGAAGGACAATTTCGCACCGAACCTGACCTTCTCGGTGCTGTACACCAAAGGCGGGCAGTACAGCTTCCAGAACGCCGGGATCAAGGTCGTTGCACCGCAGATCGACGTGGCGATTGCCACCGACAAAGATGCTTATCGACCGGGCGACATCGTGTCGGTGGACCTGACGACTCAGTTCGCAGGCAAACCGATTCCCGCGCACCTGACGGTCAGCGTGGTGGACGAAATGATCTATGCGCTGCAGCCGGAAATTGCGCCTGCCATCGACCAGTTCTTCCACCACCCGCGCCGCAACAACGTGCGCACCAGTGCCAGTTTGTCCTTCATCAGCTACGACGTCGCGTTGCCTGGCAGCCCGTCAGCTCCGGGCAAAGCCAATCGCAGTGATCGCAGCGTAAAAGTGCTGGAGCGGCCACGTCGTGAAGACGTCGATACCGCCGCGTGGGAGCCTGAACTGGTGACCGATGCCAACGGTAAAGTGCGCTTCACCTTCAAAATGCCGGACTCGCTGACTCGCTGGCGCATCACTGCCCGGGCCATCGATCAAACAGGACAGGTTGGTCAGAAAAAGCAGTTCGTGCGTTCAGAAAAACCGTTGTACCTGAAATGGAGCGGGCCAACCCGGTTCCGTGCCGGAGATAAACCGGAGCTCGGCGTGTTCGCGTTCAGCCAGGCCGACCAGCCGGTCAAGTCAGAACTTGTGACCCACTACGCTGGAGCCGAGCAACGCATACCGGTGACCCTGAACAAAGGCATCAACTACATCGCATTGCCTGCATTCCCGCTGGCGAGTGGCGAGTGGAAGGCCGAGCTGGTCCAGGACGGTAAAGTCGCTGACGCACTGGCTGTGAGCCTGGCTTCCACCGGTGAGGGCTGGCAGGTCACGCAGAGCCAGAGTCTGGACGCGGTCAGTGGCGATACGCCGCTGACCTTGCCAGCCGACGCGACCGCCGTTCGACTGCGCCTGGATGACAGCCCGCAAGCGTTGTTTCGCTCGGCACTGGATGATCTGCTGAGCTACCCCTATGGCGGTGTCGAGCAGACAGCCAGCCGTTTGCTGCCACTGGGCATGGCGTATCCGATGCTGTCATCTGATCCGCAAATCAGAGACCGCTTGCGCCTGATCATGCAAAACAGCCGTTTACGGCTGGTGCATCTGGCAGGGCCTTCGGCGAGTTTTACCTGGTGGGGTCATGGCGGTGAGCCGGACGCGTTCCTCACGGCTTACGCCTACTACGCTGACTGGCACGCGAGCAAGGCGCTGGAGTTATCGCTGCCGCCAGACCATTGGCAGCGTGTGCTGGCTGTCTATGCGAAGCAGGCCGGGAAAACGCCGCTGTTGCAACGTGCACTGATCCTCTCCTTTGCCAGACAAATGCAATTGCCGGTCAATACGTTGCTCGGTGGCTTGATGGATGACTTGGCGAAAGCCGGCGAGGGCGTGCAGGCCAAGGTGATGGACATGGATGAGGGCAGCATCGTCATGAACGCCCCGGACTCTGCTTTAGGCCTCGCAGCCGCGCGGGTCATCACGGCTTCGCTGGCCAGACAGAACAAGGTGGTCATGCCGGAGGCGTTCAGTCGTCAGTTGCCGGGTGCCCAGCAGCGACTGGATGTCAGCTCCGAGCCATTCGCCGAAGCCTTGAATCTGTCGGTGAAAGGTTTTGATCAAGGACGTGCGCGTGCGTTGCTGGAGCGTCTACTGCCGCAGCAATCAACCCTTGAGCGTGCCTTGGCGCTGAGCTGGCTGCAGCGCAGTATCGAGCAGGCGTCGCCGACCATCGCGCTGGCGCCAGGCGAAGGCTGGAAGAAGCGCTACGGTGTCAGCGGTGAAATGTACTGGACATGGGAGGGAGCCAATCCAGTACCTGCATCGTTGTCATTGGCCGGAGCCCAGGAGCGCCCGCTACGTGCGTTGCTCAGCTACCAGACCCGACAGCCTGTAGCGGAGTCAATGCCAGTGACCGTCACTCGCCGTCTTTCCCGTCTTGTACCGGGCACTGAAGCGTTCACGTTCACTCTCGAAGCCGTCGACGGTAAACCACTGTTCAGTGACAGCCTCTATCTGGATGAAGTCATCATCACCAGTAAGGCTGCCAAGCCACTGCGCTACGGCATGATCGAAGTGCCATTGCCGCCCGGCGCTGATATCGAGCAAACGACCTGGGGTATCAAACTCCAGGGCAAGGCGGGCACGGAAGCGGCGGCGCTTGAGAAAGCGCGCTTCGAGCCGGGCCAGCTGGGCTACGCAATTCCGGTGGATGCCTTGAGCGGTGAGTTGCGCATGCGGCATCTGGTGCGTTTCTCGCAAAAAGGCCAGTTCAATCTGCCGCCAGTGCGCTTCACCCAAGTCTACGCACCGCAGCATCAGGCCCTTGAGCAGAAACCTGCATACGGCCAGATCAAGGTCAACTGACGTGCGTTCACGCTGGTTCTGGCTGGTGCTGTTGTTACTTCCAGCGCTGGCCCCAGCACAGGAGGATCAGGTTCAGGTCGCGTTGAAGGGCGAGCTGTTGTCCCTCAACCGTACCGGGCTTGTTTCGCGAGCTCCGCTGCCCGAGGATTTACATTCCCCACTGGGCAGTCTGTGGAAGTTGTTTGTCTACGCCTGGCTGGTGGACACCGGCGCCACCGAGTCCGCCTATGAGTGCCGAGGGCAGTCCAAAGAAGAGGTTTATTGCTGCACGGCCGGTGGCAGCATTGGCCGCGACCAGGCATTGGTGAAATCCTGTGGCTTGTATTTTGAGCCTCAGCGACTCGGCATCTCCGAGGCTGACTGGCGGGCCTATTGGCTAGAGCGCAAAGCACCGCAATGGCTGCTCAGCACTTCCTCACTGCAGCCGCAGACCCAAGTCCCCGTAGCGCAATTGCTTGAAACGCTCGGCACGCTTCCAGCACAGGATCAGGCACGACGGGTGCTGCTTGATGTGGTTCTGGGCGCGGCAGACAGCAATGTCGTTGGCGCGCTGGGTGGTCTTCTGCGGATCAAAACCTGGAGCTGGTTCGCAGACGAAGCTGCTGCGCAACGGGAGGGTGGTTTTGCCGGCTGGACCGTGGATGGCACACCGGTATGGGCGCAGGGACGCGGCACCAGTCAGACAGTCTTGCGCAATTACAGCGAGGCCCTGGCGTCAGTCCTGCCCGCAGGCTGGCCCGCCGAGCCGGGACGTTGCGTGGAAGTCGACCTGTTTTCACGTTACCCGATCGGGCATGTGCTCAAGGCGGGCCGCGCCGTTGAGTCAGGCCCCTTGCTGGGCGACTACCGCGTCGAGTTTTTGAATGGCAATCAACTGGACATCCACAGCGACGGCGAACTCTTTCTGGTGAAGGACAAGCTGGTCGCCCGGCTCGACCGCGAAGAGTACGTCGCGCGCGTGCTGCAACGCGAGGCCAAAGCAGAACCCGCCGAAGCAGCCAAGGCGCTGGCCGTCGCGATTCGCACTTATCTGCTGCAAAACGCCAGCCGCACGGGTGAATGTCTGAGCATCGATGACAGCAGCAACCGACAGCGAGTAGCGCCGCGCCCGGCGAATGCCGAATCACGCGGCATAACCGCATGGACCAGCGACCTGATCCTGGTGGGCACGAATGTCACCTATCACTTGACGCAACCGGATGCCGATAAATTGTCCTGGCAGCAAGCGGTAGAACAAGCCAATGCAGGTCAGCGTTACGACGCCATCCTGTCGCACGCCTATCCTCGCGCAAGTCTTGGTCGCTGGGACAATCCGGTCGCGTCCTGCACAGCATTGCCCGACGCTCAGGAGTGGCTGCAAAAACAGCGCCGGGTATGGCGTCAAAGGCTCGAAGGGGAGGTGGGTTACAACGAAGTCAGCACGTTTGCGGTATGCCGGGTGGCCTTCGGTAATCCCCATGTCGATCGCGAACGCAACCGGATCTACGTACGTGGCGTGCTGTCGCTTCAAGACCGTCTCGACCTGACGCACGAGTACCTGCACTTGGCGTTCGAGGCGCATCCCAACGGCCAGGATGAAGCGTATATCGAAGGGCTCGCCCGGCGTCTTTTGCTGGAGTAGCCCCCCGCTAAATGACCGGCAACGGCCACATAAACTATCCCACACTGATTACGGTTCGTCGTCCCAACGAAGAAGCCGATAGTACACCTGTACTATCGAAAAACTTAAACCCGTTGGATATGATTTTTTGAGAACACTTGCGCATCGTCGCCATCATGAAACTTGACTGAGACAGTGTATGACTAGCATAAATAATGAAATGGCTGAGCCGTCGACCGCCTGCTTCGCTCCGGCTGGCGTTGTCAAAAACGGCGCAATAAAACATGCACTGGTCGCCGTTTTGCTGTCTTTGTTAGTGGGGTGTACTTCGATCCCGAGTCAAGAGCTGAGTAGTGTAAAGGATGTAAAGGGTAAAGATGTCAATGAGGCCATTGCAAAACTTGCACCTCTGATGGGTGAGCCTAAAACTGTAGAACCTGACCGTAAAAATCCGGAGAACACTTCTTATTTCTGGAGCCGATATAAGGGTACTTTTTCGGAAAATAAATACATGGGGTCTACTCATGACCGGAGCGCAGGATATCTTCAAATTACCGATCAATACCAACAGAATACGTGGACGGAATATTGCTATGTCAAGGTCATCGCTGACCCTCAAGACATCGTAGTGGATTATGAGGTGGAAGACTGTGGTTTTATGGACGCTTTTTTTGGAAGTGGTGAACTTACGAAAGATTGTGTCCTGTGTAAGCTGGCTGAGTAATCATCGCCAATATTGCATGTGATGTGGCGCGCCTACCCAAAGTTGGGTGAGCGGTTGATCGATCAAAGAAAAAACCTCATTTTCGGAAGCGAGCTCCGTCGACACAAGATAATGCGTCGGGACATTTACTGGCGGAGGCAGGTGAAAGTGATTCAATCTGGAATATTGCTGTGAAGAAGTTTGCTCTGCTTCTACTCGCATCATCTGTCCTGCTGGCAGCCTGCGGGCCCGACAAAATCGTTTATGACCTTCCTTCGCCCAGTGGCAAATACCACGCTCAGGTTCGAAGCTGTCCTGAAACCGGATCCATTACCTGGGGCGAGCAACTGGAGGTCAACATCCTTGAGGCGGGCGTATCGGAAGACTGCCATTCGGATGTGCAGTCCTTTACAGGGTTCAAGGCAAGACCGCCCGGATTGCCAGTCGAACAGTTGCAACTTGAATGGCTGTCGGACACACAGTTCAGAGCGTGGTATCCGGGGCTGAAACCGAACGTTGAACCCTCAGGGTCTTACACAAAATACAACACGCCGGTCCAGATAATATATCTGCCGAAGCCGTGACCTTTGATGACTGTGAACGCTTTGAAAGCTGTAGCGCTCAGGGGCGTGACTGGTTTGTTGCTGGTATGGGTTTCAAACATACCGCTGGTCGCTGCCGCTGAAGTAACAGAGTTATGCGACCTGACATTCACCGGGAACATCAAACTCCTGAACGTACCGGTCGCGCGTACCTGGCCGCAGCAATCAAAAGGGCTGTCCTATCTGGACGATGTGGGGCCCGGAATGCTGTTTGCGTACGAGTCAGCTGGAACGCTTTCATTCTGGATGCGCAACACGTGGGTGCCTTTGTCCATCGCTTACATCAGCGAAGATGGGAGGGTGTTCAAGATGGAGGATATGGAGCCGGATTCTGCGGACTATCACTTGTCTGAGCAGCCTGCCAAATATGCTCTCGAGGTCATGCAGGGGCAGCTCGAGCGGAAGGGGATTGCGGTGGGTTCAAGACTTGAAAACATAGAGTGCCGGGCCAGGAGTCAGCGCGAATGACATGCGGTCTTTTGAACTCCTTAGCCATGGGGCCTTCGATGAAAAATCATCTAGCGTTGATTCTTCTGACACTTTCATTGTCCTGCGTTAACGCACATGCACAGACCCGCTGCCCGATGGGTGCACAGGCGGGCAGTATGCAATGTCTTCCGGATGATCCGCAGGGCGGCGGTCAAAACAATTCAGCGGCGAGGCCAACAGGCGAGTGGATAAAAACATGGGGGGCGATTGCTACTTCTCGCGCCTTGGGAGAAGCGGGGACTTCAGCCAATAAATTATCTGAAGACGATGCCCGCGCTGCGGCAATTTATCAATGCGCTTTGGGCGGTGCGACGGATTGTGAGGTGCATCTGACCTATCGCAACCAATGTGCCGCATTTGCCTCCTCGCAGTCGGCAGGTACTTATTTCCAAGCCGCTGAGACAGAAAAAATAGCTATTAAATTAGCGAAGAGCAATTGCGACAAGCATAGCGAGAGCGAGTGCAAGGTCAGGTATTCCGGGTGCTCGGACCCTATATTCCACAAGTATTAGGGTGTGAATAGGGTTCCGCACGCCATCAACTTGCCGAAGGCTTAACCAAAACCCTTTGAGCGATAACAGTGGGAGATCAACTATGTTTGCGGGCGTCCCCGGTACTGCACGACGCAGAACAGCGTGTGTCTTGACTCTATGGCTAAGCGGCGCACTTGCTCCGGCCATGGCGCTGACGCCTGTAGAGCAGCCTATTGATCCCATGGCAGCGCTGGAGGATTTCCGCTCAGAGGATCTCGCTTGGACATCGTCCAAAATGCGCGATTTTATGGAGCTCTGGTTCGATGTGACCGAGCTGGATGAGCCGCCTTGCGGGCCCGCCGACATGAAGTTATCGCCCATCACGACTGTCTGCGAATATAAACCAGACAACCAGGCTGATCAGTCAAAGCCGCCACGATTATTGGTAGGCATTGTCGGCAAAGACGCGAATACCGCCCGCATTGTCAGTGTTGTGAGCGAGCGGGCGCTCAACGATGCCTCCTGGAAGTGTCGTCCTTCGCAACCGGGCACCGTTGTGTGCACGCCTGTGGGTGGTGACAGTGCCGAGGCTGACAAGTTGTTTACCCACTGGGACAAATGGCTGCCCCGTACTGAAAGCGAGTGGTTTGCCTGGTACGCAACAGATCCGGAAATGAGGTACATCCAGAGTGCAGTCGCCTCAGGCGGAACAATGCCGGCCGATATACCGCGATTGCTCTCGTGGAAAAAGTGGCAGGGCGAGGCCATGAACACCGTACGGCTCGAGCGATTGGTCATGATCGGTCAGTTATGTCGGGTGTTGGATCAGGCTGACGCTGACACCATTACTCGCAATGCTCACGCGCAACTGAACTATAGCCGGTACGCTTTGGCTGATCAGGACAAGCGCCGTGCCAAGGAATGGTTGAGAGCGCTGCGTACGGGCGCAACCCAGTCAGCGAGACTCTCTGATGCGACCGATGAGGCGTCTTGCCAACGCTTTGCTGCGCCTTATGGAACCCTGTCAAAACTTCTGACGTGGACAGACAAACCGCAGGAGGCGAGTCCGGGCGTTCGCGCAAGTCCCAGAACCTTGCCCTGAGAGACGGCTGGGCGCATAAGGATATGTCCTGTTGGAGCGACCGGGGTGGCGCTCCACTTCTATCTGATATGGAATACGTGCTGTAGGTGCGAGGCTTGCACGCGATTCAGTCGATTCGGTAGGTCAGACGTACCGCATTCTCGTTCTTCGCGGGCTAGCCTCGCTCCAACACGTTATGTTTGCTGCGATGGACACCGTGATCTTCAGGCCTGCCGTTATTCAGAACAACCCCGCTTTAATCTTCTGCTCAATGATTTGACCTAACTCACGTCCGGGTGATTGATAAAGCAATGAAGAGTGCGGGCAGTGGGGGGCATGTTTGAACGGGTGAGGATCGATCAGATGTTGTGAATAACCACAATGCTGGCAGTACACCGACTCGCCCCTGAGCTTCCAGTGCTTGTTCCATGCCTGAAGAGGGAGATAAGGTATGGTCATCAGGGCCTACCGTATATTGAAGGTGAGTCGCATGCGTTTACTGAATTCATACGGTTGGCCATTTCCTCTAGGTGAAAGTCATGTGTGGCCGGTACTTAACTCCACGGTCAATATCTGCATAGAGGACGCCATTATGTTTGTATCAATGCACCGCTGATCAAACGAAACAATTCGTTTGTTTATGACTGTCAAGTTAAGTTTCATCTCGTCAGTTGCGCAATAGTACGGATGTACTATGCGCTTTTACACTGATGCAAACTTGAATAGGGCGATAGGGATAATTTTCTATAGCCCGGCAGTGAATATGGATTACAGCGACTCGTCCTGAATGCGATATAGCATCCAGCATGCTTCTCGCTTGAAGAACAATGAGAGCTGATAGCCCGTGTCGGCTTTGGCCAGCTTGATCACCGCCTGATCCGGCCCCTTGAGCCGCTTTGCAAGCGTCAACCCCTGATCACGCTGCTGCTGATCACTGGGCATCAGCGGAAACTGCAGTTGGGATTTGTCCAGTAGTTCAGAGACAGGACGAGGTTCCGGTTGTGCCTCAGGATCGATGTACTCGCTCTGCAACGGCGTACTGACAAACGCTTTCTGCACCTCAATGTCATTGGCGAAGCGCTTCAGGAAACCATCGAAATCCTGAGCCGGGCACGCTGCCACGCTTGCCTGCGCAGGCAGTTGAGTATTGGCGGCAAGTGAGGACGCGCTGTACAGCGTAGCGGCCGAGATCATCGACATAGCCAGCAGAACGGCTCCACGGGTGCGCCGGTAAGTAAGCATATTCATCACAGTGCCTCCGACCATTCTTTGTGGATAGCCGCGATGCGTGCAGCGTAAGCCACCGAGAGGCAGGCGGCATCGTTACACGCGCGGGCCAAGGCATTACGCCACTCTTTCTGTTGTGCGCCCATGGGATCCAGTGCCTTGCCGGTCTCACCATCGACCCCTTTGGTTTCTGCCCTTACATCTTCAACCAGCGACAACATTTTGTTGTCCTGCGCCCGAAGGCTTTCGCTTGAACACGCGATATCTTCAAGCGTGGTCAACTTTGCACTCTCATCGTCGCAACGCTCGGCAAACCCGAAGTCGGAATAGCCGGGCGGAATATCTTCGGCTCCGGCATTCGCGTGACAGGTCACGGCAAGGAGAAGGGCGCTGGTGACGAGCAGGCTAATCCGTTTTTTCATCTGTCAGCCTCTTTCAATAGTGATCGACACAATAGAGTGGGCTCCGACGAAAGATGAATACTACACCTGTACTATTGAAAAGCTCTGGTGGCTGGGGAATGCTTGATCTCTGAACCCCATTATTGAACCGGATTCAAATCATGATGCGATGCCTGGCGGTATTGTGCGCGGTTGTATTCTCCTTGCATGCCTCTGCGCAGGACAAATATTCTGCGCAATATGATGCCTGCATAGAGAAGGCTGAAGGTATTACCGTCAACATGAACGACTGCAACAACAAGGAACTGGCGTTGCAGAACGCCCGCCTCAATGAGTCTTACAAAGCTGCGATGGGCGCCCTTGAAGACGCGCAAAAAACGCAACTGCGTGATGCTCAACGGTTATGGGTGAAATACAGAGACGCTAATTGCTTTATGTATTATCACTTTTCAGGCGGCACCATGGATCAGATCAATGGCGCGGGTTGCATGTTGACCATGACCGTCGACAGGACAGAGGAACTCAAATGGTTTGCCGAGACTGGCGAGTGATTTGAACGCCTCGGTGGCGGCTCGACCGGCGCTAGGGGCCCCATATCTGGGGCCGCTATTCATCAAAGAGAAGACAGCTCTTTCGGCACTGGATACTGGCCACCGTCATATTCCAGCGTAAAGCGGGTAACCACTGGCTTGGCCGGAATTCTTTCGCACTCTTCGCCATTGGGCCGGTTTTGGGTGCCGATGACTTTTTGCTCGATTTCTAGGGCCGCGAGACCATTCGAGCTTTTGTCCGAGATGGAGATTGTGCGCTGTGTATCGGAAAACTCGCCCGCGCATCGAGTGTCCCATTCACCGTTGCTTCTGCTGACTTCCAGCCCGCTCATCAGCGGGCGTAATTGATCGCCCGGGAGCGCGGCGTACAGCGTCAGGACTTTACTTTCGAACGGGTTGGGGCGCGATGAGCCCCCATAGTTCACTCGCACACCAAATGCTCGCAGCTTCGGTGATAACTGATAGCGAGCAGTATCCAGCTCCAGCCCGTAAAAATAGATGGCGTCTGAACTGATCGCCCCCGCTTGATAGTGCCTGGCAATGATTTTGCCGGTGGTTGCGCTTGCGACTATCACCCCCAAGCCATAGTCGCCCTGGCCATCCTCGGCAACATTCTCGGCAAAAGGCAGGGCGGCCAGAATCTGGCTGGAGTCGCCGGGATTGATTTTGCACACCGCATGTTCGGTGTCGAGCGTCAAATCCGGACGCAGCGTCTTGGCCCAGCCCTGGATTTCATTGGTGCAGTCGGCCGATGCAAACAACGGGAAGAATAGCAGTGGCAAAACGGCAAGTTTATGCATTGAGCTGTCGTCCATTTTATAAAGAGGGCGAAAAGTTAGCGCCAGCGTGGCGGACATTGCCCCGTGAACGGGTAATCCGGCCAATGTTTCAGTCTACCGATAAGGCATTCTTGTTTGAGTGCCCGCGATGACAGTAAACAGGCGATATGACACGACCACCATCAGAATTTTCCAGATAAAGGCCTGACTCCATAAGATAATCATACTTGTCGTAACTCCATGCTCGGGGGCGACGAGAATGTCCTGCATAAAACGGATATAGAGGTCGGGTGACATCAACGCGATACTGTGGGTGATCAGCATGTACGGAATGTGGATCCACAAGATGCAACCCAGAATTTTCCAGCCTTGCCCTTTCGTCATGCGGAAACTTTCACGTATAGCGCCGACGCTGTTAAGGCCTCTTAACATAACCAGACACTGGCTGAGTATCAGTTTGATCGTGAGCCAGAATACGAAGGGGAACATCAAAAATTCAACTGTTTCCCAGAATTGTGCGGGCACGTAGTCGACGGTATGGAACATAAGTCGTTGCCATTCTTCCTTCCCCATGAACGGAAGGTCGCGGAGTAGGTAGAGCAACTCGGCAAGCACTGAAAGTACCACCAGATGAGGCCAGCGGCGCAGGGCGATGGACAGCACCTCTGCTTTGGTCAATCGCTCCTCCCGGCTGCGTGCTTCGAGCGTGAGGATCACCACTGCGGCGTAGAACGGGGTAATGATCGGGTTGACCAGAGCGTCCCAGACCCATGGACTCTCGATCCCCAATTGGCTTCTGATAATATTTTTTACGCACATCTCCAATACCAGCAATGGCAGGCATAAAACGGCGATGCTCCCCGCATTTTTCCATAACAGGCCAAACGACGATTTTATAATGTCCAACGGTGCCATAGTGATGACTCCTCAGTGCCAGGCCGTTCGACGACCACGGTATAAAAGCGAAACACCACAAGGCCGTGAAGATTCTGATACATCTGGATTTCCAGCGTTATGAAACAGCTGGCGAAACGAAGTTGTCAGGAACTTCAGTCCATTGATTAACGGCATTCGCAATGTTTATCGGGTTGGGTTCGTTTGCTCGCCATACTGAATATCACGAGCAAATGATTGCATTGATTTGCCGGGTAGACCGGGTTACGAATTACGGCCCATAGCGATCCAGCACAGTGTTTCTTATACCAGGCTCATAAATGATCGATACACTTTGCGGCGCCTCTGTGGCCTCGGCCAAAGCGAGAAATATAGAGCCATATGTGTGTTGGCCGACCTTTACTTCACCAAACGCTGGAGTTGCGTCGAGTTTCCATATGCAGACTGGGACCCCGTTTTCATGAATCCTTTCTGACCAGACAAAAACCGATTCCTCTGGTTTGCCATCGACGTCGAGGTACACGCATTGGCCGACGCGCGCGCCCTCAAAACGCGCTCGATAGAATCCGTCTAGCGCTTCCCACTCCCTCTTCCCTGGTGGTCCTTTGCGGAATACCAGAGGAGGTTCTGGAGGCTTGTCGCTTGCTGCGTTTGCGCCCGACGTTGACGGCGAGGCACGCAGCGTACTCAACGCCATCCAGCCAAGTAACATCACGCCCAGAGCCAGTACCGACAAGAGTCCGATACGTTTCCAGTTCAGGCCTGATGCGTCGTCCGGCGACATGGGTATCAGCTTGATCTGTGTGTTCTCGGCCACGGCGGTGCCCAGGCTGCTCATCTTCTGCGCGCTGTAGTCCGGGATCAGCGTTGCAAGGGGCAGGTTGGCGGGTTTTGCTGCGGGGTTACCAATGGCCAGGGTAAACGGGCCGTCGCCACGGGCGAGGAAGACCACCTGAGGCGCACGCAGTGCGAAGCGCAAGGTCGGCGACGAAGCGCCTAACCCGCCACCGCGCTCATCGAGTTCAAGTTTCACCTGACGCACGATGGTGCCGTGGGTCTCGACTTCATTCTGGACTACTTCCTTGCCGTCTTGCGTCAGCCGGTAAAGCAGACCATTGCCGATCGCTTGCCAGGGTGCCTTGCTGTCGGTTCGACCGTACACGCGGCCGGGGGCGATGCTGTTGGCCTGGGCCATGTCGACTTTCACGCGCTCGACGGGCAGGCCAGTCGGCAATTGCCAGATATAGCTGCCTGGTTTTTCGACGCTTCCAGTCACTGGCTCCGACCAGGCAAGCGGCAACGCGGGGGTATCATTGTTGACTGTCAGAATTTGTGCTGAGGTCAGCATCGGCGCGTTGGGGGTCGAGCTCCATAGCAGCCGCAGATAACGTGCGGTG
The DNA here is from genome assembly GCF_002158995.1 of Pseudomonas caspiana. Lineage (GTDB taxonomy): Bacteria > Pseudomonadota > Gammaproteobacteria > Pseudomonadales > Pseudomonadaceae > Aquipseudomonas > Aquipseudomonas caspiana. Next base: position 461,258 of record NZ_LOHF01000001.1, on the reverse strand, counting down.
CGACCGGGCAGGGTGACTTCGCGCTGTTCGACCGTTTGATCGTCGAATGACAGACGCGCTACCTGGCTCGCGCCCCATGGACTCCAGTTCTGCAAATCATCGCTGGCTTCGATGCTGAAACGCTGAAAGCCGTCTTGAGCACTGTCCCAGTCGAGAATCAGTTTTTGCAGCGGCTGGTTGATTGCGCTCATGTCCAAAAGCCAGCCACGCAAGACTTGCTCATCGGCGGCAGCGCCATCCTGAGGCTCAACCTCCACAAGTGTACCGCTGGCGCTGCGCTCAACCTTGATCCTGGGCGCTCTGTCGAGTTCGTTGGCTCTGTTGTAAAGAGGGAACCATTTCACGTTCGTCGGCGTTTGCGATTGCTCCGCCTGAACCGGATTGTGGGCGATGGCATATGCCTGAGCCTGACCCTGGGCGTTGAAAATGCGCAAATCGCCAAGATCCCGCTGGCGCGAATTGAGCTGCACATTCATGGGCAGTTCAATGCGATACCACGGGCCGTTACCGCTTAGTTTCAAGGGCGTCTGGCTCGCGAAATCCGCCTGGGTGTCATCGGCGCTGGCAAGTGTAGAACCCAGCAATGCGACACCGCACAGGGCCAGCCGGAACAGCTGCTTATAACTCAATAGTGTGCTCCTCATAGCGACGGGTCCGGCTTGCCGGCAAATGGATCAGCTTTTTGCGTCGTGTTTTTTTTGGGCGGAAGAGGCGCGAAGTAACCCACCACCAATAGCAGGATGCCGACCCCGATGAAGGAGATGACACGGGCCATGCCGCCCCGGTCGCTCAGCTCTACCAGGAACAGCTTGGCAACCACGACCCCGATCAGCACTGCACCGGTAATCCATACTTCACGCTGCCTGCGAAGATGGCCGCCGATCATCAAGGCCAGTGCCGTCAGGGTCCAGACGATCGAAAGTGCCGCCTGCAGCAGCGAGGGATCGATGGGGCTGCGGAACACCATGCCAGTGATCAGCGCGAACAACGAGGCGCCACCTACGATGATCGCCAGCCGCTTGGCTTGCAGAGCCTCAATGCCGAGCTGCGACAGGTTATTGCGGATCCAGTTCACGATTCCCAGCAGGGCGAACAACAGGCCCAGTTCCAAAGGGTTGAGTACTGGCACATAGGGCAGAGGGTCGGCGTCGACGTAGCTGTAGTAGTTCATCAACCAGAACCACCCTAGCAACCACAGAACGACAGGTACGGCGGCCCAAACACGATAAGCCTTAGGGTACGCGTCAACCGGCCATGGCCAGCGTCGGTTCGCGGCCATGGCAATCAGGTAAAAGCTGGGTATCAGTGAGCCTGCGAGAGAACTCCATGCACTGTAAGCGGCATTGGAGTTGACCAGAATGTATGCGCCGTAAGACAGCTCCAGGCTGAGCAGCACAATGTATAACCAGACACCCAGAATGTGGGCTCCCGCCAGTATTCTGCGTGGCAGCAAGTCAGCCAGGCGATGCAGTGAGAACATGTGGACGATCAGCATTGCGGTCCAACCTACCCATGCCCAGTTGGCGAACAGGTGCCGATAGTCGCCCATGCATATGAGCAACATGAACCAGCCAGCCGGTATCAGCGCCAGGCATAGCGCAGCCAGACCTGGCCAACGCCAATGTGTCGCCAGCCACGTCCACAGACCAACGCTGATCGCGATCGACAGCAGTAACAATGACGCCAGCAGGAAGTGAGGCAACAGATGCATGTGCGCGATGAGTAAAGACATCCCCCACCATGCACCACCCCAGCCCAGCAATATCGCTGAAAGTGCTTTCTCGTTCATGTATCGCAAGGTTTTGATGCGGTGGATCTGCAGGGCGCTGAATAAACCGGCAAGGGCAATGATCATTGGCGTCCAGAAATCCCCTCCTTTTGTAGAGGGGAAGTACCAGGTAGTCATCTCGCCGATGAATGCAAGACCGGCAGCTATTTGCAACAACACACCAAAGCCGCGGGCCAGCAGTCGTTGCTGGCGCATGCCCAGCCAGAAAATCGCTGCACCTTCGATGGCCCAGGCGCTGGTGGTCCATTTCGCGCCCAGCCCTAGCGGAATAGCGAAGGTCGCAAACACAATGCCGAGTGCGAGGCAGGTTTCTACCAGCAACAAGGCACGCCCTGGTGCCCGGCCCGAAAGCAGGCGGGCTATCCCCATGTAAAGCATGCCCAATGCCAGAGCGCTGAACGCCGCGCCGAATTCGAGATCGGCTGTCAGTGAATATTGCAGACCGAAGCCCACGAGCGGGGTGCCAAACAGTAGCGTGCCATCAACGTAGTCACCCTGGCGTCGGGACCATTGCAGCATCGCTTCGCGGCTGGCGTCCGTGGGGGCGTCGCTGAGTTCCTGCAACTTGCGTCGGGCAAACAGCAGGCCGATGGCCAGATACATCAGGAAGAACAGAATCAGGAACGGTTCAACGCTCCAGAACAGATCCGGTGTGTACGAGCGCAGCCCCCATGCGATGCCAATCCCGAACGTGCCGAAAAAACCGATCAGGTTCAGCAGACGCCAGGTCTTGAACCAGGCGATGGCAAAAACCCCGACATTGAGCAAAGCGAAGTAGCTGAACAGCGTGATATGACTGCCCTGGCCTGTGGAGGACAGAATCGGTGCGGCAAAACCGCCCAGTGTTGCCGCACAGGCCAGTGCCAGCGAGTTCTGGGTGATGGCGAGCATGGCGGAGAACAGCATGACGACAATCAATAGTGCGAAGCCCAACGTCGGGTCCAGCAACTCGTGCACGCGAATGGCGCCGCTCACTGTCAGGTACAGCACGCCAACGCCGGTGCCTTGCATCATCAGCGCGAAGGCTGGTTTGCGGCGGCGCAACCACCAGCCCAGCCCGAGTAACGCGATTGCGCTGCCAGCAACGCCGGCGTAACGGGTTTCAATCGGGACCACGACGCCTTCGGTGGCATATCGCAACAGAAACGCGAGGCCCAAAAACAGCACCACAGCCCCCATGCGAAGCACAGTGTTACCACCCAATAGCCAGTTCTGCGCAGCTTGAAGCGCGGCGTTTACAACGTTCGGCATGGCAGGTTTTGACGGCGCAGGTCGGACAGTCGGTTGGCCGGTAGCGGACGACGCGGCGGGTTTGGCGAGTTCGTCCGAAGTTTGCGCCGGAAGCTCCCAGACAAGTTCCGTCTCGGGCATTGGGCTGATAGAGGTGGACGTATTGTCAGGAAGCGGTGCGGACGCGGCAGTTTGCGCCGTCGAGTCTGTTGACTGTGTCGGCATCGATTCCAGCAGCGAGATACGCGCTTGCAGACTCCCTATCTGCTGCTGCGCTTGCGCCAGCTGTTGGCTTTGCCGTACCGACTCCAGGCGCAGGGTTGTTACACGCCGGTTGAGCCAGACGCCGAAGGCAAGCAATAGCAGGGGGGCGCCAATGACCCAGATATATACCGGATTATCAATGAGAACATCGGCTATCCCCAGACCTATTTCCAGAAGAAGAGATAACACTCAATAACTTCCTTTTTAGTAAGGAGCAGGGACGCCTCGATCGCTCACTATTGAGCGTCAGTGCGGGGTGGAACCGTCAACAAATCTGCCAGCGTCGCCTGAAAGATATGAATAAGCCCAAAGTTTGAAATGTGCACTTATTTTCAATAACTTAAAGTGTTTCAGGCGCTTAAAAAATAGTACACATGTACTATACCGTCCTGCGGTAACCAGCCCGTATAAAGTGTCAGTACAATGTTTTTCTCTAAACGGAATTTGAATGCAGACTTCACCGCTGGCTTTGCCTCCACGGCCTGTGACCATCATCGGTTCCGGGCATGCGCTGCCGGACAGAATAGTCACCAGTATCGCCCTTGATCGTGAGCTTGGCCTGGCGGCGGGGAGCGTCGAGCAGATCAGTGGGGTTGTTCAGCGGCATGTCGCGTCCAGCTCCGAAACAGCCGCGAGCCTGGGCGCGACCGCCGCGCGAAATGCCCTGGCGGCGGCCGGTCTCGAGCTGGACCAGATCGACTTGATCGCCTGTGCCAGTGGCACTATGGATCAGGGCATGCCGTGCAACGCCGCGTTGTTGCAACGTGAATTAGGCATGGGTCACTCCGGCATCCCGGCCATGGACATCAATGCCAGTTGCCTGGGGTTTATTGCCGCCATTGACACCTTGTCATGGCCCCTCGTCGCCGGTCGCTACCGGCGTATTCTTCTGGTCTGTTCCGACATCGCGTCCTGTGGACTGGATTGGCAGCATGTGGAAGTCAGCGGCATATTCGGCGACGGCGCAGCGGCTGTCGTTCTGTGCGCGAGCGAAGGCGGGGCGAAGATTATCGCTTCGAACCTGAAGACGTTTGCCGAGGGCGCTCATTTATGCCAGATCCCGGCCGGTGGGTCGCGCTTTCATCCTCGGCGTATCGATATCCCGTTCGAACCTTTGACCAGTTTTTCCATGCAGGGCAAAGGCGTATTCCGTCTTGCCGCGAAGCACTTGCCCACATTGATGAATGATCTGCTGGATCAGGCCGGGCTGACTCAAGACCAGATCGACTGGGTAATCCCTCATCAAGCCAGCCAGCAAGCGATGCAGCATGCGGCCAGGCGCCTGGGTTTTGCCCCGGAGAAAGTCATCGACATTTTTGCTCATCACGGCAATCAGGTGGCTGCCTCGCTGCCGACAGCGCTGGATATAGCGATTCGTGACCAGCGCATTCAGCGCGGGCAGATCCTGATGTTGATCGGTACCGGTGCAGGATTATCGATCGGCGGCATGATCCTGGAGTATTGATGAAAATTCTGGTGACCGGCGGCACTGGTTTCATTGGTCGCCATATCGTCTGGCGACTTGCCTCCCAAGGCTGTGAAGTGCTGTTCAGCGGACGCAATGCGACAGCGGCGGCCGATGTCATTCGGCACAGCCCGGGTGCCATCGAGTGGCTTGCCCTTGAGCATGGTTCTTCAGCCGGGGCGAACAAACTGATCGAGGCCGCGCGGGGCTGCACGGCGGTTGTCCATTGCGCAGCGTTGTCCTCGCCCTGGGGAACGACAGACGCGTTTGCCCAGGCCAATCTGACGGCCACCGAAGAAGTGCTGAACGCCTGTCGCATCAATCAGGTCAAGCGCCTTGTGCACCTTTCGACACCCAGCCTGTACTTTGCCTTTCGTGATCGACTCGATATCCATGAAAGCGAACCTTTGCCAATGCCCGTCAACGAGTACGCACGCACCAAAGCGCTGGCCGAAATGAAGGTTCAGGAGGCGGGTCTTGCCGAGGCGGTGATTTTGCGTCCGCGTGCGGTATTCGGCCCATGGGACGGTACGTTGTTGCCACGGCTGTTGCGTGTCATGCAGCGCGGGCACATACCCCTGATGCGCGGTGGCAGGGCCCGACTGGACCTGACCTGCATCGACAACCTGGTCCACGCCGTGGAGCTGAGCCTTAATCAACCGTTGCCGCGCCCCGTCTGCACTTACAACGTGAGCAACGGTACGCCCCTGGCTTTTGAGGATTTGTTGCATCAAATCGCCGAGCAATTTCACCTCACTCTGCGCACCCGACGCCTGCCATGGCGGTTGGTGGACGCCGTGGCGCTAGCGTTTGAAACCAGCGCTCGACTGCGTCACAGCGGCGAACCTTTACTGACTCGATATGGCGCCGGAGTGCTTGCATTCAGCCAGACCCTGAACCTGGACGCGATACGTAACGAGCTGGGTTACCGCACAGTGATCACTCAGGAGCAGGGCATCCGCCAGCACGCCCAGTGGTGGCTTGCGCAACAGGGCATAAAACCGTGAGCCGCACAGTCAGCCTCAACGTATTGCGCGCCGGTTGGTGCCGACACCTGGCGTGCATGGCTGATCGCAGCGCCCGCTGGGCGCCGACGCGGTTTCCGTCACTGTGCGGCCTGATTCGCCATCCCGACGCCGGCTGGATCCTGTACGACACGGGTTACGCCGAACACTTTTTCAATGCCACCCAAACCTTGCCAGAGCGTTTGTACCGCACCGCAGTGCCGGTGCAATTGCCGATACAGGAGCAGTTGATCGCTCAACTGAATGACTTCGGCATTCAGCCTGAGGATATCCGCACAGTGATCATTTCGCATTTTCACGGCGATCATATCGCCGGGTTGCGGGATTTCAATCAGGCTTCATTCATTGCGCTTGATGCTGACCGTCAGCACATTGAAAGCCTGCGGGACTCGCGCTGGCGGGCGACCCTTGGCGGCCATTTGCCGGGCTTGCTGCCGGACGATTTCGCCAGCCGACTGATCCTGGCTGATCATTGCAGGCCGGCGACCTTGCCTGAATGGATGGCCCCGTTCACCCAAGGCCTGGACCTGTTTGGCGACGGCAGTCTGATCGGCGTGCCGCTGCCGGGACACAGCCGTGGCCAACTGGGGTTGTTCATTCCTGATGCTCAAGGGCGTCCGGTATTTCTGGTGGCCGATGCCTGCTGGTCGGTGCCCGCTTGCCGCGCAGAGCGACTGCCTGCGGCGCCTGCATTGTGGTTTGCCGGTCACGATGCCAGACAGTACAAAAAGACCTATGCCAGCCTCGGCACGCTGATCCGTCGAGAACCTGCCGTGGCGGTGTTACCTTCGCACTGCACGCACGCCTGGGAGGCGTTCAGCAATGAGCAATGAACGCTTGATCGGCAAGCTGCGCAGCGCGCTGAGTTTTCTCAACAGTCGCTATCGCTTGCGCTTCACTCGCAGAGAGCAACTGGAAGCGTGGCAGGCTCAACAGCTGAAGTTTTTTCTGAAAAACGTGGTGCCGACAGCCGAGCGCTTCAAAGACCATCACTTCACTCGTCTGGCGGACTTTCCGCTGATGGACAAAGCGACAATGATGAGCGACTTTGCGGCGTTCAACACTCGCGGTCTTGGTCTGGATCAGGTCTTGCCCGTCGCGCGGCAAGCAGAAGAATCCCGCGATTTCAGCCCTACGCTGGGCGATATAACCGTGGGGCTTTCAAGCGGCACATCCGGTAATCAAGGTGTGTTTCTGGTCAGCACCCTGGAGCGTCAGCGTTGGGCCGGGATTCTGTTGGCGCGGACCTTGCCGGGCCGCTTCCTTCCGCGTTTGCTGTGCTTCTGGCAAGCGCCCTTGCGGATCGCTTTCTTCCTGCGGGCCAATAGCCGTTTGTACACCACGTTGAGCAGTCGCCGTATCGACTTCGCGTTTCACGACCTGACACTCGGGCTCGAAGCGTCACTTGAACGTCTGCAGGCGCAGAACCCCGATGTGCTTGTAGCCCCGGCAACGGTGTTGCGGGGGCTGGCTGAAGCCTCATTAAGCGAGCGTTTGTCGATCCGTCCGACGCATATTCTGTCGGTGGCCGAAGTGCTTGAAAGCACGGATGCAGATGCCGTTCTCAAAGCTTTCGGGGTAATGCCGCAGCAGATTTATCAGGCCAGCGAAGGCTTTCTTGGCTACACCTGCGAGCAAGGGACTTTGCATCTCAATGAAAGCCATCTGCACATTGAACCGGAGTGGCTCGACGCCGGGCACACCCGTTTCCAGCCCATCATTACCGACTTCTCCCGTCGCACGCAGATAATCGTGCGGTATCGCCTCAACGACGTGTTGCGGGTTAGCGAGGCGCCTTGCGCTTGCGGGCGGGTCGAGCGGGCAATCGCCGCTATCGAAGGGCGTGCCGACGATATCCTCTGGCTGCCTGATGTGGCGGGGCGCCAGTTGTGCGCGCTGTATCCGGATGTCGTGCGCCGAACCTTGCTGATGCACGGCGCTACGCTGCAGGAGTATGAAATCCATCAGACGAACCTGAACTGGCAGATCAACGTTCAGGCCCGCTGCGATCATGACGCTCTGTGCCAGGCAATTCGCGAAAGCCTTCAACACCTATGTGCCGGACAGGGCGTACGTCCGCCAGCATTCAGCTTCGGTCACTGGCAAGCTCCGGCCCCGCACTTCAAACGTCGACGCCTGAAGCTCCTGCAATTGCCTGAGGGGCTACCATGCGCGTACTGATTCTGGGGGCTCGTGCACCGGCGTGTCTGGAGTGGGCGAGGGCCTTCAGCGAGGCCGGCTGGACCGTGAGCGTGGGCGACTCGCTGGGGCAGCCGCTGAGCCGTTTCAGTCGTTCAGTGCAGCACTTCGTTCGTTTACCTGAGCCCCGACTCGATCCGGCTGGCTGGATCGAAGCGCTGGCCAGCGTGATCAAGGCACAACGCATTGACCTATTGTTGCCAACCTGCGAAGAAGTGTTCTACCTGGCTCATGGTCTGGAGCGCCTCAGGCCGTTGTGTCGGGTGCTGACCAGTGATTTTGCGCTGTTGCACCGACTGCATCACAAGGGGCAATTCGCGGCCATGACTCAGGACTGGACATTATCGACGCCGGAAACCCGCCTGCTGACGGATCAGCAGTCCGTGTTGGCGCTAAGTGCAGAGACTGCGCAGTGGGTGTTCAAACCGGCTTACTCGCGTTTCGCTTCACAGACCCTGATCCGGCCCGACGCGAGTCTGGTTAGCAAGGTTCAGCCCAGTATCGAGGCGCCCTGGGTTGCGCAGCGGTTTATTCAAGGGCGGGAGTTTTGCAGCTTCAGCGTCCTGGTGGAGGGCCAGTTGCGCGCTCATAGCGTCTACCAGCCGCGCTATCGGGTAGGCCGGGGTTCGGGAATCTATTTCACTCCTGCGAGGCCGGAATCTGTGCGGTTATTCCTGGAACAGTTCGGCCATGAAACTGGCTATACAGGGCAAGTCGGCTTTGACTTTATCGAAGATCACGCTGGCCGTTTCCATGTACTGGAGTGCAACCCTCGGGCCACCAGCGGCGTGCACCTGTTCGACAACCAGCGTCAGGCGCTGGTGAGCAGCCTTGGCGAAGCATCCGGCAGCGTGCTTGAACCCACCCAGGAACCACGAATGATCGCGCTGGCGATGCTTTTACTGGCTGCGCCTTCACGGGCGTTGAGCAGGACGTTCTGGCGTGATTACCGTATGGCCCGCGACGTGATCGTTCAGCAAGGTGATGTGCTGCCGCTGGCGGCTCAATGGCTGAGCCTGGGGGAAATCCTCTGTCGCGCTGCCTCTCGCCGCTGCGGGGTGCTGGCCGCATCCACCGCAGACATCGAGTGGAACGGCCAGGCATTAGCGGACCCGCCGCAATGAAATTACTGTTCCAGCAGCAGCTCCTTCAGGAGCCGGTGACACCCCACGACAGTCCCGCCCGACAATACGTCCGTGGTTGGGCCGAGGCAGGATTGATCGCCAATGTCAGCACGCGGATGGCGCTGCTGGATACCGGCACGCAGCAGCTTGCGGTGAGCATCAACGACGGACATGACCCTGAAGACAACTGCTATGTGGTGTCGCCCCGTACCGCCTACAGCGGGTATGCCCGCGAAGAGCTCAAGCGCCTCGGCCGCCCGTGGCTGACCCGACCGCTGAGTGCGCTGACCCGAGGCGTCGACGCTTTGTTGAGTTCGGCCAAAGTCGACAAGCTGGTCCAGGTCAACAACTGGCTGCTGTCCACCAACCTGTATCCCGCTGACTGGGATCTGAGTGAGCTGCCGCAGATCAGTGCTTTTTTGCAGCGGACATTTCCTGATCATGCGCTGTGTTTTCGCTCGATCAATGAGTTCAGCAACCGCGAGCTGAAACAACGTTTGCGAGCGCTGGGCTTTCTGAGCATTCCCAGTCGACAGGTGTATGTATTCGACGGCCGGAGCGGGGTGGATGCACCGTTTCTCCGGCATCACAACACCCGGCTCGACCGCACATTGTTGCGGCGCAGCCCCTATGAAGTAGTGCCGGGTGCTGCCCTGAACGACAGTGATTTTCTACGGGTGGAACAGCTTTATAACCTGCTGTATCTGGACAAGTATTGCCGACTCAATCCGCATTACAGCGCCCGCTGGATGCAGCGTGGTCAACGAGAAGGCTGGCTGGAGATGCGTGTTCTGCGCACCCCGGATGGCCGTATCGATGGCGCGCTGGGCTGGTTCGCCAATGACTCGACCCTCAGCACTCCGATTGTGGGATACGACACCGCGTTGCCACAGAAGGCCGGTTTGTACCGGCAACTGACCTGTCTGTGCCTGCTCGAAGCCGCCGAGCGCCGTACGGTACTGAATTTCAGCTCCGGCGCCGCAGGCTTCAAGCGCTTGCGCGGGGGGCAGCCGCAGATCGAATACAGCCTGATCAAGGTCGCCCATTTGTCTTGGGGGCGTCGCTGGATATGGCGATTGCTCAGTGTTCTGCTGCATGGAATCGGTGTGCCCCTCATGAGAACACTCAAACTGTGAATCGCCTTGCTCAATGGTGGCCGGTCGCACTGAGCCACGAACTGAAAAATGCCCCGATGGCGTGTCAGGTTCACGACATGCCTCTGGTGCTGTTCCGCGCCGACGATGGACTTGCGGCCGCATTACCCGATCGTTGTCCGCATCGTTTTGCGCCGTTGAGTCAGGGCAAGGTGCGCGATGGACACATTGAATGCCCTTATCACGGTTGGCGGTTCGCAGGGGATGGTCGGTGCACCCGAGTCCCCGGCACTGATCACGTCCCCTCCAGCAAAGCATTGCTGAGCAGCCTGGCCTGCTGCGAAGCCCATGGTCTGGTGTGGGTCTGCCTGAGTGACCAGCGTCCGGTTGATTTGCCCGTTGCCCCGGCCGAGCACGGACAGAAACTCGATACGTTCTGGATGACCGATCAAGTGCAGTGTTCATTGCAGGATGCAGCGGAAAACTTCCTGGACGGATTTCATACCCATTTTGTCCATGCGGGCTGGATCCGTCATGACAAGCAGCGCCAACACATCACGGCCCGGGTTCGCCCGCTCGATGACGGTATCGAGGCGATTTACAGTGAAGAGGGCAAACAGTCCGGGCTTATCTCGCGATTGTTCGAGGGGCAGCGTGGCAAAAGCATGGGACGTTTTCGCCTGCCAGGGCTCTCGGAAATCGAGTACCGCGATGGCAACGATCGCCTTAATCTGCTGGTCAGCGCCTGGATGACGCCCTGTGCGGACGGGCAGTTGCGGGTTTTCGCGCGAGTGGCGACGGCGCGGGGCAAAATTCCCGCCGTGTTGAAGCGTGCGGTATTGCGGCAGGCGTTCAAGGTCATCTTGCGCCAGGACCGACAGATTCTGGAGCAGGTCAGCGCCAACAGGCGACGCTTCCAGCAATATCCGGTCATGCCGCTGGACGGCCCGCAGGACTTGCTCGGGCCCGGCATCAGGCATTTGCTTGAGCACGGGCAGCCGCTGGATTTTGAAGAGCGCACTGTTGATATTTCGCTGTAAAGCGCCCCAATCCGGCAGGACCGAATTCATTCGGGAAGGCGGTATTCCTGACGACGCAGGTGCGTCGAATGTACCGGCCCCTTCGCGAATGAATCCCACAGGAGTCAATGATGACGTGGCACCGGCTTTAGCCGGGAAGAGGCCGGGACAGACGCTGAATTTTCATCAGTAGGAACACCGCTTTCCCGGCTAAAGCCGGTCCCACGTCGTCAATCAGCTTGCGGACAAGCATAGAATCTCCACTGGTAAGAGATCTCAGGATCTGTAGTTGAAAAGACTCACTGCCGACTCTGAGAATCCTGGCGGTTGATTGAATCGTTGGCGTCCTTCTGATAGCGCGGGGCAAAGTGGGGCAGCAGTAACCGCGCCCAAGACGAGACGATTTTGCTGGTTTCCTGAGGGCAGCGTGCAGCTCTCGATTTCGGTAGCAGCCCTCGATCGACAATCGACGCATACTCCTGAGGATTACGGCCGTAAACCATGCAAAGCAGATTGTAATAACGCTGTTCATTCAAGGAGTGCTCATCCGAGAACGCGTCATTGTGCGTGTTGCCGTTTTGCAGTGATGCATTGTTTTTGAACCAGGTAGCCGTCATTGCCAGTACGCGAGTCAGCTGTTCAGGTGTCTCATCACGGTTGACGTGGAACAGAATCATGGTCGCCGCCATTTGATCGACTGCGTCTTCTTCACGGCCGGTAGAGGGCAGGTTCAGCAAGTCGATAAATGCATGGCCGGTTTCATGCAACAGAATAAAACGCAGGTTGGATTTGACGTAATCAGTGGGGAAATCAGGATCGTTGCTCGTATTCAGTTCATCGGCCTGACGCAGCAGGTAGTTGACCATCTCATAGCAGAGGAAGACTGCCGAGTCTTTCGGGCTGTAGAACGCATTCACCATCCCGCACTCCATGGCCACATAGTGCAGAGGGCGAGGCATCATGAACATGCCGTCCATGGCGTCAATTTCTACGTTACCGACCAGCAAGTCAGCCTTGCGCGTGAAACGGTAGGCATCTTCCAGTCGAGCATCACGCGGAGCCTGATAGGTATAGGAAAAACGTGTGCCCTTGCCGTCCGAGACATCGGTTTTTTGCGCATTCTGTGCGGCAGGTTGCTGCTGTGCGGGCTGTTGTTGCACAGGTTGTTGCTGAGCAGGTTGCTGTGCGGGTGGTGGCGTATTTGCGTTATTTGCAGGCGGGTTGCCGCCGGCTTGGTTATTGGCAGCCTGGGCCAGCCCGACAAGGTAGGAGTAGTCAGGTTCTCTTGTCTGGCGAGGGGGATCGAAGGGTTCAAAGGTGTTTGAAATCAATACCGAGATCGGCTGCATTTCTGCGTCCCGACTGCCGCTCCAGACCAGATCATAACCTCGGACTTCGCCACCACGCTGTTCATAGCGGCTGTAATATTTTCCGGTGCCGCGATCACCCGAGATGATGAACAAACTGCCTTTTCTGAACGAGTAAGCGACGGTGGATTTACCGTTGCCGGTCAGGTCGTTGTACAGCGTGTCGATGGCGTCGGGTTTGACGTTATCGATACGTAATAGCTGGATCGAAACACTCCGATCTTCAGAATCAATATTGACGAAGTTCGGTTCCGGGCTGGTGGTCCTTGTGAGCAACTGTGAAGGGTAGGCCAGCGTCACGCCGGATTTGGGTTCGGTGATCGTCGTCCAGCCGTACTTCTTACGGTTATTCAGCGCCATACCACCCAGATGCACCGCGAGATCGGCATTGAGCATCCCGGTGCCAGGTTGCTTGTATTGCTGCTGAACAGTGGCAATGGCGTCCCGTGTGCCTTTGCCAAACTGGCCATCGATCCAACCGTTGTAAAAACCGCCCCAGATCAAGCCTTCCTGAATCAGCTTTCGTTCATCGAGGTTGAGCGAGCCTTCTGTGTTGTCGGCATTCTGGGTGGCATAAGGGTTTGCGGGGGCTGCAGCACCCGCGAACACGCCTCCAGGCTGCCAGGCAAGGGTTGCGACAGCTGTGATGAACGCCACGTGCACCATGCGATTTTTCCAGCTCGTCGAGGAGCGGGTTGCTACAGTCCCTATCGTCAATGGAATAGCCCCTGAAGTGCGCACGCTAGATAAAGTAAGTTCGTCATCATTTATTTCAGTTGTCAGGTAGTGCTTCATAGCCTTCGATTGCATAGCCCTTGATGCTCGTGCCTGTCAGGTGGGCGTCATCGCACCTGTAACTTCGCCTTTCATAACTGTAGGAAGTCCGTATCTGATTGATATCGCGTATAAGCCGCCGGAATTGCCAGCCTTCCTCGACTTCGTAAGTCAGGTGTTTGTCATCAATGGCGATCACGCCGTCGGAGTAGATCAACGTCTGCCTCGATCCGTCGTCACCGGGTAAAGGCTGCGGATCGGCTTTCTGCTGATCGGCTCGCCACGTCGTCTCGAGGAAAGCACGGCAGGCAGAAGCGCTGGGCAACGTGCGGTCTTCGATCGTACTGGGTGGCAGTTGCCCGCTGGCATGCACGCAAACGGGCAGGGCCAGAAGTACAAGTGGCACCATCAAGCCTGCCAGGGCTTTACGAGGTGTTGTTGTCCTGACGGATGCAGTCGCCATACTCCGTAGTTATCCTTGATTGCTGCACAGTCGACGTCTTTTAATGTCGGCTGCGGAGTCACACCATCGGCAGACGTTGCAGAAGTTGGTTATTAGCAATTTACGGGGAAACTATAAAATTCCAATAGCACATCCGTACTATAGGTGCGGCGAGAGTGAGTGTGCTAACAACTAAAATTAACAAACGTTATGTCAACGGTTCCCTGAACATTCCCAGATGCTCAATCGGAACAACACCTCATTGCGGCGTCTGCGCATCATGGCGATCAGTTGAACTGCTGTTCTTCTGATACCGCGGTGCCAGGTATGGCGACAGGAAGCCTACCCATGCTTCATATTTTTTCGGCGCATCTTCTCTGCAACTTGCTGCTCTGGATTCCGGAAGCAACTGCTGATCGACAATCGAGGCGTACTTCTTCGGGCTGCTGCCATAAATCATGCACAGCACGTTGGAATACCGCTCCTCATTCCAGGCGTGTTTGTCGGAAAAATAGTCGCGGGTGTAAGCCGGTTGCACTGATGGATCGGCTTTGAACCCGGCCGCGTTCATTGCCAGCATGTGCGTGAGTTCTTCAGGATCGTCCTCATTTTTCATACCCAGCAGAATCAGGGTGGCGACCAGTTGATCGACAGCTTCTTCTACGTTCATAGGCGGTGGCAGTTTCAAGAGGTCCATGAGCGCATGGCCTGTCGCATGAAGAAGAATAAGCTGCAGCCTGGCTTTAATGTATTGAAGCTGGAATGCCGGATCCTTATCGACGTAGAGAGATTTAGCCTCGCGAATAAGGTAGTCGACCATCTCATAACACAGGAAAACTGCGGCTTCCTCGGGCTCGTAGTCCGCATCCACGCGACAAGGTCTGGCGATATAACGCAGAGGATGTTGCGTCATGAACATCCCATCCAGCGCGGCGATTGCGACGTTGCTTCTCAGCAAGTCAGACTTGCGTGCCACGCGATAGGCGTCTACAGCTTTGCCACTCGTGAGCTCCTCGTACAAATAGGTAAAGCGCGGGCCAAGCCCATCGGCAGTAGCTTTTACCGGCGCTTGCCGCTCAAGGGATGAAGCCTTGTTGCTGACGGATTGTTTTTTTATTTCCCTGGAGAGCTCACTCAGGTAGGGGTAATGAGGAAACTTTATCCCGCGAGGTTTAAGAAAAGGGTCGTATGTCGAGGGCGTGCTGAATGGGTCGAAACTGTTGGCAATCAAGGGGGAGAGAATTTGCATCTCCGTATCACGCTCGCGGAACCACACCAGGTCATAGCCACGAATTTCAGTCCCTCGTTGTTCGTAACGGCTGTAGTGTTTGAGATCACCACGCTCTCCGGCGCTGACGAACATATTCTCGTTCTTTAATCTGTAGGTGATGGTCGACTTTGAATTTTCAGTCGTTTGCTTATAAAGGGCGTCAATAGCGCCCAATTTAACGCCAATCTGGTTCACCATCTGAAGCAATATTTTCTTGTCGTCCGATACAAACCCCATCGCTCCGGTGCGCGGGTCGGGAGAGGGCGTAAGCAGTGCGGTCGGGTAGGACAGCATCACGCCCGTTTTAGAGTCGGTAAAACTGTCCCAGCCGAATTTGTTTCTTGAGTGTTGGGCTAACTGGTAAAGACGCGCGGCCATTTTGGTACTCAGCCGACCTGTTTCGGGTTGTTGGTACTGTTGCTGAAGTAACGCAATAGCGTCACGCGTGTCCTTTTCAAAGTTGCCATCGATCCGGCCGGTATAGACCGTGCTCCAGATCAAGCCTTCCTGAATGATTTTGCGCTCATCAAGATTGAGCAGGTTTTCAATATCATCCGTAGTCTGAACGGGATAGGGCGGAACGGGCGCTGTCTGCTCGGCAAACGTGTTCAGTGGCTGCCACAGAAATGCTGACGCAGTAGTAATGAACGCCAAACGCACCACGTGATTTCTCCAGCGTTTCGATGCGCCGTTTGCAACAGTCAGTATCGTCAATGAGTTGGATCCTTTGCTTCTGAGATGGCCTGTGCCTGCCGATCAGGCCCGTCGTTCGTGGCACATGACGTCAACGAAATTCCGGATAGTCCTGAATCAATCTGGCTTCCACGGTATCGGCCAATGCATAGCGCTCCACCGATTTCATTTCCTGCACCAAACTCCAGGGCGTGTCGATCAGGAGGTGGCCCACGCTGAATTCAGGAAGTCCATTGCGGCGGCGCAGGGCCTGGACGGCAAGCAGCTCAGCCGGGAAGCAGCGATCCAGCGTGGCGTCAAACTCATACCTTTCCCGGTCTGTATTTTCCTTGCTCCGGCTGATATGAAAGTCAGCCGCGTCCTGCATGACGGTGGTGAAGGTGGCTTCATCTTCGCTTTGCCAGTGCTCCAATAGCGCCTGATAACTAGGGACGAGCGGCTTTGGCGCAATGAAATCCGTTTCGATGTTGAATGCCTGGGAAAACAGGCCAATCAGGAAAGCGTCGCTGGTACCGCGCTTTATTCTGCGCATCTCACGCATTGTGTTAATGCGCTGGTCTTTCTCGGCCATTTCGATGAACACGCGGGCACAGATCTCGGCGCGGTCCCACCATGAAAACATCGCCGGACTGGCAGCTGCCATGCCGTATTTGAACTCTCTTGGCCAGCTCCCCAGATCCTGACGCATATGGCTGTACATACCATCCCAACGCAGCATCAGCGCCCTCAATGAGGCTGCGCGTTGAAGCGTATGGGCATTGGCCTGTCGCCGCGAAGAAATGCGTCACAGCTTGCTACATCGTAGTGATGAGCCAGGCTGTCCAGATGCAGTCCTGTCTTGGCGTGCAGTGGCCCTGGGATATCTATGTAGTCCTGGACAGCCGCCGTGAAGCGCTCGTATTTGCCATCAAGCTCGGCGCGCTCGATCCACTCGCGACAATCCAGTGCGAGCGGCTTCAGGGATGGATGGATATTGCTTTGCATGCGAAGTGGCGCTCCTGAGTCTGATGATGTGAACGCGCTTACCGAGGGTTTTGCAGAAACACCACATACCCCAAAAATCCCTCACTGCGCTCCAGATAAGCCGGTGCGCTCCATTCGCCGCCCTGAATCAGTCCCACTTTGAAAGGCAGCCCCAAGCGACTGAGGCCTGGTAGATAGGCTTTGTAATCCGCAATGCTGTACCTGCCCTGATAGGTTTGAACCACCACTTCGTCAATCACGCCTTTTAGCTCGCCGATGACCGAAGCGTCGGCGTTACTGCTCCAGTCCATCAGGCCGGTGATGCTCAGCCGATAATTTTCCGGAAGGCGCTGACGCAGATCGCGCAGGAACTCCACGTACTCGTCGAGGTGTCGCGTACGGGCGTCAAAATCGATCTGTATGCCTGCAACGTTGCTACCGGTCTGCTGCCATCGATTGAGCTGCCCGAGCAACTGCGTGTAGACAGCGTCCGGCCAGCGCAGGGTATGTGCACGATAAACAATCCAGAGCTCTTCTTGAGGCAGCCTGGAGACTGCCATGCCCTGCGCGACAAAATTTACGCGTCGGTGGCGCTCGCTGCGTGAACTGCTGATTTGTCCCTGTAGCACATACAGCGTCCTGGCCTTGTCGAGCACCTCTTGCGATGACACGCCTCCCCAAAGCCAGAACGCGTCGTAGTCTTCGGCATCAACGGCTGCAGATGCTGAAGCAATCTGCAGCACGCTGACCAGCGTCAGCCAGAACAGCGTCCGCATTTACCAGTAATACTGCTGGGATTTAGCCCAACGAGTATCGGCAAATTCTTTCTTTAGGTTCTGGAACCAGTATTTTCGGACGCTGGGTTCAACATCCTCTCCGCCACAGCTATTGATACCCGCCGGGGCATAGCAATTGATCCCGCGGTAAAGCGCATAAGCGACGTCGGTATGGCTGGCATTTGGATTGTTTTTGACCGTTATGTAAGCGCTATGTCTTGCGAACGCGGCCCCCGGGAAGCCAGAGGGCCCGCTCCCGAGTACACCGTCAGTCAGTTGTTCATTTAATGGAGAGTTGTCCAGGTGGTTACGCAGCATGAACTCACCCATGCAAATCAGGCCTTGGGAGTCGCCTGGGTTCTTGTCCAGCGCAGCTGCCGCCTCGGCAATACTCGGACAGCGGTAACCGGACTCCGCTTTCTCACCATTCCATTTGAACAGTGCCAGCGACTGTCCTTGATCGTATCGATAGCCCAGGCTGTAACTGAGTCTGGTATCAGGTAGCGAATCAGGCAGTTGTTTCAGGTCTTGGGCAAACGCTGCAAACTGACCGTGCACCAATTGCTTGTAGAGCAGCAGGAAGAGGGCGGTGTCACGTTCAGTTTTGCTGATCCCTTGGCTAACCTGTTGTCGCAACAGATCTGCGTTGGCCGATTTGCCGAGCAGGATATACCGCACTTTCTCGTTCTTGATCGGTGAGTCTGCGCGGAATGCGTCAGCTACCTGGCCATTGCGCTCATAGTTCATGGCCAGCACCAGTTGCAGTTGTTCTTGCTGCAAAGGCAATTGGGCCTTGCTCAACAACTGCAGCCAGAGCTGCTGTGCCGTCTTGTCATCCTTGATGGCCTCAAGCGCCAGACCACGCAACATTTGCTGGCTGAACGCGACATAGCCAAGCGTGTCGGGCACCTCGGCAGGCAACAGCTGCAGCGCGCGGTTCGGATTTTTTTCGGTATAGAAGGCGACTGCCGCTTGCAGGTAGCTGAACAGTGCAGGCTGTTTAGCAAAAATGTCCTTTTGCTGGAGCAGGGCGGGTTCAGTCAACGTGTTCGATGTCCCCACGCGCATCCACATCAGGTCGTTGACCGCCGTGATCAGTGCCGAACTGACAGGCGCTTTATTAGGCGTGATCAGCTTCAGATCCAGCTCACGAATCAGCGCATTGTAGACAGCGCTGTCGGGTTGAGCGCCTTTGTCGATGTCGGCGAACAGGGCCTCGTACTCCGAGGCAAGCTTGTCAGTGTCCTGTAACAGCCAATGGACCCTGCGCAGCAATCCGTTGGCGGTGGCGGAATACAAGCCCGACGGGAGCGTTTCAAGATATTTTTCGAAAGCCTCTTCAGCGCGTTGTGCAGCCGCTTTATCCACCCGGTCAGGCTTGAGCTCGCCGTACTCAAAGGCTTTCTCCTGAGCCAGATTCAACTCGCTGCGGCCGATCAGGTACAGCGACGTGTCTTTCAGCCAGGTATTGGGATTATTCGCGAGTGACGTGAAGCCATTGGTGGCTTCAAGGAAGCGACCGCTGTAAAAATCCCCTGCCGCTTGCAGATAGGTGGTGAAGGACTTGCCGGCAGCGGACTGCACATCAACGGGCAACATGCGGGTAAATTGCTCTCGCTCCCAGCTGCAAGCTGCGAGCATACGCAAACGGCTGGTGCCCAGTGCCGAGCGTTCAGCCGGGGATAAATCCGGTGCGTCGACCAGCGCCTGAATAAAACCTGCGGCGGTCTGCTCATTGTTGCTCCGGCAGCGACTGCCTTCACCGTCGATCAGAGTCGAGCTGGCAACCTCCGCCTGCTCGCGCTTGATTCCCAGGCTGGTGAGCAAGGCATCGAGGCTCTGGCTTTTTTTGCTCTCGGGAACATCCGGCTCCACAGCGTCTGACGCAGGCTGAAGACGATAGTAGGCAAACGGTACCTCACCATAGCCTTCCGCGATGTCATCTTTGCTCAGGGGCGCAGGTGTCAGCGGCAACTTTCCGGAATCGGCCAATAACAGGCGCAAGTTGACGGTGCTGTCATTGCTGGGGCTGAGAAAAGGGAAGTTGCTGCAAACGCTGAATTGATTTGTGTTGACCGACCAGGTCGGTGCGCAGGAGTCATCATCACTCGCCTGAGCCTGGAAAGCAGTGATTGCACTTACAGCAAGAGCCAGCGTTGTCAGCAAGCGATGGTGCATAAAACATCCTTTAGATAACTAACAGATCAGCGCAGATCAGCGATGCGCATGATGGGCATTGATAAAGGCTATACCGAGGGCGTGCACGAACAAATAGCACACATGTGCTATTGAAAACGGCTTGGCATGAATGAATTAATTGACGTCACTGGCTACCTTTTTGAGGCCGACTACTCAACGTCAGTCATGACAGGCGAGCACTATCAGAATCCATGAAGGGGTTGCCCATGGAGTTAGCACTTGCGCTGAATGTTAGAAAGGTTTTTCGACATGCTGTCCTGTACGGTTCGGGCATCGCTATCGGAATCGGCATCGTGCTGATGTGGGACACAGTGCGATCCCCATCTTTTTTAACGGATGGATTACCAACCTCCTGGAATGGTGCCTCTGCGGAGTTCGACAGTCGCTTACGCGCCCGTTTTCCCTTGGGTATGCCCGCCAGCGATTTCATTCGCGAGCTCAACAAGGAAGGTTTCAAGCCCACGTGGTTTGAAAGTGCCGGTTATTACGGTGCTGTCCGCCGTGAGGGATGGATACCGTGCAGGGTGACTGCCAGGGTTCGTTGGCAGCCCGGGCCGGGCGATACGCTGGCTTACATCGACGGTAACTATCGGGAAGAGGGCTGTCTGTAATCACGATTAACAGGGTGGCGGGAAACATCAGGTTCAAGGATTGCATTCAAGGATTACAAAGGATCCTCTTAATGAAGTACCCCGTTGTTGCAGTTCTATTGCTGGCTTTTACTTCTCAGTATGTTCTGGCGCGCTCCGTGGATTGTGGTAAGGCATCAGCCGAAATAGAACATCTGATATGTGCCGACTCCCGACTGGTCACTGCTGACGCGGCAATGGGTACAGCCTATGCAGCGATCCTGAAGAGCACCGATGATGCAGGGATTCGCAGCATGCTGATTGCGAGCCAGCGTCGCTGGATTGCCGCAAGAGATCAGAATCTGGGGGAGCTGCGTGACAGCATTGATGGGAGAACAGGTGAGCCATACACCCGACAGGCGCAGAGCACTATCGTGCTGAACGCTATTCAGGAGCGTACCCGGCAACTGGGCCGGATGTCCGGTCAGCCATCAGCGAAACCCGAACTGGTTCAACAAGCCATTGACCAGCAAACATTTGATTCAGGATTTACAGGTGGCCGATTCGCCGGAAGCGATGTAGCGTGCGAATTTGTACCACAAGCGGACGCCTATGCTTACGGTTGTTTCGGGACTCGCTTTCACCAGAATAACAACCGGGTTTGCAGCCTTTCCCAGGATTGGGCCAGCGGGGAGCTGTATCAGACTCGTGCTGTCGCAGAGATCATTGACGGCAAGCCGAAGCTGATTGCGACGTGCAAACCTGGTATCAAGGATTGCGCTGAAGGCAGTTCTGGCTGGAGCGCCAGCTCCGGTGTACCGGACGCAGACACGCAACGTATGTATGACCAGATTGATAAAAAACCGTTATCCCGACTGGACGTCGAACTCGATGATCCGGAACAGGGTGATGAGCAGTGGTTGGAACAATGCCTGAAGGAGCCCGGCTTTCCATGGGGCACTTCCGCTGACCTTGGTGCCATGTTTGACGAGATTTACGCTTTGCGTAAACCCGTCGGGTTTGAACAGCTCGATGTCAGTGATGTGGTCACCCGATATTTTCCGTTGAATACTCGTAAGACAGTTCTCACCCAGGCGTTCGCTCCGTCCGGGACCTGGGTGATTGTCGAGGATCTGCCCGACAGGCTTGTGGTTCGGGATAATCGGGGAAGGGCTCTGGTGGACCTTGATGCCAGTTCTGTTGTGATGACGTTCTCGTTCAGTAAGAGCAGCACGCTTAGTCAGGTACGGGCCGTCCGTATAAAAAGCCAGTAGAAAAACTGGCTGGTTTCAAACAGTCAGTTAGTACAACACTCGATGGTCTCCGCGAGCGAACAGGTCTTCCTCAGTTTGCCCGCCCAATCCAACCTCCAATACGTGATGGAGTTATAAATGTCCAAGCTTGCAGAGTTTCGTTTGCTGGAAAGAAAATTGGCTGAACAGCTCAAAGAGCTGGATGCACTGAAAGGCGATGCAGAGCTCAAGAAAGAGATCGAATTCGAAACCAGGTTGCGCAGCCTGTTGGCTGAATACGGTTTCAGCCTGAAAAATGTGGTGGCCGTGCTTGATCCACACGCTGCTGCTCCCCGGTTCACGACCGACAAGCCTGTCACCGAGCGCAGAACCCGCCGGGCGCGAGTGATCAAGGTGTTCAAGAACCCCGAGACGGGGGAGGTTGTTGAAACGAAAGGCGGCAATCATCGCACCCTCAAAGAGTGGAAAGCCAAATACGGTGCAGACGTCGTAGACTCGTGGCTCGCTAGCTGATTTTAATAAAATAACACCCGATAGTGCGCCGGGCGCGATCGTATTGCTTTCATACGGCCCCGGCTTTCTACTTCGCACGCCTTATTCTTTTACCCCCATAGCACATGTGTACTATTTTTTAAGGAAATGGCAGCGGGTATCGTTTGGTCTTATCGCAATCACTCTGGAGACTAAACAGCATGTTCAAAAAAATTGCGTTATCGCTTTTTGTCGTTTCAAGTTTGGCAGGCTGTAATGTCATCGCCAGCAAAACCAATGTGCTGGATGATGAGAAGGTCAAATCGATTGGAGCCGGCGCTTTAGGTTATGCGCCTGAAGATTTGACCCTCGTCAATCGTCGTACCGATGGCACTAACACGTACGCCAACTTTAAAACCAACGACAAGAAAGAATTTGTTTGCATTATTAACGGTGGCAACCTCCTGACCATGGGTATGACCAATCCGCCTTCGTGCTCGAAAAAAGGTGAGCCCGTCAAGCAATCGCCTTATTAAGGCTTCACGCTCTCTTTATCTGAATTCGGGTTGATCAGCTGATGTAATTTGCTTACGTCGCGGATCAGCCCGGTTTATTTTCAGGTAGTTGATAAGCTCCATTTCATTGAGTATCAACCATGATGGAGCGCACTAGCACCGCGAGCCGCGATGGCGTCCTGCCTGATCCACCGCGATCGCAGCCTTCGGCAGCTCCTACAGATCGCAATGTTTGCGAGACAGCGCGGTGTCATCGATACCCCGGTACAACTATTAAATTTGGAACACTTTTCCGTAGGAGCTCACGAGCACCGCGAGGCA
>NZ_LOHF01000001.1:268698-438411 GCF_002158995.1 Pseudomonas caspiana | reverse complement strand
TCGCGGCCTCGCGGTGCTCGTGCGCTCCTACAGGCTGGACACCGGGGCCGTTTCTACGCAATAAACGGCCATACTTCCAGCATGGCCATATAGCACATATGTGCTATTGAGCACGTTTTCAGCGACTGATATCGTCCGTGGTTTGTCTTTACGTCGACGCAGCCAGTGATTGTGCAGCGAGTGCCAGGCGGAGGGCGTTTATTGCTGGCGAAGAGACGGTTCATGGGTGAATTCAGTTTGAACAGTCGTTACCCAAAACAGGTAACGCGTCTGGCGGTTTTGGTGGTCCTTGCGTGTGGCGGAGCATTTGCGGGCTCGGCGGCTGCGAGTGATCAATCATCAGTCCCCTGTATTGCCGAGGCCGACTTCCGCCAAGGCTCATCGGTAGAAACCCAGACGTGGATCAGCAGCTCGCCCGGCGTGCAAGGTCACAACAAAACCGAGACCCTCGGCCGCCAATCATTTGCCGGTGCCAATCCGCTGATCCAGGCACAGACAACGCTGATCAATAACGCCCCGGTCTTCACCGGGTACGCCTTTGTCGACCTGGTGGATGGCAAGATCATCAGATACGGCAACCAGCACGGCAGCGGCGCTTCGCTGGTCACGACTTACAACGAGCCGCCCCCAGCCGTCCCTGTCGATTTCCAGCCGGGACAAGCAGTCACGGTCAGCTATCGCAGCAAAACCGTCACGGCCGGACCGGGTGTCGAATACGAGATTACTGAAAAGCACACCTACGTCGGCCGAGAGACGATAACGACGCGGCTGGGTACCTTCGACGCCTGCAAGTTCACCAATGAGATTTCCTCGGGACTTCCCTCCAGCAAGGATGGGCGAAATCTGGCTGTCATTGAAAGCTGGTTTGCGGCGGCCGGGCCTTATCGCGGGCGTCTCATAAAAACGTTTGTCCCGGCCCATGGAGGATTGCCGGACGTGACTAACGAAACGATAAAAATCGTCACCTCGCAATAACGCGCCTTGAAACTGCGCGCTTGATTTACCGGATTTTTGTGCGAACGGACTCGCCTCGGCCTCGCGCCGATTCATGCTGGAAGACAGGCATCCTTGATGGACTTCCCGGCACTTTTCAATAACGGGTTCTGAAGAAAGAAATGACCATGCTCAAGACAACCCTTGGCCTCGCCGTTGCATTTGCATCCACTCAAGTTTTCGCTGGCGGCTTCGCCCGCACCGAACAAAGCATCAGTTCCATGGGCAGTGGTCAGGCAGGGCGTGCATCGGCTGCCAATGACGCCGGTACCGTGTATGGAAACCCGGCGGGCATAGCGCGCCTCGAAGGCACGCAGATAACCGCGGGCGCGACGTTTATCGACGCCTCCACGGATATCAGCAATGTCAGCGGCCGCTCCAGTGGCAGCAATGACGGTGATATGGTGCCTTTCAGCACTGTGCCCTTTGGTTTCTATACGCAAAAGCTCGATGAGCATTGGTCTTTTGGCTTTGGGGTCTATGCGCCATTCGGGCTGTCGACTGATTACGAGAACGGCTTTCAAGGGCGCATGTTTGCCAGCAAGAGTGACATCAAGGTCGTCACGCTACAGCCCACCGTCAGCTACGCCTTCAACGACAGATGGTCGATCGGCTTCGGGCCCACCTTCAACCGTATTGCTGGCACGCTCGAGTCAGATGTCACACTGAATCCGGCCATTGCTGACACCAACGTCAAGGTCAAAGGTGACGACACCGCTGTCGGCTTCAATCTGGGCGTGTTGTTCAATGCCACCGATACCACCCGGATCGGGCTGACATACCACTCCAAAGTCGATTACAAGCTGGATTGCCACACCCAGGTCGCGACCGGCGCAGGCACCCCTCCGGCATTGCTTGCCAGCAACCGCTATGACTGCACCCTGAAAGTGACCACCCCAGAGTCGTACGATTTTTCGGTCACCCAGGAAGTCACCGATGCCTGGAAACTTTTCGCGAGCGCGACCTGGACCGGCTGGAGCAGCATGCAGGACCTGAGTCTGCGCAACCAACCGATCTCGGCGGCGCAGGGTGGTGTGTTGGCTGCGGCGTTGACCGGATCCATTCAGGAAGGGCTGAACTGGCATGACACCTGGGCTTATGCCATCGGCACCGCTTACCAACTGAATCCGCAATGGGTCGTGCGCGCGGGGCTGACACTCGACCAATCGCCGACCAGCAACACCAATCGTTCGCCTCGAACGCCGACGGGCGATCGGCAGATATTCAGCGTCGGTGTCGGCTATAACGTGACGCCGCAATTGACGATTGATCTGGCCTATTCCTACCTCAAGGAAGAAAGCGTTGACGTCAGCCGCTCCAACGCGTTGGCGAGTTACAGTGCAACTTATCAAAGCGACGCTAACTTATTCGGGGTAGGTGCAACTTACAGGTTCTGATAGAGCCTGAGTGCCATGGAACCAATGCCTTTTATCTTTAAAAGGCATTGGTCATTGCTCAGTAGGTCCTGAAGGCGCGTACGACGTCACCTCTGAAATCAATATGGATCGAGGTAATCTTTACCTTTTTCCCGGGGGTGTTGCTGCCTGAGAGCGTGCCCGCGTCTTCCGCAATTTCTTGAGCGTCGCCTACTTTGTTTTGACCACCAATGATGGCGCTTGCAGAATCGCCTGCTCCATATCGGCTGGTGTATTTATAGGCCATGTCCGCGAGCTTGCCCAATTTCGAGTCTTTGCTGTCGTAGACCCACTCAGATGAATCATTACCTAAATCATCACGCACCGAGGTGGGATCGCCAAACTTTTCCCGAATCTGTTGTTTTGACGATTTGCCGGCAATAATGTTTGCCTTAATGTACTCAGGCGCATACTTCGAATCGCCTGTTAGAGAATCCAGCCCGGGGATAGAACTACCCACACCACTTGAACAAGCCGTCAAGGCTACCATTATCATCGCCGCACTTGCCAAGCCTTTGAATTTTGCCAGTTGGCAATAAGTACTCATGCCTGTTACCTCTGATCTGAGATTAGAATTAATTCTTTCCGCGCAGGCGCGACTGCAAATGGCAGGTTACTTGCTAACAGGTTACTTGCTATGTGGAGTGACCCTGCAACGCATACTTTTTAACGGTGAGGCAGATTTCGTTTATGGCGATAGCTTAAAGGGGCTGTTTGAAAATCGCCTATAGTACAGATGTGCTATTGCCTGAAAGAGGTAGCGAGCAATAACCTTTAAGCGTCTACCATCAGGTTTTTATTTTTTGACGAAGTCATCACCCGTCAGGTGGTTACCCTGTGGTGCATTCTCTGGACAACAACAGAGATCAACAGCAGACGCATGTATGCGTCAACTTTCTCACTCCAGAATATTGCAACGCGCGTTTGCATCGGGAGGCTTTCCTTGCTTAGAAAATTGCTGGCCGGCGCGCTCGCGATTCTGGCAGTCGGATGCGGAGTGGTCGTGCTCTTCGTCGTGTTTCTGTTTACAAAGCTCCCGACAGACCACACGCCAAAGTACAGCGTAGCGTTGGACATGCAGGGCCCGGCAAGTACAACACACCTTGAAGTGTGGGTGACGGAACCTGGTAATTATGCCGTGGCGCTTCATTACCCATACAGCGACGACGTTGAGCGGGAGAAAGCCTGGGCCTTGGCGGGTGGGGGTGTCCGGAATGGCGATACCTGGAGCGAGCCAGGCTCTGCGTTAGTATTTAAAGTCCGCATTGAAGAGATCGAAAGTGGTATAGAGATGCTGAACCAGCAGGTCATGCACCCTAAACTGGACTCTTGGGCCGGCAACTATCTGAGTGCCGACCTGGTTAAGAGAAAGCTCGATACTGGTCATTATCAGGTGACCGTGCAGTGGGAAGGAAGCCTGGACGATACGCCTCCAGCCCCACTCAAGATCCACTTTGGCAAGGCTCATCAGGCAAAATAAACACGACGCGGCAAGACAGCCGAGCCATTACAAAGCAGGTGCGCAGACCGAATTTGTACAGCGGGACGTGCTGTGTGAATCTTCCATGCCCCATCTTTAAACTTATCCGAATCAAGACCACGCATCACCGCCAGGCTAACGGCAGGGTTACTCATGACAGACCGGAAAAACGCTGAGCTGGATCAGGCCACGCTGAGATTAACGGTGGCGACGGTGGCAATCATTTATGTATCGTTGATTGGTTTTTTGCCGGGGTACGATGTTGCGCAGTACGAGCCAATCATTGCTTACTATGCCGGCTTTCTTGTGGTCTCGTTTATCTTGCGGCAATACGTTATCAGTCGCCCTGGCGTATTCCCGGCACGTCGGGTATTCGGGATGGTGCACGATTACACCGGAATCTCAGTAGGGCTGGTGGTGGGCGGCGAGGCGACGCTGCCGATCTTCAGTGTGATGGTCTGGGTCACGCTGGGGAACGGTATGCGCTACGGCTCGCGCTACTTGGCGATCGCCGCATCATTGGCATTATTGGCGATCCTGATTATTTATCAGCTGACCCCTTACTGGCAGGCTCAGCCCTTCATGGTACTGATGCTGGTCGCGGTCACTATTCTGGTGCCCGGCTACGCCCACATTCTGTTGGTCAGGACGCGGCAGGCGTCCGAGCAGGCCACCGTTGCCAATCAGGAGAAAGAGCGCTTTCTCGCGCAGGCCAGTCACGACCTGCGTCAGCCCATTCATTCTATCGGCATGTTCACCGCCTGCCTGCGATCAAGTCCGCTGGGGGATTACGAGCGCAAGCTGGTGGACAACATCGATCGGTCACTGCATAACGTGGCGCAATTGTTCCGCTCGATTCTCGACATCTACACGCTGGACAGCGGCAAGGTTTCGGTCAAATCAGACGTGGTCAATCTCGGCGAGATGCTGGGTGAAATCGCGCAGCAGAATATCGCCGCCGCGCGTTGGGCCGGCGTTGAACTCAGGATCCGGCCTTGCAAGCGGTGGGTGAGGGTAGACGCCACGCTGCTTGCCACAATGGTTCAAAACATACTGTCCAACGCACTCAAATACGCCCCAAATCATCCAGTCCTGATCGGCGTCCGCAGTCACAAGGACGGTCTCTCGATCAGCGTCCATGATCAGGGGCCAGGGATCGCCGCCGAGCATCTCCCCAAGGTATGGGACGAGTTCTACCGAATACGTCACGCGCGTGACAAGGATGTAGAAGGCGTTGGGCTAGGCCTGTCCATTGTCAAACGACTCAGCCAGATTATCGGTGTGCAGATCCAGATTGAATCCAGAGTGAACCGTGGGACGAGCGTGACCATTCACGGGCTTGAAGAGGTCGCTGCCCCCGTGCAGCAACCGCGTAAAAAAACACTGGGGCACAGCTTGCTCAAGGGCGTCAAAATTTGCCTGGTCGAGGACGACAATAACGTCCTTATGGCCACCGCAGCCCTGCTTGAACGTTGGGGCTGCGACGTACAGACCGCCAGTTCGGCGGAAGGGCTGACCACCGACTGCGACATTATCGTGGCGGATTACGATCTGGGTACGAAAGCCAACGGCCTGGATTGCATCGACAGTATCCGCATGGCCCGGGGCTGGGACGTTCCGGCGCTGATTGTGACCGGGCGCGAAGTGGATATGGTTCAGGAGGCATCACAGGCCCGGGATGTGTCTGTGCTGTCGAAACCGCTGAGACCTTCGGAACTGCGTCTGACCCTGTTGTCGATGTGTGAGAAACCCACAGAGCGGGTCTGATCCCTGTCACGACGTGCTGATAATCGCTCCCAATCTTGTAAACGTGAACGGTATTGAAGACAGGAACGCATTGAATGTCGCTGAGAGTCATGGTTGTTGGCGGGTACGGAAATTTTGGCAGGATCGTTTGCCGACACCTGATCAACATGCCCAACGTTGTTCTTGTGATTGCGGGACGCAACACTGAAAAGCTGGCTGATAGCGTCAACACGCTGCAGAGCCAGTCGGGTGTTCCATGTGAGAGCTGGTGCGGTGATGCAATGGGGGCGGCGTTCGGCTCGGTATTACGCAGCCTTGATATCCAGTGGGTCATCCACACGGGAGGGCCATTTCAGGGCCAATCCTATGCCGTAGCCCAAGCGTGTGTGGACGCTGGGGTCAACTACTGCGATCTTGCTGACTGCCGCGCTTTCGTCAACGGTATCGGCATTCTCGACGCTGCAGCCAGGCAAGCGGGCGTGACACTGCTCAGCGGCTGCAGCTCGGTGCCCACGCTATCGTCTGCACTCATTGATCAGTACCGTCATCGCTTCAGCCGTATCGATGTCATTGAACACGGCATTTCCTCCTCGGCAAAAATGCCCGGATTGTCCACCGTTGAAGGCGTGCTCGCTTACGCTGGCAAACCGATCAAACAGCTTCGAGACGGGCAGGTCCATGAAGTGTCGGGCTGGCAGGATCTGACATTACGCAAAATGCAGCATCTGGGGACCCGTGTACTGGCTAATGTCGACGTGCCGGATATCGATATCTTTGGCCGTCGCTATGGCGCGCACACGCTACGTTTCAAGGCAGGCTCGGGCCTCAAGCTGGGCGGCGTAGCTAATTACCTGTTGGCAGCTTCCCTACGCGCAGGGCTGGTCAAAGACCGCATGGGATGGGCCGCTCGACTGCATCGCTGGGGCACGCTATTTGAGCGTTTCGGTGACGGTCGCAGTGCGATGTACATCGATGTCGAGGGTGTCGGCGTGGAGGGTAAGGCCCTGACCATGAATGTTCAGCTCACCGCGCACAATGACAAAGGTCCGGAGATTCCCAGTTGCGCAGCGGTCGCGTTGATGGCGAAAGTCGCTCGGCAGTATCGCCCGCAGCCAGGCGCCCGACCCTGTGTGGGGGAGATCAGCGTTGACGAGTACCTTGCCGCCATCAATGATCCGCAGAATATACAGCTGGCCGTACGCTTCTCAGATGAGCAGGGTTGATCAATGCTCTATCTGGCGCTGAAGTATTTGCACGTGATCGCGGCGGTTTTCCTGTTCGGGTTCGGCATGGGCTCGTTTCTCTATCTGATCGCGGCCAGTCGCACTCGTAACCCACAAGTCATCGCTCATGTCTGTGCAATGGTGGTGCGGTTCGACACATGGATCACCACCCCGGCAGGCTTTCTTCAGTTGGGCACCGGCTACCTGCTGTTGACGCTTGCGGGGCTGCCGTTGAACTCTCCCTGGTTGTTGACTTCGGTGGTGATCTTCATTGGCGTCGGTGCACTCTGGCTCCCGGTACTCGTACTGCAAAAGCGGATGCACGGGTTGGCATTGAGCGCAGTTGAACAGGGATTGTCGCTGGATAATCGATACCACAATCTCTATCAGAAATGGTTCTGGATGGGCATTTGCGGTTTTTTTGGCATGTTCGTCGTGGTGCTGATGATGACGACAAAGCTGACCCCGTGGCAGTGGCTCAAGATGCTGCTGGCCTGATCATGCACGGCAATTGGCTGAGTGTGATGGAGAACTTCTTATTGACTAGTACAGGTGTGCTATTGAATGCCAAAGAGGGTATGAGATTATCAGGGCAGATATAAAGTTTGTTCGGTTCCTATTGTCAGCAACTACGGGAGTAAACGTTGGTGCATAAACTCGCTTTGGTTCTGGCGGTCTTTTCCCCCCTTGTCATTTCTCCGGGCATCGCAGTTGCCGCAATGCCTGACTGGTGGCTAATCTTCGGAAGTGGGGATCAGCCGAAACGGCAAGTCATTTATGCCGATGCTCTTTCCGTTGCGGATACGCCTTCGAAATCTGGTGCTGAGCCCGCACGCTCAGTGAATGTTGTTTATGTATTCGAAGGAGAGGACAAACCTCTCTTCACGCTATACAGGATTGCCTTTCAGTGTAAGGGTGGCCGGTACACTGTCGAGTCCGCGAATTCTAAAATGCGTTCGGGCGAAGTCACCCAGGGACCGACAAGTACTCAATGGGAACCGGTTGCTAGCACTGTTCTGGAACGGCCCTATGATTTCGTCTGTAAAGCAAGCTCTCGGAGAACCAACGGCATGATCAAAATAGGTCGACCGGAGCTCGTGAATACGTTGCCGGAATTTACCTATAGAACGTTTTGGGGGCCCACGACTAACGCCCCACGTCAGTGAAAGGGGAACGCCAGGTCAGCGCCGCCATTGCCTTGAAGAACTCGGCGTGTGCTGACCGGAAATCTGATTCGTTACCCTCGCGCCCTTGAGCAAGGTTTAGTACTTGCGAAAAATCGGATCAGAGCATGCGGTGTACATGACCTTGCACTCATGGCCACCGCTTTTTTTGACACACCTGTTCATCGCCAGATCAATAGCTCGTTGCTTCGTTGCGGAACCTTGAGAGACGCTATTAATTTCACTGGACACCAGTGCAACACACTGATTTTTATACGCCAGGTCAACCTTGCAGTCAGTGGCTCCTCCTAAGGCGCATTGATAAAGGGCTGCCGACTTCGCTTCCTCTTGGGTTAACTTGCCGACCACCGCTCCGGACTCGCCAGTAGTATCTGAGCCCGCGATCGCCCCCCAGGTTTTAATCCATTCGCCAGTTGGCCGGGGAGGGGCACTTTGACCGGTCTGCGGGTCATCCGGTATGCATTGAATGCTGCCTGCCTGGACGCCTATGGGGCATCTTGTCTGCGCGCCGGCCTGCAGGCTGATCACCAGCAGTGAAAGACTCACCAGATAAATTTTCATGTCCATCTTTTGGCCCTATGGCAGTGACTGACTTCCAGCGCTGATCATTGAGTTTTCGATCTTTAAGAATGCTTCATGGCGCGTATAAACCTTGTTTTTATAGTTGAGCAGACGGAGTTGTCTGGGTCACGATTCGTTCTCCTTATGTTGCTTGGGGATGATGCTTTGCAACAGCACACCCTCCGTTTCTTCATTAACGGCGGGTAAAATCAGCATCACGAGATAATTCCTGCAGTGCGCTTCGTGCTCGATCTTGAATCTTCTTCCAGCCCTTGAACGCGAAACGCACATAGTTGATCTTTACTGCCGCATTCATCTCGGGGATGACAAACGTGTGCTCACATTCCGGCAACATGCGGTCGTTGCTGCGTACCAGCTTACCGTCACGATATTCCACGCCTGTCTCTTTAACTTCGTGCGATGTGCACTTGATGAACGTCTCGATGCGACCTTGGGCATCGCGATTCACGTACCAGTCCTTGTAATAGGTGGCGTCCATTATGGAGTTGGATGGCTTCAGTCCCTTCGCCAGGTAGTGCGCGCGATACGCAGCAATATTGGCGTAGTAAGGTGTGAGCCCATCGATCTCCTCACCTTTGATACGCGTCTGAATATCCATTTCGGGCGCATCTTCGCCAGGACCGTCTGGCACGGTTTGACGTTGCATAAACTCCTCGATGCTTACCCGGTCAAGGTAGTCATAGCCAATATTCACCGTGCGAGTCGCCACATCCAGTGTCAGGTGCGTTCGCTCGCCTGGCGCGAACGGCTTCAGCTCCGGATATTCGAGGTAAAGCCCAAAACTGCCATCGAAGTTCGGGCCCATCTGGTTATCGAAATAGTTGGCGGGAATGCGTAAAGAATAGGGGCCCAGGCAGGCATCCATGACGGGCGGCGGCACCATGCCGGGATCCTGTGGACCGCCGCGCTGCCTGACGCATCCCTGCTCATTGGTTACGGCGCTGGTTTCGCTCGCACGCACGATGGAGTGGTCCATGACCAGGCAGGCAGCTGCAACGAGGGCCATTGGAAGTCTCATGCAAATGAGGCTTGCGTTCTCAAGTCCGGCTTCTGCCGAAATGCGTTACTGAGTGGGCACGGCATTGGGTTTGCCAGTCGATTCGTTATTTGCTGATCGGGCGAGGCTGGAGAGGTAAGGATATTCCGGCTCTTTTTGCGGCCCGGAGGTATTGAACGGGTCGAAGCTGTTGGAAACCAGTATCGCGAGGGCTTTCATGTCTGCATCGCGCTCGCTGACCCATACGAGGTCTAAAGCACGAATCTCACTCCCGCGCTGTTCATAGCGACGGAGAAACTTGAGCGGCCCGCGAGAGCCCGCAGTGATGAATGAATCATCATGTCTGACGTTGTACGTAAAGGTGGACTGGGTATCGCTGGCGAGGTTGTTGTAGATCGTACCAATCTGGCCGGGTTTCATATTGATCAGTCGTTCAACCCGCAACGAAATACTGCTGTCCTCGGCATTCAGATTCACGGTATTGGCATTTGGGCTGGTGAGTACCGTGAGTAATTTTGACGGGTAGCCCAGTCTCACCCCGGTCTTTGGTTCAGTCCCGGTGGTCCAGCCGAAGGCTGTTCGTTTATTCAGCGCTGAACCGCCCAGGTGCATGGCCAGGTCGGCGTTCAGGAGACCGGTGCCGGGCTGTTTGTACTGCTGCTGAATCGCGGCAATGGCTGCCCGCGTATCTTTGCCAAAGTTGCCGTTAATAGCACCCTGATAAAAACCGCCCCAGATCAGACCTTCCTGAATCAGCTTTCGCTCATCAAGGTTCAGCGAGGCTTCGGTGTTATCGACAGGCAGGGTAGAGGAGGCGTTAGCGGGGGCCATAGATCCGGCCTGTGCGCTCAGCGGCTGCCAGCTGCATGTCGCCGCCACGGTGATGAACGCTACTCGCAGCAGTGGATTTTTCCAGCCAACGGGGAAACGGGTGGCAACGGTATCTAGCGTCAATTGAAAAGCCCCTGTGCTTTCGTGCCTGATCAAAGAATTGCGGAAAATTAATCCAGCGATGATCATCTGTAAGTTACAGGCGCAGGGCATTTTTCCTATAGCACACCCGTACTATAGGTGCGGCTGTAGTGGTGTGTTAATCGGGCGATCACAGCGCGCGGCACCTTTACACATCAGCAGCGTCGCGCCATAAAAGACCACCAGAACCTGGCTTGACGCCAATACCGGCTTTCCTGATCGCGGTGTACAACATGCGATCACAAATGACTGACGACTTCTTCTCGGCCATGCGGAAAACATGGGCCGAACCCACAAGGTCTTTTTTGAAGGTGAGACGTGCACCACCTGCAAAGGTCATTATCCTGAACGGTTTGCCAGTCTCGAATTCATGACCTGTGCGAACTTGATAAGTTGATTTTTGTTCGTCTAACGCCGCGAGCATGCGCACTAAGTCACAGAGGTGACGCGACGGCCATTTGAGCCATCTTGCAGCGGGCCTCAGTCAAAGAAATTGCGGATAATCATTCTTCACACGCGTCAGAACAGCCTCGATGAGAGGGTGCTGCTCAGCACAAGGCAAATCCCTGAGCGCCGACCACGGCCCATCGATCAGCACGTGACCCGCCGGGAAGTCTGCAAGGTTATCCCGTCGTCGTAGAGCCAGCACGGCCAGTAACTCGATCGGGAAGACGCGATCAAAGTCGTAGTCGAATTCGTAAATTTTCCAGCCTGTGCTGTGCTTGCTCCGACTGATATGGAATTCAGCGGCCTGGCTCATGTGTTGCGCAAAGGTGTTCTGGTCGTCGGTCTTCCAGTTATCCAGAAGACCCTGATAGGTAGCAATCAAGGGCTTGCGCGGCTCAAACCGGGTCAAAAGTGCATAGGCGTCGCAGAACAGGAACGTTAAAAACACATCGTGGGTGTTGTGGGCGATTCGACGAGACTGAGGCAACAGATTGAGCCGCGTATCTTTCTCCGCCATCTCCAGAAAGCGCTGCGCGCTGACCTTGCCTATATCCCAGCGACACAGCACGGTGGGGCCTGCAGCGCGCAAGCTGTCTGAGTATTCTCTGGGCCAATTGCCAAGCTGTGGCCTCAGCTGGCTGTGTACTCCATCCCAACGAAGCAGCAGCGCTCGGCTTTCAATCGTCCACCTGAAGAAACGGGCAAGCTCATCCGGGTCCGCACGAAAGTAAGCATCGCAAGCGGCTACGCTCCAAAAGTGGCTGATTCGCCCAAGTTGAGTCCCGACCTTGGGGGTAAGGCGGCCGGCAACTTCGAGATGATCTTGTACGGCGCTTGTGTAGCGGTCGATATCGCCTGAGGTCCGGGCCCGATCAAGCCATTCCCTGCATTCCGGTATCAAGGACTTCAACGAAGGGGACAATTGCATGGCCGACTCCTCAGCGTGAATTGATCATGGCGCGTATCTCAGAGAGGATTCATCCGGGAAACAGTGACTTTACCTGTAGGAGCGCGGTTGCCCGCGATTGCGCCAGCACAGACGATATCTTCATCAACTAACAGACCAAATCGCCGGCAAGCGCGCTCGTAAAACAACAGCCAAATACTGGATTGAAATGCGTTTTCTGTAGGAGCTGCCGAAGGCTGCGAAGCATTTCTACGGGTATACCGGGATCGCAGCCTTCGGCAGCTCCTACGGGGCCTATGTTTGCGGGTAGACAGCGCAGGACTATGGAAATCGGGGCCACAAGATTTGCCCCGACCTCAGGTGTTTGACTCGGCCTACAGATTGGCAGCATCTTCGAACCACAGCCCGTCCGAGTGACTTTGGCGCCAATCCCGGCCTGTCGAACCGTATCATTAATCGCTGACCTCGACGTTTAATCTGGAAGCTTCTTCATCCACCGTATCGAGGACGCGCACAATGTCACACAAGAAGTGAGTGGGCACCACCGAGCCATCAGGCAGATGGAATGTAATGTGGCGCGAGGCATATTGATTACTCGACCTCAATCAACCTTTAGATATCCGTCCAGAGGGGGAACAGTAATTGACCTGCTGATGATTTTCGATAGCACAGGTGTGCTATTGATTTGTCGACTGCGGTCCGTAAGTTGGTTATCAGAAAAACGGCGCTCACCAACAGCCAGGAAGTGTCCTGTGCGCCTGTCGAAACGTTGCGGGGCGCGGCATTCGATGTTGTTTATTTACGAAGGGCGCAGTTTCACGGCCCTACACATTTGATACGCGGCAGCAGTAAATGGGCTCAATCCTCCATAAGGGTGTAGTGATGAAGCGAGCTATTAATATTTGCTGTGCGGCTTTTTGCGCCAGCTCGTTGATGTTGCCTGCATCAGCCATGGCGCAACAATCACCGCCGCAAGCAGGCACTTATGCGACCGAGGGTGGTTGGGGCCGATTGGTCATTGGGACTGACATTGCGAAGGGTATTCAGACCTTCTCACTGGACACCGAAAACGCTGGCAGTGGTTGCACGTTTTCCGGCCGTCTGCACCCTAGGGGAGGCGCGGTAGTTTACGAGGGTGATGCCCCAAGCCAATGTTCACTGAATCTGACTAATACGCCCAAAGGATTAGTGGTGGGTACGTCTACCAAAGAACAGTGCCGGGAGTACTGCGGCAGCAATGGCAGTTTCGAAGGTGATTACAACTATGTGCCTGCCATCTGCGCTCAGCCGGCGATGGGCGAGACGCGTCGAGAATTTAAAAAGCTTTACGACGAGAAAAAATATACCCAGGCCGAGACCACGTTAGCGCCCGTTTATAGAGAGTGCCTTAGCACAGTGGGATGATTGATGAGGGCGGTCTGCGCAATGATTATGCGCTGACGCAGTATAAGTTGAATGACAAGGCAGGATGTCTGACGACACTGTCGAAATATCGTCATGACGCTGCAAGGGCAGATGATGCAATTACTCAGGGCATGTCACCTGCCGTCGTCGAAGATTACTTGAGCGTGATCCATGCTGCGCGCACGAACATTGCGCTCTGCGTGAAGTAACGGGTTACTCAAAGGATATGGCGCGCGATAAGCCTGTTCGGATCTCAGTATTTTCTGAACAGCGGTTCGCTGCATTCGGAGTACATGACCTTGCATGTTCCCCCACCGCTCTCATCACACACCTTTTTCACGCCACTCTCTGCGAGCTGTTTGCTCGCAGACGCCTGGAAAAAAGTGTCCACCTGAGACGCGGCCAGCGCAGCGCATTGATTTCGATAAACCAGTTGAACGGCGCAATCATTCGCTCCGCCCTTGGCGCATTGTTTAATGGCAGAGCTCTTCGCATCGGCCTCAGATAATTTGCCAACAACGGTTCCTACTTCGCCTGTGCTAGACATTGCAATCGCGCCCCAGGTCTTGATCCACTCGCCGGTCGGACGGGCAGGGGTGTTACCTTCACCCTGTGGCTCGTCAGGCAAGCATTGCATACTCCCTACCTGGACACCCATTGGACACCTTGTCTGGGCTTGCGCCTGTAACCCGATGAGCAGGCAGGTGAGGCACGCGGCATAAAATATCTTTTTCATTTGTGGTGCGATGCCTCAGTTTTACGTGGCACCAAGCAACTCCCAAGACAAACGCTGTGAGCATCTGCAATGAAAACAACTGGGTACGCAGCATGTTAATAACTCTATTCAATGAACCTGAAAAAATGGTTCAAGAAAATGCATTTAAACCCAGTAGTTTGCACGTTGTTTGATGAGGAGGAGGGCTAGGCGCGAATAGATTAACGGGCGTTACAAATCATTCAATGTGATTCAACCACCGCTGCCACACGATCAAAGTTCTGGACCGCCAGATCCTCCCTGGAAATCCAGAAAGTCGCTTGGCCGCAATCCCCAAACTTTAGGTTGATGGCGGGATCCCAGGCGAGCTGCAACAGGCATACCGGCTCCCCCTCGATATCAGGCATGGCGCCCTGCAAAAGCGGAACATGCCCCAACATCTGATGGACTCTAGCTCTGGCACAGTACCTTCGTCCATCGGCATGCTTGCGATAACTTTCCTCATACGGCAAGTGTTCGCCTTCAAGGTCTCTATATAGCGGTGATGGAATCAACCTCGCGGCGTCAGGTGAACCAGCGAGGTACGCAATGGAGGCGAGCAGGCCGTTCGTGAAAACTTCTCCCATTGTGACGTCGGTGAACGTGGCGCCTTCATTCTTGTCGCCAATCTGTTCAATGATCCAGTTTCGGAAGGCCTCCCTCGTGACCTCATCAGGAACGTTATCCCAGCCAAGGCGACTGGCGTGCTCCACCCAGTCCAGTACATCCTGATCAGCGACAAAGCGGCGTGTTCTCTTGCTTCGCTCATTGCCTACGATCCGCGCCAGCCGATCTATCATGATTCCCGCCTGCGGGAAGTCCAGCTGATAGCGCAGCCATTGGGCAGGGAACGTCCAGGATTGGGAGAGCGGTTGCTCCCAACGGAAAACAGCGTTGGCATTGGGCATTAGCCCGGTCGCTGCCACGGCTGCTCCCAGGCTAAGTTCGGACCATCGCTGGTGGTAGGCCGCCACGTCTGGCATTGAGCGGCCTTCCGGCGTTGGCACGTCGTATGGCCAGGTCTCCATCCGCCGTGCAACCAATGGCCATCGTACATGGAGGCGCGGGCCACTCTCGCCAGGTAGCAGCCATCCCTGTTCCGTATAAGGGCTGTCTGCTTTATTCACGTCCTGAATCGGACGCAGATGTTCCGGTGCCTGACGCTCGGGCTGGTCCTCCGGGACGCTCCGCACGTACAACACCCGGACACGTTCCTGAGGAGCACCTGTATCCCATATCTGTTCTTCGTCGTTTACAGCGAAGAAAAACAACATGCCCTGCGTTGGCATCAGCGACTCGACGCGTGGCAACTCCGCGCAGTCGATCTGCGCAAGAAAATGCATGGGCGCCGACTCGCCGTAACTCACGCCTATGGGCCATTCAAAAGCATGTGGTAATTGGGGCAGACCGCCCAAACGACTGCGTACACGGGGGAACGATGTAGGGGGATAAATCCTCTGCAGCACGATGCCGGTTTTGCGGTGATTGCAGAAGTAAGCCTCAAGCTCGGCTTCCATCTGGTGGTCGCGCACGCTGGCGTCGTAGGGGGACTGCGTTTGGTTTTCCATTTCCTGAACCTCCACGTTGCAAAGCGTCAGGACGCAGCCTTGACTCGGCAATGTTGCTTGGGTCGCAGTGCCAGCTACACCTGTCGTTGAATTGCCGTTGCAGCTTGCGATATACCAACGGGTATCGGTATGAATCGCGAGGCCTGGTGCCGTGAGGTTTTATAACGACAACAACCATAAAGCGAGACTTACAGATTGCTCTGTTAGCGAATCCATGAAGCTATGGCCCGACGGGTAAAACGATAATCGAATACTCGATGCGTGCCCATAGCACAGGTGTGCTATTGAAATGCTGGAGGTCTTGGGCGATCTTCTCCTGATTATTATAAATACTCGGCACTGGCTTTCATTTGGGGACTGTAGGGCATTTGAATCATAAAAATTGGCCCGTGAATTTAACAAAGCCACTTGCGCCGTATCGCCAAGCGCGCAGAAGCGTCATCAATCTTTGTGCGAACTTGTTATGGGCCGGTGTGTTGCTGGTCTCTTTTGCGAGTGCACAGCCCCAAGTCATTCCTGTATCCACAGATGCCGCTGCGCAGCCCTTGCCGGATTTGACCTCTGAGGAACTTGCGCAGCGCATCGTGCGGTTGACGCTTTCGATCCATGGCAAGCAGGACATGGCGCGTATACAGGTCGAGAAAAAGTTTGGCGTGATGTTGAAATACAACGCCACCGATCCGCAGGAATTCTGGATCTCAGACGAACGGGTCGGCGGCACGGGCTACTCACTGGAATCAATATCGGACGCAAAAGGCCAACCTGTCAGTCGCCTGGACTTCAAATTTCCACAGAGTGCTGTTGCACCTGGTCAGGCAACCTGTACACAGACCATAGGGCTATATCACCAGTCGCTGGTTGACGGAGGATTCACTGCAGAGTGGGTCGGCTCGCCGCGTCGCGGGACTCCTGCGAGATGGCACTTCGAACGTGGAAATGTGGTGGTGACGGTTTTGGTCAGTGCTGACGCACACAAGGAAGATACACAGGCCTGTGTGTCGAACTTGATGGTTCTGGCTGTATCGTAAGCGGGGCAAGTTTTACTGACGAAGAAAATTGCCCACGGTCTATGTAGTCCTGCTTTGGAGCGGCAAACGCCAGGCGCGAGTCGGCTCGCGATGTTTGTAACGCAATTAGTTTTTTCGTTTGGTGTGCGTTGCCACTTCCTTAATCAAAACGCAGCATCAATAAACACGCAGCATCGTATTGGACCCATTGCGAACACGAAAAAGACCCGGTATTGGGATGCGCAGTCCATAGCACACGTGTGCTATGGAGAATCGTCATAAAATCAAATTTTTTAAATTGGATTTACGCAATTCAATTGGCCTAATTCCTTCACCCATGAGGTCAATCGCTGGACGCTCTCGAGCGGCCAGCGCTCTATCGGCAAGTGATCCCCCTATCAATTGACCGCACTTTCATGCACCAACTCCCCTGTAAACGTACAGGCATTACCATGAAACGTCAGGCATCCTTCTTTCTCATCGACCTGAAGAAACCCTTCATCGTTGAACGTAAGAATGACCTTGCACGCCTTATGCCGCGTCAACGGACTGTTTGTCACGAGGTCATAGTCCGGGTTGGGCACCGAAAGAACGCCGGTGTCGCCGTGGAACGTCATCCGCCCATCGACGCCCCCCGAACAACCGCCTTCTACCATCGTATTGATCGAGGCATCGTAGTCTCCTCCGCCAACCGCTTTCAGTTTGACCGTTACATCGCCGCCATCGCCCGAGCCGAAGTAAGTGCCTTCACGGACTAGAGGATCCTCGGCTGCAACGATGCCGGTGCTCAGGGCCAGACACACACCTGCTAGAAAAAACCTGTTCATTACTTCTCCTTGGTAAAGCCGTCTCGAGGGCTGTTACTGTCCGTTCAACCACACGCCAAGGGTTTCGGGACGTCAATGATCGTCGGCGACGAGCGTTACAGAACCTGCTTTATGGCGCAAGCGTCCCGAGATGATCTGCGCCAAAGAGGCCACTCTAATCTGGCAACAGAACGCACCGACGAAGATCTAACTGCACGCCCTGCGAAAAGGCGCGTCAAATGTTGCCGATGTATATCTGAGTCAGTGAGCTGATGCTGACCGTAGGCTGTTCATTTTGTACGCCTCGCGCCCTCAGCCTTCATCTTAGATAGAGCGTTTTCGAAAAACGGACTGGAGGAGGGTG
This sequence comes from Pseudomonas caspiana, assembly GCF_002158995.1. Taxonomy (GTDB): domain Bacteria; phylum Pseudomonadota; class Gammaproteobacteria; order Pseudomonadales; family Pseudomonadaceae; genus Aquipseudomonas; species Aquipseudomonas caspiana. The sequence continues at coordinate 420,562 of NZ_LOHF01000001.1, read as the reverse complement.
CGCACTTTACGTCCAGACAAGCCCGCTCGGCCTTCCAGCGTCGTGAGTAGAGGAGTTCGTTCTTTTTCAGCCGGTGAGTTCGGCAAGCCGAGAAAAGTGCGATAGCGTCTGAGGTACCGATTAACATACTCGTCCCTGTGTTGCCTTTTCCGATCACGTGATTCTCAAGCACGTAGTCCCATTGCAATGGCGTTAAGGCCCGATTCTGGGCCTCGCCGGTTAGATTCCCAATGAAATCCCGCTTATTTTTTACAAGTCTGAACGGGTTCAGGCTCACCAAGTTGTCTTCGGCAAGAAACTCATAAAACTGCTACATACGGAGAAGATTTGATTCATCGTTCCTTTGGAAGCCGCATACACCTGAACAGCATCAGCTTGGGCGTTTAAGCTACTAATCTGTTGAAAGTCTGCTCGCTGCCTACGTATGCGCGCTAGAACGAGCGCGCGACTCTGTAGCCTGCAGAAGCACACAGTGCAACAGGGAAACTTTCGATGTGTTAGCAGTCCGAACGACGCCGTTTTAATGCAAACCCAATGAAATCAGATAGATAGGTAAGGGAGGAAGCCTCATCAAATCGCGACCGTCACAAAATCGGGATTTGGAAAGCGAACCATAACCAGACACACTATTTAACATAATATACATTATGCGTACCTATGGGTTTTTCTACGGCGGTGCTTCTGGTGATCATTTGACTCTGATTCGATGCTGCCATTTTCCAATCGCGCTGCTTGTCATCAGTTATCGCTGATGTGGCTCCCCCGTAAAAATGGCGCTTTAGATGGCGCCTAGCTTCCCAGCCCTGAAAGCCTTGCAGACCGGGCCTGTGCGTTCAGTCACCCGCTAACGGATCACCATTTCGGCATCTTTTAATGTTGGCAGCAGCGGCCAGAATTGCAGGTTCTGCCAGTGTTTCGTCGAATTGAGGCGCCAGATGCTACCCAAACATGCCCCAGTTCGTTCCTCAAGGCATCCATTTAGGCTGGGCTCCTCAGCAGCAACACTGCCCTGGAATACGGGACATCTTTTAAAGATGGTCAAATCCTTTAAAAATGACTGTCCGTTTACCCCAATGAATGCGGTTATCTGCGATGTCAGGCGGGCTCGGGCCTCCCTTAGCTCTGTGGCCGATTGCGTGAGCTACGCAGCACGGTGCCAGTCCTCACGATCTCTCACGGAGATCGAATGCTGATCTACAACGATCGTCGAGATCGTGAACTGACCTCGCCTGCGCCGTGATAGTGCCGTCTGGTCAAGGGCGCGGCCTGCCTGCGTAGCGTGGATAGAGATTTCCTAGGGCAATTGATATAGCGATTCAAAGTGAGAATAAAGCTAAACTTACATCGCTAATTACGCGAATGGAGCTATGCTAGGGGGGAGTTGCAGACTGAAGCTTCGAAGAAGCTTCATTATAAACCACTAGCGGTCGTTAATTTCAAGAGGTCTTTCGATAAAGAGATAACCGGTAACGGTTAAGGCCTCCTGACTAATAAGGGGGTATTTTTTAGAAATGATCAAAACCTTTAAAAGTGGTCTACTCATCGAAAACAATGAATATTAACTGCCATGTGTCGTAAATACAGGGCCGTAACGCTCCAACTTTTAAAAAAGGTTGGATCTTTTAAAAGTGACCATCTGATCGCTACGTTGATGAAGCCCATGCGCGGAACTTAAGCGGGCGTATTATCCCCTGCAGCAGAAGCAATTAAGGCCAAAACCCTCATGATTCGGGGCTTTTAGCCTTTTTTTGTGTCGATGAATTCAGCGCCGAGCTCTGCCTTTCAATATATGTTTAAATCGACGTTAGTTCCCGCGTCGTACAAAAAAATTTGCAAGATACTTGCAAAGCCAGGCTTGCCGTGTATAACCTGAGTGGCATCGAACAAATGATTAGGGCTAGGTGATGAGCGACTCATCCAGGCAGGCGGAGACACGCGTCTTGAAAAAACAGAAGGGCATCTCCCCTACTTCCGATAACTCCCAGAATCGGAAGTCTGAAAAGCCGTCTTCGAAGCAGGCTGTCCCAGCCAGTGGCACTGTAATGGCTGTTCCGTGCCCCCTGTTCAACACCTATAAAGAGTTTGTTAATCACACTAACGATGAACCTGATCCATGCCTGCCGTGGGTGATGGATTATGTTATGGCCGTCGACGCACAGCTCAAGCCAATGGAGGGTTACGAAGTCGTCAGAGGCTTTCTGCGCGCGTACTCCAATGTTGAGGCGACATTCGTTTCATATCGCACCCATGCCGAGCGCCTGCTGCTTTGGGCATTGTTGATAAGAAAAAAGCCCGTCATGGAACTGCGCCGTGCAGATGCCGAAGCTTTCCTGGAGTTCTGTGCGAGTCCGCCTCTTGACTGGGTTGGCCCGGTTACGAGGAGCAGGTTCATGGTCTCGGCGTCAGACGCAGATTATCCGGTGCACCCAAATCATCGCTGGCGACCCTTTGCAGGAAAGACCGTGGGTAGCGCTGCTGACGCTTATGATGATGCCCGGGGTGCATGTGCTCCGTATCAACCAGCCCGAGCCAGTATTTCCCAAGCGTTTTCCGTCTGCAGTACTTTGTACGAGTACGCGGTTGATGAAGGCCTGACCTCGACGAATCCCTTTCGGGCGATCAAACAGAAATCACGCTTCAAAACGTCACGTGGCACGGCGCTAACTGGCCGTGCACTCACGCCCCTGCAATGGGACTTCGTGCTGTCAACTGCTGAAAAAATGGCAGCAGCGCTTCCAGAGCTACATGAGCGGACGCTTTTCATCGCTGCAACGCTTTTCTCTATGTACCTGCGCGTTTCAGATATCTGCGGGCGAGTGAATTGGCAGCCGACGATGAGTTCGTTTAAGCCAGACCACGAAGGCAACTGGTGGTTTCACCTCATTGGCAAGGGTGATAAGGCGGCCAAAGTGGCCGTCCGGCCGGAATACATCGATCTGTACCTAAAGCGGTACCGGCGCTACATGGGGCTTACTGAGCTGCCGCTACAGAACGAGCACACGCCCCTCATTGCAACCTTGAGTGGTCGTCCAGGTTTGTCTACTCGAAAAGTTCGTTCAATCATCCAGGAGCTGTTTGATTCAGCCGCTGATGAGATGGTGAGCGAAGGTCGTCAATCGGGCGAAATCGAAGCACTAAAAATAGCCTCCACTCACTGGCTGAGGCATACCGCAGCGACGCTCGATGCGCCTTGGCGCGACGCCAAGGATTTGCAGATGGATCTACGTCACAACAATCTTGCCACTACCCAGGATATCTACTACAGCAGCTATGAAGACAAACGCTCGTACTCACTTAGGCAGTTGGGTTTGAAAAACCGAGACTGAAATTTACAGATCACCGGTAGGAAAAGTCATGGAAATAATTCCTCGACCATGCTTCAAAACCCTGACTGATTTTAAGCGACTCGACCCAGACACGTTAGATTATGAGCTTTCAGTCGTCGTAGATTTTCTGGACATCTGTCCACCCAGCAGTCAGCCGGTGGAAAGTTATCTGCTGGTTAAGCAGTTTCTAGCCAATCATGCAGAGCCAACGCGTTACAACAACTACCGGGCTTGTACGGAGCGGCTGTTGCTCTGGAGTCTTTTGGTAGCGAAAAAACCCATAACTAGATTGGTGGAGGTCGATGTTCAGGGGTTTATGGACTTTTGCACCTCTCCACTTGAGTCGTGGATAACCTCAAAAAACTGTAAGCGTTTCACTACCGGTAAACGACCGAGCGCAGACAAATTTAATCCTGAATGGCGCCCTTTTTACCTCAGACAACCGGCTGCCGAGGAAAATGGCGAACGCATTTCTTTTTTAGCCAGCAAGGCGGTACTCGCTCTGCAAATGTCTGTGACAGCAAACTTCTTTTCGTATCTCCACGACAATGATCGGATCGCGGTTAACCCTGCATATCGGCTGCATAGGGCAGGTTTCTACGCGCCGTCTCTCCCTGTGCATACTGGGGATAATGTATTCACCGATCAAGAATTTGCGGTTTTGATGTCAACGCTATCCGAATTGGCAGACGGAGATGTCAAGCAAGAGCGGACATTGCTTATGATTGCATCGATCTATTACCTTAGGCTGCAGCCCAGCGAAATTGATCAGTTTGGACAAAACCTAACCTTTAGTGCCCTACGCCTGACGGCGGATGGCAGCTATGACTTAGCCGAAGATCAATTTCCTGGGAAGTCCGCGTGGAAAATTCATCCCGATTTCGTGGAAAATTATGTCAATCGCTATCGCGAGCGATTTGGGAGAGCCTGGATCCCACTTGAAGATGATCACACCTCCCTACTTGGAAAAAATCGGGGCTCCGACTCGGTCAGCTCAGGTTACGCCAGGTTTCTATTTCGAAACGCATGCCAGCACGTTATTGATAAACTCAGCGAGGACGGATGTGTAGTATCCCCTGATTCTGGTTTTCGTACTGCTAGCCTGTTCTGGCTCCGGGAAACCAGCATGCACCGCAGCGCAAGGGTGTTGACGATGGATAACGTTATTGGACTCGGGCGCAGATCGAACGCTGAAAACCTATACCAACGTTTTTTTGCTTGGCGTGATGAGTGGGTGAGTTGGAGCCAAGGGCGCAAGCCACGCTAGCATTACTCTCCTGGGGTCAGCCTAAGTCGGGCCTGGCTGACCTCATCACCATAGCCAGAAGCGGATCCACACTCTCATCGAGTACAGACCCTAGATATTTCTGACTTGATATGACGCATGCCTATGGCTTGATGAATTTACAGACCAAGATCTCGTGCAAATAGCTTGCAACGAAAGGAGCTCGTTAATAGCTCATCTTTCACTAGCTTGTCGAGAAGTGCATAAGTGAAGTTGGCCCACGGGATTGCCGGACGAATCAAGCGGAATTCACAAATTCCAGCATCGTGGAACCAAATACGTAGTTTTGCATCATGTTGCGCTTTTAGATGAGCCAACGCTCTTATCGCGACAGAGCCTGCCTCTTCAAGTGCATCAATTGGAAGTGGCAGAGCGCCAGCTCGATAATCAGCCTTATTGACGTAGTTCGAATGAAGCTCTTTGAATATCGGTTCGAATGCCAGTGATATCTCGCCAGCAGAGTAGGCCTGGCTAGCGGTTCGCCAGATTATTTTGACCTGCTCGGCGTCAAAACCGCACTCAATCGAAGACTGCTGTACGCAGGAGTAAAGGTCGCGGATTAAAAGAGAGATGCCCGTTCCAGATTGCCTGTAGGCAGCTTTAGCCTGTTTTAGATCTGACCTCCTCCGATGTTCGTTCACTTTCCGCTCCCTTCCTAGTTTGGGCGTGCTACAAATCGCAAAAAAACCTGAGGCTAGTGCAAGCCTTGCACGTATCAAAAAATTGGGTTCCTACTGATTTGAAAGTGATACGACAGTGCGGGAAGTGGAGGATTTGACCGGTTTACTGGTCAAACTTTGGCATTCAAGGTCTAACAACTGGGGTGCAGCTTTGCTGAGCTCTGCGAAAGCCCGAGTTACATGCCCAGTCGTGGCCAAGGTAATCGAGGCTGGCGTTCAGCGGTACCTGGACAGGTTGGCATTCGTCCCCTACCCGCTTGAAACCTCGCGTGCACTCCCAGGCATGCCCGAGATAATCTAGCTTGGCGTTTCGAGGGACGAGCACAACTGAGCACCCGTCGCCCGACCGTTTATAGCCTGCAAGGCATTCCCATCCATGGCCGAGATAGTCGAGCTTAGCGTAGGGTGGCACATTAACGGAGCTGCAAGCCTCGCCGGACTTCCTGTAGCCCTTGGCGCATTCCCAGCCGTGGCCCAAGAAATCCAGGCTTGCGTGAGCCGGAACCACAACCGCGTCACAGCTACTGCCTTGACGCGCATAACCCCGCTGGCACTCCCAGCCGTGACCAAAGTAATCAAGTTTGGCGTGTTGAGGAACGACGACCTCGCGGCAAGCGCTGCCGCTTCTCTGATAGCCCCTGATGCATTCCCAGTTTCGCTTCGTGTAGTCAAACTTGGCGTGCGCCGGGAGCTTCACTTGCGCGTCCGGCGGCCCCGAGCTTGAGGTGCTCGATGGCTGCACTGGCGTGTATGCAGGGACGGGCGACGTCGTCGTGTATGTAGACCCGGACGAACCGTGTGGCTCGGTCAAGGTGCCTGGTTTTCCGGTATATGGATTGACGTTGCCCAGGGTGCTCCAGTTGTTTCCAAAATTACCGTCTGGGGCTGAGCGGTAATGGGGCGCAACGTAGGTTCCGTTTGCACGGGTGTAGCCACTGACGTGAACCGTGCCGCCGCGAGCGTGAGCATCCTCACCACAACCTAAGCCCAGGAGACCGATAATCACCAAAGCAGTAGTGCTCAAATTCCTGAGCCATTTGATCGCCGTGTCCATGGTCACCTACGAAAGATTGGATTGCAGCAGCCGCCATTTCGGTTCGCGACGGGGCTCTTAAGCCATCATAGCAATGAGCCATCAAATCTGTAAGTGTGTGGGTACGCCGCGCGGCGTTTTGTGTCCGTTCTCACGCTAATCGTTCTTGTGCTATGGGCGGCGCTTGGCTGGTCTGCTTGACCTCGGATACGTAGGGTTCTATGCCGTCGGTGCTTACAGCTACGCATTACTCTCCCACTATTACGGGCTGAGCTTCTGGGTCTGCTTACCGATAGCGGGCCTTATGGCTGCCACCTTTGGTTTTCTGTTGGGGTTCCCTGTCCTTCGGCTCAGGGGCGATTACTTGGCAATCGTCACGCTCGGCTTCGGCGAAATCATCCGAATCTTTTTGCGCAACTTGACGGACATCACAGGCGGCCCGAACGGCATCAGCAATCTGGAAAAACCAACATTCTTCGGCTTGACCTTTGAACGTCGGGCCTCGGACGGCATGCAGACATTTCACGAGTTCTTTGGCTTGCCATACAACTCAGTCACCAAAGTGGTTTTCCTGTACCTAGTAGCCCTACTGCTGGTTTTGTTCGCCTTGTTTGTCATCAATCGGCTGCTGAGAATGCCAATCGGGCGCGCTTGGGAGGCCTTGCGGGAGGATGAAATTGCGTGTCGAGCACTAGGCCTCAACCCTACGGTGATAAAGCTGTCAGCCTTCACGTTAGGTGCGTGCTTTGCCGGGTTTGCCGGCAGTTTTTTTGCCGCGCGCCAAGGCTTGGTTACGCCCGAGTCATTCACATTCATCGAGTCGGCCATCATCCTCGCCATCGTCGTCCTTGGGGGCATGGGATCGCAACTCGGCGTCATTCTCGCGGCAGTAGTGATGATCCTCGTACCCGAACTCATGCGTGACTTCAGTGACTATCGCATGCTGATGTTTGGCGCCCTTATGGTGTTGATGATGATCTGGCGCCCCCAGGGCTTGCTCCCAATGCAGCGCCCTCAAATGACCCTAGGCTCGCGCACCGTTGAGGCCTCCCCACCGACTGAAACACAGTCCACATTCATACAGTCGAGCAATCGTGGAGAAGCGCGATGAACCAACCGATCTTGGAAGTCAGCGGTCTTTCGATGCGCTTCGGCGGGCTCCTGGCAGTCAATAACGTCTCTTTGTCCGTACCAGAAAAAAAAGTGGTATCGCTAATCGGGCCCAACGGCGCGGGAAAGACAACGGTTTTCAACTGCCTTACGGGCTTCTACAAACCAACGTCAGGAACAGTCGCGCTGAACGGTGAGCCGATTCAGGGATTGCCAGGCCATACCATCGCGTCAAAAGGAATTGTGCGGACGTTCCAAAACGTTCGACTTTTCAAGGAAATGACGGCGATTGAAAATCTGCTTATCGCACAACACCGCCATCTGAATACGAACTTCCTCTCAGGCTTGTTCAAAACGCCGGACTTTAGGAAGAAAGAGGCTGAGGCAATGGACTACGCGGCTCACTGGCTGAAACGCACAGACCTCCTGGACGTCGCCAACCGGCCTGCAGGTACGCTCGCTTATGGCCAACAGCGACGGCTCGAAATTGCGCGATGCATGATGACCAGACCTCGGCTTCTGATGCTGGATGAGCCTGCTGCAGGGCTGAACCCAAAAGAAACTGAAGACCTTAAGTCAATGATCGGTGTCCTGCGCACTGAGGATGGGGTGACAGTCATGCTGATCGAACACGACATGCACTTGGTCATGAGCATCTCTGACCACATCTACGTCGTGAACCAGGGTACCCCCTTGGCGAACGGAACTGCTGAAGAAATCAAGGCCAATCCAGATGTCATCAAGGCCTATTTGGGGGAGGCTTGAATATGCTGCACTTTGAGAATGTTTCCACTCACTACGGCAAGATTCAAGCGCTGTACGATGTCAGTATTGAGGTAAACCGGGGTGAGATCGTCACTCTTATCGGAGCTAACGGGGCCGGGAAATCGACCCTTCTGATGACTCTCTGTGGGTCACCACGCGCAACAAAAGGGAGCATTCGATACGAAGGGGAAGAGCTTACGACCCGGCAATCGAATGAAATCATGCGCAAGAGTATTGCGGTGGTTCCCGAAGGCCGGAGAGTATTTTCGCGCCTGACCGTTGAGAGAACCTGGCCATGGGCGGGTTCTTCACCGATAAAGCCGACTTCCAAGCCCAGCTGACAAAGGTGCTCGACCTCTTTCCTCGCCTCAGCGAGCGCTACAACCAGCGCGCAGGAACGATGTCTGGCGGTGAGCAACAGATGTTAGCCATTGGTCGCGCGCTTATGAGCAAGCCGAAACTGCTGCTGTTAGATGAGCCGTCCTTGGGTCTTGCTCCGATCATCATCCAGCAGATCTTCAAGATCGTAGAGCAGCTACGTGAGGATGGGGTGACGGTGTTCTTGGTGGAGCAGAATGCCAATCAAGCACTCCGCTTAGCCGATCGGGGCTACGTGCTGGAGAATGGACGAATTGTGCTGCAAGGCAGCGGTGAGGACTTGATGGCCAACCCTCGTGTTCGTGATGCGTATCTGGGCGGTTGAAAGGTCAATCTTCGTGGTGTGAAAAAAGGGCTAACGTATGTTAGCCCTTTTTTTACCCGCTCGTTACACAGCAACAGCGGCGATGCGTGCAACCTCTGCAGAAACCCTGAAGCTCGCAATCTGATCGAAGCTCAGATATTTGTAGATGTCCGAAGACATCTCCTCGATCACCCCTGCATACTCCATGTACTCAGCCACTGTAGGCAGGCGGCCAGTGATCGCAGCCACCGCCGCGAGCTCAGCAGAAGCCAAGTACACGTTTGCACCGTCACCCAGTCGGTTGGGGAAGTTACGGGTCGACGTCGACACGACCGTGGAGTTGGCCTCAACACGAGCCTGGTTGCCCATACAGAGAGAGCAACCTGGAATCTCGGTTCTGGCACCAACGCGCTTATACACCCCGTAGAAGCCTTCCTTGGTTAGCTGATGCTGATCCATCTTGGTCGGAGGTGATACCCACAGTCTGGTAGGGATGGCCCCCTCCACACGCTCCAATAGCTTCCCGGCAGCCCTGAAGTGACCGATGTTGGTCATGCAAGATCCGATAAACACCTCGTTGATCGGAGCCCCTTCGACCTCAGAAAGTTTGCGAGCATCGTCCGGATCATTCGGAGCGCACAGAATAGGCTCGGCGATGTCGTGGAGATCAATTTCGATAACAGCGGCGTACTCAGCATCATCATCTGCAGACAGAAGCTCTGGAGATTTAAGCCACTCCTCCATTGCCCTGGCGCGCCGTTCCAGCGACCGCGCATCGCCATAACCTTCCGAGACCATCCAGCGTAGAAGTACAATGTTCGAGCGGAGGTAACTGGAAATGGCCGAATCAGGCAGCTTGATCGTACAACCGGCTGCGGAACGCTCAGCGGAGGCGTCTGAAAGCTCAAACGCTTGCTCAACGGTCAGATGATCCAGCCCCTCGATTTCGAGGATTCGACCCGAGAAAATGTTCTTCTTACCCTTCTTATCGACAGTCAAATGCCCTTGCTCGATCGCGTAGTAAGGGATCGCATGTACCAGGTCTCGAAGTGTTATACCGGGCCGCATTTGCCCCTTGAATCTGACCAAAACAGATTCAGGCATGTCTAAAGGCATCACACCGGTTGCGGCAGCAAATGCGATCAGGCCAGAGCCTGCAGGAAATGAGATTCCCAGTGGGAAGCGAGTATGAGAATCCCCCCCGTACCGACGGTATCTGGCAACAGCCTCCGGTTAAGCCAGCTGTGGATGATCCCGTCGCCCGCACGCAAAGAAATACCGCCTCGGTTGCGCATGAAGTCCGGAAGCAGGTGATGGGTCATCACATCGACAGGCTTAGGGTATGCGGCTGTGTGGCAGAACGACTGCATCACCAGATCAGCAGAGAAGCCCAGGCAAGCAAGGTCTTTCAGCTCGTCGCGGGTCATCGGGCCTGTTGTGTCCTGAGATCCAACAGTGGTCATCTTTGGCTCGCAATAGGTTCCAGGGCGAACGCCTGCAACGCCTAATGTACGCCCAGGCCGCATTGCAGCCCCAGACAATCTAATGGATTGTCGACATTTTTAGAATAGGCGCCGCCTGACAAAAAGCAGTCAGGATCTTTCAACCAATATAAATATCTATATTATTCATATAATTAAATAAAATAATCCGATCATCTGAAAGCCAAAACCTATCTCCAAGATTCAGTCTACTTTTCTCAAAGCGTCATAATTGTCGACAACCGGCCATGTTCCCGTGACAACCGAAACTCTGATTCCACGCCTGGACACCAAGTGAGAGCTTGCTGGCAGGCTTAGACTTCCATAAGGGAAGGTATTGGCTCGTCTAAACCGATGGGAAAAACAGATAACTACGTCCGTATCGTGACAAAAATGACCAGCACGAATAACAGCTATCTGATTGGCGACGCTTCGTACTGGTACCATCAGACCCGTCATCTGACTCGTGCAACTGGTAGCGCTTTAATCATGCGGCGATCGCTCTAGCACGCGTCTTCAAACTATCTCCGTACAGCCACCCATCAAGTGAACCAATGACCTCGGATTCAGCTACAGATAGCTTCTCAACACCTAGAAGTGGAACCTCGGCAGTGAACATTGCCCAAGGCGTGATTGCAGCCATGTCTTTCAGCATCCTGCTCGCCGGCACAAATGCAACAACCCCGATGTTGCCGATATATCACCGGGTTCTGCATTTCTCACCTCTCATGATGTCGATGACATTCGTGGCTTATGTGGCCATCCTGATTTCCACACTACTGTTTTGCTCTCGACAAGGCGTGGCCAGATGGTCACCACCTCTTCTGGTGAGCGCGCTGTTGATATCTGCGATTTCTGATTACCTCTTATCCACAGCGTCAGAGTCTTGGATTCTGATGGGGCGAGCGATCGCCGGCATCGCAGGAGGGATTGGAACGGGATCCGCAGCGGCGCTTGTCGTCGCAGCACTGGGTGCCAAGGGTCGCTCAGTTTCCGCCACCGGCAATCTGATTGGCGCCGTTGGAGGGACGGCGCTCGCTCAGTACTGCGTTATACGCTTAGGGGATGCAGCGATTCACTGGACTTTCATCATTCATGGCGGGGCATGCCTGATTTTGGCCGGTTGCCTGGTGACGGTTCCAGCGTTTCGCGCAAAGACAAACCGTATTCAGCTTCGAAATAAACTCAGCACCGAAACTGCGTCATGGCACGTCCTTAAACATAACCGGATCCCAATGTTGGTAGGCTCCTTGGGTTGGATGCTGATTAGCGCCGCGATTGTGACACTTCCGGTTTTCTTCGGTGCGTTGGGAATGCAGTGGATCAGCTCGTACGGGGTGATTGTGCTTCTTACAGCATGTGCAGCGGGCCAATTAGGCAGCCCTTGGCTAACGAGGGTCGCACCCTGGATGTCAGGAATCTTCGGTATGATCATCGGATCAGCATTGATTATCGCCGGTGGCGCCCTACTGAGTTCCGCAGTAGCTTTTTTCGGCTTCATTGCGGCTGGAGTAGGCATCGGAGTTTCGTATCGGCTGAGTCTCGTCGTTGTAACGCGGGGAGCATTACCCGCCCAACAAGGCACGCTATCCTCTTTATATGCCGCTTTCACCTACGCAGCTGCAGCGGTTGGTGTCTTGGCTATAGGTATTGCAGGAAATGCGATTGGACTGCACCAAACCGTCATCGGCATCACTGTAGGGATGATTTGCGCACTGGTACTTGTTGCCAAAAAAGCACCCCGACTGGCGCATGCTTATGAATAGCGGTGATTTATTGCGGGGACAATTCCTCTTTCGGTGTTACCCCGCGTTGCAATTTTTCTCGACACCGAGTTGATGGTCTTACGCGATTGCGGTAAAACTACATTTGTCTGACCGGCTCCGGTTTTAACCGCCAATGCCGTTCGTAGTCCCCTTTGGCAAGTTCGTACGAATCAAATTAATAGGTGACGATGCCTCGATGCAGCGAAAGGATGAATTGGGATCAGCCCAGCCACAAATGCGGCCTTCGCCAAGCCTCCAGCCGCAGACGCGCCGAAAAGCCAGAGCCACAGTGAGATCTAACACGAAGATCCTTGACGAAATCACGGACTCAATAGGTGCCCCTTAGGCGTTTGAGCCGCTGCCTAAGGTGATCGACTGGGAAAAGGTTTGGTACGCTAGACAGAAGCAGCAAAGCAGCTAATGCGCTCGGACTACAAAGAAACACCGAGGGAAAGAAGCCTTCCAATTTTGCGGGTCGCCTCCTGCATCAACTGGGTAAGCGTTGGAAGGTCACGTTCGTCTTTACGATATTGAGGGATGGTAGCGGAGATCGAACCCCGGACTCTACCATCTACAAAGAACGGAACGGCCAAACCAAAAGCGCCCAATACTCGCTCGCCTGTCCCCGTAGCCCAGCCTCGTTGAGCGATCAACTCCAGATCAGAATTCAACTTAGCACGGTCAATTATCGTGGCTTCAGTAAGTCTGATTAGTTCAATTGAATCAATGGTTTGCTGGTCGCAATACGCAAGCACAGCCTTCCCCGCTGCACCAGCATAAAGGGGAACATCGGTATTCACCGAAAGCTGATACTGGATCGGCCTCCAGCCCTGAATTACGTCGAGAAACATGGCTCGTTTAAGTACTTCATCGAACGACAAGATGGCAATGGTTTCGCCAGTTTCCTGTACCAACTTGTGAACGGTTGAGCGAGTCAGATCAGCGATATTGTCCCTGTAGCCCAGCCTGGATGCCCATTGATAGAGTTTGGGGCCGGGGTACAAAGTTGAGCCTACTGAAACGACAATCCCTGCCTGTTCACCGGAATGCACCAAACGCTTGGCAGTGGCGGCATTACACAGCAACTGATCCTGAAGCCCGACCGTGTTTTTAACCCCTTGAGGGAAAGCACATGCGATAAGCAGAAGTCGCTCCAACCGCGATACCGTCGACTTGGTATCCTCCAGCGTAACCACTGGATCAGAGCTATTACGCTGATTTGAAGCCCCGTTAACTGCCGCACCGAGCTTGTCCGCAAAACTCACAACGAGATGTTCAGCTTGTTCTGTGGCTTGGACATGTTCGCCATCTGCGGAGTGAATGGAGACGGCGACGATCATCCCGTTATGCAGCTTTTGAACTGCCACCGACAATGGCTCCGGGAACTCTGACTCCGACAGTGTTCCCGGCAGCCCCCTGAGCGGTAGGTCATCATGAACGTGACTGGAGTCTGCCGACGGAATCGACTGAACGAGTTCACCGGCATCCAAGAAAGCAGCCAATTGCTTACCAATCCCTCCGAACGACTGCGGATGCATGACACCTAGCTCGGGCCTAAACGTCAGCGAGGTTTGGGGCTCGCTGCAAGCCGCAACGAAATACCTCCCATCAACGGGGTTGCAGATCGAAATCAGCGCAGTTGCACGTGTTGCGTTGGCCAATTCCGCAAGTCCGTCCTTACCAAGTTGTAGCAAAACGCTTCCAGATGACAACGCGTTCGTAAGCACACTCAGCCTGGGCCCAATCGTGTACTTACCTGCCCCCGCTTCGAGGGCGAAGCCTTGCTCTACCAAGGAATGCAAAATCCGATTAACGGTGCTTCGGCTCTCATCCAGCTCAGCCGCCAGCTCTCGGACGCCCCATGGCTCGGCACCGACCCGGAAGACGAGCGCATCGATCACCTCAATCAGTCTTGTGTGGCTGGATGCAGGTGAACTGGTCTGGAGGCCACGACTTACGGGGATTTCTTGAGCCATTGGGAGATCGAGTTATTGTCTAGGGGCTCCATTCTGCGGGCGAACCAACTCCTACCGCAATGATACTTGGCAGTTGACAACCCTCTCAGCCTTCTAGATTCTAGAAAAAACAAAAGCAGGACACTGTCCCATTTTTTGAAATGGCAGAGTCCAACAACCTGGAGTGGCCATGAATAACAACAACGTTATGGCGGAGCCCGTCGTGCTGCCGACCAAAACCAAGGAGCAGGTGACGAAGGCCAAGAAGGCCACCCGTGCAGCCGTGTTTGGAACCTTCGTCGAGTACTACGACTTCAGCGTGTATGGCTACGTTGCCGCCACGCTCGCCATGGTCTTCTTCCCATCTGACGATCCCACGATTGGGTTGCTCAACACTTTTCTGGTGTTTGGCTCAGCCTTTCTCGTTCGACCTCTGGGAGCCATCGGCTTCGGTTGGCTAGGCGACAAAGTGGGTCGCCGCACCAGTCTGATTGCCAGTATCACCTTGATGGGTGCGGCAGCGACTCTGATCGGCCTGCTACCAGGTTATGCAGTCATCGGAGTTTGGGCGCCGATTCTGCTGGTCGCGCTGCGGATGCTTCAAGGCTTCTCAGCCGGCGGCGAAATCGGCGGTGCAGCCAGCTACATCCGTGAATGGGCGCCTGCCAATCGCCGGTCGCTGTACATCTCTTTCCTGCCCTCCATCGCCCAGCTCGGCAAAGGCCTGGCCGCTGCCATCGCAGGCCTCGCTGCGGCCACGCTGACCGATCCGCAGATGCTCGAATGGGGCTGGCGCGTGCCATTCCTCCTTGCTCTACCCTTGGGCATCATTGGTCTGTGGATGCGCCTGAGCATCGAGGACAGCCCGGAGTTCGAATCGAAAAAAGACGAGACGACGGTCAAGAAGAGCCAACCCTTTGCCGAGCTGATTAGCAGCTACCCTCGGGCGCTGTTCAAGGTCATCCTGATTGCCCTCGTGCAAAACATCGGCACCTACATCGGTACCGTGTTCATCGCCGCGTACTTCAGCTCTATCCTGGGTTACACCAAGGGGCAGGCCTCGACCATTGTTCTGATCGCCGTAATCCTTGCAGCCTTCCTGATCCCTCTGGCTGGCCAGCTTGGCTCCTATCGCGGCGGCAAATCGATCCTGCGCCTCTCGTACCTCGCCTACGCCTTGCTTTCGATCCCATCGTTCATCTTGATGCAGCAGGGCTCGGTCAACCTCGCAATCGCGGGTCTGGCACTGGGAATGATCCCGTACGCCCTGTGCCAAGCGGGTACCTATTCGGTAATGCCCGAGTTTTTCCCGATGCACATCCGCCACACCGGCGTTGCTTTCGGCCACAGCGTAGGAGCAGTTATCGGTGGTGGCGCCGGCCCTTACTTCGCTACCTGGCTCATCGGTGCCACGGGCAATCAGTACACCCCCGCTTACATCTTGTGTGTTGCCGGCCTCATAGGGCTGATCGTCATCTCGACCGTTCGCAAGAACGTGTCAACCGACCAAGACACCACTTCACATCAATATTCCTAAGGTGCCGATCATGCCTTTGATTTATGTCACTAGCCCCGTCCATAAGGACGTGTTGACTCAGCTCGCAACCGTTGGAGAAGTGCGTCTTGGTTATGGCCCAAACGCTGTGTCTTACGAAGAAATTCAAAAACAGGTGGATGCCGTATTTCTTCGTGGGGGACATATCTCTGCCGAGATGATTGCCGCCTCGCCAAAGCTGCGAATTGTGGCTCGCCACGGCGCCGGTTATGACAACGTCGACTTCAAGGCCGCTGCCGATTACGGCGTCTGGGTAACGAACACTCCTGGCTCCAATCGCAGAAGCGTCGTCGAGCACGTGTTTGCTCTGCTGCTGAGCTTGGGTCGCAAACTGCAGATGGCATCGGAGCAGACTCGCAACAACATTTGGGCCGAGGATCGCCTATCGCTGACCGGCATAGAGCTAGAAGGACGCACGCTTGGGCTGATCGGTTTCGGTGACATCGGTCAGCACGTGGCTCCGGTAGCAGAAGCGTTCGGCATGAAAGTACTGGCCACTGATCCAGCCTACGACGCGAGCTTCGACAAACGCCTGGTTAGCCTAGAAACCCTTCTGGCGAACTCCGATGTCGTCAGCCTTCACGTTCCACTTTTGCCCGGAACACGCAAGCTGATCGGCAGTCCGGAGCTGGAGAAGATGAAGACCGGTGCCATTTTAATCAACACCAGCCGTGGCGGTGTGATGGATGAAGCTGCCGTAGCCGCAGCGCTCAAATCAGGGAAATTGGGTGGCGCCGGAGTGGATGTTCTGGACGCTGAGAACGTGGACATGATTCACCCGTTCAAGCACAACGAATTCCCCATCTCCGATCTGCCAAACCTGATCGTTACCCCGCATGTAGCCGGACAGACCAATGAATCTCTTCTTCGGGTAGGGATGAGCGCTGTCGATGCCATCGCAGCGGTACTCCGAGGGGAAGCCCCTCAGCATCCAGTAAATAAGCCAGTCGCAAAATCATTCGACTGAATACACCGCTCACCAACTGTAAGAGGTCACCATGTTTATCAATGCATCAGATGAAAACATCGCAGTGAGCGATAACTGGGAGCGTGCGCCCCTCAATCTGATTGAAGACATTTCCCATTACCCTGTTGCACTGATCGGCGATGTGCTTCAACGCTTGGGCATGATGGCTTCGGCCATCCACCACGTCGCCGGTAAGCCATCTTTTTTTGGGACGGTTTTGCCGATCCTGACCTGGGAGGGAGACAACCTCGCGATCCATCGAGCCTTGGATGACGCTCAGCCAGGAGATGTTTTGGTCATTAATGGCAACGGCGAAACCAACCGGGCCGTTTTTGGCGACTTGCTCGGTGAAGTCTGCCTTGCACGCAAAGTGGCAGCCGTCGTCATCGACGGCGCAGTACGTGACATTGAAGAGCTCGACATCATGGGGCTGCCAGTCTACGCACGAGCAGTGAATCCAGCCGGCCCATCCAAATACGGGCCAGGTCATGTTGGATCTCCAGTGGCGTGCGGCAACGTCGTGTGCAATGCCGGTGACGCTATCTTGGGTGATCGCGACGGCATTATCGTGATCAGTCGACAGATCCTGCCAGCCCTGGCGGATAAGCTGAAAGTCCAGGACGGAATCGAGAACTCGTTCCGCGAGCGAGTGAGGGCAACCATTCGCTAACGCCAGTACCGAAGCAAGCGAGGCCCACTGGGGTTTCGCTTGTGGAAGACGTCCGAGCAGCGCCCCCTCGAATTCATAAGGGCCAGCTCCACATACCTCTCCGCAAACCGCCCAAAGAACACAAAAATATGGGAGTTTGACCATGCGTAAACGCTACGTAGTTTATGGCCTACTGTTCTCGCTGACCGCTATCAACTATATCGACCGTATGGCGCTCGCCATCGCGTCTCATCAAATCACCACAGAATTCAACATCAGCCCCTTCATGCTGGGCTTGCTGCTCTCATCGTTTCTGTGGCTTTACCTCTTTGCCCTCATCCCGATGGGTATGCTGGTCGACCGCTATGGAACCCGTCTGGTCAACGCTTGGGGGATTGGTGTGTGGTCGTTCGCTACTCTACTTTCCGCAGCCTCGGGTGGTTTCTTATCAATGTTGATCACCCGATTGATGATGGGTGTCGGTGAGTCGACCTCCTACCCTGCGGGCGGAAGAGTCCTTAGAGAATGGGTGCCAGCACGTGAGCGGGGAATGGCGACGTCTCTGTTCCACGCGGGGAGCTTGATTGGCCCCGCGATAGCGGCACTTGGCTTGAGTATTATCGTTAACAGCTACGGATGGCGGTCTGCGTTCGTGCTGGCAGCAGTCATAGGCTTCGTATGGCTCGCCGCATGGCTCATCTGGTTCAGACAACCTGAGAAGGCCTCATGGCTGTCAGACGAAGAGCGAGCACTGATCCTCAGCACTCGGGATACCGCGACCATCGCGCATAGTCCGGATTTGCCGCGACTGGGACTGAAAACACTTCTTCGCTCCAAAACGTTATGGGCGATAACATTCACCCACGGCTGTGCCGTGTACACCACTTACCTCTTTCTCACCTGGCTCCCGAGTTACCTTCAGGCAGAAAAAGGGCTGACGCTATTGAAGAGTGGCCTGTACACCGCGATCCCTTATTTGGGCGCCGCAGTGCTGGGGATTGTAATCGGTACACTCGGCGACCGCATCATGGCCAGCAAATCGTTAGGAGACGGCCAGCGCCGAGTCGTCGTTGCTGCCTGCCTTCTGATGTCTACGCTTATTTTTTTCGTTCCTTTCCTCGACGATATTCGTCTGATCCTCGCAGTCTTCACCCTTTCCCTCACCGGTTGCACAGCTGCCGTTGCGGCCAACCTTTCGCTCATCAACGACCTGATCCCTTCCAAAGAGGACTCGGGAACAGCCATCGCGGTGATCAGCACTGGAGGCAACTTTTTCGGAATCTGCGCGCCTATTGTCACCGGCTATGTGATCTCGATCACCAACCAATATCAGTACGGATTCGTCATCGCGGGGATATTGCTCGCAGTAGGCTCCTTGGTGTCGATGTTTCTTACCCGCAATCCGATTGGCCAACGTCAGGAGGTTCACGATGTTCGAATCGCCCAAAGTTCTCCACAGTGAAATCTTCGCGAGCTACCCCCTCTCACTACAGACTGGAAACGAGCATTCCAGCTGGAGCAAGGCACAGCCGGGCAAGCATGTTCACAAAAGCTTTCTGGAGGGCCCATCGTTCGATAAATCAGGAATGCTGTGGTGCGTGGACATCGTCAACGGGCGCTTACTCAATGTCGACCGTGCCGGCACTTTCTCAGTAGCCGCTGAGTACGATGGCTGGCCAAACGGGCTAAAAATCAGAGAGGACGGCCTCGTTTTCGTCGCGGATTACAAGCACGGAATCATGATCCATGAGCCTGGATCCGGGAAAGTGATCCCGCTGCTGGAGCGCGCAGGTGTCGAACGCTTCAAGGGAGTTAACGACCTGTTCTTTGCGCGCAATGGTGATCTCTATTTCACCGATCAAGGACTCACCGGCTTACACGATCCGTCTGGGCGAGTATTTCGTCTGAGGCCCGACGGTCGGATCGATTGCATTCTTGATTCAGTACCGAGCCCTAATGGGCTCGTCATGAACCTGGACGAGGACGCTTTGCTGTTGGCAGTCACACGCGCGAACGCTATCTGGCGGGTGCCACTAACAGACCATGGAGCAGCCAAGGTGGGAACGTTTATCCAGCTATCCGGTGGTATCGGCCCAGATGGTCTGGCACTGGATGCTCAGGGCGGGCTTTGGATTGCTCATGCAGGCATGGGGTCGGTCTGGGGGTTCAACGCCATTGGTGAGCCACAGACGCGGATCAAAGCCCAGAGCGGATTGCTGACTACCAACCTTGCTTTCGCCTGCCACACGAGCAATGACCTCTACTTCATTGAATCCGCCTCTGCGACCATACAGCGAGTGGATAGTGCTGTGCCAGGGAAAGCGATGGCGTCACACGTCGAGTCCCCTGTCCCACCGAGATAAGCCCACAATCCGAGGTGATGATAATGATGGGGCCGGTTTTCCAGGCACTGATCCCCGTGGTCGCTCTAATCGTTTTAGGGTTTCTGATTGTCCGTGTCGGATGGCTACGGGCCGAAGGGATGAGGGACATTTCGAACGTCGCATTTCTGGTGCTGGCCCCGGCGTTGCTTTTTCGTAGCATGGCGACAGTGCATCTCGCTGAAATTGACTTCACACCTGTCGCTATCTACTTCTGTGCAATATGGATCGCCTTCGCCATCATCATGGCCAAGCATGGGTTGAATAAGCGGGCAGCCGTCCTTGCGTTGTCTACCACATTCTCAAACACCCTGATGATAGGTGTGCCTCTGGTGAGCCTGGCGTACGGCCAGGAAGGCCTCGTCACCCTTTTTGCATTGATGTCGGTGCATTCCCTAATCATGCTGACCATGGTTACCAGCATCGTCGAATTCGCGGACGCGCGTGAAGCCAACTCCAGCGCGGGCACTGCAGGGTGGAGCTCTCGACTCATCAGCCTCGGCCTAACGCTGATGAGGGCTACCAAAGCAACGTTGCTTCACCCCGTTCCGCTACCGATATTGATTGGATTGCTCTACTCGACCACCGGACTGACTATCCCCTTACCACTTGATCAAACGCTCCAGTTAATTGGCAGCGCGTTCTCACCCATCGCGCTGATGCTCGTGGGGGCGACGCTTGCAATCAACAAAGACCTCGGACATATCAAAACAGGCCTTCTACTCGCGCTGACCAAGAACTGCATTCATCCTCTGGTGATGTTCACACTTGGAATCCTGGTGGGTTTGAAAGGCGTTGGGTTCAAGGTAATGATTCTTTCCGCCGCATTACCCATTGGCGCCAATGTCTATCTCTACGCCACCCGCTACAAAGTCGCAGAACAGGAGGTCACTGCCAGTATTGCGGCCTCAACGGTACTCGCCCTTGTAACACTCACGGCTGTAATGCTGGCTATCACACATGTGCGCTGAGGATCAAAGCAAGCCCGTCGGCCTACGTTGTTGCCAGTGAGCTCCACCGACTGATCTCACACCTCAGATCAAGGCTGATGTCCGAGGGCCCGCGAAAACTATTGAGTGACGAATCAATATCTTCTAGATCCCTCATGACCCCATCGCCTTGGCCTGCTATTCCTGCCCTTGAGAGGTGACCGTGACGCCACTGGCAGTACGTTGCACCAAGCGCATCCCGATCAGCCGTTAGCTCCTGCACCTGCACCTGCTCACTAAGCCTAAGCCTAAGCCTAAGCCTAAGCCTAAGCCTAGCGTTGGGCATATCCGGTAACGCAGGGCGCGGCTAACGCTGCAGTCCTCCACAACGCGCGCAAAAGCAAGGATTGCCGACACATGCTCAATAACGCCGAAGTTCAAATTTCAACAAGCCGACTGTCCACAATAATGATGAGTCCTTGACTTTCGAGAGACCAAACAATATTAATGACTTTAAGGTCATTAATATTTGTGAGGTTGGATCATGGCGCAAACCGACGTTCTCATAGTCGGAGCCGGCCTACTGGGCTCGCTCTAGCTCTGTGGCTCACTAAGCAGGGGGTTGCCGTAAGGATCGTGGATAAGAGCAGCGGCCCGGGTGAAACTTCTCGCGCAATGGCTCTTCAGGCGCGAACACTGGAGTTCTATCGCCAACTCGGCATGGCCGATGCGGTCGTAGAGGCCGGCTATAAAACTCCCGCCATGAATATGTGGGCAAGAGGTAGCCGAAAGGCCCGCATCCCCTTGATCGATGCAGGCGGAGAAATCTCTCCCTATCCATTCGTTTTGGTGTATCCCCAAGATCGCCACGAACGCTTGCTAGTGGAGCAGCTCAAGGTGCTCGGCGTCGAGGTCGAACGCCAGACCGAACTGTTGTCTTTCAAAGATGATGGGAGCGAGGTTACTACCATTTTGAAACAGGCTGACGGGCAGGAGGAAGCCTTCACATCGGCCTATCTTGCAGGGTGTGACGGTGCTCGTTCTCTCGTTCGTCATGAGATCGGCAGCGGCTTCGAGGGCGGAACTTACAAGCAGCTTTTCTATGTGGCTGATGTCAGCGCATCGGGCGTAGAACCTGCTGGTGAAGCGCACATCGCTTTTCATAAGTCCGAGTTTGTGATGGTCATGTCATACGGTGAAGCTAACCAATATCGCCTTATTGGCATCGTCCAAGACAAGCGTGCCGAGCATCCAGAAACACTCACTTTTGCGGATGTCGGCCATGAGGCAATCAATGGTCTAGGTATCAAAATCACCAACGTGAATTGGTTCTCCACTTATCGGGTTCACCACCGGGTCACGGATCAATTCAGACGTGGTCGAGCGTTTCTGCTTGGAGATGCTGCCCATGTCCATAGCCCGGCAGGAGGCCAAGGTATGAATACAGGCATCCTGGACGCCATCAACTTGGCGTGGAAATTAGCAGCGGTGCTGAAAGGGATGGCTTCCGATTCCTTGCTTGATAGCTATCAAGTCGAGCGCCAAGCCTTCGCCCGCAAGCTAGTGGAGACTACTGACAAACTGTTCACATTTGCGACCGCACAAGGCGGCTTTGCGGACTTTGTACGAACACGCATCGCTCCTATCTTCGCGAGTGTCGCGTACAAAAGCGAAAACGTGCGCGAATACATGTTCCGAATGGTTTCTCAGACGACTCTGAACTACCACGAGAGCCATTTGAGCCAAGGCAAGGCAGGTGAGGTTCAGGGCGGAGATCGTTTGCCATGGGTACCTGTGCCCGGCGCAGATAACTACGAGCCTCTCCGTGCAATCCATTGGCAGGTTCACGTCTACGGTGAGCCTAAGGCAGACCTCATGGACTGGTGCAAAAAGTACGACACGCCGCTTCATGCTTTCGCTTGGCAGCATGAGCATCAGGAAGCAGGACTCGTTAAGGACGCCGCCTACCTGCTTCGCCCCGATACCTACGTGGCACTGGCTGATCCCAAGGGACAATCAGCTACCTTGGGCCTCTACTTCAGTGAACAAGGCTTTATACTGCCGGTTTGAGCAGTCAGGCTAGGCGATGGACTCTACGGATACCAAACCCAAATGGAACCGACGCAAGGACGCGCGGCCCGCTGAGATAATCGAGGCGGCTTTGGATATATTTGCGGAAAGTGGTTTTGCTGCTGCCAGGCTGGGCGATGTGGCAACGAGAGCGGGCGTGGTCAAAGGTACGCTGTACCGCTATTTTGACACGAAAGAAGACCTGTTCCGCGCAGTCGTCCAGCACGCCGTTTCAATCAACCTGAAAAATATCGAACTGATTTCTACCGGGTTTCGGGGGACGCTTCGTGAACTGGTACCTTTGATCCTCAACGGCGCAGCCGGTCGGATGGGGGATAGTCGAGTTCCAGCCCTGGCCCGACTCGTCATCGGCGAAAGTCGAACCTTTCCTGATCTGGCGACGATTTGGCACGACAACGTTGTTGCACAGATGCTGCGGTTGATGACCGGAATCATTGCCGAAGCGCAGCAGCGCGGTGAGGTTCGGCCTGGCGACCCGGCCCTGTACGCTTTTTCAGTGTTGGGCCCAATGGTTGCCGGCGCGCTATTTCAAGAGATGTTCGGTCTATCCAGTCCTTATGCCCCCGACCTCCAGGCGCTTGCCAAGCAGCATGGGGATACAGTTGTCAGGGGAATGCTGGTATCAGTGGACTGAAGCCAATAGTTGCTGATACGCAATGTGTATTCAACGGGCTCCACTGCCCTTCGTGTCCGCGTGCGACAAGTTCGTCTACATCGAACTGCTCCGTGACGATGCGGTGACGCCGGCGAGCGAAGAGCTTGGGTCGGATGCATACACGAGCACCGATGCCATAAAGACTGCCTCAGACGGGCCGAAAAAGCCAAAGGCTCCAGTGGGATTTATCGCGAAGATCCTGGACGACATTGCGGACGAAGATGGATGAGCGCATCTAGGCGCGCTGGGCACCAACATCACGAAGCTGCGGCCTGCGTTTGCCCCCCGTACTCATGGCTACAAAAAGCTGAGCGATCTCATCAGGGGCAATCCTCAGGCGTTTGAGCTACAGGCGAGAGGTGCCTCAGGCGGGACATCGGTGATGTACGCAAGGCACAAGCAACCAGGGAAGTGATGGCCCTATTGAGGATTCCGTTACTCAATATCCACTTCCGCCACAACCTCTCGAATCATACTCATGAATGCACGGGCTGCTGGAGACTGAAGTGCGGCGGCTCTATAAGTGAGCCCTATTGGTCGGGTGGTGTGACTTAGCACCAGTGGCACCGGGATCAGGTCTTTACTATCGATCTCATACTGAAGTTGATGCGCCGAAACGGCGGCGAGCATGTCAGAGTTCAAAAGCACTCCTCGAAGTATCGCAAGGTCTCCGGTTTCCACCCCCGGTGGCGGCGAGCTGATACCTATGTGTGCAAAAAACGTTGAAAGCAGTTCACGTGCCGGCGAGCCAGATCTTGGCAGCACCCATTTTGCAGAAGCGAGCATTGCCGGTGTAACTCTCCGGCCTGCCCACGGGTGCCCACGACGCATCAAGATCACTAGATTTTCCCGCATCAGCTCTTCGCCTTGCAGGTCTGAGCCATAGGAAGATGAACGCAAGGCACCAAAGACTAAATCCACATCGCCTGACCGTAACTCGCTAGCCAAGAGGTCAAACGGGCTCTCGTTCGTGACGATTGAAACGCCGGGATGGCGACCGGTGAGGCGCACTATTGCTTGCGGAAGAATATGAGTCCGCCCCAACGGCAGCGCTCCAACATGTACGGTGCCTTTAACAACGCCATCCAAAAATGTGATGTCTGCTTCCAAATGGCGGAGCTCATTCAACGCACGCCGAGTGTGGAGCAGAACCGTAGACGCCGGCCTGGTTGGCAACAAGCCTTGAGGTGTGCGCTCGAAAAGACTGACGCCACAGCCTTGTTCTAGAATCTTTATCGCCGCGCTTATTGCGGGCTGAGATACGCCCAGCACCATGGCTGCGGTTTGCATATTTTGGGTTTCGCAAAGCCGAGCAAATATCTCCAGACGTCGATTCTGGAACAAATAAAGCGGCTCCCCCGCCCGTTCCTTCCCTCTACCGAGAACCTGCGGGATACATAGGAGTTCAGCCACCGCGCGCTTGGCCCGTGGGAGAATTGACGCGCCTTGCCGGGTCAGTCGCATACCGCTCGCATTGCGCTCAAATACGGACACCCCCAAAGACGACTCGAGTGAAATGATTGATCGAGTAACGGCTGATTGAGCGCGTAACAAGGCGGCAGCTGCTTTAGAGATGCTCCCGGTCTCAACCACGTACAAGAATGCTCGGATCTGCATCAGGCTAGGAGAAAAAGGGGGTGTCATGAGTTCGCCCTCTCAGCGCTCGTCGGTATATCGCAGGATGGCGTGGCCATCCCAATAAGTAAAATGCATACCTTGAGAGGAGGAAGGCATTATCTGCTTAAGGTACACGTATGCGACGGTATGTCCCATTGATCCCCACGATGAGATGAGCCTCAAATGAACACCTCACAACAAAAAACAGCCTTGATCGTCAGTGCACATTCCGCCGATTTTGTTTGGCGCGCGGGTGGCGCCATCGCTCTACATGCCCAGCAGGGATATGCCGTACACATCGTTTGCCTGTCCTACGGGGAACGCGGTGAGTCTGCCAAATTGTGGCGCAAGGGTGAGATGACCGAAGAGAAGGTGAAAGCGGCTCGTCGTGAGGAAGCTCAAGCTGCCGCTGACATCCTGGGCGCCAGCGTCGAGTTTTTTGATATTGGTGACTATCCGATGCGCGCAGACAAGGAAACCTTGTTTCGCCTGGCCGACGTCTTTCGACGAGTTCAGCCGGAGTTTGTACTGAGCCATTCAATTAAGGATCCGTACAACTACGACCACCCACTGGCGATGAACCTCACTCAGGAAGCCCGCATCATTGCTCAGGCTGAAGGCTACAAGCCTGGCGAAAAGATCGTCGGCGCTCCCCCTGTCTATAGCTTTGAGCCACACCAGCCTGAGCAGTGTGAGTGGAAACCTGATGTGCTGCTGGACATCACTGAGGTGTGGGACAAAAAGTACGCGGCGATTCAATGCATGGCAGGTCAGGAGCACCTCTGGGAGTACTACACCCGCGTAGCCCTTCAACGCGGCGTGCAAGCCAAGCGCAACGTCGGCATCGCCTCTTCGCGAAACATTGTCTACGCAGAAGGCTATGAAAGCCTCTTCCCTCGCGTTACGGAGAACCTGGGATGAGCAGCCTCATTGGAAAGACAGGCATTGTGATTCGCAATATTCCCCGAGCTGACGGCAACCTGATAGACGCGCTGAACGAGTTCGGCGTCGCAACGGTGCACGAGGCCCAAGGCCGCAAAGGGCTGCTCGATAACGCGATCCGTCCCATCCAGCAAGATCATGGCATTAGTGGTTCCGCCGTGACGGCACTGGTTGCCCCCGGCGACAACTGGATGTTTCACGTCGCGGTAGAACAGTGTCGGCCAGGAGATGTCTTGGTCGTGGCGACTTCCTCCCCATGCACTGACGGCTACTTCGGTGACCTACTCGCAACTTCCCTACAAGCTCGGGGAGTAAGAGGACTGATCATCGATGCAGGCGTAAGGGACACACGAACGCTCAGGGAAATGGGTTTCAAGGTCTGGTCACGAGCCGTGCATGCCCAAGGCACAGTGAAAGAGACGATTGGCTCGGTGAACACTCCGGTAGTCTGCGCCGGCCAGTTGGTTGAACCTGGAGACGTGGTGGTTGCAGATGATGACGGCGTTGTGATCGTCAGACGGCAGGAGGTTCGGGCAGTGGTCGATAGCAGTCGCAAACGTGCTGACCTAGAGGAACAAAAGCGACTGCGTCTCGCCGCAGGTGAATTAGGCCTCGATATTTACACCATGCGCCAGAAGCTCGCTGATCGCGGCTTGGTCTACTACAACACTCTCAGCGATCTGGATGGATGACGCCATGAGCCAGACTCGAATTCCTTGTCTGTTGATTCGCGGCGGCACCTCTAAAGGCGCATTCTTCTTGGCGAGTGAGCTGCCTCCTGAAGGCGAGGCGCGAGACCAGGTATTACTTGCTGCCATGGGCTCCCCCGATCCACGCCAGATTGATGGCATTGGTGGCGCTAACTCGCTCACTAGCAAGGTTGCGATCATCAGCCCTTCAAATCGTCCCGACGCTGATGTGGACTACTTGTTCGCCCAGGTTTCAGTTGAGGAAGCCAAGGTAGATTACGGCCAAAACTGCGGAAATATCCTGGCAGGTGTAGGCCCGTTCGCCATCGAGCGGGGCTTAATAAAAGCACATGATTCGATCACACCCGTACGCATCTTCATGGCCAATACGGGCCAGACCGCAATCGCTCATGTCCAGACGGTTGACGGTCGAGTTGAGTATGACGGAGAGGCCAGAATCGATGGTGTTCCGGGTACCAGTGCTCCTTTGATTGTCGAATTCCAGGACATCGCTGGCTCCAGCTGTGGGGCTCTACTTCCCACAGGCAACGCAGTCGACCAAGTCGATGGTGTTGAGGTGACATGCATTGATAACGGTATGCCCGTAGTCCTGATAAGAGCAGCCGATCTGGGCCGCACAGGATACGAAAGCCCTGAGGAGCTCGATGCCGATACCCAGCTTAAATCGAAGCTTGAGGCCATCAGACTACAAGCCGGGAAGCTGATGAATCTGGGTGACGTTAGCAGCCGAACCGTACCCAAGATGTCTTTGGTCGCGGCTGCGCGTGATGGCGGCGCGATCAGCAGCCGCACATTCATTCCCCACCGCTGCCACACATCCATCGGTGTATTCGGCGCGGTCAGTGTCGCGACAGCCTGTCGCCTTGAGGGCACGGTTGCTTCAGGTGTCGCTCGAGTCGAGCCCGGTGATCACTTACGAATATCCGTGGAACATCCAACTGGAGAATTCTCCGTTGAGCTTCGCATGCGAGAAGACAAGATCGCAGGCTGTGGCCTGGTGCGTACGGCTCGATTGCTCTTTGACGGACATGTGCTAATCCCTGCCTCAATCTGGCCATCGGTAACTACAAAATGATCAAAACCCTTACCTTGATCGGCTTCGGTGAAGCTGGTGGCATCCTAGGGCAAGACCTTGCTGCCGCTGGCGTAGAAGTTTTCACCTATGATCGATTGCACGACGACCCGAAAAAACGACCAGCCCTGCTCGAAAAAGGGCGACGTTGCGGCGTGACCGTCTGCGATAGCGCTGCCCTTGCCCTATCGCGCGGCGAGTGGGTGATTTCTGCCGTGACCGCCGACAGTGCCCTGAGGGTCGCACAGGATGCGGCTCCACTGATGCTGAAGGGGCAGTTGTTCATAGATATCAACTCCGTTGCACCTGCAACCAAGCGGGTGGTAGAAGCCGTGATGGCCCAGTACGGAATTGATTACATTGACGCCGCTGTCATGGCGCCCGTTCCTCCGCAGCGACTGCTCACGCCCATACTGCTCGGCGGCACTCGTTCTGATGAGGTCTGCTCTCAACTCAACGCTCTTGGCATGAACACCCGCGTGGTCGCCAACACCATTGGCGTGGCCTCAGCGATCAAGATGTGTCGAAGCATCATGATCAAAGGCTTAGAGGCCCTCACGACGGAGTGTTTGAGCGCTGCTCGCCAGTACGATGCGGAGGATGAAGTTCTCACGTCGCTGCACAAAAGCTTTCCAAGTATGGGATGGAACAGTGATCTCCCGCACTATCTGATCAGTCGCGTGGCAGAGCACGGGCTACGCCGATCAGAGGAGATGAAAGAGGTAGCGAAGACAGTTAGCGATGTCGGTGTTGCCGCTTACATGAGTCGGGCGATAGTGAGCTCACAACGAGGGCTTATAGACTCAATGGCTGAAGCGGACATCGAATATTCGACGCTGGAACCCTTCAGTTGGAGTGTATTGGTCGACACCCTCTATGGCAGCTCAGCCGCCAAGCAAAGTGAAGCCCTAGAAAAAGGGTAAGATAAGGTCTTTGAGTCGAGCCCCATGGATCTCAAGCAACTGGAATGCTTTGTACGGGTGGCGGAATTTGGCAGTTTCACCAAAGCCGCAGCTGTCCTGAACATCTCGCAGTCTGTCGTCAGTCGGCAGGTTCGCCAGCTTGAGGTTGAACTCCAGGAGCATCTACTGATGCGCAATGGACGTGGGGTATTACTAACCGGTTCTGGGCAGCGACTCTTTGAACACGGTAAGGGCATTCTCAGACAGGTTCAGGTAGCGCGGGAAGACCTACGGGAACAACGCGATACCCTGTCCGGCAAAGTCGTCATCGGCCTTCCTCCCAGCATTTCCCGGCGCCATACCGTGGCGTTGGTAACGGCATTTCGCAAGCGCTTCCCGAATTGCATCTTAGGCATCAAAGAAGGCCTTACTCACTCGGTGCGCGAGTGGTTGCTCTTGGGCCGACTTGATTTCGCGCTGCTTTTCAATCCTGGTCAAAATGCGCAGCTCCAATACGAGCACCTACATTCTGAGCCATTGATGCTCATCGGGAGCCAGCATTCCGAGCTCCCAGCCACTGTCCAGATGAAGGACTTGGGCAATTTTCCGCTCATCACCCCGAGTGAGCCTCATTCAATTCGGCGCTTGATCGAGACTGAAGCAACACGCCACGAGGTTCAGCTCAACATATCTCTGGAGGTAGACAGCATCCCGTCCCTTCTGGAGCTGATTGATCTCGACATGGGCTATGGAGTGCTGTTTCGTTCCGCGCTGGTCAACAGCAACGGCCAATTGGAAGGTCTCAAAGCCGCGCAGATAGTCGATCCCACAATTCAGACCCATATATTCGTCGCCACATTCGAGCAGAGGCCTCTCTCTCGTCTCGCAGAACAAACGATGGCACTCGTGCGTGAGATTTGCATACCTTAGCCTGACACATGCAAAAACAGCATAACTGCTAGAACTCGGGTCGAGTTGTTGATAGGCCGGAAGACGCCCACCATCGGGCTATCGATTCCACTAACAACGACTAATAGGATACGAGATGAAATCCTGCCTCGCTCCAGATCCACACCCCACCATTCCTCTGCAAAAGCTGCCAGAAGGCGCGTGGGACGCACATTGCCATGTGTTTGGGCCCGCCTCGGTTTTTCCCTACGCAGAAGACCGCAGCTATACGCCTCCAGATGCACCTTTCGAAGCTCTGCGGTCTTTGCACGATCACCTCGGTTTCAGCCGTGGCGTAATAGTCCAGGCCAGCTGTCACGGTACCGACAATCGCGCCATGCTCGACACCATCGCTCGCAGCGAGGGGCGCTATCGGGGTGTAGCCATCGTCGATGGCTCCGAATCTGATGAGCAGCTGGCAGCCCTTGATGCCGGCGGTGTTCGTGGGGTTCGTTTCAACTTCGTTGCTCACTTGGGCGGAGCCCCCGATCTTGATGTTTTCGATAGCACCGTAGATCGTCTTGCAGATTTGGGATGGCACGTGGTTTTGCACCTTGATGCCCAAGACATCCTCACCTACGCAGATCGGCTTGCGCGGATCCCGGTACCTTTCATCATCGACCACATGGGCCGAGTCAAAGCCCAGGATGGCATCGACCAGAAACCATTCCACGCACTGCAACAACTGATGGAAAACCCATTGGCTTGGGTGAAGGTCTGCGGTGCAGAACGCGTCTCCGCTGGTCGTCGACCGTTCGAGGATGCGATACCTTTCGCAGAGCGACTTATTGAGATCGCTCCGGAAAGAGTTTTGTGGGGTACCGACTGGCCACATCCAAACATCTCTAAGGACATGCCAAACGACGGAGGGCTGGTGGATCTGATGTTTCAATTCTGCGCAGATCCAGAGAAGCGTCAGAAGCTTCTGGTGGAGAACCCTCTGAAGCTATACGGACGCTAAGCAAGACAAGCTCGACCATTCCTCCAAAAATAAGATTTAGTGAGACTAGCCATGAACTCCAGCCCTGCGTCTGCTCAGGCCGAAGCTACTTCACCCTCTGTAGTGAAGACAAAGCCACCCTTCTACAAAGCAATGTACTTCCAGGTGCTACTGGGAATCATCGTAGGTGTAGTCGTCGGTCACTTCTGGCCTACCTTTGCCGCTGATCTCAAACCGCTGGGTGATGCCTTCATCAAGCTGATCAAAATGATCATTGGCCCAGTTGTTTTCTGCACAGTGGTAACCGGCATCGCAGGGATGCGCGATTTGAAGAAAGTAGGTCGTGTCGGTGGTAAAGCACTTCTCTATTTCGAGGTCATTTCTACAGTCTCTCTCCTCATCGGCCTGATTGGAGGCCATCTCTTCAATCCGGGAGGGGGATTCAATGTGGATGTGAATTCGCTGGATGCATCAGCGGTCACGGGTTTTGCAGAAAAAGCCCAACACATGCACATGGTCGAGTTTCTGATGGGAATCATCCCTTCAACATTCGCCCAAGCTTTTGCCGAGGGCAATGTGCTGTGCATCCTCTTGGTCTCCATCCTCTTCGGATGCGCACTCTCGTCAATGGGCGACAAGGGCAAGCCGGTCTACGACATGATTGAAGGTCTCTCGGCGGTTTTCTTCCGGATCGTTCATATCATTGCCAAGCTCTCCGCAGTCGGCGCGTTTGGTGCGATTGCCTTCACGGTAGGCACCTATGGCGTCGCAGCTCTGCTGCCACTCATGAAACTGGTGGGCAGCTTCTACATCCTCTGCGCGCTATTCGTGATTGTTGTGCTTGGCGCTGTGGCTAAGCTTTGCGGCTTCAACATCCTCCGGTTCGTGGCTTACATTAAAGAAGAACTGTTGGTGGTGCTGGGTACCAGTTCGTCTGAAGTTGTACTTCCGCAAATCATGGAGAAGATGGAGCGATTGGGTTGCTCGAAGCCGGTAGTAGGCTTGGTGATTCCGACCGGTTACTCGTTCAACCTGGACGGTACCAATATCTACCTGACCATGGCCGTTCTGTTCATCGCGCAAGCTTTAAACATCGAACTGTCACTCACCCAACAGCTGACGCTCGTGGTGGTCGCAATGCTGACATCCAAAGGTGCCAGCGGTATCTCCGGCGCCGCCTTTGTGATGCTGACCAGTACGCTGATGGTTGTGCCTCTTGTTCCTGTGGCAGGCATGGTGCTAATCCTCGGCATTCACCGTTTCATGGGGACTGGATTGGCAATGACCAATCTTGTTGGTAATGGTGTAGCTGCCCTGGTCGTCTCAGCTTGGGAAAAAGAGCTGGATCGCGACAAGCTCGCTAAAGAACTCAGCGTCAAACACTAAAGCTTCAACCTCAATAATAAAAGTATGTCCTGTTCGGCCTAGCGCCGAGCAGCGACACTCTGCGTCAGGAAAATAATAAAAATGAATCGCTCCCTCTCAAATGTCATCATCCCTCTTACGCTCATCGCTAACAGCGCGTTCTCGGAAGGCTTTATAGAGGACAGTAAAATCCGCCTTGAAGCCCGAAACTTTTATTACAATGGTGACTTTCGCCAAGGCACAGGCGTATCTAAACGAGAAGAGTGGGCCCAAGGCCTTTTGCTCAATTATGAGTCTGGTTACACATCAGGCCCAGTTGGCTTCGGGGCAGACGCGTTGATCTTTGCAGGGTACAAACTGGACTCTAGCCCAGATCGATCAGGTAGTGGACTGCTTCCAAAACGCGCTTCTGGCGAAGCAGTAGATGAATATTCAAAGGCCGGGTACGGCGTCAAAGCCAAGGTATTCGATACAACTGTTCGGTACGGTATGTCACTACCGAAATACCCTGTTCTCCAGTACAACAATAGTAGATTGACGCCGCAGACATTCCAGGGATTCCAAGTCACTTCGACAGATATTGATCGATTGACAATCAACCTCGCGCAGTTCGACCAGACCATTACCCCCGATTCTACGGACTTGAAGGACATCACCATCGCTGTGAAAGATGGCCGCTATCGTGCGACTGGGATCGGTGACTTTTACCGACTCGGGGGAGCCACATATAGAATCACCCCTAAGTTGAGCGCCAGTTATTTCTATGGCGAGCTGGATGACGTATATCGTCAACAGTATGTGGGCTTGGTTCACAGCATGCCGCTAGGGAACGGCAACCTCACGACCGATCTGCGTGCCTTTGCCAGCAGCGACATCGGAGCCGCCAAGGCTGGTGATGTCGATAACCGAGCCTATGCGGCCTCGTTCAACTACTCAATGAATAATGGCCACAGCGTGATGGCGACGTACCAGGTCATGCAGGGATCGACCGGCTTTGCCTACGTCAACAACCCTTACCTTCCCAACTATGTGCAGTATCACGACTTCGGGAGTGCAGGCGAGCGTAGCTGGCAGCTTCGTTACGGCTATGATTTTGCTGCGCTAGGAGTTCCCGGACTCAGCTTCTTCACCGCCTATATTCATGGAGACGGATTGAAGAAAGCCGGCGCTGACAGAGAGTGGGAGCGTGATGTGGACGTGAGTTATGCGTTTCAAGGAAAGCTCAAAGGCCTCTCCCTCAGACTCAGAAATGCGACCTTCCGAAGTGATGACTTGCGCGACATCGACGAGACGAGATTGATTGCGAGCTATCTTTTCACCTCATTCTGAGAACCACCCTGTCCAGGACACGCCATAAGATTATCGATGCCTATGTGTGCAGTAGTGACTTGAATTCTCGATGGTCACCTCTGATGGGCTAGGTATAGGCTCCCTGGTATTGGATGATCATCTACTACCAGGAGGCCACGGGAGTCTCAAACACGGGGTGAAGAGAGGTGGACATCCAAACGCTACAGATCAGATCAGCTTGAGGTACTGCAAAAACGCGGACGCCGCTGGTGAAAGGGTTTCGTGTTGATGACAGATCACGCAGATTTTTGGCTTTGCCCACGAGTCAAGCAGCGGTACGAATGCGAGCCCGTATGTCGCTCCGTAGGCCTCGGCGAGAAATGACGGCACGATACCCACTCCCATGCCGAGGCCGATCATTCGGCATACAGCATCAAATCCCCGAACCCTTATGCGGACAGTCTTGAGTAACGAACTCTGCTTGGCCGCGTAGTCCACTAACTGAGCGAGAGCGGTGGTGCGAGGCTGTTCTACATGGTCGTACATCAACGTCTGTTCATAATACACGCTGGCTTCATGACTAAGGGCGTGCCCCTCCGGTACAACTATCGACAATTGATAATCAGCGAAAGGAAAAACCTCCAGTCGATCGTCAAAAAACAGGCCAGGGCAAACGCCGACATCGGCACGCCCTTCTGCTACTTCCCTGACGATCAGAGGAGTCTCCAGTTCTTCAAGATCGAGCCTGATGTCCTGATGTTGCTTCAGGAATTCTTGTATTTGTTGAGGCAAGCCTACCGATAGCGCTGACGCGCTGACCCGAACTCGCACCACTCCACGAATGCCCTGCCCGTATTCCGACATTTCCACACGCATCAAGTCCAGCGCCCGAATCACCTGACGTGCGTGGTGAGCCATAGCTTCGCCTGCGGGCGTTAAACGGATTCCCTGCTGACTCCGCTCGACCAAGGTGACATCCAGAGCCTGTTCAAGCTCCTTCAGCCGCTTGCTCACAGCGGAAGCCACGATGTGCTCACGGACAGCAGCTTTCGCAATGCTGCCCTCCTCGGCCACGGCGAGAAAAATGCGGGCGGTACGGGTATCAAGGTCACGCATCTATAGCCATCTCATTTGGAGAGGGGGGGAAGCTTTAATGATCGCTTTTCGGGGCAGGTAATTGGAGGAAGGATACAAAAAAACAATCGCAACCTGGGCGGCCTGATCGTACCAGGGCACACAGCAGGAGAAGACAAGATGACGAACAGTCAAAACGAAGGCGCAACGCTGGCAAGCTCTAGCAAGCCTATCATCGAAGTCACCGAGGTCGGCACCCGGGATGGCTTGCAAATCGAACACACATTCATCCCTACGCAGAGAAAAATCGAGCTTATCAACGATATGCTTGACGCTGGTCTGAAGAATATCGAAGTCACCTCCTTTGTATCCCCCAAAGCCGTACCGCAGTTGGCCGATGCCGAAGTCGTTCTCGCTGGGATCAACCGTCGCTCAGACACCCGCCTATCTGCTTTGGTGCCAAACCTTCGAGCCGCGCAGCGCGCGATCCAGACCGATCTGGACGCCGCCGTATTGCTTTGTTCTGCCTCCAATACCCACAACCGCAAGAATCTCAACCGAAGCCTTCAGGAAACGCTCGACGGACTCTCTGAGGTTGCATTCAGCCTGCGCAGCCGCCCTAGGCCAATGAAGATTATTGGAGCAGTGGCCACAGCCTTTGGTTGCCCGTTTGAGGGCGATATCCCGGTAGAAAAAGTCCAAGAAATTGCCCGTCGTTACGTCCGCGTTGGCGTGACTGAAATCACCCTCAGTGACACCACCGGCATGGCAACCCCGCAGAACATCAGAGCTCTAGTGCGCGCTGTGCGTGCAGCGGTGCCAGGCGTGGATCTCGCGCTGCATCTTCACAACACCCGAGGGATTGGACTGGCCAACGTGCTGGTCGGTCTTGAAGAAGGCATTACACGCTTTGACTCTTCCGTAGCCGGCTTGGGTGGATGCCCATTCGCAGCAGGAGCAACCGGCAACATCTGCACAGAAGATCTGATTTACCTTCTGCACGAAGCGGGTTACGAGACCGGTATCGACCTGGAACGTGCCATTAGTGTCGCCAAAAAAATGGAAAGGTTCCTTGGAAAGACTCTAGCTGGCCAAGTCATGAAAGCGGGCCCGCGCTTACGGCTTCACTCAGCGGAAGCTACCGCTACGGCAGCAGGGTGATCTCATGAGCCTTCCATTAAGCGGTATCAAGGTGGTCGACCTCACGCGGATTTTGTCAGGCCCTTTCTGCACCATGTTGCTTGGCGACATGGGTGCAGACGTGGTGAAGATTGAAGCTCCTGGGGAAGGCGATCCAATACGTGGTCAGGGGACGATCCAGAACGGACTGAGCACCTATTTCGCGGGGTTCAATCGCAATAAGCGCTCAGTATGTCTGGATCTACGCACTCAAGATGGCCTTCGCCAATTGAACCAGTTGCTGAGCAAAGCCGATGTACTGGTTGAGAATTTCCGACCCGGTGTACTGGATAAAATGGGGTTAAGTGCCGAGCGTCTAGAGGCCATCAATCCCAAGCTTATTGTTGCATCAATCAATGGCTATGGATCTACAGGGCCAAACAGCCAGAGACCGGCGTTTGATTTCATCGCGCAAGCGATGAGTGGATTTATGAGCCTGAACGGCACGGCTTCAGATAGTCCGCTGCGGACTGGAATACCTATCTCAGACCTTGTTGCCGGGCTCTATTGTGCATTCGGTATCGTCAACGCGTTGCGCGCCAGAGATACCACTGGTAAAGGCCAACGTGTTGAAGCCGCCATGGTGGACTCGTTGATGAGCATGTTCGCCTGGTACGCGTCGGACTTCTTGGCCACCGGAGACGCTCCCGTGCGAAGCGGTAACGACCATCCAATCACTGCTCCATATGGGCTCTTCCCTGCGAATGATGGAGCCATCGCTGTAGCCCCGAGCACTGAAGGAGTATTACAGCGCTTCTTGAAAGTCATTGGTGCGTCGTCCCTACTTGACGATCCTCGTTTCTCTACCAATCAGAAACGCATGGAGCATCGATCAGAGCTCAATGCTCTTATCAGTGTGTACACAGCACAGTACTCCCAGGCGCATTGGGTGACATTGCTCAACGATGCAGGTGTGCCTTGCGGAGTTGTCCAACCGTTGTCCGAAGCCTTTCAGAGCCCTCAAACTGTTCATCAGCAGATGGTTATTGATGTGCCACACGGCAACCATGGCACCGTAAAAATGTTGGGCTTCCCGGTGAAACTGTCTGCTACCCCCTGCCGGATACGTTACCCAGCGCCGTCACATGGTCAGCACAATGCTGAAGTCTTTGATGATTGGCAGCTCGATTACCTGCCACACACGTCGGGGGCTACTTCATGAGCGCGCCGTCACAACTGAGACTCTCAGCAAACCTGTCAATTTTGTTCCAGGATTTGGAGCTCGAAAAACGTTTTGGCGCCGCCGCCAACCTGGGATTTGAGGCCATCGAGTTATGGTTTCCCTACGAACTGCCTTTGCATCGGGTAGGTGAGTTGATCGAACAGCATTCGCTGATATGCGTTGGCCTGAACACACCTGCTGGCGATGTAGATGCTGGTGAATGGGGATTAGCCGTAGATCCAAAGCGGCGGGGAGCTTTCCAAGACAGCGTAGGAAAGGCGCTTGAATACGCAGAAGTGATGCGCTGCCCTCAAATCCATGTGATGGCGGGCCATGTCCTGGCTGAAGTCACGAAGGAGAAAGCGTGGGCGTGCTACATCGAAAACATCGCGTTTGCGGCCCATGCGGCTGCAGCCATTGAAAAAACAGTGATGATTGAGCCACTGAATATCCTCGACCGACCAACCTACTTGCTCAATACCCAAGCCCAGGCACGTGAGGTAATTGAGAGGCTTGGGTTACCAAACATCAAGATCATGTTGGATCTCTTCCATCTCCAACGCGGTGAAGGAAATCTGATCGAGAACATGCTGCTGAGCCTGCCTTACGCGGCGCATGTACAGATCGCAGATAACCCAGGGAGGCATGAGCCTGGCACGGGGGAAATCAACTTCGATGCAGTGTTCAAGGCGCTGCTCAGTGCGGGCTATCGGGGTTGGATAGGGTGCGAATACTCCCCTACTGCCTCAACTCAAGGGAGCCTGGCTTGGTCGACGCATAGCGGCCAACTGAAGTCCCTGAAGTCTGCGGGAGAATGAACATGCAGTATCCGATGAGTAAAGAGTTCGCGGTTTCATTCGAGGATCTGCAGACCGTCGCGGACGGACTGAACCGGCCTGAGTGCTTGCTCGCCCTAGATAACGGCACTCTGATTGCGGCCCATGGAGGCGCCGGTTACTCCGTAATCTCCGGCCAAGGCAAAGTCGAGCATGTACTGATCAAAAGCCATGCTGAGCGAACCTTCCTCCCGAACGGCATTGCTTTGGCCGAAACGGGTGAAATTATGTTTGCCGATTTGGGGAAGGATGAGGGAGGTCTCTTTGCCATCTCCCACAACGGTGAGGTGAAGCCTGTACTCACACTTTTGAATGGCCAACCTCTCCCACCAAGTAACTACTTGGTGAATGATGCTGACGGGCGGCTGTGGTTCACAGTCAGCACAAGACTGAAACCACGTACAGCTGCGTGGAATCATCGAGTAGCCGATGGTTACATTGGAGTCATTGACACTCTCGGTGCACGCATCGTAGCCGACGGAATCGGCTACACCAATGAGATTGCCTTCTCACCGTGCGGCCAATGGATGTACGTCAATGAGACGTATAACCAGAAAACCAGTCGATTCCCTTTGTACAACGGCGGTCGACTAGGGCCTAAGGAAGTCGTGATCCAGTTTGATGGTGCAGATTTTCCGGACGGACTCACCTTCGATGAGTGTGGCGGGCTGTGGATCACCTGCATTGGTAGCAACCGGCTCCTGGTGCTACGCCCCGATGACGGGTCACTGCAAGTGATTCTAGAGGACACTGACCAAGACTACGTTCGGAGGCTAGCTGCAAAAGTGCTGGAAGGCACCTTGGGCGCCGTGGACATGAGCACCGCCGGCAGATCTCGACTGGGGAACATATCCAGCCTCGCGTTCGGCGGGCCAGATCGAAAGACTGCTTACTTAGGATGCCTGCTGAATAGATCAGTCAAAGCATTTACTTCCCCAGTCGCCGGACTTGCCCCCATTCACTGGAAAAGACGAATAAACACAGGCTGTTGACTCACATTTTTGAGCGTAACAATAAAAATTAGACGCGGAGATACATCATGCAAGAGCCAAGTGTTTCCTCAGAAGAGAAACGTCCAGTATCAGCTGCAGTGGGAAGGACTCTTTCCAAAGGAGGACGAAGCCGTTGGAGTCGGGTAGGCGTTCTGATTTTCATTAGCTACTTCATCGCCTTTGCTGATCGGTCGAACATCGGAGTAGCTGCCCCACAAATGGCACATGACTTAGACCTAAGTATTCGCCTAGTCGGTGCACTATTGTCTGCTTTTTTCTGTGGTTACATTCTCACACAAATACCAGGGGGATGGCTTGCCCAGAGAGTCGGCCCGGTGAAGGTGGTTGCAGGTGCCATGATTTTGACCGGAATCAGCGCGTGTCTGACCGGGCTGGTAACAAAATATGAAGCGCTGATTGCAGTCCGCGTGCTGATGGGTATCGCTGAGGGCGTGATCTGGCCCTCATTCGCGGTACTTTTTATACGGTGGTTCCCTGGAAATGAGAGAGGGCGAGCAGTCAGTGTTGCTCAATATGCGCTGCCAATGTCGTCTGTATTCATTGCGCCACTATCTGGATGGATGGTGGATACTATGAGCTGGCAACATATGTTCGTATTACAAGGAATACCTGCCATCGCTATCGGTGTAATTTTCATGCTGCTAGTCACGGACGATCCTGCATTTGATAAGCGTATCGGAGAAGAAGAACGCGCCTATATTCTGAAAACTCGCGATCAAGGCACCAGTAACAATGCTCGCTTTGTGGATGTATTAAAGCGCCCCACGGTCTGGCTGTTGGGGCTTGCCTCCCATTGCTGGATCATGGGCATTTTTAGCTTTGGTCTTTGGATGCCTTCGTTGATCAAGCAATACACAGCTCATGGCTACTCGACGGCTGGTATCTTGACTGCTATTCCATTCATCTTCGGCGCGATAGCTATGTACTTGAACGCAAGGTTTTCAGACAAGACCCGTCATTCCAAAGGTTGGTTCGTAGCGATACCCATTACGATTGCGGGGCTGGCGTTGTTCGCCCAGCATTATGGCCCTGATACGCTTGGATGGGCATTGCTTACATTCTCTATCGCGGGAGCGGGGCTGTATTCAGGTGCAGGGACTTGGTGGAATTGGGCCATTAGCATGTTTCCCAAAAATCAAGCAGGCCCCGCCATTGGTTTGATGAACATATTCGCAAGTCTGGGTGGCATTATCGGCCCGTTCGCCGTGGCTATCCTTGCTGAAGGAGGGTCTCCAGCCAGCAGCTTTTACCTGTTGGGCTACTCACTGTTTATTGCGACGGGACTTATTCTGGTGCTGATCAAGTCGAATACGACTTCGGATGTCGCCCGTGTACATCCAGCACATCAAATAAACTAAGAACCGGACACGAACTGTCGAAAGTAAATTAAACAACAGCAACAGGCATCGTTCTATCCGAATAACCACGCATAAGTCTTATTGCAAAATGGCGCAAGCATGCACCTATTTGCCATAAGCCTCCGTGCGCGGTGTGCGCGCAAATTCAGGCAATATTATTGCAGCCTAAATACGTACCCTGCAGGAGTCAGCACATGACTAAGCAATGGAAAATAAGAAATCGTACGCTTTTGATACTTTGGCTAATATACATAGTGGCCTTTCTTGATCGAGCTAACTTTAGCGTGGCGGCACCATACATAGCGAAAGAACTAGGCTTGAGTGCCGGCCAGATCGGCCTCGTAATGAGTGCCTTCATATTTGGTTACGGTTGGTTCCAAGTTATTGGCGGACTTTTAGCTGATCGGATTGGTTCGCGAAAAACCATGTTAATAGCGTTAACCTGGTGGACAGTCTTCACTGCGGCTACCGGCATGGCAACAGGTCTTGTCAGTATGGTCATCGTGCGATTCCTATTCGGTGTCGGCGAAGCATTTCAACCTCCCGCTGCTTTCAAAGCTGTATCAGTATGGTTTCCGAAATCGGAACGGTTGCGAGCTACGTCCTTTATGTCTGGGGCGACCGCACTCGCTCCGGCAGTTACACCATTGATAGTCGTCTGGTTTGTACAGAGCTTTGGTTGGCGCACGATGTTTTATGCATTCGCAATACCGGGAATTCTGGTTGCGATTTTGGTGTACAGGCATCTGTATTCACGTCCCAGCGAGCATCCTGATATCACCCAAGCTGAACAGAATGAGATCCTGGAGGGGCAACCTGCCAGCAATCAGACCGATAAGCTAACCCTCCTTCAAGCGTTCAAAGTTCCAAAGCTGCTAATACTTTGCATTATATATCTAGTTTACGATATTACTTACTGGGGCTTTTTCTCCTGGATGCCATCCTATCTGGTGGACGTTCGACATTTCGCGATGGTCAAAATGGGAATCTATGCATCCCTACCATTCCTCGCTGGCTTTGTTGGGTTGATGCTGGCGAACACTATTGGCACGAAAATCTTCGGTGGTAATAAGTCGCGTTTTCTCAGCGCTATTTGGGTTATCGGCGCTGCCTCTTTGTTCGCGGCATTTCAAGTGGATAGCGCTGAAGCATGTATTGCATTAATGGCCTTGACGGCGGGGTTCGGGATTTTTATGGCTCAAGGGCCATTCTGGGCGCTGGTAACCGAAAGTATGCCTAGCCAGGCAATGGGAGTCCTTAGCGCAGTTATCAATGGTGCAGGGAAGATTGGTGGATCTATCGCTCCGCTCGCAATTGGGCTGTCGATCAGCGCCACAGGTGGGAGCTATCAGTCGGCCTTTACCCTAATGGCTGGCTGCCTCTTGGTCTGCGCAGTCCTAGTGCTGTTTACGCAAGAAAAATCAAAAACGGCTAACAGTGACTCATATTCAGAAAACTCACCTAGTGCCAAAGCGATGACTAAACCCGTATCAGCACCTTAATAGCATTTTATATTCCGTTAAATGCGCTAGCGCTGAAGACGTGATTTACGCCTGATCTTGCGCCGAGATAACCCAGGCTGGGCGTGGGATCCTGCAGCTTCAGACAAAAACAACAAAAAGGAGTAACATTCTATGCGTTTCGGTACCTTACTTTTTACCGCCTTGATGATCCAAGCTCCGGCTCATGCAGCCAATATGAGTCTTGATACAATGACATCTGCGATGTCCTCAAATAGCTCAGCTGCCGAGCGAGCCGAGTCAGCAAAACACCAGGAGGCCACGTTGCCAGTTCAGATCCTTCCAGCAGCCAAAGCAGTCGTCTTACGTAATCCAGGAAAGGACTCTGTACAACTACTGTCAGTAGATAACTCACCAGAGTCCCAGGTCACCATAACTTCAGTGACCATGGCCCCTGGAGCAATCTCTGAGCGGCATTCCCACCCTATCTCCGAGCAGATCTGGATCGTACAGAAAGGAACGGGCACCTTGCTTCTTGAGAATGACACAAGCCAAGAAATTCACGTAGGGGACGTAGTCAGGACACCACCCAAGACCATCCATGGCGTCAAAAACACTGGCAGCGAAAGCTTAGAGTACATCAGCATCACAACTCCACCAGAAGATATGACACACTTCTACGGGGAAAAAATTAAAAAATAACCGTCATTTTTCTTGATCGTTATAATTTATGGTGCAGCCACTGGTTAATCAGTGGCAAACCATTCATCAATGGAAATCATGACCATTTGGCTCAGAAGAAAACTTGTTAAAAACAGAACCACCTACATAGAAAATCCAGCTCTGGTGCAGCTTTTTTGTGCCAGCGTTTTGATCAAATACTTGTTAGAAACCCTCAGACATTCAAACCAAGTATTTGATCGGATAGGTGCTCTCCGGCAGGAGGTCACTGCCAAAGGCCAACACCTCCACGCGGGTGTTGGCTTTTGTTTTTTTAAGGGGCCACCCCATTGGTCTTGTACCTATGGCTACGCGACTGACCGCTCATTCAAATCGGCATTCGCAGGCTCGATCTCGACCATCTGGTCGAAGGTACTGCGGTTCATAAGGAGGATGATACCGACGATGGCCAAGACTACCCCTTCAACAACCAATGTATTCCTAGTTCCCATGAGGCTCGCCAGTCCCCCTGCGATCCCCCCATCAACTGCTTCGAAACCAAATCGAATGGCGATGTAGAAAGCCACGATCCGCCCTCTGAATTCGTCGCTCGCCAGACTCTGCAGTGAGATATTGGAGCTGACGTTGGAGGCGCTGATCCCAAATCCAACTACAGCTAACGACACCATGCAAAGAGTGATGTTTTCCGTAAGCGCACTCCCCACCAACCCTAATGCACTGGCGAGAATGCATCCAAGAATGATGTCTTTCAAATGCTTCGTACCCTTCTGCAGGGACAGCGCGATGGTGGCTGCGAATGCGCCTACACCTGCCGCCCCCCAAAGCCAACCGAGTGTCCGCGCGTCACCAGAGAACACATTTTTGGCAAGTATCGGGAGCAAGGTCGCGTAGCTAGACGCAGTAACGTTTGTTGCGATGGCGCTGATCATCAGCATGTGAATTGCAGGATTGGCCAAACTGTAGGTAATGCCTTCGTGGAAAGCTGCACCCAGTGGTTTTTTGCTTTTAACGCTAGGCCGGCCCGGCACCTTATAAAGCACCCAGATCGGTGCCAAAAAAAGCCAAGCTATTGATCAGGAAGCAGATTGCCTCGCCAGTACTAGCATTCAGCAACCCCGCGAGCGGAGGGCCTGCGAAACGTGATGCGTTGAGCAACATCGCATTCAACGCAAGGCCATTGGGAAGATCTCGCCGATCGCGGATGAAATTGCTGATCATCGCTTGGCGCAACGGGTTTTCTAATGAGTTGAATACGCCCAGCAATAACGACATGCCGATAATGATTTCGGCTGTGATCAGGTGCGTGGCGGTGAGGATAGCCAGAATGAATGATTGGGCCCCGAGCAACGCCATGATCACCATCAACAACTTGCGTTTGTCATGTTTATCCGCCCAGGCTCCAGCCAAAGGCCCAAGAAGAACCTGAGGGATGAGAGCGCAAAAAGTGGTCAGCCCCAGAAGGGATGCTGACCCTGTAAGGTGATAGACCAGCCAGGCGAGCGCCACTTGCTGAATCCACTTGCCCAAATGCGAAAATGCCTGAGCAATGTAATAATAACGAAATTCCCGATGGGCCAGCACTCGCACTGGAGCTGGCCAGGATCTCGCGACCTCGGTGTTTAAATTAACATCCTCGGGGTGCTGCTCTACTTCACGGCGACGAGAGCAGAGCAGCATTCACTACGAATAGGGTGCACTGGCTCAGTGCCGTGTTCGTTCGGTTATTGTCCTGGGATCGGGCAGTTTTTGGCCTTTAGCGAAGCGAGCACCCAACGCCGATCATTGGTGCCTTCTGCAATAGCTTGTAGCTGCGCCTGCTCAGCGTCGTATTTGGATTTTGCCTTGCCATATACCTCTTCAACGTCTGCGAAAGGAACGCAGACCAGACCATCATCATCTCCCATCAACAGGTCACCGTCTTCCCACATCAGGCGGACAGCGGCTCTGAATGGAACTGCTACATCTCGGTAGGGCTGGCTACCGATGAGCAGAAGGCACCTCTTGTGGATGAGATCACCCGGGCAGGATCTCCACTCAACCGCAAATATTTCCTCGGCGCCGAAAACCTGGAGCTTTGGATCGACAACGAACTGGCGGGGCTCTGTCGCTGCAGGCTTTCAGCACCTGATGAAGAGGAGGCCCTGACTGCTGGAGAGCCGTTCATGGCATGGGTTTACCTGGATGCTGTCTTCATCCGTCCCACCTACCACTCCTTGGGCTTTGGCGAGCGCTTGAGTGAGCAATGTGTTGAGGTCGTGACCAGCAGCCTTTTGGTGCATCTCAGAGAACGCTACTCACGCTACCCCTCCATCCAGGTGGTACTGAATGCCGACTTCGAGTCAGAGCAAGGAGAGCGGTTTTTCGATCAGATGACGGACAGCCTGCAGATGAACATGGAGGTCATCGCTCAGATGTTGAAGGTTCCGATTAAGGTTTCCACGGATG
Source organism: Pseudomonas caspiana (assembly GCF_002158995.1). Classification (GTDB taxonomy): domain Bacteria; phylum Pseudomonadota; class Gammaproteobacteria; order Pseudomonadales; family Pseudomonadaceae; genus Aquipseudomonas; species Aquipseudomonas caspiana. The sequence goes on along the minus strand of NZ_LOHF01000001.1, from coordinate 376,258 downwards.
CGGGGTATTAAGTCCCAAGCCAACCGCGCTTTGTTCTCAGGTCACCAACCGATGGCCCCGTCCTTGCCGTACAAACTCAACGAGCCGAGGATGGCGCGCGATATCAATGACATAAAACACTGTTGATTCATACAGCACCAGGGGATAACCTTAACGGAGTACAAATGTTCTCCAGGTATCCTACGATGGATGATGACCTCATAGACGACGACGGCGTCGAACTTGGACTGCCATCCCCGCTCGAAATGGCGCGCCACAAGTGCACGATCCTGCACAGCGAGCTGAGACAGGTTTGGTCAGAGCTCAGGCGATCTCGCTCAAACGTAGCGAAGCTGGTGCAAATAAACTCGCTACTTGCATCCGACCTAGAGGCGGTCAGACGTGAGTGTGACAAAGCCCGCTGGGAGCTTTCAGATATGCAAGGTCGAACAGGCAATTAGATGCGTTCTGCGGCCGAGACGCGTTAGGAGCGTAGTGGCACCAAAAATCTCGGAGTGATGTAGAATGACGTTGTACCGAGTGAGAGGGCCGCTTAATGACTCAATCAGCCACCAAAAGCGTTGCCAGTGAAGTCCGCCATTTGGCTAAGGTTCACAAGGTAACCGCGAAGCGAGATAGCGTCAGCCGTATGGCTACGTGCATCACCTCCCTGTCCGGCGACAGTGTTGCTCTGGATACGGTCGAGCAGTTGCTCGTGAATTTGAAGCGAAAAGGCGTTATGAGCACCTCTGATCTGCTTGCGATGCAGGTGCGATACCTGAAGGAAAAAGGCGCTAGCAAATCCAAATCGAAGAAGAAGCTCCAAGCGTGAGCTTCGACCCCTTTGGTGATTTCGAGACTGCCGGTTATCTCCGCAACCACTTCCAGCTGACCGACCTCAACACTGTAAAGCGTCTAGAGCATGCCTCGTTTGAAGCCAACATTGAACAGGCGCTCGCTTATCTGGCTGGTCTCGATAACATCGATTACCCATCCATCCTCGATGTTCATCGAGTGCTCTTCCAGGAAATCTATCCTTGGGCTGGTCAAGATCGCATGCAGGTAACGCCTGACCTGCGAATCAGCAAAGGCCGAAAAGGTACGCCAGGCTACACCGAATTTGCTGATGCTGTAGACATCGTCCGCGCCGCCGAATACGCAATTTCCTCCGCGAACAAGCACGCTCGGTTCAGAGACAGACCTGGTGAGGTTATGGGCCTGCTTGCCCTAGCTCACCCCTTCCTAGATGGGAACGGCAGAACGATCCTTTTGATCTTCACAGAGCTCTGCTATCGGGCTGGTTTTAGCATTGACTGGAGTCAGACGACCAAAGACGGCTATCTGGCGGCTCTCAGCGCAGAAATCCTCGAACCAAACCATCGCCCACTGGATGAGTACCTGCGGCCTTACGTCGTCGCTGCCGCCAAGCGCAAAGACTGGCCTGCTCTCATAGGGGGCATTCAGGGCCTGGACGGGCTCGACAGCGAAGATCTGGACTACCAAAAACTGGATGGCACGCAGCCTCAACCGCAGTACAAAGGCTATCTAGCGGAACGAACCTCAACGCCCTAGCGGTGCTCAAGGAGGTCACTGGGAGCATTGCAGCATTCGTAAGTCAGGCAACCATGGGCTTCTGCCCCGTGCACGAAGCCCGCTTTCTGGTAAATCAATTTGGCGGGGCTATAAGGCTCAACACTCAAAGTTCCAGCCTGAAAGCCTTCTCGCACTGCCATATGAGCCACTGCCCGTGAACTCTAAGGATGCACCAGGGTGGTGAACAGTTGGCCTGTCGGCGGTTGTAATAGCGCTCAACCGACGTGCCTATCACCTGACCTTCCAGCCCAGCCATACGGACGATGGAGGCAGTTAGTGGCTGATTTGGGTTGAAGACCGCCACTCGTAACTGGTCGCACGTTTGCGTGCCCAACCAAGATTGCCGCAGGCCTGCTGAAAATGGGTTCGCTTTGATCTAGAAAGTCGTATCGCGCCGCTCACCTGCGCTCAATCACCAGCCGCGCAAAGTGTTCGAGATCCCGAAACTGACCACGCCCCGTGCGATCTAGGTGATGACCCAGAATGCCCACTGCTCGCGGGCCGTCTCTATCGCAACTCGGCGAGTCTCCGATCATCCACACGCGCCCCCGTCCGCCGCTGAAAAGGTGCCCGGGCTCCACCCCAATTTGGTTGCAAATCGAATGGTAGATGGCTGGGTCTGGCTTCATTACACCAAGCTCAAAACTGTAAGCGTAACCGTCGAGTTGCGGAAAGAGGTCTCGGACAACAGGGCCGTAAGGAGGGGCAAGATTTGAACAAAGCCCGACTTTCACGCCTGCCTGTTGGAGAAGCTTGATAGCCGCTTTGGCATCGGGGAATGCCTGGATTGACGCGAGCTCACGATTCAATGCGCTATCGAGTTCTAGGCGCTTGCTACGAGACAGGACAACGCCCAGGTGCGAAGCAATTTCATCGAACGAATGGTTCGTCGTCATCGCAATTCGGATGCTGTCAGACGCCAGCATCAAGCCTTGACGACGTCCTTCTCGAAGCAGCTCACGATATGGATTTGTCCGCTGGGTAATGCGCAGTACAGTCCCGAACGCGTCGAAAATAACGCCATCAACCGCTGGGCTGGTCATTGGAAAAGTCTCCACTTAATCTGCTGTCTCAACGTCATACCCATGCCCGCGCTTTGCGTTAGCGAGGCATCAATGTATGGCCGGCCGCAGCTAGTCATTCAAAACATCCGTACCAGAGTCGAAAGAGACATCGATGTCTTTCGGCCATTGCCTAGGAGCACATACAGCTTGCTCCCAGTTAGAAAAAACATGCCGTCCGAGAATTGCATCAGCGGCGTCGACCGGAACCAGTGAGAAATGTCATTGGTTGTGCTATCGAATAGCACCCGAAAAGCGAGCAGCATTGTTGGCTTCTTCCCCTGCGTAGCCAGCTCATCGATTACAAGATCAGGCGCATCGAAGTCCACCCATACCCACTCGTCCAAGATGCAAAAACTGATACCGGGAAAGCGCTCCTCCGTGACCGCAATCGCTTCCTCCAGCCCAAGCTGAGCACCGCACATCACTTCGCTAGGGCCGATCATTTGCCTGAAGTCAAAGTCCTGCATGAAGCAACATCTCCTAGGTTGGCCGGGATCGCGTTTCTGTGCTGAAGTCGTGGCCAGAGGTAGGCAACGGCCTCACTACTGAACAGTGCAGCCATGCCCCCCTCGTCCGTGTTTTTATGGATTCGATAGGGCGTAATCAGACCTCTCAACGTTTTACAGCCTGTCCCAAAGCCTATGAGCTACTGGCTTCATCAATCACTGCTAACTACAAAGAGGCTGCCTCCCAAAAGCGTCTGAACGTCAGCTCCCGTCGCCGAGACGAGTGCGTAACGACTCCCCGAAAATGTCGAAGCGATGGTGTAACCCGAACATTCAGAAAACTCGACGACAGTGGACGTGCGAATGAGTCGCCAGTCCGCGAACTGCCCGAGCGAGTCATTGAAAATGTTACCGACCAAGCTGAATCCCTCGATCTCTGGCAGGTAAAGAATCGCGGTGATCGGTAGCTCAAACTTGACCTGGGTGGCTTCTATCACAGGGCTCGGCACCTCATCTCGATAGCTCACACTTCCGTCCCGTCCGACCTACTCGCGGCGATAACGTAATAATCGCTCCCGCATAATGTCTGGAGCAGAACAAAGCTCTCTCGACGCTCAACGGCTCTCACCGGTGGCGTGGCGACCGTTGACCCATCGTCAATACAGCCTGAAAGGTCAAAGTACGCGGTGGCTGCGAAGCGGTTTCCCACTCGGACAGCATCGACCAGATAGGCGTCAATCGCCACACCCCATTGCTCGTTACTCGCCGCAACAACAGCTGGAGGTATTGAGCCAGCTTCCTGCACGACCTTTTCGCCAAATTTGGACACATCAAACCTCCAAAATTTTTGTGGGCTCGAACCCGGTTTCTTCACCCGGGTAGCCTCTCGGATTGGAGATCACTCGACAATTTCCGAAGGCCGCGTCGATCGATTTGTGGGTGTGTCCAAAAATCCAAGCATCCGCCTGATCAACCAAGCTGTGCCAATTGTTGTAGTAAGCCGCGCTGATGTGCCCATCGTATTCGTCCCCTGCCGCTTCACGCAGCGGGCAGTGATGACTTACGACTACGGTTTTGCCGTCAAAAGGCTTTGCGAGCTCTTGGGTGAAAAATGCTTTCGTCGCGTGATTTCTCTCAATAATGTCCACGGGCCTCAAACGTCGATATCCGCTACCTGCGCGTATCTGTCGAAAATCGTTCATGTCACGCGCGCAAACATTCGACGCGGCGACTACGTCCCCGGTGCTCGCAAAGTCAGTCCACGCAGTCGCCACGAGGAACCGGACATCGCCGGCTATAAAGACTTCATTCTCAAGGACGTGCACGTGGCTGGCGGCAGCCGCTTTCATTTTTTCGAATGTGCGGTCAATGTGGCCTTTGTAATATTCATGGTTGCCACCGCAGTAGATCACCTCAGATTTGAACGTCTCGTTCGCCCAGCCGACACCTCTGGCCAACACATCAATATCGCCCGCCAGCACCACCAAGTCGACATCCACTGGTGGAGGAGAAAAACGATCAAATTCGTTATGCAAATCTGAGTAAATCAATACTTTCATCAATGTCTCCGCAGCACAGGCCGTGCGCTGGGCTCACTTGTTTAAGAGTCCGGGGACGCTCGGTGCCCAGGACATGTCATTCAATCAATTTGAGGTGGGCCAGCCCGATAGCAATTTGGATAACTGCCTTTATCAAACAGGTTTGCTGTGAATCAAGCGGCCTCTCCCCCTCTCGCCAGGCAGCTTGACGAAGCGTTCCTGGCTATCCTCGGTTTAGGGCTATATTGATTGCGTGAGCCGACTCTCATCAGCTAGCCCCCACGAATCACGCCCCATCGCAACGTGATCAGCGGAGTGTCCGCCACAAAAATCATCCGCATCCGCCAGTTGAAATGAATATATAGGTTTGAATGGCGTTAGGCAAACGCGGCATACCCTTTCGTTTTGAACGGATGGGGAAAATGTCTTTACGCACAGCTCTTGCGTCAGCGCTGCAGCTGCTCCGTCGCGCTCGTGGGATGTCTCAATCAGCCTTCGGTGCCAGCGTCACCCAGTCCCACATCAGCTTGCTCGAATCTGCAGGTACATCAGTCAGCACCGACACTCTGCACGACCTCTGCAAAGCCCTCGAAATGCATCCTGTAGCATTCATGACGCTTGTGTATTCGGCTCATTCGCAATTGACTCCCGCCGAAGTCCTGGCCCTGGCTAAAGAAGAGCTCGTCCAGCAGGGACTCATTGACCAGGTCATCGAAAGCGCACCTCAGAACCACCCCCACCCACGCGTGTCGAGCGCCGCCAAAGCGCGGGAGGCTGTCCATGAGTTAAAGGAGGCCGGCCACACCCAAGCAGAGATCGCGAGACGCCTGAACATGGCTGAGTCAAGTGTTCGACGGCATTGGCATCGCATAGAAGATTGATTGATGAGACCTTCGGGTACGGGGCGTACTCGTTATCAGACTCGCAACATCCCCCAAATTGAAACTCGACGATGCCAGGGGCTCGACCTAGCCCGCTGGTGGCGATATCGCTACCACTACCCTTTGCGCTTGGGATCCACGCCTAAACCACTGGGAGGAAGGCTTCCCCAGATGGCGACGACTACCTCCCGAGGGCTGGCAACATTCAGCTCTTGCTCCTCTTCAGACGCTGGGTATAGCGGATTAACTTTGAGTGCTTCGGCGCCTTGGTAATCGCCCCAGGATGCACCGTCAGTCAACATCACCTGAGCTTGCACAGCTTTGACTTTTTGGTACTGACCATCGTACTCGACAGTCGGGTCGAATGCGGACAGTAGTTCAATCATCTCGCGAACATTCATCGAAATCTCCTCTACGACTGGGGCGGCAAGGGCTCAGGGGCCGCCAAAAGCGCGCACTTCACACACGTCCTGCCAGGTCAGAATAGCGAAGATCCAAACTCCGCAACCGGCTCCGGCAGCAAATCTTGAGGATGATCTCCGTCTACGGTCGCCAAACCACTGCTGCCCTTAACGATCTCATGCCGAGCGGCCTGGCATTCGCAATGGGAAAAGGCGATTGCTCCGAACAAAACCGCACTAATGGAACCATGCAGGTACATCGCATAAGATGTTATCTCATGCGGTGTATCTGCCTTGCAAGGTCACTTCTCCGTCACGATTTGCCTCCTTCCCACATGAAAATCCCTACTCAAGGATTAACGAACCGCCTTGATGGGAGAGGAAGAACGTCGAATCCTCCAATGCCACGGCATCATGCTCTTCGCCAGGCCCGAGCTTCAGATAATCCCCCGCCGACAACACCAGATCACCGAACCGGATACGGCCCGAGAGCATGAGAATTTCCTCTCGGCCTTCATGATCGTGCCGTGGGAAACGAGCGCCAGCTGAGAATTTAACGATATCCGAACCATCGCCGTTCTCGCCCCAGATGCTGAGGAAGCTGACACCAGGGTGTTCAGTGCTTTCAAAATTACGTTTGGACTCAGTCAGATGGATCATAGACATACCTCTAATGGATTGGATTATCGGACTTTTTCATCTCATGCGCTTGAATCGCATGCGATTTAAATCTGATTTATCCCTGTCGATGTGTCAAGGACAGTTTTAGGATCTTCCTTTGAGATATCTCCTAGGAGGCTTATCCGAAAAGGCCGCGCTGACCTATGCCTCACGATTTAGTTGCATAGCAGGTAAGGCCAGCTGGAGAGACTGTGTCGAGCGATGGGGTAGCCTTGGTCAAAGCGCCTCCCTTCCTGCGCAAGGAGCAACGCTTCCGATTAGATCGCATGCGGTGTACAGTATCGGTTAGCAAATCGATCACTTCACATCGAGAGGATTCACATGAAAGCAAAGAAAAAGGCCGGCCCACCTGTCCAAAGCCTCTCCGATTTTCTTTGTTTTTCGGTGTACTCCACCAACCTGGCGTTCGGAAAAATCTACAAGCCCGTGTTGGATAAACTCGGTCTGACATATACCCAGTACATAACGATCGTCGCTCTCTGGGAGCACGACGCACTGACTGTCAGCGCGCTAGGTGAAAGACTATTTCTGGAATCGAACACACTCACGCCTATCCTGAAAAAGCTGGAAGTGGCCGGCTATGTGACACGTCGACGAGACTTAGAGGATGAGCGGAGTGTTCTCGTCAGCCTCACCAGCCAAGGGCGATCATTACGCGAAGCCTGCCCTGAACTCAGCATCACTGAGGCAACAGGACTGGCGGATGAGGAGTTCATTCAATTGCAGCGGTCGATCAGCAAACTGCGCGACAGCATGAATCGCTTTAGGGCTGACTGATACACAGTCCCTGGTAGTCAGGGCGCGGCGGCTGCGCACGTCAGCCCTGGACACAGCACTCCATCCCAAAGCTGTGCGATCGCGAAGATCCGCCTCCAGCCTCGGAAACCCCTCATCCTCCTGATCAACCTGTGCCTTTCCCTAGTCGCCAAAACGAATGGAGGTCATGGTGAAGCGTACATCGCCCTACTCGGAGGATAGGCTTTCGTTGCGCTCACCCGGCAAGCGGAGCGCACAGGCGTGAGGATGGAAGCCCGTATGGCCAAGCTTGGTTCACGACAGCCGGCCCGCTAAGGGCACGCGAGGAAATCTCTTGCCGAAAGCTAGGTTGCCGCCCCCCAAACCAATATGGCCACCTAAGCTTGTCCGCGTGGGCTCAACCGCCCAGGACGCACCTTAAACATCCCCTGCGGGCCCGACCCGATAATGCGTACATGCCTTCCTGAGGCCCAAGCTCGCCTTCAAACCCAAACCGTAACGTACTTGGAACAGTAGCTCCCCGGTTCGGACTTCGAACGTCATGCAGTATTGATTGGCCTTTCCTGCGCTTTAGGCACTGAAGAGAACAACGCCTGACAACTACTGAGGATTGCCCTCAGCGCCTTCCATTGCACCTGATTCAGTGATACCACGACGGTGGGATGGTAATCTCAAAAACGGACGCTATTGGAGCAGGTGGAAGGCATGGGCAGCGATTCGCTTTCAGACAAAGGATGGGTAGATACCCTCATCGACCCAGTACCAGCAAACACTCTTCCAGTGCGAGAGGTGTATCAGATCCTGAAGGATGTCGCCTTGGGCACGCGGGTCATGACGCGAATCGGCCGTCAGACCTGGGACGAGGTCTACGCGAGCCATTTTGAGGTGGAGGTCGATGGTTGGCGACTGTCGATTTACAACGATTGTGATTCACTTGATTACGTTGAAACGTGCATCGCTCCTGACAGTCGCCGGTGGAGTTTCGACAGCAGCCAGCGATTTGGTACAGACCCCGTTGAGCTCATGTCGACCTGGGAGCATCAGACATTCGAGCGACTTCTAAAATCTCTTTAACAACCCAACCGTGGATTACGCCCGGGGACACTTAAGGCATTCGCTGCAGACCAAGCGCTATACCCCCTCCCCCCTACCTCTGCGAAGGATGAGTGAGCGGGAAATTCGGACGTGCTGAGCTATCTGGCTGGTCAGCTCCCGCCTTGATGTGCGCGGAGATGAAACCGGCGCTCGCGGAGAGCATTGTGAAGGCTTATTGCGACTGTTTGGCAAAAACCTCATCCGCCGAATCCATGGAACTCCGAATGCTATGCATGAGCTGGCGAGCCTCGTCTGTCCACTCGTTCATACCCACGACTTCGCAAACTACGGCGAGAGTGGAAAGCGTTTTCCATGACTCGCCCAGGATGTTTCGATAGAGGAGCAGATGCTCCAGCGTGAATCCTAGGTGGGACAGGTAAAAATTATTGATGCATACCCATACGTTTTCAGACTGGTGAGAGATGAGGGTGTACTCTTTCTGGAGTTCTTGTGCGATGAAATCCTCACGATCCAACGCCATGCCGAGCCTTTCGGCAAATAAAGCTGCATCGTAGCGATGAGGGTTCGCCTGAGCATCATGGTCATAGAACGTGAGGTAATCGTTCTGATGAAGCATCTCGACGATGACGCCATCAAGCTCGGGGTGGGCTAACAACAAGCCATTCACATCACTAATTGACTGTATATCAAAGCTGCCCCTAAGCGCTGAATCTGACTCCACCAGACTCCTGACTAGCCCAAGCCACTCAAACGTATCAACCGCATTTTTGTTGATAGGATCAAAGCTCTGGGCAAAAGCAATCTCGCCCGCGTCGGCTGGTCGAACCAGCCCTTTGACTTGCTCAAACGCGCTACAACGAGCGAGCTTTTGGGGCGTGCAGTAATGTGGCGATTTCAAATTAATGAAGTCGTACTCAATCTGCGCATAAGCCAATGCCACCAGCCTCGAACAGAATTGCCGCTTGGTGGATTCCATCTTCATTAGGCGTCGGGGCGCGACCATCATGGCTTCGTCCAAGGCATACAAAGTCCCTACCTGCGACCGGGCATAACGACATATGACGTCCAGTTGCTCGTCGCTTAGCGGCACCCTACTCCTGTAGACCGCACAGTGGCTGGGTTTGTCGAAAATGAGCCGTTGGACACTTTTCGAGAACACCCCGGGTCTGACTGCCTCGATCAATGTTCCGCCTATCCACAAGGCGGCATGGGAGTACTTGGAGAGGGTTGAAAGGCGCACTCCTTTACTCACGACCTCGCTCTCAGCGGTGAGAATGATGTCCCCGCGCTGCAGGAGTGATCGCTCCAAGATGTATTTCCTTTCAGTTTTCACCATCACCTACCCCGCCCGCCTTTTGCCTTTGAATTCTGGAATCTATGCGTTTTGAACGTTCTCGCGGGGATGCTTAAGCTGGAGGTGCTCGCGCGGGACAGTGGTCACACCCTGGTCTGTGAGCAAGACGTAGATGTGATGCCCACGAACTTCTCGCATGTAGCTCAACAGCTGACCTTCTTTCAACGTAGGTTGAGCAGGATCATCGATCAGCAGGATCGAGTCCTCAAACCAACCCTCTGGGTGCTCATATCCAGGCACGGTTTTGGGCGTTCGTGGCTCGTCGGCAGTGCTGGAAGCGAAGCTGTCCCTCGAACCAAACCAGCTTCGATCTCGCTCTGGGGCTTCGTACTGCACATCATAGCTACCCATAGTTCCTGCCTGATGACCAGCCATACTCTTGTCGTAGTCAACGAGCCCGTGACTGTTGTGTTTCAACTCCGCCAGTGCCAACTCAAGCAGGCTAGAGATACCAGAGGCCTTATCTGCCTCTACTGTGATGGTTAGCTTTGCCATGGGGTCATCCCTATTGAATTATTTCGCGCGGGTTCTGGCGTACAAACGTCCTAAGTCATCCGAACCCATTTCCTGTGCGGATCAAGCCAGAGTAATGGCTACCGGCCATGCATTCAATGCAGGATGGCCTCACTGCCCGCAGCGAGAAACTCATCGAGGCCATTGGCCTCCCCCAATTCACTTTAGGACTACCCGCCCACGAGCCGCCCCGGCCGTTGTCTGACCTCTCCAGTATGTGCTTGAGAGTTTTTGGGCGATGCCCGCTCCTGAAGCGGAGCGCGCAGGTGCGAGGATAGAAGTCATCAGGCCAAGGCGGCCACAGACGGCTAAGATTCGTTAACAACAGCCGACCCGAAAGGGCACGCAAATAACCCCTTGCCATGCCCTTCCCTGCTTTCTTGAACGCGTTAGAACAAGGGGCAACTCAAGCGAGATGCAACGCTCGTAGTCGCGCCTGGCGGCGGCTGAACGGATAGGTAACGGCCAGAAACGCCAACATGCCGACCACATCGGCAACAAAATTCCCATACGCCTGACTAAATGGGATGCCGTTAGTAATGGGGTCGATCCACATCTCGTTAGCCATCGAGGCTGCCAAGATGAAGCAGACCCCAACGAAAGGTTTCCAACTCACACCCTCACGGAAGTCACGTGCGATCGAGCGTCCCATGGCGCGGATCAACGCCAATGGCCAGAAAAACCAGCGCGTGGCCGAAAATCGAGCAACCGTCTGGGTCAAGGCAAGTCGCTTGATGTCCGAACGCTCGAACGAGAAATAGCTCATGAAGAACGGGAAGGTAAATCCAAATAGCGCGTGACAGACGTTGTAGTTCCAAGCGATGACATCAAATACACGACCTTGGATTATGAGAAACGTAAAGCTGATCACGACGCCAACAACCAAGGGGACGACAACACCACTTTTTTTCAACCGCATAGCTTTCTCCGTAATACCGTCATTGGCCTTTGTAAACGTTTTATCGACTACCAATAAAACTAGCGCTTTCTCTTCGCTGCGTTTAAAGGACTGGATGTAGATGCATTCAACGAGGTTAAGAAAATAGACACCCTATTAAATGGAGTATAATGTAGCGTGGATAGCTTGTGGCGCACGGCTGACACCTCATCCATCTCCAAAGTTGAAATTAATAACCGCGCAAATTGTTCGGGTCTCGACGGCAGCGTTCTACGTATTTTATAGTCGAATCTACTCAAATAATCAATCTCAGACGAACATACTATACCGATAAGCCATCCAATCAAAAGCAAAGCCCCCATCCGCTGCGATGGTTCACTATCATTTAATCCTAGTTCAATACGTTGATCGAGATTGAGATTCTCCTTGAGTAGTGGCGGCTGCGCTTGATGGAATCCAGCGGCTGCTATCCCACCCGCTGCAAAAGATGTCCGCTTTGCAAGCAAAACTCCGTAAAGAGCCTGAACCCCTTTCGTAAAAGGGTGTTCCACATCCAACGCATTAATCCACTTCTGAACACGTAATATGATCCCGGCTAGTCGTCGGTCAAATAACGAATCCTCCATCTTGCGCTCACGCGCTGAATGAATATAAGCATCCCATATTCGCCTATCAGGTGATTGAAGATATCTAACCTTTGAAAAAAGCTTTTTATGCTCAACACAATAAGAATTTGTTGTATAGCACCAGTCTTTACGCCAAACAGGAAATCCATAATCGGCCATGCTTTGGACTATACAAGCAGAACAGTATGCATGCCGAAAGTGGATATTGATCAAATTAGGTTGACTCGCAGAGAAAAAGCTAAAAAGCACCTTCTCATCTAAGCCGTAAAGTGACGATATCAATGCGCCAAGTTTTGAACCGCTATCAAATTCAACATCTGCATATGCTGGCAGAGGCCAGGATTGTATTGTTCCAGCATACCGAGTGTCATCGACGTTAAACGCCAGATTAATTTCCGCACGAAACAGATGGGGGCTGCGTAGTTTATTTTGAACTAGGCCTCTGACCACCCATGAATATAGTGTCTCCCCGACAAGGAAGCGTGGAGGTGTGCCTGATGAAAAATCGTCAAACAATCTAGCGCCTCACTTTCCTAAAACTTCCAGATGTGACGCAAGCAATCGCGGGACAGGAGCGAGCAAGACTTAAGGCCAGGATTCCTAGCCAATGTTTGTAAAATATGAATGATAGCTCCACTGGCCCCATGCGATCTCACCAATAGCTCCTTGGCAAAATCATCGTTAGCGAGCTGAAAGCGCTTAAAGCCACAGGAAACTCCTGTTTGTATCATGAAGTCCCTGTATTTCTGATCATCCTGCCAGACTCCAATATTTATGTAACAGATCTGATCACCACCAACACCCTTAAGTGCTTTGTCCAAAATACCCAAATTGGCAACAAATAATACTTTTGTACTTGGAAATCTGTCCATGACCTGCTCCATCAGCCTCATGGAGGCTTTAAACTGCACTGCACCCCCACCGAAGTGGATGCCGGCATCGTCGAACACGAGCCGAAACTCCCGGCCACAAATCATATCCTCAAGGGCGTCCTCTATCCACCGAAACTTAAAAAAATGACTATTCAGTGGCAGCTTCAACGCCGAAGCGAAAGATGCATAAATATCACTGTATAACTTAGTGAACGCACCGGGTACGTAAACGGAAAAATATTTCGTTCTGTCCTGTTCTACGATAGACTTCCTCGCAATCGTGGTTTTTCCAGTCCTAGAATCACCACCTAGAACAGTAAACTTATTCCGAACCAAACTATATTCCAATGCCTGTTTGGCTTGAAACTGCTTAGGGCACGAGAGATATTTCATTCAGTAAAACCCGGCCGGCGTATGCGGGTGTTCCATTTAGACTGCTTTGCAGCTTGAAGACTTTCAAGCGTAATCTTCTCATCCCCCCAAATTACGCCCAAGCAGGCAGCGGCACGGAGAGTGCTACAAATATTGCCGATCACACCAGCGGTGTTGGAATAAATAAAATCGGCGATAGGCTTAGATGAAAGATGTGACCGCTGGGCAAGAGGCATGATTTCTTCCCAAGTATCCAAAAAATTCAGGAATTCTGCATCCGTCCTAGCCCATGGAGTTAGCTCATAAAGCTCAAACCTTCGGACATATTGGGCATCCAAAGCGAGTGCGTTCAGTGCCTCCTCGATTCCGAATGCAAAGAAGCTCAGGTAGGCCGGCGGGCCGCACAAACCACGTAGGAGGGAGAGAAATGTGTCTTGCTCACCCTTCGGCAAGCCTTTGATAGCATCGTGAAACTCGTCCATAAACACGCCACGAATATCGTTGGCAATGCAGTATTCTGCCACCATGGAAATTGGAATTCCGGCTCTGCCAGGATCCATGCCTAAAGCCGTAAGAAGCTTAACCATTGGCTTCGTCTTTTCAGTATCCTTGACAAACGTCACATACCTAATTTTATGGCGCCATGGTTCGTTCATACCTCTTACCGCGTTGCAAATGGTGGTTTTGCCGTGATTAGATGCGGCTGAAACCACAAGACACGGAGCCTCCATGCTGCCTCGGACTATGCTAAGCATGTTATTCACGATATTAGAAACGGTTAGTAAATGCTCAGTGTCAACCTTAATATCTTGCCGGATAATCTGGCACCGCTCTTCATCTGACAAAGCCAATGCATAACGCCGACTCTCATGCAAATGTTCGCCATCCATAATCAGTCCCCCCACGACAATTTTTTACGAGTTTGATCTGCGCTGGGCTCTTTACAAGGCCCCGAAAGTAAGTGCTGCTCTGCGCCGTATGATAGAACCGACATTGTTTCAGCGGTAGTCGATTTCTTGGCGACCTCTTGGCGAATACGTTTGGTCTCAGATACAGAGACGTCAATCACCTCATAATTTTTTAAGCGAACTTCATGCAGACTCTCATCAACTAACGTACCTGGTCGCCGATCACGGCGTCGCCCAAGAGCCCAGTATTCACTCAGAGAGAAATGAGTTCTCGTAAGGTCAGAATAGGGAACCTCATGATATCGCCCTTCGTGTCGCAACCATATTTTCGACAAATTTAATGGATTATATTTAAAGGAAAGCCGCTTACCTACATATCTCCGCAATATGTCGGAGGAATAGAATGCCCTACTAAACTCTACACCTTTAGGCTGTACGGTTCTGATGATACTAGGGAAAAAATCGAAGGCGAACGTTTTGAAGTTGCCTGCCATGGGGGGAACATAGTCTGGGCCCTTTTTCGCCATCTCTGCATCCCAGACCTCAAATGGAGCGAGCCTGTTCAACCCCTCGTGCGACCGTCCGTGGTAGACAGCCACCTCGCCCGCAAACCACTCACAGAATGCTGAAAAAGTCATACCAGAGTGCTTCGCCGCGTCGTAGTCCCCTTTTGCTAATACATTAGAGTATGTTGTACCAGGCAGAAGATGTACCTTACCCATCAGGGTACCGATGATTCGTTCGACGTGACCTCCGTAGTGTTTCTTCCCAATGGGGCGCAACAGGGGTTCGATTTTGTAGTACTGAAGCGTCGCTTCAAGCTCTGGACTCGTAAATTCGGCAGCATTGTCCATCCCTAATGCTTTAGGCGTTCCCCAAAACCTGTGCCGGGTGTTTAAACCGCCCCCTAGTGTTATAGGGAATTCTTGCTTCGGGAAGCACGCTGATAGCATGGCCATCGCTACACTTAGCGCACTGGGTGGGTGGAGCGCGAGATAGTAACCCAAGAGGACGCGACTTTTAAGGTCAATCACAACGGTGAGCCAGGGTCGCATAAGTGCTCTTCCTTGAGCATCGACGATGATTATATCTACACGCGTGTGATCAATTTGTACCATCGTCAGTATGGTATCAACATCAATCATCCCTGGCTTCAATTCAAATTTCTGCAGCATGGCCTCCCTGCCGTGCTTTAATGAATAGACTGCTTTTACCCCAAAAGAATCGAGGCGAGATTTCACCGCATTGACGCTAGGGGTCTTCACACCCGTGACATGGCAGAGAGAATCAACATACTCCCAAAGAGCCGTGAAATTTTCCAGCCTTTTTGTTTTATCTTTGAGGCGCTTGGTTATTGCCTTCTCTATTATCTTTTCTTGGATATCGGAAAGCAATCTGGAGTTCTTCTTCCGTCCTCGGACATTCCTAATCAAAGATACGGCACCAAGTTCCGGGTCATACCTTTTCAGTAGCCGCCTTGCAGTCGTCTCGGACGACCCGAACTTTTCAACCAGTTGTGGCCGAGAGATCTTACCGTTCAAGTAGTCATTGATATTCGTAGCGCGCTCAGAAGCAATTGCCAACTCCTTTGGGTTAACATCGGTTTGCTCCATCCACACCAAGCGACGGTCATTGTACAGGTCATGTTTGGCCTGATCGGTCTCGACCAGTGTCACCTGCGTGAAAAGCACGTCAAACGTGTGTGGGGTTTCGAGGCTCTGGAGAGTCACAGTACCGTCAGTCGCACATTCAACGACTCGATATACCTTCTCTTCAAAGCTAACCAAGCTTCCTTCGACGATGGGTTGGAGCATATGGATTCGACCTTGGTGTTGTTTAAAAAATCCACAAAAGCTTACCTCTAAAAATGCCCCTCCTGGCAACCGCCATAGAACCGTCGCTCTGCACTTACGATTTAACAAATAATTGATTGAATCTCTTGAGCAAAAAACAAGCCAGCTGATATTTCCCCTTGAATATGCTGACCAATTATTTTTCTTTGTTAGTGTTTATAATTTTTCAAAAGTGGATATCAATTATCGTGTTAATCGAATTTCGTTCGATTTCACTCATGTACAATGGTAGTTGACGTGAAACTAAATCAGCTTAACTGCGTGCTTTAACCACACTGCATGTGTTTACCCAAAAGCTACACATTTTTTCATTAGCTAAGCGCGACAGAAAAATGACAGTGATCGCGATTACCGCCACTGAATTCCAGCCATCCTACGAATAATTGGATTTTAGCTATATATTGGATTTCCTGTATCGAGCTCTGAACGGGGCTCTAATCTCCATTTTTTAGCTCCATGGAACGGTCAAGAACCGCTGTACACCTGCCATTAGGCAAGCCTAGCTTGAGCTCAACCCCGCCATAACGGGTTTACCATGGTGCCGATTAACCTCCGGCGCAAATCTCCTAAACGGAGGGCATTTAAATGACTCCCGTTATCAAGCTCGCCTTCATACTGCCGGTTTTTTCTCCACTGCGTCCTCCGGATATCACATCAAAACGCCTGTCTCACTCTTGGGCGAGCGGACACTCGTGGCGTCCGAAAATGGGTCGATCCTAAACTTCAATAAATGCTCGAATCTACCAGACACAGACGGCCTAACTTTTAAAAAAAGCAACATCAAATCAATGACTTGACGACGAAGCGACGAATGTTTTAACAAGCTGCGTCCGGTTGAACCTTCGTTTTACTAGGTGATGGGGTTTTCTTTTGGAAATGGCTATATCCACTTTGGCGGGTGAGTTTTCAGCCATCTTTAGAAGTCAAAATCGCTGAGAGCCCCGGATTGCGCGGGCTTCAGCGTTTGGCCATTTTTAAAGGAGGGCCACAGCTGAAAACCTGATGCCAGCCAATCGCGATCCAACCTGCCTGGTCGGCCCTGGTCGGCGTGCTAAATGATGAAAGCACGCGGTCGCAGTTCTTCGATGGCAATCTCTCAAAGACTATCGACCGCACGCCATGTCCTGCTTGTGTCGAAGGTTTACAAATCAGTGATCTCTTTGTGTCGCGGTACCAATGCCTTCATCACACTCCAGGCCACCAGATAAGCCAGTGCACAGATGGAAAACATGATCATGTAGCCGGTGTGAATATCGTTGACGGCTTTGTAGTAATCAAAAACCCATCCGCCGACCTTGGTCATGACGACGCCACCCAATCCACCCGCCATGCCACCGATACCGACCACCGAGGCAATGGATTTCTGGGGAAACATGTCGGACACCGTGGTGAAGATATTGCATGACCAAGCCTGGTGCGCTGATGCCCCGATACCTATCAGCAAGACGGGTATCCAGAAACTGATATAGCCCAACGGCTGCGCCAGCAGCACGAGCAGCGGGAAAAGCGCGATCACGAACATGGCTTTCATGCGACCGTCGTAAGGTTTATCCCCGCGTGACATGAAATAGCTGGGGAACCAGCCTCCTCCGATACTGCCCACCATGGTCATGCTGTAGAGCACGGCCAGCGGTAAAACAATTGCCTGACCTTTCATGCCGTACTGGGCGCCAAGGTAAGTCGGCAACCAGAACAGAAAGAACCACCACACACCGTCAGTCATGAACTTGCCGAAAGCAAACGCCCAGGTTTGACGGTAGGTCAGCAATTTGAACCACGACACTTTTTTGCCTGTATCCACCGCGGTACGGGCGTCTGCGGGCACAACCACATCACTGCGGATGTACGCCAATTCCTCAGGCGTCAGTCGGGTCTGATTCTCCGGCTTTTCATACAGGAAAATCCATGCACCGAGCCAGACGAAGCCCAGCATCCCGATAACTATGAATGCTGCCTCCCAGCCCCACGCAGCCGCGATCAGCGGAACAGAAATCGGCGCCAGAATCGCGCCCACGTTGGCACCCGAGTTGAAAATACCCGTCGCGAAAGAGCGCTCTTTTTTCGGGAAGTATTCAGCTGTGGCCTTGATCGCAATCGGGAAGTTACCCGACTCACCAATCGCCAGTACTGCACGTGCCAGCATGAACCCTGCAATGGATACCGGAATAACAGCGAGGCCCAACGCGCCGGATATAGAGGCTATTCCCTCACCCAGCGGCACTGCAAAGGCATGCATGACCGCACCTGTCGACCACACACCGATTGCGACCATGAAGGCTGCTTTGGTGCCGATCTTGTCGACGAAGCGACCCGCGAAAAGCATGGAAATCGCATAGACGAACTGGAAGACCGAGGCGATGTTGGCGTAGTCCGTATTGCTCCAGCCAAACTGGGTTGAAAGGCCCGGCGCCAATAGGCTAAGAACCTGACGATCCAGATAGTTGACCGTCGTCGCAAAGAACAACAGCGCGCAGATCGTCCATCGATATTTGCCTATGGCGTGGCTAACGCTTTGCGCGTGTACCGCTTCATTAACGTTCATAGCATCACTTTATTATTGGATTATGCTGATGGTTCTCTCGACAACATTTCGAGAGCGCAGGTGTACGCCCTCCACGCCTGATGGCTGGAGTCGGATTTAAAACTGAGGTTATCGGGTGTTCTGAGGGTTCGGCAGCGCCGGGCTTGATTGCGCCCGTGGGCGTGCAATAAAACCTGAACCTGCAACGACGGCAATCAGCGAGATATTCAAGCGATCTGGGTTCATGATGGACGACACTCTGTTTTTATTTTTAGCTTTGGTCGACGACAATTCGTCTGTCGTCGTACAACATCTGCTTTATAGCGAGCGCAACATCTCAATGTCAATCTGAAACATCTAGAAAAGTAATTTTTTTCACGCGGATGCCACAGCTCTGACCCAGACCGTCGTCGAGTAGCCCAAAAAATGTGCCTGCGCACCGCGAATTATCTGGCTGGATGAGATGCCCGGTACCGCCACCAAAGTGAGCGTTTGAGCTGGTGGGTCGTTATCCAGCCAGATTCAATTGGCAGAACCTCTGCTCAGCTCAAACCTGAGCAAATCCCCCATCCACGAACATTTCGCTACCGGTCATGAAACTGCTCTCATCGGACGCCAGGAACACAGCTGCTGCGGCAACGTCTTCGGGCTGCCCGATACGGCCAACCGGCAACTGCGCAATCATGCCGTCAACAATGGCCTCTGCCTGGCCAGTGGGCGCCAATGCCAGATCGAGTCCCGGTGTAGAAATCGGTCCAGGCGAAATCACGTTGACGCGAATCCCCGTACCTTTAAGGTCCAGCGCCCAGCTTCTGGCGAAATTACGGAGTGCAGCCTTGGTTGCGCTGTAAACGCTGAATGCCGGTGTGCCCATGGTTCCTGTTGTCGAACCGGTCAGGATGACCGAGCCGCCTGCGCTCATCAGCGGCAACGCCTTCTGCACAGTAAACAGCGTGCCTTTGACGTTGATGCCAAACGTGCGATCAAACGATTCCTCGGTGATCGATCCAAGTGGCTCGAAATCGCCTAACCCCGCGTTTGCGAACAGTACGTCAATCCGGCCCAAGTTAGTTTTGACCTCGGCGTAGACGCGATCGAGGTCGTTCAGATTCGATATGTCAGCCTGAATCGCTATCGCGTTATGGCCGATCAGTTGCAACGCCGTATCCAGCTGCTCCTGCCGTCGACCCACGATGACGACCTGTGCACCCTCCTCTGCGAAACGAATTGCGCTGGCAAGGCCGATACCACTATTGCCGCCAGTAATTACTGCTACTTTCCCGTTGAGCCTGCTCATGATGGAGCCCTCAGAATGTGAGGACTTACTGTAGATCGACGCTATTTATTTGAATAGTATGCACCTTTTGGTAAGTACCAGCGGAGCGACCACAATAATGGCGAACAACACATTTAAATGCGGGCTCGAAGCAGCCCTCGCGGTGCTTGGCGGCAAATGGAAGCCGCTGGTTCTTTATAATCTGACGCGGAATGTTCACCGCTATGGCGAATTGAAACGTGCGATTGGTGGCGTAACCGATAAGGTCCTGATCCAGCAGCTCAAGGAGTTGGAGCGCGATGAAATCGTTGCCCGCATCGACTATCAGGAGATACCGCCGAAGGTCGAATATTCGCTGACACCTTTCGGGCAGTCACTGGCCACAGCGCTGGGAGCGCTCTGCGTGTGGGGAACGGAGCATATGGAAACCGTGGAGCGCATCAGCGAACGGCGTACGTCCGCCCTCGCCCAGCCCTTAAGCCCTGTCCACTGATATCGGTGCATTAACGCGAAAGCGCGGTGCCAAGGATGCCCGGCACCGCACCTGTCATACACAATGCAACTTGTCGGCGATGCGTAATTCCTGGCTAGCAGGCCCTACGTCTCGCCAACAAGTTAGTTCCTACAGGCCTATGTTGGCAGTGCGACAGCGCAGTACCCGCGACCCGGGCTATCTTTCATCAAATTACAAAACGCGCCACCATGCCGTTCAGGTCCACTGCCAGTCTCGACAGCTCATGACTGGCGGCACTGGTCTGATTAGCACCCGCAGCTGATTGAGTGGCCAGGTCGCGGATGTTGACCAGATTGCGATCCACTTCACGAGAAACCTGAGCCTGTTCTTCAGAGGCGCTGGCAATCACCAGGTTGCGCTCATTGATTTGCGAAATGGCTTCGGTGATTTGCTCAAGAGCATCTCCGGCAGCGCGGGCCAGTTCCAGAGTGGTTTGCGTGCGGCTAGTGTTCAATGCCATCGACTGAACGGCATTACCGGTTCCACTCTGAATGCCAGCGACCATCTGTTCAATCTCGCGTGTCGATTGCGCAGTGCGGTGTGCCAAAGCCCGTACTTCATCAGCGACTACAGCAAAACCACGACCTGCTTCTCCAGCCCTCGCCGCTTCGATAGCCGCGTTCAATGCCAGGAGGTTGGTTTGTTCGGCGATCGAACGAATGACATCCAGCACCTTGCCGATGTCCCGGCCCTGCTCCGCCAGGCCTTCGACCAGAATCGAGGTGGTTTGTACGTCTTGAGTCATGTTCTGAATCGCTTGTACAGTCTGCACGACTTTGTCTCGGCCCTGACGTGCGGTGTCGGTGGACTGCTCAGAAGCCTGGGATGTCGAAACCGCGTTACGGGCAACCTCCTCCACAGCCGCCGTCATTTCATTTACCGCGGTGGCAGCCTGTTCAATTTCGTCGTTCTGTTGTTGCAATCCACGCGACGACTCTTCAGTGACAGCGCTCAACTCTTCAGCTGCGGAGGCCAGTTGCGTGGCCGATCCTGAGATCAACTCGATAGTTTTACGAAGGTTCTGCTGCATGATGACCAGTGCTTCAAGCAAGCGTGCCGGTTCGTCCTTGCCATCCACTTCAATATGTTTGGTCAGGTTGCCCGCAGCGATCTCCTGGGCAGCACTCACGGCTCGAGACAAAGGCGCCACAATACTGCGCGTCAGTAACCAGGCCAGTAATACCGTCATTAACGAAGCAATAACGGCAACAGCAATAATAGCAACCGTGGCGCCGTCATACTGCTGGCCGGCCAACTTGGATCCAGCAATAGCACTGGCCCTGTTGATATTAACGAGGTCCTTGAGTTGCTTGGTCATCAAGTCGGAAGTTTGTCTCATGCTGGTGTTGATCATGGCACGAGTTTCTTCAACCTTATTATCACGCGACAGTTGCACCGCCTGATTAAGCAACCCCAGATACTGACCTAATGTTGCGTCAAACTGTTGAAAAGTAGCCCTTTCTTCAGCCTCGGCTGGCAATGCACTGTAAGCAGACTTCGCAGTCTGTAATTCACTGACGATCTCCGCAATCCGCTGATCACTCTCCTGTAGCATTTCCGGCTCGCGATTGACCAGTATGCGCAGTGAAAACACTCTCAGGCGGAGCACGGATTCATTGACGTTGCCTATCAGCGTAATACTGGGCAACGTATTGGTCTCCATGTCCACCGTGGCTTGGCGAATCAAGCTCATGCGGTTTAACGCGAAGAACCCCAGCGCTATAACCAAGAGAGCAATGAACGCAAAACCAAGAAACGCCCGGGGAGCGATATTCATGTTTCTTATAGACATAGACGAAATCTCGTTGGAGTAACAGCAATAGCGCTCCATGCTCTAACTGTGACAAGGCGACCTACTCGAATCCATGACGAACCGGTAGCGACTTAGCCTTTACACACCTTGTTACACCTATCGGCGGAGATTTCGTATAAGTTGAGGAGAATTTAAAATTTATTTTCTGACGTCAATAGACTGGCTGCCACCCACGTCGAAAACTCCAAAAGATGTACAGCGACTTGTGTTTATGTGCTGTGTTACTGCTAATTAATTAATACGTTGGGCTCTAGTGCAAGCTAGTACATAACCAGCGCTTAACCAGCGCAAAGTTAGTGCAAAAACACCTTCCAGAATGGGTGTGATCCGTGGCTTGCGCTGTGAGCACTGAGCGGATCGCTTGAAAGGTTAGCGCAGTACAAACGCCAACACCTGTCTCAGCATCTGATCACACGCCTCAAGCTGTTCGATGCTGATGAACTCATCCGGTTTGTGTCCCTGCGCCATGCTGCCGGGGCCGCAGACCACTGCCGGAATTCCTGATTGATCGAACAACCCGCCCTCAGTGCCGAAGGCAACGGTTGCGAATGCCCGAGAACCACAGAACTGCGCGATCAACTCTGCGGCCTGGCTGTGCATCGAAGTATCCAGGCCGGGGTAACTCGACAACTCGGTAAAGCGAATGTCACCCAACCCGCTGACGGCCTGCATCGCGGGTAGCAGGTTATGTTGTGCGTACGCCTGCATGGCAGTGATAACGTCGTGCGGATCCTGTACCGGCAGCGAGCGCACTTCAAAGTCAAAACGACAATGTTCGGGAACAATGTTTAACGCTGTTCCACCGCCGATCACGCCAACCTGTACGGTTGAAAACGGTGGATCAAAACGCGCATCCTGCAGCTCTTCAGCCTGCAATGCTTTCCCAAGACGGCCCAGCTCACTGATCAACTGCGCCGCGTACTCAATGGCGTTGACGCCACTGGGCGAGTGGGCCGAATGGCAAGCCAGGCCATGCACATCACAACGCATGGCTACTTTGCCCTTGTGTCCAAGCACCGGCTTTAACTCCGTGGGTTCACCGATCACACAGAGCAGCGGCTTCACTGGCCTTGAACCCAGCACTTCCAGCAATGAACGAACGCCCAGGCATCCCACTTCTTCATCGTAGGAAAGAGCAATGTGCACTGGCATGCGCAGCGTGTTCTGCGTCAACTGCGGAACAATCGCCAGAACACACGCTATGTAGCCTTTCATGTCGGCGGTGCCACGGCCGTATAGCCGACCCTCCTCCTCGCTCAACTCGAACGGCGGAAAAGTCCAGGCCTGGCCGTCTACCGGCACTACATCCGTATGGCCAGACAGGACGATGCCAGGAACTTGCGCCGGACCGATGGTCGCGAACAGATTGGCCTTGGTCTTTTGCGCGTTGTAGATCAGTTCACAGGAAACGCCATGGCTATCGAGGTAACCACGCACAAAATCGATCAGCGCCAGATTCGATTCTCGGCTGGTCGTGTCGAATGCGACCAATCGAGCCAATAACTCACGACTGTCGCTCATCGATCATCTCCCGGTACGCCGTAACCTGGTGCTCCGGCGGGATTCAGGGCGCGGTCCAGATAATCCTGCATTTGCGGCTGATAAGCCTGCCACAGGTCTTCCAATACATTGATCGGGTCGTGCTCGGCCCAATCGACACGCAAATCAACGATAGGCCAAGGCACATCAGCCACGACTTTCAGCGCTGCGGAATGTACCGGTCCGGCTTCTCCGCCCGCTGTCTGTCCCGCGCGCATGGCTTGCAACAGACGCTCAGCCAGGTGCCCTGAGGCCTGCTCAAAAGCCTGCACCATGACGTTGATCACATCAGGATTAGCCAGCATATTGCCGGCCGCCACGCACTGCTCACCGCTGACGGCCTTGTTGAGCCCGAGCGTTTCGCTGCCGCTGAAATGCGCGACACGGCCCAAGTGATCAATTGCTGTGATTTGCCGATATTCCATGAACGATTGGTCTACCAACAACCGCTCCAATGCTTGAGCAGATGACGCGCCCTGCGCCATCAAATCCAGCGTTTGCAAGCCCAAGGCTGGCAGTGTGATGTTTTGCGAAGACACAGCGCCAACACCGGCGCGCAGCCAGGGGCAACGGGCGCCCACGGCAATGCTTGATGAGCTGATGGCAATACCCAACTGGCCAGTTTCGGCGCAACGTGCAGCAATGGAAAAGGTCATGACGAGAGTCCTTATTCGGGAATAACAGCGATCACATCAATTTCCATCAGCCACTGCGGCTGGCCCAGTGCAGATACCACCAGCCCGGTGGAAATGGGGAAAACACCTTTAAGCCACTTGCCCACTTCGTGATAAACCGGCTCGCGATAACGTGGATCAATGATGTAGGTCGTGGTCTTGACGATGTGCGACAGGTCGCTGCCTGCCTCTTCCAGCAACTGTTTGACGTTCTTCATCGCCTGATGTGCTTGAGCTGCGGGGTCGCCGAGGCCGATCAGGTTGCCATCGAAGTCGGTGCCGACCTGGCCGCGCACATACACAGTATTGCCGGCACGCACCGCCTGGCAGAGGTCGTTGTCCAGGCTCTGGTTGGGGTAGGTATCTTTGGTGTTGAACATGCGAATACGCGTGTGGGTCGGGGTAGCCATGGAAAACTCCTGTGAACACTGGGGGGCGCGACCTGCGCCCAATTAACGACGCTCAACCTTTAACGTTGCGCAACCGAACTGTGGGGGCAACACGCTTGCCTTGGTCATACGAGCGATACTTGTGCTGTGTGGCGATTTGATCAGCGACATGTTTGGCGTCATGCCACACGCCCCAGATGAATGCCGAGCCGCGTCGCGACAGCCAGGGTAGACCTACGAAATACAGACCTTGCTCGCTGGACACCCCGCGCTGATGCATCGGCTTGCCCTTGACGTCGAACGCATCGACCTGCAGCCAGCTGTAGTCCTGGGAATAACCTGTGGCCCAGATGATGGAGCTGACACCGGCTGCGCTCAGATCCAGCTCGCGCAACGGGCTAGTGATGCACGGAGCATCAGCCACGCGTTCACGAGCAGAGGGCTCCAGTGGTAGATCCAGACCATTGCGTCTGGCGTAAGCATCGGCGGCATCCAGCAATGACAGGTAGTTCTCGTCACCCCGATCAAGGTTTTTGCCGAGGTCATTCTGGAAGCGCACCTTGCCCTCGGCGAAGCTTTCAGTCAGGCCGACCAGCGTCATGCCCGCTTGAGCAAGGCGGCGAAAATCAACGGTTTGGCCGCCTCTCGCGCCGCTGACGGCAATCGTGACGTGCTCTTTTCCGGGCTGCACGGTTTCGCTGTCCCACAGCCCGAGGACGCCAAGCCACCAGCAGAAATCACGGCCGCGGTAGGCTCGCGGTGGACGATCATGAGGCCCCACTGACAGGTAGACCTGGCGACCGGAACGCTGCAGCTCATCGGCGATTTGTACACCGGACGAACCCGCCCCGACCACCAGCACGGCGCCGTCAGGCAATTGCTGAGGGTTGAAGTACTGCGCCGAGTGGATCTGGTGCAGCGCGTCATCCTTGGGCGCAATCGGTGGAATGACGGGCTTCTGAAACGGCCCGGTCGCAGACACAAGATGATTGACAATGTAAGTACCCGCGCTGGTCTCCACAGTGAAACCGGCACGCTCCACGTTGCGGGTCACACGCTTGACCTCGACGCCGGTCTTGATCGGCGCGTTGAATTTGCGTGCGTAGCGTTCGAAGTAGTCGGCGACCTGTTCTTTGCCGGCAAACCCGTCCGGGTCCATGTCGAATTCGAGGCCCGGAAACCGGTCATGCCAGGCGGGCCCATTGGCGACCAGCGAATCCCAGCGGCCGCTGCGCCACGCTTCGGCAACGCGGTGTTTTTCCAGTACCAGATGGGCAATGCCCAGTCGGCTCAGGTGTTCACTCATGGCGACACCGGCCTGCCCTGCCCCTACGACGAGCGTGTCAATTTCTGTGATGTGTTCGGTCATCCTGGCATCCTTCAACACGCCCTTTGTGACGGGTTGACGCAGTAAAAATAACGAAAATGTCAGCGTGCAGGCGCGATAAGCCCTACGGCATCCGCAGACGCGTATACAGTCAGTGAAATGTTTGGGTCAGTCGGCCAGTGAAGGATCCGCCTGAAGCATCAGCCACTTCATTTCTTCGAAATGCTGCTGCGAAAAATCGGTGATCTTTTCCCAGTCCCGAGCTGTCTTTTCTGCGACATCGTCCGGCAGCGTCTTCAATGGCTGACCTGTGGACCAGGCCGTGACCAGGATCTGGCAGGCCCTTTCCAGGGTCCAGATGTCATCGAACGCCTCACCTATCGTCGGCGCAGTGACCATCACGCCATGGTTACCCATTAACAGACGGCTTTTCCCATCCAGCAGCCCGACCAGGCGAGCACCTTCGGCGGTGGTGTCGGCCATACCGCCGTAAAGCTCGTCTATCGCCACCCGGTTGAAGTAGCGCGCCGTGTTCTGATCGATTGCCGGAATGTGCGGCTTCGCCAGGCACGCTACCGCAGTGGTGTAAACGGGATGCAGATGCAGCACCACACGGGCTTCAGGCAGACGCTGGTGCATCTGTCCATGAATGGACCAGGCTGTCGCGTCTACACCCGGTCGCTGCGCGGCGTCTTGATCATCGGCATCGAGCAGCAGCAGATCACTGGCACGCAAGCGCGAGAAATGCTTCCACTTTGGATTCAGCAGAAACTGCTTTCCGTCAGATGAAACGGCCGCACTGAAATGGTTGGCCACCGCCTCATGCATGCCCAGGTGAGCAATGATGCGGAAGGTCGCCGCCAGATCCAGACGCGTCTGCTCCTCGAAGTTAAGGGCCATGTCGAAAATCCTCCTGCCAAACAAAGGCAAAATTCCAGGTTGAAACCAGTCAGCGTTTACTGCGCGTCTGCAAACGTGCCAATCAGGGCTTGGGCATCAGCGCTGCAATGTCATCCGCCGTCGGCGCCTGGAACTTGTACTTGTCCAGCAAAGCCTTGTATTCAGGTGTTTTGCTGTACTTCTCAAGCCCTTCAACCAACGCATTACGGACGACATCGTTGCCTTTCTTCACGCCGAAGCCGTTAAGCACCGGATAGATCAACGTCTCGGATGAAATCACTACCCGGTTACCGAGCTTTTCAACCACGCCCCGCGCCACAGCAGCGTCGGTGATCTGAGCTTCGACTGCGTGAGCCAGCATCGCTTGAGTGGTTTGCGGATCAGTACCGTATTCACTGATCGCGATGGGCGGCAGGCCGTTCTTTACGCAGTAGTCAGTGGACAGTTTCTGCAGTTGTTGCAGCCAGGAAGTGGCGGCCATGGAGCCGATCTTGTGGCCACAGAAATCTTCCGGAGTCTTTGGCTGATACGCGCTGCCCTTGACTGCCAGAATCGACTCCCCGCTTTTCAGGTAAGGGATCATGTCGATGACTTTCAGGCGTTCGGCGGTGATGTACATCGACGAGTTGGTGATATCAAACCGGCCGCCTTGCAGCCCGCCGATCAGGTTGGGAAAACGGGTGTCGAGATTCTCGGCCTTCATCCCCATGACCTTCGCCAGACCATCCAGAAACTCGATGTCGAAGCCGGCCGGACGGTTGTTGTCCATGTACTCATACGGATAGAACGTCATGTCGGAACCGGCAATGATCTTGCCTGGCTGCTGGAAAGCCGAAGCCATCGATGAAGCCATGGCAACCGCAGCGCCTAGTACAACCATCGCAGCGGGACGAACGAACAGACGGGTCAGCTTCATAAGTATTCCTCGTGGAGTCAGTAAGGTTCAGGCAGTGGCTATTCAGGTATCAGGCAGTGGCCAGGTCGTTTCCGGCCTGTTGTACAAAAAACGAAGCGCCCTTGGGTTTCTGCGGCAGACGGATCTGGTTCGCGGTGCTGCGCACCAGGCCGCTTTCGTGTCCCGCCACCATCAAGCTGGTGTGTTCGCTGGGCAGCGGGTTTTCGCCAAAGGGCAACGCGTCTTCGGCGGCGTACACGCTGATGAACAATGTGCGCGGCAACTCGGTTTCATTCGGGCTTGAGGCGTGCAGCAAGCGGGTGTGCATGAAGCACACGGAGCCCGAAGGCCCATAACAGGCCACCGGTTGCTGGCAATGCTCTTCAACAACCGCGTCTTCCACTGCCCCCGTGAAACGTCCGTTCTGCCAATGTGACCAAAGCTCGCCCTTATGGCTGCCCGGCACGACATTCAGCGGGCCATTTTCGGGAGTCACGTCACTGACCATCAGTAGCGCTGTCACCAGGTCGTCGTTGCTGTGCGGCGTGAACAGAAAGTCCTGATGCCACTTCACCTGGGTGGCCGTGTGCGGCAATTTTGAGTTGATCTTGCTGTGATGAAAGCGCGTGCCGTTGCCTCCGATCAACTGCGCAGCAATGGCCGCCATGCGCGACTGGAAGGCAGTCTGTTGGTAAGCCGGTGAGATTTCCGTCGGCGAGGTCACGCGCCGCAACGACGGATGATCCGGGCGATGGTCGCTTTCAAGATCGAAACGCGGCCGACCGTCCAGCGTCTGCCCCCACGCACGGTCTTGGGTGCGGCTGTCTTCCACCCACTGGTCGAAGTCATGCTGCAACGCCGCCACTTCGTCGGCTGCCAGCACGCCCTCAACGACCAGAAAACCCTGCGCGTGAAACTGGTCGATCTGCCATTGCTCGATCATGTTCTTCTCCCCTGCAAACAAAACGTTAAGGTTTCAAGCCAACGAAACATCTTTCAGAAAAGCTTCCACTCGCGGGTGCTGTCCATCGCGCAGGGCCTGCGGGCTGTCGTCGCAGACCACCCGGCCTTTCTCCATGAATACGATTCGGTCAGAGACCTTGAAGGCGAAGTTCATCTCATGGGTCACGATGACCATGGTGATGCCCTCCTTCGCCAGGGTTTCGATCACCTGCAGCACCTCGTTGACCTTCTCTGGATCGAGTGCTGATGTCGGCTCATCGAACAGCATGATTTGCGGACGCATCATCAACGCACGGGCAATCGCTACACGCTGCTGTTGCCCGCCGGACAACTGATGCGGGTATTTCCAGGCGTGCTCGAGCATGCCGACCTTGTGCAGCAACTCATACGCTTGCTGCTTCAACTCCTGCGCTGAAGCCAGGCGGTGATAACGCGGAGCCAGCAGCAAGTTATTGAGCACAGTCAGGTGCGGAAACAGATTGAAGCTCTGGAACACCATGCCGATGTTCAGACGATGCTCTGTATGCTCGACGTAGCGCGGCGGTTGCGCACCTTGACGGACGAGGTGAATAAACGGCTGGCCATTGATCCTGATATCACCGTTATCGATCTGCTCAAGGCCATTGAGCAGACGGATCAAAGTAGTCTTGCCCGAGCCGGAAGGCCCGATCACCGACACCACTTCGCCCGGATGAATCTGCAGGCTGACGGCGCCCAGCACTTCAATGTCGTTGTAGGCCTTGTGTAATTTGGTGGCCTGAAGTGCCGGGCCTGTGAAGTCGGAGACAGGACGATCAATTACCGCACGCTCCCGAGTGGCGAGTTGGAGCATTTCAGCGTCAGGCTCACGCACCACTTTGCGTTGAGTGACATCCAGATAACGCTCCAGCCGCTTGAGCAGGAAGTCGAACACGGTAACGATCAGCACGTAGTAAAACGCCACCGCCGCCATGGTCTCCATGACCAGAAAGTTCTGCGAATACAGGCGCTGACCCACCATCAGAATCTCGGTCAGCGAGATCACCGACACCAGCGAGCTGAGCTTGACGATTGAAATGTATTCGTTGGTCAGCGACGGCAACGCCACGCGCAGCGCCTGTGGAATCACAATGCGCCACTGCGTACCGACAAAGCGTAATCCCAATGCTCTGGCTGCTTCGCTTTGCCCTTTGGCAATCGACAACAGCCCGCCGCGATGGATTTCCGCGACATAAGCGGTTTCGCACAACACCAGGGCGATCAACCCGGCCCAGAACGGGTTGGCCAGCACCGCGGACGTGGCGGGCAGCGCCTGTGGCAAGTTGTAGACGAATATCAGCAACACCAGCAAAGGCAGGCTGCGGAACAACCAGATATAGCCCCGAGCAGGCAAGTTGATCAGCGGGCTGGAAGATTGTTTGGCCAGCGCTACGACGAAACCCAGAACAATGCTGATCAGCCAGGTCAATGTACTGAGCTGTATGACGGTCCACGTTGCCATCCAGAACTCGGTATCGCTGAACAGACCAAACATGTATTTCCAGTCAAACGTCATCGTCGTCGGCTCGCTCGTCTAAGTACTCGGCTAAGTACAATGGCGGGTTATATCCAACGCAAGTTGAATATTGAGCGCTGCCCCGCTCTCCCTTCTGAGGCCATCATGAGCGAAGTTTCGCCAAACGACCCAATAGTAAGTTTTTGCTCATAGCGTAGGAAAATCCTAAGCAGAACCGGCGCGATATATGCTCAATGCAACAGCACAACGAAACTATTCACCCTGCGCTGAATATGCCGCACATTATTAGGGCGGTAACTGTTTTACCCGCTTTGATTTGCTCACTTTCAGTGCAAACCCCAGATTCTGTGGGCCGTACAGAGCAATGGATTAGTTGAGGCGCCGCGCGTTTAGCACTGATTAAAGGATTACCTGGCAGCCGAATAACCGAATCAGCACGAATCGTAGCGCTTGGCACGCTCTTCGCTGAGCATAGGCAAAAGCTATTCAGGCACTTCCATTAATGGCCGATTGTTGGCGGGGTACGCGGTGACGCATTTCACATTGAAACAGCTCAAGTACTTTGTCACTGCCGTTGAAATGGACAGTATTGCCGAGGCTTCACGACAGCTGCATATCTCGCAGCCATCTATTTCCGTGGCGATAAAAAATCTGGAAGAGGCTTTCAATCAGCCACTGTTTGTACGTCACCACGCACAAGGGGTGTCCCTGACTTCCGGCGGGGGGAAAGTGTACGAAAAGGCCAAAGAGTTACTGAGACTTTCCGAAGAACTGGAACAGGACTCTCGCGCAGAGAGCAAAAATGTATCCGGCACTATCGCACTGGGCTGTTTTGAATCAGCCGCACCGCTGTATATGCCCAGGCTTGTTGCCGGTTTTAAACAACTCTATCCCGACGTGACTATTCAGCTCTGCGACGGGGAGCAACACGAATTGATGCATGGGCTGCACCGCGGTCGCTTCGATCTGGCGTTTCTTTACGATCTTGAACTGGGTGCGACGATCCACAAAGAAGCCTTGAATGCACCGCACAAGCCTTATGCACTGCTGCCAGCAGCGCATCCTCTTGCCCAGCGGCAAACAGTGACACTGCGCGAGTTGAGTCAGGAACCCATGATCCTGCTGGACGCCGTGCCCAGCAGAACCTACTTCATGGATATTTTTACCGAGAAAGGCTACGCGCCGGTGGTGGCTTACAGCTCACCCTCGATTGAAATGGTGCGCTGCATGGTCGGCCAGGGCCTGGGGTTTTCGGTACTGGTCACACGGCCTTGCACCAACATAACCTACGACGGCGAGCTACTGGCGCAGCTTGATATCGAAGATGACATGCCCGCTTCGACCCTGGTAATGGCGTATTTACGTAATAACCAGCCCACTCGCGCAACCCGGTTATTCATGGATTACTGCCGCACCGTCGAGCTCGCTCCACCTTCGAGCCTGAAGGCGGAAGCGACGATCAAACAAAGCCTGACTATCTGAATGAACGCGCTTTTCTGTAGGAGCTGCCGAAGTCTGCGAAGCATTAAGGCTGATACACCGCCATCGCTGCCTCGCGTGACTCGAGAGCGCCAGCTTTACGGATCACAGCGACTTAAAGCTGAAACTTCTGCAACGACACCCGTAATTCACTCGCAAGTTGCGCAAGCGCCACACTTGCGCCGATGGTCTGTTCCGAGCGAACAGCGGACTGCGCGGACAGATCACGAATGCGCACCAGGTTGTGATCAACTTCCCGAGCGACTTGAGCCTGTTCTTCCGAGGCGCTGGCAATTACCAGATTGCGCTCATCAATGCCAGCCACCGACGATGCGATCAACGCTAGCGCCTGGCTTGCGGACTCCGCCTGGTTGCGTGTGTGGGCCGCTTGCTCGGTGCTAGAAGACAGCGCGGTTACGGTGTCCGCTGTACCCTGCTGGATTTTCCCGATCATCGTTTCGATCTCCCGTGTCGACTCACCCGTACGGTGCGCCAGTGCCCTGACCTCATCAGCCACCACCGCGAAGCCACGACCGGCTTCCCCTGCCCTCGCGGCCTCGATCGCTGCGTTAAGCGCCAGCAGGTTGGTTTGCTCAGAGACTGCGCGGATGACTTCCAATACCCGGCTGATATCTTTGGTGTGAGACGACAGCAGTTGTGCCTGCGTTGAGGCGCTGGCAACGTACTCGGCAAGCTCGGAAACGGATTTGACCGTTCTGTTGAGTTCCTCTTGCCCTTCACGTGCAGCTTGTGTCGAGGAGCGTGACTCCTCGGAAGTCGCCACTGCATTTCGCGCAACTTCTTCAACGGCCTGACTCATCTCTGTCACAGCAGTGGCGGCCATCTCGATTTCGCCGTTCTGCACATTGAGATCCGCGTTGCTGTCGCGCATCAGGGCATCCATCTCCTCCGCCGCCGAGCCGAGTTGGTCTGAAGCACCACCCACTTGGGCCAGCGTGGACTGCAAGCTGGATCTCATCCGCTCCATCGACTGCAGCAACTTTGCCGCTTCGTCCGTGCCGGTAATATCTTGCGCCTGACTGCGCAGGTCCCCGGAAGACACTTTTTCAGACGCGCTGAGCGCCTGGCTGATAGGCCCGGCAATACTGACGGTCAGACGCCAGGCAAGCAAAACCGTCGCCAGCACTGCAAACGCAAGCACCCACCAGATCACTAGTTCAGCATTATCGTAAGCATCACTTGCGCGATCGCTGGCAGTCGACTTCTCGTTGTCGTTGAACTCCTCCAATTGCTTCAGATAATGGTTAATCTCTTTAGCAGTAGTCGCCATCCCCACCATCACCAGACTACGGGCGGCCTCTTGCTGATGGTTCTTCAATAATTCGAAGGCACGTCCCGCAGTTGCGCTGTATTGTCCAAATGACGCGGCGATACCATCAATAAGGTCGGCTTCGTTTTTTGAACCGATCAATGGACGATACGCGGCGATCGCTCCATTGAACGCTTCGAGCTGCGATTGCAGATTGTTATACGCGGTTTGCAATTGCTGCTCATCGCTGGACACCAGTTTCACGGCCTCTACCCGCGTATTGGAAAATGCCAGTGCTATGTCGTCGCCCAACGCGATACCAGGCAGCGAACTGTTTTCAATAATCAGTCCTTCGTTACGGACGCTTGCCATTTGGTGAAGACTGAAAAGACCCAGTCCTCCCACAATCAGCACGATCAAAGCGAAACAGGTAATGACACGACTGGCGATTTTCAATTGTCTCAAAAGCATGTGTAGCTACCCCGTCAGCTATGAAGGAAGCGGATGCCGCTTCGCCCGAAAATGTCGCGCGTATAAATGCGTGCGGGGCAAAACACCGCAGATCAAATGAGTTAACTCTTCGGCCAATAAAGGCCTTTGATAAAAAATAAAGTTAATCGGTACAGGAAAAATTTCAGTATTCACCTGAGTTGGCCCGACCCTGCATCGGGCAATCAAATGGAATATGTACTCGGCAGCGTGAGCCTGGCGCAACGGCAGACTTTTCAGTTCTTTTTTAAAACCCGAGGAAAAACACTTTAAAAATTAGCTGACGAACCGGGCATCAGTACGATCGCTGTCTGTTGACTAATACCAGCCGGGCATTCAAATAAATTGCGCATGATAAGAGTGCGCAAGTTTAAACAGTGTTCTTCAGTATCGGTCCTCGAACGTTACGTTACTTCTTATCCTGAGACACCATCTGCTTATCCCCGCCAGAGTTTTTATATAAACAGAGGACATCGCCTGAGCTTTTGCCGCATCACGGCGGTCGCGTGCGGGTGGAGTCTTTGGTCACGCCGTCTATAGTCATACAGGTCATCGTTCGTCCACCCCCCCCGGAAATGACGGCACTCGCTGCCGCCCACACAGGGTGTCGGATGGCATGGAACCGTTGGCACAGCTCGCTTGGCTTCGTGCTCGGGCATGGCAATATCGGCTTTCGCACACGCCACTGGAGTACGAGATCACGCTCTTGATCGTGAACAACAAAAGGACGAGTTGCGATGAAAACGCCGAAGCTCAACACAATGCTTTGCTGCGCCATCCTGGGTCTGGTCGGCTGCGCCAGTTCACAGGTCGACCCAAGCCAATACTCGGGTTTCCTCAAGGATTACAGTTTGCTCAAGCCCGAAAAAAGTGCGACTGGCGCGCCGGTCATGCGCTGGATTGATCCAGACATCAAACTGAATCAGTACACCCATGTGTACATCGAACCTAGCCAGTTTTACCCTCAGCCGCAGCCGACCGCCGTGATTTCGGCCCAAGCGTTGCAATCAATCACCCGGTATTTCGATGCGGCTCTCAAACGTGAACTTGGCAAGGACATGCCGTTAGCTCAGGGGCCAGGCCCGAATACCATCGTCGTACGTCCGGCGATTACCGCAGTGTCGACCAGCACTGAGGGGCTGAGGCCTTACGAAGTTGTCCCGATTGCACTCGTGGCAGCAGCAGTAAACACAGCGGCCGGTGGCCGTGACCAGAACGTGGAAATCGCCACCGAAGCGGCTTTTCTCGACGGACAAAGCAAAAAGGTCCTGGCCCAGGTGGTGCGCAAAGGCAGTGGCAAACCGCTGGAAAACAATAAGACCCAATTGACCGTGGATGACGTCAAGCCGGTCCTGGATGGCTGGGCCAATGACATGCGCCTCAGTTACGCAAAACTTCGGGAGGGTAAGAAGTAGAGCGTCACTCGTCAGGCTGCAGACACGGGGATCTGTTGGGACGAGTGGGCAGCCATTCGACTTGCCCGCGAAAGGCGAAAAAACGTGGTGGTGTCAGATACCGCATCGTCTGATCCGCGGGCAAGCTTCGCGCCAGCGGAATCGATGTTAATCAGATGGTTCAAGGTGTTTTTCTGCTGCTATCGGGACGGCTGAGAATCACCATTTGCGGCCCCATCTGGCGGGCATATTGCTCCAGCGTATGGCTGGCGATGCTGACTACTTGCTCAGTCAACTCCAGACCCACTCCGGCGCGCCAGCAGGCGATGATGTCCAGCGCTTGAGGTCGGGCGACGTTCTCTAGAATGAACAACTTGCCATCGGCCAGCTCTTTGCTGACCAGTGCGGTCGGCAACGCGCCAATACCAAAGCCATCGCAAACCAACTGGGTCATGGCGGCGACAGAGTTGACACAACTGATGCGTGGGCTTTCGACACCGCCCGCATGCAGCAGATTGAGAATGTCCTGATGCGGACGGGAGTTACGCGAATACGTGATGATGCGTTCCCCTGCCAGCTCCTCAATAGATGCATACCTGCGCTCATAGATCGACCCGGCCGGGACAATCCACTCAATCGGCAGTACCGCCAAATGCTGGTTGCGCACCGAGTCACTGCGAACCATATCGGTCTGCACGATCAGATCGAGATAACCCTTCTGCAGCTGGTCGCAGAGGTTGAGCGATGTATCGACCGTGAGTTCGATTTCAACCGCGGGATAGCACTCCATCAAGGTTGATACAAATGGGCTCAACCATGTATGGATCACGGTGTCCATGACGCCCAGGCGCATACATCCCTTGAGGTCGCTGGTGGCGCTGATGGATTGCTGAAGCGCGTGCAGGGTATCGATCATTTGCTCGGCATAATCAAGTACCCGCTCCCCCTCAGGCGTCAGCGATACCCGTTTGGAGTCGCGAAGAAACAGCTTTGCGCCTAGCTCCTCCTCCAAAGCGGCAATGCGGTTGGATATGGAGGCTTGAGTGGTGAACATTTTTTCGGCGGTCAGGCGAAAGCTTTTCAGCCTGGCGACCCATACAAATGTTTCCAGAAACTTCATGTTCATGCACAACTGCCCGTACAAAAATAGTTGATCAACTCACGCAGAGGGCGTCAGCAAGCAGGTTGCATACGCAAGTAACACGCCAGAGTGTTCGACATCTCATAGGAGGCACCCTGATCGGAACGCCGAGTGCATTGGCGTCCCACGGGATTTGCAGGTTCTAAAACGACGGGACCGATGGCAACTAGAGGGTACGCATGATGGCCCGGCGGAAGTCATCGATATGGTGATGGATAGCCTTGATAGCGGCCTCGCTGTCGCGATTTTCCATTGCAGTGAGGATCTGCAAATGCTCGTCATAGATGCGTTCACTGTGGTGCATTTCAGACAACGTCAGAAACCAGAAACGCGCCTGTTTTTCATGCAGCGTGCGTAGCAGTTCAGCCAATACCCGATTGCGCGCCGCAGCGGAAATAGCCAGGTGAAACTGCAAGTCGACTTCCATCAGCCCCTTCACGTCGCGCCGCTCCAGCAACGGTTGAGTGCGGCCGATGATTTCACGCATGCGTACGAAGTCTTCCTCCTGAGCGCGCTCTACTGCCAGCTTCACGCACAACTCCTCGTTGGTTCGACGCACTTCGATCATGTCGAGGATGTCGTTGAGCGAAATGGGCGTCACCATCACGCCCTTGCGCGGCAGGATCGTCACCATGCCTTCCATTTCCAGGCGGTGCAACGCTTGATGCACAGGTGTTCGCCCAAGCCCCAGCAACTGCGTCAGTTGCGCCTCGTTAATGGCTTCGCCTGGGCGCAGGTGACAGGAAATGATCCGTTGCTTGATCTGCAGGTACGCCAGTTCACGCAGGCTGGCTCCGCCTTTCACGGCGGATTTTTCTGCCGGATCGGCGCTGGGCAGGTCAGTTGAATCGAGCAATACGAAAATCCTCAATGGCGTTGCTGATATATCACTGTATTTCATCTCATCCCGATTGTCGCTTCCACTGCCTCTCAAACCGGTAACAGAAACGCGCCATTAGCATGCACAGCCTGCGCAAAAGTGGTGCGCTTTGGTAACACGGTCCGTTTTTGGCCTGATCCCCATACAACAGATAAAGCCCATAACCATTTGATAAATAGAGTTATTAATCCTCCAGACAAGTGGCTGGCATACCAATTGCGTATTGATAATCCTGTGATATATCAGTGTAACTTCAGATCGCACTGGTGTTCTTTCCATCTTTAACGAGGGCAACACCTTGACTCAGCTTAATCTTCAGGTCGCCAACCACGGCGAAGTCACCGTAGACATCGATCACTTGATCATCGCGGGCTGGGCTGGCCGTAACAGCGAGGCTGTGGAGCACCATATTGCGGAACTGGAAGCCCTCGGCGTTCGCCGCCCCACGCAAATCCCGTGCTTCTATCGCGTAGCTGCCAGCTTGCTTAACCCGTCCGAAACTATCCAGGTTCCGGGCAAAGACTCTTCAGGGGAAACTGAATTCGTACTGATCCCTAGCAGCGTGGGCCTGCTGGTCGGCCTGGGCTCGGACCACACCGACCGCAAGGTTGAAGCGTTCGATGTGACGGTTTCCAAGCAAATGTGCGACAAGCCGATTGCCGCCACTGCCTGGCGTTTCGATGAGGTGCAGGGTCATTGGGATCAACTGATCATGCGCACCTGGCGTACACGTGACGGTGCTCGCACGCTTTACCAGGAAGGCCCGGTCACCAGCCTGCTGGCACCCGACACCTTGCTGAGCAAACTCAACGATACGGCGAGCCTGGCGCAAGGCACTGCGATGTTCTGCGGCACACAACCGGTGATCGGTGAGTTGGGTTATGGCGAAGCGTTCGAAATGGAGCTGTTTGACCCTGTACTTGATCGCAGCCTGCGCCACGCCTACAGCGTCGAACCGTTGCCTGTCGCGGAGTAATGCAGATGAAGCCAATCAGAGAACTGGCTGAGGACCTTGCCAAGGGCGTTACTACCAGCGAGGCCTTGGTCAGCGCGGCGCTGGACCGAATCAATGCGCACCGCGCCCAAGGCGGCAGCGCTTACCTGTCAGTGGATGCTGAAAGCGCGCTGCAAGCGGCGCGAGCCAGTGATATGGCGCGCGCTGCGGGCTATGTGCCCTCCCCGCTGGCCGGTCTGCCGGTTTCGATCAAAGACCTGTTCGATGTGAACGGGCAGGTCACCGCGGCGGGCTCCAAAGTACTTGCCGATGCTCCCCCGGCGGTCAGCGATGCGCCTGTCGTCCAGCGCTTGAGAGCAGCTGGGGCTATCCTGCTGGGTCGCACCAACATGAGCGAGTTTGCGTTTTCCGGCCTTGGTCTGAACCCGCATTTTGGCTCTCCCACCAGCCCGGTCGCCGCTGGGCGTATAGCTGGCGGATCCAGTTCCGGTGCCGCAGTCAGCGTGGCTGAAGGCATGGCGGTAGCCGGGCTGGGTACTGACACGGGTGGTTCACTGCGAATCCCCGCAGCGTTCTGCTCGCTGGTGGGCTTCAAGCCCAGCGCCAGTCGTGTCTCCACCCGAGGGGCATTTCCTCTTGCCACAAGCCTGGACTCGATTGGCGCGCTTACCGCCACTGTCGACGACAGCATCTTGCTGGACAGCGTCCTGTCAGGCGACACACTTGATACCCGCGCGGCTTCGCTACAAGGCCTGCGTCTGGCCGTCACTCGTGATTTTGTCATGGACAATGTCGACGCCACGGTGGCCGCCGCCTTCGAGCGCAGCTTGCAACGCCTGAGTGATGCAGGGGCAGCGATTCGCTGGTTCGACTTCCCCGAGTTGCACAACTTGCCGAAGATCAATGCCGCAGGTGGCCTGACGGCCGCCGAGGCGTGGTACTTGCATCAGGGGTGGCTCAGCGGGGATCGTGCTGCCGATTACGACCCACGCGTCGCACAGCGCATTCGTCGGGGTGAAGCCTTGAGTGCTGCCGATTACCTGCATTTGCTCACGCAACGGCAGGCGATGATTGCGCTGGCGGGCGAGCGTTTGGCAGATGCTGATGCCTGGCTGATGCCAAGTGTTGCTGTCGTACCACCGGAATTGGCCCCCTTGGAGCAAGATGATGCGCACTTCTTCGCCACCAACGGCCTGGTGTTGCGCAACACCAGCGTGATCAATTTCCTCGACGGCTGTGCGATCGGTCTGCCCTGCCATGTGCCCGGCGAGCTGCCGGTGGGTTTGTCCATTGCGGGCCTGAATGGTCAGGACGCCCGGGTGCTGCAAATCGCCCGCAGTGTCGAAGCCCTGCTGCGTACCCCGTAACCCTGAGCGTGATTGTCGTTGCGCTCGTGGCCTTTGCCGCGAGCGAACCGGTATGGCGGCCCTCTTCAGGCTGCCATCTCTTGATCGATGGAGATGCAACATGAACCACAATCCCGCCCTGAATAGCAGCGCTGCTGACGTCGCGCCCGATCAGGCCGCAACCGCCGCGACCTACCGCAAGATTGCCTGGCGCCTGCTGCCGTTTCTGGTTTTCCTGTTCGTACTGGCCTGGATCGACCGGGTCAACGTCGGCTTTGCCAAACTGGCGATGCTTGATGACCTGGGTTTTAGCGAGGCCGTTTATGGACTCGGAGCCGGTATATTTTTCATCGGTTACTTCCTGTTCGAAGTACCCAGCAACCTGCTGCTGGAAAAAATCGGTGCGCGCCGCACACTGGCCCGGATCACCATCCTGTGGGGCCTGACGTCGATGGCGATGGCCTACGTCTCCAGCCCGATGTCGTTCTACATCCTGCGCTTCCTGCTCGGGGTATTCGAAGCGGGCTTCTTTCCTGGCGTGGTGCTGTACCTCACTTACTGGTTTCCGGCAGCGCAACGGGCACGCATCAACGGCATGTTCATGACCTCGTTCGCCATTGCCGGTGTGGTTGGCGGCCCGATTGCCGGCTTCATCATGAGTCGCATGGTCGGTGTCGGGAGTCTGGCGAACTGGCAATGGTTGTTCATCCTCGAAGGCATCCCTTCGGTGCTGGCCGGTTTTGCCGTACTACGCTATTTGCCGGAAAAACCGGTCAACGCCAAATGGTTGAGCCCTGCTGAACAGCAGATGGTCAGCGCGGTGATTGCCCGCGAAGATGCGGAGCCGGAAAAGCACAGTGACCTCAAAGCACTGGTTCGCAACCCCAAGGTCTGGTTGTGTACGCTGGTGTATTTCTGCATTGTCTCGGGTAACGCGACCATTGCGTTCTGGACGCCCTCGGTGATCAAGTCACTGGGGGTCAATGACACCATGAGTATTGGTTTGCTGGCAGCGATCCCTTTTATCGTCGGCACTCTGGCCATGCTTTGGAACGGCCACCATTCCGATAAAACCGCCGAGCGTCGCATCCACTGCGCAATGGCAGCATTGCTCGCAGGCTTGGGCCTCATCGCGACGGGCCTGTGCCTGGGCAACGCAACCATGGCCTTGATCGCACTGACCATTGCAGCAGCCGGGATTCTGGCGGCATTCCCGGTCTTCTGGTCAATCCCCGGCGCGTTCCTGGCGGGTACCGCGGCAGCGGGCGGCATTGCGCTGATCAATTGCATCGGCAACCTGGCTGGCTTCATCGCCCCTTACATGATCGGCTGGCTGCGCACCTTGACCGGCAGCCTTGCGGCTGGCCTGTACTTCGTAGCGGCGCTGGAGATTCTCGCAGCAGTATTGGTGTTCTGCCTGTTCAAGGATGTGAAAGTCAGCCGTACGAAATGACCTGTGGGAGCCGGGCTTGCCCGCGATGCATGAGACGCAATCGGAAGCCATTCCGCGTTATCGTTTATCGTCGGAATGCCCCCCGGACCAAGCCCGCCGCCCACAGGGTTGAGTTGATCTGTTGCGCGTAACTGCCCACAAAAAAGCCCCCAAACCATCCGGTTGGGGGCTTTCTCTTTGCTGATCCCGCTGTAACCTATTTCTCCAACGGCTTGCCCGCTGTTTCCCTGGCGCAGATCAGCGGAGCTAAGCCGCCGCGGATTGATCTGTGGGAGCCGGGCTTGCCCGCGATGCATGAGACGCAACCAGAAGCCATTGCGCGTTATCGTTTATCGTCGGAATGCCGCCCGGACCAAGCCCGGTTCCCACAGGGTTGAGTTGATCTGTTGCGCGTAATTGCCCACAAAAAAGCCCCCAAACCATCCGGTTGGGGGCTTTCTCTTTACTGATCCAGCTATAACCTATTTCTCCAACGGCTTGCCCGCTGTTTCCCTGGCGCAGATCAGTGCGATCAACGTGATGCCCAACGCTGCACACACGTACAGCGAAACGGCCAGTGTCGAGTTATAAGACTTGTACAAGCTGGCAATGATCAGCGGCGCGAAGCCGCCGCCGATGATACCGGCCAGTGTGTAGGCCAGCGACGAGCCGGCATAACGTACCCGCGTCGGGAACTGCTCAGTGACGAAGGCCGCTTGCGGACCGTACATCGCAGCGTGAATCACCAGGCCCACGACCACTGCGACACAGATCGACAGTGGCTGAGCCGTATCCATAAGCTTGAAGAACACAAACGCCCAGGCCATCGCACACAACGCGCCACCGATGTATACCGGTCTGCGGCCGATCTTGTCCGAGAGAATGCCGAACAGCGGCACGCAGATCGCGTTCAACCCGGCACCAATCATCGTCGCGGTGAGCGCCAGAGGTCGCGGCAAGTGCAAAACCGTCGTCACGTACGTCAGCGTGAACACCACGACCAGCGCATAAAGAACATCCGAGCCCACACGTGCGCCACCGGCCAGCAGCAGTCGACGCCAGTGGTTGCTGAAGACTTCTTTGATCGGTGTTTTTGCGGTTGCGTTGTGGGCTTCGATTTCCTTGAAAACCGGCGTCTCTTCCACTCCGCGGCGTAACCAGAGACCGAAGATCACCAGCGCGACGCTGGACAGGAACGGGATGCGCCAGCCCCACGACTGGAAGTCTTCCGGGCTCAGCCCCCATGAAACCAGCGCAATAAAGCCGGTGCCGAGCAAGGTGCCACACGACGGACCGACTTGTGTGAATGAAGCGTTGCGACCCCGTTGGTGCTGCGCACCGTGTTCCATGGAGAGCAATACAGCCCCCGCCCATTCACCACCAATGGCAGCGCCTTGGACGAAGCGCAACGCGACCAGCAAGATCGGACTCCAGATCCCCCACGCCGCATAAGTAGGCAGCAGGCCCATCAGCCCTGTGGCCACACCCATCAGTACCAGCGTAGTGACCAGCACAAAACGACGACCGAGCTTGTCGCCCAGATGGCCAAAAACGATGCCACCCAGAGGCCGGGAGATGTAGCCAACGGCATAGGTCGAGAACGCGAGAATGGTGCCGGTCAGCGGGTCGAACGACGGGAAGAAAATCGCATTGAAGACCAACGCCGCCATCAGGTTATAGACCGTGAAGTCATACCACTCCAGCGTCGTACCAATGGTACTGGCAGCCGCCAGGCGACTCATTTTTTTGCCCGAGGCGACCGGTGCCGAGGAGCCAGGCGTGGAGTCGGACAGCGCCTGCGTGTTTTGCGTCGTACTCATCATATTCTCCATTGATCAACAATGAAGAAATGATCTGTCGGCACGTTAATGCCTGACAAACGGGTTTTTTACACGGCAACGATCAGTTTTTCTTGTGGAAAACACGCTGCGCACCAATCAAGTGCCGTGAATGAACCACGCTGGCGCAATCTGCGCAAATGCCAGGGAAAATAAGGCTTATTGTGACTGGATCTTGATGCGCACAAGGTCCAGAAAACAATCCAGAACTGCAGAGGAATTGCTGTCGGACCACGCCATTGCGATCCCGCTTGAGAGCTGGCTCGCTTCATCCCTGAGCTGACGATAGACAACCCCGTGCCGCGTGACATTTTTGAGTGACGCCGAGACAAACGCCATACCCTGCCCCTCAGCAATCAAGCCCAGCAATATGTGATGGTCGTCGGGTTCAGGCACCGTACGAGGCCTGAAGTTATGACGCTCAAAGATTGCCTGGCAATGGTCATAAAATCCCGGGTTCAGCCGCCGCTCGAATCGGAATATCGCTTCGTTTTTCAGGTCAGCAAAGCCTAGCTTGCGCTTACGCGCGATGGAGTGACTGGCTGGCAGAGCGATCAGTACCGGCTCCTCCAGGAGCGTTTCGACCTTCAGCCCTTTGGCCTCGGTATGCAGGCCGATAAAAGCCACATCCATCGTGCCGTTCTTGATGTCCCGCACGAGGCTGATCGAGTGCTTACCGGTAGTCTTGATCATCAAACCCGGATGGCGCAGCCGTAAGAGCCCCGACACATCGGGAATTACGCTGCGATC
The DNA here is from genome assembly GCF_002158995.1 of Pseudomonas caspiana. GTDB lineage: Bacteria > Pseudomonadota > Gammaproteobacteria > Pseudomonadales > Pseudomonadaceae > Aquipseudomonas > Aquipseudomonas caspiana. The sequence continues at coordinate 333,187 of NZ_LOHF01000001.1, read as the reverse complement.
AAACACCGTCGTGTATCCCACGCGCAATTGACCGCTCTCCTCCTCGCGCATTGCCTGTGCAATTGCTACGGCCTTGGCCGCTTGTGCCAGTGTTCGCTTGACCTCAGGCAAAAATGCCAGGCCCGCCGCGGTAAGCGTTACCCCTGCTTTCGTCCGCAAAAAAAGTTCGACGCCAAGTTGATTTTCCAACTGACGGATTTGCCTGCTCAGTGGCGGCTGGGAAATGTGCAAGCGCGTTGCTGCGCGCCCAAAGTTGAGTTCCTCGCTGAGTGCAAGGAAGTAACGGAACTGTCGCAGATCAATGGCTTCGTTCATACCGAAAAGGTATCACCCAAAAGGTATTGGATCAAAGCACAACGGCAGTCCTAAGGTGGGTTACACACCTAAGTGGAGCAGGGATTTATGGAAAACGAACGGTATGCCAGAGGCCTGGCAAAGCTCAGAGAGATCGATGGCCAAGCGGGCGAAAACGTTATTGAAAGCCTGAAAGACATCGCACCTGATTTCGCACGGTTACTCATAGAGTTCCCGTTTGGCGATATCTATTCAAGACCGGGTCTGGAACTCAAAAGCAGAGAGCTCGCAGTCGTCGCGGCGCTCACCGCAATGGGCAACGCCGCACCGCAACTCAAGGTGCATATCCACGGTGCGCTCAATGTTGGGTGTAAGGAGCAGGAGATTATCGAAGTTATTATGCAGATGGCTGTATATGCCGGCTTCCCTGCTGCGCTGAACGGGTTGTTTGCTGCCAGGGAAGTGTTTTCACAACACGACCGCGGCGGATCGCCTCGCGCATAGAACCTGTAGGAGCTCGCGGTGCTCGTGAGCTCCTACAGGTCCTAGCTTGTTTGGCGAAAGCGCGGTGTCATGGACTCCAGGGCTGGGTTTAACTTGAGAGGATCGGTGCAGCGTCGGACTCAGCCTTGGCCGGCAACACCGGCTCGGTTTCACCATCGAGCGCCTTGTGCATCTTGACGGTATCCAGCGCCCCCACCCATTTGGCGATGGCCATGGTGCCGACGCCATTACCGATGGTGTTGGTGATCGCCCGCGCTTCGGACATGAAGCGGTCGACACCCAACAGCAAGACCATCCCCGCCACCGGAATGGTGCCCAACGAGGAAAGCGTTGCGGCAAGGATGATGAAGCCCGAACCGGTCACGCCCGCCGAACCTTTGGAGGTGAACATCAGCACCGCCAGCACGATCAACTGGTCGGTCAGCGTCAGTGGCGTGTTGGTCGCCTGGGCGATGAAAATGGCCGCAATGGTGTAGTAGATCGCCTGTCCATCCGGGTTGAACGTCAGACTGGACGGGATGATCATGCCTGCCACGGGTTTCGAGACCCCGGCTTTTTCCATCTTGGAGATCATCTGTGGCAGCACTGACTCCGACGAGCTGGTGCCCAGCACAGTGAACAGCTCCTCCTTGATGAACTTGAGGAATTTCCACAGGCTGAAACCGCTGTAGCGACAGATAGGCCCGAGGACAAAGATCACAAAGACGATGCAGGTCAGGTAAACGCAGGCCATTAATTTGCCCAGCGAAAACAGCGAACCGAAGCCGTATTTGCCGATGGTGAACGCAATAGCGCCAAACGCACCGATCGGTGCCAGACGCATGACCATGTTGACGATGCGGAACATGCCCTGCATCAGGCTATCCAGCATGTCGACAAAGGGTTTGCCCCTGGGGCCGACATGAGCCAGTGCCACGCCGAGCAGGATTGAAAACAGCAGGATCTGCAGGACGTTGCCTTTCGCGAACGCGTCGACGATGGTGTCCGGGATGATGTTCATGAAGAAATCCATGAACGTCGTATGCTTGGCCGCCGTGGTGTAGTTGGCCAGACTGGAGGCATCCAGTGTCGCCACATCGATGTTCATGCCTGCGCCGGGCTTGAACACGTCTACCACTACGAGGCCGACGACCAGCGCCAGCGTGGAAACCACTTCGAAATAGATGAGTGCGCGAAAGCCGACGCGCCCCAGCTCTTTCATGTTTTCCATCTTGGCAATGCCCGTCACCACGGTGAGGAAGATCACCGGGGCCAGGAGCATCTTGATCAATTTGATGAACGCGTCGCCCAACGGTTTGAGCGCGGTTCCGGTCTCGGGAACCAGTACGCCAACCAGCGCGCCGAGGATGACGGCGATGAGCACTTGCACGTATAGCTTGCCAAATATTCTTTTCATGACAGGGCCCTGATTTTTATTGTTGTCAGGAAATGCCGAGAAGCCAGCTCCAGTGAGCAGCCCCTCGGCGTTGTGCCGCAGTACTACTTTGAATCAGCGGTTGATCAGCGCGATCACCGCGTCGGTGATCTGCCGGGTGGTGGCGTTGCCACCCAGATCCGGGGTGTGCAAACCGCTCTCGGTCACGGCTTCGATGGCCGACATCAACTGCCTGGCCGCATCGGCTTCACCCAGGTGCTCGAGCATCATCGCGGCAGTCCAGAACGTGGCGATCGGATTGGCAACCCCTTTGCCGGTGATGTCGAAGGCAGAGCCGTGAATCGGTTCGAACATCGAAGGGAATTTGCGCGATGGGTTGAGGTTGGCGGTGGGTGCAATCCCGAGGCTGCCCGACAAGGCAGCCGCGAGGTCGGACAAAATGTCAGCGTGCAGGTTGGTGGCGACAATCACGTCCAGTGTCGAAGGCTTGAGCACCATTCGCGTGGTCACAGCGTCGACCAGTTCCTTGTCGGTTTTGACGTCCGGGAAGTCCTTGGCAACTTCGTAGAAGATCTCGTCCCACAACACCATGCCGTGGCGCTGGGCGTTGGACTTGGTGACCATGGTCAAGTGTTTACGTGGCCGACTTTGCGCCAGTTCGAACGCAAAGCGGTGAATGCGCTCGACCCCGGCACGGGTAAATACCGAAACCTCAGTGGCAACTTCTTCCGGCAAGCCGCGGTGTACACGACCGCCGTTGCCGGAGTATTCACCTTCGGAGTTTTCACGCACTACCACCCAGTCGATCTGGTCCCCGTTATGCAGCGGGCTTTTCACCCCTGGCAATACACGCGCCGGGCGCACGTTGGCGTACTGATCGAAACCCTGGCAAATCGGCAGACGCAAGCCCCAGAGAGAAATGTGGTCCGGCACATTGAGGGCGCCCACCGCGCCGAAGAAAATCGCATCGAAGGTCTTCAGCTCTTCAAGGCCGCCTTGCGGAATGTAGTAACCGTTTTTCAGGTAGTTGTCCGAGTTCCAGTCGAAGTGTTTGAAGTTCAGCTCAAAACCGGATTTTTTAGACAGGGCTTGCAGCACTTCAACGCCAGCGGCGATGACTTCGACACCGATGCCATCACCTGGAACCGCAGCAATTTTGTATGCGCTCATCGTTAACTCCACTCTCGTCATTTTCTTGTTGTTCCCGTCGAACCGAGCTGTCCAAACGGGGTGTGGTCGGAGTATATGTAGTGAATCAAGAGGCGTGAGTTACTCCAAATCACTACATAAATAACTTTGAGTTACGAATGAGCCAGACGCTGGATTTGTCCTTTTTCTATCTGTTGGCCAATAAAGGCAGCCTCGCGGCGACTGCGCGCGAGCTTGGCGTCACCCCGCCAGCAGTGAGTAAACGCCTGACCGCGCTAGAGGCGCGGCTGGGCATTCGCCTGGTTAATCGCACCACGCGTTCGATGAGCCTGACGTCCGAAGGCGAGCTGTATTTCTCCCATGCGGCGCGGATCCTCACCCAGATTGATGATCTCGAACAATTGATGAGCAGCAGCCGTGCGACGCCCAAAGGGCTGATTCGGGTGAACGCGTCGCTGGGGTTCGGTCGCCGTCATGTGGGCCCTGCCCTTGCGGCGTTCTTCGCGCACTATCCAGAAGTCGAAATCCAGCTGGAGATCAGTGACCATCCGCTGGATTTGGCGGCGCATGGTTTCGATTTGGGGATTCGTTTCGGAACACTGCCGGACGCCGCCTTTCATGCGCGAAAGATTGCCTCCAACCGTCGTTTGCTCTGCGCGTCACCGCTGTATCTGGAGAAATACGGCACACCGCAGAAACTCAGTGAGCTGCAGCACCACAACTGCATTTTTATTCGCCAGAATGAATCACCTTATGGTGTCTGGAGCTTCACCAACGGTGGTCGCACAGACAACGTCAAGGTGCATGGCGCACTGGGCTGTAACGATGGTGAGGTCGCCCTGAACTGGGCGCTGGAGGGTTTCGGCATTTTGCTCAGGGCTGAATGGGACATCGCCCGCTATGTGCGCAGTGGCCGATTGCGTCTGGTGCTGGAGGACCAGACGCCGACCCGTGCTGACGTGTACGCGGTTTACCCGCAGCAATTGCATTTGTCAGCACGGGTGCGCAGCCTGATCGACTTTCTGATCGAGCGTTTCAAGCACATCGATAATGTCGAGGAGAATTAGCCTGTGGTGCGTCCCAGTTGCCAGACCAGGGCAACATCCCTTGCCCGCTCCTGCAATAAACGCGGTGCGTCCTGACAGGCTTCTGCCAGGCTCATCGGACCGGAAACCACCGAAAACGCGGCGGCAATGCCGTGCTGATACAGCGTTTCATAGCCTTCGCCCAAGGTGCCCGCGAGTATAACCACCGGCACGCCATGCTTCTGGGCGACGCGGGCGACGCCCATGGGGGTTTTGCCTCTCAGGGTCTGGAAGTCGCAACTGCCCTCCCCGCTGATCACCAGGTCAGCGTCCCGGACTTTTTCCGCAAGGCCGACCAGTTCAGCCACCACTTCAACACCTGGTCGAAACCCTGCCCTCAGGAATGCTTTCGCGGCAAAGCCCATGCCGCCGGCGGCACCCGCGCCGGGTTCGTCTCGCACATCGCGTTCGAGCACGGCAGCACAACAATCGGCATAGCGCGCCAGTGCGTGATCCAGCGATTGTATTTGCTCAGGGCTCGCGCCCTTTTGTCGGCCAAAGGTAAAGGAGGCGCCGTGCGGCCCGCACAGCGGATTATCAACATCGGCGGCGATTTCAAAGCTGACGGACTGCAAACGTGGATCCATACCACTCAGGTCGATACGCGCAAGATCGGCCAGTGCGAGACCTCCGGGAGCCAACGGTTTTTCTTGCGCATCATAAAACCGCACGCCCAATGCAGTGAGCATGCCCGCACCGCCGTCGTTGGTTGCGCTGCCGCCGATGGTCAATACGACTTTCTCAGCACCTGCATTCAGGGCCTCGACAATCAATTGGCCGGTGCCGACAGTAGACGTGATGCAGGCGTTGCGCTGCGCTACCGCAACCAGTTGCAGGCCGCTGGCTTCAGCCATTTCGATGATTGCAGTGCGCGACTCGGGCAACCAACCCCATTGGGCGGTAACGTCAGTGCCCAGTGGGCCGGTGACAATGTGCTGACGTCGTTCACCGTCGAGCACTGCCAGGATCGCATCCACGGTGCCCTCACCACCGTCGGCCATGGGGCATTGAACCAGTTCTGCGCAAGGGAAAACTTCAGCCAGGCCCAGAGCAATAGCTTGAGCGACATCGGCAGCACTCAGGCTGTCTTTAAACGAATCAGGTGCTATGACGATCTTCATTGACGCTCTCCGGCGATCTATTTGTTGTGCCTTCAGGCTGACACCTTACCCATTGGGTGCGCTTTAGTCTTTTGCACAACATTAGATTTATTAAATTGTTCTCCCGCACAATTAATCGGTTTCAGGCAGTAATTGCACGCTGAGGTATAACGTAATCAGGTCATCCAGCCGGTCCAGATCAAGCCCGGTGATTTCGGCGATCCGGTCCATCCGGTAACGCAGACTGTTGCGGTGCACACCCAACGCCGCGGCGCACTGCTGAACTTGCCCACTGTGTTCACACCAGCTGCGCAGAGTCTGCAGCAATTGACCATTGCTGTCCTTGACCCGCACCTTCTCGATAATCGCCAGCAATTCCTCCGTCGCGCCCTCGTCGCGATGTGCCCATAACATCACCGGCAGGCGATAACGCGTCAGCGATAAAACGCTCTCGTGCGTCTTCACCGCCAGACCGTAAGCGGCCAACGTCTTCACGCGGGCACAGACGTTGCGCAGTTGCGCGATGTTATGTGCAGGCACCCCAAAGGCCAGACGCTCTATCGCCCAGCCCTGCGCCTGCATTTTTTGTAGAAGTTTGTCAGGGTCGAACACCGCTGTTGAGGGATAGCACCACAGCAGGGTTTTGTCAGAAAAGCTCAGGCACCAACTGTCTGGCGTTCGTCCGTGCAGCCATTCACATACCGCTGCCATCGTTTGATCCGAGGTGAGTTCAATCCAGACCGGGGTGCGCGAGAGCTGAGGCTTCAGACCCAGACGCTGCGCTTCATCAAGGAGCCTGGCCGGGTCGCCGCTTTCACTCAGCAGCAATGACAGCAGTTCATCAATGCGCAGTTTGCGCCACTGACGCTCGTCCTCTCGTTGACGCTGCGCGACGAGCATTTCAGCGGTCATGCGCAGCAACTGCGCGTAAGTCTCCAGCGCTTGCGGATCACCGCTCAGGCCCAGTACACCAATCAAACGCCCGTCATGCATGAGCGGCACGTTGATGCCCGGCTGCGCACCCTTGAGGCTCGACGCAGCTGGCGCGTCGATGAGCACCACTCGCTGAGTGGCCAGAACCTGCTGGGCGCCCTCATGACGGGTGTTGATGCGCCGGGCTTCGCCGCTGCCAAGGATCAAGCCCTGGCTGTCCATCACGTTCACGTTGCAGGGCAGGATGGCCATCGCGCGGTCGACAATTTCCTGTGCCAGCGCGTAGTCCAGTTCAAACATGCTCTTGTCCTTGAAATGCACGGGCCGGATGAATCCCGCTGACCATCATGAAGGGCCGGTCACCGTTTTTACAAGTCAGCTCTGCGACACCCAACAGATAGAACGAGAAATACAAATTGGTCGGTCCAATTCAACATTATTAAATATTGGTCTTGCCAATAAAATTCACGGCGTGTAGTTTTTCAGGCGTGATCATCCGAGCGGGCACCTGCCCGACTACAACAAAAAGAGATCAACAAAAAGAGACCCTCCTGATGTGTAGATATCCCGCCTGCAGCGCGCTCGGTGCCCTTCCCCTCACCAAGGAGCATCAGCATGCTGACCGTCATCTGTAACGAACCCGGCTCGTTAACCGCTATCGAACGCGATAAGCCACTTAGACAAGCCGGAGAAGTCCTTATCCGTGTCAAACGCGTGGGTGTCTGCGGCACCGACCTGCATATTTTCACCGGCAACCAGCCTTACCTCGAATACCCACGAGTCATGGGCCATGAGTTCTCCGGGATCGTCGAAGACGCCGACAGCAACAGCGAGCTTGCTGCTGGCGACGTGGTTTACGTGATGCCTTACCTTTCCTGCGGGACATGCATCGCTTGCCGCCAAGGCAAAACCAACTGTTGCACCCGAATTCAAGTGCTGGGGGTTCACTGCGACGGGGCGTTCACCGAATACCTGAGTATCCCCCAGGCATTCGTTCATAAAGCGGCGGGTGTTTCTCTTGATCAGGCCGCGATGATCGAATTTCTCTCGATCGGTGCTCACGCGGTGCGCCGCTCAAATGTGCAGGCGGACAAACGCGTGCTGGTGGTCGGCACCGGTCCAATTGGCATGGCCGCGGCGATCTTCGCCAGTCTTCGCGGCGCGAAGGTCACGGTACTGGATACCCGTGAAGACCGTCTGGCCTTTTGTAGCCAACACCTGAACATTCAAGCAGCGGTGCAAATCGGCGAAGGCGACAAGCAGGCTTTGGCTGACCTCACAGAAGGTGATTTTTTCGACGTGGTATTCGACGCCACCGGCAATGCCCGAGCCATGGAGCGTGGCTTCGAGTTCATTGCGCACGGCGGTACCTACGTGATGATTTCAGTGGTTCGGGACTCCATCACCTTCTCCGACCCTGAGTTTCACAAGCGTGAAGCCACCCTGATGGGCAGCCGTAACGCCACCCAGGAGGACTTCCACTATGTGGAGGAATGCTTGCGCAACGGCTTGATTCCAGATGCCGCGCTGAACACCCATCGGCTGACGCTCAAGGATGTTGCCGAATCGTTCACCACACTGCTCGACCCGAAACAGGGCGTCGTCAAAGCCATCATCGAGTGCTGAAAAAACGCATTTAGAGGACGCACCATGAACCAGCCCTCCTTGCTCGTTTTATCACCCGGGGATGATGTCGCTGTCGCCCGAGGTGACATCGCCGAAGCCCGGCAACTCAGCGCCGACGGCATTGAGCTGATCGCCCGGCAGCCGATTCCGTCCGGCCACAAGATTGCCCTGAGAGGCGTATCGGCCGGACAACGAGTACTCAAGTATGGCCAGCCCATCGGCCAGGCAACGCAGAACATCGAGCCCGGCGACTATGTCCACGTGCATAACCTGGCCATGCCGACCGTTAACTCCGAACACAGCGTGCAGAACGTCTATTCGCCGACTGCGTTGAGCCAAGAGCCTGCTACGTTCGAAGGTTACCTGCGCGATGATGGGCGGGTTGGCACCCGCAATTACATCGGTATCATTTCCAGCGTCAACTGTTCCGCGACTGTCTGCAAACACATTGCCCAGGCGTTCACTGCCGAACGTTTGAAGGACTTCCCGAATGTCGATGGCGTGGTTGCCATTACCCATGGCAGCGGTTGCGGCATGGGCGCCAAAGGTGAAGGCATCGACATCCTCAAGCGGACGTTGAGCGGCTACGCGAATCACGCCAACTTCGCCGGTGTGCTGTTGATCGGCCTGGGGTGTGAGGTCAACCAACTGACCCCGTTGCTGGATGAACTTGACGACCGCGCAGCCCTGTTGAAGGCCAGTCTGATCATCCAGGATGCGGGCGGCACACGTGAAACCGTGCAGCGCGGCATCGCCCATATAGAGGCGATGTTACCGATCATTAATAAATTCCAGCGTACAACCGTAGCGGCCAGCCACCTGTGCGTAGGTCTGCAATGCGGCGGATCGGACGGTTATTCAGGCATCACCGCCAATCCGGCACTGGGTGCAGCCGTGGACCTGTTGGTGCAGCAAGGCGGCACGGCAATACTTTCGGAAACCCCGGAAATCTATGGCGCTGAACACTTGCTGACGGCCCGCGCCGCCTCCCCGGAAATCGCAGCGCAATTGATGGAACGGATTCACTGGTGGGAAGCCTACGTGCGCCACAACGACGGTGACATGAACAACAATCCCTCGCCCGGCAACAAGGCCGGGGGCATCACCACCATTCTGGAAAAATCCCTGGGTGCCGTGGCCAAAGCAGGTGCTACCGGCTTGATGGGGGTTTACCAGTACGCTGAAACTATTGAAGCCCGTGGGCTGGTTTTCATGGACACGCCTGGCTACGACCCGGTTTCTGCGACAGGTCAGGTGGCAGGCGGTGCGAACCTCATTTGCTTCACTACCGGCCGGGGTTCGACTTATGGCTGCAAGCCCACACCCTCGCTGAAGATTGCTACTAATACAGGGTTATTTCAGCGCATGGAGCTGGACATGGATTTCAATGCCGGGGGGATTGTCGACGGGGTTGAGTCCGTCGCCGAGTCAGGTCAACGGTTGTTCCAGTTGATGCTCGATACTGCTTCCGGACGGCAAACCTGCAGTGAAGAGAATGGCCTGGGAGACAACGAGTTTTTGCCATGGCAGATCGGCGCGGTGATGTGATGACGGCTTGAATCCAGACAGCATGGACGCTTTCACCAGCGGCGAGGCAATCGGTCGCTATGGTAGCCTTCGCCAACTTTCCGATGGACGCCATAGCCATGGTTTCACCGATCAACGCCGCTGAGCGGAAGCCGTATCAGAAAATCGCCGATCAATTGCGCAATTACATTGCGCAGGCGGACTTCAAAACCGGTGCAAGGCTTCCCCCTGAACGTGACCTGACGCGGCTGTTGGGTGTGTCGCGACCTTCGCTGCGCGAGGCGTTGATTGCACTGGAGATCGAAGGCGCCGTCGAAATCAAGATGGGCTCAGGTGTTTATGTGCGCGCCACTCCCAAGGATGGCAGCAGCAAACCTGTGCCCCTGGGCGAGAGCCCCTCGGAGTTGATGCAGGCCCGAGCGTTGATCGAAGGCGAAAGCGTGATTCTGGCCTGTTTGCATGGCAAGAAAAGTGACTACCGCTATTTGCAGGACTGCATCGACGCCATGCGCGCAAGCATTGCCAATGGCCTGCCACCGCTGGAGGACGACCGCAAGTTTCATCATCGGCTGGCCAAAATGAGCGGCAATTCGGCGCTGGTGCGAATTATCACTGCACTGTTTGATGAGAGACACAACCCGATTTCTGCTCACTTGAGCAAGCATTCTGAGAATTCGTCAACCTGGGAAGCGGCGGTCACTGAGCATGAGGCGATTCTGCGTGCGGTTGCCAGCAAGGACGTACTCGGCGCCCAGACCTCAATGCGCCAGCATTTAAGTCGCTCGGAAGGACGCTGGCTGCAGGCGCTGGAGCCTGAGGATGGGGGGCGTTAGGGTTGGCTTGATGTCTGTGGCGCCTGCATCGCGGGCAAGCCCGGCTCCCACATGAGATCACATTCCACCTGTGGGAGCTGGGCTTGCCCGCGATGCAGGCGTTAAGGCCTATCAGCCCAACTGCTGCCGCACCGCCAGTTCCACCCCGCGAATCTCTGCCAAGCCTTTGAGCCGACCAATCAGCGAGTAACCAGGATTGCTGTTGCGATGCTGATCGTCGAGCAATTGATGACCATGGTCCGGACGCAATGGCAGGCGTGGGCCGCCTTCGCGTTCACGCCTGCGCTCCTCGGTGACCAGCTCGCGGATTACCCCGACCATATCAACGTCGCCGCCCAGGTGGTGGGCTTCGTGGAAGCTGCGCGGGTCGGCCTCGCGGCGGGTTGAGCGTAAATGCGTGAAGTAGATATATGGCGCAAAGTGCCTGGCCATGGCCACAAGGTCATTGTCCTCGCGCACACCGTAAGAGCCGGTGCAGAACGTCAGACCATTGGCCTGGCTAGGCGCGGCGTCCAGCAACCATTGGGTATCGGCGGCGGTGGACAGGATGCGTGGCAGCCCCAGCAGCGCACGAGGTGGGTCGTCCGGGTGAATCGCCATCCGCACGCCAACTTCTTCCGCTACCGGAATCAATGCACGCAGAAAGTACCCCAGATGCTCACGCAAACGGGCTTCGTCGATGTCCGCGTAAGTACGCAGCAAGGCCCGAAAATCTTCCAGGGTGTAATGCTCCTCGGCGCCCGGTAAACCTGCAATCAGCGTATTGACCAACGCCTGGCTCTGGCTTTCGGTCAGCCCTTCAAAATAGGTTTTGGCCTGCTGAATATCCTCGGCGCTGTACTCGGCTTCTGCCCCCGCACGCTTGAGGATGAACAGATCGAAGGCGGCAAACGCGGTCTGGTCGAAACGCAGTGCCCAACCACCGTCTGCCAGTTCCCACGCCAGGTCCGTACGTGTCCAGTCCAGTACCGGCATGAAGTTGTAGCAGACGATATCGATGCCGCAGCTTGCCAGGTTGCGGACGCTCTCCTGATAGTTGGCGATGTACTCATCACGTCGGCCACAGCCGCGCTTGATGTCTTCATGCACCGGGATGCTTTCCACCACTGACCAGGTCAGGCCAGCGTCTTCAATCATTTTTTTGCGCGCCGCGATGGCCTCTACTGGCCACACTTCGCCGTTGGGGATTTCATGCAGTGCGGTGACGATGCCGGTCGCGCCGGTTTGCCGGACGTCCGCCAGGGAGATCGGGTCTTTGGGGCCAAACCAGCGCCATGTCTGTTCCATGTGCTTCTCCTTTCTTGTTAGTGGTGTGCAGCGAAGCGTTGCAGCACGCTACTGATACCTTCGCCAACCAGCGAGCTGTAAGCCTGTTGCACGGCGTCACGAAACGCCGGGCGATTGGCCAACGCCGCCGGGAAAACTTCATCCAGCTCGAGAAATGCGTCTACCAGAGCTGCACCTTCGAAACGCCCCGCCAGATCGGCAAAGGTGGCGTTCAATGGATCGTCGATAACCTGCTCAGTCGGCTGCGTGCAGTAACGAATCCAGGCCGCGACGCCCAAAGCGGTACAAGCGATATCGCGACCGTCGTCAAGCAACTGCTGTGCGCCGAGCAGCCAGCGTTGCGGCAGCTTTTGCGAACCGTCCATGGCAATCTGGCGCAGACGATGTTGCAGGCTGTCATTGGCAAAGCGCGCTTTCAAATCACGGGCATAGAGGGAAAGATCGATGCCCGCCGGCATGTCTAACGTGGGGGCCGCTTCCTGAGCCATGTAATGTTCGATCAGGCCCGCGAGTTGTGGGTCATTGACCGCCTCGAACACCAACTCATGACCCGCCAGCACGCCCACGTAAGCCAATAACGAATGGCTGCCGTTGAGCATCCGCAGCTTCATCGTTTCGAAGGGCTGCACATCCTCAACCATCTGCACGCCTTCGACTTCCCAGTCAGGGCGACCCAGCGGAAAGTTGTCCTCGATTACCCACTGGCTGAAGCTTTCACACACCACGGCCGCAGGGTCATGGCAGTCCAGTTGTTGCTCCAGACGACCGAAAGACTCTGCGGTCATGGCCGGGACAATGCGATCGACCATGCAACTTGGAAACGCTACGTGCTGATCGACCCACTGCGCCAGGTCTTGATCCTGTTCTGCCGCCAGGCCGCGCACCGCTTGCCGGGTACGCTGGCCGTTGTCAGGCATGTTGTCGCAACACAGGACAGTGAAAGCCGGGATGTCAGTTGCCCGACGACGGCGCAAAGCTTCGAGGACGATGCCGGGCGCCGAACGCGGCGTGTGCGGATGAGCGATGTCATGGGCAATCGTCGGGTCTTCAACACGCAATTGCCCGGTAGACGGGCTCAGGCAATAGCCTTTTTCGGTGACGGTAAGCGTGACAATCCGCGTTTGCGGCGCGGCCATGCGTTGCAACAGCACTTCCAGCTCATCACCGCCCTCGCCCGCATACAACGCCTCGCGCACCATAGCAATTTCACGCAGCGTCACTTGTTCACGATCGCGGTACTCGGCAACGTGGTAGCGGCCATCCTGTTCGCGCAATAGATCAACCACGGCGCGATTGGAGCGCAGGTTGGCACTGCACAGCCCCCAACTGCTCTGCCCGTGACGATTGAGGTTGCGTTGCAGGTAGACCGCCTGATGGGCGCGATGGAACGCCCCAAGGCCCAGATGCACGATACCGATCTCCGAGGCAGGGTCGGCAGCAGGCACACGGTTCACAATTGGCATCGAAACGCTCCTTATGTTCTTGGATGGCTCAAGGCCGAATCATGCTGCGGCTGCGGGATCTGTGCAGCCGCTTCACCCGTGTCTGCAGCGCTCAGCGGTTTTACGTAACGCGCCACGCATACGGCGCCGATCACGGTCAATAGCCCTGCCAACAGGAACGCACTGGTGAACGAGCCGGTGAACTGCACCAGAAAACCGGTCAGGGTCGGGCCAATGATGCCCGAGGTGTTCGCCAGGAAATGCATGAAGCCACTGACCCCGCCCACGCGTGCGGCAGGTACGGTGTCCTGGATGATCGCCCAGTAAATGGCACCGGTCAGGTACAGGAAGAACACGGCCAGCGCGACAAGAATGACCGCTGGATAAAGTGTCTTGACCACACCGGCTACCGCAATACAGGCCGCGCAGGCGAGCAGGCACGTGACCAGCACCACTTTGCGGGAGAACATCATCCGCCCGGTCTTCTTGAACACGAAATCCGAGATGAAACCACCGAGGGCCAGACCGAGGAAACCCAGCAGCCACGGAATGACGGTGGCGATGCTCATATCCTTGACGTTCAAGCCATGGGCCATGGTCAGGTAGCTGGGGAACCAGGTCAGGAAGAAGAACAGCGTGTAGTTATAGGAAAAGAACGCCAGCGAGGTGAACAGCACGGTGGGTTGCTTGAGGTAATAACGCAGCGGATGCACCGGCAACGAAGCCACTTCGCTCGTGCCTTCGGCGCGCTGGATCTCTTCAGCCACCTTGCCTTCCGGTTTGTCCTTGACGAACTTGTACCAGACAGCGGCCCAAACCAGGCCCACGATCATGATGATAATGAACGATACTTTCCAGCCGTAGCTGATGGCAATAAAGCCCACTACCGGCCCGGAAATCGCCCCGCCCAGCGGCGTACCTGACATCGAAGAACCCAGCGCCCGCGCACGTTGTTTGGGCGTGTACCAGTTGTTGACCATCTTGCTCGTGGTGACGCTCAACGGCCCTTCACCCATACCGAACAGGATGCGGATCAGCACCAGCGAGGCGAAACCTACGGTCAGCACAGTCAGGCCGCTGAACAGCGACCACAAGACCATAGCCAGCAGCAGCGTAGTTTTTGCGCCGTAGCGATCAGCCGCCCAGCCACCGATGAAGTTGAACGCCGCATAGCCGACAAAAAAACTGCTGAAAATCATGCCCATTTCACCCGTCGTCAGACCGTAGTCCTTCTGGATGAAAGGGGCTGCAACGGACAATGCCGAGCGATCCAGGTAGTTAATGACGCCTGCCAGGAACAGCATGATGATGATTAATGTACGACCTTGACCAAACATTGGAACCTCCCGCTTTTTATGTTTATTCGGTGAGGGTGCCCAAAGGGGCACTCGTATCTACATCGGACTAGTGACGCGCTTCACCCAACTGCACCAGCACCTTGCGGGTCTGTTCAGGATGGTGTTCGATCAGGTCGATAGCTGCTGGCATCTCGTCGAAAGACACCTGATGGCTGACCAGCTCCTGAACCTGCAATTTGCCGCTGGCAATCAGCTCGATCACCTTGGGGAACTTGCGGTTGTTCAGGCGCGAACCCACCAGGGTCAGCTCCTTCTTGATCATTTCCAGTTGCACCAGATCACTCGGCGTCGCATTGAAGCCCAGCAGGCCGATGCGCCCGGCTGGCGAGGCCAGGCGAACCATTTGCGGCATTAACGACGGGATGCACGCCGCGTCGACAATCAGCGGCACGCCTTCGCCATAAGTCAATTCGCGCATCGTGGCTTCCACGTCGACAGCCTGACCATTGAGGGTACGACTGGCGCCCAGGGCTTTGGCGGTTTCCAGCCGCGCGTCGATCACATCGGTGACGGTGATGTCGGTCAAACCCAGCGCGCGAGCCATCTGAACCAGGGTCAGGCCAATCACGCCAGCCCCGTAAATCAGCAGACTGTCACCCGGATGCACCTGCATGCGATCCAGTACGTTGAGTGCGATGGAGTAAGGCTCGACCAGCGCCGCGTGGCTCAGGGACATCGAGTCAGGCAGGCGATGGGCGTTACCCGCCGGGACGCAGACTTGCTCGCTGAAACCACCGTCACGGTGCACGCCAATCACTTGCAGCCTGGTGCAGACGTTGGGACGGTTGATCCTGCACGGGTAACACGTACCGCAACTGATCACCGGGTCGATGCACACGCGGTCGCCGGCCTTGAGGTGTTCAACGCCCTCACCCACTTCGCGCACCACGCCAGAAAACTCATGCCCGGTAACCCTAGGGAAGCGCACGAAAGCGTTCTGCCCGTGGATGATGTGCATGTCCGAGCCGCAGATCCCGGCATAGGCGACGTCCACCTTGACTTCGCCGGGTGCGATTTGCGGCACCTCGACCTGGGCCAGGCCGAACTCAAAAGGTGCTCTCACTTGAAAAGCTTTCATCGGGTAACTCCTGTCAGGGCGGCCGCCGCCTGATGTTCTTGTTGTGGTAAATCGTTTTTTACTGGTATCGAAGCCGGGCTTACCAGTGCCAGAGCGTGCCGTCTTCCAGGCGATTGACCGGCAGGCTGGCGCGCTTGTAGGGGTATTTCGCCGCAAGGGTTTCGTCGATGTCGACGCCATGCCCCGGGGTTTCGCCGGGGGTGAAATGGCCGTCGTCAAAGCGATAGGCGTGAGGAAAGACTTCGTCGATTCGCTCGTCGTGAGGCATGTGTTCCTGAATGCCGAAGTTGGGCACCCAGGTATCGAAATGCAGCGCCGCGCCCATGCACACTGGCGACAGGTCAGTCGCGCCATGAAAGCCGGTACGAACCTGGAACAACGCGGCAAAGTCCGCAATGCGTCGCACATGAGTAATGCCACCTGCGTGTACCAGAGTGGCGCGGATGTAGTCGATCAACTGCTCCTGGATCAGCTCGCGGCAGTCATGAATCGAGTTGAAGACTTCACCCACCGCCAATGGCGTGGTGGTGTGCTGACGGATCAGGCGAAACGCTGCCTGATTTTCTGCCGGGGTGCAGTCCTCCAGCCAGAACAGGTTGAACGGCTCAACAGCTTTACCCAACCGACCGGCCTCGATAGGCGTGAGGCGATGGTGGACGTCGTGAAGAATGTGCAGGTCGTCACCGAAACGCTCGCGAACGGCTGCAAACAGTTTGGGCACATAGTTGAGGTACTTGCCGGTGTCCCACATATGTTCGGCAGGCAAATCGCTGTCAGCCGGTTCGTAACGCTCGCCGCTGCGCTTGGCCACGCCATAAGTGGTCGCAATCCCGGGAATCCCGCACTGCACGCGCACCGCTTTGTAACCTAGCTCGACATGGCGGGCGACTTCGTCCAGGCAACCCTCGATGTCTTTGCCGGTGGCATGCCCGTAGACCATCACCCGCTCGCGGCTCTTGCCACCCAGCAACTGATACAACGGCATGTTGGCCGCCTTGGCTTTGATGTCCCACAACGCGATGTCTACCGCGGCGATCGCGGTCATGGTCACCGGGCCACGGCGCCAGTAGGCCCCGCGATACAGGTATTGCCAGATGTCCTCGATACGATGAGCATCGCGACCGATCAGCGCGGGCAGTACGTGTTCTTCAAGGTAGGCGACTACCGCCAGTTCACGGCCATTGAGGGTCGCATCACCGATGCCGTAAATACCGGCATCCGTGACGATTTTAAGAGTGATCAGGTTGCGACCCGGACAGGTCACGATCACGCGGGCTTCAATGATTTTCATCAGTTGCGGGCCTCTGCGGCAAAAGAAAAAGAAGGCATATCGAGACTGGGCATCGCGGCCAAGGGGATCAGTGCGCCGCGATGCTGAACGACCTGAGCGGCCAGTCGATGTCCCCACTGAGCCGCGAGATCCGGGGCGCCGCCTTGCAGGCGACAGGAGAGATATCCGGCGCTGAACGAATCGCCTGCCGCCGTGGTGTCGACGATGTTGCGCACGGCTTCGGCAGGCACTTCGAAGCGCTCGCCGGCGCAGTTGATCAGGCATGACGCCGCGCCGCGCTTGAGCACGACCTCGTCCACGCCGAAGCTCGCATAGGCACTGAACAGGGACTCGACGTCGGCGTAACCAAACAAGGCTTCGTCGTCCTCCCAGGTGATCAGGGCCAGATCGGTCAGGCGCAGCATGTCGCTATAGACCTGACGCGCCGTGTTGGCGTCTGGCCAAAGGTGGGGACGGAAGTTGTTATCAAAAACGATCCGGGTGCCGGATGCCCGGGCTTGAACAACAGCCTGCAGCAAGCGAGCGCGGCCATCGGGCGTGAGGATCGCCAGGCTGATGCCGCTCAGGTAGAGGTAGTCGTAATCGGCCAGTGCCTGCAGCAACACATCTGCCTCAGGCCCATCGAACATGCGCCGCGCTGCGGCCTGGCCCCGCCAATAGACGAAACGTCGTTCGCCGCGCGTATCGGTCTGGATGACGTAAAGGCCCGGCAATGCGTCCTTGATCACCCGCACGTTCTGGTTGCCGACGCCTTCATCACACCACAACTGGCGCATGGCGTCGCTGAAGCTGTCGGCACCGATGGCGGTCACGTAATCAACAGCAATGCGCGCGGCTGGATTCAATCGGGCCAAATAGACGGCGGTGTTGAGTGTGTCACCGCCAAACGTCTGGCTGAAGTCTGAAGCTGACTCGGCACGCATCTCGATCATGCACTCACCCACCATCGCTACCTTCACGGGTTTGGGTGAAACGGATTGCGGCCGGTGTTTAGAAATCGCATTCATCATTACGCGCCTTTATTATTTTTAAAACGGCGTTTCATTTGTAGCTTGTGGCCGAGTTTTGATCAGATTTTCCTCACCGTCAAGAAAAATGAAACAGCGTTTTGATTCGCTAGCGTATATCCTTGGGTTTTCCGTTCCCGTTGGAGCCTTCATGGACAACAGCACTCTCCAGAACAATGAACTGGTCTCCGCAGTAGGCCGGACCATGGCGGTACTAGAGGCATTGGCAGAACATCCCGAGGAAAGCGGCGTATCGGAAATCGCGCAGAAACTGGACATGTCCAAAAGCACCGTTTACCGCTTTTTGCAGTCACTCAAGGCGCGTGGCTATGTGGTGCAGGACGCCGAAGACCGCTACCGGCTCAGCGTTCGACTGTTCGAGTTGGGTGCCCAGGCCCTGCCCCATCTGGACATCGTCCGCGAGGCTGAGCCAGGCATGCGCCGTATCAATGAGCTGACCGGCGAAACCGTACATTTGGGAATTCTTGACGAAGGCAGCATCGTCTACGTGCACAAGATCGACTCCAAGTACAACCTGCGGATGTACTCGCGTATCGGGCGCCGCGCGCCGCTTTACTGCACCGGGATCGGCAAGGTCTTGATGGCATGGCTGGATCAGCCGGAATTGTTGGCGCACTTGCAGGAAGAAAGCTTCGAGCGCCGCACAGCCAACACGCTGACAACCGTCGATGCTTATTTGCAGGAATTACAGGTGGTTCGCGACCAGGGTTATGCCGAAGACCATGAAGAATTTGAAGACAACATGCGCTGTCTGGCAGCGCCGATCCGCGACCGTTTTGGTCATGTGATCGGTGGCATGAGCGTTTCATTTCCCTGCTTCCGCTTTCGCGAAGAACTCAAGCAGGATTACGTCAAACAGCTGATGGAAGCCACGCAGCGCATTTCCAGCCAGTTAGGCTGGCACGCGAAATAACCTGCTGATCAAAACGCCTCTTCGATGACTCGCCGAAACGACTCGATAAAAACCGTCTCGGCGCGGTTCATCCGCTGATCACGGTTCCACATCAGAAACATATCGACATCCACCACACCGTCAGCCGGTGGCAAACGCCAGATCAGGCCGTTGTGCAAATCATTGTCCACCAGGTGTTCAGGCAAACAACCGATCCCGTAACCGGCAATGATCAACCGCCG
Organism: Pseudomonas caspiana; assembly: GCF_002158995.1. Classification (GTDB taxonomy): domain Bacteria; phylum Pseudomonadota; class Gammaproteobacteria; order Pseudomonadales; family Pseudomonadaceae; genus Aquipseudomonas; species Aquipseudomonas caspiana. The sequence continues at coordinate 314,143 of NZ_LOHF01000001.1, read as the reverse complement.
AATCTCTTCAAAGCTGGGCGATGATGCGACGATTTTTCCGGTAAAGCCCTGCTGATCACGGAACACTGTCAACGGCGACAGATTGCCGCCAAGCTGGTCGCTGGTGAAGCTGACGAAGTTCTCGCCCTGTAACGCGTCCAGCGCCAACCCTCGTTTGCCGAACAGCCGATGTCGTTTGCCGCAGAAGAATGCGTAGCGCTGGCGCATTAACAAAACCCGCTCCAGTTTCGCCTGGGGGAAGCGGCACAGCCCGATGCCCAGACTGGCAGTTTTCTGGTTCAGCGAACTCTGAATGTCCGAACTGCGCATGACTTCAAGTTCCAGCTCGACACGCGGATGCAACAGATGAAAGTCCGCAAGAAAGTCGTCATAGAGCGGTGACTGCACATGACTGATGGACAGCACACGCACCTTGCCAACGACCTCTTCCTCGGCGCCCTCAACTGCCGTGCCCAGGCGCGAGACATTGCCATACATTTCCTGGGCAATCCCAAACACCTCCTCTCCGGCCTGAGTCAGATCGAAGCGCGGGCCCTTGCGCACGATCAACGCACAATCGAGCTGTTCCTCAAGGCGTTTCAGCGACTGACTGACCGCTGACTGCGTGACGAAAAGCCTTGCCGCCGCACGGCTGATACTGCGTTCCTGACCGATCGCCAGATACGTGCGCAACAGGTTCCAGTCCAGTCGATCATTGAGAAAGCGCCGACCTTGCCACTTGCCTTGTGCTTCGACCGATTCGTCGTTGTTCATCACCGCACCATTAGTAGCCTGGCTAATACACAAAATAAGTATTAGCAAATTGATTAATTATAGGCAGCGAGCGATAAAGCAGGGAAGCGCCCCCAGAGCGCTACGTGACCAGCCTCAATCCCTGCCATAACGCCAAAACCAAAAAGGGCCTTGCATGCGAACCTCATCCAATCAGCCTCGTCGCGCGGCTGCCGCGGCATTCGTTGGGACCACTATTGAGTTCTACGACTTCTACATCTATGCCACTGCGGCTGCATTGATTCTGGGGCAAGTGTTCTTTCCCAGTGATACTCCCGGCCTCAGCACCCTCGCGGCTTTCGGTACCTTTGCTGTCGGCTTCATCGCACGGCCCATGGCCGGGATGGTTTTCGGGCACCTGGGTGACCGTCTGGGCCGGAAAAAGATGTTGCTGTTCACCATGCTGCTGATGGGCCTGGCGACAACAGGGATTGGTCTGCTGCCAAGCTACGCCACTGCCGGTATCTGGGCGCCAATCGGGCTGGTGGCGTTGCGCATCGTGCAAGGCATCTCTGTCGGCGGCGAATGGGGCGGTGCGGTTTTGATGGCCAGCGAGCATGCACCCAAGGGTCGTAAAACCTTCTATGCCTCTTTCGCACAACTGGGCAGCCCGGCCGGTTTGTTGCTCGCGCTGATTGCATTCAGGCTGGTGACTTCTCTGGAGCCTGCTGAATTCGCCGACTGGGGCTGGCGTTTGCCGTTCCTGGCCAGCGGCGTGCTAATGATGATTGGCCTGGCGATCCGCTTTGGCGTTGAAGAATCACCGGAATTCAAAGAAGTCGCAGAGAAAGGCGAGACTGCCAAATACCCGGTGCTGGACGTGCTGCGCACCTGCTGGCGACAGATTCTCTTCGCAGCCTGTGCCGTCACCATTGGCTCGGCAGGATTCTTCTTCACCAACACCTTCATGATTACTTACGTGACCCAGTATCAGGGCATCTCCCGGGCGACCATCCTCGACTGCCTGTTTATCGTGACCGTCCTGCAATTCATTTCCCAGCCCATCAGCGCTTTGCTGGCTGAACGTATTGGCGAAGGCCGCTTCCTGATGTTGGCGGCGCTGCTCTCCATGGCCATGCCCTACCCGATGTTTTTACTGGTCGGCACGCAAAATCTAGCGTTGATGACCCTTGGCATCGCTATGGCCGTGATCACCCTGTCGGCGCTGTATGCGGTGATTGCTGGCTACATGGCTCAGGCTTTTCCAGCGCACCTGCGTTACAGCGGCATTTCCATTGCCTACCAGTTGATCTGTGCCATCGCCGGCGGCACAACGCCCATCGTCGGCACCTTGCTGGCAACTCACTACGCGGGACAGTGGTTACCGCTAGCGATCTTCTTCAGTGTGCTGGCAGGCATTTCGCTGTTCGGTGTCTGTGGCCTGGCCCGGCTGCGCGGCGAAAACAGTCCGGCTGCACAGCCAGCTTTCAACAAGGAGCTTTCATGAACACCCCAGACACTCTCGATGCCGTGGAATGGCAAGCCCGCTGCGAACTGGCGGCCCTGTATCGATTGATCGCGCACTTTCGCATGACGGACTTGATCGACACTCACATCAGCCTGCGCATTCCGGGCCCTGAGCATCACTTCCTGATCAACCGGTACGGCGTGATCTTCGACCGGATGACGGCTAGCGATCTGGTGCGCATCGATCAGCACGGTCAGGTGGTCAATGGCGATATCGAAAACAGCCGGGTCAACGCTGCGGGTTTTGTCATCCACTCAGCGATCCACATGGCGCGTGAAGACCTGAACTGCGTGATCCATACCCACACGGCCGCAGGCATGGCCGTTGCCGCCCAGGAACAGGGGTTGCTGCCGATCAGCCAGCACGCCTTGAAGTTCTACGGCAAGCTCGCTTACCACACCTATGAGGGCATTGCGCTGTCACTGGAAGAACGCGAGAGACTGGTGGCGGATCTTGGCCCCCACAGAGCGATGATCCTGCGCAATCACGGCCTGTTGGCGGGTGGTGGCAGCGTGGCTCAAGCGTTTCACGAGATACATTTTCTCGAGCGAGCGTGTCAGGCACAGGTTCAAGCCCTGTCCGGTAACAGTAAACTCGTGCAACCCAGCGAGGAAGTATGCCGTTTGACAGCCCAACAGTTTGATCGCGATGAAGCCGCAGAAATCATTCAGTTGAGCTGGAAAGCAGCACTGACCTTGATCGAAGACCAACGCGAGTCCTACTGCTCATGACCACCATCGTCCTGCTGACCAATGACACCGTTCTGAACAGCGAACTGCAAGCCGCATTCGCCCGTAACGCGCCTGAACTCAAGGTGGTATTGCCCGATGATCCGGCCGCCGTCGAGGCACAAATCGCCGCCTGTTGGTATCCACCCGCAGGCAGCATGGCGAACCTGCCCAACCTGCAACTGGTGCATTCGGTGGGCGCCGGTGTCGATCACTTGCGCACGGACCCGAGTCGAGCGGACCTTCCCGCCTGCCGCGTGGTGGACCCTGACCATCGGCGAGGCATGACCGAATACGTGCGCTGGGCCGTGCTGCATTTTCACCGCGACTTTGATCGCGTGGCCGCACAGCAACGCCAAAGCGCCTGGCAGCGTCATCCACAACAGCCCGCCGGTCAGTTCAAGGTAGGCGTAATGGGACTGGGTTCGCTGGGTGCCGCAATCGCCAGTGATCTGGCCGGTGCAGGCTACGCCGTAAGGGGCTGGGCACGTAGCCCGCGAGAAATCCCGGGCGTGATCTGTCATCACGGTGACGAGCAGTTCGAGGCATTCCTCAACGGGCTGGACATGCTGGTCAACCTGCTGCCCTTGACCGATGCCACCCGAGGCATTCTGTGTAGCAAGACGTTTGCCGCCCTGGCTCCTGGCGCGGTAATCGTCAATGCCGGACGCGGGCAGCACCTGATTGTTGATGACTTGCAACAGGCGTTGGTCAGCGGGCATCTGCGCGGCGCGGTGCTGGATGTGTTCGAGCAGGAGCCGCTGCCGGTCGACGACCCTCTGTGGCAGATGCCGGGCGTGATCATTACCCCGCACATGGCCTCCGCAGCCTCCGACGATTGCATTGCGCAGCAGGTCGCAGAAAACGCCCGCCGCCTTATCAACGGCGAACCCCTGAATAACCTGGTTGACCCGGATCTGGGTTACTGAAGCAAGCGCAAGAGGTTTAATGATGAACGTACTCAACTGCAACGGTGATCGGCTCTGGGGCAGCCTCATGGACATGGCCAAAGTCGGTGCCACAGCCAAAGGCGGCAATTGCCGTCTGGCCCTGTCCGCTGAAGACAAAGCCGGGCGTGAGCTGTTCATGGGCTGGTGTCGGGAAGCAGGCATGACCCTGAGCTTCGATGCCATCGGCAACCTGTTCGCCCGCCGCGCCGGACTGGACGACACGCTTGAGCCGATCGTGATGGGCAGCCATCTGGACACCCAGCCCAAAGGTGGTCGCTTCGATGGTATCTACGGCGTGCTGAGTGGTCTGGAAGTGGTGCGTTGCCTGAACGAACAAGGCATCCAGAGCCAGCGGCCGATCGAGATCGCGGTCTGGACCAATGAAGAAGGTGCGCGCTTCACACCTGCCATGTTTGGCTCTGCAGTATTCACCGGCAGCCTGGAATTACAGACCGCGCTGGACGCCTGCGATGCGGATGGTATCAGTGTCGCTCAAGCGCTGGACGCCACCGGGCATGTGGGTGAGCACCCCTTCAAACGTCCTTTCGATGCGTATTTCGAAGCGCACATCGAACAGGGTCCGATTCTTGAAGATAACGGCATCCCGGTGGGCGTGGTGACGGGCGGCCAGGCGATTTGCTGGCTGGACGTGCAGGTCAAAGGCCAGAGCGCCCATGCCGGGACTACACCGATGAAACTGCGCAAGGACGCGCTGTTTGGCGTAGCGCAAATGGCTGCGCAACTTGAAGCTTTGGCGGACGAATACGCCCCCAAAGGTCTGGTCACCATCGGTCAACTGAGCATCGCCAAATCGTCGCGCAATACCATCGCAGGCAGCGTGAATTTCACGGTCGATTTGCGTCACCACGAAGACGAGCAGATTGCGCTCATGGAACAGCAGGTCCAACAGCGTTTCCAGCAGGTGGCGGACGCCCGCGGGTTGACTCTGGACATCCAGCGCCACTGGCTAAGCCCGGCCACTCCGTTCGACAAGGATTGCGTCGCAGCGGTGCGCCGTGCCGTCGAGGCGCTGGGGTATCCACATCAGGACATCGTCAGCGGCGCAGGCCACGACGCCATCTTGCTGGCTCGGCATTGCCCGACCACCATGGTGTTCATCCCTTGTGTTGGCGGCCTGAGCCACAACGAGGCCGAAGACGTTTTACCTGAAGATGCACGCATGGGCTGCGATGTGCTGCTCAACGCAATTGTTGAGCGGATTCAGCGCTAGCCCGATATCCGTCACCACAAGCACCTGTCGGCCTCAACGCCGGCAGGCAGGGCGCGCAGATGCCCGATAAACAATCAGGCGCTCGCTGATCAGCACGCGCCAACTCCTCGTAGAACTGCCAATCAATAACTCAATCCTTTGGGCATACGCTCATTTTGGAGACATAAGGCATGAACAGCTCTGCGTATGTAGAAAGCCAGGCGCCGGTAACGGAAACGCCGGTCAACATGAAAAAGGTCGCCATCGCCAGCGTCATCGGCACCACGGTGGAATGGTATGACTTGTTCGTCTTTGCAACCGCGTCTGCACTGGTGTTCAACAAGATTTTCTTCCCGGCATTTGATGCCCTGATCGGCACATTGCTGGCGTTCGGCACCTTTGCTTCGGCCTACGGTGCGCGCATCGTAGGCGCCGCGCTGTTCGGTCACTTCGGCGACAAGCTGGGGCGCAAGTCGATGTTGTTGATTTCGCTTTTGGTAATGGGCGCAGCGACTTTCGCCATCGGTTTACTGCCCGATTACGCCAGCATCGGTATCTGGGCGCCGATCCTGTTGCTAACGCTGCGGATCATCCAGGGACTGGCACTGGGGGGTGAATGGGGTGGCGCAGTGCTAATGGCCGTGGAGCACGCCCCGGCTAATCAGCGCGGACTCTATGGTTCATGGGTACAGATCGGTGTACCGGCCGGAACCATGCTTGCCAACTTGGCATTTCTGGCCATTGCCGCCCTGCTCCCAGCCGAAGACTTGCTCTCCTGGGGCTGGCGTATTCCGTTCCTGGCCAGCGCATTGCTGATTGCCGTGGGTTTGTATATTCGCCTCAATATCAGCGAAACCCCTGCTTTCAACAAAGCGCAGAAAACCGAAAAGCACATCAAGGTGCCGCTTGCAGAGATCTGCCGCAAATACTGGAAACAGGTGTTGTTGGGCGGCATCGCTACCATGTCCACCGGCGCCTCTTTCAACATCATCGTTGCGTTTGGCCTGACCTACGGCACCCAGACGCTGGGCTTTAGCCGCACGATCATGCTCAGTGTGGTTCTGGCCTCCTGTGCGCTCTGCGTCTTTCTGTTGCCGGCATTCGGCGCGCTGTCTGATCGTATTGGACGCAAGCCCGTGATCATTGGCGGGATTATCGCCGAGGCCGTGGTGGCCTTCCCGATGTTCTGGCTGATGGACACCCGTGAGCTGCCGTTCGTGTTCCTGGGCTACATGCTGCTGATGACCGCCTTCGCCGCCAACTATGGGCCTATTGCGACCTTCCTGGCCGAGCTGTTTGGTACCCGGGTGCGTTATTCCGGGCTGTCAGTTGCTTACATGTTGTCCGGTTTGCTGGGTAGTGCTGCAACCCCGATCATCACCACGGCACTGCTGTCCTTGACCGGTAAAGGTTCTTCGGTCGCCTGGTACATGATCGGCTCGGCCGCTATTTCACTGATTGCGCTGCTCTTGCTAAGCGAAACCTTCAAGCGCGACCTGACCAAGGAAGCAGCCATTCATGGCTGATTGAGACCCACTATCCCCTGAACTACCGACAACTCTGTAGGGGCTGCCGAACACTGCGAAAGCGATTGGCCTGAGTCATCGTCATCGCAGCCTTCGACAGCTCCTGCAGTCAACGCGCGACAACTCGGTGTCAGGGCCTTCAGCGAACACGAGGATCAGCATGAAACGCATCAACTCAGCGCCAGGCACCATCGGCCCGGTCGGGCCTTACTCCCAGGCAGTCATCAGCGGCAATCTCGTCTTCACCGCCGGACAGATCCCGGCCTTTGACGGGCTCGACTCACAGCCAGAAACATTTGAAGAGCAGGTGCGCCAGACCCTGCGCAATCTGGAAGCGATCCTGATCGAGGCCGGGTCGGACTTCGATCATGTGATCAAGGTCAACAGTTACCTGACCGATCCCGCGCAGCTTGAACCCTTCAATCGGGTCTACAGCGAAGTGCTCGGCCATGCGCCACCGGCACGGACCACGGTCTGCGTATCGCTGTGGGGCGTATCACTGGAAATCGACTGTATTGCGCAATTAAAGGAAGCATAACGATGAGCGATGAAGAACTGCGGGAAAAACTGGAGCGTGTCAGCTTCGCTACGTTGGGGCATTTCCTTGAGGAAGGATTCGTCTCCCACGAAATCCGTTCAATGCTCAGTAACGTGAAGGTGGTGGGTCGCGCTTTTACGTTAAAGGTCGCCAACGCTGACGCCTTCGCCGTCAATCGGGCGCTGGCCAGCCTGGCCGAAGGCGACGTGCTGATCGTGGACATGCAAGGCGATCACCGCCACGCGTGCGTCGGCACGGTCACCTCCTGTGCCGCAACGGCACGCGGGGCAAAAGCAATCATCGTCGACGGTGCCGTTACCGATATCGTCGAACTGCGCGGCGCGGGGTTGCCGATATTTGCCCGAGGTACCAGTTTACTGACCACCAAGTTGTGCAGTGATACCGGCAGTGCCGTGGCGATACCGATCAAATGTGGAGGTGTCAGGGTGGAGCCAGGCGATTGGGTGATGGGCGATGATAATGGCTTGTTGATCACCAGCAGTGAAGCACTTGAACAAGTGATCGATATTGCGCTGGCCAGTGATGCTGCAGAACCGTTGTTGATACAACGTTTGCAGGCAGGGGAAGCGGTTGAGACGCTGTTGAAACTGGACGGCAGCACACATTAATAAGGCGCAGGTCGCTGGGCATGCCTTGGGAGTGGTTTAGCCGGGAGAGGGTTATTCCTGACAACTGTTCAGAAATTTTGCCCCCGCCCTCGCGGCTGAAGCCACTCCTGCGAACCTCACGTAACCTAATGAGCCGCTATCTACCGAACCAGCCGCTTCTCTTTTGACGGCCGATAACCAAAGAACGCGTTGTAGCACTTGCTGAAATGGCTGGGCGAGACGAATCCGCAGGCAACTAGCACTTCGACCTGGGACATTTCGGTGTGCTGCAGTAAGCGACGGGCTTCGGTGATACGCAGTTCGAGGTAATAGCGCTGTGGTGTGGTGCCCAACTGCTCCCGGAACAAGCGCTCGACCTGACGACGAGAGCGACCGGCGTACCTCACCAGTTGTTCCATTTCCAGTGGTTCCTCAAGGTTGGCATCCATCAGTTTCACGACCTCACGCAACGGTGCGCTGAGCGACAGATGGGCAGAACTCTTGATACGCCGATAACGGGACTCCTCAAAAGAAAGAATGTCCTCAATGCCTTCAACCAGTGCTTTGTCATGCAGCGCCTTGATCCACTCCAGCGCCATGTGAAAAGCGCCTGAAGGACTGGCGGCCGTCAAGCGGTCCCGGTCCACTACAAACGGTTCGCTAGTGACGTGGGTGACTTTGCAGATTTCAGCCAGTGCAGGACGATGCTCTGGATGGATCGCGCAACGGTAACTGTCGAGCAAACCGGCAACACCCAGAAACCACGCGCCATTCCACAAGCCCGCGAGTGCAGTACCCTGCTCCGCCGCCAGATTCAGTAACGCGGACAGCTCAGGGTAATGCTTGAGCTCAGTCCGGTAGCCGCCACAGATAACCAGCAAGTCCAGCCCCTTTATTTCCGCAAAGGTCAGCTGCGCATCCGGTCGAATCACTAACCCTAGATCGCTGACGACTTCGCCCTCCTGCAAACCGAAGGTACGGGTCGCAAACAAACCGGGACGCAGCAGATTTGCGGTGATGATGGTGTCCAGCGCCTGAGTGAATGCAGGCAGCGAGAAGTACTCGAGCAGCAAAAATCCGGCTTTCGTCTGGCGAGTCGAAGCCGTTGAGTCATCTCCGAGATAGCGGAAATTCTTGCCCTTCATGCCGCCGCTGAATTGACGTCGCTCGTTCATGTCGCGGGGTTCTCTGTCTCATCAACCGAATACCGGTCAGCGACCGGCCCATGCACCGCCATCAGTTCTGCAACCCAATCAATGAACACTCTGACCTTGATGCTGATGTGTCGATTGGGCGGGAACGCTACGTATAACGGCATCGGCTCCATCTGCCAGCCCTCGAATAGCCGGACCAGCTCACCGCCTGCCAAGTGCGGCTTTGCCATGTAATCGGGCAGCCAGAGCACGCCCATACCGGCCAGACCGGCTGCGAGATAGGCGTTGCCGTCGTCCACCGTCAAAACGTGCTGTCCGTTGATGTGCAGATGCTCGTCATTGTTATGCATGGCGTACGGCAGGGCTTTGCCGGTACGGGCCCACAAAAAACCGACGATCCGGTGCAGTGAATCTTCCAGCTCACGAGGGTGCGCGGGCGTGCCCAGGCGTTCCAGATAGCCGGGAGCGGCATAAACCCCAAGCTGCAAATCCCCCACCCGGCGGGCAATCAACGACTGATCGGTGAGTTCACCGCCGCGCACGACGCAGTCCACGTTATCGCCAATCAGGTCGACCACACGGTCACTGACGCCCATGTCGATCTGAATGTCCGGATATTTCCTGTGAAACGCTGGCATCGCTGGCATCAGGACCATTCGCGCCAATGGGCTCGGCACGTCCACGCGCAACCGGCCTCTGGGCAACGCTGCGGCACTGGAAAGACTGGTTTCTGCGTCATCGAGGTCGGCCAGGAGCCTAACCGCCCGCTCGTAATACACGGCGCCGTCAGCAGTCACGTTGACCTTGCGCGTTGTGCGATGGAGCAACTTGACCCGCAACCTGGCTTCCAGTTGCTGAATCAATTGGGTCACGGTGGTCTTGCTCATGTGCAGCGTATCGGCCGCTTTGGTAAAGCTGCCCGCCTCTACGACCCGTACAAAGGCCTGCATCGCATCAAAACGGTCCATTGCTGCCCCGGCTAAAACGTCTGGATTGTTTGGGATTCGCAAACAGTGCTGACTAAGGTTGCTCGTTTATCCCGTGGGTGCAAGTGCTTAGAGTCTGTTTCGTCGATACCTCACTCAATCCACTAGAAGGAAGCCCACCATGAGCCAACGTGACGTTGTATTTCCACCCGGTCGCCAGGCGCTTTACGAGCGCAACCGTTACTCACCGGCAATCCGCTCCAACGGTTTTCTGTTCGTCTCTGGTCAGGTCGGTAGCCAGGAGGATGGCTCGCCCGAGCCTGATCTGGAGAACCAGGTCCGGCGCGCTTTTGAGAACCTCAATGCCATTCTGGGGTCGGCCGGCTGTACATTTGACGATGTCATTGACGTCACGGTATTCATCGTCGATCCCGCCTCCAGATTTGAGACCATCTGGAAAATCGTACCGGAGTTCTGGGGTAATGCGCCGCACCCGACATTGACCGGGGTGGGCGTGACCTGGCTGTACGGCTTTGACTTCGAGATCAAGGTAATCGCCAGAATTCCAGAGGCTGCCACGCACTGACAACCCCACGAGGACGAGTGCTGATCGTCGTCCTCGACATTTTTTTATGTTTTTTTCACCGGCGTTGAGAAAAATCCCGGAGCGTTACGTCTTTGATGGTCAGTTTGAGAATTTTTCGCAAACGTAACCAAGACGTATGAAGGATCGTATTAATGCCGCGCCTACCTGCATTGCCGTCTCTTGCCCTCCTGATCATGCTGCCGATGGGCAACAGCTGGGCTGCCGAAGCCTCTGAAAGCCCGCGCACGCTGCGCTACAGCATGAGCGCACAGCCACTGGCTTCGGCGCTGGCGCAGTTCGCCCGGCAGAATCAATTGCAGTTGAGCTTTGACGCTGCCTTGGCGGCAGGCAAGACTGCGCCGGCAATCAGCGGTGAACTCAGTGAGCGCGAAGCGCTGACGCAGTTACTCAGAGACTCAGGTCTGGGCTGGTCGCTGACCGATGACCGCACGCTGTTGTTATTCGCGCAGCCTGCCAGCGGTTCTATCAACCTGGCGCCTTCGACGATTACCTCCACTGGTTTTGTCGAACACGCAGACGGCCCGGTCCAGGGTTATCGCGCAACCCGCAGCGCCACAGGAACCAAGACTGACACGGCCCTGCGCGACGTTCCGCAATCCATCCAGGTGGTCTCGCGTCAGGTGCTTGAAGACCAGCAAGTCAACAACCTCGGTGATGCGTTGACCAACATCAGCAGCGTGCAGCGCGGCAACAGCCATGGCGGTTCTTCGGAAAGCTTCATCATTCGCGGTTTCAAAGCCACTACGTATGCGGTGGATGGCATGCTGATCAATCCGCTGGTGTCGCGCCCTGAAGCCCTGCGTGATCTGGCCAACGTCGAACGTGTGGAAGTCCTCAAAGGGCCAGCGTCCGTACTGTACGGCCGTGGCAATCCCGGCGGCCTGATCAACCTGGTGACCCGGCAACCAAGCTTCACGCCCGAAGCCGAGGTCACAGCGCAAGCTGGTTCCTATGACTTCTATCGTCTTGAAGCCAACGCCAGCGGACCAATGGACGAAGCTAAAACGCTGGCCGGGCGCATGACCGTTGCGACCCAGACCGAGCGGGGTTTTCGCGACACATTCCGCGACAGCAAGCGCACCTATGTTGCGCCGACACTGCGCTGGGAACCCACCGATACCACGCGAGTGGATGCTGGCCTGGAATACATCAACCAGACCAGTCCGTTCGACAGAGGGCTAATCCCGGTCAACGGCAAGATCAACATGAGCGCCGACCGTTATTTGCACGAATCGTGGTCGCGCGACAAAGCTGACAAGGTTTCGGTCTGGTATCGCGCCGAACATGACGTCAACGACTGGCTGACCCTGCGTCAGATGACCCGCTGGGACCAGTCTCACAAAGATCGTTATGTCGTCGATTTGCGTGACCTGGAGGCCGACGGCCGTACCCTGCGCCGTCGTGCCACTGATGGCGATGAGCGCATCAAAACTCTGGACATGCAGTTTGAAGCCATTGCGCGCTTCGCCACCGGTGGCCTGAACCACACGGCACTGGCGGGTTTCGAGTACATCGACGGCAAGCGCAATGTCGCCAGTGATCGCGCGAACCTGGGCTCTATCGATATTTACAATCCAGTCTACGGTGCCCGGCCTGGTACGTTCGCGTTCAATGAGGAAAACGATTACAAAGTCGAGTCCTACAGTTTTTATCTTCAGGATCAGATTGACCTGAGCGAACAATGGAAGCTGATTGTCGGCGCGCGTTATGACGACACTCGTCAGCGCAATACCTCGACCAATGCGGACTACGAAGTCACCAAGACCAATCTGGACCCTACCAAGGTTTCCCCGCGTTTAGGTCTGGTTTACCAGCCCACTGACTGGCTCGCGCTCTACGCCAGCTACAGCACATCGTTTACCCCACAGAGCGATGTCCAACGCAGCGGCAGTACGCTGGACCCGGAAGAAGGTGAGCAATATGAGGTCGGCGCAAAATTTGAACTGATTCCTGATCGCCTCAGCGCAACCCTGTCGGTATTCGAGATCACCCGCCAGAACGTGGCCGCGCCCGATCCGACTGACGACAATTACTCCGTGCAAACCGGCGAACAACGCGTACGCGGCGTTGAGCTGGATGTCAGCGGCACACCGCTGGAAGGCTGGGAAATCATCGGCAACGTCAGCGCTCTGGACGCCAAAGTCACCAAGGACACTGAAATCGAAACTGGCAACCGCCTGGACGGCGTACCGATCCTCAGCGGTTCAGTCTGGTCCAGCTATCAACTGCAGAACGGTCCGATGAAAGGCCTGGGCTTTGGTGCTGGCGTGATCGCGGTGGGTGAACGCCAAGGCAATATCGACAATTCGTATGATGTGGGCGGATATGCCCGGATCGACGCCAGTGTGTTCTACGACATTGATGAGAACATCCGTGTCTCCCTCAAAGGCCGCAACCTGACTGATCGTAAGTACATTGAAACCGCGGCCGGTACCGACGGTAACTACGCAGGCGCGCCCGCCTCGTTCATTGCCAGTGTGAGCGCTAAGTTTTGAGTCCTCCGCCGTCCACACTGAATGCCGAAACCCTGCATGTCGCCTACCGCAACATTCTGCGTAAACGTCTGTGGATCTGCGGCGTGCTGGTCGCGACGTTGCTGGCTTGTCTGGTGGCTGACATCACCCTGGGTACTACCCGGTTCGCCGCCAGCGAAGTCTTGCTGGCGATATTCGACCCCGGCAGCGTCGACCCCGATACTCAGGTGATAGTCCGCGAATTGCGTCTGCCTTTCGCGCTGATGGCTGTATTGGTGGGTGCCGCACTGTCGCTGGCCGGTGCCGAAATGCAGACCATCCTCAACAATCCACTGGCGAGCCCGTTCACTCTGGGCGTGTCGTCGGCGGCATCCTTTGGTGCCGCGCTGGCGATTGTGCTGGACCTGGGGATTCCCGGGGTGCCAGGCAGCTGGTTGATCACGGCCAATGCTTTCATCTTTGCCTTTGCCTCGGTGTTGCTGTTGCAGGCAGTCGCCAGCCTTACCGGTGGCGTGCAGTCATTGGTGCTGTTCGGCATTGCTTTGGTCTTCAGCTTCAATGCCATGGTTGCCCTGCTGCAATATCTGGCATCTGCGGATGCCTTGCAGCAACTGGTGTTCTGGAGCATGGGCAGCCTGAGCCGAGCCAGTTGGCCCGCAGTGCAGACACTGGCCGTCGTGTTCTTTCTGGTCTTGCCGTTCAGCCTGCGCGCGTCATGGCAAATGACCACCCTGCGCCTGGGAGACGAACGTGCAGCCACACTGGGTATTGATGTCGCTCGCCTGCGTCTGGGCGCTTTGCTGCGTATCAGCCTACTCGCGGCCACCGCAGTAGCTTTCGTCGGCACCATTGGCTTTATCGGCCTGGTTGGGCCGCACATTGCGCGCATGCTGATTGGCGAAGATCACCGGTTCTTCCTGCCGGTCAGCGCCTTGATGGGCGCGTTGATCATGTCGTTATCGGCAATTGTCAGCAAACAGCTGATTCCGGGCGTGGTGCTGCCGATCGGGATCGTGACCGCAGTGGTCGGCGTACCGCTGTTCATGAGCCTGATTCTCAAGCGAGGCCGGACATGAGCCTTTTGCAAGTACGCAACCTGAGCGTTGGCTACAAGCGCAGCACGGTTTTGCATGGCATTGATCTGCCAGACATTGCCCCGGGTCAGGTAGTGGCGCTGGTCGGCCCCAATGGAGCTGGCAAATCGACCCTGCTGCGCAGCCTTGCTGGACTGTTGTCGGCAACCGGGGAAATCCGTCTTGGCGAACTGGATCTGCTGCGCTGCAAGCGTCGCGAACGGGCCGCCGTATTGGGCTTCATGCCGCAAACCTTGCCGGACGGCATTGCCTTGAGCGTGCTGGAGACATTGCTTGGCGCGTTACGCGGCGGAGATTCGCTGGCCATGGTCGGCAGTGCGAAGGAGCAACAAAACAAAGCCTGCGCTGTGCTGGAGCAATTGGGCATTCTGCACCTGGCACTGCACTCCCTGGACAGTCTGTCCGGCGGGCAGCGCCAAATGGTCAGCCTGGCGCAAGCGGTCATTCGCCAGCCGCGCCTGCTGTTGCTCGATGAACCTACCAGCGCACTGGATTTGCGCTACCAGAACGACGTCATGAGCATGGTCCGGCAACTGGCCGATCAGGGCCGCATTGTGGTTGTGGTCCTCCATGATCTGGGGCTTGCAGCACGCTGGGCCGATCAGGTCATGGTGCTTGAACGCGGTCGTTTGAACGCTGCAGGCACGCCCGAACAAACCCTGACTCCGGGCATGCTGGAGCAGGTCTATCGGGTTCAGGCCAGAGTCGAGCGCTGCAGCCTGGGCCGGGTGCAGATTCATGTCGATGGGTCAGTGGCATGAACCTCTCAAAAGCCTCGCTCCAACAACTGTCCCTGCTTCTACAGGTCCTGACGCCGGATGACGCCGAACTTGTGGGAGCAGGGCTTACCCGCGATAAACGATTACACGATGTACCGGATGGAACGCGGTGCCCAAATCGCGGGCAAGCACGGCTCCCACAGGAGGCGCGCGGGGTGTCATTGACTCCGCGCAATTGTCTGAAAAGCGGTGCATTGATAATTGCGGGCCTGCTGTTTCTACTCTGCACGGCCACTCAGGCTGCCAACTACCCAATCACCGTCACTGATCTCGCCGGGCGTAGCGTCACCCTGCCCCACGCCCCGCAACGTATCGTGTTGCAGGACAGCAATGTTCTTTTGTCCCTGGCCCTGCTGGAAGGTGAAGACCCGCTGGCCCGGGTCGTCGCCTGGGATAACAATCTGGCCAGCTCCGATCCGGGGCTGTGGAACGTGGTCAGTCAACGTTGGCCACAGGCGGATAAGATTCAGGACCTCGACTTCCCCGACACCGGCCAGTTGGACATCGAAAGCCTGTTGCGCACCCATCCTGACCTTATTGTTGCTCGTCTGAGTGGCCGGGCAGCCATCGAGAACACGGTGCTCAATAGCGTTCTTGAGCGTTTGGGCATCCCGCTGATCTACGTCGACAATGAGCTGGACCCGCTAGCGAACGTGCCGCGCAGTCTGGAACTGCTAGGCCAGGTGCTGGGCCGTGAAGACAACGCAAACGCTTACTTGCAGGTCTATCGACGGCAACTGGCCCGACTGCGAGAGACAGCTGCGGGTCTGCCAGCACCAAAAGTATTCGTCGAAGCCCGAGCGGGACAGGCCGGGGCTGGCGGCTGTTGCCACACTCAAGCGCACGCCGGTTGGGGCTTGCTGATAAAGAACCTCGGGGCAATCAACCTGGGCTCACGCTACTTGCGCAGCGAGTCCGCCGATGTGGCGCTGGAAACCTTGATCCTGAGTAAACCCGACGTCTACCTGATGACCGGCACTCAGCGCCTGCGCAATGGCGTCACCGCGATCCCTTTCGGCTACGGCGCCAATGCCGGGCGCATCAACAGCGAAATGCAGCGCTTGATGTCCCGCCCCGGCTTCAGCGCCACGGCTAGCTCGACAAAAGCGTGCGTACAGGGCCTCAATCACCAGTTTTACAACAGCGTCTTCAACATAGTTGGGGCACAATGGCTGGCGAAAATATTCTGGCCTGAGCAATTTGCTGATCTCGACCCGGATGCAGAGTATCGAACGTTGATCCGCGAATTCACCTCGCTACCCGACATGCCGTTTGTGTTTCATAAGCAGGTTTGCTTCACACCGGTTGAAGGGTGACGCAACTGAGCCGCAAACAATGATCCCAGCAGGCGCTCACCGAGCTTACGAGGCCAGCGAGGGGGAGTGTCAGACAGACCGTTATCGCTGGCCTCGTAACCTCGGTGAGCTCCTACAGGGCTTGCGTTGCCTTTAGACGGCCGAGCCCATCCAGATCAACGAGAACCTTTAATGATTAAACAACTGAAGCTCTGGGCTCGCCGCCTCAAAGCCAATCTGATTCTGCTCTGGTTATGCTGCCGTCAGCCGGACATGCCATGGCTGCCAAAGATCGTTGCGTTGGTCACCGTGGCCTACACCGTAAGCCCGATTGATCTGATCCCTGACTTCATACCGGTGCTGGGTTTTCTGGACGATGTGATTCTTTTACCACTCGGGATCGCCCTCGCCCTGCGCCTGATCCCGGACACGTTGCAGCAGCGCTGCCGCCCTGAAGCCGAAGCCATGGCAGGCGAGCGAATCAAGCTTAAGGGGCGCGGCTGGATGGTCGCCTGTATCGTATTGATCTGGCTGCTGATCGCCTGGGCCGTCTGGAAAATGTTTACCGGCTAGACCCGATCGACTCAGGCCAGCTCGAAGAGTACGTCTTGCGCGCCATCCCACAGGGTTTTCACACCCAGTGCGCGCAGGTTTTCCTTGCCCTGCACAACGGTCAGAAAGTGGTTGCCAGCCAATTGGCCCATCTTGCTGGCGAAGCAGCATGAACCGTAGGCAATGAGGATTTCTGTCTCGCTGTACGGTCCCGGATAAAACAGAATGTCGCCTACGGAGGGGTGACTGGTGTGATTTTCAAAACCGATCGGCTGATTTTCCAATAGCAACTGGTACTCACCCAGCGGGACCCAACAGCCTTCACCACTCCAGCGAACATGGATCAGTTTCTGGCGATACGGCAGCAATTTCAGAAACGCGGCAACAGTGTGCGGGGCATCAGGATTGGTTTCAGCGAGAAACTCGTATCCGCCGGCAGTGATTTTCAGAGTGGTCATGCAGAGCTGCTCTCAAGGGAAGTGAGTTGATCAGGTGGCGACACTACGTATCAGCGCCTAGGCAGGCTGACTGACCGAATCAGGTTTTCGAATGCTGTCGGGCTTGTCCCCACGAACCGCCGAGGCAGCAAGACTCACCTCAAAACAGCATCCATGGGGCACGCGGCTTTCCAGGTTCACCGACCAACCCTGGTGGAGGCAGATGCGCTGCACCAGCGAAAGACCCAGGCCGAGACCTTCCCCACGCTGCTCATCCCCCCTGACGAAAGGCTGGAACATGGCCTGCTGCTTTTCAAGCGGAATGCCAATGCCGCTGTCCTGCACCGAAAAGCGATCACCGTGCAGGCTTAAAGAGATGAAACCTTCGTCGGTGTAATGCCAGGCGTTGCGCAGCAGGTTACTCATTACCGAATGCAACAGCGTTGCGTTGTACAGGCGATCAGAACCGACACCCGGCTCGTACCGCAGGGTCAGGCCTTTTTCTTCAATAGCTTTGCGCCAGATATCCACCAGTTCGTCCGCGACCGCAACCAGGGTCGCGCGCGGGCCTTGGCCAGGTACTTCGGTTTCGATCCTTGCCAGCAGCAGGAAGGTTTCTACCAGTTGGCGCATGCCTTCGCTGGCCCGGGATATCCGTAGAACCTGATTACGCGAGCGCGGATCAACGGCAGGATTCTCCAGGAGCAGCTCACAGGAGCTGGCCAGCACCATCAGCGGGGTACGCAGCTCATGACTGACGTCACTGGTGAACATTTTTTCCCGGCTCAGCGCGGCACGCAGGCGACCGAGCGTGTCATCGAAAGACACCGCCAGCTCGCCAACCTCGTCATGGGCATAATCCGGCGCCAGAGCTGGCGCGGCGTCCATGATCTGATCCCTGTGACGCACCTGCTTCGCCAGCTTTACCACCGGAGCCATAACACGCTGCGCAAGCAGTCTCCCCAACAACAACGCCAACAGAACACTTAGAACGAAGCCTACCAATACGATGGCGAACAGAATACGTTCGCGCTGCACGGTCGCGGTCTGGTCACGGAGCAACACGTACTGGCGATCATCAACCACATCAACCATGGCGTAATAATCAATGTTGTCCTTTTTGATCCGGTGAAATCCCGGTTTCAACGGTTTGAGGACATCGGGCATGGTGAACAGCCCGGATGCATCCTGCACGTAGAAAAACGAATCCTTCTCCGGTCGGTGGCTCCAGTTAGCGACGTCATCCATCATCAGCAGCCGGTGCAGATCGCCGTTCATTGAAAGCGCCGTCAGCTTTTTGCCCACCAGATGCACGGTGACGACAATGCCCGCTGCAAATATCAACGCGACCAGAGTACTCATCAGCGTGAAAACGATGACGATGCGCTGTTTGAGACTGTGTTTGATATCCATGCAACTTCCGTCGACGTTTTACATCCGGGCAGTATCAGGCCAGATATGTCGTCATTTCGTCAACGGAGCTGCTGGAATCGGCCACTCAGAACGCTGGCATTGCACTGACCACACGCAGTGCCAGGCCTTCGTAAGCATCAAGGGTGATGGTGAATTCGCCCTGTTCCGTCAGATCGCCCTCAACCCGCTCATTGATGATGTCCACCACAGGACCCGGCGCAATGCCCGGCAGGTGCAGGGTTTCCACAATCGACTCAGAGCTGAAGTTCAACGCTGTAATCTGCGTGCCCTTCCCGGCCGGCAGCTCATGCACCATGATCAGCAGACCTGGATGCTCAACATCCGGGATCAGGATTTGCTTGCTGGCAGCGATGTCGTAAGCCCGACGTACGGCGAGAATTTTTTTCAGCTGCGAAGCAAATGAATCCGGACGCTGCAACTGGCTGACGATGCTGCCGTAGAGGGTCCGTGAACGCGGCATGTTGCCTGCAGAAACCTCCGCTTCCGGGTCCAGATCAACCAGATCGTAGGCCCCACGGTGAATCCAGCGGGTATCTCCGTCCTGCATCAGGTGCTGAACCTGATCGGCAGGCAGTGGCAACGCGCCGACCAAATCCCAGCCGGACAACGCGAAAACGCCGGGCTGCATGGCATTGAACATCACCAACAGCAAATGGATGTGCTGGATTTTATGAATGTCTTCTTCAGTGATGGCGTCCAGATCACGAATACCCAGCGCCGCCGTAATGATGCTGGCGGTGGTACAGGACACGCCATTGGTAACGAATTTCAGGTTGTACGGGGCATGTTCACCTGCGAGCTTCTCGTACATTTCCTCGCGGATGTGCTCTCGCAGAATATTGCCCGGCAGCGTCTGCCCCTGATAGTGATAGGTGTCGTGGGCATGCAACGTCCAGAAGTGCACCAGCTCGAGCGTCAGTTCATCGTGGTTTTGCAACGCGTGAATCAGCGACGCAGGATCAATACCGAACGCGTGAACCTGACGCAGCATTAACCGCAGAAACTCGGTGGTACCGGTCAACAGTGCGTGCTGATAGGCCGGACGCGAAATGAAGTCATAAGACAGGTCCGCGCCGCCATGAGACATCGAGGCAATGTCATCCAGAGTCAGGTTCAACTCCTGAAAACTGAAACCGCCCGCCTTGCGAATCGCGCCGCCCAACAGCTGGTTACCCGTGATCGACAATGGATGGCTCTCAGACCACGCATTGCCTTCAGCCTTGCGCTCGACGCCGAGGAAACCGTTGGCATCCAGACGCAAAACCCGTGCGCCCATGACATCAATGGAATGCAGAGCATCACCAATGATCATCTGCTGCGCAGCAAAACTTGGGTCCAGCCAGTTCAGCGATGGCTGCCCCTCCTTGAAGTAATGCAGATAAACCCAGCGCCGCGCCTTGCCGTCCACGCCCTGAACAATGCCAGTGGCGCTCCAGTCGGTTTCCTTGACACCTGGTTCAAAGAAAATCACCCGCTGTAACTGGCCAACGATGTAATGCTTGTCCTTGAGGGCGTCGACCACCTCAGGCATCAGGTTTACCGCATCGCGACCGGCCGGAATATCCGGCAGCAGTTGCCAGTCTTCTTCGCGAATCTCGACCATGTGATACAGGCCCGGATAATCCTCATACGCCATTTCTGCCAGGCGGAAATCAGAGCCCTTGCCGGTGTGGGACGGAATTACGTCATCAATCACCACGGCGTTGTGCGCTGCTGCAATGCGACTCAGGCTGAGTAATTGCGCATCGGTCCCCAGTTCAGGGTCGATGCCGAAACTGATCCGGTCGAAGTTACCGTCGATGGTCGGTGTGTGTTGCCGTCCCTGAAGGCCACCGGAGGTCTTCAGTGGACCGTTGTGAATGCCTTGAATACCGATTTCCGATAAGGCGTGCCACAGCGTTTCATCACCCAGAGCCTCGAGCACCGAGCCGCCCTGACGGGTGATGATCGACGCTGGATAAGCAGTAAACCAGACGGAAGCAATCGCCGAAGCGTCTCTGGGCCGGGATTCGGCGAACGGGCGTTGCCACAGCCTGCCCTGCCCCGAATACAACTTGGCCCGCTGGCGTGCGGCATTGAGCATTGATTGTTCAACCAGCCACTCTACGTACTGCTTATCCGGTGTCGTCATAAATTCCAATCATCCGTTTCTCGTGAATCGGGCGAAACGATCGGAGTGAATTCATCTGTTCCGATTGAGTCATGTGTTACCCGTTTTAAGAGCATCACGGGCGACAAACGTTGCATTTATGTTTGATCAGCGTGGGCCATAACGCAAAAAACTCCAGCGCCCAATGGACGCTGGAGTTTTTTGCAGACGCGTTGCAGGCGAAGTCGTCAGACCCGCCGCGGCATTCAGGCCACCGCGAACAACTCTTCTTTGATCTGCTTCTGCGCTGTGGTCAGTGCATTGGCACGTGGCTCGTCGCCGTAGGCCAGACCGTGGGCGAAGACGAATTTCAAATCAGTCACGCCAATGAAGCCGAACAGGACTTTGAGATAGTCTTCATGACCGACGCTGGTCGGCTGACCAACGTGCACACCACCGGCTGTGGAAACGATGATCACTTGCTTGCCGCCAGCCAGACCTTCCGGGCCTGTTTCGGTGTAGCGGAAAGTACGACCCGCCACACTGATACGGTCAATCCAGGCTTTCAGTTGAGTTGGAATGGTGAAGTTGTAAACCGGCGCACCAATCACAACCACGTCCGCATCGAGAAATTCCTGCAGGATTTGCTCGTTGTTCGCCACTTCCTGCTTCTGCGCAGCATCACGGCCTTCTTCAGGGGTGCCCGCAGCGGCCAGTGTTGCCGGGGAAAAGTGGCTCAGCGATTCGCTGGCCAGATCGCGATAAGTCACCTGAGCGTTTTGCTCGACGGAGGTAAAGGCTTCAACAACGTTACGGCTGAGCTGGCGAGACGCGGAGTGATCGCCGAGGATGCTGGAATCGATGTGCAAAAGTTTCATAACGTGCTTCCCAAATGAAAAGTCGCCAGCTGGCGATCAAGTGGGGATAATCCTACAGCGCAAGCCAATAGCTGATTAGTCGGCATAAATGCGATAGTTCGTTCTACCTACAGGACAATCGGTTATCAGCATGCAGGACCTTAACGATCTTTACTATTTCGCCAAAGTGGTCGAGTTCGGTGGCTTCGCGGCGGCCGGGCGTCTGCTGGGCATCCCTAAATCACGTCTGTCACGGCGCATTGCCGAACTTGAGTTGCGTCTGGGGGCGAGCCTGTTGCAACGCACCACCCGCAAACTGGCGCTGACCGCTGTGGGTGAGCGTTACCTGAGCCACTGTCAGGCAATGCTGTTGGAAGCGGAAATGGCCGACGAGGCGGTTGCCTCGCTATCAGCAGAACCTCGAGGACGTTTGCGGGTGTCCTGCCCTGTCGGGATGACCCATTGGAATCTGTCTGAGGTGGTCAACGAATTTCTGATCCGCCACCCGTTGGTACAACTGGAGTTGATTCTGGTCAATCGTCGGGTCGATCTGGTCAACGAAGGCATTGATGTGGCCCTGCGTGTCCGTGACGTTGGCGATGAAGATCCAAGCCTGATTGTTCGCCAGCTGTATCCGGCCAGCGCAGCCCTGGTGGCCTCTCCGGCGTTGCTTCGCGGGCGCAGTATCAAGCATCCGCAGGACCTCTCCAGTTTGCCAGCGTTGGGCGCCATCGAGGCGGATCGCAAAGTGCATTTTCAGCTGTTGCATAGCAATGGTGAGCGTTGTGAAGTGGCGATCGAGCCGCGTCTGGTGGTGGATGACTTTCCGATTCGCAAGAACGCAGCCCTGCTGGGGCTGGGCATGACGCTACTGCCGCTGATGAACTGCCATGAAGAGCTGGCCAATGGTCAATTGGTCCGCCTGCTACCCGACTGGTCACTGCCGAGCGGTAATGTTCAAGCTGCTTACACCCAGCGCCGCGGCATGCTGCCCGCCGTACGCGCATGGATCGAACACGTCAGCCTTGCGTTCAAGAATGAACCACTCTGGACTGATGTCCAGAAACCAACGGAGCAGACAGATGGACACTGAAGAGGTCGCCGGGTTTTGCCTGCAACTGCCTGGCGCTCGAGAAGATTACAAATGGGGTGGCACCCGTGTGTTTTCCATTGCAGGCAACAAAATGTTTGCGGTGATGGATCTGGCGGGCAAAGGCTTGTCATTCAAGGTCGCACCCGAACTGTTTCTCGGCTACGTCGACCGTCCGGGCATTCGTCCCGCGCCGTATCTGGCACGGGCCTACTGGATCAGCGTCGCTACACCCTACTCCCTGAGCGACGTCGAGTTGCGTGACCTGCTGACTCGGTCTCATCAATTGGTGGTCAGTAAGCTGCCGAAGAAACAGCAGATCGCCCTGAAGTTGTAACGGCTTGAGGCGGTGACGGGTTTAAGCTGTGACGGCTTAATAGAAATGCCTGGTCAGGTAGTTGCCGCCGAGAAACAGGCGATCAATCCAGATCGCCTGATGCAGCAAGACGATCAACCAGAACACTAACTGGAACGACAGTTTGCGGGTTTTATGCCGAAACGCTTGCTGTGCAACCAGTGCGCCCGGCCAGCCGCCCAGCAGTTCGACTGCGTGCAGCGCTTTCTCCGGCGTTCTCCATTCATTTGTTCTGGCCTGACGCTTGTCACGCCAATACAGGAAGAACGCCAACAAACTCATCACTGCATAGATCGCGCCGGGCACCCACACGCCATTGAGCAGTAACGACGTGAGGCCGGCACCCGGTAGCGCACAGATCATCAGAAAAATAGCCAGCTTCAGTCGCGGATAACGCAACGCCTGCTGTTTAGCAGTCGTCGGTTTGTTCGTTCTGACGCGTTGCTCTGAGTTCATCAACCTTGCACGCTGGTCCAGTCAATCCAGCCGAACTGCCAGGTCGCCAGAATCAACAGACCGAAGACGATGCGGTACCACGCAAATACCGCGTAGCTATGGGTGGCGATGAACTTGAGCAGGCCACGTACGGCAATCATGGCGAAGATGAAGGAGACAACGAAGCCCAGGGCAAATACCGGAAAATCGTCAGGCTGGAACAAGTGGCGATACTTGTAGCCCGAATACACCGCCGCGCCGACCATCGTTGGCATGGCCAGGAAGAATGAAAACTCGGTGGCGGTCTTGCGCGACAGGCCAAACAGCAGGCCGCCAATGATCGTCGAGCCAGAACGGGACGTGCCCGGAATCATCGCCAGACACTGGGCACAGCCAACTTTCAGCGCATCACGCCAGGTCATGTCGTCAACGCTTTCAGCATGCACCACGTGATCCCGGCGCTCGGCCCAGAGCATGATCACACCGCCTATAACAAGCGCCGTCGCCACCGTGATCGGGTTGAACAGGTATTCGTGGATCAGGTCTGCGAACATTACGCCCAGTATCACAGCGGGCAAAAAAGCGATCAGCAGGTTGATGGAGAAGCGTTGCGCCTGACGTTGCCTGGGCAGGCCAACCACCACGTCGAGGATCTTGCGCCGAAACTCCCAGACCACCGCGAGTATCGCGCCAAGCTGAATAATGATGTTAAAGGCCATCGCCCTCTCGCCACCAAAATCGATCAAGTCCGCAACAATGATCTGGTGTCCGGTACTGGAAATAGGCAGGAACTCCGTCAGTCCCTCCACAATCCCGAGAATCAGTGCCTGAGCGGCGGTCCATAGATCCATCATTCCCCCAAGTGAAGCATTGCTCGAAGCAGGCTTCTTGATATTGTCATGTTCAAACAGCGCGCAAATATGCCCGTCGAAAGGTGAAAAGTCCGTTAAAAACGGATGCTTACATCGTTGACCAAGGCAAGGCGTGGCGATCCTAGCAGACCTTAAAGCCGGACGCTGCCATTGAAGCTTGACGTGAAACCATTGACGTAACGGAGGCAATTCTTCAAGTAGTCGCTATCAGACGTTTTTTTGACGAATCACTGCGCTCGATGGTCTATGCGCTTACAATCGCGGCCGTTTTCCACCTCCGGGCAATCGCAATGCCCGGACTCAAAACCACCGCAATGGCCGCAGGCGCCATTCTAGTTCCGGAAAAGGTCGCGACTTGATGAAAGTTGTTGTGCTGACAGGCCCTGAGTCCAGCGGCAAAAGCTGGCTGGCAGCAGAAATACAGCGCTGCTTCGGCGGGGTTCTGGTGGGTGAGTATGTGCGTTTCTTCATCGAGCAGAATCAACGGGACACGACCTACGCAGACATTCCTCTAATCGCTCAAGGCCAACTGGACAACGAAAACGCCGCTCGCGCTACTGAGCCCCAATTGCTGATTCTCGATACGCATCTATTGAGCAATATTCTTTGGAGTCAGACGTTATTTGGCGATTGCCCTGCGTGGATCGAGCCTGCACTGCTGGCGCAACACTATGACCTGCATCTCCTGCTCGACCCGAGCGGTGTCGAATGGGTCGGCGATGGCCAACGTTGCCAGCCTGAGTTTGTGTCACGACAAACGTTTTTCCGCGACACGCTGCACTGGCTTGAACAACATCAGCAGACCTGGCAAGTGATTGGCGGTGACTGGCAGCAACGCCGTGAGCAGGCCTTCGCCGCGGTCGAACATCTACTCGAGCACGCTTGAGGCTCAACGAATCTGGTGCTTGTGCAGCAACCGGTAGAACGTCGGCCGGGAAATCCCCAGTACCTTGGCAGCGACACTCAGGTTGTCGCTGTGACGGGTCAATACATCACACAAGGCCTGACGCTCGGCCCGGGACTTATAGTCCTCCAGGGTGCCCATGGTACTGACGATATCGTCCTCACCGAGCAAACCCAGGTCAGCCGCTTCAATCTGCCGGCCCTCGGCAAGCACCAGCCCACGGCGAACTCGATTGGCCAACTCGCGCACATTGCCCGGCCAGTCATGCTTACCCATTGCGACCAATGCGTCCTGACTGAAGTTGCGCACGCGACGTCCGGTTTCCTGGCTATAAAAATGCGCAAAATGATTGGCCAGCAACGCCAGATCACCGTGCCGCTCACGCAACGGCGCGGTCCCCACCTGAAGAACGTTCAGGCGGTAATACAAGTCCTCGCGAAAACGTTTTTTACGGATGGCCGACTCTAGATCGACATGGGTAGCTGCCAGAACCCTCACATCTACGGAAATGGCTTCTCGTCCGCCGACGCGCTCGACCTGTTTGTCCTGCAGAAAGCGCAGCAGATTGGCTTGCAGCTCCATGGGTAAATCGCCGATTTCATCGAGAAACAAGGTACCGCCATCGGCGGCCTCGATGCTGCCGATTTTCAGCTCGTTTGCGCCTTCGAACGCGCCTTTCTCATAGCCGAACAATTCGCCCTGGAGCAAGTGCTCCGGCGTAGTCGCGCAGTTGATTGCAACGAACGGCTTGCTGCGCCGTTGCGATTGAGAATGCAGGGTGCGCGCCACCAGTTCTTTGCCGGTGCCCGGCTCACCGCGAATCAATACCGGCGACTCCGTAGGTGCCAGCTTGCTCAGCAGCCTGCGCAGCTCACGGATCGGACGACTCTCGCCGAGCATCTCGTGTTCTGGCCCCGATACAAAGACGGCGCCCTGTGCACGCAAACGCGCCATGCCGTAGGCACGACCCAGGGTGACCTGCATGCGCGCGACGTCAAACGGCAATGTATGAAAGTCAAAAAACCATTTGCAGACAAAATCACCGATTTTCTCCCGACGCAGGTCGTCCGGGCTCAATACCGCGATCCATTCGGTGTGACTGCGCGTGATCAGATCCTTGACGACCTCCGGATGCTCGAAGTGATAAGGCATCAGGCGAATCAAGCCCACGTCGCAACTGCGACTGACAGCGGATTCAACCGTACTGCTATCGACATCCCAGCCCGCGGCACGCAGGACGGGAATAAGCTGATGACAATCGTCGCACGGATCAACAATTAACAAGCGTCGCAGTGGTGGTGCCGATTCATGCATGGGGATTCCTTGGCGCCGCGATTGAAAATCAGATGAGTAAAATCATTTTATAAACAGGTAGTTGCAACTAACGATTTGAACATTAGCAAATATTTGACAGTCGCTTGGACTGTTTGACTATATGGTTCAGATCGAAAGGTAATTAGCTGTTCATGAATGGCGGGCGGGCGTTTTTTATGCGGCGCGGGTTGCTGAATATTCGTCGAACCTCGGTGCCGGAGGCCGTGAATACAGGGGGCATGTAAAAAAATTTGAAAATAATCGGCGAGCTGTGTGACTTGAAAGGTGTCGGGGGTCATCAACACAAGTAACCCGCTGAACGGTAAGCCCAACCGACAGCGCTCAAATTTGATACGGGCACTTTGAGGAAATAACCATGAACGCCCCATTGCGCTTCAACGATGCACTCTTGATCGCTGGACACGCTTTTGAACCTTTCCAATGCGTCGCCTGGGCACCGCAAGACGGTAACGGCGAGCTGAGCCTGACGGTCATCGACCGTACCAGCAATCGTATTGGTCGCCGCCAGATCGCACGCAGCACCTATTCGGATGCCAAACGCCTGGCCAACGAGCTTGAACTGGCCCGTGCTGAAATCAGCAATGAAGGCCACCGCCTTGAGCCGTGGACCATGCCAGCCTGAAGCAATCGCAGTACCCGGCAGGAGCTGCCGCAGGCCGCGATGGCGGAGTGTCAGAACAGACGCATCGCAGCCTTCGGCAGCTCCTACCGGATGGCATTCCAGGTAGTAGATCGTATCGCAGCGGTTCGAGAGTTCTACGGGCCTAGCGAGTCTTCAGTTCATTAATGTGCTGATACTCAATCCCCAGCCCCATCGCTATCTGTTGCGCCCTCCCCAGTCGAATCGGTCCGCTTTCAATATCGATCAGCAAGCCCGGACAGTTGAAGGCCGATAGCCCGCCCGAGTCTTTCACCCGCCCATCTGTCATGACCAGCAGACGCTGTTTTTCGGCAGGATGCTGCTTCTGACGTTTATCCAGCCATTGGCGAGCCTGATCAAACGCAGCGATTAACGGCGTGCCGCCACCTGCACCCAGTTCATCCAGCCAGGGTTGCAATGCCCGCGACGCTTTGAGCCCTTGATGCTGCCAGCGCGGAGTGTTGCCGCTGGCCGTCAGCAGCGCCAGACGCACACGGCGGCGATAGGCGTCATCAAACAGTTCGGCCAGCAGACCTTTGGCCTCGCGCAGCATTTGATGGCGCTTGGTGGAAGCCGATGCATCGACGATCACCAGCCACAGCTCATTGGCGTGCTGGCTTCGTGGTTGACGGATCAGGTCGGCGCGGACCTTGGGCCGTCCGCGCAACAGCGTCGGCAACCAGGCAATCGCTCCGTCAGCTCCGCTGCGTAACGCCCCGGTTCGACCACCCGCCACTTTACCGCGCCGGGGCTTGGCATCCGCCCCCGGAACTGTGCGAGGACGGATGCCTAAGGCTTTTTTGGCCAGCTCGGCACTTCACGACGCACGCCTGTCGGCATGGCCTGCGCTGGCAATTCCCCCCAACTGCCCTGCCCTTGATCCGGCGCGGACTGTTGAGTGTGTGTAGGCGGGTTTTGCTGCCATGCAGGTTGTTGCGGTGCCTGCTGCTCTTGAGGAGAGTTACGACGCCGATGACGCAAGGCAAACTCTGCCACGGCGTCGATGTCCTGCTCTTCAATGACCGAAACACCGCGCCATGCCGCATGGGCACGGGCAGCTCTCAGCCAGACCAGATCAGCACGCATACCATCGACACCCGCAGCAAAACAGCGCTCGGTAATGACAGCGAGTGACTGATCATCCAGCGCGATGTTGCCCAGAATACTGCGCGCCTGCTCGCAGCGCAGTTTCAGGGCCTGCTGCTGATCACTCCACTGCGCGCAAAAGGCCTGCGGATCGCTGTCGAAGTCCAGACGCCGGCGGATGATTTGCCCACGCTCGGCCGGCAATGTCTGCCCGCCCAGCGCCACGTTCAGGCCGAAGCGATCCAGTAACTGTGGCCGCAGTTCACCCTCTTCAGGGTTCATGGTGCCAATCAGCACGAACCGCGCCGGATGACGATGAGAGATGCCGTCACGCTCCACCAGATTCACGCCGCTGGCAGCAACGTCCAGCAGCAGGTCAACCAGATGATCAGCCAACAGGTTCACTTCATCGACATACAGCACGCCGCCATCGGCCTTGGCCAGCACGCCAGGTGAAAACTCCGCCCGACCTGCGCCCAACGCAGCGTCCAGATCCAGGGTACCCACCAGCCGTTCTTCGGTAGCGCCTAACGGCAGCGTGACAAACTGCCCGCTTGCCAGTAAGTCCGCCAGCCCCCGTGCCAGCGTCGATTTCGCCATGCCCCGCGGCCCTTCAATCAGCACACCGCCGATTTTCGGGTCAATGGCGGTCAGGCACAGCGCCAGTTTCAGTTCGTCGGCACCCACCACTGCAGCCAGCGGGAAATGCGGGGTGTCGCTCAGAATCTTGTCAGGCAACGTCATCAGCTCTCTTCTATATCCAGCAACAGGCTTTCCAGCGCATCACGATAATTACCTGGCTCTTGCCATAGCCCACGCTGCTGGGCTTCAAGCATACGTTCGGTCATATCACGCAAGGCATCAGGGTTGTGCTGCTGAATGAATTCCCGGGTCGACGGATCCAGCAGATAGGCATCGGCCAAAAGCGCATATTGATGGTCGTCAATCAATTCGGTGGTGGCATCGAACGCAAACAGGAAGTTCACAGTGGCGGCCATCTCGAATGCGCCTTTATAACCATGGCGTTTGACGCCGTCGATCCATTTCGGATTCGCCGCCCGGGAGCGGATGACCCGGTTCAGCTCTTCCTTCAGCGTACGAATCTTCGGCAAGTCCGGCTGGCTATGGTCGCCATGGTAGCTGGCGGTCTTCTGGCCACTGAGGCTTTCAGCGGCCGCGAGCATGCCACCCTGGAACTGGTAATAGTCGTTCGAATCGAGCAGGTCGTGCTCGCGGTTGTCCTGGTTCTGCACCACCGCCTGAACCTGCGACAAGCGTTTCGCAAAGCGCTCACGCGCGGGCGTGCCTTCATCGGCCGCGCCATAAGCGTAACCGCCCCAGTTCAGATAAACCTCGGCCAGATCATCCCGGCTCTGCCATAAACGACCGTCGATGGCGCCCTGCACGCCCGCACCATAAGCACCGGGCTTGGCGCCGAAGATACGCCAGCCTGCCTGACGCGCAGCCTCGTCATCAGCAACGCCGTTTTTCAACAGCGCGGCACGCTCTTCGCGAACCTTGGCGGCCAACGGGTTCATGTCGTCTGGCTCGTCCAGAGCAGCGACAGCCTGTACCGCAGCGTCGAACAGGCGGATCAGGTTGGCGAAGGCGTCGCGGAAGAAACCCGAGACCCGTAGCGTCACGTCAACACGCGGTCGATCCAGCAAGCTCAACGGCAGAATCTCGAAGTCATCGACACGCTGACTGCCAGTCGCCCAGACCGGCCGTACCCCCATCAGCGCCATCGCCTGGGCGATATCGTCGCCACCCGTGCGCATGGTTGCGGTGCCCCAAACCGACAACCCAAGTTGACGTAAATGATCACCATTGTCTTGTAAGTGCCTCTCCAGCAACAAGTTTGCTGACTGGAAGCCAATACGCCATGCGGTGGTGGTGGGCAGATTTCGCACATCGACCGAAAAGAAGTTACGCCCGGTAGGCAGCACGTCTATACGCCCGCGACTCGGCGCACCGCTGGGGCCTGCGGGTACAAAGCGCCCGCGTAGCGCATCCAGCAAACCCTGAATCTCTGCCGGACCACATGCGTCGAGTCGCGGCGCCACAACTTCTTTTAAACTATCAACAATATCCAGTAACTCTTTGTTTTCAAAAGGAATATCAAAATATAAATCGTCGATTACTTGTTCAATCATCCACGCAGCGTACAGCTCCAAACGCTCGCGGGTATCACCCGCCGTTCGCCATGGATCTGCGCTGATGGCGAGAAGCGCTGGCGGCCTGGCTGCCAGCCAGGGCTCGGCAAGCTCACAGTCCAGCGGGTCGAAACCCAGCTCAAAGGCTTTACTCAAGGCCCGCAACAGACTCGATTGCGCGCCCCGGCCATCGCCTCGAGGAATACGCAACAACGCCAGCAAGGTATCGATACGCAGGCGGCCGGTGGGTGACTCACCGAAGATATGCAGACCGTCGCGAATCTGGGATTCCTTCAGATCACACAGATAGGTGTCCAGCCGTGGCAGCCAGATCGCGGCGTCTTCATCCTGTAAGGAATTACCCAGCGCCAATTCCCGATCAATATGGGTTTCGCGGACCAGCTTGAGGATGTCGCGTTGCAGTTCCAGAGCACGACGAGGATCAAGCAACTGTGCTTCGTAGTACTCGTCCGCGAGCAGCTCAAGATTGCGCAACGGCCCGTAGGTTTCGGCCCGGGTCAGCGGCGGCATAAGGTGATCGATAATCACCGCCTGCGTGCGGCGTTTTGCCTGAGCGCCCTCACCCGGATCGTTAACGATGAATGGGTAAACGTTTGGCATCGCGCCGAGAATCGCATCCGGCCAGCAAGTCTCCGACAGCCCGACGCCCTTGCCCGGCAGCCATTCCAGATTGCCGTGCTTGCCCACATGCACCACCGCATGTGCGCCGTAGGCTTTACGCAACCAGAAATAGAACGCCAGATAACCATGGGGCGGGACCAGATCAGGGTCGTGATAGACCGCACTGGCGTCCACCTGATAACCCCGCGCGGGCTGAATACCAACAAAGGTCAGGCCAAATCTGATCCCGGCAATCATCATCCGCCCACTGCGGAACATCGGGTCTTTATCCGGCGCGCCCCAGCGGGCAATCACCGCTTCACGGTTGGCCAGAGGCAATTGCTCAAACGCCGCGGTGTACTCATCGAGCGCCATGCTTTGGTGACAGGGACGCAGATCAACGTTGTCCAGATAATTGGTCACGCCGCCGAGCAACTGGTGAATCAGGTCAGTGCCGGTTTCCGGCAACCCGGCAACCGGGTAGCCCTCGCCCTGCATGGCACGCAGGATATTAAGTGCGGCCGCTGGCGTATCGAGGCCGACACCATTGCCGATTCGCCCGTCGCGGGTGGGGTAATTGGCCAGAATCAGTGCAACGCGCTTGTCGGCGTTCGGCAAACGCCCAAGCAATACCCAGCGACGCGCCAGCTCAGCAACAAAGTCCATGCGCTCCGGCTGCGGGCGATAGCAGACCACATCCGACTGACTGCGCTCGCTGCGCCAGGCCAGATCCTTAAAGCTGATCGGTCGACTGATGATCCGCCCGTCCAGCTCCGGCAACGCAATGTGCATGGCCAGATCGCGGGCACCCAGGCCTTGCTCGCTGGCGCGCCAGCCAGGTTCGTTATCCTGGGCGCAAATCGCCTGAATCACTGGCACATTGCGCCTGAAGGGCCGCAGGTGCGGGGTTTCCGGGCTGGACTGAGCAAAACCTGTGGTATTCAGGATCAGCTCAGCGCCCACATCGTCCAGCCAATCCTCGACCACCGTCATGCAACCCGCCTCTTTGAGGCTGGCCACGGCGATGGGCAACGGGTTCAAGCCTTGCGCCTGCAAACGAGCGCAGAACACGTCGATGAACGCGGTATTGGCGGCCTGCAAGTGGGAACGGTAGAACAGCAGCGCTACGACGGGCTGATCCATCACCCAGTCAGCGAACCATATTTCAGGATCGGCGCTGACGCCTTGGGGATGGTAAACCGCAGTACGCGGCAAGGCTTTTGGCTCGGACCACGGATAATCCCGATCCAGCATACGAGTAGCAAGACAACGGTAGAAATCCAGTGCGTTGTGCATGCCGCCCTGACGCAGAAACTGCCATAAGCGGTGGCAATCCTCGGCGGGCGCAGTGCTGCGCTCAGTCAGCTCGGGGTCATGGCGGTCACAACCCGGCACCATGATCACTTGCACGCCCCGTGCTGCCAGCTCCATCAGGCGTTCGACGCCGTAGCGCCAGTAGCCGATCCCGCCGTGCAGTGAAATCACAATCACTTTGGCGTGGCGCAGCACCTCATCGACATAGAGATCGACCGAAGCGTGGTTTTGAACCTGCATCGGGTTAGCCAGACGCAAGCTCGGGTAATCGTCCGGCAGTTGCTGAGCCGCTTCGGCGAGCAGTGCCAGGCTTGAATCACCGCTGCAGAGAATCACAAGCTCGGCGGGGGTTTGCCCCAAGTCGGCAATACTGTCGTCCGGTACAAAACCACCGGGCTGGGTTCTCAGCAGATGCATGAATCAACCCGCTAGCGCAGCGCGCAGCTGGGATTCAAGCGCAGCAGCGTCGAGTTTCTGGCCAATCAATACCAAATGAGTGGCGCGCTCTTCGTCAGCCCCCCAGGCGCGGTCGAAGTGCTTGTCGAAACGCGTACCCACGCCCTGAATCAGCAAGCGCATCGGCTTGCCCGGTATGGCGGCGAAACCCTTGACCCGCAGAATGCCGTGCTGCACGACCAGTTGGGTCAGTGCATCGAGCAACAGACTGTCGTCAGCTTCGGGCAGTTTGATTGAAATGGAATCGAACGCGTCGTGATCGTGGTCATCATGGTCATCGCCTTCGTGATGATCGTGATGGGTCTTGCGACCATCGATATGCTGTTCGGATTCAGCACCCAGGCCCAGCAAGACATTGATAGGCAGACGACCGCTGCTGGCTTCGATGACCTTGACCGCTGGCGGCAGCTCTTCGGAGACTTCGGCACGCACGGCGGCCAGACCGGCAGCGTCGATCATGTCGGACTTGTTGAGGATTACCAGATCAGCGCTGGCCAGTTGATCAGCAAACAACTCATGCAGTGGCGATTCATGATCCAGGTTCGGATCGAGCTTGCGCTGTGCGTCGACCTGATCAGGGAAAGCAGCAAACGTACCTGCGAGAACTGCGGGGCTGTCGACGACAGTGATGACCGCATCAACGGTGCAGGCATTACGAATTTCTGGCCACTGGAAGGCTTGTACCAGTGGTTTTGGCAGAGCCAGGCCGGAGGTTTCGATGAGGATGTGGTCCAGATCGCCACGCCGTGCCACCAGTTCACGCATGACCGGGAAGAATTCTTCCTGCACGGTGCAGCACAAGCAGCCGTTGGCCAGTTCGTAAACGCGGCCAACCGCCTCTTCTTCAGTGCAGCCGATGGTGCATTGCTTGAGGATTTCGCCGTCAATGCCCAGCTCGCCGAACTCATTGACGATCACGGCAATGCGCCGGCCCTCAGCGTTATCCAGCATGTGGCGCAGCAAGGTGGTTTTGCCCGAACCGAGGAAACCGGTAACGATAGTGACGGGAAGTTTGGCCAGTGTTTTCATCGGATGCCCTTTGGCAATACGGCGGGCAAGCAGGACGAAAACCCTGTGTGGCCACAGATGTGTAGCCACAGAGATACGATTCGCCACCGGATCACCCCGCCCGGTTGTAGTGAGAATTCGTCGGGCACAAGGCCCGAATCGAGGCAGGTCTCCTGGCTTGCGGCGCACCTGGAGTATCTCCGGGGCAGTCATTGCGCCTTCCCGCACAGACAGAGGCTGTGCAGTGGCTTTGCAAAGACTGTGCGATAAATCAGCACCGCTTACAGTTGCGGGGGCAGCCGCGGCATCGACCGCGTTCCCGTCTTAGCTCCATGCCATTGGATCAGCTGGAGAACCTCGAACCTGCAAGGCTACGCAGTGACTGCGGGCAGGTCAATCAACTGATTGACGTTCCCCGCAGGCGCGTGCTCTCCTACACGCCTTGTTACGGGTGCCCCTCACAGGGTGAAACGGGAAACCGGTGCGTTCAGGCCTTTGGTCTGTACAAGTCCGGCGCTGCCCCCGCAACGGTAAGTGAGCGAAGAATCAGATCCACTGTGCCGATCACGGCATGGGAAGGCGATTCTTGCAGGTTGAACGCCATCGAGCGCTCACCCCCTCGCAAGCCCGGAGACCGGCCCGACATGAAACAAATAACGAACCCGCGGTGGGCGGGCGCAGTTGCACTCCCCTGACACTCGTCAGCGGGACAGTGCTGCGCATGCCTGCTTGCCGACATTCAGAGGGAAGCGCCATGTCGATCAGTACAACCAGCCATTCCGCCAGCACTGCAACCACCCGAAGCCAACGCCTGACCGCCGCCATCAGCGCAGCGATTCTTGGCGCATGCCTTGTGTACTTCGCCGGTTTCTCCCACATCGAAGCGGTACACAATGCCGCCCACGATACCCGGCACAGCGCCGCCTTTCCTTGCCATTGAGACCTGACGCCATGTTCAAGCGAATCGCTCAAACGGCCGGGTTTACTGGCCTGCTTGCCGCCCTGCTGTTGACCCTGCTGCAAAGTTTCTGGATTACGCCGTTGATCCTGCAGGCTGAAACCTATGAAAACGCACCTGCCGAGCAGGTCCATGAGCACGCTCACGGCGAGGCCGCACCGGCGGGTCACGTGCATGACGACGAAGCCTGGTCGCCGGAAGACGGCTGGCAGCGCATCGTCTCGACCACCGGTGGCAATCTGGTGGTCGCGGTCGGCTTCGCACTGATGCTGGCTGCGCTGTACACCTTGCGAGCGCCGGGCAAAACCTCCCAAGGCCTGTTCTGGGGGCTGGCCGGTTTTGCCGTGTTTACCCTGGCGCCAACGCTGGGCCTGCCACCTGAGCTGCCGGGCACCGCTGCTGCGGACCTCAATCAGCGACAAATCTGGTGGATCGGCACGGCAGCCTCGACGGCTGTTGCTCTCGCGCTGATCGTCTTTGCCCAGAACTGGCTTTTGAAAGCCTTGGGCGTTGCGATTCTGGTAGTGCCTCACCTCATCGGCGCTCCGCAGCCTGAAACCCATGAAAGCCTGGCACCAGAAGCGCTGGAGTCGCAATTCGTGATGGCTTCGCTGCTGACCAACGCGGTGTTCTGGATCGCCATGGGGCTGATCAGCACGTGGCTGTTCCGTCGCAACAATCCTGATCTCGACCCTGCCTGATCTTGAGCAAGTTTGACATAAGCAGTCTCGCAGCAAACATTGGACTTGTAGGAGCTCATGAGCACCGCGAGGCAGCGATGGCGTCCCGCCAGATACACCCTCATCGCTGCCTCGCAATGCTCGTGAGCTCCTACAGAAAAACATTTCAATTCAGTGAGTTATATGTTGTTTGATAAAAAGCGGCCGATCCTGGTGGCAGGCTTGGGTTGCCAACGTGGTTGCTCCGCAGCGGCGCTGCTGGAGCTTATTGAGCGCAGCCTTGAAAGTCATGATCTGCGCCGTGAAGACATCAGCGCCCTTGCCTCTATCGACCTGAAAAGCCAGGAGCCAGGCCTGCTGGAATTAGCGACTGAGCTTGATTTGCCGTTGAGTTTCTTCAGCCCGGAACAATTGACCGCCTACGAGTCGCAGCTCAGTCATCGCTCAGAGATCGCCTTTGAATACACCGGTTGCTATGGCATCGCAGAAAGCGCCGCGCTGGCTTCGGCAAGCCAGTCAGGCGCTGCCGAGCTGCTGATAACTCGCAAGAAATCCTCGCAAGCCACTTTTGCTTTGGCCATTGCCCGGCCAATTCGCTGATAATCGCTATTTTTGCCCCTTCACATCTGGAGTCTTCATGACGGTCTTTTTCATCGGCGCAGGCCCCGGCGATCCTGAGCTGATCACAGTCAAAGGCCAGCGGCTGATCCGCAGTTGCCCGGTGATCATCTATGCAGGCTCGCTAGTGCCTGCCGCCGTTCTGGAAGGCCACCAGGCGGTTCAGGTGAGCAACAGTGCCGAGTTGCACCTGGAACAGATCATCGCCTTGATGAAATCTGCTCATGAACAGGGCCAGGATGTGGCCCGCGTGCACTCCGGTGACCCAAGCCTGTATGGCGCTATTGGCGAGCAAATTCGCCACTTGCGTGAATTGAATATTCCGTTCGAGATCATCCCGGGCGTTACGGCGACTGCAGCCTGTGCTGCGTTGCTGGAGACTGAACTGACCCTGCCGGATATTTCTCAGACGGTCGTTCTGACCCGTTACGCGGACAAGACGTCGATGCCCGAAGGCGAAGCTCTGGCCGATCTTGCCCGTCACAAGGCAACCATGGCGATTCATCTGGGGGTCAATAACCTGTCGAAGATCGTCGCCGAACTGACACCCCACTACGGAGCAGATTGCCCGATCGCTGTGGTGCATCGCGCCAGCTGGCCGGATCAGGACTGGGTCGTCGGCACTCTGGCGGATATCGAAGCCAGGGTTGAAGAGAAGGGTTTTCGCCGCACGGCGCTGATTCTGGTGGGGCGTGTGCTGTCCAGCGATGCATTCAGCGAGTCATCGCTGTACCGTGCCGGGCATGCGCATTTGTTCAGGAAGTACGAGGGCACGCGTTAAGCACAATTTACTGTGGGAGCCGGGCTCGCCCGCGATGAGGGTGACGCGATCTAAAAGTTAACCAACCTCATCGCGGGCAAGCCCAGCTCCCACAAAGGATTAGCATTCCAACTTATAACCGCAGCATGCTCAGGTATCCCGATCACACAAAAAACCCCGAACACGTCGGGGCTTTTGATACTGCGCAGCAAACAGCTTAGTAGTAAGCGTTTTCTTTCTGCGTGTGGTCAGTCACGTCACGCACGCCGTGCAGTTCTGGAATGCGCTCAAGCAAGGTGCGCTCGATGCCTTCCTTCAGCGTCACGTCAGCTTGGCCGCAACCCTGGCAACCGCCGCCAAATTGCAGAACAGCGATGTGCTGTTCCTGCTCTTCAACCACGTCAATCAACGTGACCTGACCGCCGTGGCTGGCCAGTCCTGGGTTGATCTCGGTTTGCAGGTAATAGTTGATGCGCTCGTTGATCGGGCTATCAGCATTGACCATTGGCACTTTAGCGTTGGGTGCCTTGATCGTCAGCTGGCCGCCCATGCGGTCGGTGGCGTAATCAACAACGGCATCATCCAGAAAGTTTTCGCTGAAGCCGTCAATCCAGGCCGTGAAGCTTTTCAGGCCAATGGCCTTGTCTTCCGGTTTTTCTTCGCCCGGCTTGCAGTAGGCAATGCAGGTTTCAGCGTACTGGGTGCCAGGTTGGGTAATAAACACGCGGATGCCGATGCCCGGGGTGTTCTGCTTTTCCAGCAGATCGGCCAGGTAATCGTGGGCAGCATCGGTAATTGTAATAGCGGTCATGAAAATTCCTCGCAGACGTGCGGGCAGTTTACGCCAATCCCCAGCTTCGTACAAAGTCCTAGTGTTTTTGTCAGGAAAGCGCTTGAGAAGCATTTCTGGCGCGTCTTTCGTCCAGCCAACCTTTCATGCGCCGGTAAAGGCCCTTCTCCAGCCATTCATAACTGATCCATGCACCCAGCGCGATGACCGGTACGCAGATAGCGAAAACCAGATAGGGATTGAGGTCGTAGTGTTGCGAGGCGAGCCAGCCGCCGTACAGCACCAGAACATGGAGCAGATAGACCGAGTAGGAACAGTCACCCAGCACTTTGAGAACCTTGTTACCCCTGAATACCGGTTCCATGGCGATGCACGACAGCACAATCAATGCACTTGGCAGGCCCCAGTTAAGCAACCGCTGCTGATCAGCACCCAAGTGATAAATGACCACCAGTCCTGTGGCGATACCCAGCAACGGTAGCCAGAACCCTTCTTTGATCCAGCCCTTGCGATAAATGATGCCGATGCCAATGCCCAGCAAGAACTCATAAATGATGTCGTTGCCGTAGAAACGGCTGATCAGCCCGGAACGCGCCAGCACCTCACACACCGCAAACAGCGCTGCAGCCACAATCAAGGGTCGATGACGCTGCTTGAACAGGAAAACCGTGGAGAACAATAGATAGAAGAACATCTCGTAATTAAGCGTCCAGCCTACGTTCAGCGTGGGGTACAAGCCATAGCCGCCAGGATTCTCTGCCGGGATGAAAAACAGCGACAGCATGAACGTCTGCCAATTGATCACCTGGTGAGGCAGCAACGGCGCTGCAAACACCAGTAGCAAGCCCATGGCTGCGGTGTAGAACCAGTACGCCGGGACAATCCGGATAATGCGATTGAGCATAAAGCGGCTGGCAGGCATTTCACTGTTCTGAGTAGAAAGGAAGATCACCAGGCCACTGATGACGAAAAAGATATCAACCCCCACTGCCCCCTTCGTCACGAAGAAGTCGCCAACCGGGCCGCTGGCGTGGAAATTGAAAAAAATCTGCATGAAGTGATGACACACAACGACCCACGCGGCGAGTGCCCGCAGGGCTTGAACCGAAATCAACATCACAAACCTCATTGCCTCTTTTAACAACAATCCAGGGCCGCAAAAACATCAGCATGCACAAGGACACTCACGGGGTCGGACCGTGATAGTTCCTAAAAGGTCATGAAAAAATGAGATTTCCGGTCAGCGGTAGATGGCTGCGGGCCATGTGGAGCATGGTGTGCAGCATTCACTGATGACGTGGGACCGGCTTTAGCCGGGAAGAGGCTCGTACATGCAGTACAGCTCTATCGTTAGAAATACCGCCTTCCCGACTAAAGCCGGTCCCACGTCGGCTTCCGGGCCAACATAGAATCTTCCACATGAGAAATGCGATCTCATGTGGGAGCGAGGCTTGCCCAATAAGGACGGCGCAAATCTACAGATTCTCGTACCGATTCATGTCCATCACCCCCGCCTCGACAGGATCGGTTTCCTGAATATAGCGAGTCAGGTCATGAAAGTACGCCCAGAACTGCGGATTACTACGGCGCACGCCCCAACGTTCAACAATCTTCTCAAACTCCTGCTGATGCCGGGCTTGCTGCATGAGCTGAACAAACTCAGGCACCTGACTGGCAGGCACGTTGAACATGAAATTAGGGTAGCTCGCCAACACCCCCGGATAAATCGTCAACGTGTCCAGGCCGGGCTGGTAACGATAGGACTCACCCAGCAAGAACGCGACGTTGGTATGGGACCGGTTGCGCAGCATGCTGTACATCGTTCGTTTGCCAGTGCCATCTTCAATACGCAGCATCGTTGCTTCAGGCAAAAAATCAATAACCTTCAACCCTGCCGCCGGGCGTCCAGTGAGATGGCTCAGCGACTGCTCGACCTGAGCGAAAGTGTCACTGATACCCGCCCGCGAACAGTAAGCGCCTGAACAGCGATTGATTGGGTCCGGCGCAGCATTCAACGTACCTGCACGCTCTACCAGCTTCAGGGCGAAATCGCGTTTCGGATCCTTCTCGTCCAGTTTCATGCCGCTTGGCGTGTCATTGTCGATGCTCTGATAGTCGAGCCACATCTTCACTTTGCCGCCGTTGCGATACCAGTCACTCAAGATATCGTCACGTTTGTTGGCCGGCATCAGACGCAAGAAGTTAACCTCGGCGCCATTGCGGATCAGGTCGAAATAAAGCCGCGTCTGAACCTGATGCGACACGTTGCCGTAAACATCGAAGTTCACCGCCAACTGATAATACGTGCGCTCCAGCAGCGGGAAATCGAACAGCCATAACGTCTGCGGTACTTCACCGATCAGGCCTTTATTGACCGACGCACTGTCAAAGTGGCGGAAGACGGTCAACAAGGCGTTATCGTTGCCAGCCCATAATGTCGCCCAGCCAGGGGGCGGCATGTCGGCGTAGCTGTCGCGGCGCAGGTCTTCATATTCGTTGCGCTTGTCTCTGTAGCTGTGCCACAAGCTCAGTACACTGCCCACATCATCGTTTTGCCCCGGCATGGCCAGCAAGGGTGTCGCCAGACCGCGATACCGTGCATCGAAGATATAGCGGTCGTGGGCTGGCTCCTGGAACATCACCCAGAACTGATCGCGAATCACGTCAGTAGCAATCTGCCCGCGACACACAGGTCCGCGAATAAACGTGCGGACGAAGTATTCCGCGTTATCCAGCATGAATTGATAACGCGCGACCGCAGGAATCGCCTCGAAGGTTTCGAACGGATTGGCACGACGCCCCGGGCCGTACCCTGGCAACGAATCCACGTGCCAATCGTTGCCGTAGAACAGCTGCTTGACCCGGGCCATCTTCTGCGGGCCAAGCGGGTAGGTGATGTGAGTCTTGTGAACGATCACCCCTTTGACTTGTTCAAGACGGTAATAGAAGTCGCTTCCCGGATCGTCGTTCGGCCTGCGGGTGGCTATCACATCGATCGGCTGACCGCTCGGCGTGCGCGAGCGCACCCACTGAAAGAAATGCCCCGGCTCACCGCCTGCAAAATAGATGTGCGCGAGGAACAGATGCTCGTACAACCAGCGGCCCACCAGCGCCTGAGTCGAACCTGGCTGATTGAGCAAAGCTTCCCACTCGGCAATCTGCGACAATTCACTGATTGAGGGGCTTTGCGCCTTGTCATCCACCGGAGCGCCCGCAGCGAACCAGCGTTGCAGGGTCTCGTACTCAGCGTCGCTCAACCCGGCGACGGCCAGCGGCATACCTTCTTTGGGGTGCGCCTGGGCATATGCGTTGTACTCCCCCGGCTGGGCGCAGAGGTTTTCACGATTCAGGCCCAGCACGATTTCAGGCGGGATCTTCGCATTCGGCTCGAGCGGTGCGTTACGTCCCAGGTCGAGCATTCTGCTCATTAATGCAGCCTGGCTTCCCTGGGCGTCGAGCACCGAGTAAAAACCCTTGCTCTCCCAGGCTTTCGGCCCATTGGCATCGATGAACAAACGGGTGGGCGCCTGAGCAACGCTGCGATCGCCTTCATACACCGGAATCTTGCTGGCGCCTCGAGCAACGCCCTCCCCGGCCCCCAGATTCAACTGGCATGGCGCGTCGTTGCAGGCATGACAGGCCACGCACTTCTCGGTAAGGATTGGCTGAATATCCCGAACATAGGAAATGTTCGGCTGCACAGGCTGGTCGACCGCTTGGGCCTGAGACATGCCGATCAACAACACAGCGATGCTTATTAAGAAGCGATACGGCATATCCAGCGTCCAAAAGGTCGAGAAAGGTAAAAAAACGCAGCAATTCTACAGAGGATATCGCACGCCAACATGAGCGATATTCATACCAAAGTGTTATCAACACCAAAACCGTTCGGGTTTGCTATCATTTCGACCTTTCTGTATCGATCTTTTCCAGGTAGCCCTATGTCTGATCGCACCGCCCGTCTTCATGCTCTCCAGCAAGCTCTTCAGCAGAGGATCCTGATCCTTGACGGTGGCATGGGCACCATGATCCAGAGCTATCGCCTTGAGGAAGAAGACTATCGCGGCAAGCGTTTTGCCGACTGGCCAAGCGACGTCAAGGGCAACAATGACCTGCTGGTGCTGACGCGCCCGGATGTGATCGGCGCTATCGAAAAGGCCTATCTGGACGCCGGTGCCGATATTCTCGAGACCAACACGTTCAACGCCACCCAGGTTTCCCAGGCCGACTACGGTATGGAAGAGATCGTTTACGAGCTGAACGTCGAAGGCGCTCGGCTGGCGCGTAAAGTCGCCGATGCCAAGACCCTGGAAACGCCAGACAAGCCGCGTTTCGTCGCGGGTGTTCTCGGCCCGACCAGCCGCACCTGCTCGCTGTCCCCGGACGTCAACAACCCTGGTTATCGCAACGTCACGTTCGATGAGCTGGTGGAAAACTACACCGAAGCGACACGTGGTCTGATCGAAGGCGGCGCGGACCTGATCCTGATCGAAACCATTTTCGATACCCTGAACGCCAAGGCCGCGATCTTTGCCGTGCAGGGCGTCTTCGAAGAGATCGGCTTCGAATTGCCGATCATGATTTCCGGGACCATCACCGATGCCTCCGGACGTACCCTGTCCGGGCAAACCACTGAAGCGTTCTGGAACTCGGTAGCC
Source organism: Pseudomonas caspiana (assembly GCF_002158995.1). GTDB lineage: Bacteria > Pseudomonadota > Gammaproteobacteria > Pseudomonadales > Pseudomonadaceae > Aquipseudomonas > Aquipseudomonas caspiana. The sequence goes on along the minus strand of NZ_LOHF01000001.1, from coordinate 271,913 downwards.
CACGCAAAACCGATCTCGGTGGGCTTGAACTGCGCGCTGGGCGCCAGCGATCTGCGCCCTTACCTGCAAGAGCTGTCGAACAAGGCCAGCACTTATGTATCCGCGCACCCTAACGCGGGCCTGCCCAATGAGTTTGGCGAATACGACGAACTGCCAAGCCAGACAGCAAAAATCATTGAAGAATTCGCCCAAAGCGGCTTCCTGAACATTGTCGGCGGCTGCTGCGGTACAACACCGGGGCACATCAAGGCTATCGCCGAAGCCGTCGCCGGTTATGCGCCGCGACAAATCCCGGACATCCCGAAAGCCTGTCGCCTGTCCGGTCTTGAGCCGTTCACCATCGATCGCAACTCGCTGTTCGTCAACGTCGGCGAGCGGACCAACATCACCGGTTCCGCCCGCTTTGCCCGCCTGATCCGTGAAGATAACTACACCGAAGCCCTGGAAGTCGCCTTGCAACAGGTCGAAGCAGGTGCCCAGGTGATCGACATCAACATGGACGAAGGCATGCTGGATTCGAAGAAGGCCATGGTGACCTTCCTCAACCTGATAGCCGGTGAACCGGACATCTCCCGGGTGCCGATCATGATCGACTCCTCCAAATGGGAAGTGATCGAAGCCGGCCTCAAGTGCATCCAGGGCAAAGGCATCGTCAACTCCATCAGCATGAAGGAAGGCGTCGAGCAGTTCATTCACCACGCCAGGCTGTGCAAGCGCTACGGTGCTGCGGTTGTGGTCATGGCGTTCGACGAAGCCGGTCAGGCCGATACCGAAGCGCGCAAGAAAGAAATCTGCAAACGCTCCTACGATATTCTGGTCAATGAAGTTGGCTTCCCCCCGGAAGACATCATCTTCGACCCGAACATCTTCGCCATCGCCACCGGTATCGAAGAGCACAACAACTACGCAGTCGATTTTATCAATGCCTGTGCCTACATCCGCGATGAACTGCCCTATGCACTGACGTCGGGCGGTGTGTCCAACGTATCGTTCTCGTTCCGCGGCAATAACCCGGTACGGGAAGCGATTCACTCGGTGTTCCTGCTGTACGCGATCCGTAACGGCCTGAGCATGGGTATCGTCAACGCCGGGCAGCTGGAAATCTACGACCAGATTCCGGCCGAATTGCGCGACTGTGTTGAAGACGTCGTACTCAATCGCACCGAAGATGGTACCGACGCCTTGCTGGCCATTGCCGACAAGTTCAAGGGCGATGGCAGCGTTAAAGAAGCGGAAACCGAAGAGTGGCGCGGCTGGCCGGTGAACAAGCGCCTGGAACACGCGCTGGTCAAAGGCATCACGACGCACATCGTTGAAGACACCGAGGAGTCCCGTCAGTCCTTCGCCCGCCCGATCGAGGTGATCGAAGGCCCGCTGATGTCCGGCATGAACATCGTCGGTGACTTGTTCGGTTCGGGGAAAATGTTCCTGCCGCAGGTGGTCAAGTCCGCCCGCGTAATGAAGCAAGCAGTTGCCCACCTGATTCCGTTCATCGAGCTGGAAAAAGGTGACAAGCCGGAAGCCAAGGGCAAGATCCTCATGGCTACGGTGAAGGGCGACGTGCACGACATCGGCAAGAACATCGTGGGCGTGGTGCTGGGCTGTAACGGCTACGACATCGTCGACCTGGGCGTGATGGTCCCAGCAGAGAAAATCCTGCAAGTTGCCAAAGAACAGAAGTGCGACATCATTGGCCTGTCGGGCCTGATTACTCCGTCGCTGGATGAAATGGTTCATGTTGCCCGGGAAATGCAGCGTCAGGACTTCCACCTGCCTCTGATGATCGGCGGCGCGACCACCTCCAAAGCCCACACGGCGGTGAAGATCGAGCCCAAGTACAGCAACGATGCCGTGGTCTACGTGACGGACGCCTCTCGTGCTGTTGGCGTGGCGACGCAACTGCTGTCCAAAGAGCTGAAACCGGCCTTCATCGAGAAAACCCGTCTTGAGTACGTCGAGGTTCGCGAGCGCACTTCTGCTCGCAGCGCCCGCACCGAACGCCTGAGCTACGGCGCAGCGGTTGCCAAGAAGCCGCAGTTTGACTGGGCGGCTTACAATCCGGTGAAGCCGACGTTTACCGGTGCCAAGGTGCTGGAAAATATCGATCTGGACGTGCTGGCCGAATACATCGACTGGACGCCGTTCTTCATCTCCTGGGATCTGGCAGGCAAGTACCCACGCATCCTGACTGACGAAGTGGTCGGTGAGGCCGCCACGTCATTGTTCGCCGATGCCCAGCAAATGCTGCGCAAGCTGATCGACGAAAAACTCATCAGCGCCCGCGCCGTGTTTGGCTTCTGGCCGGCCAATCAGGTGAATGATGACGACCTGGAAGTCTACGGCGACGACGGCCAGCCACTGGCGACGCTGCATCACTTGCGTCAGCAGATCATCAAGACCGACGGCAAGCCGAACTTCTCGCTGGCTGACTTCGTTGCGCCGAAAGACAGCGGCATCACTGATTACGTGGGCGGCTTCATCACCACTGCGGGCATTGGCGCTGAAGAAGTGTCCAAGGCCTATCAGGATGCGGGCGATGACTACAACGCAATCATGGTCAAAGCCCTTGCCGATCGCCTCGCCGAAGCTTGCGCCGAGTGGCTGCACCAGCAAGTGCGTAAAGAGCACTGGGGTTATGCCAAGGATGAGCAACTGGACAACGATGCGCTGATCAAAGAGCAATACGCAGGCATACGCCCTGCTCCCGGCTATCCAGCCTGCCCGGACCATACCGAGAAAGGCACCCTGTTCGAACTGCTGGACCCGATGCCGGACGGCAAGCCGGGCAAAAGCGGCGTGTTCCTCACCGAACACTACGCCATGTTCCCGGCAGCGGCGGTCAGCGGCTGGTACTTCGCCCACCCGCAGGCGCAGTACTTCGCCGTGGGCAAGGTCGACAAGGATCAGGTCGAAAGCTACGCCGCGCGCAAAGGTCAGGACCTGAGCGTAACCGAGCGCTGGCTGGCGCCGAATCTGGGGTATGAGGAGTGAGCAGTAATCCTCAGGGATTGAACTGATAATGCAGTCCTGTGGGAGCTGGGCTTGCCCGCGATAAGCGATGTACACAACTTTCATGTCGCAATTCTTGTGTACATATCCGTAACCGCTGTCACGGCTGATATTGGTTGCGCCCTTACGGCGCCTCACTTTTGGGGCGCAAAAGTAAGCAAAACGCTCTTACCCCACCACTAGGTGCCTCGCTGTCGCTCGGCATA
>NZ_LOHF01000001.1:91366-268673 GCF_002158995.1 Pseudomonas caspiana | reverse complement strand
TTGGTTGTGTGAGCTTTCAGGCGTTCAGTAGAAGCTGCCGAAGGCTGCAACGCGGTGTGTCAGATGTCGAATGCGTTGGTTGTGGTGAGGTCTCGCGAACAAGTTCGCTCCTACCGTTCCGCGGTGAAACCGCTGCTTTTGATTTTGATCTCAGGCGCCCCGTTAAACCACGCAGGCCGGACGCAGATTCTGAAGCGTGGGTAACCCGGCAGGACGCCGGGTTACCCGCATTGGGCCATGGATGGCCCGTTGCGGCGGCCCACGGTTCTGGATCTGCGGGCGGGCATCCCGAGCCTAGGCGAGGCTCCCAGTGGTGGGGCATGAGCCTTTTGCTTACTTTTGGGCTCCTTTCAAAAGTGAGGCGCTGTAAAAGCGCAACCAATATCAGCAGTGACAGCGGTAACGGATATGTACACAAGAATTGCGGCATGAAAGTTGTTTACATACCTATGCTTATCGCGGGGGAAGCACTGCTCCCACAGTTAGACCGCGTTCTAACTCATAGACAGCTCAGCCCCGCAACATGTCTTTCGGTACGTACTTGCCAATCTCGAACTTACCAATCGCCGCCCGGTGTACTTCATCCGGGCCGTCGGCCAGACGTAACGTACGCTGCATGGCGTACATGTACGCCAGCGGGAAATCGTTGGACACCCCTGCGCCACCGTGAATCTGAATCGCTCGGTCAATGACCTTCAAGGCCACGTTAGGCGCGACGACTTTGATCTGGGCGATTTCGCTTTTCGCGACCTTGTTACCCACCGTGTCCATCATGTAGGCCGCCTTCAATGTGAGCAGGCGCGCCATGTCGATCTCCATCCGGGAATCGGCAATCTTGTCGACGTTCCCCCCCAACCGCGCCAGCGGCCGCCCGAATGCCTCGCGACTGATCGCACGTTTGCACATCAATTCCAGCGCTCGCTCAGCCATTCCGATCGAACGCATGCAATGGTGAATACGCCCCGGCCCTAAGCGCCCCTGGGCGATTTCAAAGCCACGCCCTTCCCCGAGCAGCACGTTCTCATAAGGCACCCGCACATTTTCGAAGACAACTTCGGCGTGCCCATGTGGAGCATCGTCATAGCCGAACACCGGCAACGGACGAACAATTTTCAGCCCGGGTGTGTCTGTCGGTACGAGAATCATCGAATGCTGTTCATGACGCGGCCCATCGGGATTGCTCAGGCCCATGAAGATCAGAATCTTGCAGCGCGGATCGCAGGCACCCGACGTCCACCATTTGCGCCCGTTGATGACCCATTCATCACCCTGACGCTCGGCACGGGCAGCCATATTGGTGGCATCCGACGAGGCAACATCAGGTTCGGTCATGGCAAAGGCTGAGCGGATCTCCCCACGCAGCAACGGCTCGAGCCACTGTTTTTTCTGTTCCTCACTGGCATAGCGGACCAGGACTTCCATGTTGCCAGTGTCAGGTGCAGAGCAATTGAAAGGCTCGGGGCCCAGTAATGAACGGCCCATGATTTCCGCTAAAGGCGCGTATTCCAGATTGCTCAGCCCTGCACCCAGATCGGACTCCGGCAGAAACAGGTTCCACAGGCCTTCGGCTTTGGCCCTGGCTTTGAGCTCTTCCATAATCGCGGTGGGCTGCCAGCGATCCCCCTCGGCCACTTGCCGCTCGAACACCGGTTCAGCAGGATAAACGTAGCTATCCATGAACGCCGTGACGCGCTCGCGCAATTCCTGAACCTTTGGGGAGTAAGCAAAATCCATGAGCAGCTACCTTCTGAATGAGGTTTGTAAGGTCATGTGACGATGCTAGGCCTACCCCCAACATTTATCTAACCTATTCTCAGCGTGTATAAACATTCATAACCGATATATGATCGGGCTACGCTCCGCCACGGAAGCGACAAAACAAGAACAGTACAAGAGGCGCACGGAATGAACCTGAGCAAGGTCGATCTCAACCTTTTCATTGTCTTCGACGCGATCTACACCGAAGCCAATCTGACTCGCGCCGGACAAATCGTCGGTATCACCCAGCCAGCGGTCTCCAACGCACTGGCCCGACTGCGGGAAACCTTCAACGATCCTCTGTTCGTGCGCACCGCCCAAGGCATGGTGCCCACGCCGATGGCCCAGAACATCATCGGACCGGTGCGAAATGCGCTGTCTCTATTAAGGGTCTCGGTACAGGAAAGCCGGATTTTCACGCCTTTACAGGCGGTGAAAAATTATCGAATCAGCATGACTGACCTCACCGAAGCGGTGATCCTGCCCGCGCTGTTTCAGCGCCTGCGTCGCCAGGCTCCCCAGGTCACCATCGAGAGTTTTCTGTCGAAACGTCGCGAGATGACCAAGGAGCTGGCTGCCGGGCGCCTGGATTTTGCCGTGGATGCCCCGCTCAATACCGACCCACAGGTACGCCACGTCAAGCTGATGGCGGACAAATACGTCTGCGCCATGCGCAAGGGTCATCCGCTGGCAACCAAAGACGCTTTCAAGCTGGATGATTACCTGTCGCTGTCGCACATTCATATTTCCAGTCGTCGAAGTGGACTGGGTTATGTGGATCTGGCGCTAGGCAAAATGGGCATCCAGCGCAAGGTTGCCCTGCGCTCGCAGCATTACCTGATGGCCTCCCAGGTACTGCAACAGACTGATATGGTCATGACCGTCCCGGAGCGGTTCGCCAAACGTCACGACCTGCGCTACTTCCAGCTGCCGGTAAACGACGTTCCCCCCGTGGAAACGCATCTGTACTGGCATGAAAGCACCGATCAGGATCCGGCCAATCGCTGGATGCGAGAGCAGATTATCGAGCTGTGTCAGCAGGTCACTGCGCATGAACAAAAGCTCGAAATCGCTTGAGGATCAAAGGTATTCACCGGCCGCGTTTATCAGCAACGCACATCTGAATTGGAACGCATTTTCTGTAGGAGCTGCCGAAGGCTGCGAAGCGTTCATCCTCACATACCGCTATCGCAGCCTTTGGCAACACCTACGCGGTCATTGTTCGCCGTAAGACAGCCCAGGCTCTCCTAACGAATTTCATTGACGTACATGAAATGCTCGGTGCTCGCGCGCTGGTGGGTCATCATCACCGGCGTGGCAGCCTGATCGAATGACACCGCATCAATGATCATCACCGCATGCGGCGCTGTCAGCTCCAGCAATCGGCAATCCTCGTCATTCGCCAGACCCGCCGTCAGCTGTTCCCGCACTGCGGCGACACGCAGACCGTATTGCTCCAACAGGTAGCGGTAGAGCAGTTCCGGCAGTTCTTCCGGTCCGGGGAAATCCGGCACTTTGCTTGCCACGATCGTGAATTGCTCGTGCATCGCGGGCACGCCATCGATGCTGCGCAAACGATGCAAGCGATAGACCGGGCTGCCCTCTTCGATCAACAGCTTCTCGGCATCCTTCGCATTCGCCTCCCCCAGCTGGTAATCCAGCAGCACTGTGCGCGACTTCAGCAGCGATCCTTCCTTGTTATGCAAACGGAAGTACTGGAAGAAATAACGCAGGTTGTGCAACGGCGCCCAGCCAGTCACCACGGTGCCGGTCTTGCGCCGACGCATCAGCATGCCCTCTGACACCAGCTCGGCCAACGCGCGGCGGATTGTGCCGACCGAAACACCAAAGTCAGCTGCCAATGCATTCTCGCTGGGTATCACGGTGCCGCTGCTCCACTCGCCGAGGAGGATCGCTTCAGAGATGTGCCGTTTGACCACCTCATATAAAGGCGCGCTGTCATTCTCGCTCAGCCGCGAGAAATTCCCTGCTGCGGGCGGCGAATTGCTATCTGTCATCTTTTTTCCTTGACGGGCCGTGCGTGGATACTTAACTATAAACTATATAGAAATACATCGAGAGCAAAAAATGACGACGAAGGCGGCGTTGAATCAGGCACTCAAGTCGATCGAGGCGGATCATGATTCGCTAGTTGATGATCTGCAACGAATGATCGCCGTGGACACCTGTTTTCCTCCGGGGGCAGGCTACGGTGCGTTTGCCGACCTCATGGATGAATTGGTTACTCCATTGGGCCTGAACACTCAACGGGTCACGGTGCCTGAGGCGCTTTGGCAAACCCGCAGCGGTGAGGCGCATGGCGACCGCGTCAATCTCATCGCCCGCCAGCCTGGCGATCTGGAAGTCTGCAGCCTGTACTTCCACGTCGACACTGTTCCGCCGGGTGACGGCTGGACACAGCCACCGCTGCAACTGACCGAAGTCGAAGGCAAGCTGGTCGGACGCGGTACCGCTGACATGAAAGGCAGCATCGCCTCCACCCTGGCCGCACTGCGCGCAGCACAACGCTTCAACCTGCCATTGCGCTATTGCCCGGCGCTGCTGCTCTGCACTGACGAAGAAGGCGGACTTTACCCCGGCATACGGTATCTGGCTGAACAGCAATTGGTAGAAGGTCATATCCTCAGCTTCAACGGCGGCGCGGCACCACGGGTATGGGCCGGTTGCTTTGGCAGTATCGACCTGAAAATTACGGTCAAAGGGCGATCGTCGCATTCGGGTGAGCCGGTCAATGCGATCAACGCCATTGAACAGAGCCTGCCGCTGCTTAACGCACTGCACAGCCTCAAGCACGAAGTACAACTGCGCGCCTGGCCAATGCCCGCACCGCCGCACTACAACGGGGCCCCGCTGATTTCCCGCATGACCCTGGCCGCCGCCCACGGTGGCAGCAAAGGCTCAACCGTCCCGGCACAGTTCGAGATCCTGATCAATCGTCGCTACGCGCCGCAAGAGCCATTCGAACAGGTCATGGCTGAGCTGCAAAATTGCATCGATCGCGCGATGGCGGATACCGAAGCGTTGTCCGTCGAACACGAAGTGATCGGCCATCTCGCGCCGGTGGCCGACCCTACCGGTCCGCACTGGCCACGCTGGCAGGCGGCGCTGGGAGTCGGCTTTGGCTTCACCCCGGAACAATTTCAATGTTATGGCTCATCGAGCAGCTCGGACATGGGCTGGGTGCAGCAAGCTGGCATACAGGAAATTCTCCTCGGCGGGCTGATTCGTCCGGAAAGCCGAATCCATGCCGCCGACGAATACACCACGCGCAGCGACCTGATCGCCCTGGCGCAATCTATCCTCGCTTACCTGGCAGCCGACTTCACCCCGTCCTGCCCGGCTGAACACTCGGATTCTTAAGGACCGTAAGCCCCGAAGACTGGCATCAAGACTGGTTATCGGCGTTGTTTTACCTGGCTGCCCTACGCCCACTCATCGCTAAGTGAAGTATTGCCATGAATACAGTTTTCAGGCTCAACCGCCGTCGTTTCCTGACCACCTCCGCCATCGTCACCGGTGCCGCCATGCTGCCGTTTTCCGGCACACTCTGGGCTGCTGCCGCAGCGCGCAAGGGTGGCACGTTGCGCATCAGCGTCGACCAGGCGGTCGGCATGCTCAACCCGCTACTGGCGCGGATCAACCCCGAGTATCTACTCAGCGAGCTGCTTTATAACGGTCTGACCCGCCTGAGCCCGGACATGCAGGCTGAACCCGATCTGGCAGAATCCTGGACCCACAGCGACGACCTCACCGAGTGGACCTTTACCTTGCGCAGCAATGTGCTATTCCACGACGGTAGCGCTTGCACCGCCAAGGATGTCGCCGCCAGCCTGCAAGCGATCCTCGATCCTAAAACGGCTTCGCCCGGCCTGCGTAACATCGGTCCGATTCAAAAAGTCGAAGCGCTCGATGACCTGCGGGTCAAGCTCACCACCAACGCGCCTTACGCCGACTTGCCGGTAAGCCTGGCTTACCCGGACGCCAAGATCGTCCCGGCAGCCATCGTTCAGGGCGATCTGGCGCGTCTGTCCCGCGAAGCAATCGGCACAGGCCCGTTCAAACTGGTGTCGTTCGAGCCGGAGCGTATGGTGGTGGTTGCCCGGAACGAGCACTTCTATGACCCGCAGCGTCCGCACCTGGACCGCGTGGAAATCCGTGTTTATCCCGATCCATCCTCGGAAGGCTCGGCATTGATCTCTGGCGATATCGACCTGATGCTTTCTGCGCAAGCCACCGAGTTCAACCGTCTCAGTGAAGCGAACGGCGTCGAAGGCCTGCGCGTCGCCTCTGGTCAGTTCCTGAATATCAACATGGCGTGCGATCAGCCGCCCTTCAATGACGTGCGCGTGCGCCAGGCGCTGTCTCTGTGCGTCGACCGCGCAGCGCTCGTGGACTTTGTGGCTGAAGGCTTCGGCACACCCGGTAACGACACCCCGCTCAATGCCGCTTACCGCTACCACGCGGATATCCCACTGCGCGAAGCGAATATTGAAAAAGCGAAAAAACTGCTGGCCGATGCCGGTTACCCCAACGGTCTGGACATCACCCTTGTGGCCTCGGACAAACCCTCCACGCGCACCCAACTGGGGATTACCGTGCGCGAAATGGCCAGGCCAGCGGGCTTCAATATCAACGTCGCAACCATGGCCAACAGTACTTATCTGGATCAGGTCTGGAAGAAAGGCAACTTCTACGTCGGCTTCTACAACATGCAGCCTTCAGCCGATGCGTTGTTCTCGCTGTTGTACACGTCAGACGCGGCGTGGAACGAAACCCGCTGGAACAACGCCGAATTCGACGCTGCAGTCGCGGCTGCCCGCGGTACTGACGACCCGGTCAAACGCGCAGCGCTGTATGCCACCGCGCAGAAGCTGATGTACGAGCAGGTGCCGTCGCTGATTCCGACGTTCTTCGATGTATTGGCAGCTCAACGCAAGTACGTTCAAGGCTATCAACTGCACCCGCGCGGCGCGGTATTCCGTCTCGATCAGGCCTGGCTGGACGACAGCGCTCCCAAGCGTGGATGAACCGAGGATAAACCCGTGACTGCTGCTTATCTGACCAAGCGTTTGCTGTTGGTCGTGTACACCTTGCTGATCGTTTCACTGCTGGTCTTTGCCATCACGCAGATACTCCCGGCAGATGCCGCGGTGACGTTGCTCGGCCAGAGCGCCACGCCCGAAGCCTTGGCTGCACTGCGCGCCAGACTCGGTCTGGATCAACCCGCATGGCTGCAATTCGGCCGCTGGTTGATGGCGGTTCTGCAAGGCGATCTGGGTGTGTCAATGCGCAATGGCCAGCCCGTGCTCGGCTCGCTGGTCGATGCGCTGGGCCGCTCATTGTTGCTGGCAGGCTGCTCGCTGCTGTTGATGCTGGCGGTGGCAATTCCCTTGGGGATCATTGCCGCTGTGCGTCGCGGTCGCCCGGTGGACCTGATCATCGGCGTGTTGTCGTATATCGGCGTTTCGTTGCCGGAATTCGTCACCGCCACATTACTGATACTGCTGTTTGCCGATGTCTGGCAATTGCTGCCAGCGACCGGTTACGTGCCACTGGGTGACAACGTTGGCGAGAGTATTCGCCACTTGATCCTGCCGACGCTAACGGTGTCGATGATCATGGTTGCCCATGTCTCGCGCATGGTGCGCTCGGAGATGGTCGACGTCCTGGAAACCGACTATATACGCGCGGCACGTCTCAAAGGCCTGACGCGGCGGCGGGTATTACTGCGGCACGCACTGCGCAATGGCTTGCTGCCGACGATCACCATCGTCGCTCTGGACGTGGGCTACCTGCTGGGCGGCATCGTGGTGGTCGAAGAGATTTTCAACATCCCCGGTATCGGCCGTGAACTGCTGGTGGCCGTTGCCGCCCGTGACTTGCCGGCCATTCAGGGCGGTGTGTTGATCCTTGCTGCTACCTATTGCCTGGTCAACTTCGTGGCTGACCTGACCTATGCCTATCTCGACCGGCGAATTCAATATGCGTAATGTTTTTTACCGGCTGCTAACCACGCCGCAAGGCTTGCTCGGCAGTCTGATCCTGTTGTTGGCCGTGGTACTGGTCGTCGCAGGACCGGCTCTGGCACCGTTCGACCCGGAAGCCATTTCAATCCTTGCCCGCTACAAAGCCCCCAGTCTCGTGCATTGGCTAGGTACCGACCAGTTGGGCCGAGACATCTTCAGTCGCTTGCTGATTGGCGCACGGGCGACGATTTCGCTGTCTGTTTTCGCCACCGTCATGGCCATGCTCATCGGTGCGTTGCTGGGCACCGTCAGCGGCTACCTCGGCGGGCGTATCGACGAAGCACTGATGCGTACGCTGGATGCGGTGATGTCGATCCCCACCCTGTTGTTTGCACTGTTGATTGTCAGCACGCTGGGCAGAAGCGACTTCAACGCGGTACTGGCGATCACCATTGCCTTCGTTCCCGGCATGGCGCGTATCGCTCGTAGCGTTGCCCTCGCTGCTCGCCGTCAGGACTACGTCAATGCGGCGATTGCCCGTGGTGAATCCACGGGCTACATCGTCGTGCGGGAAATGCTGCCCAATATCGTGGCGCCGATCATCGTCGAAGCAACCATCCGCGTGGCCTTCGCCATCATGCTGTTCGCCACGCTCAGCTTCCTCGGCCTTGGCGCGCAACCACCGCAGCCGGAATGGGGCCTGATGGTTGCCGAAGCCCGCCGCTATTTCTTCCAGGCACCGTGGATGATGCTGATGCCAGGCCTGGCGATCGCGATCATTGCGATCGGTTTCAATCTGTTGGGCGATGGCTTGCGCGATGCCCTTAATCCCAAGGGGCAGCGCTCATGAGTACCGTCTTGCAAGTGGCTGATTACAGCCTCGACTATCAATTGCCCACGGGCGCCCTGCACGTTTTGCAAAATATTGATTTCAGCGTCGCGGCAGGCGAAGTCGTCGGTCTGGTCGGTGAGTCCGGTTCAGGCAAGACCACCCTTGGCTGGGCGATCATGCGGTATCTGGCTGGCAACGCTCGGGAGCTTGGCGGCAGCATCAGCCTACAGGGCGAGAACCTGCTGCAGATGCCTCAACGTGAGGTAGAAAAGCTGCGTGGCGGACGTTTGGGGATGATTTTTCAAGACCCGAGCGCCTCGCTCAACCCGACGCTCAGCCTTGGCGAGCAAGTGGTCGAAGTGCTCACCCGACACCGAAACCTGGGCTATCGCGAGGCCTGGGCCTTGGGCGAGCAGTTGCTGGCCGATGTCGACCTCAAAGACCCGGCCGCCATGATGAAGCGCTTCCCTCACGAAGCGTCCGGTGGTGAGAAGCAACGCGTGCTGATTGCGACAGCCTTCGCGTGTCGCCCCCAGTGTCTGATTTTCGATGAGCCGACCACGGCCCTTGACGTGATCAGCTCCGCGCAGATCCTGCAGTTGTTCCGCCGCCTGCGCGAAGAAACGGGCGTTGCTTCTCTTTATATCTCCCATGATCTGGCTTTAGTGTCGCGAGTCGCGGACCGGGTTTGCGTCCTCAATCAGGGACGCATCGTCGAACAGGCACGTGGCGGGCGTATTTTCAGCGCCCCAAGTGATCCTTACACGCAACGTCTGGTGGCCGCCGTACCAGCCGCAGACAAGCGTCTGCTGGATGAACAGAAAGCCATTGGCGCCCCGCTGCTGCAAGTCAGCGACCTCAACGTTCGTTATGGTCGGCCCGGCATGCTCGACAGCCTGCTGCGGCGCAAGTCGGTGCCCTCAATGGGTGCTCGCGATATGAACCTGAACATGGCGCGCGGTGAGATTCTCGGCATCATCGGCGAGTCCGGCTCGGGTAAATCGACCCTGGCCAAGGCCCTGACCGGTTTAACGCCGTTCACCGGCGCTGTGTATTTCGACGGCAAACCGATTTCCGGCCCGGCGCAAATGGATCGCGATTACCGACGCAAAGTGCAGATTATTTTTCAGCACCCGGATGCGTCGCTGAACCCACGCCAGACCATCGGTCAGATCCTTTCGCGACCATTGCGCCTGTACGGCCTGAGCGAAGGCGAAACGGAGGCTCAGGCCATTGCCCGACTCCTTCGTGAAGTGCGTCTGCCCGAAGACTTTGCCAGCCGCCACCCTCACGAGTTATCGGGCGGACAAAAGCAACGTGTGGCCATTGCGCGCGCCTTCGCCGCCCGCCCGGAACTGGTGATTTGCGACGAAATAACCGCCGCGCTGGACGTCTCGGTGCAGGCCACGGTGATCGAACTGCTTCTGGAGCTGCGCCGCCAGCACGGCACCGCGTACCTGTTCATTACTCATGACCTCAACCTGATCCGGCAGATCGCCCATCGCATCGCCGTGATGTACCGCGGCGACTTGCTGGAAATTCTGCCCGCCGTGGATATGGCCGCGCAGGCCACTCACCCCTATACCCGCGCCCTGCTCGACGCAGTGCCGCAGCCTTTGAATGAACTGGAGCTCCATGATGACGCCTGAAGCGCTACTCGACCGCATTGACGAGGCGTACTGCCTGGATTTTCTGGCGCGCATGGTGCAACACAAAAGTTACAGCGCCACCCCCGAAGAACGGCAACTGGCCGAATACATGGCGGGGCAAATGCAGGAGCTGGGTCTGCACGCCGAACTGATGCCGGTTCCAGGCGAGCGTCTGAATGCGATCGGAACCCTGAAGGGACAAGGCGGCGGCCATAGCCTGCTGTTCAACGGGCACCTGGACACCAACCCGGTGACCGAGGGCTGGACCGTGGACCCTTGGGCCGGAAAGATTGATGACGAGTTCATCTACGGTATTGGCGTGTCCAACATGAAGGCCGGCGATGCGGCCTATTTCTGTGCGCTGAAAACCTTGATCGATGCCGGTATCAAGCTCAAGGGCGATGTCATCCTCACTTATGTGGTGGGTGAACTGCAGGGCGGCATCGGGACCATTGCGGCCATCGATCAAGGCGTCAAGGCGGACTACTTCATCAACTCCGAGCCCACCGACTTGCAGGCCGTGACCCTGCATGTGGGCTCTTTGATGTTTGTCATTGAGCTGACCGGCGACACCCGTCACCTGTCCAAGCGTGAAGAAGCCGTGGACGTGATCACCGCTGCGGTGCAGTTGATCCCGCAGATCAACGGCATCACCTTTAGCGGAGCCCGCTCGCCGGAACATGAAAAGGTCAACCGCGGGCATATCGGCGTGGTGCGCGGCGCCCTTGGCCGCGACCTCGAAGAATGGCGTCCTCCGCAAGTCGCAGACTTCTTGCGCCTGCGCGGTTCGGCGCGCTACACCCCGGGCCAGACCGTAGAGTCGGTACTGGCTGATTTGCAGCGCCTGCTGGATCAGCTCTGCGAGCAATTTCCGGGGCTGCAGGCCACGCTGATCAATGACAGTGACAACCAACCGCTGATGCCGCCGTTCGAAGTGTCCCACGACTCGTTGATCGTCAAGGCCGTCAATGAGGCCTACCAACAGGTGCGAGGTGAACCGCAACCTACCGGGATCATCACACCGCCCGCCTATTTCGGTACCGATGCGGCGCATTTTTACCAGCGTCTGGGCATGCAAGGCGTGGTCTGCGGCCCGGGCGGCAAGTTCAACACCATGCCGGACGAACGCGTACACATCAGCGATTACCTGGACATGGTGCGCGTCTACATTCTGGCCATCCTCAAGATTTGTGAGGTCGCCGAATAGCTCTGCTTCGAATTGCCCTGTTTTGAATAACGCTGCATCTAATGACAGTGAATTCACGCACAAGAATTCATAACCAGACGGCAAGGACGCCAACATTTTCTGTAGGAGCTGCCGAAGGCTGCGAAGCATTTAGCCTGACACACCCCGATCGCAGCCCTCGGCAGCTCCTACAGGTCTGATTCCGCAGGCAGCAGTATCAAGACCTGCGAATAATCTTGATCGAGTGCGTCAGTGTCGGTTTGCGTGTCACGCTGATGGCTCGGCGCGTGACGGTATCAAGGGTGATGTTCCAGTAGCCACTGCTCGGTACAGTGATTTTGGCTGGAAATGTATCGAACGCTCCGCCGTGATAGGTATGCCGTCCGCCGTTCTTGAAGCTGCGGAAGTTTGCATCGCTCATCAGGCGAATGTTGCAGGTCTGCGAAGCCTGAATGACCACGATGTCGTCTTCATTGAGGTGTTCACGCTGGTGTATGAATTTCATTTACCGCTCCGGCCAGGTGGGTCAGGCCTTTCTGTCGTTGAAAGCTTCAAGCCTTTTGGGCAAGGATCGCGGCCATCAGCCCCGGAAATCGACTGTCCAGATCATCGGTTCGCAGCGAGTTCATGTGCGTGGTGCCTACGTTCTGGGTCATGACCAGACCTGCATCACGCAGCACCCGGAAATGATGGGACATGCTCGACTTGGGTCTTCCGCCGTCAAGCTCGCCACACGTGGCCTGAGGCACGCTGCCCAGATGACGGACAATCTCCAGACGGACCGGATCGCTCAAGGCATGAAACACGCGCTCGAGTTCGAAGTCGCTGGCAGGGGGATGTTTGAATGGGCGCATGGGGCGAATCATACACGGGGGTTTACCGAACAGCCATTGTTCGAATAGTATCGAACAAACGAAACATCATCCCGAGGCCTGTTCAATGTCTGCTTTATTCCAACCGTACACCCTGAAAGACATCACGCTGCGTAATCGAATTGCGGTTCCGCCCATGTGCCAATACACCGCTGTCGATGGCCTGATTAACGAATGGCATCAGGTTCATCTGGCAGTCATGGCCCGCGGCGGTGCAGGTCTGGTTATCGTCGAAGCTACCGCAGTTTCGCCCGAAGGCCGGATCACTCCGGGTTGCACCGGTATCTGGAACGATGAATTGGCGCAGGCGTTTGTGCCTGTCGTGAAGGCCATCAAGGCAGCTGGTTCGGTACCTGGCATTCAGATTGCGCACGCCGGTCGCAAGGCCAGCGCCAACAGGCCATGGGAGGGTGACGATCATATCGCCGCTGATGATGCACGCGGCTGGCAGACCATCGCCCCCTCCGCCATTGCCTTTGGCGCTAACTTGCCGAAGCAGCCAACGGCCATGACCCTGGACGACATTGCCCGTGTTCGCGAGGACTTCGTCGCTGCGGCCCGCCGGGCGCGGGATGCCGGTTTTGAGTGGCTGGAACTGCACTTCGCACATGGGTATCTGGCTCAATCGTTCTTCTCCGAGCACTCCAACCATCGCGAAGACGCCTACGGCGGCAGCTTTGAAAACCGCAGCCGTTTCCTGCTGGAAACCCTCGCTGCCGTACGCGAAGTCTGGCCAGAGCATCTGCCACTGACTGCACGTTTCGGCGTACTGGAATTTGATGGCCGCGACGAGCAGACGCTGGTGGAGTCCATTGAATTGACTCGTCAGTTCAAGGCTGCTGGTCTGGATATGTTGAGCGTCAGCATTGGCTTCAGCATTGCCGAGGCGCAAATTCCTTGGGCTCCGGCGTTCATGGGCCCTATCGCCGAGCGTGTACGTCGCGAAGCCGACATTCCGGTTTCATCCGCATGGGGCTTTGGGTTCCCGGGTATCGCCGAGCAGGCAGTCAAGGATGGTCAGCTGGATCTTGTGATGGTCGGCAAGGCTCACCTGGCCAATCCGCACTGGGCCTATTTTGCCGCTAAAGAACTGGGCGTTGATCGGGCATCCTGGACATTGCCAGCGCCGTACGCTCACTGGCTTGAGCGCTACTAAGCGTTAGCTGCGCCGATTATCAAGCGAAAAGCAGAAAGGCGACCCGGTGTCGCCTTTCTGCTTTCTCAAAAGCTGCCTGTCGCTGTACGTGGTTTATCTGGAGTCGTTGTCCCAGCCCCATCCCCACAGTCCCGGCAAGTGCACGGCCACCGCACTGCTGGGCACCGTTCGTGACATGGCGGCGCGTTGTAATTCAGCGCGGTCGTCATAAAACGCCTTGGGAGCGACCTTCAGACCGGTTGCCTGGGCGCTGTCCAGCAGTATCTGCAGATATTCCCGAGTATGCCGCGCGGTGTAGCGATTCAAGTCGTGAAACGTCACCACAACCGGGATGGCACCATCTACCGCCGCAAATTCGCCGGCAGCAATTCGCTCGCGCACCTCGGACATTTCCCTAAGCATATGAGCCCGTCGGCGCGGGCTGGCATTGAAACCCCAGATCTTGCCGTCATTGGCGCTGATATCGGTCAGCAGCACGTGCAGGCCATGGCGCTGGTAAGCAGCAAATGTATGCTGATCGTAGTTCCAGAATGGCGGTCGAAGTAAGGTTGGCGCGCTCCCCATAGTTGAGGCAATGATCGCGCTACCTTCCTGTAAGGATTGCTCCAGTACTTCGGGGCTTAACGAACGGTGGTTGGTATGGCCAGCGGTCCCCGAGTGAAAGCCCAGAATATGCCCTGCGGCGCTTTCGCGACGCATGATCCTGCGCCCCCGATCGCTGTTGCCCGCGCGCGAAACACCGGTCTGAACGAAGAAGATCGCTTTGATATCGTTTTGCACGGGATTCTGCGCGAGGCTATGCAGCACTTGCAGTGTAGGGTTGGCCAGGCTGGAAGCGCTCGGACCATCGTCAAAGGTCACAACAAAGCGCACAGGCGGTTGCTGGTCCAATCGTTCCGAAGTTTGCTGACTCAGGGGGATAGGCGCCGAAATACACCCCGCCAGAACCGCCGAAAGGGTCAGTCCGGTTAAAACGATACAGATACTTCTCATTTGACGTGGTTTTTCCGGATTACAGCCGCAAGGTATTGCGCAGAGTCTCTTCAGGCACCCTTGCGAAGCAGATCGTGAGCGGTCTGGCGAAGAAGGCAACAGCCAGTCCACACAAGTCTTTTTGCCTGGATGTGCCGGATGATGCGAAAGCAACCAAGTGTATACGCCGGCCATTTGGCTGTGTAGATATTGATGCTCTCGTGCTCACCGCCCTCGCCTGCCACCGGTATCGTCCAAGCCCGGCAGGGCCTGAATCAGATCCAGTTCACAGCTCGATCCGCTGCATTCTTATTAACTGACTATGATCCATTCCAATCGTGATAACTTCGCTGCCAGTCGGGTTTGAACGGGTATTTTCCGTACTTGCAGCAGGGATAAATAAGCCGATTATCTGCAACTCGTCGTTTTTTATAAAAAAATGAATTTTTTCGGGTTTGATTTGTTCAGATATCGGGGAGCAACAAAATGGATCCACGTTGCAGTGCTTCCCGATTTTTAATGTATGAGGCTGAGGAAAGGAAAAATGACTCAATCACCGCAGTACGGGGAGTCCTCGCAAAACCAGGATCTGATCTTGATCGTCGAAGACGAACCGATGATCCGGGACTTTGTGCAGGAAATTCTGGAGTTCGAGGGCGGCTTCAGGACTGAGTCTGTGGAAAATGCCGATCAGGCAGTTGAGTACCTGGAACAGCATGCGGGTGATGTTTCGCTGCTGCTGACTGACGTACGCATGCCCGGCAGCATGGATGGCATCGCATTGGCCAATCTGGTTGCAACCAAATGGGCTATTCCCATTGTGGTCATGTCAGGTCATGGAACACCCGGTAGCGACCAGTTGCCTACCGATGTTTTGTTTATTGCTAAACCCTGGACCATTTCTCAGTTGCTCGATGGTGTCAACGACACCCTCACTGCCAGTAAAGCGCCGTTAAGCGTACCCGCCAGCGAAATACGCTGAAAAAACGTTGCCTGGAATTCCCGAACTGCCTTTTCGATCTGAAACCTTAAGGGCAGTTACCCGACGCTAAATCATCTGTCAGCCACTGAGCACTTTGGCTCTGGATTCAACAAGCAGACTGGCTGGCAGATGGTTTATCTGATTGTTTATCTAAAATCCCGACTACGTACATCCAGCCCGGTCAACAAAGGTGTCAGGTCATACATGCGTTGAGCAATCAAATGACGCACGCCCCCTTGTGATTCCAGACGACCAAACACCTGAAGCAGTTGTGATCCCACCAGGACTTTGCGCTGACGCTCGGCAAGATCACGCCAGACCACCACGTTGACCATCCCGAACTCGTCCTCAAGTGTTACGAAAGTAACGCCGCTGGCTGTACCTGGACGCTGACGACCGACCACCAGCCCAGCCACACTAAGGGTCCGGCCATGCTCAAGTTCGAGCAAGTCTTTTGAACTGCGAAACCGTTTGGCAGCCAGTTGTCGCCGTAACATCGCCAACGGGTGCGGCCCTAGCGTAGTACCGGTCATGGCGTAATCAGCCATCAAGTCTTGCGCCACCGTCGGCAACGGCAGTGCCACTTGAGTTTCCTCAGTCGCGTGCTCAGGTCCAAACAATGGCCGCTGCGCCTCAACACCGGCCACCTCCCAGCGGGCCCGATGCCGATGTCCAATCAGGCCGCGCAGCGCTCCTGAATCAGCCAGTTGCTCTAACGCTCGTCCGTCCAGACCGGCGCGCTGGCTCAAATCGCTGGCATCGCGCAACGCACTGCGGGCGCGCGCCATTTCGATACGTCGACCATCGTCTTCACGAAATCCCCGAACCATGCGCAGTCCCATCCGCAACGCCAGTGAGCGATTACGATCGGTGTGCTCGACAGGCTCAAGGGAGCAATCCCAATCGCTATAACGCACATCTACGGGGCGGATTTCGATGTGGTGGCGACGGCCGTCCTGCAGGATTTGATCCGGGCTGTAGAAGCCCATGGGCCAACTGTTGATCAATGCGCAGGCAAACGCCGCTGGCTCATGGCATTTGAGCCAGCAACTGGCGTAAGTCAACAAGGCGAAACTGGCCGCATGAGACTCCGGAAACCCGTAGCTGCCAAAGCCCTTGATCTGCTCAAAGATGCGCTGAATGAAGGCAGGCTCGTAACCATTGGCGCTCATGCGCTCGGCGAGACGTATGCGGTGTGGCTCCAGCCCTCCATGACGCTTCCAGGCGGCCATGGAGCGACGCAACTCGTCCGCTTCTCCCGGTGAGTAGTCGGCGGCAATGATTGCCACCTCCATGACCTGCTCCTGAAACAAAGGTACGCCCAGGGTACGTTTGAATACTTTCTCCAGCCTGGGCGGATAGGTCACTTCCTCTTCGCCATTACGCCTGCGCAGATAAGGATGAACCATATCGCCCTGAATCGGCCCCGGACGAACAATGGCGACTTCGATCACCAGATCGTAAAACTCTTTGGGTTTCATGCGCGGCAGCATGGCCATCTGCGCCCGGGATTCAATCTGAAAAACCCCGATGGTGTCGGCACGACCAATCATTTCGTAAGTGGCCGGATCATCAGCTGGCAGTGTGGCCAGAGTCCATTTATCTCCGCGGTAGCGGCTGACCAGATCGAAAGTCCGACGTAACGCGCTGAGCATGCCCAGCGCCAGAATATCGACTTTGAGCAAACCAACGGCGTCCAGATCGTCCTTGTCCCACTGAATGATGGTTCGATCAGCCATGGCCGCGTTTTCAACCGGCACCAGCGTGTTGAGCGGATGCTCGGAGATCACAAAGCCGCCGGGGTGCTGTGACAGGTGCCGGGGAAAGCCGATCAGCTCTCGGGTCAGTGTCAGCACCCGATGAAGAATCGGCGTTTGCGGATCGAAACCGCTTTCACGCAGGCGCTCCGCCGACGGCAACTCATCACTCCAACTGCTGAAGCAATCGGCCAGGGCATTGATCTGATCAGGTGGCAGGCCCAGTACTCTGGCGACATCGCGCACCGCGCCTGTGCCGTGATAAGTGCTCGCTACAGCCGTCAGCGCGGCCCTGCCCCGACCATAGCGTTGAAACACATACTGCAAAACCTCCTCGCGGCGCTCGTGTTCGAAGTCCACGTCAATATCCGGCGGTTCGTTACGCTCCTTCGAGATGAAGCGCTCGAACAGCAGGTTGCTTTTTTCCGGGTTCAGTTCAGTGATGCCCAGCGCAAAGCACACCACCGAGTTGGCCGCCGAGCCACGCCCCTGACAAAGGATGTCGCGGCTGCGAGCAAATGTGACGATGTCATGGACCGTCAGGAAATAGCTGTCGAATTTCATTTCGCTGATCAGGCACAGTTCCTTTTCGATCTGTGCCCTTGTCTCTGGCGCAGGTCCGAGTGGCCAACGCCTGCGCGCACCTTCTTCGGTTTTTTCTCGTAACCACGAAGTGGACGTATGCGCTGGCGGCACAAGCTCGTGGGGATATTCATAGCGCAACTGGCTCAGGTCAAAACTGCAGCGACCGGCAATCCGTCCGGTTTCAGCCAGCAATGCTTTGGGGTACAGCGCAGCCAATGCACTGGGCGAGCGCAAATGCCGCTCGCCATTGGGAAACAGGTGATGACCTGCTTCGGCGACTGTTATGTGCTGGCGAATGGCGGTCATGGTGTCCTGCAAGGCTCGCCGTCCGCGGGCATGCATGTGGACGTCGCCGCTGGCTACGGCGGGAATGTGCAGGGTGTTTGCCAGCTCCAGAAGTTTATCCAGGCGCTGCTGATCATCGGGGCCGCAATGCAGCTCGACAGCCAGCCACAACGCCTCGACAAAATGGGCCGCAAGCCATCGGCCCTGCTCTAGCAGGACACTGCCAGGCAGGTCAGTGTCCGGGATCCACAACGTTATCAATCCCGGTAACGGCAGGCTCAAATCGCTACGAAAGAGTTGATACTGACCCTTTTTGGCTCTACGCCGGGCCACGGTGATCAATTGGCACAGCACCTGATAGCCCTGCAAATTCTCTACCAGCAGAACTACCTTGGGGCCGTCAGCGATCTGTATTTCGCTGCCGACGATCAATGCCAGTTCGGTTTTTTTAGCGGCTTGCCAGGCGCGGACGATTCCCGCCAGGGTGCATTCGTCAGTGATCGCCAGCGCGGAATAACCGTGGGCTTTGGCACGCTCGAACAGCTCAAGGGCACTGGATGCGCCACGCTGAAAGCTGAAGTTCGACAGGCAGTGCAATTCGGCATAGTGATCGCTCATGCAAACCAGCCATGGAGCAATAGCTCACCTTGCTCACCCACGGGGCGATAAGCCCAGCCACGCTGCCCGGTTCGGGTCTCGATCAAGTAATAATCGCGACGAACATCGCCACCGTCCCACCACCCCGACTCAATCCGTTCGGGCCCGGCAAGAATCCGTGTGCCTACGCCCTGAACAGGCTGTGGCTCTGGTAATAACCAGCCAGGCCTTGGGACACCCGGCGCGCTGGATCGGGTCTTGGCCACCACATCGCGCTGCCAGGCGCATTCAGGACGATGGTCAGCGTGCATCTGCAAAGCGTTGACTGAATCATCACCAAGACGCGCCCGCAAGCGTTCGCGCAGTTGCTCCCAGGGCAAGGCCTGCTGTGGACGCTCGTCGAATAGCTCCCGATGTGCCGGAACAAAAGCTGGCAGATCCCGCGCCAACAAACGCACGGCCTTGACGGGTGATGTCACCTGAATCTGCTCAAGTCGGCCTCTGGCCAGCTCAAACAACATGCCTGCTTCGCGTTCGGCACTGAGTAACCCGACAGGCACAACGCTGTCTGGCCCGTCGTTATGCTCCAGATACAGGCCAAAACGCTGCACACCGCTGTCGCGGCCGGCCAGAAACGCCGCCAGATCTGCGATAAGACGTTTGAGCGGGAAGAGCAGCGCCTGATGAGACTCGACATCGAAATTCAGCTCGATGCGTACATCGAAATAGTCCGGCGGTACATAACATTCCAGAGCAACCGGACGCTCGCCCAGCAGGTTATCGAGGTGATGCAGCACCTGCGCCGGAAAGCGCCGGGCCAAGGTGTCGCGTGGTAAACCCAGAACCTGACGCAGGTTACGCAAGCCCATGCGGGACAGCGCTGTAGCGGTGTCCCGGCTCAATCCGGCCCGATCCACAGACAGTTGCTCCAGCTTGCGGCGCAACTCTCGGGGGCAGGTGACGGCCAGACCATCATGAGCGTTGGCCAGCATCCGTGCTGCGACAGGGTTGGGGGCAACGACGATGCGATGACTGAAACCCAGCGCGGTCAGCTCCTGACGCAGCCGCGCTTCGAACACCGGCCATGGACCAAACAGGCCCAGGCTGGACTCGATTTCCATCAGCAATACCCTTGGGTACTTGAGGCTGACCTGGGAACTGAAGCGGTAGGCCCATGCAGCGAGCAATCGGTGCAAACGCTCGGTTTCGGCCGGGTCATGTTCGACCGTGGCAAACTCCTTGACCAATACCTGCGCACTGGTCAGGGATTGACCTGAACGCAAGCCCAGCGCCCTGGCAGCAGGGTTTACCGCTTGCAGAATGCGCCGCTGCGCAGTGCCACTCAGCAATGCTAATGGTGCGTCGGGTTCAGCGCGACGGCGCATGACGCCGTCCAGTGCCATTTGTGGCAGCAGGACACAGGCCCACAGCATAGGAACCTCAGGCGTCAGTGGAAAACGGAATGGGTGAAACGGGTGCCAGACCGCCACGGCACTTGAGCACGCGTAACTGGCCAGGCCTGGTATCGATAGCGATACGTAACGCTGCGGGGGACGGGTTGTGCACCGCCGTCATTGGCCGACAGGCGAATGCCAGCGTCTGTCCCGTTTCAGCGGCCACCTGCAAGCGCCGCAATGCGCGATCATCTACGTGGCGCGGCCAGCACAGAACCGCACCGCAACTGCCGGAACGCAGACATTGTTCAGCCGCCCAGAGCGCATCACGCTCGCTGGCCTGAATCACGCTGACCTGACGCATGTCTATTCCGGCCGCCAGCCAGGCCTGGGGGTATGGAATATAAGGAGGAGCCACGAGCACGATACGCTCGCCGCTGTCGGTCAACCGGGCGAATGTTGGCCAGAGCAGGCGCAATTCGCCGCTACCATCAGCTGCAATAAGGATTTCACTGAGTGCCGAGGCGGGCCAGCCTCCCGCTGGCAACACCTTGTCCAGCGCTGAATGGCCCGTGGGCTGCAAGCCGACAGGCGCGGTGTGCTGTCTGCCTTTCCAGACCCGGCGCTCGTCCAGCAGCGCATCGAGACTGACCACGGCGCCCATCATGCACGCCTCACCAGACCGCAGAACACGCCTTCAATGGCGAAATCCTGATCCGGCTCTACAACGATGGGGGCATACGCCGGGTTGCGCGGCAGCAGGACAAAGGTATCGCTGCCCTTTTGCAGGCGCTTGATGGTCACTTCACCGTCGAGCCGTGCTACCACGATTTGCCCGTCATGAGCATCGCTGCTGCGGTGCACGCCCACCAGATCACCGTCAAGGATGCCATCCTCGATCATCGAGTCCCCCTGAACCCGCAACAGGTAATCAGGCACGCGGGAAAAGGTACTGCGGTCCAGCAGCAAGGTGTCGTGATAGTCCACATCCGGCCCGATCGGACTACCCGCAGCCACACGACCCATAACCGGAATCTCCAGCAGTTCGGGACGTGGCGTGGACTGCACCAGACGAATACCTCGCGCCTGATTGGGCATGACCTCGATCAGCCCTGCTTCGGTGAGGGCAATAATGTGTTTGCGGGCCACACTGCGCGAAGCAAAGCCAAAGGCTTCGGAGATTTCGGCCAGGCTCGGGGATTGACCCTGCTGCGCGATACGATCGCGGATGAAGGTCAGGATGGCGCTACGTTTGGGAGATAATGTGCTCATGGAGCACATTTGTACTCCATTGCGTTATCGGTGACTAGAGCATTTGGTCGCCGCGTCATGCGGTACTCAAAAAATCAGCTCGGACAACCCTCAGCACCGTCGTTAAGCCCCTGCTTGTAGTTCTCGTATTCCAGCGTGGCTTTGCCATTGACCCACCTGAGGGTCAGTACCAGCACTGAATCGAAATCATCACCAGTCCAGTCATCCAGGAGTTTGATTTTCTTTCCGGAAGCCTCTTCGGCCACCTTGTTGATCAGTTCAGGCAGATAACCGTGAGACCAGGCCGTATAGATCGTAGCGTCGTGATACTTGTCGCGCATCAACTCATCAGCCAGCGCGCCGGTGTCATTGGCACCGAAATCAATATTGACCGGCAGACCCAGCTTGATGGCGCTCGGGCCAACGGTCATTAATGGCCGAAGGTAGCTATAGGAAAGATCACCCTCGCCCTCTTCCACATGACGGCTGGGGTTGGCGGCAAAGATGAAGTTGGCCTTACCGAATTGTCGTGGCAGCAGTTCGGAGAGATCAATGGCGCGGTTCAGGCCTTGGCAGTTGAGTTGCCCGAGCCCCATGGAGGGTTTCTCCGCATGGCGCATGAACACCAGCGTCTGGGTACCGTTCTTGGGCTCGGCATGTACGCCTTTGCCCAGGCTGAACAGTGCAATGGAGGAAGCGACCAATGCCACGGGAATAAAAAACCAGGCACAGCGGCGCTGAAACCGGCTGAGGATGGGGGATTTGAGAATATTCATGAGTCTCTGATTTTAGGTGTGCAGTAGTGAGGTGCGTAGCGTGAAATGCTTCCCTGACTGGGTCAGCTACCCCGTACAACTCCCTTTTTTCGAGCACTCCGAAGCGTGTCCCTGAAACGCCTCACAGCCTAACGCGCACATGTTTCGATCTTGTTGACGTGCCAATAGGAGTCAAAATAGCCCCTAAGGTTTCACCAGACACTCCCGAAAGCCGGACAAATCAAAGAGTAAGGTGTAATTGAATGTGTGTTTTCTCAGCTATAAACACTCGGTCTGCTGGCGTCTTCTACTTGCGAAGCCCACAGAATACGGCACTGAGCGCTACCGCCAGACCTGCCAGAGCATACACCCATACCGCCGAAGTCACAGGCAACAATAGCCCCGCCAGTAAAGGCCCGATGCCCGCTCCGATATCCCGCCAGACCGCATTGGAGGCCAATGCCTGCACGCGATCAGGCCCGGGATTGCGCTGAGCAACCAGCGTTGCCACCAGCGGCAGCTGCACTGCACGCAGCACCAGTACGCCGCCCGCGCCCAGTATCAGCCAGTGCGAGCCAAAAGCGGTCAGCGCAATACAGGTCAGGACAGAGCAGACCACCAGCATGCGCACCGCGCCAAAGTGGTCCGCAGCACGCCCTCCCAAAGGGCTGAGAACCATTTCGGAAACATAGCGCAGGGCCAGAAGAACCCCGGCCACCACCACCGCATTCGCGCCCATGACAGATTGCGCCTGCAAAGCGAGACCGAATATAAACAGGCCGTCCAGCGCAACACCTTCGATGAATGACCAGACAGCGACACTGTCAGGTGCCTTGAACCGACGACCAGTCGGTGCGGGCATGCTATGCGGGCTGTCGGGCAAGCTTCGGGCAAGCCACCAACCGACAGCCGCAGCAACCGCCAGCAGCAGGAATATCAGCCGTGGGCCAACTTCGATACTTAATAAAGCGCCCAGCGGCAGTGCAATCATCGGTCCTATGGCAATAAAGGCTCTGGACCGACCCGAACGATGAGCGGCACCCGCCGCATCCGAAGTCGCCAACACTTGGGTCGAAAGATTCATGGCCGCGTAAGCCAGCCCCCACCCCAGACGCAATATCAATAGCCACCAAAAGCCCGAAATAAACGCATTACCCAACGCACAAATGGCAGCCGTTGCGGCGGCCAGCATGACCGTAGGCCGATCCCCCTTGCGTGCGTAGTAACGCACCACATAGCTGTAACCGAAGATCCGCACCAACCGGTTAGCCGCCAGCAACACACCCGCTTGCGCGAGGGTGATGCCAAAAGCCTGCACATGCATGGGGAGCAAGAGATACAGCAAGACATCGCTGGGTAGACACAGCGCCAGAACAATTGCGGAACGACGGGAAGCCACATCAACAGTGCGCAGAGCCGAAGCCATATCCAGAAAAATCCGGTTACAAAGCGGAGCCGCAGCATGCCGCGTGAGGGTTGGTCATGACAACCCTGTGACGACGCAAATAGCATTTTCAATGCTACCGCTCAGCGCAAAGAGCCTTTAGGAATAACGAGCATGACTCACATCAATAAATCGAAATATTTTTCATTTACTGCAAAAAAATCTCTGCTGGCGTTCTACAAGAGTGCTACTTTTGCTCTTCGTAAGGACTGTCCGAAAATGTTGCAAGAAAGCGCCATGGCTGACGCAGAAATCGACTGATTCACTCTAAGGCCATTCAGCTTTTGCTGACGTTTCGACAACTCCCTTGCCTCCCCATTTGAGCTATGGAAGTGCTCGTTTGAAAGAGGTAGGCCTCATGAATAAAGTCACGTTCCCCAATGCTTGTCAGCTGATGCGCTGGTATTTCCACCCGGTGGGCTTTGAAGCCACCATGGACGCTCCCAGTAGCATGGTGGTCCGCCTGTTTGATCGGGCCAGTGGCGAGACGGTCATCGCTGTTGCCGGTCTGCGTTGCGCAACCGTCATGAACGCAACCGAGGTGGAGCTGATTATTGAGGCTATTGAGGCAGAACTGGAATCGTTCGTGCCATTGCGCGCTGTAGGGCTCTGAACAGCCTTCGCACTTCAGAAAGCAGTTGATCTGTAGGAGCGACAAAGGCTTCGATGGCGAGGCATCAGAATCAGTGCTTTCGCAGCCTTCGGCAGCTCCTACAGAAGGACACTGATCTGGAGCGATATCTACAATCCTCCCCTACGACCGCGCAGATCCTCAAAAAACGGCTTGTCTGCCGGGATCCGGTCTGACGCCTTTGTAGTGTTCACCCCCTCCTTCGCGCTGCCATCGATATACCAATAGCAATGTCGCACTGCACGAGTGATTGCCACGTATGCCAA
This sequence comes from Pseudomonas caspiana, assembly GCF_002158995.1. GTDB lineage: Bacteria > Pseudomonadota > Gammaproteobacteria > Pseudomonadales > Pseudomonadaceae > Aquipseudomonas > Aquipseudomonas caspiana. Next base: position 244,314 of record NZ_LOHF01000001.1, on the reverse strand, counting down.
GCGCAAGACTTCGTCTTTTTGCGCATTGTCGAAGGCATCCGTATCCCCGGGATTACCTAACCCGGCCTGACGATAAAGCTGATTCTTGTGCGGCGAGTGAGTCAAATGCTGGCAATCACCCAGCAGGAATACTGCATCCGCCTGCAGGCCTTTGGCGCTGTGGTAGGTCAGTTGTTTGAAGCGCCGCGATTGAGGTGGCAATGCATAATCAGCATTAACAAGCGCCTGTAACTTATCGGAAAATAGAGCTTTATCGCTGCTCTTTCGATATAGCAACAGGATCGAATCACCGTCGTTGTAATGCTCGATCAGACGCTCTGTCAGTGAATCATCATCGCGCTCCAGCACCGTAACCGGTAGCAATTCCTGCGCTGCTCCGCTGGCTTTGGCTTTTTTGCCCGCAATGGCCGGTGCCGCCCGCACAATATGTTCCGCAGCATCAATGATGTGCTGATGACTGCGATAGTTATCGCTGAGCATGACCTTAGTGGTGGCGGGAGCCGGAAACTCCTTGGGAAACTCCATGAAGAACTTCGGAGAGCTGCCACGCCAACCATAGATAGACTGCCAGTCATCCCCCACACACAGCAGCGATGCGTGCTGAGCGGTGCGGCCGATATGCAGGTCGGAACCGCGACGGCGGATCTCTCGCAAACAGGCGCGGCCCCAGGAAACGATCTGCGGCGAGACGTCCTGAAACTCATCGATCATCAAATGCGAGAGTGGCCTGAGCTGATGATCACCGACAAGCTTGAGGTTTTCCGGTGAGTTCTCGCCAAACAAGGCAAACATCCGGTTATAGGTCATCACCGGCGGTGTCTGGCTCAACAAGTGATTTTCAAACGCCTTCCAGAACAGGCTCAGGGCTTCAAAGAAATACCGGTCAGGATCGTTGTTGGCAAAGCTCATTTCGGCAACGGCAGCCGGAACATCAAGCCCCAGGTTTTCGATAAAGCCTGCTGCCGCGACAAAACTGTCCAGCAGTGGCGCAGCACTTAGATCGCCCTTGACCTTGTAATCGAAGCCCGGCCCGGCCACCGCTGCGCCGGACAAGGACTGCAGCACACGACCGCCCGCTTCATAGTTATCGAGCCAGATCACCGGCTTGCGACAGAAAGCTTGAAACAGTGTGCGCTTGATGACCCATTCCGCCCAGATCGGCAACTTGGCGCCAGAGCGTTTCATCTGCTGGTCTTCGGATGGATCAAACCCGAGCACCACCCAGGCGTCCAGTTCTGCCACGTAGCCATGCAGATGAAAGCCGAAGCCGTTGATCTCGACCGTTTGCCGCATCGGCTCGATGCCTTTGACGGGCCAGGCTTTTGCGCGAATCCACAGGTCTTCGATGGTGTCGCACAGCTCTTCATCACGCTTGGCCGACAACTCGGTGACCGTCACCCGCTTCTGCACATCGGGATGATCGCGCTCCAGCTCCTTGAGCTGCAGTGCCTGGCGATACAACGGCGCCATGACATCACGGAAACGCTCGTTGCTGGCGTACAGGTCGCGGTAACACAGGTTCAGTTGCTGACGCTGTGCGTCATTGATGCGTAAGTCAAAAGGATTGCTATCCGCCCCCTCCTCCAGCCCTGCTGTGGATTGAGCACCCAGATTTTCAAAAGCAGTGAGTCTCTCAAGCCCCGGCATACTTCGCACCAGCGGCAGAATCCGCGAATGGAAGGTGCGAACCACGTCCCGCGCCTGTTTCTGATCCAGATTGAGACCCCAGCAAGCAAATATCTCGACCAGTTTATTGACGAAGTCCTTACGCGACTCACGGGTGAAAGTCACCACGGTCATGGAGTCCAGCTCGAAGCTCAAATAATGGCTGAGCAGCAAAATCCGCAATACCAATGAAGTCGACTTGCCTGCGCCTGCCCCGGCGATGACGTACGTCGATGGCGTGTCACTGAAAATCATCTTCCACTGCGCAGCACTCGGTTGCGCATGAGCCGGTAACTTCTGACTGACATCGGCTTTCATCCGCTTCTTGATGTCAGCGGTCAGCGGCAGGCGCCAGTCATCGAACAGATGGTCGTCGACTTTCGGCCCGCGATGCTCATGGGGGCGAGTATCGCGGATCACCAGGACCTTGCGGCCCTCTTCAATGCCGTCCAGATGCCCCTCGGCATAACCCTCTTCGACACCCTGCAAGTGGCCGTTGAGATAACCGTCGGCATGGCCTTGAGTCCATGACGGCAGGTGTTGCCCGCCCAGACGGTTTAGCCCTCGCCCCAACAAGCGCGAGAGCATGCGCTTGATCAATGGAAGCTGATGGGGAGGTGTGAGTTCGGGTTCGACATCGGCGGCAACATCAACAGGCAGATTGTCTGGCACGCAGGCTCCAGGGCACAGATAGGGCGAAAGTCCCTATGGTCGCCCGATTCGCCTTTTAGCTCCAGTAAATGCTTTTCCATCAGGTAATTAGCCGATCAAGTGCAGGTCAAGTGGAGAATACTGACTCAGCCATAACATCGATTAAATCGATAATTAAAAGCGAGTATTTACGCTTTTTATCGATAATTATTTGATCAATCATAGCTGCCATCAACAACTTACAACGTTCAGCAGCCCGGGCTCACAATCAATGCCCGCTTCTGCACAGGAGGCCACACCATGCTGCAATTACGACCTTTCAACACTTTGGGCGGCGCCAACCACGGCTGGCTGGACGCACACCACCACTTCTCGTTTGCTGAATACTACGACCCAAAACGCATGAACTGGGGTCAGCTGCGAGTCTGGAATGATGATGTTATTCAGGCCGGGACCGGCTTCCCGAAACACCCGCACCGGGACATGGAAATCATCACTTATGTTCGTGAAGGCGCCATTACTCACGAAGACAACCTGGGCAACAAAGGGCGTACTGAGGCTGGCGACGTTCAGGTCATGAGTGCCGGGACGGGTGTGGCTCATAGTGAATACAACATGGAACCTACCGCGACCAAGATCTTCCAGATCTGGATCATGCCCAATGAAACCGGTGCAGCACCCTCTTGGGGCGCCAAACCGTTTCCAAAAGGTGATCGGGAAGGTTTCGTGACCCTGGCCAGCGGCAAGTCCGGTGATGATGTAAGCCTGCGTATCCGCGCTGATGCACGTCTGGTGGCCGCCAACCTGAAAGCCGGGGAAAGCGCCGAGTACCATATGGATGCGGGTCGACGTGCCTACCTGGTACCTGCTACCGGCAGCATTGAGGTCAACGGTCTGCAAGCGAACGCCCGAGACGGTGTTGCCGTTGAAGATGAACGCGTACTGCGGGTAACCGCCATCGAAGACAGCGAAATCGTGCTGGTCGACGTGGCTTGAACCTTGAGCAAACGCTGCAAATGAAAAAAGCCCGGATTCTCGCGAGTCCGGGCTTTTTTGCGCTGAATTGAAACAGATCACTTGTAGGAGCTGCCGAAGGCTGCGAAATCCGTCGTCCTGACACACCGCTATCGCAGCCTTCGGCAGCTCCTACAGATCATTCGTCCATTCAATAATGAGTCTGTAAGAGAGCACGGAGAATACGCGACGCCCGCGATGGCGGTGTGTCAGGCAATCGCAGCATCCACCAACACCTGAGCTTCTGCTACCAGCCGCTTGAGGTGCTCTTCACCGACGAAGCTCTCGGCGTAGATCTTGTAGATGTCCTCAGTCCCTGATGGACGAGCCGCAAACCAGCCATTCTCCGTCATGACCTTCAGGCCGCCAATCGCCTGATTATTGCCAGGAGCATGACTGAGAACGCTTTGAATCGCCTCGCCCGCCAACTCTGTGGACTTGACCTGATCCGGCGACAGCTTGCTCAGCGCAGCTTTCTGCTCCGGACTCGCCTTGGCTTCAACCCGCGTCGAGAATGGCTCACCCAGCTCCTGAGTCAGGGACTGGTAAATTTCGCTTGGGTCGCGGCCTTTGCGAGCAGTGATTTCTGCAGCCAACAGCGCAGGAATCAGACCGTCCTTGTCGGTGGTCCAGACGGTGCCGTCCTTACGCAGGAACGATGCACCTGCACTCTCTTCCCCGCCAAAACCCAGCGAGCCATCAAACAGGCCATCAGCGAAGAACTTGAAGCCCACTGGCACTTCGTACAGACGACGACCCAGGCGGGCCGTGACCCGATCGATCATGCCGCTGCTGACCACGGTTTTACCAACCGCCGCATCCGCACGCCAATCCGGACGATTCTGGAACAGGTAATCGATGGAAACAGCCAGATAGTTGTTCGGGGCCAGCAGCCCGCCGCTTGGGGTCACGATGCCGTGGCGATCGTGGTCAGGGTCGCAGGCAAACGCGACCTGATACTTGTCTTTCAGGCCGATCAGGCTCTGCATGGCAAAGTTGGACGACGGGTCCATACGAATGCGGCCGTCCCAGTCAACGCTCATGAAGCGGAACGTCGGGTCGACGAACTGATTGACGACGTCTAGATTCAGACCGTAATGCTCACCGATTGCCGACCAGTAACGAACCCCGGCACCACCCAGCGGATCAACGCCAAGGCGCAGACCTGCGTTGCGGATGGCGTCCATGTCGATGACGTTTTTCAGGTCGGCAACATAGGTGTTGAGATAGTCATGACGATGCGTCGTGTCGGCACGCAGCGCTCGTTCATGAGTGATGCGGCTGACGCCCTGGATCTTTTCAGCCAGCAGTTCATTGGCCTTGGCTTCAATCCACTTGGTGATGTGGCTGTCTGCCGGGCCACCGTTAGGAGGGTTGTACTTGAAGCCACCGCTTTCCGGCGGGTTGTGCGACGGCGTGATGACAATGCCGTCAGCCAGGCCGGATGTGCGGCCGCGGTTATAGCAAATGATCGCGTGGGAAACGGCAGGTGTCGGGGTGTATTCATCACCTTCGGAAATCATTACCTGCACGCCATTGGCGGCAAGGACTTCCAGGGCGCTGGCAGCGGCCGGCGTGGACAAGGCATGGGTATCAGCGCCCAGGAACAGCGGGCCATCGATGCCATTAGCCTGACGGTACAGGCAAATCGCCTGACTGATGGCCAGAACGTGCCATTCGTTGAAGCTGAGTTCAAACGAGCTGCCACGGTGGCCGGAAGTACCAAACGCCACGCGCTGGGTCGAAATCGACGCATCAGGCTGGCCGGTGTAATAAGCGGTAACCAGTCGCGGAATATCGACCAGCAACTGAGGCGGTGCCAGCTTGCCGGCGAAGGGACTGAGACTCATACAACCTCCATGAAAAAACAGAATAGAAATAAAGCTGGCTGCTGTACGGCAAACAAAAAATGATCAGCGGCGCGGCAGTTTACTGGCAGTTTGACCTCGCTGCTTGGCTATCGATCCCTAAGTCTTTGAGCAATCAAAGCTGCCACCAGCGAGGGAGTAACTGACGGACTTTGGGCTCGGCAAATCGATCATCAATCAGCATGACCACACCCCGGTCCTGCTGCCCACGAATCACCCGCCCCGCCGCCTGCACAACCTTTTGTACACCCGGAAAAAGGTAGGTGTAATCGTAGCCCGCACCGAACAACACAGCCATACGTTGTTTGAGCTGCTCATTGACCGGGTTGAGTTGAGCCAGGCCTAGCGTGGCAATGAATGCGCCGATCAGTCGCGCGCCCGGCAAATCGATGCCTTCACCAAACGCGCCGCCCAGTACAGCGAAGCCGATCCCTTGGCTCTCAAGGGTAAAACGATCAAGAAAGCCCTGACGTTCACTCTCACTCATCCCACGCGCCTGCTGCCAGAGCGGGATATGCGGATGGCTTTGCTGCATCAAGTCCGCGACTTGCTGCTGATAATCAAAACTGCTGAAAAACGCCAGGTAGTTGCCCGGCCGAGCCTGAAACTGTTCAGCCAGCAGTTCCACGATCGGCGCCAGTGACGCCTGGCGATGGGTGAACCGCGTGGAAATCCGGCTGATGATCTGCACGTCCAGTTGTTCCCGACTAAACGGCGACTCCACATCAATCCATGCCGTATCAGCGGGCAACCCCAACAGATCGGCGTAATAGTGACGAGGGCTCAGGGTGGCCGAGAACAAAACGCTGCTGCGTGCGGCCGTCAGCCTCGGTCGAATGAACCGGGCTGGCACCACGTTACGCAGGCACAATCTGGAGTAGCTGCGCTTGCTGCTTAGCGCCCTTTTACTGATATCGAATACAAAGTGCTCGTCGAACAACTCGGCGATACGCACAAACGCGATCACCTCGAAATAAAAGCTTTGCAGCCCGCCGTTCAGCGCCTGGGGGTGATCATTGAAATAATCTCCCATGGCAGACACGCAGAGGTTCAGGGCTAGGAGAAATTTGCCAGGGGTTTCGGGGTAAGCCTGATAAGGGGCAAGTTGTTCTTTATGTAGCGCGTTCCACTCACGATTCAGCCGCTGCAGGGTTTTCTGTAACGCCTCAGGCGCTGTCTGACGCAATGCGTTCAAGTTCTGCTGATCAAGACTGGCGCTGTACATCTGCCGCGCACGCTCGACCATGTTGTGGGCTTCATCCACCAGCACGGCCACGCGCCATTGATTGAACTGACTGAGCCCGAACAACAATCCGCTGAGATCGAAATAGTAGTTGTAGTCAGCAATCACCACGTCCGCCCAGCGCGCTATTTCCTGGCTGAGGTAGTACGGGCAGACCTCATGCGCCAGTGCCACTTCACGCATGCCGGCCTGATCCAGCCAGGGCGCGGCCAGCGCAGCACTGCGCGCAGCGGGCAAACGGTCATAAAATCCTTTGGCCAGCGGGCAGGAATCGCCATTGCAGGCCTTATCCGGATGCTCGCAAGCCTTGTCCCGGGCGACCAGCTCCAGCACACGCAGTTTCAGCTCTGGTGCGCTGGTCCGAATCACCGTCAACGCATCCAGTGCCAGCTTGCGACCCGGCGTTTTCGCCGTCAGGAAGAACACTTTGTCCAGCTTCTGCGTCGGCGCGGCCTTGAGCATCGGAAACAATGTGCCAATGGTTTTACCAATGCCGGTGGGCGCCTGCGCCATCAGACAACGTCCGGTACTGACCGCTTTGTAAACCGATTCCGCCAGATGACGCTGGCCGGTACGAAAACTTGCATGGGGGAACTTCAGTTGGCTCAGTTGCTGGTTACGCTCACCGGCGTGCATGAGTTCCTGCTCAGCCCATTGCAGAAATATGGCGCAGTGCTGCTGAAAAAACGTCTGTAGGGTCAACGCAGAGAAGCGCTCTCGAATCAGCGTTTCCTGCTCGGTGACAATGTTGAAATACACCAGCGCCAGATTCACCTCATCCAGCTGCAATTGCTGACAAAGGAGCCAGCCGTAGACCTTCACCTGTGCCCAGTGCAACTGCCGATGGTTATCCGGCATCGCTGACAACTCACCGCGGTAGGTCTTGATCTCCTCCAACTGGTTCAGCGCAGGGTCATAACCATCTGCCCTGCCGCGGATCTTCAGATGCTGATACTCCCCCGACAGCGAAACCTCGGTTTGATAACCCGGGCCGCGTCGCGCCGCCACACTGCGATGCCCAGCGATGCCTTCCTGGGCCGTAGGTGATGGCGTAAAGCGCAGATCGAGATCACCTGCCTTGGCGGTGAACTCGCACAGTGCACGAACGGCCACAAGGTAACGAGCTTGATCAGTGGGGTCAGGAGCAAGCGAGCGGAGCTCTTCAGCGCTGACCTCGGGCTTTATTTCGGAACTGCTGGATAAAGAAATGACGGTCACAACCTGAGATGCCGGTACTGGATGGGCATACAGATAACAGCACCGGTCATATCTGGCAAATACAAATGGATCAATGGGCCGCTCTACCTCAGCAGCACAGGACTGTCGTGAAGCAAACATGTGTCCGGTAGTTCCCACAGGGAATGCATTTCAATCCGGGCTCGATAAGGGCGACCGTCAACGCCCGGAAAGCACCTCGACGATATTGCCCCCCGTTTGCGGATCAATCGTCATGACTCGTTTTTTGTCAGGATCGGATGCGCGCACCCGGGCAATGATCGACGTCGGATCACTGAAGTCCACCCGGTTTTTTCGATACAGGCTCTGCAGGCCCTCAAGGGTCAGCCCGCTTATATCGCCAAGCCATTGCAGAACCTGATCAGGCGCGGCCAAGCCCTGCAAGGCCTTATGCAAATCCGGCAGAGCCACCAGCATGCCTGGATGAAGACGCCGCAGGAAAGCTTCGAGATCCCGACCTTCGTTGATGAACGGGGAAAACAACAGGCAGATCAATTGTGCTTCGCTCACGCCGAAGCCTTCCTGAGCAAAGGCCGAGGCCAGCTCGCGACGCGAGGCAATCCCCTCCTCGCTGGCATATGCGTTCATGGCCTGATCGATCAAGCGTTGAGGCATGTGTTTACGACGCATCATGGCTTTAGCCAACTGCAGATACTCGGCAATCCCTTCGGCGTAACTGCGGCCCTGGACGTATTGCACTTTCAACCCACGCATATGCGCCATCAACAGCGGGTTGGCACAATCGGACTCGCTGAAACCGAACGCCAGCTCATCGAAACGAAACTCCAGGAATTCAGTCAGCAACTTCCAGTGTTCTTCTGCGTTGCTGGCGATCAGGTCACTGATGGCAATGAATGCCGGAGCGGCGGCTTTATTCGCAACACTGACAGGCGCAATCAACGGCTCCGCAGATTCGTCATTCGCCCCATAAAGTTCCTGATGGTAGGACTGGCTGATATTTCCGATGATACTCAGCATCGCGCTGAAGTTCTGGTTGCCCCAATCGGTAAAGCGGTACGCCGTACGTGGCGCAAGTCGCATGACCCATGTGACATATTGCTTCTGCTCCTTGCGTGAGTCGCCACTCACGACGGCATCTACACCGCTGCCCCAGGTAGTCGCCAGCTCAAAGAACTCGGCGATTCCCAGATAACAGCTGTTGCAGAATGTCGTGCGCCCGTCACCGGCAGAAACGTGCCCACTGACCAGCATGTCGGAGCGATTTTGCTCGCGCCCGACATGGGACATCGGCTGACCCGGCTCGAATATCCTGACGGCCTGATGATCGACCTCCAGCAGTTCCACACGAGGGTCGTCATGCAGAAACAGTGCGGCGTACGTGCGCTGGATGTTCTCCATGACCGCCGGGGTCATGCCCGCGTGACGCATGTTGGCAATACGCAGATGAAAAGTCGCGGGGGCACGCCCAGCGATGCTCAACTGGGCGGCCCGCAGCAATGCGACCGTGTAAGCGCTGTCCTTGCCGCCACTGAAGGGCACCAGCACCTTGAAATCGGAAATACGTTCGATACCGCCCGCCGCAACGATCAGACGCTGTATCAGTAGCTGCAATGCAGTGCGCTCTGATCGTCGAAAATAACCCAGCAGGCGTTGCAGCACTTGCTGATAGACGTAGTTCATTGCCTGTTCGTGAATAGAACTCATGCTGTCTCACTCCTGTGTTTTCCCCAACGAGGCGCGTTGCAAGAAAGGAGTTCTGAATCAGAAAGCACCACAAAATTATAATTGACCATGACTCATTCCCTGAGTGGTAAGCACCCAACTATTATCGATATTAATTTAACAATTACAAGATCAGGGACGGGAATAATATTTCGAGGCTAGTACGTTTAAGTTTGCAGCCATTAAACACTTTAGTTTAATTTAATGTTTATGAAAGCCCCACTGGCCGGCCGCTTCTGATGAGGACTTGCGCAAGGCGTCGTGCTGCAACGCTATCCCTGAGGCCGAGAGTTCTTTAGTGGATGAGGTAAATCAGGCACAACATATGTCGGCTTCGATAACAAATTCGCCCCGACAGCGAACCGGATTTCAGTTCAGGCATTTGCGGTTACTCAAGATATCTGGATTCGCCTGCATCAATATACGCCCATTATTAAACACATTAACGCCTATAAGCGTTAGCACATTCACATCGAGGACGAGTATGCGACAGCGAGGCAAAAAGCTCGCTGTTTAATAGTTGCTTATTCAGACAGACAATAGGTAGCCGGATGTTTAAAAACATCCCGACACTATACCGTTACGGACTAAACCAAATACCCCACAGCAAAATGCCCTCCAGAGCGGAAGGCATTTTAAGAGGTGCAGCGCTGAATCTGATCAGGCCTGAGGCTTTTCAACCTCGAGCACTGCACGGCCACCAATCGGGCAACCATCCATGTAACGGTGCGCCTGAACCACGTCGCTGAAGGCGAAAACCCGTGTCTTGAGGGGTTCCAGCACCCGATCGGCAGTCAGTTGATTGATGTCACGCAGTGCACGTTGCAGCGCTGCGTCATCCTGAGTAATACCCAGTTCCGGCTTGCCCGTGAAATTGCCCAGGCAGTGGACGAAGAACTGAATGTTCTTCTGGAACGCCGCACAGGCCGGGAATGGCGTCTGATTACCACCTTGCAGGCCATACAACACGAGGCTGCCACGTGGTGCCAGAACATCACCCATGATCGACATCTGTGGCCCCCCCAAACCGTCGAGCACCACATCGACACCGCGATTGTCCGTGTACTTGTTGACGGCCATCAGCAGGTCCTGCTCTTCGGTCACCACTACTTTGTCGGCACCCAGCGACAGCAGATAGTCGCGAGCGTCGTCGGTCTTGGTGACCGCGATCACCTTCAAACCCAATGCTTTGCCCAACTGCACAAATGAAGGCCCTGAACAGTGGCTGGCATCTGTAACCAACGCAGTTTGTCCCGGCTTGATTCGCGCCAGATCAACATAGGCAAAGTACGCAACCAACAACGGCGTGTAGTGAACGCTGGCCTCAACCGGAGTCAGCACATCGGGGTAGCGCGTCAATGACGTGCGCGGGATGACGATAAGTTCGCCATACACCGGGTGTTGATTCGGATCGGCTGACGGAAAGCTGGCGACTTTGTCACCCACCTTCAGGTCATCAACACCCTCGCCAACCGCTGTGACAACACCGGCCATTTCGTGACCGAGGCCCGCAGGAAGCCGTGCTTGAGAAGGTGCCAGATTTTGCCGCCAAAGCACGTCGTACCAGCTGATACCGATCGCCTGGACACGTACCTGTACCTCACCGGGTGCTGGCAACGCGACCGGATGCTCTTCTACCTTGAGCACCTCGGCTGGACCAAACTGATGAAAACGAATCGTGCGGGACATTTCGAACCTCGCCTAGAAAACCTTGATGCCATGAACTCTATCCGGGCTCTGCCGGTAACACTATCAGTGGCTATTAATAGTCGACATGTCTGTCATCGATTGTCATAGGTTTCGCAGGGATATTCCCAGGCCAATCGTCAAACGCTCATGCATTCATGGGCCGCCATTGTTGGCATGTCAGCCTGACAATGCAACCCGCAGCGTCGCCGGGCGTCTGGCACAGCGTAAAATTTATGAATGCGCAAAGGTAGCGTTTGCTCGTACTATTCACGCCCGAGGGGTGTAGGAATTGTCGCTAAACCTCCGACACAGTGCTGTCGTCTGGCGAAGATTAATCTTTTGGCGTGCACCAGCATTGAGGTCGCGATAGCAGTTTATCTGACACACAGCGTCGCTGTCGTCATCACCTCCGCATCCGTAAGGAAATACCAGCACCATATTTTGTTGAGGAAAGGTCGCCGCTGGAATCTCAGCTTGATCCATCCGGCTTCACCAAACAGCTACAAACGTCAGCTGTTTGCATACCATCGCATTGACAAACGGCCCGAGATATCCCGCCATGAATCGCAACGACCTGCGTCGCGTTGACCTCAATTTGCTCATCGTTTTCGAAACCCTGATGCATGAGCGCAGTGTTACGCGGGCGGCCGAGAAGCTGTTTCTCGGGCAACCGGCTATCAGTGCAGCCCTGTCGCGGCTGCGTGGTTTGTTTGACGACCCATTGTTTGTGCGCACCGGACGCAGCATGGAGCCCACGGCAAGAGCGACCGAGATTTTCGCCCTGCTCTCGCCGGCTCTGGATTCTATTTCCACCGCCGTTAGCCGCGCTTCGGAGTTTGACCCGGCGACCAGCACCGCCGTATTTCGAATTGGTCTGTCAGACGATGTTGAATTCGCTCTGCTGCCGTCCCTGCTCAAACGCCTGCGCTCGGAATCACCGGGCATCGTTCTGGTCATCCGCCGGGTCAACTACATCCTGATGCCTGCACTGTTGGCGTCCGGCGAGATATCCATCGGAGTCAGCTACACCAGTGACCTGCCAGCCAACGCCAAACGCAAGGTCCTGCGCCGCAGCAAACCCATGCTGCTACGCGCCGACACCATGCCCGGCGCATTAAGCCTCGAAGACTTCTGCTCCCGCCCCCACGCACTGGTTTCCTTTGCCGGCGACTTGAGTGGCTTTATCGACGAACACCTCGAGAAGATTGGCTGTAAACGTCACGTCGTCCTCGCGGTACCGCAGTTCAACGGGCTGGCAACGCTGCTTGCCGGAACCGACATCATCGCCACAGTGCCGGACTACGCCGCGGCCGTGCTGGCCGCTGCCGGCGGCGTAAGGGCCGAGGCATTGCCCATTGAAACCCAGACCTTCGAACTGCACATGGCCTGGCGTGGGTCGCAGGATAACGATCCGGGTGAGCGTTGGTTGAGGTCGCGGATTCAGATGTTTTTTGGCGACCCTGATAGCCTTTAATGGAACTCCTGCCGCCTGTCTAAACCCACTGGACTTCATGACTCATGAACGCTGCGCGCAACGATTTTAGGCGTCCTTGGAGACGTCGTATTGTTCACGATGCATCTACTGATTACGGACGGATCAAGGCGCTGCGGCAAACCGGATCAAAGGTGCAACGCGGGCTTGGGCTGGCGAACGTCATGGGCAGAAGGGACGCGGACACGCAACGCAATCAGCAACGCGGCTAGCAGCATCAGCACGGCCGCCGCTACAAATACGCCTGCGCTGCCACCGAGGCTGAACATTGCACCGCCAGCGGCGGCGCCGGTGGCAATGGCTGACTGCACAGAGGCCACTACCATCCCTCCGGCGCTTTCCGCCTGATCAGGCACCGCGCTGGCGACCCAGTTCGACCACGCCACCGGCACACCACCAAAGGCCAGGCCCCAGACCGCCAGCAGTACCGCCTGCCCCGGCACCGAGGGCGGCAAGAGCACCAATGCCAGTGCTGCAACGCCGACCAGCGCGGGCATCAGCACCAGAGTGGCCAGCGGGTGGCGCTCCAGCAGCTTGCCGGCCAACAGTGTGCCGACAAAGTTCGCCACGCCAAAACCCAGCAGCATCAGTGACAGTCCTTGCGGGCCGATACCGGTCGTTCCTTCAAGGAACGGCCGGACATAAGTGAACATCGCGAAGTGGCCGCTGTGCACCAGCACACAACCGAACATCCCCATGGCAATGCCCGGACGCTGCAACACCTCGAAAACGGTGCGCAGACGTGCCGGCCGACGCGGCGCGAGGGGCGGCAGAGTGAACGACTGGAAAGCCAGGGTCACCATGCCGACCGCCGCCGCTGCAAAGAACGCGCTGCGCCAGCCATATAATCCGCCCAGATAGCTGCCCAGCGGCACCGCCACGACCGTGCCGATGGCAATGCCGCTGAAAATGATCGACAACGCCCGGGGCAACAAAGCACTCGGTACCAACCGCATCGCTACCGCCGCCGCCATGCTCCAGAATCCGCCAAGGGCAATGCCCAGCAAGATGCGCATCAACAACAGCACCGCGAAGCTGGAGGAAACGGCGACCAACAGATTGGAGGCGACCATCAACGTGGAAAAACCCAGCAACACCCAACGTCGGTCTATGCTGCGGGTCAGGCCTGGAACCAACAAGCCAGCGAACAGCGCCACCACTGCGGTCACCGTTACCGCCTGGCCAGCCAGCGCCTCGGACACTCCCAGGTCGGCAGCCATCAGCGTCAACAAACTGGCCGGAAGGTACTCAGCGGTGAGTAATCCGAACACACCCATTGCCAAAGAGAAGACGGCCATCCACGCCGGGGTCTCAGGCTCTACATCCGCACCGACGCCAGGATGGCGGTCAGACGGGGCGTTACATACACAGTCAGTCATTGCACAGATCTCCCAATCTTCATGGCGAGCCGAAGTCTAGGCGCCGGAAGCTGGATGATCTATGATCGAAAATCTCTACTTTTTGATCAAAACACCTGAACGATGCCTGCTGATCAGTTTGCCCTCTCTTCGGATCTCATCAACGAGCTGTTGCGCGGCATGCGCCTGCGTGGCGTCGAATACCGGCGTATCCAGGCGGGTCCAACCTTTGGCTTGGGTTTCTCGGAAAAACCCGGGCATGCCTGGTTCCACTTCATGGCTGTCGGTAATGCGGTGCTGCAAATGGAGGACGGCAGCACCTACGCGCTGTCTGCCGGCAACGCCGTGTTCATCTCACATGGCGCGGCCCATCAACTGTTTTCCCACCCGGACGCGCCTGTTCAAGACATCGACCGCCTGGACGGCGCCCCCTTAGGTGACACCGTCAGCGCGGTGGATACCGGAACCGATGCCAGCCCCACGCCGAGTACTATTTTGTTCAGTGGTTGTATGGAGTTCGAACTGGGCAGTATCCATGGCCTTGGCCAGTTGATGCCGGGCCTGATGCTGATTGATGCCGGCGGCCAGCGTTACCCCGGCCTGGTGCCGATCCTGAGCACCATGGAGCGCGAGGTCAGCGCCGCCCGTGTGGGCTTCGCCGGAATCCTTGCGCGGTTGGCCGACGTGGTGGCCGCCATGGTCGTTCGCGGCTGGGTGGAGTGCGCCTGTGGCAACGCTTCTGGGCTGGTCGCCGCCTTGCGCGATCCACGCTTGGCCGCTGCACTGCTTGCGCTCCATCAACAACCGGGCCGCGACTGGACTGTCGCGCAGCTGGCAGAGCACTGCAATACCTCGCGTTCGGTGTTCGCGGAGCGCTTCCAGGTGACGATTGGCATGACCCCGCTGCGCTACGTCACCGAACTGCGAATGCGCCTTGCAAGCCAGTGGCTGACCCTCGAAAGGCTGCCGATTGAAGAGGTGGCGCAGCGTCTGGGCTATACATCCCAGGCGGCTTTCAGTCGTGCATTCAAGCGCATTACCGGCCAGACACCGGGATTGAGTCGCAAGGTGAGGCAGCCTGCTGTGAGTTGAAACCGAGCGTAAGCAGTCGATGATCCGTACCTCTGACTCATTTGCCGCCCGTAACGTCGAGGAATGTACCGGTAACGAATGATGCCTCCGCGCTCGCCAGCCATAGAATAGCGCGGGCCACTTCCTCAGGCTGGCCGCCGCGTCCCATGGGAATCGAGTCCTTGACTCGATCGACCCGTCCTGGCTCTCCACCACTGGCATGCATGTCGGTATAGATATGTCCGGGACGAATACAGTTGACGCGTATCCCCTCCCGAGCCACCTCCTTTGCAAACCCAATAGTGAAAGTCTCCAACGCGCCCTTCGACGCCGCATAGTCGACGTACTCATTGGGGCTGCCAAGGCGCGCCGAGGCTGATGAGACATTGATCACCACACCGCCCGGTCCGTTGTGACGGTACGCCATGCGCTTCACCGCCTGCTGGGCGCAGAGCATTGGCCCAATGGCATTGACCGCAAAGATACGCTGCATCCGCTCGAAGCCGAGCCCTTCCAGGCGTGACTGAGGCGCCAGCATCCCGGCATTATTGACCAGTACGTCGATGCGTCCGAACTCGCGGTCGATTGCAGCGAACAAATCGGCCACCTGCTGGGGGTCCGCACTGTCGGCCCGTATCGCTAACGCCCTGCCCCCCAATGCTTCTACATCCGCAGCCACGCCCAACGCTGCGGACTCGTTGGCAACGTAGCTGATAGCGACGTCATAACCTCTTTCGGCAGCCAGCCGGGCGGTTGCTGCCCCCACTCCACGACTTCCTCCGGTGATTAGAATCAGCGGTGCCTGCGAGACGTTGACCATTAGACATAGCTCCTTAGCCGTTGGCTGTATCAGCCGATGATGAGGGTGCCACTGGCGATCACCACGCACGCCAGTATTCGGCGTGCGGTGAGCTTCTCGCCGAGAAACACATAGCCGATCAACGCCGCAAACAGCACGCTGGTTTCGCGCAATGCGGATACCGCGCCGAGGGGCGCTTCGTTCATGGCGTAGATGACCATTGCATAGGCGAGCAAAGAGACCAGCCCGCCGACCAACGCGGACACTATTCCGGGCCTCACGGAGAACAAGCTGCGGGTGTCGCGCAGGCCGATGTAGACCACCGGCATCAGCACGCCCCACAGGGCACACATCCAGACCGTGTAGGCAAGCGGCGCGCCGGAGAGTCTGGCACCGATGCCGTCGACCACGCTGTAGGCCGCAATGAAACAGCCTGTTCCCAGCGCATAGGGCAGGTTGGGAATTGACAGGCGGCGCCCTCTGAAGGCCAGCGAAATAATCCCGCCTGACACCAGCGCAATACCCAGTAACTCGCCAGGCGTGATGCGTTCTCCGGCAAACACGGCTGCTCCGAAGGTGATCAGTACCGGCGACGATCCACGTGAAACCGGATAGACCTGCCCCAGGTCGCCGACTTGGTAACTGCGCACCAGAAACAGGTTGTAGCCTACATGCAGCAACGCCGAAAGCACTGCGTAGCTCCAGCTATCAATCGCAGGAGGTTCCATGAACGCTGCGGCGACGATACTGGCGATGGCGATGGCAATGCACATCACCGTCATTGACCACAGCCGGTCGGCGCCGCTGCGCAACAGCGCATTCCAGCTGGCATGCAGGAGCGCGGCAAAAAGCACGAGGAAGATCAGATGAACAGGCATGCGCCACTTTAGGCAAGCCGGTGCCGGGACTAAAGCGAAGTCTCCTCATCGCAGCATGAGCAAATACTCATGACTCACTGTTCCAGGCGTCGTACTTTCAGCGCCTCATTGACTAACCATTGGCGAAAGCTGGCGATGTGCGGTTGCGCTTCGATGCCCTTGGGGCAGACGAAATAGTACGCAAGCGGTGATGGGAGCGGCACATCGAACAGACGCACCAAACGACCATCGCTGATCTCGTTCTCGACATGCCCGCTGCGCACCAATGCCACACCCTGGCCGAGCAAGGCCGCTTCGACTGTCATGTTGGTATCGCCAAATCGGACGCTCTCCTGGAGCGGTGAATAAGCTAGCCCGACAGCTTGAAACCACACTTCCCACTTTGGCACCAACTCGGCTCCATCGCGCGTCAGCAGCGGGAAGTGCAACAAGTCCGAAGGGCTCTGCGGAATTCCCACGCGCCGCAGCAGTTCGGGGCTGGCGACAGGAAAAACCTGCTCCCCAAACAAGAACTCCGAATGCAGACCTGGGTAATTGCCCTTGCCTAGCCTGATGGCAACATCTGCCTGGCCGTGCGAGAAGTGGATGACTTTATCCGTGGTGTCCAGCGAGACCAACAGCTCGGGGTGCTGACGAGAGAGACGCGGCAAACGGGGTAGCAGCCATTTGAGCGCGAAGGAATAGGTGGTGCTGACGCTGAGTCGAACCCTGCCCTTTTGCTCGCGCAGGTCACCCAGAGTCGCCTCAAGACTGATGAAAAACTCCCGCACGATGGGCGCCAGCGTGGCGCCCGCTGCCGTGAGGCGCAACGCCTTGCCACGCTCAAACAATTGCACTCCCCAAAGCCCTTCAAGGTGCTTGAGCTGGTGACTGACCGCGCTTTGAGTAACATGTAGCTCCTGTGCGGCAGCTGTAAACGTTGGATGGCGGGTAGCAACTTCAAAAGCGCGCAAGGTCGCGGTGGGCGGCAGGTCTCTCATAGGGGCGATATCCAGCAAGTTATCGAAAAAGCGCGCACATGAACGTTAGCTCATGCGGCTGCTGAATTCACCGTAAATATCGATGTGCTAACGGGGCAATAGCTAGATTGAAACTGGGCGCTCAAAGATGCGAAGGTTTTTCGGTGTGCTGGATAAGCGAGTGATCGGGCATGAATAGCCTGATCACTCGCCAATAATGAGCTACAGAATGCTCACCGGTTATTTCGGAATGGAAACGTCCGCCTGCCCGGTTTCATCCAGTGCCTTGCGCACCAGACCATTGGCCTTCTGCCGTTTTACAAAGTCCTGGATGTATTCAGCACCGGCTGCGTACTGGCGGGGCACGGCCATCGCTTGGCGAATGGACGTGAATTGCCCCTCGATCACCCGATAACCCGCGTGGGCCGAAGCGAATTTCTCGAGAGGCTGACGCACCCCGGCCGCAGCGTCCAGCCCCTGATCAACGAACAGCTCGACTGCACCCGCCGAGGTGTCAGCCCGAAGCAACTCCGCGTGCTTCAAGCTCCGGGACAGATAGAGATCGTAGGCCGCACCTTCACCTACTGCGAGTTTCAAGCCAGCGCGGTCCAGATCATCAACCTGAGTGAACGTCGAATCAGCCCGTACCAGATAAGTGCCTTCGATGGCCACATAGGGATCGCTGAAAGCAACCTGCGCAGCACGCACCGGCTCGATCGCCATGAACGCCACATTCCAGATGTTCTGATCGAGCGCGGCAAAGACTTTTCCCGCAGCATCGAAAGTGACCATTTCCAGTGGTACGTTCAGCTCCTTCGCCAGTGCCTTGGCAAGCTGAACGGATACGCCTTGCGGGCTGCCATCGGCAGCTTGTTGCGCCAGCACAGGGTTACCAAAGTTAATCGCGGCACGAAGAGTGCCACCGGGTGCCAGGTCAGCCAGAACGGCCGGTGATACTGCGCTCATGTTTTTCTCCGAATCCAGAGCCCGGACAGGCAGTGAGAAATTAGCGGCAACGGCCGCGACGATGGAAATACAGCAACTGATGCGACGAAGTGAGATATAGATGGGCGTGCCCCTGCCCTATACCCGCGCTTAACGCCGTCTGGAGCCTGAAACCCGATCGATTTATACAAGAGCACTTCTTCTCTTGAGCTCAGTATTGAGAATGAAGTCATTCTCTGAATAGTCGACCGGGCAATCAATGACATGTACGCCTGGCTCGGCAATACAGCGTTCGATCATTGGCAGAAAAGCTTCTGCGCTTTCAACCCTGTGCCCTTTGGCTCCATAGCTGTTGGCGTACATGACAAAGTCAGGATTGCCATAATCCAGACCGAAGTCCTCGAAGCCCATATGCGATTGCTTCCAGCGGATCATCCCGTAGCCGTCGTCACGCAGGATGATGACAATCAGATTCATCTTCATACGCACCGCAGTTTCCAGCTCCTGGCTATTCATCATGAAACCGCCGTCGCCACACACCGCAACAGTCGGTTTCTGTGGATAGACCAACCGGGCGGCCATCGCCGAAGGGAGACCCGCGCCCATGGTCGCCAGCGCGTTGTCCAGCAGCACCGTGTTGGGCATGTGCGCTTTGTAATTGCGGGCAAACCAGATCTTGTAGATCCCGTTGTCCAACGCCACGATCCCCTCCGAAGGCAGCGCCTTGCGCAAGTCGGCCACCATCCGTTGCGGGTACATGGGGAAACGGTTGTCTTCGGCGCCCTCCACTATCTGAGCTTCGTTGGCACTACGGATCGTCAAAAGACGACTGAAGTCCCAGTGCTCCTGAGTCTCAAGCGCTTCAGAAATCTGCCAGATCGCATTAGCGATGTCGCCCACCACCTCAATCTGCGGGAAATAGACAGGGTCGACCTCAGCCGAACGGAAGTTGATATGAACCACTTCGGTGCCGCCACGAACCATAAAAAACGGCGGTTTTTCGATGACGTCATGGCCGACATTGATGATCAGATCCGCAGACTCCACCGCCCGATGGACAAAATCCCCCGAGGACAATGCGGCGTTGCCAAGAAAGCGCGGGTGGCGTTCGTCCACTACCCCTTTGCCCATTTGTGTAGTGACAAATGGAATGCCGGTCTTGTCGATCAACTGACGCAGAACCTTGGCGGTCATCTTCCGGTTGGCCCCGGCGCCGATCACCAGGATCGGACTTTTGGCCGCCTTGAGTTTCGATACAGCGGCCGCAATGGATTTGTACTCAGCCAATGGCCGACGGCTCAAGCTTGGAGGAATCGGCATGCTGTCGGTCTGTTCGGCAGCAATGTCTTCAGGCAGCTCCAGATGCACCGCGCCGGGCTTTTCCTCTTCTGCCAGCCGTATCGCTTCACGAACACGGGACGGGATGTTATCGGCGGAAGCCAACTGGTGCGTGTATTTGGTCAATGGCCTCATCATCCCCACCACATCGAGGATCTGAAAACGGCCCTGCTTGGACTTCTTGATCGGTTTCTGACCCGTGATCATCAGCATCGGCATACCGCCAAGGTAGGCATATGCACCGGCAGTCACCAGATTCGTCGCGCCAGGACCCAGCGTCGACAGGCAGACGCCCGTCTTGCCAGTCAAACGGCCGTAAGTTGCCGCCATGAAGCCAGCAGGTTGTTCATGCCGGGTGAGGACAAGCTGAATGCTTGAGCGCCGTAACGACTCCAGCAGGTCGAGATTCTCCTCACCGGGGATGCCGAACACGTACTCAACACCTTCACTTTCCAGACATTGCACTACAACATCAGCGGCCTTGGCCATCTTGTTACCTCAGCTTTTGGTAAGCGATGAGGCATCGCTTACGAATCGATTTCGGGCCGGTCACAGTATCAATCAACTGGCCGTTAGCGTGCTTCCTGACTCCTGACCACCAGGCTCTGCGCCGAATCTTTGTTGGTCACCCGCATGAACAAGGTCATCAGGAATCCAGCCATCAGCAGTGCGCTCAGGAACAGCAATCCATTGGCCGCACTTTGACTGTTGCCCTTGACCATACCAATCAAAGACGGCCCAACGAAACCACCCAGATTGCCTATCGAGTTGATGACGGCGATCGACACCGCTGCGGTAGTGCGATCAAGGAACAGCGTTGGCAGCGCCCAGAACGGTGATTTGAAGCTGTACAACCCGGACAACGCGAGGCAGATCATGGCCATGGCGACGTAGGGGTTGGCCAGCAAACCTGCGCCGATCAGTCCTAATGTTGCCAGGAGCAGTGGAATGGCCGAGTGCAGTTTGCGTTCGTTGCGTTTATCAGAACTGCGCGACCAGAGGATCATCGCCGCCGTAGCCACGATGTAAGGCAGCATGGCGATCAAACCGATCTGCGTATGCGTCAGCGACTCGGAAAAACTCTTGATGATCTGCGGCATCCAGTAACCGACACCAAGGCTGCCACACTGGTAAACAAAGTAGATGAACGACAGGTACAGCACCTTGGGATTGGTCATCGTCTTGTAGACGCTCAAGCTCTTGACGTTCTTGCGGCTCTGACGATCTCGCTCCAGCTCAGCGACCAGCCAGGCTTTCTCTTCAGGCTTGAGCCACTTGGCCTGCTCCGGCTTGTCCGTCAGAAAGAAGAAGCACGCTACGCCCAGAAACACAGCGGGAATCCCCTCAAGGAACAGCATCCAGCGCCAGCCGCTCCAGTTGAACCAACTGATGTTATCCATGATCCAGGTGCTCATCGGCGCACCAATGATGTAGCTCACCGGGATGGCTGCGGTGAACAACGCAACAGTAGTCGCGAGCTCTTTGGAGCGGAACCAGAACGTCAGGTAAACGATGATGCCAGGGAAAAAACCAGCCTCGGCGACCCCCAGGAAAAAGCGCAGGACGTAGAGCTGGTTGGCCGTCTGGGCGAAAGCGGTTGCGGCCGCGATCGCCCCCCAGGTCACCAGAATCCGGGCAATCCAGACCCGTGCGCCAAACTTGTTGAGCATGACGTTACTCGGCACTTCAAACAGGAAGTAACCGATAAAGAAAATTCCGGAAATGAAACCAAACGCCTCGCTGGTCAGCGCCAGTTCCTTGTTCATCTGCAGCGCGGCGTAACCGATGTTGGCGCGGTCCAGATAGGAAACGATGTAAAGCAGAAAAACGAACGGGATGATGCGCAGGGTTACCTTGCGCACGATAGCGTTTTCATCAGGCGTATTATTGTTGTTCATGGCGACCTCACTGTAAGCAAGCTGCTGCGTGCTCATGTACTTGTTATGGATCGGGCGTTACTCAGGCAGAAAAAACCATGCAAACAGGGCTTCCGGTGGTGGCCGTAAAACCTGTCTTGCTTAACCCTCCTTTGTGCGAATCCACAGCCAGCGAGATGATGGTGTCGCTGTCTTCGTTGAGCGCGAAGATGAAGCGACCATTGGGAGTCAGCGCAAAAAAGCGCGGTGTTTTACCGTTCGTGGGCGTGAATTCAACCGGGTTCAACAAGCCCGTTTGCTGATTAATGGCAAATACCGCAATGCTGTCGTAACCGCGGTTGGAGGCGTAAACGAAGCGTCCGTTGCGATCCACCTCTATCTCCGATGCCCGGCTGTTTCCGGTGTAAGTGCAAGGCAACGTTGGCAACACTTGAAGCGGCTGCATCGAACCGTCTTCGGCATTGAACTCGTAGGTCGTCACCGTTGAGTCCAGCTCGTTGATGACATAGGCAAAGGGTGCCTTGGGATGCAGTGCCAGGTGGCGTGGACCCGCACCTTCTCGCGTCATCACAAAAGGCTGATCGGCCGGGAACAAGTTGCCGTTGTCAAAGCGGAAACTGAACACCCGATCCAACCCCTTATCCGGCACCAGCACAAAATTGCCTGAGTGATCGAAGGGATTGAAATGCGGCTTGGCAAACGGCTGCTCGACCCGATGCGGGCCGGCAGTACCATCGAGTTCAAGCAGTTGATTGATCGTCCCCAGCGAACCGTTCTCGAGCACATTAATGACGGCCAGCGAGCCGCTGATGTGGTTGGAAACGACCAGAAAACGCTCACTCGGATCAAGAGCCAGGTGCACCGGGTTCTTTCCGTCACAGCTCTGCTGATTGATGAAGCTCAACTTACCGGTCGTCTTGTCGACGCTGAACGAGCTGACTTCGCTTTGATCGCCGTGCACGGTGTAGAGCCGATCACCCGACTTGTTGAGTGCGAGGAAGGACGGGTTAACTAGATCCTGAACAATCTGGATCAGTCTCAATGCGCCGTTTTCTTCGTCCACCTGATAAACCGTGATGCCAATGCCGCGCGCGTTTCGCGCGCGGGTGGTCCGTGAGCCGACATAGGCGTACATAAAAACTGTCTCCGGTTAGCTGAAGCCTTTTAACGAACGTCCCTTTCCCTCAGGGCTGACCGAGACACCCAAGTGTCGCGGTCGCCGCTGCGATCATCAGGTCGTGCGCTTGACCACCTTGCGAATCACGAACGGCAACACGCCGCCATTGGTGAGGTAGCGGATTTCCTGCAACGAATCGATTCGGGCGAACAGCTCGACCTGATCCTGATCGCCATTGCTACGGCAAACAGTCATCGTGACCGGGTTGTTACCGACGACCAGATCGTCGAGTCCGATAAAGTCGAAGTGCTCGCTGCCATCCAGCTTCAGATCTTCAACCCGCTCACCCGCTTTGAACTGCAGCGGGATCACGCCCATGCCAATCAGGTTGCTGCGGTGGATTCGCTCCACGCTGCTAGCCACTACAGCTTTGACGCCGAGCAGCGCCTGAGCCTTGGCCGCCCAGTCACGGCTTGAGCCGGCGCCGTAATTGATACCGGCAAAGACCACCATCGGGATTTGCTTGCGGGTATAGCTCTCAGCTGCCAGAAACAGCGGCAGACACTCGCTGTGGTCCGCGTTCCACGCCCAGACGCCAAGGCCCGGCTGGTTGTCCCCCAGCAGCAGGTTTTTCACCGAACGGTTAGTGAAGGCGCCGCGCAGCATCACTTCGTGATTGCTGCGGCGGGTGGAATATTGGTTGAGGTCCTGCGGATCCTCGCCGCGCTCGAGCAGCCACTGTCCGGCCAGGCTGTTGGCCGGAATAGCACCCGCAGGTGAAATGTGATCGGTTGTCACGTTGTCGCCCACCACCATCAGGACGCGCGCGCCGCTGATGGCCAGGGAATCTTTCGGTTCGGCCTTGATGTCCGCCAGGTACTGCGGGCGACGCAGATAAGTGGACTCCGGGCTCCATGGAAACTGCACGCTGCCGACCGCCGACAGCGCCTGCCATTGATGGGTACCGTCCCAGACCGTGGCCAGCCGTTGCTGGAAGAACTCTGGCTTGACCACTTCCAGCACCTGCCTGGCGATATCGGCATCGCTGGGCATCAAGTCGCGCATGTATACCGGCTGGCCTTGCTGATCCCGCCCCAGTGGCTGTGATTCAAGATCAATGTCGATTGTCCCGGCGATGGCATAGGCCACACAGAGCGCTGGCGATGCCAGATAACCGGCCTGCAGTTTCGGGTTGACCCGACCTTCGAAGTTGCGGTTGCCTGACAACACCACCACACCTTTGAGGCCTTGATCGGCAAACGCTTCAACATGCTCTTCGAGCTTGCCGGAGTTGCCAATGCAGGTCATGCAACCGAACCCTGCAAGGTCGAAGCCCAGCGCCGAGAAGTCTTCCAACAGGTTGGCTTCGGCCAGGTAATCCGCCACCACTTGCGAGCCGGGAGACAACGAGGTTTTCACCCAGGGTTTGCTTTTCAGACCCCGCGCACGGGCGTTGCGCGCCAGCAGGCCAGCCTGGACCATTTGCGAGGGATTGGCGGTGTTGGTGCAACTGGTAATGGCCGACATCACAACGGCGCCATGCGTGATTGGCTCGCCAAAGCTCGGCTCGAAAAAGCTCTGCTCGGCAGGACCGGCGATCAGGTTACCGCCTCCCATCACACCGTCACGGAACGACGCAGCAGCGTTCGCCAGGCTCTGGCGTTGATGAGGTTGATGGGGGCCGGCAACACTTGGCTCGATACTGGCCAGGTCAAGTTCGATCAGTTCGTCGAACTGCGGCTCGGCATGCTCGTCACGGCGCCACAATGGCTGAGCATTCATGTAGGCCACGACCTTGGTGCGCAGCTCGGCGGAACGACCGGTCAGCTCCAGATAGTTGAGCGTGTCACTGTCGAACGGGAAGAACACCACGGTCGCGCCGTATTCAGGCGCCATATTCGACACCGTGCCACGTGCAGCCCAGCTCAGTGTAGACAAGCCAGGGCCAGTGAATTCGACAAACTTGCCAACTACCGAACGCTTGCGCAGAATTTCCGCCACGTGCAGCGACAGGTCGGTCGCGGTCACGCCGGGACGCATGGTGTTGGTCACACGAATGCCCACTACTTTAGGAAAGCTGATGGGTACAGGCTCGCCGACCATTGCCGCCTGCCCTTCAAGCCCGCCTACGCCCCACCCCAGTACGCCAATGGCGTTGATCATCGGCGTGTGGCTGTCAGTGGCGACCATGTCATCCGGGTGGAGCATGCGCTGGCCGTCTTCGGTTTTGCTTTCCCAGACCACCTGCGCCAGAGCTTCCATGTTCATTTGATGGATGATGCCAGTGCCCGGAGGGATCACGCCGAAGTTGTCGAGGCTCTTCTGCGCCCACTTGATGAAGCGATAGCGTTCACTGTTGCGACGAAAATCGATATTAAGGTTTTCTTCGACAGCATCGGCTTCAGCGTAATGCTCAACGATCACCGAGTGATCGATGATCAGTACAGCGGGGATGAGCGGGTTCATTGACTTGGGATCGCCACCCAATTCCGCGACCACGTCACGCATCCCGGCGAAATCCGCCAAAGCCGGCAAGCAGGTAGTGTCATGGAACATCAGCCGGTTGGGCTGGAACGGCACCTCACAGTCAGGGCCGTCGCCCAGCGCCCGAGCCAGCACCGAAGGCAGCGCCTCAGGCGTACAGCGCGCGACGTTCTCCAGCAGGATGCGGATCGAATAGGGAAGCTTCGCAATTTGATCAGGGTTCAACATCTTGTGCAGATCGACGTAAGCGAATTGTTCGCCGTCAACCACCAAGCTGTTCAGCAGGTCAGTTGCAATCTCGGTCATGGTTGCATCACTCATTTTTATAATATCCGCGCTGTCGTTCGAGGGCTCACTCGCTCACCGCTGGTGGGTGAATACTAGAATTGGCCGTCTGTGATGAAAATTGATGTATTACCAAGCCTTCGTTCTCCAGCGGAGAACGCTGCTCGCTCATGTCTGGGTTTGTTTCAGGTTATCGATCAGGGTTTTCAAGGTCGGTGATGCCGCCTCGTATTTGCGAAAAGCCAGCAGCAATGTGCGCTGTGCCCATGGCTCATCGAGCGTGACAGCCTTGAGCTTGTGGCTGCGCAGATAGGGCTGCAGCACAGTGCGTGGGAGGATCGCCAGTCCCAGTCCGTTAGAGACCATTCGGCACATGCAATCAAAACTGCTGATGCGGATTCGCAGCTTCAGTGCCTTGCCAAGCTTGTCGGCTTCGCTGGTCAACAGGCTGTGCACCGAGCTTTCCAGGTGCGGCCCGATAAATTCGTGCTCAAGCACTTCACTAAAGTGGATGCTCTTTTGGCTGGCCAGCGGATGACCCTGCGGGACCACCAGCGTCAACTCATCACGCCGATAAGGCGTCGTTTCCAGGCCTTGGGCTGAGGTATGGTCGGCAATGATGCCCAAGTCAGCGCGCCCGTCGGCGACTGCACGCACAACGGCCGAACCTACCCGCTCCTCGATATCGAACTTGATTTGCGGATAGGTCGCGACAAAACGAGCGATGTCGCCCGGCAAGAACTGAGAAAGCGCGGATGTAATGGCGTGAATGCGCACATGGCCTTTGACGCCTGAAGCGTAGTCACCCAACTCGTTATCCAGGCTGGCGAGGGTTTGTTTCAGCTGACGGGCATAGAACAACATCGACTGACCAGCCGGAGTAAGATCGACGCCGCGTGCGTTGCGTATCAATAGTTCAGAACCCGCCTGGGCTTCCAGTTCGGTAACGCGCTTGCTGACTGCCGAAACAGCCAGATGCTTGAGTCGTGCCGCACGGGTCAGGTTGCGCTCCTCGGCAACGCTGATGAAAATGTCCAGGCTGATCAGGTCGTATCGCATTGGCATTCCTCTTGGCCGGTAACATTCAACTCTGAGTACAAATACGCGCCGTGCCGTGTCGCCATTTTGTATGTCGACACAACACAATACAATATTATTTTGCGGCCGCGTCGAAGCGTGGCTTGAATGCCTGCGAGGGCAACAGCCTGACCAACCGGTGTAGTGGAAATGCCATCAAGTGTATTAGTGCAGCGCATCGTGACTCAGCTGCAACACCGCATTCAGAGCGGAGAAGTCGCCGTGGGCAGCCACATGAGCGCGCAGAAGATTGCGGATGAATTCCAGGTGTCGCGCTCACCGGCTCGTGAAGCGCTGGTCACTCTTGCTGATCAAGGCCTGCTTGATCAACAACCCAATCGTGGTTTTTTTGTTCTTGCGCCTGGGCAGCACGCCTCCCCTGCTCTGCCTTGTGCATTGGAGGAGCCTGAAGCCTATTACCAGTTGTCCGAAGACTGGTTGAACGACCGCATCCCGCAGGATGTGACCGAGCCGTTCGTGCGTGAACGCTATGGGTTGAGCAAGGCGCAAGCCAGCGACATTCTCAACCGCGCCGCCACGGTCGGCTGGGCACAACCCAAACCGGGTTATGGCTGGCGCTTTTCTGAAGTTGCCAAAACCCGGCAATCCTTGAATCAGATCTATAACCTGCGGCTGCTGATCGAGCCTGCCGGTCTCCTCGAACCGACGTTCCAGAACGATCCACTGATGTTGCGCAAGCTCGGCAGTGAGCAGCAGCAGTTATTGCGCGGAGGGATTGAAACGCTGCCGGCCGATGCGCTGTTGCGCACCGGCATGCGTTTTCACGAAGAGCTGATGAGAATGTCCGGCAACTCGATGTACCACATGGTGCTGGTGCAAATGAACAACATGCGACGCCTGATCGAATACCGGGCCATGGTGGATCGCAAGCGCTACTACCAGCAGTGCGAGGAGCATCTGCAGATCATCGCGCTGGTGGAACAGGGAGACAATCAGGCAGCGTCCGAGCTGATGAAACGCCACCTGACCGGTTCGCTGGCACGTAAATCACCTGTGTTGCAGCAATTTGCCGAGGCAGCAGTCAGCCCTGAATGACCGCAGCCACAGCCTCACCAAACCCTCTGCAACCCAGAGTGCCGCCCAAGTCAAAGGTCCGGGTAGCCGGGTTTTCCAGCACCACATCGACGGCACGGTCCATCGCCAGGCCGGCCTCGACCAGAGCGCTGTGCTGATGGCGCTCGCCCATCCACTGCAACAGCATGGCCACCGACAGAATCATCGACACCGGGTTGGCCTTGTCCTGCCCGGCAATGTCCGGCGCGGAGCCGTGTTGAGCCTGCGCCGCGCAGTGCACATCACTGGCCATGATTGAGCCGGCCAGGCCAAGGCTGCCGGACAACTCGCTGGCCAGATCGCTGAGAATATCGCCATAGAAATTGGTGGCAACCAGTACATCGAAGCGTTCCGGATTGCGCACCAGATGCGCGGTGGACGCATCTACCAGGAGATCGTCGAGCACGACGTCAGGAAACTCCTTCGCCACCGTTCGGACGGCTTCGAGAAACAAGCCATCGGTCATGTGAAAGCTGTTGGCTTTATGGATAGCGGTAACCTTTTTATTACGCTTCATCGCCAGCTCGAACGCGCGCCGAGCAATGCGTTCGCTGCAATGGCGAGTGATCTTGCGGGTTGAAAGCGCCATATCAGGGCTGGGCATGACCTCACCCCAGCCCTTGCTCATATTGCGATCAGGATAAAAGCCTTCAGTTGCCTCGCGCATGATCACCAGATCCATGCGCTTGCCTTCCTTCATATTCGACGTCAGGAACGATCGGGTACGTGCCGGACGAACATTGGCGTACAAATCCAGCCCGATCCGGAAACCGGCCGACACGTTACGCCCCCCTTTTTCCGGTACCGGATAATCTGCGTGGGATTGAGTCCCGAGAATGATCCCGTCGTAATTTCCAGCCTTGAGCAGAGTTTCGTCACGCAACGTAGTGCCGTGCTTTTCCAGGCTGGCGAAACCGACGTCGTCATAGTCGAACGTCAGGTCGAGGGCAAACTTCGCGTTCACGACCTCGAGCACACACATGGATGATTCAATGATTTCAGGACCGATGCCGTCGCCGGGCAAAACCAGAATACGCATAACCTTCTCCTTCTTGTTTGCATTGGCTGAGATGTCGATGACCGCTTCCGATATGTATCTACGAATCACAAAATACAATAAAACTTAGTATCCCGGGTTCGTTGAATCCATCTACATCCCAAAAAAGACCGCTTGCAGGCGGACGCCAAAGAATTGCATTTTATATAGTTAATATGCAATCTGCTCACGCGTAATTTTTGCTGCTCAGGAGGCAAAGTGATGCCCGGCGCACGTATTTTTCTGATTCACGCAACTCCGCTGGCGATTGTGCCCATCACCGACGCCTTCAAAAGGCACTGGCCTGAGGCGCAGCTGGCTAATCTGCTGGATGATTCTCTGTCCAAAGATCTGTCTTTAACAGGCGAATTGGCCGAGGCGCTGATACAGCGATCCCTCAGCCTGGCCCAATACGCCGAGTCAGCCGGTGCAGACGCAATACTCTTCACCTGCTCGGCGTTCGGTGCCGCTATCGACGCCTGCAAGCATGCCGTCTCAATCCCGGTATTGAAACCCAACGAGGCAATGATTGATCGTGCGCTTGGTTCGGCGTCGCGTATCGCGCTGTTGGCCACATTCGAACCGGCCATCGCACCCATGCTTGAAGAATTCAAGACTGCGTCAATAGCCGCCGACACGCCTCCGCAGATCACCACACACGTTGTTGCAGGTGCCTTTCAGGCGCTTCAAGATGGGGACATTGAACGCCATGACCGCAAAATCGCGAATGTCGCCAATGCGATTGAAGGCTGTGACGTGATCTGCTTTGCGCAGTTTTCCATGACCAGTGCGGCTGGAACAGTCCGGTCAGAAAGCGGAAAGCCGGTGCTGACCACCCCTGACAGCGCCGTGATACGGCTGAGGGAGTTGCTGGAACTCCTTGCACCTGCAGGTGTGGCCTAAGGCTAGATTCTCAGCCCTCTGCAGATCTCATCAGAAAACTACAACTAACTGAATTGGAATACTTTTCTGTGGGTGCTTGGTGGAGGTGAATCATCAAACCGAAGAAGAAGCAGCACTTTCTCTTGCTCGCTTTTCGGCTTCATCCCGCGCCTCTTTCTCCGTCTTCTGTCGGCCGACGATATCAAGGTGATGACGCAGGAAGCCGGCAGCGGCTTCGCACTTGCCGCTCTCGATCAAATCCAGTAACTGGATATGCTCGGTGGACTGGATGATCAGACGCTGACGATCCAGGTTGGCCTTGTAGGCCATGAAGCGGCGCAGCTGGTTTTGTCGACGGATGGCCTCAAGAAAAAACGCATTTCCGGAGCAGCGCACGATCAGCTCATGCAGTTGGGCGTTAATGTGGAACAACTGCGATCTGGAGAGGCTGAAAATATCACCATCAAGCAGCTGTTGCTGTAACGCCCTTGCCTTGGCAAAAGCGGCCTTGTCGACCTTATAACCAGGTTCAAGCAGCGCCGCCGGTTCAATCGCCATACGAAAACGATAGCTTTGAATATGCGCGCTGGAGTCATGCAGAAACGCGTTGATTTCCCAGCCTTGGCCAGGCTTGCGCTCAATCATCGCTTCGTTGGCCAGCCGATTGAGAACTTTGAGTAACTGACCGCGAGGCACATCGTACTTACGCAGCAGTTCCGCCTCGAAAAACGAGGTGGGGATATCGCCACTAAGCACGTCATCGACGACGCGCAGGTAAAAATCTTCAAAAGGATCGACATCCAACGGCAGCTTGGCCGTATCAATCCCTCGAGCGTCGCAGGTCAGGAAATAACCGCGATTCTGTTCCCGGCGAGCAATACCCAGCTCTTCGAGCAAGGCAAAACAGCGGCGAATCGGTGATCGGGAAACCCCAAGCTCCTTGGCGAAAGATTCTTCGCGCAATGGGTCGCCGCTGCGCATTGATCGAGCGCGCGCCATATCGACGATTTTCGGTGCCAGTTGCTCCGCCAGATCGGACTTGATCCGAGGCTTTGTCTTGCCGTGTTCAGGGGCTGAGGCTACACCGGTAGAGTTCATGATCGCTCGTGAAGATGGGGGATTGTACGCAAAGGGTCGGCTTAATCAGCCGACCCCGCCAAAATACCACAGCTCATTTGCCGAGACATCCTGACAACCCGCGCCAGCTGCTCACGGGAACATCGAGAACGCGCCAGTCGCTGCCATCGCGCCCATGATCAGGAAGCTCAGCGCGAACGCCCACTTCATGGTGTATTTCTGATGATCGCTGAACTCGACACCGGCCAGCCCGCACAGCAGATAAGTGGAGGCCACCAGCGGACTCAGCAAATGCACCGGAGAGCCAATCAGCGACGCCCGGCCAATCTCGGCATGGCTGATGCCATACGCCTCGGCTGCCTTGGCAAGCACTGGCAGCACACCATAATAGAACGCGTCGTTGGACATGAAGAACGTGCCGGGGATACTGGCCAGCGCGGTAATCGGTGCCATGTAGGGCCCCCAGGTTTCAGGCAGCATCGCCAGAAAGCTCCCCGACATGGCGTTGACCATCCCGGTACCGGACAGAATTCCGGCGAGAATCCCCGCAGCAAGAAAGATCGCGATCTGGTTCAGCGCTGTCGGTGCATGGGCAGCGATGCGCCGACGCTGGTCGGCCATATGCGGGTAGTTAATGACCAGCCCGACCGAGAACGCGACCATGAACAGAATGGCCAAAGGTAACCATTCCATGACGAGCCCGGCCATTAACGCAATGGTCAGCGCCGCATTGAGCCAGAACATCTTGGGACGACGTAGCTCGGCGTCTTCCTGAGACATCGCAGGCATTCCAGTGGCATCGTCATCGAAATCTGAACCTTCTACATCATCTGGCAAACTGAGTTTGCCCAGACGCGACCTCTCGCGAACGCCGATATACCAGGCCAGACACATAACCCCGATAAAGCCGATGATCATCGCCGGAATAATTGGCTGGAACAGTTCCGAAGTTTCCACTTGTAGCGACGCCGCCGCCCGAGCCAACGGGCCGCCCCACGGCAACAGATTGGTAACGCTGGCGGCAAGGATGATGACGCAGGTCATCGCCAACAGATTCAAACGCAAGCGCTTGAACAGCGGCAGCATGGCGGTCACCGTGATCATGTAGGTGGTCGAGCCATCACCATCGAGCGAGACCATGCCAGCCAGCAGTGTGGTGAAGACCACCGCTTTGACCGGGTCGCCCTTGATGATCTTCAAAAAGGCGCGAATTACCGGATCGAACAGCCCGGTGTCAAACATCATCCCGAAATACAGGATGGCGAACATGACCATGATGGCCGTCGGCGCGACTTTTTTCAGGCCGTCGATCATCATCGTATCCATCGTCGAGCCGAAGCCCCCGAGAAGGGCAAAAATGATCGGAACGATGGTCAGCGCAACCAGCGGAGAGAGGCGCTTGGTCATGATCAGCGCCATGAAGGTTACGATCATGCCGTAACCGAGAATTGACAGCATATGTATTTCCTCGACTAGAAGTACATTTGTTTTTATGGTTTGGCGCAGAGGCGCTTCGAGAACTACATGCCATGAAACAGGGTGGACAGGCCGATCAGGCGGTTTTACTACCCCAAAACGGCAATCAGCTCATGTGCAGGCCGCCATTAATGGAAAAATCTGCGCCATTGGCATAGCCGGATTCCTCCGAGGCCAGCCATGAGCAGATCGAAGCGATTTCCTCTGGCGTGCCCAGGCGTCGGGTTGGAACTTCACGAATCAAACGATCCATCGCATCAACCGTGGTGACGGCCTTGAGCTTGGGGGTGGCGATATACCCCGGAGAAACGGTGTTCACAGTCACACCACGCGAGCCCACTTCCTTGGCCAAGGCACGGGTGAAGCCGCGAATGGCGGATTTGGCGGTCGAATAGTTGACCTGACCGACCTGCCCTAGCTGGGCATTGACCGAAGAGATATTGATCACTCTGCCCCAGCCGCGACTGACCATAGCGTCGATGACCTGCCGGGTTACGTTAAACAGGGAATTGAGGTTGGTGTTGATCACCGCTTGCCAGTCGCTTGGCTGCATATCGCGAAACATCACATTGCGAGCGGTTCCGGCATTGTTGATCAGCACATCGATCGGCCCGACATCTTTAAGGATTTTCTGGAAAGCAATCTGACAAGATCCCCAGTCGGCGACGTCGCCTTCTGACGCGATAAAGCTGAAGCCTTGTTGCTTCTGCTCGTCCAGCCAATTCTTTTTAAGCGGCGAGTTCGGCCCGCAGCCCACCACGACGGTAAAACCATCTCTTGCCAGGCGCTGACAGACAGCAGTCCCAAGAGCCCCCATACCAGCGGTGACATAAGCGATGCGTTTAGTCATGTGAAGCACTCCATTTGTTTTTGTAGGGGAGTTTTTATGAAAACAACTGTCGTGACAGTGCCTAATAAACGCCATACACAATTGTTTTGCAATACGACGGAGTACAATTAATTCGAATGTGTGCTTCGAGTGCCGACACAGAGCGCTAAGCAAACACTGGAAATATTTCGCGGAGTTACAACATGGTTTCATCGGCTAGCAGCTGTGCGACGTGGCGACCTTTGGTCCGTCATTGCGATCAGACCGGCAGTACTGAAGTCGAACACTTCAACATCAGCCAATGCCAAGGAGTTGCCAATGAAAAGCCTGATGACCCCACTGAGCTTGCTGTTCGTCATGGCGGGCAGCCCGGTGATGGCCGACTCCTCCAATCCCCTGGACGCTGAGCGCTGGCAGTCCCGGCCGTTGATTGTGGTAGCGCCTCACGCCAGTGATGCAAGCTGGCTTCAGTTCCAGCAGGACCTGATGAAGCCAGCCAACCGTGAGGCCTTTATCGAAAGGGAAATGGTGCTGTACACCGTGGTCGATGGCGTCGGCAAACGCAACGACCAGGCCCTGGACCCACAAGCCACGTCGGCACTACTGGGCACACTTGGCGTAAAGCCCGGTGGCCCGACCCGTTTGCTTCTGGTGGGTAAAGACGGCGGCACAAAGATTGACCAACAGGCACCGCTGGACATCAGCGCGATCTTCACGACCATCGATAAAATGCCGATGCGCCAGAACCGCTAGCCTCAATGCCGCCAGTACATCAATGACCGGTGACAACTTGACCGGAGTGCCTGTCGCCTTTTGCAAAACCATGGACTTGCGCCCGCGATGCAATGACCAGACTGAGCAGTAGCAATGCCAACAAGACCCAGGGAAAAGAACTCACCCCTGATTGACCGAGCAACACGCCGCCCAGTAGTCCACCCCCTGCAATCGCGCTGTTCCAGACAACGACGTTCATCGACAGCGCGACGTCAGCGCCCTTACCTGCCGAGTCGGCGAGCGCGGTTTGCAAAAGCGTAGCGGCGCCGCCAAACGTCAGGCCCCAGATAAACACCCCGGTATACATTGCCGGCGCAGAGTCTGAAAACAAGCCGAAGAAAACCGAAACCGCGGCGAAGGTTGCGAGACTGGCCAACACCGTCTTCCGCAAGTGACGATCAACCAGCCGTCCCGCCACCCAGATGCCTGCCAGCGCTGCGATACCAAATGCCAGCAATACCAGATCCACGTCACTCGCCAAACCGGCTTTGGTAACAAAAGGAGCAACGTAGGTATAAAGGATGTTGTGAGCCAGCATCCAAGTGAAGACCACTGCCAACACCGAGCGTACCCCAGGTGTGAAAAATACCTGACGCAAGGCCATGCGCTGCGAGGCTGACTGGCCAGGGTAATCCGGCACTTTGACCAAAACCAGGACGATCAACAGCAAGGTCAGCCCGGACATCAATGCAAACGCCATGCGCCAGCCAATGAACCCACCGACCCATGTGCCCAAAGGCACACCCAGTGACAGGGCAATGGGCGTCCCGACCATTGCCACCGCCATCGCGCGGCCCTGTAGTTGAGGGACAACCATGCGTCGTGCGTATCCGCCGATAAGGCTCCAGGCCAAACCTGCAGAAACGCCGGCGAAAAACCTTGCGATCAACGTCAGCCAGTAATTGGAAGACACGGCAGTGACAGAGTTGAAAACCAGAAAGCCGACAATCGTCAGCAGTAAGACTGTCCTGCGACGCCAGCTCTGCGTGGCAATGGTCAGTGGAATAGCTGCCAGCAGCGAACCCAATGCATAAACAGTGACCATCTGCCCTGCAAACGAGGGCGAGACCCCAAGGCCGCTGCCGATCTCAGGCAGTAAACCTGCCGGTAAAGTCTCAGTAACGATGCAAATGAAACCCGTCATCGCCAGCGCCAGTAATGCACCTAACGGCAGTTTTTCGCTCTGTTTGTCATCCGTAGTCATTTGAACCCCTCACTAATATACCGATCGGTATGAATATAGGGAGGGGTGTCTAGGCAGTCAACAACTTATGTATCGATCAGTATTTAAATAAATCCGCATTGAGGTACGCCCCCCACGCCAACGGTGCAGGGAGCATGGTCATTACGAAACCAGAACCCTCAGGCTTTGGGCTGATAGCGCTCGGCGGCATGGGCCTGGCGGATATCCGATAGCAAGCCCTGACGCGCGGCATCCAGTGCATCCCAGCGCTCTGCGACGTGCAGCGGTGGAATGGTGACGAGTTCACGCCGGTCAAACCCGACCAATGCCGCATCGACCAGCTCGTCAACCTCCATCACATCGGCGATGGTGTTGACGTCGATCCCCGCCCTCTCCCATATCTCAGTGCGCGTCGCTGCAGGCAGAACGGCCTGGACGTAAACGCCCTTGGGCGACAGCTCCACGTTCAAGCCTTGAGACAGGAACAGCACGAATGCCTTGGTGGCACCGTAAACTGTCATGCCGAACTCTGGAGCCAAACCCACTACTGAGCCGATATTGACGATTGAGCCAGTGCCCGACTGCGTAAAACGCGGTGCGACTGCGGCGGCCAGACGGGTCAGTGCGGTGATGTTAAGGGTGATCAGCTTCTCGATAGCGTCAGCACCCTGCTGGACGAAGCCGCCCGACTGAGCCATGCCAGCGTTGTTGATGAGAATGCCGATATCAGCGTCATCGCGCAGGCGGGTTTCGAGTGCAGTGAGGTCGGCGGCGCGGGTCAAGTCGGCTTGAAGCACTTCAACTGCAACGCCGTTTCCCTCGCGCAAGTGCGCTGCCAGCGCGTCAAGTCGGGTCTTGTCCCGTGCCACCAGAACCAGATCGTGACCACGGCTGGCGAAGCGTTTGGCATAGGTGGCGCCGATACCGGTAGAGGCGCCGGTGATGAGTACAGTCGCAAGCTTTGTCATGGGGAAATCCTTCAAAATGGGGTTCGATTTTTTGCTCTGATAGCCAAGAGCTTCAGTCGGAAATGCTCGGGTAGTCGGTATAACCTGCCGCGCCGCCGCCATAGAGGGTGGCTGGATTGGGCTGCGCCAGTGGCGCGCCGGTCTTCAATCGCTCGACCAGATCGGGGTTGCTGATGAAAGGACGCCCAAAGGCAAACAGGTCAGCCTTGTCAGTATTGAGGTGGGCAGTGGCGAGTTTCAGGTCGTAGCCGTTATTGGCGAGATACGTCCGCTTGAAACGGCTGCGCAGTGCGCCATAGTCGAATTCGGCCACATCACGTGGGCCACCCGTTGCCCCCTCAACCACATGCAGAAAAACAACGCCCAGACTGCTGAGTTGCTCAACGATGTACTCGTACTGCGGTTGCGGGTCGCTACTGGAAATCGCATTGGCAGGCGAAACCGGCGAGATACGCACGCCAGTCCGATCCGCTCCGATCTCTTTAACCACGGCTGTTACGACTTCCAGCAACAGACGTGAGCGATTCTCGACCGATCCGCCGTAGGCGTCGGTACGCTGGTTGGCCCCATCCTTGAT
Organism: Pseudomonas caspiana; assembly: GCF_002158995.1. Lineage (GTDB taxonomy): Bacteria > Pseudomonadota > Gammaproteobacteria > Pseudomonadales > Pseudomonadaceae > Aquipseudomonas > Aquipseudomonas caspiana. Next base: position 207,709 of record NZ_LOHF01000001.1, on the reverse strand, counting down.
GAACTGTTCCAACAAATAGCCGTTGGCCCCGTGAATCTCCACACCGTCGAATCCCGCAGCAATGGCGTTGGCAGCTGCCTGGCGAAAATCATTAACGATGCCTGGCAGTTCGGCGAGTTGAAGCGCGCGCGGCTCGGAAGTGTCGGCAAACTCATTGTTGACGAAGACTTTGGTCTGCGCCCGAATTGCTGAAGGCGCGACCGGCGACGCGCCACCCGGCTGCAAATCAACGTGGGAAACGCGGCCTACATGCCAAAGCTGCACGAAAATGCGACCGCCCTTGGCGTGCACGGCATCGGTGACCTTACGCCAGCCCGCGATTTGCTCTGGCGTGTAAAGACCGGGGGTATCCTGATAACCCTGAGCCTGCGCCGAAACTTGCGTGGCCTCGGTGATGATCAGCCCCGCCGAAGCGCGTTGGGCATAGTAAGTGGCAGCCAATTCGCCGGGGACCAGACCGGCACCTGCACGGTTACGGGTCAATGGCGCCATGACGACGCGATTGTTGAGGGTCAGATCGCCGAGAAGATAAGGTTCGAAAAGTGTTTTGTCAGACATGTGTTTTGGCTTCTGCTGTGTGAGTGGCGCCAATGATTACGATCACAATCTAAAATGTCAATCGTTTGATGTCGAACGACATCAATGTATAGTGTCGAACTCATTCCGGTACAAACCTTGTTGGATAAGCGATGAAAGTCACCAAGCAACAGGCCCAGGCGAATCGCGCGCACATCGTCGAAACCGCGTCGGCTCTTTTTCGCGAGCGCGGTTATGACGGGGTTGGCATTGCCGATCTGATGGCGGCGGCTGGCTTCACTCAGGGCGGTTTTTACAAGCACTTCGGCTCCAAGGCCGATCTGATGGCAGAGTCAGCAGCGTCCGGCATCGCCCAGTCTGCGGCGCTGACTGCAGGTGCATCGGTTCAAGAGTTCGTTGAGGTTTATCTTTCCCGCGAGCACCGCGACAACCGCGCCACTGGCTGCACGATGGCGTCGTTGTGCGCAGATGCTGCCCGCAAAGATGAGGACGTTCGCGCGACATTTTCCACAGGTATTGAAACTCAGTTGGCCGTGTTGCAAGGTGGTGCTGAGCCGCCGAACGACGCGGACTCGGCCCAGGCGCGTGCCAAACGCCTTGCCATAATGGCGCAAGCACTCGGGGCAATCGTCATGTCCCGCGCCTGCCCGGATGACTCGCCACTGGCGGATGAAATTCTTGAGGCCAGTCGCGCGGCTATTCTTGGGTCAGTGGCACCCTCTGTCGTTTCTGGCGAATAAAATTCAAAACGTTGAACTGCAATGCCTTCCAGGCTGCTTGCGAAAGATGTGAGCGCACCAGCCTGAAACACCGCCTTTGCTCCGGGACAACGCGGGGTCAAAACATGGCCGGACCCACTGTTGGCGAAACACCCTCAGGCCACGCATAGCCGGTCACGACCCGCATGCTTGGCGGCATAAAGCGCAGCGTCAGCGGCACCGATCAAGGCTCCGGCACTGACCTGAGGTGCGGCTGTAACCGCCAGCCCCAGACTGATAGTGACGCGGGCGTCTTCGCCCAGTACCGGGTGCGGAACATTGAGTGCGGCGACTGCGGCCCGTAGCTTCTCGGCTAATGTGCTGGCTTTGCTGACATCTGCGTTAATCATCAACACCAGAATCTCTTCGCCACCAAAACGAAACGTCAGCGCGCCTGAATCTGTCGCTGTCTGCTGAATAGCTTCGCTCAACAATCTCAGGCAGGTATCGCCCTGCGGGTGGCCATAGCTGTCGTTGTAGACTTTGAAGTGATCAATATCCAGCAGGATGACGGCCACGTTGGTGGGCGTATGCAAGGCGTGCTCCCAGACCGACGTGAGTACTTCGTCCTGATAACGCCGATTGAACAATTGAGTGAGCGCATCAGTGCGCGCCATCTCCATCAGTTGCACCTGCAAAAGACGTCCTCGCAGCGCGAACAGATAGCTCATGCGACTGCCCCGCTCCAGGAAATAAGACGCCATCAACAACAGCGCCACTGTCGCCACAAACAACAGCGCATTGGCTTGCCAGATCCGCAAGTCTGCGAAATCAGCAATGTAGGTCGTCACCAACTGGATGACCAACATCACGCTCATCGCAAGTGCAGCGTAACGCAACGGTAGCTGCTGGATCATCGTGCAATACACCATCAGCAACAGCATCCCCAATTGGTAGTGAAGCCTGTAAGGGCTATCGCTGTAGATCATCACCACCAACGGCATCAACGAAGCCACGACAGTACCAGTTGCCGCAACGGTTTCCAGCGCCCACCGTTGCGTCAGACGTTGAACCAGAAGCAAAAGCACGATGAACAGAGGGGTAATCAGGCACAAGCGCCCTACTGCCACATAGGTGAATACATCACGCAGTGTCAGCCAGTCGCTGATCAGGAACAGGTTGTAAACCAGCCCTCCTCCGATACCGACAATTGTGATGAACCGACGCCGCCGTTCCAGCGTTTCTGCTTCATAGCGTCGCTCAAGTTCGTCGCTGAAGCGCAATGCACGCACACCTGACGCGATGGTCTGCTCGACCTCGATCAGCGTTTGAGGATCTTTGGCGCAGGGACGATCCAGGAGGGTATTCAGCATGCGGCACCGCAACGGCAAGGGAGAATCGGTACGGATAGCTCAATTGGAGCCTGTTGCTATCCAGATAACCGCAACGATCGGAAAACAGCGATCGCTGCGGTTAGGCGTCATGAATGTCAGAGGTCAGCTTCTACATCTTGAAACGTGACACCACCATTCGTAGCTCGCCAGCCAACGTTGACAACTCGTTAGCGGTGACGGCGTTATCTTCGATCTCCTCCCTGAGTGCCTCGCTCCCGTTACGAATTTCAGTCACGTTGCGGTTGATGTCTTCAGACACGGCATGCTGCTGCACCGCCGCACTGGCGATCTGGGTGTTCATCCCGACAATTCGCTCAACACCGTTGTTGATTTCATCAAGGCTGGCTGCGGCTTGATCGGCAGACGCAATACAATCCTGCGCTCTGTGGCGTCCCGCCTTCATTTGCTCCACTGCAGCCGTCGTTGCGAGTTGCAGCTCTTGAATGATCCGACGGATTTCCTCGGTCGAATTCTGCGTGCGTGATGCGAGAGTCCGGACCTCATCAGCGACGACCGCGAAGCCACGGCCCTGCTCTCCTGCGCGGGCCGCTTCGATGGCAGCGTTCAACGCCAACAGATTGGTTTGATCAGCGATGTTGCGGATGACCTCAATTACGCCGCCGATTTCCTGACTGTGCAGCGCAAGGGCAGATACTTTCTCAGCGCTGGCTTCGACTTCATTGGCCAGCTCCTCGACAGTCAATCGAGTGTCGCGCATGACTGCCAGACCAGTGCTTGAAGCCTGGCTGGCTTGTTCCGCTGCTCGTGCGGCACCCTCGGTATTTTGCGCAACATCTGCGACGCTTGCGGTCATCTCGTTGATAGCCGTGGCCACTTGCTCAGTCTCACCCTGCTGGGAGCTCATTGACTGCTTGGCGCGATCAATAGACAAGCCCAGGCGTTGGGCAGCGTCTGATACCGAATGTGAGCTCTGCTCAACCTGAGTCAACGACGTGCTGAACGCCTGCGCCATGTGGTTAAGGCCATTGCCGATGTCTGCCATCTCATCTTTACCCTGCACTTTTGCGCGAGCGGTGAGGTCACCTTGGGCAATGAGTTGGGTAGCACTCAGTACATCCTGGATAGCACGGCGCATAGACGTGTAGATACCAGCGAATGAATAGATCAGTAGCAGACTCATAAAGGCTAACGCTGCCAATATCAGCGATCTTTCCGCTGATTTTTCGCCGATTCTCTTCTCCAGCAAAGCCGACAGCGATTCCTGCAGCATGTCCTGGGCCTTATACAAATCGGCGACCACAGCGTTACCTTTTGCGGGCAGGTCCTGCACCCCGCTGATGGTGTCGTTCGTCGAGCGCGTTAACGCTTCAACATCGTTGCGAAAACTGTCGAGGTTCGACAGTGCGTTGGTGACAGGCAGCTGGATGGTGTCAGCAAGAGCAGGTTCTTTGCGACGCAAGAGACTGATGCTCTGCTGGAGCTCTGTGCGTATCTGGGCTTCTTGCTTGAGCAGTGATTGCAATGCAGAGCGGGTGCTTTCAGTTAACGGCTGTCCGTTGCGCAACCCACTGGACAAGCCTCGTAGTTGCCCCACAACGTTGATTTGTCGAGGCAATCTGATGGTGCTTTGATCAATCATGAACAGCGACGCGTAATCCTCATCCAGCACCATGCCCGACGTGGCTGAAACGAAATAGATGAAATTCAGTGTCTGAGTGAGCTGATCGTTCCACTCATCAAACGCCTTTGCCTGATTGGCATCGGGCTTGACCTGATCAATGAGCCGCTGAGCCCCAGCGCGTAAACGCTGCACTCGGTCGCCGGTTTCCAGCGCCACGTTGTATTGCCGGTCAGTCGACTCAAGCCTGGAAAATGCTTCCAGAAGCTTCGCCTGGTTGGCGGTGAAATCAGCTTGAGCAGTGGGGTCACCACTCAGCAATCGGTTGGTCAGTGCACGTTGCATCATCGACAGTCTAAGGACGGGTGTTACATCCATCAAATAGCGCTGGCCAAGCTGTTCTGAATGCACCCCATCAATGCGTTCATTGATCTGGTGGACTATTCGAGCAGCAAGGAGTGACAACGCGATTAGAACAGTGAATGCAAGCAGTGCAAATTTTGCAGAAAAGCGTAAACGGCTGGACAGGTAAACGGCAGGAGCAAGGATGTTCATAGGATTCTCACAGCCCTGGTGGGCAATTTTCTATTGGGGTGAGAACTATCCGTTTCTCTTATAAGGGACTTCTTTGACCCCTTTTCAACGCACTTGAAAGCAAGGCATGACAAGCGCAACCCAGGTAATGGCCATGAGACATCACAAAGGTCAAAGCTCCGACTCGTAAGGCCTGTAGAAAGTTGCGTGGATATTCGTTGTTTCGGCAATATTTCGATTTTTATTGAATTTCATCGACGAGTGGCTATATGCCAGCGCTTTTTTCCTGACCTGATAGACATCTTTTTCCGTACAGAATCCATGGGCATAGGAAAGGCCCCATAACAGCGCTTACTATCAGATTATTTAATCTATTATCAGGATATGATACCAATAAAGAATAATATCCATATTCCAAAACGGCATTTCCAGCGGTTTTATTATGCAAATACTATCCAGCGCAGACGACATCGTTCCTGCTATCACTCTTTCCCATCAGGCTAATTAATCTGCACCCTCGCCACGGGCCAGTGCCAGTTCAATGGACACCGCCCGATATGACAATGACGCTTGCAACAAGTCCCGCCAAAACGTATCCGCTTTCAACACTCACCGCTGCGTTATTGCTTGGGGCATTCTCGCCACTCGTCGAGGCCGCCAGCGACGAATCGACCCTCAGTACCGTGACGGTGATTTCCACGGGGGTACGTGGACAACAGCGGACGGTGGCGGACAGCCCGGCGCCTATCGACATCATTAACAGTGATCAACTCCTCAAGACTGGCCGCGCAGAACTCTCTGAGGCCATCGCCAAACTGCTGCCCTCTTTCAATTTTGGAACCAATATCGCGGGCTACAACTCGGTGACACGGCCGCTGAGCAATCGAAGCCTGGGCCCGGCTTATACGCTGGTGCTGGTTAACGGCAAGCGCCGGCACAATGGCGCAGTGGGCCAGCGAGGCTCAATCGATAACAGCGGTGCCAACGCAGTGGACATCGATCTGATCCCGGTCAGTGCTGTGGACCACATCGAAGTGCTCAAGGACAGTGCTGCAGCTCAGTACGGCTCCGACGCGGTTGCCGGTGTGATCAACATTATTCTCAAGTCCGGCGATTCCGGCGGACACTATGAAAGCACTTACGGCAAGTTATTTTCGGGTGCGGGTAAGACCCTCAAGATCGCGGGTGACCAAGGCTTTACCCTCGGCGAAAAAGGCTTTTTCCATTTTTCTGCCGACGCCCGCAAACGGGGTGAGGCCTCGTGGAACGACAAGGCGGACAGCAGCGTTCGAGCGTTCAGTGACCCGGCAAAAGAAGCAGCCTGGGATCGCGTCGCCATCAAGAATGGCGATCCGGATCTGAAAGCCTTCAACCTGGCTTACAACGCCGAATTGCCGCTGGAAGATCTGACGCTGTATTCCTTCACCACTTATGGCGAGCGCGACGCCGAGGCGGCTAACTATTTTCGCCTGCCCACCGGCACAGCATCGGTCCCCGAGGTTTTCCCAGACGGTTATTACCCGCTGAACAACATCAAGGATACCGATTACCAGTTTCTGTTCGGTGGCAAGGGCGAGCTCGCCGACTGGAACTGGGACCTGAGCACGACCTACGGACGTAACAACGTGCATCACTCCAGCGACCTGAATATCAACCCGTCGCTGGGCACTGCGTCCCCTACCAGGTTCGACAATCTAGCGACATTTCGCTTTGAACAATGGGTCAACAATCTGGACTTCACCCGTCGCTACGACAGCCTGTTTCAGTTGACCTCGCCGGTTCAGGTATCAGCCGGCCTCGAACATCGCTGGGAACGTTTCAGCACCTTCGCTGGCGATCCGGAGGCCTACATTACTGGCACCTATCCGGCGGCATCAGGGGCTCAAGCGGCAGTGACCATTCGCCCGGAGGATGAGGTCAACCTGATTCGCAATAACTATGCGGGCTACCTGGACCTGGGCTTCGATCTGACTGATCGTTGGTTTCTGGACGTCGCCGGGCGGGTTGAACATTACGACGACGATTCAGGCAATACCTTTGGCCTGAAAGTGAACTCCCGTTACGAACTGACCGACACGGTTGCCGTACGGGGCACTGTTGGCACCGGCTTCCGGGCGCCCTCCCTGACCCAGATTGGTTACACCGTTGCGGACAATCGGGTCGCTGTCGATGTGAACGGCAACGTGGTCCCGGCCGTGACCCGTCTTACCCCGTCAGGCAGCAACCTGGCCGCAGCGTTGGGCGGCGATGATCTGAAACCGGAGAAGTCGCGCAACCTCGGGTTGGGGCTGACCTGGCAACCGGCACCGCGAACCAGCGTTACGGCGGATGCTTACCTGATCGACATTGATGATCGAATCGCACTGACCAGCAACATTTATGATCAGGGCAACGGCGTTATCAACGGCGTCCTCAGCGCTCAAGGCGTGCCCTCAGGAACCTGGGTCAACTATTACACCAACGCGTTCGACACCCGCACGCGTGGCCTGGATATCGTCGCCGACCACACCACGCCGCTGGATGCCTTTGGAGAAGTGCGCTGGAGTCTTGGGTTCAACTGGAACAAAACCACGATTGAAGGCGTTCGTGATACGCCCGCGGCGCTGGCCAATTCCGGGGTAACCCTGGTAGGTCGTGATCGCGAGGGCGACCTGACCGAAGCGTCACCCAAGACCAAATGGATTCTGGGCGCCAACTGGAAGGTTGACGATCTGGCGGTAAACCTGCAGACCAGCCGTTACGGCGCAGTGAAAACGCTGGCGGTTAACCCCAGCGGCGACCGCAGTTTTGGTGCCAAATGGATAACCGATCTGGATGTCAGCTACACCTTTATTGACCAACTGACGGTAAGCATCGGCGGGACCAATATCTTTGACGTACGGCCATCCAAAAATGCTGTTTACAGCAACCTCGGCCTTGCACCGTATGGTAACCCGCCGTTCTATCCGGGTGGCGGTTACTGGTACACCAAACTGGCTTATGATTTTTGATTTGGTTGGTGATACTGCGCTACTGATCTGCGAATGAGCTTTTGCGGGGGCTGAGCTTGCTCAGCTCCCACAAAATTCTACGTACCCTCGCAAACCATCGGATTATTACTGCCCGAGAGATACTCAATATCATTCCGAATGATATTAACTTTTGTTTCATTCGATTCGTGCAATACCACCCTCAAGAACAGAATCCGCCCATCTTAATATTCCGGCGGACAATCCCATGGCTCAGAAATTCAATCAATTGCGCTTCCCCCTGGCCGCATTGGCGCTGGTGGTGATCAGCGCTTGCGGCGGATCGCCTGAAGCGACGGTCGCGCCTGCTGCCGCTAAAGTCAGCGTCGCCAAGGTGCTGGAACAACCCGTCAACGAGTGGGATGAGTTCACAGGGCGCCTGGAAGCACCGGAAACCGTAGAAATCCGCCCTCGGGTATCCGGCCAGATCGATGCTGTCGCTTTCACCGACGGCGCACTGGTCAAGAAAGGTGATGTGCTGTTCCAGATCGATCCCCGCCCGTTCCAGTCAGAAGTTCGCCGCCTCGAAGCTCAACTGCAACAGGTTCGCGCCACTGCAAACCGCAGTGAAAACGAAGCCCAGCGCGGTGAACGCCTGCGCACCAACAACGCCATTTCCGCCGAACTGGCTGACTCTCGCACCACCACCGCACAAGAAGCCCGCGCCGGTGTAGCGGCCATCCAGGCGCAACTGGACCTGGCGAAACTGAACCTGAGCTTCACTCGCGTGACATCGCCGATCAGTGGCCGTGTCAGCCGCGCCGAAATCACTGCTGGCAACATCGTCACCGCCGACGTCACCCCGCTGACCAGTGTGGTTTCCACCGACAAGGTCTACGCCTACTTCGACGCCGATGAGCGTGTCTTCCTTAAATACACGGAGCTGGCTCGCAAAGGCCAACGCGGCCAGACCACCCCGGTGTATCTGGGTCTATCCAATGAAGTCGGCAACCCGCATCAGGGCCAGATGAACTTCGTCGACAACCAGGTCAACCCGCGTACCGGCACCATCCGCGGTCGCGCTGTGTTCGACAACAGCGACGGCAGCTTCACCCCAGGCCTGTACGCCCGGGTCAAACTGGTCGGCAGCGGCACCTACTCTGCAATCCTGATCAATGATGAAGCCGTGGGCACCGACCTGGGCAAGAAGTTCGTGCTCGTCGTGGGCCAGGACAACAAGCCGGCGTATCGCCCGGTTGAGCTGGGTCCGAAAGTCGAAGGTCTGCGCATCGTGCGCAGCGGCCTGAGCAAAGACGACACCATCGTGGTCAAGGGCCTGCAACGCGTCCGCCCTGGTCAGCCGGTCACACCGGAAGAGACCCCGATGGCCAGCGCCGAGACGCTCGCTGCGCTGCTCAAACAACGCCAGGCTCTGGAAGCCAGCAACTTGCCGCAAGTGAAGCCTAAAGCACCTGAAAAAGTTGCCGGCATCTCCGCGCCACGCGGTTAAGGGAAAACCACTGATGAACTTCTCTCAATTCTTTATTTCGCGTCCGATCTTCGCGGCGGTGCTGTCGCTGTTGATCCTGATCGCGGGCTCCATCTCACTGTTCCAGTTGCCGATCAGTGAATACCCTGAAGTAGTACCACCCACCGTCGTCGTGCGCGCCAACTTCCCCGGCGCCAACCCCAAGGTTATCGGCGAAACTGTTGCCGCTCCTCTAGAGCAGGCAATTACCGGCGTCGAGAACATGCTGTACATGTCCTCGCAATCCACCGCTGACGGCAAAATCACCCTGACTATTACCTTCGCGCTGGGTACTGACCTGGATAACGCACAGGTACAGGTTCAGAACCGGGTCACCCGGACCGAGCCGAAGCTGCCTGAAGAAGTGACGCGCATCGGTATTACCGTGGACAAGGCGTCGCCCGATCTGACGATGGTGGTCCACTTGACCTCGCCGGATAAACGCTACGACATGCTGTACTTGTCCAACTACGCCATCCTCAACATCAAGGATGAGCTGGCTCGCCTTGGCGGTGTCGGTGACGTGCAATTGTTCGGTATGGGCGACTACTCGCTGCGGGTCTGGCTGGACCCGAACAAGACCGCTTCGCGCAATCTGACCGCAACCGACGTGGTCAACGCCATTCGCGAGCAGAACCGTCAGGTCGCTGCGGGCCAGTTGGGCGCACCGCCCTCGCCTAGCGCCACCAGCTTCCAGATGTCGGTCAACACCCAAGGCCGTCTGGTCAGCGAAGAAGAATTCGAAAACATCGTGATTCGTTCCGGTGCCGACGGTGAGATCACTCGTCTGCGTGATGTCGCGCGTATCGAGCTGGGCTCCAACCAATACGCCTTGCGTTCACTGCTGGACAACCAGCCTGCTGTGGCGATCCCGATCTTCCAGCGCCCAGGCTCCAACGCCATCGACATCTCGAACGACGTTCGGGCGAAGATGACCGAGCTGAAGCAGAACTTCCCGGAAGGCATGGATTTCAGCATCGTTTACGACCCGACGATCTTTGTTCGCGGCTCGATTGAAGCGGTTATTCATACCCTGTTCGAAGCGTTGATTCTGGTTGTGCTGGTCGTGATCCTGTTCCTGCAGACCTGGCGCGCCTCGATCATTCCATTGGCTGCGGTGCCTGTATCGCTGATCGGTACGTTCGCCGTAATGCACATGTTCGGCTTCTCGCTCAATGCGTTATCACTGTTCGGATTAGTATTGGCCATTGGTATCGTGGTCGACGACGCCATCGTGGTAGTGGAGAACGTCGAGCGAAACATCGGACTCGGTCTGAATCCCGTAGAAGCCACCAAGCGGGCCATGAAGGAAGTGACCGGACCGATCATCGCCACGGCGCTGGTGCTCTGCGCGGTGTTCATCCCGGCTGCGTTCATCTCCGGATTGACGGGGCAATTTTACAAGCAGTTTGCACTGACAATCGCGATTTCCACGGTGATTTCGGCCTTCAACTCCCTGACCCTTTCACCGGCATTGTCCGCCGTGCTGCTCAAGGCTCACGACGCGCCGAAAGATCGCTTCTCGCGCGGTCTGGACAAAATATTCGGGGGCTGGCTGTTCCGCCCGTTCAACCGAGTGTTCGAACGCGCCAGTAATAGCTACGTGGGCATCGTCGGTCGGGTGATTCGCAGCAGCGGTATTGCATTGGTGCTTTACGGCGGTTTGATGGTGCTGACTTACTTCGGCTTCGCCACCACACCGACTGGTTTCGTACCGCCGCAGGATAAACAGTATCTGGTGGCTTTCGCCCAGCTCCCGGACGCCGCCAGCCTGGACCGTACCGAAGACGTTATCAAACGCATGTCCGACATCGCCCTGAAACAGGATGGTGTGGAAAGTGCAGTAGCGTTCCCCGGCCTGTCCATCAACGGCTTCACCAACAGCCCGAACGCAGGCATCGTGTTCGTGACCCTCAAACCTTTTGAGGATCGCAAAGACGCCAGCCTTTCGGCAGGTGCAATTGCAGGTGCATTGAACGGCAAGTTCGGTGATATTCAGGACGCCTACATGGCGATTTTTCCGCCGCCACCGGTACAAGGTCTGGGCACTATCGGCGGCTTCCGCCTGCAGATCGAAGACCGTGGCAACCTGGGTTACGACGAGCTCTATAAAGAGACGATGAATATCATCGCCAAGAGCCACAGCGTTCCGGAACTGGCTGGCCTGTTCACCAGCTACACAGTGAATGTGCCGCAGGTCGATGCTGCCATCGACCGTGAAAAAGCCAAGACTCACGGCGTGGCGATCAGCGATATCTTCGACACCCTGCAGGTTTACCTGGGCTCGCTGTACGCCAACGACTTCAACCGTTTCGGCCGCACCTATCAGGTCAACGTTCAGGCTGAACAACAGTTCCGTCAGGACGCCGACCAGATTGGTCAGCTCAAGGTACGCAACAACCTGGGTGAGATGATCCCGCTGGCGACCTTCATCAAGGTCAGCGACACCGCAGGTCCGGATCGGGTCATGCACTACAACGGTTTCATCACGGCAGAAATCAACGGCGCTGCCGCTCCGGGTTACAGCTCGGGGCAGGCTCAGGCCGCCGTGGAAAAACTGCTCAAGGACGAACTGCCTAATGGCATGACCTACGAGTGGACCGAGATTACGTACCAGCAAATCCTGTCGGGCAACACCGCGCTGCTGGTCTTCCCGCTCTGCGTTCTGCTGGCCTTCCTGGTGCTGGCTGCTCAGTACGAAAGCTGGAGCCTGCCACTGGCGGTGATCCTGATCGTACCGATGACACTGCTGTCGGCCATTACCGGGGTGATTCTGTCGGGTAGCGATAACAACATCTTTACCCAGATCGGACTGATCGTGCTGGTGGGACTGGCCTGTAAGAACGCGATCCTTATCGTCGAATTCGCCAAGGACAAGCAGACCGAAGGCATGTCGCCGCTGGAAGCCGTACTGGAAGCGTGCCGCCTGCGTCTGCGGCCGATTCTGATGACTTCCTTCGCGTTCATCATGGGTGTTGTGCCACTGGTGTTCTCCAGCGGCGCCGGTGCAGAAATGCGTCACGCCATGGGTGTTGCGGTGTTCTCGGGGATGCTCGGGGTGACCTTCTTCGGCCTGCTGCTGACACCGGTGTTCTACGTGCTGATTCGTAACTATGTGGAGCGCAAAGAGGCCCGCAAGGCGGCCAGGACACAGAGCGTGCAAAACCTGAACCCGGAGGCGCATTGATGAATTCGTTAAAGCTGTTCATGCCGAGCCTGCTGGTTTTGGCGCTGGCTGCATGTGCGGTCGGCCCTGATTACAAAGCTCCTGATACCGCAGCTGCCAAGGTCGCTTCGGCGACCGAGGGCAAGTTTGACCGCAGCCATCAGGAAACCGTCTGGTGGCAGCAGTTTGACGATCCAACCCTGAACCAGTTGGTCGCCAAATCGCTGAATGACAACCGCGAACTGCGCGTCGCCTTCGCCCGCCTCAAAGCAGCACGAGCAATCCGCGATGACGTCAGCAATGACGCCATGCCCGTGGTCACCAGCCGGGTCAGCAGTGATCTGGGAAAAGGCCAGCAACCAGGCATTACTGAACGCCGAGTCAGCAGTGAGCGTTACGATCTGGGCCTGGACATGGCCTGGGAGCTCGATCTGTTCGGCCGTATTCAGCGCGAGCTGGAAGCCAGCGAAGCCGATCAGGACGTTGCCGAAGCCAATCTGTATCAGCTTCAGGTCACCCTGACCGCCGAAGTGGTGGATGCCTACGGCCAACTGCGCGGGGCGCAGTTGCGTGAGGAAATTGCTCGGGAAAACCTGAAAAACCAACAGGAATCCCGCGGGGTTACAGCGCAACTGCGTGACGCCGGGGTAGGCAATGAGCTGGATGTCATGCGTGCCGATGCGCGCCTTGCGGCAGTCGAAGCGTCGGTTCCGCAATTGCAGGCCGAACAGGTTCGTCAGCGTAACCGCATCGCAACGTTGCTGGGCGAGCGTCCGGAAAGCCTGAGTGTCGACCTGAGCCCGGCAAAACTGCCGGCGATTGCCAAAGCGTTGCCTATTGGCGATCCGACCCAGGTGCTGCGTCAACGCCCGGACATTCGTGCGGCTGAACGTCAGTTGGCCTCCTCCACGGCCCGTATTGGTGTGGCAACGGCTGATTTGTTCCCTCGGGTCAGCCTGAGTGGTTTTCTGGGCTTTACCGCCGGCCGCGGATCACAAATCGGCTCGTCAGCCGCCAGAGCCTGGTCGTTGGGGCCAAGCATTTCGTGGGCAGCGTTTGATCTAGGCAGTGTGCGAGCACGGATTCGCGGGGCCGATGCTGACGCTGAAGGCGCGTTGGCTAACTATGAGCAGCAGGTACTGTTGGCGCTGGAGGAGTCGGAAAACGCATTCAGCGATTACGACAAACGTCAGCAACGTCTGGTTTCGCTGATTCGTCAGAGTGAAGCGAGTCGTGCGGCGGCCAATCTCGCGTCGATCCAATACCGCGAAGGCACCGCAGACTTCCTGGTGCTGCTGGACGCCGAGCGCGAACGTCTCGCAGCCGAGGACTCACAGGCTCAGGCCGAGATCGATCTGTACCACGGCATCGTCGCTATCTATAAAGCACTGGGCGGAGGCTGGCAGCCACAGGCTTGATGGATTGACTGCTTGAACCATGAAGCCCCGCTCCTCCTGGACTGCGGGGCTTTTTGGTGTCTGGCGTTTAGTGATTCGTGTGTACATATCCGTTTCTGCGGTCATGGATATGTACACACGTAACTGCATGGAAGAACCCGTCGTTACCCCATCCATTCAACATCGATCGTTTGACACCAAGCCGTCGCTCCACGAAGCTGCAAGCCGTAAAGAAATGGATATCGGTATGCTCATGCCTGTTCGAGGCTTTTTTTCAAAAACAAAAGCCCGCCGCGGTATAACACTGATGGCCGGGGTAATCCTGATCGCATTGATCGGCGCCGTTTACCTGGGTCACCAGTGGGCAACCCCGCCTGCCCCCCCGGTACTCAGCCAGACTTACAGCGAGGCCCTGGAGCTGGCGCACAACGGCAAACCGGGTGCTGCCCGGGTCCTCTATCAGCACCTTGCCCGCAACGACCTCTCCGATATTCGTCGCGCCAGCCTGCTTGCCGAACTCGCCAACTACCCGAGCCCTCAAGCACTGAAGCTGCTCGATGCTGCGCTGCAGAATGACTCAACACTCGTGCGTGAGGCAGCCATTGAGGTCACCACAAAAATGCTGCCCGACGGCAAACGCAGCATTTTGCTGGGACCATTGCTTGAAGATCCCGAAACATCGGTTCGCTTTACCGCCACCATGGCCCTGCTCGATCTGTCGCCTGACGAGCTTGGTCTGTATTTCGCAGCGTTGCAACACAGCGTCGACCTGTACGTGGCAAGCCTTAAGGCTCAGCCCCCCACCGGCAGCAGTCAGTTGCAACTGGCTCGATTACTCGCGCACAGCGGTGACGGTCCGGCTGCGCTGGCTGCTCTGCAAGTCGCAATGGATCTGGAGCCAAAAAATCTGGATGCCTCCATCGCTTATCTCGAACAACTCGACCAACAAGGGCAAACCGAGCAAGCGCGTCAATTGCTGGGTCGGCTTCTGACCCACCACCCAAACTCATCAAGGCTTCAACACGCTCTGGGAATGTGGCTGCTCGATCATGATCAAACCGAGTATGCGTTGCTGGCACTGGCCAAAGCTGTTGAGCTGGAACCTGACAACACTGATTACCGATATGACCTAGCCGTGGCACTTCACGACCTTGAGCAATTGGAGGCAGCGCAAAAACAATTGGCTGAAATCCTCCAACGCCAGCCAGCCAACCGCCAGGCTCGGGTGTTATTGATTCGATACTGGAAGGAAACCGGGCAATTGCAAAACGTACAGATATTGCAAGCCGAGCTTGAGCAACAAAACCCTGACGATCCGGCTCTACAGCAGGGACTCTAGCCAAAAAAATGCAGCTTCAAGGCGAAAAATTGTGTAGTTCCCCGAACGCTTAATATCAGAAATAACTTACAAGCGAATTCATCTGATAAGACGAAGCGAGTAGCGTCATCAAAAACTCAGGACATCCATACCGCTAGTTAATTGCATCAAAAGTATTTTCTAACTCAAAAAAAACGTGCATGATTTACACGCTACTGATTACAACTACCTTTTTTCATCGAAATGAAAACGACAGGAAGCGCTAAACTCACTGGAGAAAAATACGCCCCTTGGTTCCCTGACGGACAATCGACTGCGCGTAACTCCCGAGCATCTTGTCTTATCGTTTTTTGACGCTGGTAACAGCCAATCACCGTTGGAGTATGTTATTTGTCCAGACTTGCCGAGTTTCGCGCAGCAGAAAAAGCCCTTCAGGAACAGCTCGCCCAGCTGGAGTTCTTGAAGAATGATGCAGGCCTGAAAAAGGAAATCGAGTTCGAACAGAAGCTTCAGGCTCTGATGAGCACGTACGACAAGGGTCTGCGCGATATCATCACTATCCTCGACCCTAAAGGCTCGTCCTCTCTGCCCGCTGCTGCTGGGCCAAAGCGCCGTCGTGCGAGAGTCGTCAAGGTCTATCAGAACCCTCACACCGGTGAGCTGATCGAGACCAAAGGTGGCAACCACCGTGGCCTGAAATCCTGGAAAGAGCAATACGGTGTTGATACCGTCGACTCATGGCTTCGCGCCTGATCGAGTTCTTTCAGTATAAAAAGCCCTGCCCTTGCAGGGCTTTTTTATACGAGCGACAACTCTCTGACGCCAGATATAATTCATTGGCATTAATCGACTTATCATTTTTGTACTGTCGTACAACTTCGTTCAACCGTGACTGAGCTCAGTTAGGACAAGCTCTCGAGCGACTACTACTGGCGCCGCCTGGAGATATCTATCTATACGCCTAATTCACAACGTTGATGAGCTTGCATATGCCAACCCGAGAGCAGCAGCAATCAAGACTAATAACAACCAGCATTATCGTAGAAAGTTGTCAGAATATTCCGATATGTATAAGTACGGACGTTCCAGATTTTTCTCACAGGCTTCACGTTTTTTTCACAGCGGGTCTTCCAAGATGAAGGCCGCTAAAGGATTAGCGCCCCATGCCCGCTTCGGCGGGCTTCTTTTTGCCTGAAACTCAGAGTGTGCAGCGGTTACTGACCAGCCCCAAGCCGCAGCGTGTTGCGGATCTGCAGGGCTTCATCCTTGGTCGCGGCGTAACCAGCAGCCGAACCTGCGTACGACAGCGACCAGGCAGTATCAGCCGTCGCAGCCGCGACGAGCGTCTGAGTCATCACGTGCACCCCGTTCTGGGTGATCGTACAGCTCGTCTCAAGTGCAGGAATCTTACTGAGCTCGGTCGGGTGTATTCGGGTACACACGCTCTGGAAACCGCTGCGGGCAAAATTGACCTGCACGGCTTTACGCATCTCCAGTAACACCCCTTCAACGTTGACCTGGTGACCTGAGGCCAGACGCGACTCAGTCAACTCCATGACCATGACCGGATTGCCCGCCTGATCATTTTTCGCGGCTCGCTGCCTGGACTGCAGCGAAGACTGGCCCGAACCTGATTGCTGTGCGGTCAGATCTTCCACTTGCCAGCCACTGGGCCAGATGATGACCGCATCAGTTGCATGAGCGCTGCCTGCAACCAGCGTCAGGCAAAAACCAATGAATGAATATTTGTATCGCGGGTCAATCATGAGCGGCGTCACCGAAGTACATAAAAATCATCACCGAAGCGCGTAAGCAACGAAGTCTGCCCGCCACGCTCATCAGGAACAAGGGCCAGCACACTTCAATTGCTTCGAGATTTGGCTTCGGCGCAGGTGGCCCGTATCATTTACATCTATAGAAGACCTCAACCGGAGATATCCATGAGCCTGCAAGACCTTAATACCTTCCCTGGCGTGACCGCACAGCCAGAGGTGGCGACCCGGCAATTCGTGTTCAACCACACCATGCTGAGGGTCAAGGACATCACCGCATCACTGGACTTCTACACCCGCGTACTGGGTTTCAGTCTCGTTGAGAAGCGCGACTTTCCTGAGGCCGAGTTCAGCCTTTACTTCCTGGCTTTGGTGGACAAAAGCCAGATTCCGGCTGACGACGCCGCTCGGAACGTGTGGATGAAGTCGATCCCGGGCATCCTCGAACTGACGCACAACCACGGCACCGAAAAAGATCCGGAGTTCGCCTATCACAATGGCAACACCGACCCTCGCGGCTTTGGTCACATCTGCATTTCCGTGCCGGACGTGCATGTTGCCTGCGAGCGCTTTGAAGCGCTGGGCGTGGACTTTCAGAAACGCCTGGCTGACGGCCGCATGAACAGCCTGGCGTTCATCAAGGATCCGGATGGCTACTGGGTCGAGATTATCCAGCCAACGCCGCTGTAATCCACACAAGCAAAAAGGGCCTCATGGATATCATGAGGCCCTTTTTTATTGCCTGAACATTAGTCCTCAGGCTGGCGCCGAGGTCCGGATCAGGTGATCAAATGCGCTGAGAGAAGCCTTGGCACCCTCCCCCAAAGCAATGATGATCTGCTTGTAAGGTGTGGTGGTCACGTCACCCGCAGCGAAGATTCCGGGAATGGACGTTTCACCACGTGAGTCCACAACGATTTCCCCGCGTGGCGACAGCTCGATGCTGCCTTTGAGCCAATCGGTATTAGGCAGCAGACCGATCTGCACGAAAATACCTTCCAGCTCTACCGCCACTTCTTCGCCGTTCACGCGGTTCTTGTAGCGCAGGCCGTTGACCTTCTGCTCGTCACCGGTCACTTCAGTGGTCTGCGCGTTGGTGATGACCGTAACATTCGGCAAGCTGGTCAGCTTGCGCTGCAGTACGGCATCAGCGCGCAATTGCACATCAAATTCAAGCAGCGTGACGTGAGCCACGATACCCGCCAGGTCGATGGCCGCTTCGACACCGGAGTTACCACCACCGATCACCGCGACACGCTTGCCTTTGAACAGCGGACCGTCGCAGTGCGGGCAGTAGGCCACGCCCTTGTTGCGATATTGCTGCTCGCCAGGAACGTTCATCTCCCTCCAGCGTGCGCCAGTGGCAAGAATAACTGTCTTGGCCTTCAGGCTCGCGCCGCTTGCGAACTTCACTTCGTGCAGTGCGCCGTCCTTACCAGCAATCAGTTGATCTGCGCGCTGCAGATTCATGATGTCTACTTCGTATTGTTTGACGTGCTCTTCAAGGGCAACGGCGAGCTTCGGACCTTCTGTGTGCTGCACGGAAATGAAGTTCTCGATCGCCATGGTGTCCAGCACCTGGCCGCCGAAGCGCTCCGCCGCCACACCGGTACGAATACCTTTGCGGGCTGCATAAACAGCCGCTGCGGAACCGGCCGGACCGCCGCCAACGACCAACACGTCGAAAGCGTCTTTGGCGTTGAGTTTCTGCGCCTGACGATCACCAGCACCGGTGTCAATCTTGGCCAGAATTTCTTCAAGGCCCATGCGGCCCTGACCAAACAGCTCGCCGTTCAGGTAGATACTCGGTACCGACATGATGTGCCGGTCGGTAACTTCGTCCTGAAACAGCGCGCCATCAATAGCGACGTGCTTGATGTTCGGGTTCAGCACCGCCATCAGGTTCAGAGCCTGGACGACATCCGGGCAGTTCTGGCAAGACTGGGAAAAATAGGTTTCGAACAAGAACTCGCCTTCAAGAGCGCGAATCTGCTCGACAGTGTCCGCACTGGCCTTGGATGGGTAGCCACCGACTTGCAGCAGCGCCAGTACCAGCGAGGTGAATTCATGGCCCATCGGGATGCCGGCAAATCGCAGGCTGATGTTTTGTCCCGGGCTGTTAAGCGAGAACGACGGAGTACGCACGTCGGTGCCGCTGTCATTGAGGGTGATGTCTTTCGAAACACTGATCACGTCGTTAAGCAACGCCAGCATTTCCTGGGATTTCGCGCCGTCATCGAGGGACGCGACGATCTCGACCGGGCGGGTAACCCGTTCCAGGTAAGACTTCAGCTGCGCTTTAAGATTGGCGTCCAACATGCGGGCGATTCCTTTTTGCTGTAGTAGAAAAAACAACGCCCAGGCGATAGTCGCCCGGGCGTTTTTGGGGCGATGCGGTTTACTTGCTTAAGAGCTCAACGCCCCTAGCCGACTTACGCGACTTGGATGCATGCAGCTTAGATCTTGCCGACCAGGTCCAAAGATGGAGCCAGAGTGGCTTCGCCTTCTTTCCATTTAGCCGGGCAAACTTCGCCTGGGTGAGCAGCTACGTACTGAGCGGCTTTGACTTTGCGCAGCAACTCGGAAGCGTCACGGCCTACACCACCGTCGTTCAGTTCAACGATTTTGATCTGACCTTCTGGGTTGATCACGAAAGTGCCGCGGTCAGCCAGACCAGCTTCTTCGATCAGAACGTCGAAGTTACGGGACAGGATGTGAGTTGGGTCGCCGATCAATGGGTACTGGATTTTGCCAATGGCTGGCGAAGTGTTGTGCCAGGCAGCGTGGGCAAAGTGGGTGTCAGTCGACACGCCGTAGATTTCAACGCCGAGCTTTTTGAAGTCAGCGTAGTTGTCAGCGAGGTCTTCCAGTTCGGTCGGGCATACGAAGGTGAAGTCTGCTGGATAAAAGAAGACGACAGACCATTTGCCTTTGAAGTCAGCTTCAGACACGTCTACGAAAGAGCCGTTCTGGAATGCAGTGGCTTTGAACGGTTTTACCTGGCTGTTGATGATAGGCATCGGTGAATCTCCTAGTGGGTTGTTAATTCGATGAAACGGAGCTTACGCATAATGACCTATGCAAGCTCATTGGCAAACCTCATGCGCACGATTGGTTTTGACTATAACGGCGGCTTATTAATAGAAGGAATTGGAATGCCTACTGAGGATGCCCCTCTTCAGCTGGCAAACACTAGCCTGTAGGAGCGCACGGGCCACGCGAGGCCGCGATAGCGGTGAACCAGGCAAACCGTGATCACGGCCTCACGGTGCTCGTGCGCTCCTAAGGTCGATAAAATTCAACTCGATATAACGCTTGAAATAGTATGTAATTACAGGGTACATACCACAGTATGAAATAAAGGCGAACGAAATGACTCGGGGCGGCGTCAACAAAGCATTGGTACAGACAGCACGACTGTCATTGATGGCCCGTGGCGAGCACCCGAGCATCGATTCGGTACGTATTGAAATGGGCAACACCGGCTCCAAGACCACGATTCATCGCTATCTGAAAGAGCTAGATGCAGCCGACCGGACAGGTACAGCCCCGGCCGATATCAACGATGAGCTAACCGAGCTGGTGACTCGCCTCGCCCAACGCCTGCAAGGTCAGGCGCAAGAAACGATAAATGCGGCGCAGTCGCGCTTCGACGCAACTTGCCATCAGCAGAATGAAGAGTTAAAGCAGATTCAAAATCAGCTAGCGGAGATCACCAGCCGCCTGACGCGCAAAACCGACCAGCTAAAAGAGCAAACCGCAACGCTGCACGCCACCCGCGAGCGACTCCAGATTGAACAAACCAACAATGCCCGCCTGACTCAAGCCAATCTGGACATGACGACCCGTCTACAGGAGAAAGACGAGCAAATCCGCTCCCTGGAAGAGAAAAACCTGCATGCCCGCGAATCTGCAAAAGACCAGCACGAGCAGGCACAGCGTCGGTATGAAGAGCACACTCGCCAGTTACAGACTGAACTGCGCCAGACGCAACAGAGCGCCACGCAGCATCAGACGGAAGTCACCCGGCTTACTCGGGACAATGAACGCCTGTTAGCTGAAAGCCGCAGCGCTCAACGGGAACTCGAAAAGCAGAATAGCCATCTGGAAAAAATCACTGCTCGGGCGGCGAGTGCAAATGAGCAGTTTCAACACTCGGAAACGCGTTGCGCCTTGCTTGAAGAGCGCGCCCGCACGGCTCAACAGGAAGCCGCGGACGCTCGCCAGCAACTGACCGATCAGTTGCAGCAAAACCGCGTAGTGGAACTGATTTTGATCAAGACCGAACTGGCCCTTGAAAATTTGCGGGCAGCACACGCGAAAAGCGCGACGCCTCCAGACCTGCCTACTGATCAGGACTGATCTCGGCGCTCGAGCATGGTCCGCACACGCAATGCCAATTGATCGACCGTGAAGGGCTTTGTCATCATCTCCATTCCACACCCCAGAAAATCCCCTTGCACCTGGGCCTCGGGAGCGTAGCCGGTGATAAACAGTACGCGTAGCTCAGGCCGATACTGTCTGGCTATCTCCGCAAGCTGACGACCATTCAAGCCCGGCAGCCCCACATCACTGACGAGCAAGTCGATACGCTCACCTCCCTGCAGATACGGCAACGCGGCCTTGCTGTCACAGGCCTCCAGAGTTGAATAACCTAACTCCTGCAACACATCGACAACCAGCATTCGCACCGGCTCTTCGTCTTCGACCACCAGCACCCGCTCACCATTGACGGCGCGCGGAGCCTCCAGACCCTCGACACTTACCGGCCTGCGCTCTGGCAGATCACGATGACAAGGCAAGTAAAGATGCACGACCGTGCCCTGCCCCTCAGCGCTATCAATCAACACATGCCCTCCGGTCTGCTTCACAAAACCGTAGACCATCGACAGGCCAAGCCCGGTTCCCTGCCCAATAGGCTTGGTGGTGAAGAAAGGATCGAAAGCACGATCCAGGACGTCATCAGGCATACCCGAACCGCTGTCGTGAACACTCAGGCGCACATACTCACCGTCCGATACATCGCCAGACCTGGCTTCAACGCTGACATGCTCACTGGTGATCGTAAGGAGTCCACCATCAGGCATCGCATCCCGGGCATTTATCACCAGGTTCAACAGGGCATTTTCAAGCTGATGTTCGTCGGTATTGGTCCGATGCAAGCCATCG
Organism: Pseudomonas caspiana; assembly: GCF_002158995.1. Classification (GTDB taxonomy): domain Bacteria; phylum Pseudomonadota; class Gammaproteobacteria; order Pseudomonadales; family Pseudomonadaceae; genus Aquipseudomonas; species Aquipseudomonas caspiana. Next base: position 185,669 of record NZ_LOHF01000001.1, on the reverse strand, counting down.
CTCAGCTCGATCCGCAACTCAATACTTTCGCCGATGGTTCGCGCTAAAAGCTCCTGCATCGACGTCACCATCTGGTTGACATCGACAGCAGTGGTATTGAGTGATTGCCGACGAGCGAAAGCCAGGAGACGATGAGTCAGAGCAGCGGCCCGGTTGGCAGACGTCATGGCCGCGCTGATGTAGCGATCAATTTCCCCCGCTCGACCAGCAGCAATGCGTCGCTGCATGAGGTCGAGAGCGCCTAGCACGCCGGTGAGCATATTGTTGAAGTCGTGGGCAATCCCACCGGTCAGCTGACCTATTGCATCCATTTTTTGCGCGTGGCGCAGCGTCTCTTCTGCCTGTGCGCGCTCAGCCATTTCTATTTGCAGCAGTTCATTGATACTGGCCAGTTCACGGGTACGCTCGGCGACTCGCAACTCGAGACTTTCATTGAGTTCGCGAAGCGCCTCCTCGGCATTGACCTGGGCCGTAATGTCGGTGTGGGTGCCTAGCCAGTGGGTAATGTGTCCGTGCTCATCACGAATCGGCAAGGCCCGGGCCAGAAACCAGCTATAAGTGCCGTCCTTGCCACGCAATGGGAAGGTGTCTTCCCAGATGGACCCCGTTGCAAAACAATGCATCAACCGAGCCGTCACCCGATCCACATGCTCGGCGTGATGAACAGAGCGCCAGCCCAGTGCGCGCATGGCTTCCAGAGACGCGCCGGTATAGTCGTACCAGCGCTCGTTGTACCAATAAATGTTGCCCGCTGAATCCGCAGTCCATGCCAGTTGACTCATGTTGTCAGCAAGACTGCGAAACTGCCGCTCACTCTCAAGTAACGCATCAATGTTGCGCATGGGACCTATATCTTGCTCATCGAAGGTCAATGGCATCGCCGCCCAATAGTGTTGACTGCTCATCGCAGGTGTCCTTCCTGGAATAGATTATCAACCCGGCCTTCATCCTGAATCCCGGGTAAAACGTGATTTTCGCGCAGAGCGCTTAACGATCCACCGGCGAGCGCATGGTAACGAACTCTTCAGCAAGCGTCGGATGCACCCCGACCGTGTCGTCAAACTGGCGTTTGGTCGCGCCAGCCTTGAGCGCAATGGCCAACCCCTGAATGATCTCACCGGCTTCCGGGCCGACCATGTGGCAGCCAAGCACTACATCTGTTTTGGCGTCTACGACCAACTTCATCAGCGTACGCTCCTGATTGTCAGTCAGGGTCAGTTTCATAGGGCGGAAACGGCTTTCGAAGATGCGCACCTCATGGCCTGCCTTCTGCGCGTCTTCTTCGGTAAGGCCAACAGTGCCAATGTTCGGCAAACTGAAAACAGCAGTCGGAATATGCGCATAATCCACAGCACGAAAATCTTGCGGCTTGAACAAGCGCCGGGCAACAGCCATGCCTTCTGCCAGCGCCACAGGCGTCAGTTGAACCCGACCGATCACATCGCCGATAGCCAGGATTGAAGGCTCGCTGCTTTGGTAGTTGTCATCAACCTCGACAAAGCCATTTTTATCGAGCTTGACGTTGACATGCTCCAGACCCAGGTTGTCGAGCATAGGCCTGCGCCCGGTGGCGTAGAACACACAATCGGTATTCACTTGCTGGCCATTCTTGAGGAACAGCTGAAGACTTCCATCGGCTTGTTTCTCGATGCGCTCTATATCCGCGTTGAAACGCACATCCATGCCGCGCTTGACCAGCTCTTCATGCAAGTGGCTGCGCACACCGCCATCGAAACCGCGAAGGAACATCTCGCCGCGGTACATCAGCGTGGTATCAGCACCAAGACCGTGAAAAATCGAAGCGAATTCAACCGCGATATACCCGCCGCCAACGACCACAATACGCTTTGGAAGCTGCTTGAGATGAAACGCTTCATTAGAGGTTATCGCATGCTCGCGACCGGGAATGTCCGGGACCTGCGGCCAGCCACCGGTAGCGATCAGGATATGTTCGGCACTGTAAGTCTGGCCGTTGACCTCAACCTCGTGCGGGCCCTTGAGCGTGGCATGCCCTTCCAGCAGCGTTACGCCACTGTTGACCAGCAAATTACGGTAGATACCGTTCAGGTGCTCAATCTGTCGATCTTTGTTTGCGATCAACGTCGCCCAGTCAAAGCCAGGTTCACCGGTAGACCAGCCGAAGCTTTTGGCCTGCTCAAAATCCTCGGCGTAATGGGCACCATAAACCAGTAATTTCTTCGGCACACAGCCCACATTGACGCAGGTACCACCCAGATAACGGCTCTCGGCTACCGCCACACGCGCACCAAAACCAGCAGCAAAACGTCCGGCGCGCACGCCGCCAGAACCGGCACCGATTACAAAGAGGTCGAAGTCGTAAGCCATGTAAATCTCCTAAAGCAGAGGTACAGCATATCAGCCAGAAACGACAAAGCCACCCGAAGGTGGCTTTGTCCTACAAGCAAGTCTGAGGAGGCCTCAGAGGCTTAGCTGCCTTTCTTGTAGAAATGCTCGAAGCAGAAGTTGGTTGCTTCGATATAACCTTCTGCGCCGCCGCAGTCAAAACGGGTGCCTTTGAATTTGTAAGCCAGCACGTTGCCTTCTGCTGCCTGCTTCATCAAAGCGTCGGTGATCTGGATTTCTCCACCCTTGCCCGGCTCAGTAGCTTCGATTTTCGCGAAGATATCCGGCGTCAGAATGTAACGACCGATAATTGCGAGGTTGGACGGTGCGTCCTCGGGCTTTGGCTTCTCAACCATGTCAGTGACACGGAACAGGCCTGGCTTGATTTCTTCACCTGCAATCACGCCGTACTTCTGCGTTTCGTTGGCAGGTACTTCCTGAATGGCAACGATCGAGCAACCGTAGTGCTTGTGCAGCTTGACCATCTGCGCCAGCACGCCTTCGCCTTCCAGATTCACACACAGGTCATCCGCGAGCACTACGGCAAAGGCTTCATTACCAATCAGCGGACGACCGCTGAGGATCGCATGACCCAGACCTTTCATTTCGGTCTGGCGAGTGTAGGAAAAGCTGCACTCGTCGATCAGTTTGCGAATACCAACCAGGTACTTTTCCTTGTCGGTGCCCTTGATCTGGGTTTCCAGCTCGTAGCTGATGTCGAAATGGTCTTCCAGCGCGCGCTTACCACGGCCGGTAACAATGGAAATTTCGTTAAGGCCTGCAGCAAGAGCTTCTTCCACGCCGTATTGGATCAGTGGCTTGTTGACCACTGGCAGCATCTCTTTAGGCATGGCTTTGGTCGCTGGCAAAAAGCGAGTGCCGTAACCGGCTGCGGGGAACAAGCATTTCTTGATCATAAAAGTCCTTTATAAGGGCTGGTGGCGTTAGCGGCGCAGTCTAATCAGGCGGCGATCACCTTACAATGCCCCGCCTCTGGCCTTTCGATGCCATGGTAGAGGAATCCTCGAGCAGATAGTTCCACTCGATTGCAGATTTTAAAAACATCGGAGCGCACCCAAACAATCAACGGCAGGTACGCCGCAAGAGCTTCAAGCCCTTGACAGCAACCTTGTCTGGAGAGGAGAACCCAACGGTTTCAATCTGCACTGAAAGCCGTATACCAGCGTAGTCCAATGCCATGCGATGCGCAGGATTATCCCCCACAGCACAGGAGACAGCCGCACCGGCGGCGACTTATGATGTGCCGCTCCCGCCCCCTTACCCACGAGATTGCTGCAATGTCACAAGTGAAAAATGTAAACGGCTACTTGATCAAAAAACTTCAGGATGGCCAGTGGTGGGCGTGCTCGGCTGAAGGTGAAGCCATCGCGGGACCATTTATAAGCGAAGAAGCCGCGATTGAAGTTGCCGCCGTCTTGCAGGACCAGCCGAAAGCCGCACGCCGACGCTCCTGAAACAAAGGCTACTGAAATCGCTGAATGATGTCGGAACGATGGCTTTATCGGTGAGTCATACCACCAGCGACGCTTGAACCCACCTACGCCCTTTGAAGAAGTACCAAGACATGATCAAAGTTTTGTCCATTATCGTTGTACTGGGCCTTACTGGCTGCGCGACGGCCTCCAACACTTACTTGAAAAATGGCAAGCAGGGACTGAACATCGACTGCTCCGGCGAAGCCATGTCATGGGCCAGTTGTTACGAAAAAGCAGACGCATCCTGCGCGGGCACCGGCTATGAAATCATCGGCACCGATGGCACGCCACGCCTGCCGGAAACTGACAAGACTTTAGGCGCCGATGTAGGCAACTACAAAAACCGCAGCGTGCTGGTGGTGTGCAAGTAAAACGGATCAGCCCGAGATACAGAACGTCGCAGCATGCTGCACATCCTTGGGCCGGATCGGCATGTTCGACAATCGCTCGTAAACCTTGATCGAGCTGCCGCCTGAACGGTTTTCCACATCCAGAACCGCAGCCGGGTCCTTGCTGAACTTCTGCGCCACGATCACGCGCAAGCCGTCATGATGAGGTTCAATCAGCGGCGGCTTGCGGCTGTCGGCAATCTTGCCAACAAAACACTCGGTATATTCCTTGGGAGATTTGCCAGACATCACGTTCATGGTTGCTGGGGTATGTTCGATATCTGCGACGGTGGCGCAGCCAGTCATCGCCAGAGCCAAAATTACGACAGCCAATTTCATACAATCCTCCCGGTAAAGGTGCTACGACAAGCTTGGCGGGAATTAAATCCCGAATAAAGTCGTTTTTACCCAACGGACTGCAATAAAACCTGAATCGCTGATAAATGCCGACCCGCGTCATGCTATGGTTTTGATTTTTCGAAAAAAGACTTCCGCCGGAGACACCCATGAAATTCGTACACCAGCGCGAGCACCTCAATGAAGACGATCTCGTCGTCATCGAGTGTTCTCAGCTCTGCAACATCCGCCTGATGAATGACTCGAACTTCCGCACCTTCAAAAACGGTGGCCGTCATACCTATCACGGCGGTGCGTTCGACAAGTTTCCGGCCAAGATCGCCGTTCCCAGTACCGGGTTCTGGAACATCACCATCGATACTGCGGGGCGCAAGATGGACTCCAACGGTGGGCGCAAGACTAACTTCACTCACTCGATCAAAATTGTCCGTCGCTCGACGTCTCGACTGAGCTGATCGTACTAACCAGAAGTCAGGAGACAACGTGAACACACCTGCCCCACGAACGACCAAATACGCTGTCAGCTACAAACTCAACGGCGAACGCCGCTTTGAGTTCGCTCAATTACAGTCGGCATCTGTCGAAGAAGCAAGGACCGCCCTGGAAAAAATGCACGGCGAAAGCGGCGACGTCATCAGCGACGTGAAAGTCAGTAAAGCCCTGTAATCCCGACACGGATGCAGATGGCGCAAGGTATGTCGCAGCTGCCGAAGGCTGCGATGGCGGCATGTCAGATTGATGAGTGCCGCTGCTTTCGGCAGCTCCTACGCTACTCTGAAGGAGCCCTCCCTCGATGAAACGGCAAAGCACGACGCCGACCACCTTCGACTTGTTCGCTGAAGAGCCCGTACAAAGCGCCGCAATGGAGCAGCTCGGCCCTTGCTCCTGGGTATTGCGCAGCTTCGCTCTGGATGAAGTCGAGCGCTTGTTACCGGCACTGGAAGACGTTTTGGCTAAAGCGCCTTTCAGGCACATGATGACTCCTGGCGGCTTCACCATGTCGGCAGCGCTAAGTAGCTGTGGCAGCTTTGGCTGGATGACGGATAGTACTGGCTATCGCTACACCCCTACCGACCCACAAACCGGTTTGCCATGGCCGCCAATCCCCCAAGCCTTTATGGAGTTGGCCCAGCGTGCGGCGCAGATCTGCGGCTTCACCGGTTTTACCCCCGACGCCTGCCTGATCAATCAGTACATACCCGGTGCAAAAATGTCCCTGCATCAGGACAAGGACGAAAAGCACTACGGATGGCCAGTGGTTTCGATTTCACTGGGCTTGCCAGCGATATTTCTCTTTGGAGGACATCAGCGCAGCGACAAGACCCAGCGCATATCGCTCCTGCATGGCGATGTCGTGGTCTGGGGCGGCGAAGACCGACTGCGCTTTCATGGTGTGCTACCGATCAAGGCCGGCAACCATCCGCTGCTGGGAGAACAGCGAATCAACTTTACGTTCAGACGCGCGCAGTAGACTCGCATGCAGCACGGGACTTCACCGGGCAGACCGCTCGATGCAGATTAAGCGCGGTGTTAATAATTCCGATATGGCTGAACGCCTGAGGAAAGTTGCCCAGCATGCGCTTTTCCCGGGGATCGTATTGTTCAGCAAGCAGGCCCACGTCATTGCACAGCCCGCACAGCCGATCAAATAACGCCGCGGCCTCCTGCTCCCGCCCCATCAACACATAAACATCCGCCAGCCAGAACGAACACACCAGAAAAGTCCCTTCGTGACCGGCCACGCCATCAACACTGCGCTCTGTGTCATAACGCAACAGCAAGCCATCCTGAATCAGGTTGCTCTCGATCGCGGCCACCGTGCCAACCACTCGCGGATCATCAACGGGTAAGAAACCGGTAAGTGCGATTTGTAAAAGGCTGGCATCCAGCGCGGGCGAGCCATAAGTCTGGGTGAAGCTGCCAATACGCGGGTCGTAACCGTTGCGGCATACGTCAGCGTGGATGTCATTCGCAACCTGGCGAAAATGAACAGCCAGCGCCCGCTCTTCGTCGGTTTGAGCGGACTCAGCGAGCAATGTCGAGTTGCGGTCAAAGGCAACCCAGGTCATCACCTTGGAGTGAGTGAAGTGTCGGGGTTCAGAGCGAATCTCCCAGATGCCTTTGTCTGGCAAATGCCAGACCTTCTCCAGAAACGGCATGATCACCCTGGAGATCGCAATGCTGCGCGGTGGTCGAGGCAAACCACCCTTGATCGCCTGGATCATCGCATCGGCAACTTCGCCATACACGTCCAGCTGCATCTGGGTGGCCGCGCCGTTACCGATCCGTACCGGCCTTGAGGCTTCATAGCCCTCAAGCCAATCCAGCTCAAATTCAGGCAATCGCCGTTCGCCGCCGAGCCCGTACATGATCTGAATCTGCTCGGGATTACCGGCCACCGAGCGCATCAACCATTCACGCCAGGCTGCCGCCTCTTCGAAATAACCAAGATTCATGAACGCCAGCAACGTCATGGTCGCGTCCCGCAACCAGCAATAGCGGTAATCCCAATTGCGCTCGCCGCCCAACTGCTCCGGCAATGACGTGGTGACTGCCGCGACGATACCGCCAGTAGGCTGGTAGGTCATCGCCTTCAAGGTGATAAGTGAGCGCTTGACCTGAGCGGTCCAGGGCCCGACCTCAGGACATCGTCCGGAGAACTCAAGCCAGAAATACTCGGTTTCAGCCAACGCCGACTCGGCATCGATAGCGTCATGAAGGGGTTCGTAAGACGCCTGATGGCTCAGGATAAATCCCTTGCGCTCACCCGCTTCAATGCGGAAATGGCAACCGGTATGGTGGTCATGCGCCTGCATGGGGTATGGCGCACGCAGCACCAGCATTTCCGGCCCGGCGACTGCGGTCAGGGTCTGACCGTCTTTGTTCTCGACCCACGGCACGCTACTGCCATAGTCAAAGCGAATCGCCAGATCCATCTCGAAAGACACATGGCCGCTCAAGCCGACAACGATCCGGACCACATGACCGCCCTCGCCCGGCGGCATGAAGTCGATGAGCATTGCCCGCCCGGCCGAAGTTTCAAACAGCGTCTCGAGAATCAGCGTGCCTTCCCGGTAACGCCGCTCAGTACTGAGCAGTGTCCCACCGGCAGCAAGTTTCCAGCGTCCGTTATCACTGTTGCCTAAGAGCGCAGCGAAACAGGCCGCTGAATCGAAACGTGGAAAGCACAGCCAGTCGAGCGAGCCGTCTCTGGCAACCAGGGCGGCGGTCTTGCAGTTGCCGAGCAATGCGTAGTCTTCGATCAATGCAGCCATGAACAAGCATCCGTAATGGATTGAGCATCAAGGGCAATTCAGCGCGGCAGCATGTAGCGCTCGATAGCGCTGGCTACTCCATCCTGCAGATTACTGCCGGTAACAATATCAGCCTGGCTGCGAACACTTTCTTCAGCCTGCCCCATGGCGATGGAAAACCCGGCTTTGTGGAACATGGCAACGTCGTTGCCTCCGTCGCCAATCGCAGCAGTGTAGGCCATGTCCACGCCCAACTGACTCGCCAGCGTGATTAACGCATGACCCTTGTTTGCATCCAAAGCCGTGACATCGAGGTAATACAGCTGCGATCGCGCGGCATGCGCCTTGCCGGCAATCAAAGGGTTGAGCCGGGTTTCGAGGCGTTTCAACAGCTCGAAATCGTTACTGGCTGCGACGATCTTGTCGACACGATCCAGCCAAGGCTCGAAGCTATCGACCTGAACCGGCTCGTAGCCCAGAGTGCTGCGTTCGTGTTCGACGTAAGCGCCCTCCGGATCAATCAGAAACCATTGATCATCGGCGAATACCCAAACAGCCACGTCGTATCCGGAGAACAGCTCAATGCAGGTTCGTGCGGCGACCGGGTCGATACGGTAAGCAAACAGAACGCTGCCGTCCGGAGCAACAATATTGGCTCCGTTGAAACCTGCGGTCGGCAGATCGACACCCAATGCCTCAATCTGCTGGCGCATCGCTCGTGGCGGGCGACTGCTGGCTACAGTGAAATGGATTCCGGCGTCTCGCAGTCGGGCAACGGCGTCAATATTGGCCTGGCTCAGACTGTGATCAGGACGCAACAGCGTCCCGTCGATGTCGGAAAGTAAAAAGCGAACGTCTGGTTGGTGCACTTCAGGCATTGATATCCCGCCATTCTCGACCGTCTTTGCCCAGCAATGTATCCGCTGAGGCGGGTCCGTCGCCCCCGGCAGCGTACAGCTCGACCTGAGGATTTTTCTGCCAGGCATCCAGGAAAGGCTGCACCGCGCGCCAACCGTTTTCAATGTTGTCGGCACGCTGGAACAGGGTTTGATCACCGGTCAGGCAGTCGTAGATCAAGGTCTCGTAGCCGGTAGACGGCTGCATCTCGAAGAAGTCCTTGTACTCAAAGCCCAGCTCAATGTCTTCCATGTGCAGATTAGGACCGGGACGCTTGGCGTACAGGTCAAACCACATGCCCTCATTGGGCTGAATCTGGATGCGCAGGTAGTTGGGTTTGATGCGATCCACTTCGGTATCGCGAAACTGCGCATACGGCGCTGGCTTGAAGCAAATCGCGATCTCGGTACTGCGCGTACTCATGCGCTTACCGGTGCGCAGGTAAAACGGCACGCCGACCCATCGCCAGTTATCGATCATGACCTTGAGCGCCACATAGGTTTCAGTGGTGCTGTCGGGATCGACCTTGTTTTCCTGGCGATAGCCCGGAACATCGGCACCGTCCCGCGCGCCTTGCGCGTACTGCCCGCGAACAGAATTGGCCAATGCCTCCTCCTCGGTCCAAGGCCGAACGGCACCAATGACCTTGGCCTTCTCGCCACGCACAGCATCAGCGCCGAACGCTGCCGGAGGCTCCATCGCAACCATTGCCAGCAATTGAAACAGGTGATTTGGCACCATGTCTCGCAAAGCGCCGGTGTGTTCGTAAAAACTGCCACGCGTCTCAACCCCGACCGTTTCGGCCGCAGTGATTTGCACATGGTCAATGTAGTGGTTGTTCCAGAAGGATTCGAACAAGGCGTTGGAGAAACGGCTGACCAGAATGTTCTGCACCGTCTCTTTGCCCAGATAGTGATCGATCCGGTAGATCTGCTTCTCGGTCATGACCTTGAGCAGACATTCATTGAGTGCAACGGCGCTAGGCAGGTCCGAGCCAAAAGGCTTTTCGATGACTACACGACGAAACTGGCCCGACTCTTCAGTCAACAGCCCTGAAGAACCCAGGCGAGTGGCAACTTCACTGAAGAAACGCGGGGCGGTTGCCAGATAGAACACCGCATTGCCGGTCCCGGTGCTTTTGATTTTCTCGGCGATGTCGCTGTAGGTGGAGTCGTCCAGGAAGTCGCCCTGCACGTAGCTGATCCTTCCGGCCAGCTTGCTCCACAGCTCAGGATCGAGAGGATCCTTGCCGCCATCGGCAACCTTGCTGGCCGCTTCCTGACGAATGAAATCCTCGAGCTTTTTCGCAAAGTCGACGTCGCTGATCGCGTTATGGTCAACGCCGACGATGTGCAGGTTTTCATCAACCAGGCCGTCCCTGCTCAAATTGTAGAGCGCCGGCATCAGCAGACGCTTCACAAGGTCCCCATGGGCACCAAACAGGAACAGCGTGGTAGGTGGCGCAACTTCAGGCTTTTGCCGGGTACTGCTGCGCGACAATCCCATTATTTTGGACCTTCCTTATGACCGCCGAAGCCAAAGCGCATTGCCGAAAGCATTTTGTCTGCGTATGAGCTCTTCTGACGCGAGCGGAATCGGGCGAACAGAGCGCTGGAAAGTACCGGGACGGGCACCGCCTGCTCCATGGCAGCCTCGATCGTCCAGCGTCCTTCACCGCTATCGGCTACTGCGCCTGAATAAGCGTCGAGTTGCGGGTCTGTAGCCAGTGCATCAGCGGTCAGGTCGAGCAACCAGGACGAAACCACACTGCCACGGCGCCATACTTCGGCGATGTCCGCCATGTTCAGGTCAAACCGCTGCTCGACAGGCAGATTCTCGGAATTCTTCTGCTTGAGGATATCGAAGCCCTCGGCGAAGGCCTGCATCATGCCGTACTCGATACCGTTGTGGATCATCTTCACGAAGTGCCCGGCACCGGCCGGACCTGCATGAATGTAGCCACGTTCAGCGCGATCATCGGCAGAGTTGCGACCTTTGGTGCGCTCTACCGAGCCCATGCCAGGAGCCAGTGTCGCAAACAGTGGATCAAGGCGCTGAACCACATCAGCTTCGCCACCGATCATCATGCAATAACCACGCTCCAGGCCCCAGACACCACCGGAAGTGCCGACGTCGACGTAATGCAGCCCTTTGGCAGTCAGTGCCTGGGCGCGACGAACGTCGTCTTTGTAAAAGGTGTTGCCGCCGTCAATGATCACGTCGTCCGCATCGAGCAGTTCGCTCAGGACGTTGATAGTTTCTTCAGTTGGCTCACCAGCAGGAAGCATGACCCAGACAGCGCGGGGCTTGTCCATTGCAGCCACCAGGGCAGGCAAATCAGCGACTGCAGTCGATCCTTCCTTGGCCAAAGCGCTGCGGGACGCTTCATCACGATCGTAAACCACGGTGGTGTGGCCATTGAGCATGAGGCGTCTTGCAATATTGCCGCCCATGCGGCCAAGTCCGATGATTCCAAGTTGCATGCTGGTGCTCCGTAATTCGCAAAAAACAAAAAAATGTTACCTCATTGTACAGCTCACCTCGTTATGAGCCAGCCATAAGCATGATTTTTAAAGCTTAAGATTCGCGCTACACCAAGCCCTGCGGGGGCTGTAGCGGGGCCGCAAGATGGCTAATGGACATCAGCGCAAAAATGACTATAATTAAGAACGCGAAACGTTCGCGACAATTGAAAATAAAAAAGTTCCATTTTCGCGCAAAAGAAATCAGAATTGCGGCCGATAGAGAGGTAAGCAGAGGCGATTCGGGCATCGATAGTCATTTGCCAAGGCCTTTCATGTTGAATCCGCCATTTGCGAGGTGAGCAATGGGCACTGTACTACCGGCAACTGCACCACAAACTCTCTATGTCACTATCCGCCGTGACGAACTGCGCCAGCTTAAAGAAGAGCGCGAACAATTGCTTAGCAAAGTCGCTCACTTGAGCCTCATGCTTCAACAAGCGCAATTGATGCATTCCGGCAACGCTCTGCAAGCCTGATTGCGCCCTACCCCAACGTCGCCCCAGTGCAACGTAGCATGAAGAACAACAGCGGCAAGCCCGATCAGCTGGCTTGCCCCACGCAATAAACCTCTTTCCGGCAACCCTCTTCCTTCTATTAATCTACCCCGACGCGTGCGTCGACGCCTCATACCCCTCAGATTTGAAACCAGACACCTCACCTAACGCTCAAGCCCGGCTTATGTTTACCCGGCAGATAGCTGTGCCTGGCCCTTACTGATTTAAAGCGTCTTCTGCCAGAACATTGCCTTGCCCATCTGCGGGTCCAGCTCGTAGCCCGCGAAGCCGAGCTTACGATATGCACCCTGAGCAATCAGGTTGCCTTCCAACACTTCCAGAGTCAGCTTGCAGCAGCCGCGCTGACGAGCAATCTCTTCCACTTTAGCGAGCATTTTCTGACTGATGCCCAAGCCGCGATGTTGGCCAAGCACCACAACATCGTGGATGTTGACCAACGGGCGGCACTGAAAAGTCGAAAAACCTTCAAAGCAATTGATAAGCCCTACCGGCTCGCCAGAAATAAAGGCCAAGACACTGAATGCATGAGGACGTTTGGCCAGCTCGATCGCCAGTTGCTGCTGAGTATCCACCGACAGTGATTCGCCACCGCCCATGAGATCTTCGGCGTACTGATTGAGCATGAATCCAATTGCTTGCGCGTGCACCGGGTTGGTGTAGCTGGCTTGCAGTACCAAAACTTCAGGGCTATCCATTACATCCTCTTGCTGTCACTTAATCACGAACAGGACTGACTCAATCCGAGTCGGGTGCCCGATTCTATCTCGGCATGCCCGAAAATGTTTCGATCAACGACGAGGAAAATTCCACAGGCGCCCTAGGAATAAGCGACAGCCGCACCAAGAAAAGGCCTGGATCGCGTTAAGACATTATTTCTGCACTACGTAGGCACCTGTCGCGCCCATTTTTAAAGCGCTGACGCGTCATCGTCCAACAATCCGACGACCGGTAATGTCTACGCCCCATGGTCTTTTTTTCGCCCTAACAAAGCGCATCGTTGCGGTTGGCCATGTTTTATCGCCGACATCTGCACCCGCGCCATCAGGCTCTGAAGCCCATCCCAGACATTTCCTACAAAAAAAGTCGAAACTTTCCGTTGCGCGCACAGGTCATCTCATAAGAGCGCCTATGCTGATGGCTGAGCCCGCATTTTGGCGCTACCTGTCTGTCCGTGAATAACGCAAACAGTAAATGGGTACTGATCTTGCGTAGCGCATGTGTGCCTGGCCATAGGACATGGCCAATAACAAATCTAATGCAGTACCGACACTGTATTGAATGGGAGAAATCGATGATTAGCGCCGCTGTCAAAACCCAGAAGGGAGAGAGTTTTAACCAGCCGGCCAGCGAGCTGACTCATCTGCCGGTTTTCGCTACGACGAGCGTTCCACTGCTGCAATTGCCTGCTGTTACGCAGCCAACCATCGTGTCGAGCAACAGGCGCAAAGTCTTGTTTGTCACTTCGGAACTGGCTGACCTGGTAAAAACCGGGGGGTTGGGTGATGTTTCTGCCGCGCTGCCGCGAGCCATGCGCCACCTGCACGACGTCCGTGTGCTGATTCCCGGCTACCCGCAAGTCCTCAACAGTGGTAACCCGATCCATGTGATCAGCCAGTTGGGCGGACATGCTGCACTACCTCCGTGCAAGATCGGCCGAATGGACATGAAAGACGGTCTGGTCATCTATGTGCTGATTTGCCCGGAATTGTACGAGCGCGAAGGCACTCCCTACGCAGACAACCAGGGCCGTGACTGGTCCGATAACCATATTCGTTTCGCCCGACTGGGTCTGGCTGCTGCCGAATTTGCAGCTGGCGCCGTGAAAACCCAATGGTGTCCTGAGCTGGTTCACGCCCATGACTGGCCTGCAGGCCTGGCCCCGGCCTACATGAAATGGCGCGGTCAGACCACGCCAACCATCTTCACCATTCATAACCTGGCTTATCAAGGCACCGTCAGCACCGCATCCAGTCGCGAACTGGGTATCCCGGATGAGGCGCTGAGTTCCGACGGTATGGAGTTTTACGGCAAGCTCTCCTTTATCAAGGCCGGCATGGCCTACGCCAGCCACATCACCACGGTCAGCGCGACCTATGCCAAAGAAATCACCACGCCTGAGTTCGGTTGCGGCCTGGAAGGTTTCCTGCAGCACAAAGCCAACCGTGGGCAGCTCAGTGGTATCCCGAACGGCATCGATGCCAGCTGGGATGCGGCGACCGACGAGCACTTGATTTGCCACTTCGCGCCCAATGAATGGCAGCGCAAGGAAATCAACGCCGACCACGTGCGTGAACTCTTCGAGCTGGATCCGTCCACTGGGCCGCTGTTCGCCGTGGTTTCGCGCCTGGTCTACCAAAAAGGTCTGGATCTGACCATTGGTGTTGCAGAGCACATCGTCAACAACGGCGGCCAGATCGCAATCATTGGTCGGGGCGAGCCTGAAGAAGAGGACGCCATGCGCGCCCTGGCAGAACGCTTCCCGGGCAGAATTGGTGTACGTATCGGTTTCAATGAGACTGATGCCCGACGCATGTTTGCCGGCAGCGACTTTTTGCTGATGCCATCACGCTACGAACCTTGCGGACTGAGCCAGATGTACGCCCAGCGTTTCGGTTCGTTGCCCGTTGCCCGCAACACAGGCGGCCTGGCTGACACCATCGAAGACGGCGTAACCGGTTTTCTGTTCGACGAGTCAACGGTCGAAAGCTACACAGAAGCATTGAACCGCGCGTTCAACGTGTTCTCCAATCCTGCACTGCTCAACGCAATGCGTTGCCGGGCCATGGCAGCTCCATTCAACTGGCATCAAGCGGTAGAGCCTTACGCAGAGCTCTATCAGGATTTGCTGAAAAAGAACGTGGGTGCTGCACTTCACTATTGATCAAGGGGTTTATGGATGCCTCTGCGTACGGACGAGAGCTGGCGCCACGGCGCCATCTTGCTGGATTCTGGCTATACGCGGTTTGCCCTCTGGGCACCCGACGCCTACTACGTCAGTGTTGAACTTGAGGATGGCCAGTCTCTGGCCATGCTCCCTCAAAACGAAGGTTGGTTCATTCTTGAGGCCCGCTGCCCGGCGGGCACTCGCTACCGCTACAACATCGATGGGGAGATTGAAGTCCCCGACCCCGCCTCACGTGCTCAATCCACTGACGTCCACGGCCATAGCATGGTGGTTGATCCACTTGCCTATGAGTGGCAAAACACCGGCTGGCAAGGCCGTCCCTGGCACGAAGCAGTCATCTACGAGCTGCACGTCGGGGCATTGGGCGGCTATGCCGGGGTCGAGGCTCATCTGGAGCGTCTGGCCGGACTTGGGGTGACAGCCATTGAGTTGATGCCCATCGCGCAATTCCCCGGCGAACGCAACTGGGGCTACGACGGCGTGTTGCCTTACGCTCCGCAGTCCTCATACGGCACGCCAGAACAGCTTAAACATCTCATTGATACCGCCCACGGCTACGGCCTGATGGTAATTCTCGACGTGGTCTACAACCACTTCGGTCCCGACGGGAATTACCTCGGACGCTACGCCAAAGGATTCTTCCGCAGCGACGTGAAGACTCCTTGGGGAGACGCAATCGACTTCCGGCGTCGAGAAGTTCGTGATTTCTTTATCGACAATGCCCTGATGTGGTTGCTGGAGTATCGATTCGACGGGTTGCGGATGGACGCTGTACACGCCATCAACGACGACACTTTCCTGAAGGAATTCGCTCAGAAGGTTCGTGAGCAGATCGACGCACCGCGCCATGTCTGGCTGAATCTGGAAAACGAGTTCAACCAGGCCAGCCTGCTGGAACAAGGCTACGACGCGCAATGGAATGACGACGGCCATAACACGTTGCACGTGTTGTTGACGGGCGAATCGGACGCGTATTACTCGGACTTTGCCCATCAGGCCACTCATAAGCTCGCACGCTTGCTGAGTCAGGGTTTCGTGTATCAGGGCGAAGCAACCCGGCACGGCCACACACGTGGCGAATCCAGCAGCCATCTGCCGCCGAGCGCTTTCGTCTTGTTCCTGCAGAACCATGACCAGATCGGCAACCGGGCCTTTGGTGAGCGCTTGCCGCAGATCTGTCACGGCCCGGCGTTACGGGCAGCGACCGCATTGTGGCTGCTCTCGCCGATGATCCCGCTGATGTTCATGGGTGATGAATGGGCCGCCAGCGAGCCGTTTCTGTTCTTCACCGATCACCATGGTGAATTGGCCGACGCGGTGCGTGAAGGCCGACGCAGTGAGTTCGCCGACTTCGCAGCCTTTGCCGATGAAGAAAAGCGCGAACATATCCCTGACCCCAACGACCCGGCGACCTTCGAAGCTTCCAGGCCAGCGTTTGACGCGGTGTATCTGGAAACCGACAAGGGCAGCGACCACCGCAGCTGGCTTGAGCTCTATCGACAACTGCTAGCCCTGCGTCACCAGCACATCGTACCGCGCTTGCCTGGCAGCCATGCTCTGGGCGCAGACGTGCTGAGCGAGGGAGCTGTGTCAGCACGCTGGAGGATGGGCGATGGCGCACTGTTGCGCATCGATCTCAATCTGAGCGAACACGCTGTTACCGCTCCGGAATGGAAAGGCGGCAGAGTTGTTTTCGAAACCCTGCCACATGCGGCAGAACTTTCCCGACGAGGCATCCTCAATCCTTACACGGCCATTGTCAGCCTGATAGCAACCGATGTTCTGGAGGAACAGGATGAGCAATGAGCAATTAGAGAATCTGGCGACTGAAGCGGGCTTGTCAGTCGACTGGATCGATGCCAACGGCCGGGCACAGAGAGTCAGTCCTGAAGTACTGAGCAAAGTGCTCGGTTGCCTGGGCTTCCCGGCCGATGACAATTTGCAGATCGATAGCAGCCTGCAGCAATTGAGAAACGCCCATCATCAAGCTGTTCCGCCACCACTATTGACCGTGGAACATGGCAGCAACCTGGATCTGAGTGCCTGGTTCAGTCCCGGCACGCCCTTTGTGTTGCATCTGGAAGACGGCGCGACCATCGACGCCAATCTGACTGCCAATGCCGCCCTGCCCGGTCTCGCGCCAGTGGGTTACCAGCAACTGAACATCGCCGGTCAGCATCTGACAATCGCCGTGGCGCCAGCGACCTGCTTCAGTCTGGCTATGGCAACCGACAGCCGGGTTCCCCGCGCCTGGGGGCTGACCGTTCAACTCTACGGACTGCGCCGTGAGGGTGATGGTGGCTTTGGTGATACCCAGGCGCTGGAAAGCCTCGCTCGCGCAGCGGGAGAACGCGGTGCAAACGCACTGGCGATCAGCCCTGTCCACGCCATGTTCGCCAATGATCCTCATCGCTACAGTCCTTACTCGCCCTCCAGCCGCTTGTTTCTTAATAGCCTGTACTGTTCGCCGGGTACGATTCTGGGTGAACGTGCGTTGCGGATGGCTGTTGAGGAATCCGGGCTTGGCGACGAACTCAAACGCCTTGAAGAATTACCACTGATTGACTGGCCAGCCGCAGCCGGTGCGAAATGGAAAGTGCTGCGCAAGCTGTATGACGCCTTCAGCGGCAGCGATCATCCATTGCATGAGGACTTCAACAGCTTCCGTCACAGCGGCGGTGAAGCGTTGGAAAACCACTGCCGCTTTGAAGCAATCCGTGACGAATGCCCCCGTCTGGGCATGAGCGACAACTGGCATGAATGGCCAGAAGAGTTCAAGAATCCACGCAGCGAAGCCATCGCCCGCTTTGCCGCTAATCACAGCGAGCAGATCGGCTTCTATGCCTTCACCCAATGGTTGATGGCCCGTGGTCTGGAGCGCGCGCAGATCGCGGCCCGCAGCAGCGGCATGAGCGTCGGTCTGATTGCCGACCTCGCCGTGGGTGCCGATGGCGCGGGCAGTCAGGCCTGGAGTCGTCAGGATGAATTGTTGTCAGCGCTCAGCGTTGGCGCGCCGCCGGATATTCTCAACCGTGCCGGGCAAAGTTGGGGCATTTCTGCATTTTCCCCTGAAGGCCTGAAGCGCAACGGCTTCCGCGCCTTCATCGAAATGTTACGCGCTAACTTCGCCCATGCGGGCGGTTTGCGCATCGACCATGTCATGGGGCTGCAGCGCCTCTGGGTTGTACCGCTGGGCTCACCAGCCAGCGAGGGCGCGTACCTTAATTACCCGTTGGACGACATGCTCCGTCTGTTGAGTCTGGAATCGTGGCGACACAAAGCGATTGTTCTCGGTGAAGACTTGGGCACGGTGCCTCCCGGTCTGCACGAGAAGCTCGCCGCCCGGGCAATTCTCGGCATGCGCGTACTGCTCTTCGAGCAAAACAACGCGCAGTTCAAGCCGATCCTCGACTGGTCAGATCAGGCATTGGCGACCACCAGCACCCACGACCTGCCGACCTTGGCCGGCTGGCTTGCAGAAAACGATATAGCCTGGAATTTACGCCTGGGCATGGTTGACCAACAACAGGCCGAACACTGGCGCCAGGAGCGTCATCGTGAACGTGAAGGACTGCACCAGGTGCTGAGCCAGAACTCGACTAACTTCAGCGACGGTTTACCGCAAGATGAACAGATGATTGACGCCAGCATCCGCTATATCGGCCATACACGAGCGCCTCTGGTGCTGCTACCAATGGAAGACGCCATGGGCCTCACCGAACAGTTCAACTTGCCAGGCGACACTCCGCAGCACCCCAACTGGCGGCGGCGTATCCCAGGGCAGAGCGCAAATCTGATGGACCATGCAGCAATCGCGCGACGCGTCGAGTTGCTGTCTCAGGCTCGCCTGCAAGCTGCGGAGCGTGATCAATGAGTCGGTCACTGCAAAGCCTGCGAGCCACACAGCGCCTGCAATTTCATAAAGACTTCACCCTGGACGACGCGGTGGCACTGGTGCCCTACTTCGCCAGCCTGGGTATCAGCCATATCTACGCCTCCCCGCTGCTCAAGGCGCGGGCTGGCTCAATGCACGGGTATGACGTGGTCGACCCGCGCGTGATCAACCCGGAACTCGGTGGCGAACCGGCGCTGCGTCGTCTGGTCAGCGCCCTGCGTGAGCAAGGCATGGGGCTGATTCTGGACATCGTATCCAATCACATGGCTGTGGGCGGTAACGACAATCCTTGGTGGCTTGATCTGCTCGAATGGGGGCGTCGCAGCCCGTATGCAGACTTCTTCGACATTCAGTGGCACTCCCCGGACCCGTTGCTCAAAGGGCAACTGCTGCTGCCGTTTCTGAGCACCGATTACGGCACTGTGCTGCAAGCCGGCGAAATCCCGCTGCGCTTCGATCCGGGGCACGGTGTGTTCTACATCGAGCATTATCAGCATCATTTCCCGATCAACCCTGGCACCTACGGGCCATTGCTTGAATCCGACGACAACCCGCTGCTGGATGAACTGAGCAAGCGCTTTGCCGCGCTGGATCAATTCCCTCAGGCATGGGAGCGGGCCAGACAAGCCCGCGCCGAGCTGGTTGAACTGGTCAAGGACAAATCTGTGGCCAAGGCCATTGACCTGGCTATGCAGCGCTACGACTCAACCACACCTGAAGGCTTTGATCGTCTGCACCGCTTACTGGAAGCACAACACTACCGTCTGGCCAGCTGGCGTACAGCGGGTGACGACATCAACTGGCGGCGCTTTTTCGACATCAACGAGTTGGGCGGCTTGCGGGTTGAACGCCCCAATGTGTTCGAAGCCACCCACGGCAAGATATTCGAATTGATCAGCGAAGGCCTGGTGGATGGCTTGCGTATTGACCACATTGACGGTCTGGCTGACCCGCGTGGCTATTGCCGCAAATTGCGCCGCAGGGTCAACGGCCTCCTCGCGGCACGTCCCGCAGGCACTGAGCTGACGCATTTGCCGATCTTCGTGGAAAAGATCCTCGGCCCGGATGAATCGCTGCGTGAAGACTGGGGTGTCGACGGCACCACCGGCTACGAGTTCATGAATCAGGTCTCGCTGTTGCAGCATGATCCAAAAGGTCAGGAGCCTCTGGCCGAACTCTGGAGCCGCATCAGCGAACGTACTGCCGACTTTGATCAGGAGGTCCTTGAAGCGCGGGATCTGGTGCTGCACGGCACGCTGGCGGGTGACTTTGAAAACGTCGCTCAGTCCTTGCTGCAAGTGGCGCGCAGTGACTTGATGAGCCGCGACCTGACCCTGGGTGCGATTCGCCGGTCCTTGCTCGCGCTGGTGGTGAACTTCCCGATTTACCGGACCTATATCAGCGTATGCGGTCGCTCGGCCGAAGATGAGCGTTTCTTCCAGCAGGCCATGCAAGGCGCACGCACGATGTTGAGCGAAGCCGATTGGCCAGTGCTGGATTATCTGCAGCGCTGGCTCGGCGGTGATTCGTGGCGCAAGCTGCCTCGGGGCAAGCAACGCAAGCTGAACAAAAACGCCTGCGTGCGCTTCCAGCAACTCACCTCCCCGGTGGCTGCCAAGTCAGTGGAAGACACCTCGTTCTACCGCAGCGCCGTGTTGCTGTCGCGTAACGACGTCGGCTTTCATCCGCAGCACTTCAGCGCGCCGGTAGTGGATTTCCACGCTGCTTGCGTTGCTCGTAGCCAAGCCTTCCCTGAAAACCTGTTGACCACGGCAACCCACGATCACAAGCGGGGCGAAGACACGCGCACCCGGCTGGCGGTGCTCAGTGAGTGTGCAGATTGGTATGCCGAACAGGTTGAGCGGTGGCGCCAGTTGGCCATCCCCCTTAAAGGCGAAGAAAACGCCATCAGCCCGGGCGACGAGCTGATGCTGTATCAAGCCATGCTCGGCAGCTGGCCGCTGGACATACAGGACGATGAGTTCGAAAACTACTCAGAGCGCCTCGTCAAATGGCAAGAAAAAGCTCTGCGTGAAGCCAAGCTGCAAAGCAGCTGGAGCGCAGCCAACGAGCCCTATGAACGCGCGTGTCGGGAGTTCCTGCAGAACATCTTGCTCAGCCCGCAGGGGCTCGCTTTGCGTCAGTCGCTAGGGGCCACCGCCAACCGCATTGCCACCAGTGGAGCATTAAACAGTCTGGCGCAAACCTTGCTTCGCATGACTGCACCCGGCGTTCCTGATTTGTATCAGGGCACCGAGTATTGGGACTTCAGCCTCGTCGATCCAGATAACCGCCGTCCCGTGGATTACGCAGATCGAAAGGACGCTTTAAGTCAGGCGTCCACCGTGAGTGATCTGCTGGGGTCCTGGCAAAACGGACGGATCAAGCAAGCACTGATCCATCAAGTGCTGAACCTGCGGGCCACACACTCCGAGCTGTTCAGTCAGGGTGATTATGTGCCGCTGCAGGTGCTGGGTAGCCAGGCTGAGCACGTCGTGGCATTCGCCCGTGTTCTCGGCGAAGAACAGGCTATCGTTGTTGTGCCACGCCTGAGCAATGAACTATTGGGCACTGCCCAAACTCCATTCATCAATGCGGCAAATTGGGGAGATACGCGGGTCGTTATACCGTTCGCGGATGCCAGTCGAAACTGGAAGGGACTTTTTTCAGACGCCGTAGTCACAACAGACAAGGAGTTGCTGCTCAGCGCAGCACTCGAGGAATTTTCTGTAAACCTGCTTATTCAGACTAAGTAAAACCTGGGAGTGTCGAGATGAGTGCCGACGAAAAGCGAATTCGCGAGTTTGCGTATCAGATATGGGAATCAGAGGGGAAACCTTCGGGCCAGGATGCACGCCATTGGGAAATGGCTCGCAAGCTGGCTGAAGCCGAAGCCCTGGCGCCGGACAAGTCAACCGCACGCAAGGCTACCAAGCCAAAGTTGCCGAAGGTCGACGCAAAACCGGCAGCCGATAAAGCCAAGCCTGCTGCGGCAAAATCTGCACCGAAGGCAGCGCCTAAACCGGCCGCCAAATCGCCTGCCGCCAAACCGGCCAGCAAACCTGCACCGGTGAAAAGCAAACCAGCGCCAGCGGCTACTCAGGCCGAGCAGCCTGCAAAACCAGCCGCCAAGCCCGCAGCAAAACCTGCTGCAAAGCCTGCCGCAAAAAAAGCAGTAAAACCTTCAGCGCCTTGATTCCTCCAGGGCGCCGCTTCAATTCAGTACCGCAGGGATCACCTTCTCACCCATCGTGACCTGCGGTAACCCAGACTTTACTTCGACTTGTTGAAGCGCTCTTGCTTCGACCGCGGTTTCGGCCGCCCCGAAAAAACATTAGCCGTCAGGAACGCACAATGAACACGCAGTCCAAAAACGCAAAGAAAGACAGTCCAAAAGGTGCATCCGCCAAGGCCGATCAAGTCGAAGCCAGCGTATCGCGAATTCGTGAAGGCCTGCCCTTCCCACTCGGTGCCAGCTGGGATGGCCTGGGTGTCAACTTCGCTATTTTCTCGGCCAACGCCACCAAAGTTGAGCTCTGCCTGTTCGACTCCACTGGCGAAGTTGAACTTGAACGCATCGAGTTGCCGGAATACACCGACGAGATTTATCACGGCTACTTGCCTGACGCCCACCCAGGGCTGATTTATGGCTACCGCGTCTACGGCCCTTATGACCCAAAAAATGGTCATCGCTTCAACCACAACAAACTGTTGATCGACCCGTACGCCAAGCAACTGGTTGGTGAACTGAAATGGTCCGAAGCACTGTTTGGCTACACCATCGGCCACCCGGACGGCGACCTGAGCTTTGACGAGCGTGACAGCGCGCCATTCGTGCCGAAAAGCAAGGTCATCGACCCGGCCTATACCTGGGGTCGTGATCAGCGCGTCAGCGTGCCGTGGGACAAGACCATTTTGTATGAAACCCACACTCGCGGTTTCACCATGCGTCACCCGTCCGTACCGGACGAACTCAAAGGCACCTTCTCGGGAATGATGGTTGCTGACGTGATCGATCACATCCGCAAGCTGGGCGTGACCTCCGTTGAGCTGTTGCCGATTCACGCTTTCGTCAACGACCAGCATCTGTTGCAGAAAGGCATGACCAACTATTGGGGCTACAACAGCATTGCGTTCTTTGCCCCTGATCCACGGTACCTCGCTCACGGCAAGATCGCCGAGTTCAAGGAAATGGTTGCGCACATGCACCATGCCGGGCTGGAAGTGATCCTCGACGTGGTTTACAACCACACTGCTGAAGGCAACGAGTTGGGCCCGACCCTGTCCATGCGCGGGATCGACAACGCCTCGTACTACCGCCTGATGCCGGACGACAAACGTTTCTACATCAACGATTCAGGCACTGGGAACACCCTCGATCTGAGTCACCCTTGCGTCTTGCAAATGGTCACAGATTCGCTGCGCTATTGGGCCACGGAAATGCACGTTGATGGTTTCCGCTTTGACCTGGCGACCATTCTCGGCCGCTACCACGATGGTTTTGACGAGCGTCACAGCTTCCTGGTGGCCTGCCGTCAAGACCCCGTGCTGCGTCAGGTGAAACTGATCGCCGAGCCTTGGGATTGCGGTCCCGGCGGCTATCAGGTGGGTGGTTTCCCACCGGGCTGGATGGAGTGGAACGACAAGTTCCGCGACACCGTGCGTGCGTTCTGGAAAGGCGATGAAGGCCAGCTGGCAGACTTCGCCGGGCGCATGACGGCGTCGGGCAACATGTTTAACCAGCGTGGTCGCAGGCCTCAAGCGTCGGTGAACTTCATCACCGCGCATGACGGTTTCACCTTGCATGACCTTGTCTCCTACAACGACAAGCACAACGAGGCCAACGACGAAAACAACCAGGACGGCAGCAACAACAACCTGTCCTGGAACCATGGCGTCGAAGGTCCGACCGACGACCCGGAAATCAACGCGCTGCGCTTGCGCCAGATGCGTAACTTCTTCGCCACCCTGCTGCTGGCGCAAGGGACTCCAATGGTGGTCGCGGGTGATGAGTTTGCACGCACCCAGCATGGCAATAACAACGCCTACTGCCAGGACAGCGAGATTGGCTGGGTGAACTGGGATCTGGATGAAGACGGCAAATCGCTGCTCAAATTCGTTAAGCGCCTGATCAAGCTCCGTATGACTTACCCGATCCTGCGCCGGAGTCGCTTCCTGGTCGGCGATTACAACGAAGAAATCGGCGTCAAGGATGTCACCTGGCTGTCGCCGGATGGCAACGAGATGGGCATCGAACAGTGGGAAGACGCCCACGCTCGCTGCCTCGGCATGCTGATGGACGGCCGCGCTCAAGAGACAGGGATTCGTCGACCTGGCGCCGACGCGACCTTGCTGCTGGTGGTCAACTCGCACCACGACGGCGTTAACTTCACGCTGCCGCAAGTGCCTGAAGGTGAACACTGGACCTGCCTGATCGACACGAATCAGCCAGACATGAAGGCCAGTGAGCAATTCGGCTTTGGTGATCACTACACCGTCACCGCTCGTTCGCTGCTGTTGTTCGAACTGCAACATGATGTGCAGCCATGAGTCAGGCGCTGAGTGAGTTTCTCGACTGGCGCAAGCACGGCTACGCCGATACGCGTGCGTTGGGAGAGTGCTTGCAGGCGCTGATCGACGAAGGGCTGGACCAGCTTCCCTTTCCTGCCAGCGGTCAGATACTTGAACGTTGGCAGGGACTGGCCTGTGTTGCGGGGCATGATCTGGGTTTGTGCAAATTGTATGAAGGCCATACCGATGCGTTGGCCATCATCCATGAGCTGGGCGTCAACGCCCCCGAAACAGGAACCAGCTGGGGTATGTGGGCGGCTGAGCCGCCACAGGCACGGGTCAACGTGCAGCGCAAAGGCGACTACCTGCAAATCAACGGGCGTAAAGCCTGGTGTTCGGGTGCTGCGGTCCTCAGCCATGCGTTGATGACCGCGTGGGACGAAGACGGCCAGCAACAGTTGGTCGCCGTCGCTCTCGGGCAGCCCGGCGTCAGCATTACTCAGGAAGGTTGGCGCGCCGTGGGCATGGGCGCCACTGGCAGTGTTGAAGTAGTCTTCGACCGCGCTCAAGGCGTGGCGATTGGTAAACCCGGCGACTATTTGGCCAGACCCGGCTTCTGGCAGGGCGGGATCGGTATCGCCGCCTGCTGGTATGGCGCTTCCCGGGCTTTGGCCCAGCGCCTGGTGCAACAGGCATCGAAAACACAAGAGCCGCACACCCTCGCCCATCTGGGCGCGGTTGATGTGGCAATGCATAGCTCCTGGGCTGCCCTGCAACACGCAGCCCGGCAAATAGACCAGACCCCGAGCGCCGACACGCAGGTGTTAGCGCGTCGTAGTCGGGCGGTAATTGAACACAATGCCGAGCAAGTGATTCTGCATGTGGGCCGTGCCTTGGGCGCAGGCCCTTATTGCAAGGATGCGCATTTCGCCCGGCTGATCGCTGACCTCCCGGTATTCCTGCGCCAGAGTCATGCAGAGCGCGACCTGGCAGCACTGGGTGATCTGACAGCCCAAAAGGCTGCAATCACGCCATCACGGATGTGGCAACTATGACTGACAATAACCCCATCGTCGGCAGCGGCACCTCGCTGCAGGCCTGGAACGGTTCGAAAAAACTGGCCGCAATATCGTCGATCAGTGTCGAAGAACTGGTTCCGGTCAACTCCCGCGCCGTAATCATCGCTCCTCACCCGGACGATGAAGTCCTTGGCTGCGGCGGGTTGATGTATCAACTGACGCAACTCGGTCGGCCGCTAAAGCTGATCTCGGTTACCGACGGCAGTGCCAGCCATCCGGGCTCTGCCGACTGGCCAGCGGAACGTCTGAGCGTTATCCGTCCTCAGGAAAGCGCTGAGGCCTTGCGCCGGCTGGATCTGCCCATGCATGCGCTGAAATGGATACGTGGCGGCTTTGAGGACACGACTGTCGCCGAGCAGGAAGATCAACTCACCAGCTTCATTACCCGCTACCTGCAGCCAGATGATGTGGTGTTCACAACATGGGCAAACGACGGCCACAGTGACCACGAAGCAGTCGGCCGCGCCAGCGCCCGAGCCGCCAGCGCCGCAGGGGCGCGCTTGCATGAAGTGCCCGTCTGGGCGTGGCACTGGGCGTCTCCAGAAGATGACCGGATACCTTGGGAGCGCGCCCGCAAGATTGCGCTTGATCCGTCCACCATCGCCCGCAAACGCCACGCCGCTCATGCTTTTGCCAGCCAACTGGCCGGTGATCCCAAGATCGGTCTGCCGCCGGTATTGGCCCCGGATGTGCTGGAGCGCTTGATGCAACCTTTCGAGGTGGTTTTTCTGTGAGCGTCGATGACAGCTACTTCGAACAGCTTTTTCAAAAAAGCGATGATCCATGGGCGTTCAAGAAGCGCTGGTATGAGCGCCGCAAGCGCGCGCTGACCCTCGCCGCCCTGCCCCGTGAACGTTACGTGTCGGCGTTCGAGCCAGGCTGCGCCAATGGCGAGCTCAGTGCCGACCTGGCGACTCGCTGCGATCGATTGCTGGTCTGCGATACCAACCGTTCAGCGGTTGAACTGGCACGTCAGCGGCTTGTGGCGTTCAACCATGTAGAAGTCATGCATGGGCGACTGCCGGAGCAATGGCCGGACGCACGCTTTGATCTGATTGTACTGAGCGAACTGGGTTACTACCTGGACGAGCAAGATCTCAATAGCTGGATTGATCACGCCCTGGCGTCTCTGACCGATGAAGGGCAATTACTGGCTTGCCACTGGCGACCACAGATCGAAGGCTGCCCGCTGGATGCGGAAAAGGTTCACGCAATCCTTGCGGCACGCTTGAACATGCCACGGATTTTCAGCCATCACGAAGCGGACTTTTTCCTCGACGTGTGGAGCCGTGATGAAACATCAGTCGCAGAAAAGGAAAATCTACGATGATTGGCGTTCTGATTCCGGTCCACAACGAAGAGCTATTGCTCGGTCAGTGCCTTGAAACCATATTGCAGGCAAGCAAGCATCCCGCCCTGGGCGGTGAGCATGTTGTGGTGTTAGCGGTATTGGATAGCTGCACCGACGGTTCCGCCGTAATCGCACAGAGATACGCTGTGGACGCTATTGAGGTCAGCGTACGCAACGTTGGGCAGGCCCGGGCTGCGGGCGCGGCGTTGCTGCTGGAGCAAGGTGCCCGCTGGATTGCCTGCACCGATGGCGATAGCACCGTCGCCGAAGACTGGCTGGTGGAACAGTTAGCACTGGATGCAGACGCGGTGTGCGGGACTGTCACACCGGGCGTATGGCAGGACGATATTCCCCTTGAAGCACAGATTCGCTATCAACAGCACTATCAGCATCGTGATGGTCATCGCCACGTCCACGGTGCCAATCTGGGCATCAGCGCGGCAGCTTATCGATTGGCGGGCGGGTTCCCGCCGCTCGCGTGTCATGAAGACGTGCAATTGATTCGGCAGTTGGAATTGAATGGCGCACGCATTGCCTGGAGTTGCCGGCCCCGCGTCACCACCAGCACTCGGCTCGAAGCGCGTGCAGCAGGTGGTTTCGCCGACTTTCTCCGCTCGCTGACGGTTTCAACCGGCTGACTTTTTGCCCGTTATCCGACGGCGCTATTGCTGATGAGCCGTCTGCATGCCGTTGCGTACTTCAGGCATACCCAACGCATTCTCAAAGAAACGCACCGCTTCGGCACTCAGGCTGCGATGAATATCCTCACGGTCGACACCCTCCCGGTCATTGCAGATCACCGGTGAAGTCGCGCGCAACTCGTCACTGCAAGGCGCCATGAACACGAAATGCCCGGCGCCAGCCAAAAGCTTGTAGTCAGGGGTCTGCGGCAGCTTGCGCGCTAGCGCTTCGGCATTCTGATCCACCGCCAGCAGCTCATCCCCGTCGCCGCTGTACAACAAAACCGGCACATGCACGTCCGCCAGAGTATGGCGGCCGAACATCAGCGTCAGCGGCGCCATCAACATCAGCGCTCCCACCCTTGGATCGGCCTGGGCATGCAGATCATCGCGGTCGAGCAGCAACTCGCCTCCGGTCTTGCACGCATCCCGATCGTCCGGGCGCGCGTTGCAATAGGTCTTGAGACGCTGAAGGTCGGGTTGCGCACCGGCAAGAATCAAAGCGGTTTCACCGCCAGCCGAGTAACCAATGACGCCCACTTGATCAGCGCTGATATAAGGCGCCAGGGTTGGATCAAGCAACGCGGTGGTAATCGCTTCGGAAATTTGCAGTGGCCGACCATACAGATTGCTGACACTGCCCAGTCGGCTGTGATCAACGGTGTTATCACCGGGATGGACCACAGCGACCACGACGAAGCCCTGTCTCGCTAGCGAGGTCGCCAGATCGTGCAGCGCAAGAGGCGTACCGGTATTGCCGTGAGACAGCAGTACCAGGGGAAAACGCCCAAGGGCAATCGGCGCTTCGAGACCGGCATCAACGGTGTAGCCCTGAATCGTGCTCGATTGTTCGGCGGCTGTGGAGGGGTAGAAAGCGATGGCTTGCATCGGCTGGGAATCCAGCGGATCGGGGAAGCTCAGTCGGTGGTAGCCGACACTCCACTCCTCGTCAGCCAGTACCTGCACTGAAATCAGGCTTTGAGTCAGGCACACCAGCAATAGTGCACAGATACGTACCATCGCGCGATCCAACCTATATAAGGTCCGAAAGGAAACCAACCAGTGGGGTTACCCGGTCTGGAGCGAGCCTCATGCTCTGCCGCGACCGCTGGTAACAACTGCTTACAGGTATCAGAGTCACGACGTTGAGATTAGTGCACAAGTCGGGCCAAAGATTTGCGGAAATTTTATATCTGGAGTGTCCCCAATCATTGTCCGATCACGGCCCATGTGGGAGCCGGGCTTGCCCGCGATTCGGACACTGCGGTTTACAGGCGAACGAAGTTACGCTTACCGCGGGCAAGCCCGGCTCCCATAGGGAATCGCGTTTCAATTGGATAATGGCGGTATGGCTGAGTGGCCCTAACCACCCACCGGCAGCCTTTTCAGCACTTCAATCACTTCATTCGCCGCATTGGACAGCAGCGAACCCGGCCGGGCGATCACGCTGATGCTGCGCTCAATTTGTACTGGCAAGCGAATGCATTCGTACAAATGACTGTCGTCCGGAATCAGGCGGCTGGGCAGGATCGTCATGCACTGCCCCTTCGCGACAAGATCAAGCAACGTCGCAACGCAGCTCAGTTCCCCACGATGGCTGAGACGTACCTGCGCAGCGGCGAGTTGGCTGTGCAGCCGTTCCACCCCGGCGTGCCGCCAGGACACATAACGCACACTTTCACACAGCTCGTGGAAAGGGCGCGGGGTCAGTGAACGGTTTCGGGCCGCGACCAGCACGTAGGCGTCAGACCACTGCACGTGCTCAATGTGATGCTCATCAAGGAGCGGACTGGGCAGAATCAGAATGTCCGCGCCTTCCCTGCGCAGCACATCCAGAGATGGCTGCTGCTCGCTCCCCTGCACCACACTCAGCTGCACACCCGGATGCAGTCGCGTCATGGCCTCGATACACCCGGTCAGGGAGGTTTCGTCTATGTGGTTGCAGTAACGAATCGCGACACTGCCGCCGAGCTCATTTTTTTTAGTTGCTCAAGGGTCGCCAGCAGACTGTCCAGCGTGCGGCTGATGACCTGGCCCTCCGGCGTAAGCGTGCAACCGGCCCGGCTACGAATGAACAGCCGTTTGTTGAAGTAATCCTCCACCTCTTTAATGGCGTAACTGATATTCGACTGGCTGCACCCCAGAATCGCCGCAGCTTCCGAAAACGAGCCATGGAAAGCAACGGTCTGGACGACTTTGAAGAAATGGGTATTCATCTTTTCCTGCACTCTAGCGTAAGCGTTGAAGGCTCTGGACTGCGCGTTGGAGAGCGATAGTGGCGTGCCACAAGCGAGTATTGCCAGCTTGTTGCGAAAAACGGCGGGGTGTTGGGTGTCGTTGACGAACGTCAGCAAGGGATCATCTGGCCGACATCACGGCCAGATGTACAACACAAACAACGTCAGTTGTTTTCGGTCCAGTCAAAGTCCAGTTGCAAAGCAGTGCGCTCGGCCAGCTCGCGACTGTGCAGGCGCTCCACCAGGTGCAGGCTCATGTCAATACCGGCAGAAATACCGGCCGAGGTCACGAAAGCGCCCTCGTCTACCCAGCGCAAAGTGCTCAGCACATCGACCGACGGGAACATCTCTTTAAGGTCGTCAATGTCTTCCCAGTGCGTGGTGACTTGCTTACCGGCCAGCTTGCCGGTCTTGACCAGCAGAAAGGCCCCGGTGCAGACTGCCGCCACCACGCGCTCCGGTACTGACTGGGCACTGATCCAGCTGATGACGTCAGGTTTTTCCAACTCGGCATTGACCACCCCGCCCGGCACGATCAGGCAATCTATCGCAGGGTGATCATTGATCGAGAAATCCGGATCGACTTTGAGCCCTGCGCGTGCGCGGATCGGGTCGGTTGTACGGCCGATGGTAAATACGTTGAACAACGCCCGGTCATCGCGGCTTTTGCGCAAGTGCATGCGCGTCGCGGTGGTGAAGACTTCATACGGACCTGCGAAGTCGAGAACTTCGACGTCGTCATAGACGTAGATACCGATGTTGATAGACACGAACGTACTCCCTGGATCGCACCGGCGACCACTGGCAAATGTTTAAGGCAACCGCCTGTTTTCAGGGGCTCAGGTTAACCAGTACATTTGCACCGCACTACTGGCGGAAATGCCAATATCCGGTAACATCGTGCCATGAAAAATCATCTCGTCGTTGCCCTCATCTATAACCAGCTGTGCACCTTTGAGTTTGGGTGCACGGTTGAAGTATTCGCCTTGAAAAGACCCGAACTGGGTGTCACCTGGTATGAGTTCGCTACGTTCCCGGTGGATGAAGGCCAGATCACGGCCGCAGGCGGTATTACCATCGTGCCCACACCGGGCGAAGTGTTGCTGGAGAACGCCGATACCATCATCGTGCCCGGCTGGCGCGGCGTCGAATCCGAGGTCCCTCCCAAGCTGATTGCCCAGTTGCAGGCAGCGCATGCCCGTGGCGCACGGATCTGCTCGATCTGTACCGGTGCATTTGTCCTGGCTGCAGCGGGATTGCTCGAAGGCAAACGCGTCACGACGCATTGGCGCTACACCGATTTGCTGGCGAGCATGTATCCGGAACTGACCATCCAGCCAAACGAGCTGTATGTCGATCAGGGCCAGATCGTTACCGCTGCCGGTTCTGCGGCGGGACTGGACATGATGTTGCATCTGGTGCGTAACGATCACGGCGCAAAAGTGGCGAACATGGTCGCGCAACGCATGGTCATCCCGCCCCATCGTGAAGGCGGTCAGTCGCAATACGCCTCGCGCCAGCTGGTGTCTGCCAGCGAAGGACCAATCTCGAAGTTGATGGACTGGATCCGCAGCGACCTGCAACGCCAGCACAGCATCAAGGACATGGCGGATCACGCAGCCGTCAGCACCCGAACGCTGCACCGCAGTTTCATGGAAAGCACCGGCCTGACCCCCAACGACTGGCTGCTGGGTGAACGCATTGCCTACGCGAAGGAGTTGCTCGAGTCCTCGAACATGCGCCTGACCGAAGTCGTCGATGTCGCAGGGTTCGGCTCCGAGGAGTCGTTCCGTCGCCACTTCCGCAACATCGTTGGCGTCAGCCCCAGCAGCTACCGCAAGCAGTTCACCCGGGCTTGATGGCTCACGGCGAATAAATCGCTTCGATCAGGGCGTCAGGAAATTCCCCCCAGGCGCCCGCCACCGCAGTGTTGGTCATCGCCACCAGACTGATTTCGGCTTGCGGGTCCACCCAATAATGGCAGCCGTAAATCCCGCACCACGACCAGCTTCCCGGTCCTTGTAACTGCCGGGCCTGAAGCGGATCGGTCAGCAGCATGGGGCCGAGGCCAAATTTCCAGCCCGGCCCCCTGCCCTCGATCTGTACCTCGCCGATCGCATTGCTTAACAGGCTGGATGTGGCAGCCTCGGTCAATAATGGCGCACCTCCTAGTCGCAGGCACTCCAGTAAACGTAGATAGTCGTCGGCGTTGCCGACCATCCCGGCCCCGGCCGAAGACCAGCCGTGTGGATCACTGCTGCGACAGGCTGAAACGCTGGCCCTGCCGGTGTCCAGATGCAGCTCATCAGCGCAATTGATCAACACCGGCCAATGGGCGTCATCCTTGTAAGCACATGCCAGGGATTGCGGATCACCCTCGTGAAATCCGGTAGCGCTCATTCCCAGCGGCCCGGTAACCCAATGCCTGATGGCCTCAGGCAATGTCATACCTGTCGCACGCTGAATCACCACACCCAGCACGTCGGTGGCGAGTGAATACCGCCACGCGCTGCCCGGTCTGAACAGCAACGGGACGCTCGCCAGCCGCCACAGGTTTTCAGCTTGATCAAAGGCAACCAGGTCCAGCCCGTCGCTGACTCCGGCCTGTTCATATGGGTTACCGGGGGGTAATTCAAAACCATAGGCCAGCCCCGACGTGTGGGACAGCAGATGGCGCAACGTGATAATCGGCACTGAGCCGTCCGCCAGTTTCGGCGTGAAGTCCGGCAACCAGCGGGTCAGCGCATCATCGATACGTAACACGCCATGTTCCTGCAAACGCAGAACGCAGACCGAAGTGATCAGCTTGGTCAGTGACGCCAGCCGGAAACGTTGATGCCGGGTAATGGGCTTCTGCGCCTCGCGATCCGCCCAACCCCGAGCGCAGGCGTAACGAAGTTCACCCGCCTGAGCCAGCAGCACCACGCCACCGACAATCCGGCCTTGATCAACGACGCCATGCCAGACCTCGTCGATGCGCTTGATGGTCGCTGCATCGACAATCACCGGCCTCGCACCGCATTGCAGAAGATCTGCGTGTACATCTCAGCCGAATGGCGAATCGGATTGGTGTGCGAGCAGCCATCGGCAAACGCCATCTGCCCCACCAGCCCGGCGTCGCGCTCGTCGATACCCAAGGCGCCAAGCGTATGGGGAATACCGATGTGCTCACGCAGCGTCAACAACCACTCCATCACTCCGTTGAACCCCGGCCGGGTCAAACCCAGCGCCACGGCCAATGCATCCATTTGTGGCCCCAACGCCGATTGATTCGCCTGCAACACATAGGGCAGCAGGATTGCGTTGAGCAACCCGTGGTGATGGTCATACAGAGCGCCCAGCGTCTGAGCAATCGCATGCACCCCCCCCAGCCCACGCTGAAAGGCCGCTGCGCCGAGGCTGGAAGCCACGAGCATTTCCTGTCGGGCCTGAAGATCGCTGCCATCTGCGACCGCCCGGGGCAGGAACTGCTTGATCATCTGCATGCCCTTTACCGCAACGGCTTCCGCCATGGGGTGATACACCGGCGAGCAGTACGCTTCCATGCAGTGGGTCAAGGCATCGACGCCGGTTGCGGCGGTGAGGTCGGCGGGCAAATCCAGTGTCAGGTTGGCATCCAGAATAGCTACGCGCGGCATCATCCGGATATGCAGAATCGTGCGTTTGACCCGTGCCTGTTCGTCAGTGATCACTGAAGCCCGACCGACTTCCGAGCCAGTCCCGGCCGTGGTGGGCAACGCGATAATCGGGGCAATGCCGTCAGGGTCAGCGCGCTTATGGTTTTCACCGATGTCTTCAAAGTCCCACAACGGCCGAGTCTGACCGGACATCAACGCGATGGCCTTGGCGGCATCCAGCGCCGAGCCGCCACCAAAGGCAATCACCCCATCATGGGCGCCCGCTTTGTAGGCTTGCAGACCCTCGGCGACGTTGGTCCCGGTCGGGTTGCCTTTGACCTGATCGAACAGACCGCAGAGCCCAAGCGCTTTACGGCAGTCCGCCAGCGCACGCTGAATCATGTCGGTCCCGCCGAGGAAACGGTCAGTCACCAGCAGTGGTCGACGGATACCGCTGGCTTCGCAGGCCTGGGCCAATTCCCGAACGCGCCCCGGTCCCACACGGATCGACGTCGGGTAGTGCCAATCATTGCTTTGCATGGTGTTCATCCTTGTTCAAATCAATAAGAGTTGCCCCAGTCGCCCAGCAAACACGGGACCTGTAGGAGCTCACCGAGGTTACGGGGCCAGCGATAGCGTTTTATCTGACACACCGCCATCGCTGGCCTCGTAAACTCGGTGAGCTCCTACGGAATTTGGGTCAACCCGGAAAACTGCCTCTTGTCCGGATCAGACGATCAGAAAGCCCACAACCCGATCAGCAAGCGCAGGCCAAACGCGACCATGAACACACCGGTAATAATGTCGATGGCTTTTTTCATGCGCTGATAACGCGCCTGCACGGCGGGAATGGAAAACAGCGTGGCGAGCAATACGAACCAGGAGATGGCCAGCACGGCAATGATCAAAACCCCGGCGGTACGCACCCACATCGGCAAGCCCGGTGTCGAAACAGTGGTGAACACACTGGTGTAGAACGCCAGCGCCTTGGGATTGGTCATGTTGGTGAGCAAACCGAACCGATACGCCCGGCCCAGACTGCCAATACCCAGCTCGCCGATGTTGCGCGGCTTGGGTTGCGCCCCGGCATTGCACAGGCTTTTGCTGCCCAGCCAGATCAGGTACGCGCCCCCCAGCAACTGCAACGCGGGTTGCGCCCAAGGCAACTGCTGAAACATCAGACCCAACCCCGTACAGGCCAGCAATGCCCAGATGATGCTGCCCGATGCAACGCCCAATCCCGCGCAGATTCCCTGTTGTCGAGACTGGCTGATGGACAGTTGAGTAATGACCAGAAAATTCGGGCCGGGGCTGATGATCAGCACGATAAAAGCGCCGGCGAGCGCGGTCAGCAAAGTGATCTCGACCATGGAGATAATCCTTCTTCAGTAATTGATAAAAGTGAATGGGGGGAGTTAATTAACCGCCAGACTCTCGACCTCGACCTCGACATGCAGCGCCGCGAGGCAGGCCCGCACCGCAGTTCGCGCCTGCAACGGTGCTTTGCAGGCAGGATCCGGCGTTGGCACGTAATGGTTGTAAAACGTGCTGCCTTCGACGCCGGGCCCAAGCACCCAAAGGCGCTCATGGGCAGAACCATCGCGACGTAGCGCCCGGCTTTGGGCATCAACCGCGATGCCGTCAGCCGGGTATGGATGCGCTGTTTTGATCAGGCCTTGCCCAAGCAAGTCATCGATCAAAAGCAAACGGTTCTGGCCCAGGCCACTGGGGGCGTTGCGGGCACTGATCAGGCTGTCGATTTCAATCGCGTGGATGCCATCAGGCGCTACAGGCATGACCACGCCAGCATTCATCAGCGCCAGCAAATCCTCGTAACGCTCCTTCTGCGGCCCACCGACCAGACGATTGCCAAGGCCTGCCCATGCGCCGTAGAACTCAAGGGTCGAGCGATCATTGAGGCCGTCGTGATCGGCGACTAATCGCAACAGGTCCCGGCAGTCACGCCACACCTCCAGCGCTTGCGTGAGTGGACTCGCATCAACACCCAGACAACTGCGCGTCAGATCGCGGGCGACCCACTGCCGAAACCATTGGGAGTAGTGTTGCGGATCGCCCCGCCAGCCCTGAATATTCAGATAGGCCTGCGGCTCGAACGGGCCAAATTCTTCGGCCAATGCTGCAAAAACCTTCCGCAGCGCTTGTTCAGTCTTCGCGTTTTGCAGCGAGTGGCGAACAAACTCCAGACGGCCCGGCTGCTGCAGACGCGCTTGCGCCAGGTAGAAAGCATTGCGCATCTCGTCCTCGATCAGCGGCAAAACCTGCTGAGCGAAATCCAGTCGCCCGTCCGGGCTGTTTTTGCGCAGCTCGACAATAACCTGGGCGGTGAAGAACAACCGTTGCGTCACCGAAGACGCTGGCGTCCCATGCGGCCGACAATGAAACGGCAGGCCCGAGCGGGAAAACAGATAAATCTGCGGCTCACGCCCCGAAGGTAGATAACGCCATCCACCCTGGCTGTCATCGCGGACAAAGCGACCACCCCGGCCTTCAGTCAGGTGGGCGATCTGATCCATGGCGCTCAGACCAAGGCCTTCGATCGCTACGCGTTTACCTTCGCAATCTGCCTCTGGTTGCGGCGTGTGTCCGGTGGTCAGAAACACTGCGTCAGCCTCAACGTCCAGCCCTTCAGCGGTGTGCAGGTGAAAGCCTTGATTACCAGATTTCGGGCGACAGCCAATAATCAGGTTCCGACGATGGTTGACCTGCACTTGGGGCGGGCAAAGCGTCAGCAGATATCGATAGCAATCGCGCAGGTAACGGCCAAGCAGCTTGCGCGGTACGAAGTCAGCAAACTCGATAGGCCGCCCTGCTTCGCTGCCACTGGTATGACCGCGCTCATTCAGAAGTAGCCCCTCAGCGGTACACCACTGCAGGAAGGTCAGCCCCGGCGTTTCATCCGGCTGCCACGCCGGATAAGCCGAAGAAAAGCCGGACAACTGGCCCGCCATGGTGTTGAGCATCAAGTAGTCCGGTTGCTCGGGTGAGTGCAGACCACTGCCTGGCAGTTGTGGGTCGAACAGGTCGATCACCAGCGGCCTGTGCGAATCCCGTCGGGCCGCGCCGATCAGTTGTTCCAGCACGCTGAGGCCGCGAGAACCCATGCCTATGATGACAATGCGTTGGGCGTCAAAAAACGTTGGCATGGGCATCACCAGCGCTTCGATTCAAAGAAAAATTCCGGAACTGGCAACGTCGCGCCCTGTTCCACTGCGTAGTCATAAACCCGCTTGCCCACCGCCAGATCAAGCACGCCCAAACCGAACGGCGAGAAAATCGTCGGCCGATCAGGGCTGACTTCCACCTCGCCCAGCATCAGTTGCGCCAGGGTGCCGGTGATGAACCCGCGATGCTGATAATGCTGTACGGCCAGGTCCGGCGAGGTCTGGGCTTTGAGGCAATGCTCGACATCATCAAGGATGTTATTGGCCTGCGCGATGATCTCCGGCCCCAAATCGCGCAGGGAAATATTCAGCAGGATCTGCTCTGGCCGGAAGCGCTGTTCAATGACATACGGGCTCGGCGCCGTGGTGGCGAACACCACGACATCGGCCTGCAATGCCCTATCGAGGTCAACTGCCTGACACGCCAGTTGGTGTTGCACAGTCGCGTGACCAATGAGTGCGGCGGCTGAATCGCTGTGCAGATCGAACACCTCCAGCGCGTCGATCTGCCAGCCGTCACTGACAAACATATCGAGGATGGTCCGGGCAATGAACCCGGCACCCACCACTGACAAGCGTCCCACCTTGCGTTGCTGCCGGTTAAGCCAGCGCGCCGCCAGCACCGCTGACGCCGCAGTGCGCATGGCGCTGATCCGCGATGCTTCCAGGCAGGCATAGGCATAACCGCTGCGCGCGTCGTTGAGGATCAGCACCGCCGAGGCGCGTTGCAGGCCCGACTCGATGTTGCCGGGGAAACTGGAGATCCACTTGATGCCACTGACCGATTGCTCGCCGGACAGACTGGCAGGCAGCGCAATAATGCGATTGGCCGGAGCCTGCGGGAAGCGCAGGAAGTAACTATCGGGGTTGATGCTGCGCCCGGCATGATGCTCCAGATAGGCCTGCTGAACATCATCGATGCAGGCCACTGGATCCTCGGCGAGTATTCGCGCGACAGTCTTGCCATCGACCACATGAAAGGCCGATTGCTTCAGGCGGGCACTGTGCAAATCAGTGGTCCGCGATGGCTCGACAGGCATGTCATCCAGAGTCATCTGCAACACCTGACG
Organism: Pseudomonas caspiana; assembly: GCF_002158995.1. Lineage (GTDB taxonomy): Bacteria > Pseudomonadota > Gammaproteobacteria > Pseudomonadales > Pseudomonadaceae > Aquipseudomonas > Aquipseudomonas caspiana. The sequence goes on along the minus strand of NZ_LOHF01000001.1, from coordinate 148,345 downwards.
GCCAAACCGCTGCTCGACCCAGTGATCATCGTAAAGGGTGTCGAGATAGCGCTCGCCCCAATCCGGCGAGAGCGCGACGACCACCGAACCCGGTTCAATGCGCTCGCGCCAGGCATGCACCGCGGCGATGACCGTCGCGGTGGAACCGCCCACCAGCAGACCTTTGTTGCGCGCCAGCAAACGGCACATGGCAATGGTCCGCTCCTCCGGGACCATTTCCAGATAATGAATACCCTCGGCGTTGAAAATCGGCGGCCGCTGGCTGGTGCCCAGCCCCGGAATGAAGCGCTTGCCGGGTGGCGTATCAAAAGTCACAGAGCCCACACTGTCCACCGCCACAATCGTCGTCGCCGGGTGGTGACGGCGGAAATACTGTACGCAGCCCATCAGCGTGCCGGTGGTGCCCGCGCCGACAAACAGGTAATCCACGTGGCCAAAGTGCCGACCGATGGACTGCGCGGTGGTCCGGGCATGAGCGCGCGGGTTGGCAGCGTTTTCGTATTGGTTGAGCCACACGAAGCGCGGGTCATCAGCGACTTTCTGGCGGATCAGCGCGATGCGCGTACCGAGATACCCACCGTTGGCGTCCAGCTCATTGACCTGGATAACCTCGGCGCCATAGGTCTGCATCAGGCGGATGTTGTGATTGGAGCTGTTCGGATCAACCACGCAAGTGAACCTGATGCCGCGTTCGGCACAGATCATCGCCAGCGCCACACCCAGATTGCCCGACGAGGATTCGATCAGCACGGTGTCCGCGTTGATCTGGCCCCGACTCTGCAAATCATCGACCAGGCCGACGGCTGTCTTGAGCTTGATCGAGCCTGCGGGATTCAGCGACTCCAGCTTTAGAAAGAACTCAGGCCCGATCCCCGCTACTTTGAGAAAGGTCTGATCGTGAACGATTTCGGAAATGTTGTTGTACATGAGGGTCACGTCATTCAGTCAGCAGCGGTTCAAGGGTTTGCGCCTGCACGGCACGTTCGAGGCCCAGCGCGATACGCTCGGCACGCAATGCCATCAGCGAAAACGACTGGCTGTCGCTGATGCCGTGACTGCGCTCGGAGAGCCCGTTGACCCACAACTTGATGTCGCATTGGCCCTGTGTAGCGATGCGGTAATCGCGATCAATCACCAGCCCGCCATCCAGATCGGCCTTTAGCCACGGCTGCAAGTTGCTTAGCAGCGGCGGCAAGACAGGCTGCTGATAACCGGTGCCCAGCACAATTACGTCAACCTCCAGCACCTGACTGCGTAGGCTGAAGGTGTCCGTCAGCGTGACCTGGTAGCCATCGGTGATTTTTTCCACCTTGCTGATCTCGCTGTAGGCATGGGTGCGCAGGCGTTGGCGACCGGCGATGGCGTCTTCGTAGATCAGTGAAAACAGCTTCTGGCTTTCGTCCGGATCGATTCCGGCGTAATTGGTCGATCGACTCCAGCCCAGAAAACGCTGCCGGGCGGCAGGGTCCAGGCCGTGGAAGTAATCCACGTGGTCCGGGGCGAACACCCGATTGGGGAACTGTCCGAGCTGGGTCAGTTTGAAACCCGCAGAACGATGGGCCGAATGCACAAGGATGTGGCGCTCCCGGGCGATCAGTTCCAGCACCGATTCGCTTGCACTCTGCCCTGAGCCGACCACCAGCCAGCGCTTGGGCAAGGACTCGCCGAACGCCTGCAAGCGGGTCAGGAACTGCGAGGTGTGAAACAACGTCGGTCCGAGCAAACCCTGGAACAGCTCAGGGATATGAGGCGCGCTGCCGCTGGACAGCACGATATTGCGGGTTTCGACACGGCCGTTCGGTATTTCGATCTGAACACGGCTAAGGCGCCCCTCCTCCATCACCGGCAGAATTTCCCTGACCGGTGCATTGAATTTCGTCTGACCATCGACTTGCGCCGAAACCCAGCGCAGGTAGTCCGACCATTCGTGGCGACTGGCCGGGCGACCCAGCAGGCCGAAGTCGAACATGCGGCCCTGATCCTTGAGGTACATGGCGAACGAAAAGCGGCTGCGCGGATCACGCGGCGTGACCAGATCACGGAACACGTGATGATTGATGTCCGTACCGCTGAGGAGCAGTTCGCGATGCCACTGTGTGTCATGAGCGGCCTCCAGAAAACACATGGAAAGCTCGCCAAGCGGTGAGCCTGCTTCGCGTGCGTCTTCGAAGACACACGACAGCGCGATGCCCGCCGGACCGAAGCCGATACACACGGCGTCTGCGTGAACGCCCCCTGTTGTTGATGCACTCATTTGCGTCCCATCCATAGTGTTTAAGGCATTGCTATTCGTTAATGGCTTGCAGCCCTTGGGGGCCCACTCGCCAGAGGTTGTTACACGCGCCCCGGCGCTCGCCCTGATCGAAACTGACGTCGCCCAACGGCGTGTTGAAGGTGGTGTGATTCAAGGCATGCAGCAGCTCGGCGCGACGCCAGTGGCGGCCGGCCAATACGCCCAGTACGTGGAACAGCAGCAGGCTTTCCCGGTAGTAGGTTTCAGCGGCTGTCCCAAAAAGTGCCCTGTGCTGCAAGATGCCCGGACATGGCTGCTCTGGATTTTCGGCATTGCCGAAACCGATCACCCAGGTCGTGCGGTCGTCCGCGGCGGCGTTGCCCAGATATGGCGAAGCGGCATCATCGGTGAGGATCAGCGGCCGCTGACTGCCCGCCGCACGACGCTGCTGCCAATGCTCGCGGCTGCTGCGCAGGCGCCCGGCAAATACTTCCACCTGCGCCAGTTCACGCTCATCGGTCTGGCGTAGGCCGCCATCCCTTGCAGCCTGAGCAATGCACTTGGCCAAGGCTTGTCCGTGCGCACTGTTATCGGCGCAGATGTGCAGGGTTTGCCAGCCTTTGACGGCGATCCAGCCGAGCAGATCCCTGGCCAGTTGCCGGTCCGACGGGCAAAAACGAAACACGTTGTGATGGTCCTGGGTCAGGCAATCAATCGTCGCCGCCGGGGTCAGCAACGCGATGCCCGCTTGCCGATAAACCGGTGCTGCGCTGACTGCCGCATCGGATGAGAAATGACCGATCACCAGGTCGACGTCAGCAGCCACCATGTGCTCCGCGACCTGCTCGGCACGCGCACGATTGGCGCCGTCATCAAGGAAATGCCACTGCACCGGAGCCAGAGCCGGGATGAAGTTTCGTGCCACGCACATTGCCCGTAGAAAAGTTCTCGCGTGGGGAGTGACCGCAGGATCAAACAAGGCAGACACACCGACTTTGAGCATCGTCATGGCTGCACTCCCGCGACAACTTCCCCATGTTGCATGGCACGCCGTGGGGACAGTGCCGACCAGCCAGCGCCAGTTTCCTTACCGAGCAGGCGACTTTGCATGTGCTCAAAAGCGATCTGGGCGATGCCAGGCGCAAACTTGAAGCCCAGGCCGGACATGCCAGTGGCGAGGAACACCGGACTGTCTTCCTCGACAAACCCCAGCAGCGGGCGACCGTCTGGGCTGTAGCTATCAAAACCGGGCAGCACATCCAGCACTTCAGAGTGAGTACAGCCGGTCAACTGACGCACCCGATTGACCGCGTCCTGCCGATTGCGCAGGTCAGTGGCTGGCAGATCATCCGGAGATTGCTCCGTGTCGCGAAAGCCACAACCGGTCTGCACCACCTGGCGCGTCAGGGGAATCAGGTAACTCTGGCTGACGGCATCAATCACCGGCATGCCGCACTCTGTGTTGGTCAGTACCCGAGCCAGCGGAATGGAGCGGGTTTGCAGTTGCAAACCCGGCACCCATCGCCGACTCCAGCCACCGGCAGCCACCACCAGCGCACGGCAACGCAAGGTGCTCTCGCCCAGTCCTACATGGACCTCGTGAGGTGATTTGCAATCAATGGCGCGTACTTGGCAATGTTCCAGCAACAGGCCATTGCGCCGCACCACATCTGCCAGCAGTTGGGTCGCCAGCCTGACGTTGCCGATGCAGGCATGCGGCTCGTACAGATTGACCCGAGCTTGATCAGGGCACAGTGGAAACTGCCCGCCATCCAGCTCGCGACTGGCGATCAGGCGCATGGGGTAACGAGGGCTGGCGTGTTGCTCAATGGCGCGGCAGAGGTCGTCCATTTGCTCAGGCGCAGCGCGATAGAGTGCGCCGCTGCGCTGCAAGGCCCGAGCGTACGTACCGGCGAAAATACCGTCGTCCAGCAGGCCAATCGAAAACGCAGCGAAGTCCATCAACAGTGGGTCGGGGTCATACACCCGCACCAGCCCGCCGGACAGCGCACTTGCTCCGCCAGCGCCTGCCGCGTCCTTATCGATCAGGGCCACAGCCAGTCCGGCAGTGCTGAGCCGTGCCGCAATACTGGCGCCGATAATGCCCGCGCCGATCACTGCGACGTCATAGTCCATCAACATGAGGTGTGCGTCCGTTCAAATGCAGTATTCAGCGGCCGAGCCGGTGAGAATCGTTGCACTGACCCTGTCCAGTGGCAGCTCGAATGATTCGACGATGCGTGCGGTCGTGTCCGGAATCAGCGCCTGACCGGTCACGGCAATGAACGCGGCGAAGTGGCTGACCGGACGTCCTTCGCCCAGACGGATACGCGCGATGGCAATCACGTCGAGCAGGACGCTGGCCATGGTTTTCATAGAGAATTGTTCCGGCTGCGTGGCCTTGACCCATTGCAGCCGCAACGCTTCAAGCAGGCCAGCGTCAGGTCCGCACATGCCGCTCCACCAACTGCCGTGCTGCCGGGCGCCCGCCTCAAGCAACGCAGGGAAAAACTCGCCAAACAGGCTGTCGCGCCAGAGCAGGAAATGCTGCAGACGGAAATCGCCCTCACACTCCTCCGGCGCAATACTCGCCAGATACAACCGAGCGCTGTCGGCACAGGCTTGGCGGGCCAGATCGGCGACCCAGATCGCATGGTTGCGGCTAGTGGACAGGTTCAAGCCGTCAAGCTTGAGGAACTGGTTGGGCATGAAGTGTTGGCGGATCTGCAGATCGTCCAGCACCGACAACAAGGCCGGGTAAACCACAGCGTGACTGAACACACAGTCGAAACCGAGAAAATGCACCAGCGTGCCCTGCCCCGACTGCCAGTACTGCTGGAACAGCTCGGGCTCGCCTATGCGAGCGGCGTGTTCGCGGAAAGCGGCCATATAACCGGCCAGCCCCATGAACCAGGTGTGCACCCGGCACGAATCGCCTTCAGCCAGATCCAGCCCCGCGTCGCCGGGCCGGGTCACGCCCCAGTCATGTAAATGTTCGAGCGTCTCGGGCAGCCAGCTGTCCAGCGGCTTGCGCCATTTGCGATTGAGCAGGCTGTCGCGTAACGCGGGTTTGAACCGCGCCAGTTTGAGGAATGCCCGATGGCTGCTGCGCCACTGCACTGGCTCACTGCACAGCTTGCAACGCAGTTCGCTCATCAGTTCGGAGTCGGGAGCCTGAGCGCAGTTTTCACACTGGCTGGCATCGGACTCGGCCCCGCAGTAGTTACACAGGCCACGAGCAAACGCTTCGTAGCCCCAGACGTCACAGTCAGGGCAGTACGCCTCGCTGGAATCACGAAATTCGATGGCTCCCGCTGCGCGGGCCTTGTCGAAAACCTCTCGCACGGCGTCGGCAAAAAACGGATTGCCATGTGGACGCATCCAGTTGTCGGGCCTGATGTTGATCGCCGCGAGTGACGCTTCAATCCGATCAGAGTTGCGCCCCGCCAGCTCGACCGGGTCCACGCCCTGCTCCAGCCCTTTGCGCAGCATGTAGGACTGGTAATCGTCGGAATAGGAAACCAGCACACAGTCATGACCCCGCTGGCGCTGAACACGGGTGAAAACATCCGCGCCCAGAAAAGGCCCGGCAATGTGCCCGATGTGCAGGTCGCCATTGGGTGTCGGCGGCGTGATGGTGACAACGAACCTAGTCATTCAGGCACCCCGTGGTTTCGTTGTGTTGGGCGACGAAGTCATTGACGTAGTTCATGTCCCACCAGACCACGTAGAAGTGAAAGTCCTCCTCCGAGTCATTGATGATGTAGTGATTGGTGTGCTTCGGAATCGCCGCGATATCTCCTACGCCGAACTCCAGTTCACGCTCACCCACGACCAGTCGCGAGCGGCCTTTGATGGCGATGAAGATTTCCTGATCGATCTGGGTGTGTGCTTCGCTGCTTGTTCCTGGCCGGACGACGCACCAGCCCCCGGCAAACGGCATCGGGTAGCCCTGCCATGGCAGTAAACGACTGCCGTCCAGACCGTATTGATGGACCAGATTATCGAAGCGGGTTTGTCGAAGTATTTCGAACTTCTGCATGTTCAGCGTCCGTGGCTAATTAATGGCCAGAGCATGCAGTCGGCGATAGAAAGTGGCTATCTGATCCATTGATACAACCGACGTCGCGTATCTAATTATTAGATCCGAATGGTTTAAGCGGTTCGAATATCAACTTCACACATGTATCGGCCCCGGTGATGGCGTGTATCGACACGCTCCATTTTTGAATGACCATTGGCGCGCATAGAATCCACTTCAACAGCAAAGCAAATCTGAAGCTTTGCAGAAAAAATTACTTAAACGTCTTCGGAGATACACATGAAAAACCTCGCGCTGTTCGCCGCTTTATCGTTCTTCGCGGTCTTCGCTTCGGCTAACGACCAAGTCAATAACAACTCGCAGATTCCAGCGGCGGTCGATTACGACTACTCGCAAAACCTTGATATTGCCAAAGTTCTCAACGTGACGGCGGCGCAAAGTAATACCTGTGGCCCAGTCGTGGCGCACATGCTGTACCTCGACAGCAAAGGCGTTGAGCACAACCTGGAATACACCCGCATCAGTGATGGCAACAACTGCCAGAATGGCTGAGTCGGATGCTTATTGGCTCAACGTATGACGTAAACAAAAGGCCGCAGCATTTCACTATGCAGCGGCCTTGTCAGTTTAGGGTTACCCCGTCGGGTGACACCTGAGCCACAGGCCATGAACAATAATTGCGCTCATGGTCAGTACTGCGACAAGTGCGATGATTAAAAACACATCGTTATAAAAAAGTATGTTGACTTCGCGGGTCGCTGAAATAGCGAATGTTCCTGCCAGCCGCGCGAACCCGATACCCGTATCAATGTATCAGCGATACCCGGGATGTCGTGGGGACGATTGCTCGTTTGTAAATTACAAACTTTCAGCCAGGGAGGCCCAGGCGCCAGGCAAACACAATGTCCGCCTGGCGATGATGCGAGGGGTATTAGAAGATATTGATCGGGTAGTCGGCGATCAGACGGAATTCGTTGTTATCCGTATCGCCCTGATCAGCATTGGCCCGGTGCCAGGACTGGCGCATACGCAACGCCAGATCTTTGGCTGGCCCCGATTGCACCACGTACTTGGCCTCCAGATCAGTCTCATGGTGCTTGCCGTCTTCGCCATAACCGCCGTACCGGGTATTGGCAGGCATGTTCGTGCCGTCGATATCATCACCCGTGACGTAGCGCACCATGAACCCCAGACCGGGCACACCATAACTCGCCATGTTCAGGTCATAACGCGCCTGCCATGACTTTTCTCCGGGGCCATTGAAGTCCGAATATTGCACGGAGTTGCTGAGGAAGATGGAGTCCGCTGTATCGCCTGCCGAGTTATTACCGAAAGCCACGTAATCAAATGGCGTATCGCCATTAACTTTCTGGAACGCCAGCGTCACCGTGTGCGCCGTCAGGAAAGAATAAGCCGCCGCCATCGACCAGGTAGTGTTACTGATATCCCCGGCCTTGGCCTGACCCGAATCCGTAGTGCGATAGATATTGAAATCCAGATTGAGTGACTGCTCTTCGGCAAGTGGCAGCGTGAAATTGGTATTGGCATAGTACTGGTGCCATACATCTTTGAGGTCCGAACCATAGAGGCTGACGGTCAGATTATCGTTGATGGTGTACTTGCCACCGGCATAATCAACGCTGGATGCCTCGACATCTGCATAGGACGCGTACAGACCGTGATCGTTATTGGTCGTGACCGGGCCATTACTTCCCGTGAAGTGGCCAACGTCAAGATCCAGACCGTCGATTTCACTGCTCAGCAAATTGAAGCCGGTTGCGGTTTGCGGGAACAGTCTGGTCCCCCCGGCGGCAAATACCGGCGCCGTCGGCTGCAGGTTGCCGTAACGCAGTTCAGTCTTGGATATACGCAGTTTGACTGCACCGCCGGCAGTTCCGTACTCATCCTCAGGCGAATCGTTGCGGTTCACCGGCAGATTCCCGGTGCCGCTGGTCCCGGCACCGCCGTCCAGCTTCAACCCCCAGTAACCATAGGCGTCAACGCCAAAACCGACCGTGCCCTGGGTGAAGCCGGAGCTGAAATTACCCAGCACTGCCTGGGTCCAGTCCTTCTGGTCGCCCGTGCGTTCGCCGTTGCTGTTTTTTCCGTCACGATTGAAGTAATAGTTTCTGAGATTGATGTTGAGGCTACTGCCTTCAACAAACCCGGTGGCCTCTGATTGATCGCTGACAGCGCCTGCCGACGCGAGCTGACTGACGCCCAGCGACACCGCAAGCGTGATGAGATTGCACTTCAGAAACTTCATTCTTTTCCCCTGTTTCAATATTGCTTATCGTTTTCGCGCAACAAGGCTACAGCAATAGTTGCGGCCCTGACGCAGACGTACGCGATAAGTGAAGAGATTCGGCAGAAATAAAATGAATAAAAATATTATTGACATACAGAATTGATCAAGAATTCTAGCGATTCCGTTCGTGAATCTGCAGCCGGTCTGGATAGCAGGTTTGCTCCCCTGCCGGCGATTTTTTAACACCTTTCAAAATTCATGACCTGTGCAATTGATGATAGTCACTATCAATTATCGTAATAGTCTGAATCTTTCCCACGATGTTAGTGTTGGCGGCGATGAAGAACATGTTTCGATCGCTCTCTGAATCCGCATCAGTGAGCGCCAGATTGATGCTCCCGCTTCATCATTCCTTTGGTTAAAACTTTATAGCCACCTCACTTCTGTGCGGTGGCTTTTTTTTGGGGGTTTTGCCCTGCTATGGTGCTCAACGCTGGAGTCGCTCCGCAGTTTCTGGTCTATTAGGCCCTCGACTGCCGATCAAACGCGCATTCAGCGTCCGCTAACAGGTAATTTTTTTGATGTCTGCCCAACGTTTCAAGCACCTCCTCTCGACCCTTTCTGTACTCGCATCCCTGACGCTGGCGAGCAACGCCTCTGCCCATGCGCACCTGGACAGCCAACTGCCTGCCGCTGACAGCATCGTCAGCAGCCCCAAGGAACTGCGCCTGCATTTCTCGGAAGGTGTTGAAGAGAAATTCACCAAAATCAGCATCACCTCGACAGCCAAAGGTGGCAAAACACTGGTGGAACCGGTACCCGAGATTGCCACCGACCCCGCAGACAGAAAAGTTCTGATCGTCACCCCCGCAGCGCCGCTGGCGGCAGGCGAGTACAAGGTCGAATGGCACGCGGTGTCCGTTGATACCCACAAAAGCGAAGGCAGTTACAGCTTCACTGTAAGCCCTTGATTCCATGCAGACCGCACTCATCCTGTGTCGCTTTGCACATTTCTGGGTGCTGTTGACGCTGTTCGGAATTTGCCTGTCGCAAGAGCTGCTATTGCGCCCCCTCCTTACTCGCATGAGGCATTTGCAGTCGCCCCGCTTGACGTTCTGGCTGGCAGCACTTGCCTTGCTCAGCGCGATTGCCTGGCTAATGCTGACTGCTGCGAGCATGGCCAGCAGTTGGGCCGACGCCATTGATCCGGCTACATTGCTGCTGGTGCTGGGCCACACCTCGTTTGGCACATTCTGGGGCTGGCACATCGGCCTGAACCTGGTACTGCTGGTCACCCTGTTCCTGGCTGGCAATCGCTGGCTGCGCCTGCTCCTGGTTACGCTGTTGCTGGCCACATTGGCACCCGTTGGGCATGTGGCAATGTTTGAAGGCGTCTACGGCCAGTTTTTGATATTCAACCAGTTCATCCATCTGGTTGCAGTGGGCGCCTGGCTGGGCGGGCTCTACCTGCTGCTGGTTGCCCTGCGCCAACATGCGGATGTGGATATGCGTGCGCTCTTGCTGCGTTTTGGCGGGTTTGGGTATGTGATGGTTGCAATGATCATCGCCACCGGATTGATCAACGTGCGCGTCATGAGTGGAGCTCCCTGGCCGACGCCAGCGTTTTCCGGCTTCGGGCTAGTGCTGGCCGTCAAAGTGGCCATGGTGCTATGCATGCTGTTTCTGGCGCTGTTCAATCGACTAATGCTCAATCGCACTCATCTGCGGCTAGACATACTGCGCACCAGCGTTATGGTTGAATGCCTGTTTGGAATGGCCGCGCTGATGGCGGTTTCCCTGCTAGGAACCCTGCCCCCCATGCTCGCCGACTGAACCGAATTTGACCGCAAGACTCGGAGTGCTGGCTATTGGGCCACCGCATAAGCTGAACGTCATCGTATCCGTGCAAGGTACCGGCTCATGAGTCGCAGCAGATCATCATCGTCCGTCACCGAGAAAGACCCGCGCTGGCAATCAGTGCTGACCCGCGACGCCTCCGCCGACGGCCAGTTTGTCTACGGGGTACGCACTACCGGCGTCTACTGCCGCCCGAGTAGCCTGTCGCGCTTGCCCAATCCTGACAACGTGGTGTTTTTCGATACCGCTGCACAGGCCGAAGCAGCCGGGTATCGGCCCAGCAAGCGCATTGCCGCCGACCAAAGCCACGTCGCTCAGCAGCATGCTGCTTTAGTGGCCAGCGCCTGTCGCTGCATCGAACAGGCTGACTCGGCTCCCGACCTCAAGACGCTCGCTCATACTGCCGGACTTAGCCCGTACCATTTCCATCGAGTGTTCAAAACCGTCACCGGGCTGACACCCAAGGCTTACGCCGACGCACATCGAGCAAAACGGATACGTCAGCAGTTGTCATCGGGCAGCTCAATCACCGACGCGTTTTACGATGCAGGCTTCAACTCCAGCAGCCGTTTTTACGCGGCGTCCGATGCCTTGCTGGGCATGAAGCCCGCGCAGTATCGTCAGGGCGGTAACGACACCGAGATCCGCTTCGCCATTGGCGAATGCTCGTTGGGCTCGATTCTGGTGGCGCAAAGTCAGCGCGGCGTTTGCGCCATCCTGCTTGGCGACGATCCGCAAACACTGGTGCGCAATTTTCAGGATCAGTTCCGCCACGCAACCCTGCTGGGCGCAGACGAAGATTTCGAGCAACTGATCGCGAGAGTGGTGGGCTTTATCGAGTCACCGAACCTGGGCCTGGATCTGCCGCTGGACATGCGCGGAACAGCCTTTCAGCAGCGAGTCTGGTTAGCGCTCAAGGACATTCCGCCTGGCACTACAGCCAGCTACGCGCAAATCGCCCAGCGCATTGGCGCACCCAAATCCTTCCGCGCCGTCGCTATGGCCTGTGGCGCCAACCGGCTGGCAGTGGCTATCCCTTGTCACCGTGTGGTACGTAGCGATGGTGGTCTTTCCGGTTATCGATGGGGGGTGGAGCGCAAGCAGCAGTTGCTGGATCGGGAGGTTGAGCTGGCGCAAGAACCTGACACGCCGCCATCACCCTACAACGTCAATAACCGGTAGGAGCTGCCGAAAGGCTGCGATAGCGTTAGACCTGACTCGCCGCTTCGCAGCCTTCGGCAGCTCCTGCAATCAGTGCTGGTTGTCGCCAACACAGAGGTCTCAGGTAGATGCCCAAGCGTGCATACAACCCCGTCCACTACCGGTTCACATCCACCACCACCCGGCCACGAATTTCGCCAGCCAACAGTCTGGGCGCGACGTCGATCACCTCGCTCAGGCCGATTTCACGGCTTATCAACGGCAGTAATGCGAGGTCCAGATCGGTCGCCAGCCTGGCCCACGCCGCCACCCGGTCAGCGCGAGGCCGGGTAACGCTGTCGATACCCGCCAAAGTGATTCCGCGCAGAATGAACGGCGCGACAGAAGCCGGAAACTCCATACCCTGAGCCAGTCCGCACGCAGCAACAGTGCCGCGATAACGCGTCGCGGCACAGATATTGGCCAGGGTGTGGCTGCCAATCGAATCGATGGCTCCCGCCCAGCGCTCTTTAGTCAAGGGCCGTCCGGGCTCGGATAACGTCTTGCGGTCGATGATCTCCGACGCGCCCAAGCGCTCAAGGTACGCAGCCTCGTTCAGACGCCCCGTAGAAGCCACGACTCGATAGCCCAGACGGGAAAGAATCGCCACGGCAAAACTACCGACGCCGCCGTTGGCACCCGTGACCAGCACATCGCCGTGATCAGGCGTCACGCCGTTATTTTCCAGCGCCATGACCGCGAGCATCGCCGTATAACCGGCCGTGCCGATGGCCATGGCTTGCGCGGCACTGAACGCGTCGGGCAGCTTGATCAGCCACTTGCCTTGCAAGCGGGCTTTCTGCGCCAATCCGCCCCAGTGCCCCTCGCCGACGCCCCAACCATTGAGAACCACTTGATCACCCACAGCGAAGTCCGGGTCGCTGCTGGCGGTTACGGTGCCTGCCAGATCGACACCCGGCACCATCGGAAAGCTGCGCACAATCGGTCCGTCGCCGGTAATCGCCAGCCCATCCTTGTAGTTGAGAGTGCTGTAGGCGACGTCAACGGTGACATCACCGTCAGGCAGGGACTCTTCGTTGAGCTCAGTCAGGGTTGAGCGATAACCATCGTCGTCCTTTTCGATCAGAATGCCGTTGAACATGCTTGCCTCCAATTTAGACCGATCGTCTTTTAATATTTGAAAAAATTTATTGCGGCAGACCGCGTAGAAACCCCGAGATGAACGTATTAAGTGGCGTGTCACTGGCAACCAGGCGGGCGCGTAGCACCGCACCTTCCCAGCCAATCCAGAAAAAAGCTGCCAGCTCATCACAGTCAGCGTGGCGCGATAGCTCGCCGCTGGCCTGTGCGGCTTTAAAGCACGCACTCAAGCGCGCTTGCCAGTCGACAAAGATGGCTTCCAGCATCTCCCGAAAGCCGTCAGGCAGCAGGCTGACTTCCTGCCCGAGATTGCCCACCAGACATCCCCGCCGGTAGTCGTGACGAGCCATGCCGGCTTTCGCGTTTTGCACGAATCCGACCAGACGCTCAAGCGGCGTCAGTGTTTCATCAAGAAGCCAGCGGTCGAGCTTCTGCGAGAAGTACCCGGCGTAGTTATCCAGGACCGCGTGACCGAAAGCCTCTTTGCTGGGGAAGTAGTGATAAAAGGAACCCTTGGGGACGCCAATCCGCTTGAGGATGTAATCGATACCAGTAGCTGTGAAGCCCTGCTCAGTGAGCACTTCAGTGCCGCAACGAATCAGCGCTTCACGGGTTTCGAAGTTCTCCCGGTCGACCTTTGGCGGGCGACCCGGGCGGCGTTTCAATTGGGGTGTATTCATGAAGGGCAATATTAGACCGATCGTCTCTTAAGTCAACCGGTGCACTTCAGCGGTTGCCAAATGCGCCGCGCGCACGCTCAATAGCACCTCAAAAATAACTGCATGGAGCTATCTGTCTATGAGCGCCTGGCCTGATACTCGCATTATTGATCTGTTCGGGATTGAACTGCCCATCCTTCTAGGCCCCATGGCTGGCGCGGGCGGCTCGGCGATGGCCGTTGCGGTAGGCAATGCCGGCGCACTGGCCTCCCTCGCCTGTGCGATGCTGAGTCCACAGCAGATCCGTGATGAAGTCAGTCTGATACGTCAGCAATGCAAAGGACCGCTGAACCTTAATTTCTTTTGCCATCAGCCGCCGAAGGATGACCCACAAAGTCACGTCCACTGGAAGGATGCGCTGCGCCCCTATTATCAGGAGCTGGGCGCGGACTTCGATGCCCCTACTCCGGTATCCAGCCGCGCTCCGTTTGATCGTGTCAGCTGTGAGCTGGTCGAAGCGTTGAAACCCGAAGTGGTCAGTTTTCACTTCGGCCTGCCTGAAGCTGACCTGCTGTTACGGGTCAAGGCCACTGGCGCCAAAGTCATTTCATCAGCGACGACTGTTGCCGAAGCCGTCTGGCTTGAAGCCCACGGCTGCGACGCGATTATTGCCATGGGCTACGAGGCTGGCGGACATCGCGGGATGTTCCTCAGCACTGACCTGACGACTCAGGTGGGCACCATGGCCCTGGTCCCACAGATTGTCGACGCGGTCAGCGTGCCCGTGATTGCCGCAGGTGCAATTGCCGATGCGCGGGGGATGGCAGCGGCCTTCATGCTCGGTGCTTCAGCGGTACAAATCGGTACTGCGTACCTGTTTTGCCCCGAAGCCAAAGTCAGCAAGCCGCACTATCAAGCGCTGCGCAGCGCCAATGAAAGCCAGACCGCGCTGACCAACATTTTCACCGGTCGCCCGGCTCGGGGCATCGTCAACAGGATCATGACCGAACTGGGTCCTGTCAGCCCGATTGCCCCCGCCTTTCCTTTGGCCGGGGGCGCGCTGATACCGCTGCGGGCGATCGCCGAACCTGCGGGCAATGGCGACTTCATGAACCTGTGGGCAGGACAGGCTGTGGGGATCAAACATGAGCACGGGGCTGAGCAACTGACCCGGCTTATCGCCAGCCAGGCCCTGGAAAAACTTATCCGGGCATAAAACTTAGCTTCCCATGGGACAAAGCCTCGCTATATATTTCCATATATAGCGAATGGCCGTCACTCGGCCATTTTTGTTTTCTGTTGCCCATGGAGCTGTTCGATGCGCATGTTTTCCGCAAGTCTTGCCCTCAAATCCCTGACCGGCGTCATCGCAGCGCTGGCAATGAACGCTGCGTTCGCAGACGAAGTGCAAGTTGCCGTTGCAGCAAACTTTACCGCTCCGATTCAGGCCATCGCCAAGGATTTTGAGGCCGACACCGGCCACAAGCTGGTTGCTTCATTTGGCTCCACCGGTCAGTTCTACACCCAGATCAAGAACGGCGCCCCCTTCGAAGTATTCCTCTCCGCCGACGACACCACCCCGGCCAAGCTGGAAAGCGAAGGCGACATCGTTAAAGGTTCACGCTTCACCTACGCGGTTGGCACGCTGGCCCTGTGGTCCGCCAAAGAAGGCTACGTGGATGCCAAGGGCGACGTCCTCAAGAAGAATCAATATCAGCATCTCGCCATCGCCAACCCGAAAGCCGCCCCTTATGGCCTCGCCGCTACTCAAGTACTGGCCAAACTGGGCCTGACCGATGCAACAAAAGCCAGGATCGTCGAAGGCCAAAGCATTACTCAGGCCTATCAGTTCGTCTCAACCGGTAATGCCGAACTGGGTTTTGTTGCCCTGTCGCAGATCTATAAAGACGGTAAAGTGACTGGTGGTTCGGCCTGGATCGTACCGGCTGAACTGCACGATCCGATCAAACAGGACGCCGTCATTCTCAATAAGGGCAAAGACAACGCCGCAGCCAAGGCGCTGGTCGAGTACCTCAAAGGTCCTAAAGCGGCTGCTGTGATCAAGTCCTTCGGATACCAACTGTAAATGCCACTCGACAGTACCGACTTTGCTGCAATCTGGTTGACCCTGAAACTGGCTTCGCTGACCACGCTGATTCTACTGGTGATCGGCACGCCCATCGCCCTCTGGCTAGCGCATACCCGTTCGTGGCTCAAAGGCCCCATCGGCGCCATTGTGGCCCTGCCGCTGGTGCTGCCTCCGACGGTGATCGGGTTTTACCTGCTGTTGCTGCTCGGCCCCAACGGTACTGTCGGTCAACTGACTCAAAGCCTGGGCCTGGGAACATTGACGTTCAGCTTTCCCGGTCTGGTCATCGGCTCGGTGCTGTACTCCATGCCCTTCGTGGTTCAGCCGCTGCAAAACGCGTTCGTGGCCATTGGCACGCGCCCGCTTGAAGTAGCAGCAACCTTGCGCGCCAGCCCTTGGGATACCTTCTTCAGCGTGGTGTTGCCCTTGGCCAAACCCGGCTTCATCACCGGGGCCATTCTCGGCTTTGCGCATACCGTGGGCGAGTTTGGCGTGGTACTGATGATCGGCGGCAATATCCCCGAGAAAACCCGCGTGGTCTCAGTGCAGATTTTCGATCACGTTGAGTCCATGGAGTATCTGCAGGCCCATTGGCTGGCGGGCTCAATGGTGGTGTTCTCATTCCTGGTTCTACTGGCGCTCTATTCCAGCGGCAAGACCAAAGCGGCCTGGAGCTGATCGATGAGTGCAGATATCCAGATTCGTTTACAGGTCAACTACGCGGAATTCAGCGTGGATGTCGACCTGGTACTGCCCGGACGCGGTGTGACCGCGTTGTACGGGCATTCAGGCTCCGGCAAAACCACCTGCCTGCGTTGCATCGCTGGCCTGGAAAAGCCCGAGCGAGGGTTTATCCAGATCAACGATGAGGTCTGGCAAGACACCGCCAAAGGTCTGTTCGTCCCCCCACACAAACGCGCCCTGGGCTACGTCTTTCAGGAAGCGAGCCTATTCCCGCATCTGTCGGTACGCGGCAATCTGGAGTTTGGCCTGCGACGGATTCCAGCCGATCAGCGTCATGTCGATCTGCAGCACGCGGCGCAATTACTCGGTATTGAGCACCTGCTTGAGCGACGCCCGGATAAGCTGTCCGGCGGTGAGCGGCAACGGGTCGGTATAGCGCGCGCCCTACTGACCAGCCCTAGACTGCTGCTGCTCGATGAGCCGCTGGCAGCGCTGGATACAAAACGCAAAAGCGAAATCCTGCCGTATCTGGAGCGGCTGCACGACGAGCTGGACATTCCCATGCTCTATGTCAGCCACTCCCAGGACGAAGTGGCGCGCCTGGCCGATCATCTGGTGTTGATGAGTGAAGGCAAGGCGCTGGCCAGTGGTCCGATTGGCGAAACCCTGGCGCGGCTGGACCTGCCCATGGCCATGGGTGACGACGCGGGCGTAGTGATTGAAGGCACGGTGATTGCCCATGACGTCGAGTACCAGTTACTCCGTGTCGCCCTGCCCCACAGCGACTTGCAAATGCGCCTTGCCCACACGCCGCTGCCGTCAGGCAAAGCGTTGCGCTTCAAGATTCAGGCCCGTGACGTCAGCCTGAGCCTGCAGCCAGACAATCAGAGCAGTATCCTCAATCGCCTTCCGGTGACGGTAGTCAGTGAGATACCGGCAGACAACGCGGCTCATGTGCTGGTCCGTCTGGACGCAGCCGGTACGCCCTTGTTAGCGCGTATCACTCGCTACTCCCGTGATCAGTTGCAGCTCGTGCCGGGGCAACCGCTCTGGGCGCAGATCAAATCGGTAGCGGTGCTGGCCTGATCGTAAATACTTGGCACCCTTGAGAACCGCCGCGGTCAATCCACATAACTGCCCTGTGGATTGCAACCATGCCTGACTCGACCGTTATCGACCAACTGCCCCCGGACCTGCATTACGTTGAGGACACTCAAGCGGGTTTCAGCCGCAAGATCCTGAGAGGCAAATTCGTTTACTTCGACCAGGAAGGTCAACGGATTCGTGATGAAACAGAAATCAAACGAATCAACGCACTGGTCATCCCGCCCGCCTATACCGACGTCTGGATTTGTCCGGATCCGCGCGGGCATCTGCAGGCTACAGGCCGCGACGCCCGAGGGCGTAAGCAATATCGCTATCATGCGCGCTGGCGAGAAGTTCGCGATCAGAACAAATACTCACGCATGATCGAGTTTGGTCTGGCCTTGCCCAAGGTCCGCAAAAAGATTGAAGCCCAGCTGGCCGAGCCAGGTATCGGTCGCGACAAGGTCATGGCCACGGTTGTTTCATTACTCGACGCGACGCTGATCCGCATCGGCAACAGCCAGTACGCACGGGACAATCGTTCTTACGGATTAACCACGCTGCGCAACAAACACGTCGAAGTGCACGGCAACGACATCCTGTTCGAGTTTCGCGGCAAAAGCGGCGTCGAGCACCAGATCAACGTGACTGACCGACGCCTGGCGAAAGTCGTCAAACGCTGCATGGAGTTGCCCGGCCAGAATCTGTTTCAGTATCTGGACGACAACGGCGAGCGCCATAGCGTGAGTTCTTCAGATATCAACGCCTACCTGCAACAGCTCACCGGCTCGGATTTCACTGCCAAGGACTACCGAACCTGGGCAGGCAGTGCGTTAGCGTTGGCGACCCTGCGTAAACTGCACTGGGAGCCTGAGGCCGATGCCAAAAAACACATTGTCGATATGGTGAAAGCGGTGGCGAAGCAGCTCGGCAATACCCCGGCGGTCTGCCGCAAGTGCTACATCCATCCAGCAGTACTCGAGGGTTTTCTATTAGGAGAGCTTGCTTTGATTCCTCGATCCAGACAACGCAAAGGCTTACGTCTGGAAGAAGTGGCGCTGGCGAATTACCTTCAGAGTCTGGCGCAAAAAGTACTGGAGAAACCTTCAGGCAGCGCCTGACAAGCCGGTACTCCCGACACGTTCATGAGTCGATAGCCCGGTAACACTCTACTGATGCTCATCATGGTCGCGGCGGATGCTGTCCACTTCATAGTTGCTGGAAAGCTCCTCTATGGTGGACACAAAATGGCGGACGGCCTGCTGAACTTCACTGAGTAAAAGTTCAGGGTTGACGGGCGCACTATAAACTTCACTGGTTACACTGCCTGTCTGGACGCGTGTAGCTCGCCGGTCGGTAAGCACGAACAACACATCGACGCCCTCCCGTGCCAAAGCCGCGAGATAATCGGCCCTGGGCGCACGCTCGCCGCTTTCATACTTGCCCTGTGCGTTGGCGGCAACGCCACCGAGCCCCCCCATTTCTTTTTGGGACAGCCCCAGACGCTTACGCTCCTGCCGTAGTCTTCTACCGATACCGATCATGGATCTGCTCGCTCCACATCAAGTCTGTTAGTGGGTCAGGAAAAAACGGATTAAACAGCCAACCTCAGGCATCGCACAACAGCCTGAGACACTGTAAGACCATTCCTACGTAAATCACTGAAACGTCCTATCAAACAAACGTACTCCTGGCACTGGAATGCATTTTCTGTAGAAGCTGCCAAAGCTACGAAGCATTTGCCTGCCGTACCGCTATCGCTGACTAAACAGTATTGGATTGAACGATCAGCCGCGCTGCCTGATCGTAATCCTGTGACCAATTAGCCCTTAAACTTCTGGATGACGCAAATGCCTCATGACAAACGCAACAACCAAGGCAACAATCTCAATGATCCTGAGCAACATCCGGCCGACATCGCTGATCATCAACAACGTACTGAAGAAACCCTGGAAGAGCAGGAACAGACTGGCGGTCGGCAGGATAACGAGGGGCATGCCCCCAAAGTCCCGGGCGCGAACACCAATACACCGGTCAAACACTGATCTGTGAATTCAAGCAGCAGGCGTGCGCTGTGCCGTCGCCTTTGAATAACAAGGCTGGACGATGACTTCGCAGCACAATACCCCTGACGGAAAGACCCTCTCAGCCACTGCGCCTCAACAGCACACTGGCTATGTACAAGTGCGCGGTGCACGAGAGCACAATCTGAAAAATGTTGATGTCGATGTTCCCCGCGACGCGCTAGTGGTTTTCACGGGCGTGTCCGGCTCAGGAAAATCCTCGCTGGCATTCTCGACGCTGTATGCCGAAGCTCAACGCCGCTACTTTGAGTCGGTCGCCCCCTACGCAAGACGCCTGATCGACCAGGTCGGTGTACCCGATGTGGACTCTATTGAAGGGCTGCCACCCGCAGTGGCACTCCAGCAACAACGTGGCACACCGAGCACACGCTCGTCGGTGGGCAGCGTCACGACCCTGTCGAGCCTTATCCGCATGCTCTACTCCCGAGCGGGCAATTATCCCGCCGGGCAGCCCATGCTCTACGCCGAGGACTTCTCGCCCAATACCCCTCAAGGCGCATGCCCACAGTGTCATGGTTTGGGTCGGGTGTATGAAGTCACCGAACAATCGATGGTCCCTGACGACTCACTGACCATTCGCCAGCGTGCCATTGCCTCATGGCCCACGGCCTGGCAAGGCCAGAACCTGCGCGACATTCTGGTCACCCTGGGTTATGACGTGGACATTCCATGGCGCGATCTGCCTAAAAAACAACGCGACTGGATTCTGTTCACTGACGAACAACCCACCGTACCGGTGTATGCAGGCCTGACACCTGCAGAAACCCGCAAAGCCCTCAAACAAAAGCTCGAACCGAGTTATCAAGGCACCTTTACCGGAGCCCGTCGCTACGTACTGCACACCTTCACCCATTCGCAAAGCGCATTGATGAAGAAGCGCGTCGCGCAGTACATGATTGGCAGCCCGTGCTCACTGTGCGATGGCAAACGCCTGACGCAGGCCGCGCTGTCGGTGAAGTTTGCCGGTTTCGATATTGGTGAGCTCGCGCAAATGTCCCTCCTGCAATTGGCTGAAGTGTTGCGTCCAGTCGCCGCCAGCGACGCGCCGCTCAAAGATGATCTGTCCATCGAAAAACGTATCGCTGCGCAACGTATTGCGCAGGATCTATTGGCCAGAGTCAGCACCCTGACCGATCTGGGCCTTGGCTACCTGGCTCTGGAGCGCAGCACGCCAACGCTGTCGTCCGGCGAGTTGCAGCGTCTGCGGCTGGCAACCCAGCTCGGCTCGCAGCTGTTCGGCGTTATCTACGTGCTGGACGAGCCATCAGCCGGGTTGCACCCCGCAGACGGCGAAGCACTGTTCAGCGCGCTGCAACGCCTGAAGGCTGCGGGCAACTCGTTGTTCGTGGTTGAGCATGACCTTGAAACCATGCGCCGCGCCGATTGGCTGATTGATGTTGGCCCTGCCGCCGGAGAACACGGTGGACGCGTCCTCTACAGTGGTCCGCCTGCCGGTCTTGCCAACGTCGAGGCTTCACAAACCCGGTTGCACCTGTTTGCCGAACACAAAACCAGCAAACCTGAACGACGCAAAGCGACGGACTGGCTGAAGCTGGAAGGCGTGACCCGCAATAATCTGGACAACCTCAGCGCCGAGTTCCCGCTGGGCTGCTTTACCTCGGTCACGGGCATTTCCGGATCAGGCAAGTCAAGCCTCGTCAGCCATGCGCTGTTGGAACTGGTGGGCTCGCATCTGGGCCAGACCGCCGAGAACAACGAGGCTGATGCGCCAAGCCTGGAAGACGACGCGCCTCAATCCGCCAGTGGCAAAGTTGTCAGCGGACTGGAAGCCATTCGCCGGCTGGTCAAGGTCGACCAAAAACCTATCGGTCGAACCCCACGTTCAAACCTCGCGACCTATACCGGCCTCTTCGACCAGGTACGCAAACTGTTCGCTGCAACTCCGGCGTCACGCAAGCAAGGCTACGACGCCGGGCAGTTCTCCTTCAACGTCGCCAAAGGCCGATGCCCGGTTTGCGAGGGCGAAGGCTTCGTCAGCGTTGAATTGCTCTTCATGCCCAGCGTCTACGCGCCCTGCTCTACTTGCCATGGCGCACGCTACAACCCTCAAACCCTGACCATCACCTGGCAGGGCCTGAACATCGCCGAGGTACTTCGACTGACCGTCGATGACGCCGTGGTGCAGTTCAAGGACGAACCCGCCGTGCTGCGACCGCTGACTGTGCTTCGCGACATCGGCCTGGGTTATCTGCGTCTCGGCCAACCGGCCACAGAACTGTCGGGCGGCGAAGCACAGCGCATCAAACTCGCCACCGAATTGCAACGCACACAGCGCGGCGCAACCTTGTATGTGCTGGATGAGCCGACTACCGGCCTGCACCCTACCGACGTCGACCGTTTGCTCAAACAGCTCAACCTTCTGGTCGACGTGGGTAACAGCGTTGTGGTCGTCGAGCATGAGATGCGTGTGGTGGCCCAAAGCGACTGGGTCATCGACATCGGCCCCGGCGCAGGGGATCAGGGTGGGAAGATCGTGGCTGCAGGGACGCCAGAGCAGGTTGTGAAGGTTGCTGCGAGCAAAACCGCACCGTTTCTGAAGCAGGTTCTGAACCTGTGATACGGTCGCTTGGGTTGAGCCCGATCGAGGGCCTTGGTCACCGACAGACAAGGCCCGCGTATTTTTTCCAGCCTTAAAAGCAAGATCTTGTCTTATTTCAATATCTTGCGGGCTTGCTTCAGGGGAGTTGGGTGTATATATTCCCTGCTCTTCAGCGCTACCGCCCCGATGGCGAAATTGGTAGACGCAAGGGACTTAAAATCCCTCGTCCTTTGGACGTGCCGGTTCGACCCCGGCTCGGGGCACCATTTCAGATCAAGGGCGTACGCTGGTTTCTGGCGTAGGCCCTTTTTGTTTTCTGCACCGCAACTCTCGATTTCTACCTTATTTTGGCGTCCTGCCGACTCAATAACCCGCATCAATTGCACTTAACTGTCAAAAGCCGATCAAGACTTTTTGTGGAGCTCTGACTCATCATTTCCCAACGCATTCACCAATCCGGATCAAAAGGCACATTTGCGAAAACGAAAGAGCCTCGGCAAATGCGAGGCTTGAATATGGGAAAGAAATTTTGTCAGCGGGCATAATAGTCTCTAGATAAGCTACCAAAGCAGATTACCAAGAGGATGACGCAGTGGCTAAAAGCGGTTTCGGACATCTTTCGCTAACCTTAATGGCTTGCTTCGCTGATATCGCAATTGCGGTACCAACTGATGTTTCACCCAAGGCCGAGGCGCTTTACTTCAAGGCGCTGCCTTACCTGGACGAAATTGACGATCTGAACAACGAATTGTTTACTCTTCGGCGTCAGCTCCCCGATAAAGATAAATTCCCGGAGGAAAAAAAAGACGCTCTCACAAAAAAGATACGCTCACTAGTCGCGGAAGCTACCCCGCTACTCAAACGCTCATCTGATGAAGGGAATCCCGCCGCACAATATCGACTTGCCTGGCTCGCAATTGTATTTGAACCCAGAGAAAAAGTTGTGGGGCAGGTTTGCTATTTGCTGAAATCCAGCCTGACAAAAGGGTTCGCGCCGGCAGGTCTACAGATGATCAGCTACTGCTTCGACGATGTGAAAACGGTCGAGTTTCGATCACTGATTGATGCCTTGCCTGAACCCACAAGCCAGTATAGTAAGTACTACCCGCAGCCAGTACTTATGCCGAGATGCGACACGGCGCGCGCGTCCAGCGGGAAAGATGCAATCGGATCCCTCAATGAAAAAGCGATTCGCGCCGATCTGTACATGAGTCTCTCAACTCAAATGTCCAGGCAGAACCTTAGGCAAGAAGAAATCCAATATCTTCACAAGTCTGCCGAATATGGATGCACTCGCGCTTTAGAACGGCTAAAGCTCAAAGCAGACATTTAGATCATGCCGTGGCTTCGCTAGTTACAAGTAAATCCGATACACATGATAGCCCAGCTATCAGGCCGGGCTTCTGACAAAAGGTAGTAATCGGTTACCTGAGAAGCGCGGTGGATCCACGTATTAACCAGTACAAAACGGTCGCTGCTGAAACCAGCGAAAGAACGAGTGCAGCGCATCCGGCCGTTGAGTTCAGGGCGTGTGTCGCACTGACCAAAGCTGTCAGACATGCTGACAGCAACAACGGCGAGTAACACAGCAGCCGCAGCACTACTTTTTTACCGCTACCGAGTAATGACTGACGCTCCAACAGCTTGCCGAGGCCGGCTAAGCATAGTGAAAAAGTACCAACCGCCATCAGCGCTACGAAATACATTACAACAGGTGGAAGCCCGTAAGCCCCTAAAGCATCTGCAGGATTATCTCGGAATCCTTCGACGGAGTAGCCCAATGCGGCCAGGGACAAGGGAAATAAGATAAATACAAGGTTTCTAGCTAGCGCTGGCATTCCTGAGTCCATACCCGGTTATTGATCTCAACAAGATAGCACGCGACGCTGACGCTCCTCGAACGAGGCTGGGTGTTTACAGGATCTAAACGCATAAAACTCCGCTCAGATGGCGGTTTTTTTGGAGCAAGTTGCGGTGTGCAAAATACTCAATGATGCTAGCGAAACATCGAAAGAATTTGCCTGACGATGCAAGGCAGCGCATCTCTGTTGCTGTCTAAGCCGCTGCCATGGTTCCTGCGAGCAAGGCGATTAATGTCGACTTTCCACGCCAGGTCGGGATAAAAGACCGCGCGCCCCCCCCTTACTGGTACATGTAACGATCAGGTAATTCACGGGGGATGGAGGCTACCTCTTCCCCCAAGATGAAATGCTTTACATTAAGCGCCTGCAGTAAAAAGGCAAAGATCGCTTCAAGAAGATTTCGGACGACCAGCACCATGACCCAGAAGACATCCGGGTCGACGATACCCACACCCCGGCTCGCGTGTCGTATGTGTGGAATGTGCGGCCTTTGTGAGCTGGTGCGAAGCGCGGATATTCGTAGGTACGGGGAGAATTGGCATTGCGTGTGAACATCGGCGACGTTTTTGAGCTGCTGAGGATTTTGGACCTTTGGGACTGGTGGAAGGACGCCAGGAATGCACCTGAGGGAACAAGCCTCTACCGCTGGAGATATCTTGTTCAGGGCATTGTCCTACTCATCACTGTTCCTTTGGTGCTCGCCCTCCCCTTGTGGGTGATGTTTCTGCTTTTGAAATCATGAGCCCGGATTATGTGGGGAATGGGATTCAACAGAGGCGCCATGGCTTTGAACAAACCAAATCAGTAGAGAATGGCAGCTTTGAAAATTTTGGCGATTGCATTGCTTGCATTAGGTAGCACCCAGGCAGTGGCCGGTGAGATCGATAAACCCAGTGATCGTGGGATGGTCTGGACAACAGCTGGACCGACGCTACTCAGTTCTACCGCCACCGATGTCACGTCTCATCCAGATAAGTACTTTGGCTTGGCCAAAGCTGATGCCCTTGCTTTCATCGGTTCAGACGGTGAAATTCGTAGTGCTCAGTTTGAGCAGGCGGTTCGCTACTATCGCGACACCTATAGCACGCCACTTATGTCGGATATACAGCTGGCCCAGGCAATCGCGACTGCATTCTAAGGATCAGTTAAGTGCTCCCTATCGGCTACGCCGACATCTGCGTATCAATCTCCGATTTAGTCTCATGGGTGGAGGAGAAGCACGCACCAGATGCAGATTTGGCAGCCGCATTGAGCCTCGCGGGTATCGATCTCGACCTCGCAAAACTGTACGACTGCTATATCGAAGGCACGCCTATTGGCGCTGGCGACGTCCACATCTATTCGTCCGCGCTGAACAAGAGCGTTTTGACCATGGGCCTATATCGAGACCTGAGCGATCAGCCTGATCTGATTACGGCCTCGCTTAGACTTGATCCGGACTTGGTCGAATCGCTTCTCCTGTGGCTCAGACGCTTTTTTGATACGGCTGAGTGCCAGGTGCTTTTTAGCCGATCCGCCCACTCCCGGCAATTACGCCTACTGCTGGATGAAACCCGATACCCTTTACTGGTCGACGAGAGCGGGTATTGGCAAAATTAAATTTTCCAGGTTTGACGCAGTCAGTCAGACACTTTCGGTTCAGGAGCGCTGTTCCAGATCGCAGCCCTACGGATCATCTCTTTGGCATTAGGGAGATCTATCGAATAGTTCGACGGACTTGTGAATGCAAGCGAGTTCTTTTTGAACACCAGTAGCGGTTCACCTGTACCGTTCTCAGTCACAACTCGTGCGTTAATGGAGGTGAACTCTTCCCTCGCATTCAGTTTTTTAGCGCTTGCCGTCCGCTGCGTCGCTGGGAGGTCAGCCCACGCAATGAATTCTGCGATGGGTTCTAAACCAGTCGGGAATGTCTCTCGATGTAAACGGTTGCCAAAAATAATGTAGCCGCCGCGCTTTTCAGCGGTGAAGTCCATCCATTCATTATTGTCAGCAATCCTTAACGGCAGCATCCTTGGCAAATAATTACCGGCCAGGCGGACGCCGGTCTTCTCGTCAAAATAGCCGTACTTAATGTCTGTGCGGTAGAACTCCCAGGCTCGCATGGTGGCGTATTTATCAAATCTTTGAGGGCTTGAGGCGCTGCACCCTGCCAAAAGCACCACCACAAGCGCGCCAATCAAAATTCGCATGTCGCTCCCTCTCTGATTTGGTGGGACTGTAGCATTTACAACGACCTGGATCGGATCACCATCGTGGATGCGAGTATGTCTCCTGAGCGTTTACGTGAGCCAGGATACTCAGTGAGCATATTTAGTTCTGCCTCTCGCTGATCCACTCAGCTCTTACTGCTACCAGCATTACGATCAATGTCGAAGCTTTACAGGCTCTGCCAGCCCCAAACCCGCTCGATGACGGGCGTTACTTATTTCGTTTTGCACGCCACCTGAGGGGGCTCGGAAGGCGTCAGTTTCTGGGGAATTACAATTGAAGTGCCAGGCAAAGGCAAAAGTTCGATGACCCCGAACATGCAGATAAGCGCTTGCCCGCCGTCCAGGTTTGGTCTGGTACCTACGCCTACCAAGGCTTCGTAATCTTTCCCCGGTTCCAGCTTGTAAACGAGGGCCTCGGCACCGCAAGACGAGTAAGTACTTCCATAACTGCCAATGGTTGCGCCGAGGGTTGCAAGCTGGAATGGCAGATCAGCCCTGACGCGATACTCGGTGACTACCTCTTTATATACTCCTTCGCCCATCCGGACTGCGGGGACATATTCACTAAGAGCAGGCGCAACTCTTTTCGGCATGCCAATGCTCGCCGACTTCAGGGGGTATTGCGGATAGTTGATGTTCGCCGTCCCGTCCCGCCCGAAACGTCCGGCGTCAGCCATCTTATGACGGGTGGCAGGGGCACAACTGCCAGTGATGCTATCTCCAAATACACTGGAGTTGGTGATCACGCGAATACGCGCCAACCCCTCTGATTGAGCAGGCTCTTGATAGGGGACTGAAGGTATTCCAGAACATCCGGCAAGTACTAAAGCAATAGCAGTTCCGAAAGTGACAACCCGCATGACCCTATCCTTATACAGTCGAAAACTAAAAAACCTGACACTACGGCCGAGCATTGATATCACTCTCTACCTAGGCAGAAACCACAGAATTGCGCCATTTATTCTTAATTTTTCACGTTATGCAATGGCTTTCTGCTACGCCGATTTCTTTCACAGACCACCCCTACTCCCGGTGTACTGACGCCAACAATCCTCACTTCATCTGCTATCGTGACGCGCCAACACAAGGCAGTACGGAAATCACTCAATGAAAATATGGACAGCCCTCTCTATTGCCCTGTCAGTTCTATCTGGATCACAAGCCATGGCAGCCGAAAATGCCAACCCTATCGAACAGGGAATGATGATCACGACATTTCTGCCAACTATTTTGATTGGGGGAACGACCTCACTCACAACAGAGCCGCCAAAGATCTTCACATCAGCTAAAACTGATGCACTTGCTTTCGTAGGCTCGGAGGGCGAGATCCGGGGTGCGCAATTTGAACAAGCATCGCGGCATTATCGTGAGACTTTCAGCCCGCCTCTGATGACTGACAAACAACTCGCCGCCGCCATCGTGGCCTCTTATTGATACAACTCCAGCGAGCTCCTTAACGCTTGGAGCTCTGCATCCTAATAATGACGCGCACCAGTTGCCATCAGGACCGGACAACGAACAGTCGGCGCTACATGCACATTAGCTACCGACATCATCAGCAAGCACGCTATTCTTGTCGGCTTGGACACGCCAGAAAGTCCAGCCAGCCCCCAAGCTCTAACGGAGTTTACAAACGCCGGCCACTGCTTCAGTGGCATTCTTTACATGGCTTCGGTGCTAGCCTCTAAAGCGATGGCTTGGCACAAATGGACCTCTGAACCAGTGTCGATTATAAAAAAGGAGCGAGAAAGCATGACGAAGGAAAATCAGGAACTGGGTGAAGCGCTCATATCAGCAGCATTCCTTCTCAAATGGTCGTCTGCGGACCTGCATAAAAAAGCCTGCGAATTATCCGACGCCGGTAACGAGAAAGAAGCGCAAGCGATACAGGACATCGTAAACAACTATCAGGCATCAGAAACAGCCTTGCTCAACTTCGCGAACGAGGTGAAGACCGGGCGAATTGTGCGGGCAAGCGTTGAGGAAACTCTTTAAATCGCCATGCAGTTGCTACTTACGCCCCAAATGTGACACGCAAATAGCAACTAATCGGCTGGTAATCAGCAAGCCCCAGGCGGAATACCACCCTTATTGAAGTCCTTCAGACGCTCCCGCTCTTCCTTCGTGGAATGAGCGGGTGTGTCGTCCTTTGGCGGTTCTTTCTTTTCGTCAGTCATTGCGCTGTCCTCATGATAGGTTCTGTTTTGGCACCTTGAGGTAGCGGCAGTTCAAATCGTCTGATCTGCTCATCCATTCTTCGGAGGCGCATTACCACGATTGCCACCAGAATCGTTACCGGTGGTACTTAGCCAGTTTCCTCCAGGGCCTGGATGGCTGGACTGGCCTTTTGATCCGGTGATTTGCGCGAACCATCCAATGCGTCCATGTGGCACTATGCCGCCCAGCCGCAACCGTGCGGCCAAGTACTTTAAAGCCTCCTCATAAACACGAGGTCGCAATCCAGGAAGGAACGGGTTTTGATGAAAGCATTGGCAGGTGGTCTGGTTCTCGCAGGGCTGGGTGGTTAGGTGGCTGCACATCCATTGATGTCGAGCCGCTCACGGTACGCCCGGCGAATATATGCATTGAGCAAAACCTAAAGTGCTGGTCACGGATTTTGTCTCGGTGGTGCAGCGTGGGCTTTTGGACCGCAGTATCAGTTCCGAGGTCTATGCCCAAGTGCCCGCTAGCTGCAACTATCGACTGACGTACGTAGCGTATCGAACATGGGATATCGTGCCGTATCTCTCCAGCGCAGACCTGGAGATATGGGATAGCGAGAAACGTCGTTTGGAAGCCGCGCGTTATTATCTGCGTGGCAAAGGTGGGTTATCCATGATGAAGTTTCAGGGCACAGAGACAAAGATGGCGCCCGTGCTGGATCGGTTACTGAAGGACATGCCCGCGAAGTGTGTAATCCCGGGCCTGACTAATTAATGGCCCGGTTCATTACTGCACCGGCAGGAAATTCAACAGCAACAGACTCTGCGCGTAATTAAGCCCGATACGCCGATAACGCTCATCCAGAATCTGCGCCAGCAAGTCGAGCCGCGCGACGATCTTGCCGAATTCCACAGCGAAACTCAGGTTACTGGACTGATCCGATATTTCATTGGAAAACAGCAACAGCACACCATTGGCATCCTGACGCTGACTGAGCAGCCATGTGGCTTTTTCGATATTGCGCGCAGCGTTGCTGACGAACTGTGGATTGATGGAGTCCGTCACATAAAACTCGGTGCGGCCACCATGAGCAGTTACCAGCATGCTGCCAATCGCGTAGGTAAAAGCCCCTACACGGTCGCCGCGAAACTCCGGACTCAAGGAATAACTCAGCGCCGCCAGGTCACGACGCTCTCCGAGAGCAGGCAGAGGCTGGCGTAGCTCTATAGCTTGGCGGATCGCCCGTGCAGCACTGATAGCATCTGTATAACCCGATTGACGCCACTGATTGGGATTACGCAGATAAAGCTTGTTCATCAGTAAATACAGGCTTTGCAGATTGTCATGCATGCCAAGCGTGGCCATGCGATCGACGCTGGTCTGGAATAGCTCGTCAGGCTTGCCTTTACTGAATTGAGTGGCGATATCGCGGCCCTGTTGCTGACTACAACCACTGACGCCAAGCAGAAAAACCATTGCCAATACAAGCGGCTGGCGCATCCATCGAGTAGTACATGAAGGTAACGTGCGATCCATCGGCACCATTCTGATTCACTGTCCGCGCAGGAAGTCAGCGCGGCCGGGACAGACATAGATCGGGAAAATGCAAAAAAGTGCGATGTGGGGGGACTAGATTGTCGGGATGGAGGTCAGTTAGCCCGACTTTAACCCCGAGCAAGTTGTAATTGCTCCGAACCGATGTTCCGTTCGGAAACTTCCGCGTTTTTCGTCGTATCTGCCCTACCCCAGTCGCTTCATGGACAACTCCATCTTACCCATGAGGTCTCGCTGCTCTTTCAGCGAGAGCACCAACCGGGCGATGGATCGGCTGGTAGAAAGCTCAGAAAAAGCTATCCCTGTTACATACAGCTCGATATCGCCTGATTCGGGGTTGATGAGTTTCACCGAAAAATTGTCGCTTACACCGATAGCGCATTCGCACCTTGAGGGCAAAAATGCTGTTTCAAGAACTCGCTGGATATCTGGTTTTGAATACATCGTGCGTCCTCTGCTGACCCAGGTTTCACCAAGAGTAGACAATCCTGAGCCTGTTCGTTGCCGATCATCGCTCGGCTACGCGTAGCACAGTTTTTCCAGTCAGATCTTCACACCATTTTCACACCCAGCCTCGTACTCTAACTGCAGGCACTATCAGGCCTTTGCCCGCTCTCCCCATCGCGGGCTTTTCTTTGCCTGCGATTTCTCGTCTCGCATCAGAATCATCAACTGCCACCCCTGATGTCGGGTATGCAGGCTGCCGCGCATCAAGAATGCAAATTCGCTGATCTGCTTTGGAATACAGGATCTTTTCTGATGTAGCGGAGCCAGTTTGCAAATGCACCTTGCTGGCGAAGATGCGCTGCTTGCCAATGCTCACCCCCGAAGGCGGCTTTGTCGATTGACATGAGCTCTTCAGTAGCCAGGTTGAGCTCATTCAGCAGGTACTCGCTGTCTTCTGAATTCATCTCTGAGGCAAGCATATTTTTGCTCGTTACTAAGGGATTACTGTGACCCCGTAATTGGCGCTTAATTGCAATTCGCCACATAAGGCCTGACCAGTGGTTACCATTCGTCGTCATTAAAGGAGAAACGAACTCCCTGACACACCGCCATCGCGGCCTTCAGGAGCGCCGACAGATTTTTTCGCAAGCAATAAAAAACCCGAAGACGTTAATCTTCGGGTTCTTTAATAGTGGAGGCCGAGGTCGGAATCGAACCGGCGTAAGCGGATTTGCAATCCGCGGCATAACCATTTTGCTACTCGGCCTCAAACATCCAGCGCTCAAACCACAAACACTCAATGTGTACAAACTTGGAGCGGGAAACGAGACTCGAACTCGCGACCCCGACCTTGGCAAGGTCGTGCTCTACCAACTGAGCTATTCCCGCATCTTGGTGACGGGCGCTATTCTATAGATTCAAACCGCGCCGTCAACCCTTTGTTTTAAAAACTTATTTTTTATCAGCCGTGGTTTTCAGGTGCGGCCATGCGGCTCTCAAGTATTGCAGCATCGACCACAAAGTCAGGCCTGCAGCCAGAATCAGCAGCACGTACCCCAACACAACCCAGAATGTGAACGCGGGCGGATTGGCCAGCAAAATGACCAGCGCCAGCATTTGCGCGGCAGTCTTCCACTTGCCCAGGTTCGACACTGCTACCTGAGCCCTGGCGCCCAGTTCAGCCATCCATTCGCGCAATGCGGAGATGACAATCTCACGACCGATAATCACAGCCGCAGGCAGCGTCAGCCAAAGATTGGCGTGGGCCTGAACCAGCAAAACCAGTGCAACTGCAACCATCAGCTTGTCCGCGACCGGATCAAGGAACGCGCCAAACGGCGTGCTCTGCTCCAGACGGCGAGCCAGATATCCATCGAGCCAGTCAGTCGCTGCTGCGAAAGCGAAGACGCTACTGGCTGCCATGTAGCTCCAATGGTACGGCAAGTAAAACAGCAGAATGAAGATCGGAATCAGGAGGACACGTAGAACGGTGATCAGATTAGGGATATTCATCGGCACAACTTGCTACGAGGTGAGCGGGCATTCTACTCGCTGTGCAGGTTTGCATAAATCGACTCTGCAAGCTTTTTACTGATTCCGGGTGCTTTTGCGATTTCTTCGATGCTCGCACGGGACAATTCCTGCAGGCCACCGAAGTGTTTGAGCAGGTCGCGGCGCCGTGTAGGCCCTACTCCAGCGACACCTTCAAGGCTTGAGGTGCGCCGAGTCTTGCCGCGTCGCGCCCGGTGGCCGGTGATCGCAAAACGGTGAGCTTCGTCGCGGATCTGCTGAATGAGGTGCAGCGCCGGAGAATCCCCCGGCAAGGTGAACTCATGAGCGGAGTCGTTGAGATACAGGGTTTCAAAGCCCGCCTTACGGGTTGTGCCCTTGGCGACGCCCAGCAAAATCAGGTCGGGCACCGCCAGCTCATTCAGTACATCGCGGGCCATCGACATCTGCCCCTTGCCGCCGTCGACCAACAGGATATCGGGCAGTTTACCCTCGCCGTCCTTGAGCTTGCTGAAGCGCCGTGTCAGCGCCTGATGCATGGCGGCATAGTCGTCGCCCGCCGTGACACCTTCGATGTTGTAGCGACGATAGTCCGACTTGATCGGACCTTCAGGGCCGAACACCACGCAGGACGCCACCGTAGCCTCGCCGCTGGAGTGGCTGATGTCATAGCACTCGAGGCGCAGCGGTGGCTCGTCGAGTTTCAGAACCTTTTGCAGCGCATCGAAGCGTGCCGCCACGTGCTGTCGATCGGCGAGTCGTGCCGACAGCGCCTGCTCCGCATTGGTCACTGCCATCTGCTGCCAGCGTGCACGCGTACCGCGTACCCGATGACTGATTACCAGCTCACGACCACGGGACTCTTCAATAGCGTCGATCAGCGTCGGGAAGTCGTCATGCAGGACGTTGACGATGACTTCAGCCGGCAGCTCACGATCCACACCACCCAGAAAATATTGCGACAGGAAGGCTGACATGACCTCACCAACCTCTTCCTCGATACCCACCTGCGGGAAGAAGTTCTTGCTACCCAGCACCCTGCCGCCGCGCACGCTGATCAAGTGCACACAGGCACCGCCAGGATTGACGAACGCCGCAACGACGTCGACGTCGCCGGTCCCGCCTTCCATGCTCTGCTGATCCTGCACACGACGCAGCAACGCGATCTGGTCGCGTAATTCGGCGGCCTGTTCAAAGTCCAGACTCATGGCGGCCTTTTCCATCAGCGCGTTCAACTCGTCGGTCAACGTGTTGCTGCGACCTTCGAGGAACATCACTGAGTGGCGCACATCTTCTGCATAGACTTCTGGCTCAACGAGACCAACGCAAGGTCCCTTGCAGCGTTTGATCTGATATTGCAGACAAGGACGTGTGCGATTTTTGTAGAAACTGTCCTCGCACTGGCGCACCAGAAATGTCTTTTGCATCAGGCTCAGACTTTCCCGCACGGCTCCGGCACTGGGATAAGGCCCGAAATACCGACCTTTGGCTTTTTTAGCGCCACGGTGAATGCTCAGGCGCGGAAAATTGCCGTCTGACAGATACACATAGGGATAGGATTTGTCGTCGCGCAGCAGAATATTGTAAGGCGGACGCCATTCCTTGATGAGCGTCTGCTCCAGGAGCAGCGCTTCCGTTTCGTTGGCGGTGATCGTTGTTTCGATCTGGGCTATCCGCGAAACCAGTGCGCTGGTTTTCGGCGCATGGCCGGTCTTGCGAAAATAACTCGCCAACCGGTTTTTCAGGTTCTTGGCCTTGCCTACATAAAGGAGGCGCGCCTCGGCATCGAACATTCGATACACGCCGGGGCGACCGCTACAGGTTGCAAGAAAGGCACTTGGGTCAAACGGTGGGTTCATTTCAGGCGCTGGCATCGACCATGCCGTGACGTACCGCCAGCAAAGCCAGCTCGACATCGCTGCCGATCGACAGCTTCTCAAAGATACGGTAACGGTAGGTATTGACTGTTTTCGGGGAAAGGCAAAGCTTATCGGAAATCGTCTGGACTTTCTGGCAGCCGACAATCATCAGCGCGATTTGAATCTCACGCTCAGAGAGCAGATCAAAAGGTGAATTGTTGACTTGTGGCTGAAACGACTTGAGAGCCAGTTGCTGAGCAATCTGCGGGCTGATGTAACGCTGCCCCGCAAACACCAGGCGGATAGCCTGAACCATTTCCGCAAGCCCTGCGCCCTTGGTCATATAACCAGCGGCACCTGCTTGCAGCAACCGGGTTGGAAAGGGATCTTCTTCGCAAACCGTAACGGCCACTACCTTGATCTCGGGATGGCTGCGCAATAATTTGCGAGTCGCTTCAAGACCACCAATCCCGGGCATCTTGACGTCCATGAGGACTACATCCGGTTTCAGTTCGCGCGCCTTCTTCAGCGACTCTTCACCAGAGTCGGCCTGACCGACGACCTGCAGACCGTCAATGTCAGCCAGCATGCGCGTGATGCCTGTCCGAACAAGATCATGGTCGTCAACAACTAGCACCTTAATCAAGCAGACACCTCGCAAAACGGACATAACGAATACTGGTCACCATAGCAAAAACAGCGGACCAGACCTAGCATCACGCTAGGTCCAACCCACATCAGTTTTGAGATAGCACTGGACACACGCTATCACCGAAGCACCAAGAGAATAAATTATTTTCGGGCGACACCTCGCCAACCTCAGTAAAACCTCACTCCTCCTTGATGCTGGCGGCCCTTCCATGGATGGCATATGAAGCCGACAGCTCGGCCATAGTGATGGTCAATCGTTTGATGGCATCCTGATCTTCCTTGGTGAGGGTGCGGTAGCTACCCAATACTTTCTCCTCTGCGTGGCTAATATTATCGGCACGGATTGGCGCAGGGCTGCCAGTCAGCACAAACAATACATCCACACCTTTAGTGGCGATGGCAGCGAGGTAATTGGCTTTCGGGGCACGATCACCACTTTCATACTTGCCCTGGGCATTCGCCTCCACCCCACCGATTTCGCCGAAGGCACGCTGAGACAAGCCCAAACGTTCTCTTTCTTTTCGTAGCCGGGATCCTATTCCACTCATTTGAATGTGTATTCCTATTGACTCCACCCTTACGAATGGTAAGATCTGAATGAAATTAAACTGACATGAACTATTTTGAACGGTTTTGAACTATGCCCGGAATACGTACTGCCGCACAAGCCAAGGCATGGCTTGAACATCAAGGCAAATCTGTTCAAGAGTTTGCCCGAGAGAACAGTATTGATCCGGCAACCACTTACCAGGTTTTAGCTGGCCGCAAGAAAGGTCGGCGCGGAGAAGCGCATAAAGTGGCGGTTTTGCTGGGCATGAAGGACGGCATCATTCCTTCCGAGCCTAAACTTCAAATTGAAGCATCTGCTGAGTGAGATTTTGCAAGTCAGCAGGTCAAGATGCAGCATGCAGGGCCAAGAGCATTCTGCTGTAGGATTTTTCTCCATTCTTTTTCTGCTTTAAACATTTTGTCTCGAACTTGTTAATTGGAAATGCACCGGCCTTTCACCTGCACTTGCAACACCTCTATGAGCGCAATTGATTTTTCTGATTGAATTGGCCGGCAAGGCTGAAGTAAGCTCACTGAACTTAACGGAGAAGTATCATGTTGCCATCCACCTCACAGCCACTGTTGCAGACCAGCGTTGATCGCTTGGCAGCACGTGCGGCCGTGCGTGGTCAGGTAGCAAACGTTGCTCCGCAAAGTACTTCTTATTATGGGTATTGGTTTAGCCACTGGCGCGCCTGATACCCATCCGGCGCCCATATTCAGGGGACGCCAACCAGAGAACTCTCTACCCCCGGTCGGCTACCCGACCGGGGGTTTTGTTTTTTAGCGCTCCTGAAAATTGAATTGAATCGAGGATTACGACATGACCTACAGCACTTATTACCGCACCGACATCTGCACTGCCTGGCGATTTAGCAGCCTCCGTTCGGGACAGCAAGCCGCCTCCGTTCGGTCACTGACAGGTGGCAACCCATTACAGAATGCCAACCCGGCAAATTGTCGAACACCCCAGTAGGGCTTTGAGCGGGCCAGACCCGCCAGCCCAGGAAGCAGAACCATGAATTCGTCTATCGCAGTAAAACCGTCCGACCTGTCGACCAGTAACCTGACCGTGCTCGACAGCATCCCCGCCCCGCAGCGCCTGCCAAGTACCCTGCAACTGAAATCCCAGCTGCCACTGGATCTGGCTTTAAGCGATCAAGTCGCCGCGCATCGCCGCGCTGTTCGCGCCATCCTCAATGGCGAAGATTCCCGCCTGCTGGTTGTTGTAGGCCCCTGCTCTATCCATGATCCGCAATCAGCCCTCGAATACGCCGAACGCCTGGCAGCGCTTGCCGCTGAAGTCAGCGACCAGATGCTGCTGGTGATGCGCGCCTACGTAGAAAAGCCCCGCACCACGGTTGGCTGGAAAGGCCTCGCCTACGATCCGCGGCTCGATGGCAGTGATGACATGGCCGCAGGCCTGACGCTCTCACGCCATTTGATGCGTGAGATGTTGCGCCTGGGCTTGCCGATTGCGAAGGAGATCCTGCAACCCATGGCTGCTGGCTACTTTGATGACCTGCTCAGTTGGGTCGCGATTGGCGCACGCACGACCGAATCCCAGATCCACCGGGAAATGGCCAGCGGTCTGCCAATGCCGGTCGGTTTCAAGAACGGTACCGATGGCGGGGTCGCCATCGCCTGCGACGCCATGCGTTCAGCGGCGCACGGACATCGTCATTTTGGTATGGATCGCCAGGGTCATCCGGCGATTATCGAAACCCAGGGCAACCCCGACACCCACATCGTGCTGCGCGGCGGACATAAAGGACCTAATTACGATCATCAAAGCGTGGCGCAAATACGCGAGGGTCTGGCGAAACAGCGAATTGCCGAACGCATCATGGTCGATTGCAGTCACGCGAACAGTGGTAAAGACCCACTGCGCCAGCCAGAGGTGTTCAACGACGTGCTCGCACAGCGCTTGCAAGGTGACTCATCGCTGGTCGGCATGATGATCGAAAGTCATCTGTTTGAGGGTTGCCAGCCGATCATTGCATCCATGCGGTACGGGGTTTCGGTGACTGACGGCTGCTTGGGCTGGGACGCAACCGAGTATTTGCTACGCGAAGCCGTGAGCAAGTTGCGTTACAGGTAATGAGCTAAAAAGAGCGGCAAACTAACGCCGCTCGCTCCTCTCTTGGGTTATCGGCCTGAACTTTATCGAGAAATGCCTTCCTTAATCCGGTAGGCTCTTTCTTTTTTTTGACAGGAGTAATTCCCCATGGCTAAAGCCACTGCCCGCCACATCCTTGTATCCAGCGAAGAGAAATGCAACGAACTCAAAGCGCAGATCGAAGGCGGTGCTGATTTCGCGGAAGTCGCCAAATCCAACTCCAGCTGCCCATCCAGCCGTCAAGGCGGCGATCTGGGTTCGTTCGGCCCTGGTCAGATGGTCAAGGAATTCGACACTGTCGTGTTCAGCGCGCCAGTCAACGTCGTTCAAGGCCCGGTAAAAACCCAGTTCGGTTATCACCTGCTGGAAGTGACCAGCCGCCAGGATTGATTCCTCGCTGCTGACGCTTACAAACGGCTCGCCTCACGGCGGGCCGTTTTTGTTTGTGGCGCGAACCTTACGATAGCCGACCTTGCAGGAGGTGCCGAAGGCGGCGAAAACGGTCAGGCTGATGCATCGCTATCGCGGCCTCGCGGTGCTCGTGCGCTCCTACAGGTCTGCCTTCTGCTGCCCGACAGCGTGGCGTCAGGATCCACTAAGGGGAGGCATTTATCCCCAATGCCCTTTCCCAGGCAAGCAAATTGCTTGGTTTTGGCAAAAAACCCGTTGGCGCACTGCGCATCATCCGGTTACAAACGTGCCCGGGTTCCGGTACCTTGTTGAAGCCTGCATTCCACGGTCAAGAACAATGTCTGGCCGTGCCTGTCTTATGACTTTAATCACCGCCACCCTTAACCCTGATGTTCGCCAGCCGACGTCAGTCAGGATTCCAGTAATGCGTTTTGTTTCTACATCGCTGATCGTGGCACTACTGGCCCTGTTTTCTGGCCCTCAATTACTGTCCGCGGCGCCACAACACGCCCTGACTGTCTACGGCGAAGCACCTCGCTACCCGGCGGATTTCAAACATTTCGACTATGTAAACCCTGACGCGCCCAAAGGGGGCAGCATGCGCCGCTCCGCGCAGGAAATCGGTCAGTTCGATCACCTGATGCCCTATCTCGACAAAGGCACCGGCGTGTCGCAAATCAACGGCATGCTGTATTCGCCGCTGGCCGTGAGGTCGCTTGACGAGCCTTACACCGTGTATGGCCTGGTCGCCGAGCGTATCGAACGCGGCAACGAGGGCCTGTCGCTCAGGTTCTTTATCAATCCCAAAGCGCGCTTCGCAGA
Organism: Pseudomonas caspiana; assembly: GCF_002158995.1. Classification (GTDB taxonomy): domain Bacteria; phylum Pseudomonadota; class Gammaproteobacteria; order Pseudomonadales; family Pseudomonadaceae; genus Aquipseudomonas; species Aquipseudomonas caspiana. The sequence continues at coordinate 110,346 of NZ_LOHF01000001.1, read as the reverse complement.
CGGCGTGCCGATTACCGCCGAAGATGTGCGCTACACCTATGACCTGCTGATGACCCAAGGCAGCCTCTCTTACCGGACTCAATTTCAGGACATCAAAGGCGTCGAAGTTGAATCGCCAACCCAGATTCGCTTTGACTTCAAAACCAATGAAAGCCGTACCTTGCCGCTGGACCTTGCTTCTCTGCCGGTTTTCCCAGAGCACTGGTGGAAGAGCCGTGACTTCGCGGGCGGTGGCGGCTTTGAGATACCGGTGGGCAGCGGTCCCTACAAAGTCGCCAAGGTTGATCCCGGACGCAGCATCACGTTCGCCCGTGATCCTGACTGGTGGGCCAGGGATTTGCCGGTCAATCGAGGTTTTTATAACTTCGATACATTCAGCGTCGAGTACTTCGGCGACACTGATGTTGCCCGGCAAGTGCTCAAGGGCGGTGCTTACGACTACAACCGCGAATACTCGGCCACCGCTTACTCGATTCTTTATGACAGCCCGGCGCTGAGCGACGGCCGCCTGCAAAAAGCCCATCTGGCCAAAGGCGCGGTGCAGAGTTCTCAAGGGTTTGTGTTCAATCTGGACCGACCGATCTTTAAGGACCGCCGGGTGCGTCAGGCACTGTCGATGTTGTGGGATTTCGAATGGACCAACCGGCAGATGATGCGCAACATGTACATCCGCCAGAACAGCTACTTCTCCAACTCGTCCCTGGCAGCCACCGAACTGCCGACACCCGCCGAGCTGAAAATCCTCGAGCCGCTCCGCGCGACTGTTCCGCCAGAAGTATTCAGCGAGGTTTATAAAACCCCAAAAACCGACGGCACCGGTTATATCCGCGACAAGCAACTGGAAGCGCTGAAACTGCTGGAAGACGCCGGCTGGACACCCAAGGGGGATCATCTGGTCAACGCCAAAGGCGAGCCGTTTACCTTTACCTTCCTCAATGGCCAGGCAGGATTTGAAAAAATACTGCTGCCGTATAAGCGCAATCTCGCGCAGATCGGTATTGACTTCGAGATTCGCCGTATTGACGCGGCGCAATTCCTGAACCGGGTGATGGCTCGTGATTACGACATGATCGTGACGGGCTACTCGGTCTCGACCTCACCCGGCATGGAGCTGTACAACAACTTCGGCTCCAAAGGTGCCCGGGATCCCGGCTCCAACAATTATATGGTGCTGCAAAATCCAGCCGTCGACAGCCTGATCGCAGGGCTCGTCAGCGCCGATCAGAAATCCACCATGGTCGATTACGCCCGTTGCCTGGATCGCGTGCTGCAATGGGGCTACTACTGGATTCCTAACTATTACCCGCCAGGCTCGTCGACGTTGTGGTGGAATCGGTTTGGCATTCCGAAAATCCAGGCCAGTAATGCGGAGGCCATCGATACCTGGTGGGAGGTCAGCCCTACCCCGCTGACCAACGAGCAGTTCGCAGAAAAACGCGGTGCTTCCGCCGTTGCCTCGGAGATGAAGTGAATGCTCGGCTATTTGTTGCGGCGCCTGCTGCTGATCATTCCCACCTTGCTGTGCATTCTGCTGGTTAACTTCTTCATTGTGCAGGCCGCGCCCGGTGGCCCCGTGGAGCAAGCCATCGCACGCTTGCAAGGTATCGGCGGTGCCAGTTCCAGCGCGGGCGGCGTACCGGCCGAGTCGATCAACGCTAACCAGTCCCGCGCTTCTCGCGGCCTAGATCCAAAACTGATCAAGGAAATCGAACATCAATATGGTTTCGACAAGCCTCTGCACGAGCGTCTGTGGTTGATGCTTAAAAGCTATGCGCAACTGGATTTCGGTAAAAGCTTCTTCCGGGGCGCGACGGTCACCGATCTGATTCTGCAAAAGATGCCGGTATCCATTTCACTGGGGCTTTGGGCGACGCTCATCACCTACCTGGTTTCGATACCGTTAGGGATTCGCAAGGCCGTCAAACACGGCAGTCATTTCGACATCTGGAGCAGCACCGCCATCATCATCGGCTACGCAATGCCGGCGTTTCTGTTTGCAATGCTACTGGTGGTGCTCTTCGCCGGGGGCACGTCCCTGAACTGGTTCCCGGTACGCGGGCTGGTTTCTGAAGACTTCGAACAGATGACGACCGTGGGCAAGATCGCCGACTACTTCTGGCATCTGGTATTGCCGGTTTCGTCACTGGTCATCGGCGGTTTCGCGACCTTGACCATCCTGACCAAGAACTCCTTCCTCAATGAAATCACCCGCCAGTACGTCGTCACGGCCCGAGCCAAAGGCTTGAGCGAGCGTCGGGTGCTGTACGGTCATGTATTCCGCAACGCCATGCTGCTGGTGGTGGCCGGTATCCCTCAGGCATTCATCAGCGTATTTTTTGCCGGCTCGCTGCTCATCGAGGTGATTTTCTCCCTTGATGGTCTAGGCCGCATGAGCTACGAGGCCGCGGTTTCGCGGGACTATCCCGTGGTGTTCGGCTCACTGTTCATCTTCACCCTGTTCGGCTTGCTGATAAAGCTGGTGGGCGATATCTGCTACACCCTGGTCGATCCGCGAATCGACTTCAGCGCGAGGAATGCCTGATGCGCAGACTTTCTCCGCTGGCCCAAAGACGCCTGGAACGCTTTCGCAATAACCGCCGAGGCTGGTGGTCGTTATGGTTGTTCTGCGGCTTGTTCCTGCTGACACTGGGGGGCGAGTTGATCGCCAATGACAAACCACTGGTGCTCAGTTATCAGAACTCGCTGTATTTCCCGGCGCTCAAGCGCTACACCGAACAAGAGTTTGGCGGCCAACTGCCGTTTCAGCCCGACTATCGCAGTGATTACGTTCGGGACCTGATCAAAAAGGGTGACGGCTGGATGCTGTTTCCGCCCATCCCGTTCAGCGACAACACCCCCAATTACGACCTCAATCGCCCTGCCCCCAGCCCGCCAACCGCGCAAAACTGGCTGGGCACTGATGATCAGGCCCGTGACGTGTTGGCCCGAGTGATCTTCGGCGCGCGCGTGTCGATTTTGTTTGCACTGGTATTGACCACGATAAGTGCCCTGATCGGTATCGCCGCGGGTGCGCTGCAGGGTTACTACGGTGGCTGGGTCGATCTGATCGGTCAGCGCCTGCTGGAGGTTTGGTCAGGGCTGCCGGTGCTGTATCTGCTGATCATCCTGTCTGGTTTTGTCGAACCCAATTTCTGGTGGTTGCTGGGCATCATGGCGCTGTTCTCATGGCTCGCGCTGGTGGATGTGGTGCGCGCCGAGTTTCTTCGCGGGCGCAACCTTGAGTACGTCAAGGCGGCTCGCGCATTGGGAATGGGCGACCGTAAAGTCATCACCCGACACATTCTGCCTAACGCCATGAACGCGACCCTGAGTTACCTGCCGTTCATCCTCACCGGGGCGATTTCCACCCTGACAGCGCTGGATTTCCTGGGCTTCGGTATGCCGGCTGGTAGTGCATCGCTGGGCGAGCTGATTGCCCAGGGCAAACAGAACCTGCAAGCACCCTGGCTGGGGCTGACCGCTTTCTTCACTCTGGCGTTGATTCTGTCGCTGCTGGTGTTCATTGGCGAGGCGCTCCGTGACGCCTTCGACCCGAGGTCTTGATATGTCGGAGAACCTGATTGAAATCCGTGACCTCTGCGTCGCCTTCAGCGGGCAAACGGTGGTCAAGAACCTGAGTCTGGATATCCGCGCCGGTGAATGCCTGGCGTTGGTGGGTGAGTCCGGCTCAGGCAAGTCAGTGACCGCGCACTCGATCCTGCAATTGTTGCCCAGCAGCGGCACGGTAAGCACCGGCAGCATTCTGTATCGAGACCAGCAGTTGCTCGGCGCCGACGGCCGTACCTTGCGCCGTTTGCGCGGCAACCAGATCGGAATGATTTTCCAGGAGCCAATGACCTCGCTGAACCCGTTGCACACGGTATCCAAACAAATCGGCGAAACGCTTCTGCTGCATAAAGGCCTGACTGGCCGGGCTGCACAAAAGCGCATCGTTGAACTGCTCGAACTGGTCGGCATTCAACAACCGGAGAAGCGCCTTAAAGCCTATCCGCACGAGCTGTCCGGCGGACAACGACAGCGGGTGATGATCGCCATGGCGCTGGCTTGCGAACCGGAACTGCTGATCGCCGACGAGCCGACTACGGCCCTTGATGTCACCGTGCAGCGCAAGATCCTGCTGCTGCTCAAGGAACTGCAGCAACGCTTGAACATGTCCCTGCTGCTGATTAGTCACGACTTGAATCTGGTGCACAGCATTGCCCAGCGCGTCTGCGTGATGCGCGCCGGGGAAATCGTCGAGCAGTCCAATTGTCACTCGTTGTTCAAACAGCCACAGCACCCTTACAGCAAGCTGTTACTGGACGCCGAGCCCGCAGGTGAACCGTTGCCCCGCGACAGTCGGGAGAAAGTGCTGGAGGTTGATAATCTGCGTGTCTGGTTCTCTCTGGGTGGCGGCATTTTCCGCCAGCACAAGGAATACCTGAAGGCCGTAGATGACATCAGCCTGAGCATAGAACGCGGTAAAACCTTGGGCATCGTGGGTGAGTCGGGGTCGGGAAAATCGACACTTGGTCAGGCAATCCTCCGCCTGCTTGAATCGCGTGGCAGTATTCGTTTTCAGGGGCAGAGCCTGAATGACCTGAACCAGAAGCAAATGCGCCCGTGGCGCAAACAGATGCAGGTGGTTTTCCAAGACCCTTATGGCAGCCTCAGCCCACGCATGTCAGTGGCGCAAATCATCAGTGAAGGGCTTGAAGTCCACAGTGAGCTGGACCCGGTGCAATGCGAAGTTGAAGTCATTCGGGTGCTGGAAGAAGTCGGCATCGACCCGCAAAGTCGACATCGTTATCCCCATGAGTTTTCCGGTGGCCAGCGTCAGCGTATCGCCATTGCCAGGGCATTGGTCCTCAAACCGGCGCTGATCCTGCTGGATGAACCGACCTCGGCGCTTGACCGGACAGTACAGAAACAAGTCGTGGCTTTGCTGCGTCAGTTACAGGAGAAACACGGCCTGACCTATCTGTTCATCAGCCATGATCTGGCTGTGGTCAAGGCATTGGCTCACGATGTGATCGTGGTCAAAGACGGCAAGGTTGTCGAACGTGGCGCCAGTCACGATCTGTTCGACGCGCCCCAACATCCTTACACCAAGGAATTGCTGGCGGCGGCGCACCCTGGATTCAGCTGAAAAAAAACGGGCATTCTGTACGGCCAGACGCCGGTGACGCACAACGGAACACCCTATGAAAGAGAGCCATAGCCTTAACGATTACCGCAGCGTTCGCCAACTGGCGATTCGTTCGCTGTTCGAAATCATCGAGCAGTCCAGTGAAGGCACCGTGATTGTCGACAAGGATGCCAGGATAGTCTGGATCAACGAACGCTACGCCCGTCGCTTCGGGCTGCAGGACTCCAGTCTGGCGCTGGGCCAACCCTGTGAAAAGGTCATCCCCGGCAGCCTGCTGCGCCAGGTTGCGACCAATGGGCGACCGATCCTGCTGGACATGATGGACACCGCCAAGGACCCTCTGGTGGTCATGCGTCTGCCGATTCACGACGACAAAGGGGGCGTGATCGGCGCTATCGGGTTTGCTCTTTTTGATGAATTGCAGGCCCTGTCTCCCCTGCTCAAGCGCTACTTGAGCATGCAGGAGGAACTGGCCTCAACCCGTTCGCTACTGCGCGCTCGTCAGGCAAAATACAGCTTCGCGCATTTCATCGGGACCAGCTCGGCCAGCCTGGAAGTCAAACGCCGGGCACGACGCAGTGCCAGTGCCGACTCGCCAGTCCTGCTGCTGGGCGAAACCGGCACCGGCAAAGAATTGCTGGCTCACGCAATTCACAATGCATCTCCCCGGGCGCATAAAGCATTTGTCAGCATCAACAGCGCGGCCATTCCGGAAACGTTATTGGAGGCAGAGTTTTTCGGCACTGCGCCGGGTGCATTTACGGGTGCCGATCGCAAGGGACGCCCCGGCAAGCTGCAGATCGCTCAGGGCGGCACCTTGTTTCTGGATGAAATCGGCGACATGCCGCTGCCATTACAAAGCAAGCTGCTGCGGGTGCTGCAGGAGAAGGAGTACGAACCGGTCGGCTCCAACGAAGTACACAAGAGCGATGTCCGGCTGATTGCTGCGACATCCACCGACCTTGAAGCCGCTATCAAGCGCGGCCAGTTCCGCGCCGATCTCTACTATCGTCTGAGCGTGTTGCCCATCCAGGTTCCGCCGCTGCGTGAGCGTCTGGATGACTTGCCAGCGCTCAGCGAATCGATCCTCGAAGAGTTACGCAGTCAGCACGAGCTCGACCCCGGCGCTCAGGCATTACTGGCGCAGCACGCGTGGCCGGGAAATATTCGCGAGCTACGTAACGTGCTGGAGCGCGCAGCGTTGCTCAGTGATGACTTGATCCTCAACGCCAAAGAAATTCGTGCGTCGATTGGCAATCTGGTTCCGGTCAGCAACCAGCCGGGCCACGCCTCTCAGCCCGCCTGCTTCGAAACCTTCAGTCAGGCACGACAGCGCTTTGATCGACAGTTGATTGAACAAGCCCTGGTGCAATGCGCAGGGAATGTCGTGGAGGCCGCCAATCAGCTTGGCCTGGGTCGATCGACGCTCTACAAGAAAATGGCCGCGCTGGGGATTGCCGAGTCTCAATAGAGAGACTTGGGTCTCCAGATAGAGATCACCCAACATCATACTGATCTCAAGGCCAAGCTCTATCGAGCCTTTTGTAGGAGCTGCCGAAGGCTGCAATGGCGGTCAGTCTGATGCGCTGCCATCGCGGCCTCGCGGTGCTCGTGCGCCCCTACAGTCAACCGTTTAGCGCGAAAATTCGCAGTGTAATAGGCACTTGGCCGCTACTACATAGATCGATTTTTGCCTAATTCCACGGTGAAAAGTCTCGATTCAGAGACAAAACCTCATCCGGCTCCCGCCGCAATAGATAAACCACCATACAAATCAATGCCTTAAACACCTGGCACGAATCCCGCTACAGCGCGCAAGCGGCACTCCCGCAGCCGAAAACAATAACAATATGCCGACAGGATTCAGCGAACCATGCAGAGCGCTTTCGGCGGCCTCTGAGTACGCTGGATTCCCAGGCCAGGAGACACTCAATGAGTGTAATCATTGCCTTGGCAGCCCTCGCGCTGTTGATGCTTGCTGCTTATCGTGGTTACAGCGTTATCCTCTTTGCCCCCATCGCCGCCCTCGGCGCAGTGCTGCTGACTGATCCGTCCGCCGTGGCTCCAGCCTTTACCGGCCTGTTCATGGACAAGATGGTCGGCTTTATCAAGCTGTACTTTCCGGTGTTTCTGCTGGGCGCCGTTTTTGGCAAGCTGATCGAGTTGTCCGGGTTTTCCCGGTCTATTGTCGCGGCGGCCATTGGCGTACTGGGAACTCGCCAGGCCATGCTGGTCATCGTCCTGGTCTGCGCCCTGCTCACCTACGGTGGCGTTTCGCTGTTCGTCGTGGTGTTTGCGGTGTATCCGTTCGCGGCAGAGATGTTTCGACAGAGCGATATCCCTAAACGTCTGATCCCCGCGACCATTGCCCTCGGTGCGTTTTCGTTCACGATGGACGCTTTGCCCGGCACCCCGCAAATCCAGAACATCATCCCCACCACGTTCTTCAATACCACCGCCTGGGCCGCACCGTGGCTGGGAGTGATCGGCACCATCTTTGTGTTTTGTGCGGGCATGCTCTACCTGCAGCGCCAACGCAATAAGGCGCTGCGTGCGGGTGAAGGTTACGGCACCGAGTTACGCAACGAACCGGATACCCCGGAAGACATCAAGCTGCCAAACCCGTGGATCGCGATTTCGCCTTTGCTGCTGGTTGGGCTTATGAACCTGCTGTTCACCTGGTGGATCCCCCAGTGGTATGGCAAGACGCATACCCTGGCGCTGCCTGGCATGGCCACTCCGGTACAGACCGAGATCGCCAAGCTCACCGCGATATGGGCAGTCGAGGCCGCCCTGCTGATCGGGATTCTGATGGTGCTGGCCTTCGGTTTCACGGCCATTCGCAGTCGTCTGGCTGAAGGCAGCAAAAGCGCGGTCAACGGCGCGTTACTGGCCGCGATGAATACCGCCTCGGAATATGGCTTTGGCGCGGTCATCGCCTCTCTGCCGGGTTTTCTGGTGCTTGCAGACTGGCTCAAAGGCATTCCCGATCCACTGGTCAACGAAGCCATTACCGTGACTTTGCTGGCCGGCATTACGGGTTCAGCGTCTGGCGGCATGAGTATCGCCCTCGCCGCCATGTCAGAAACCTTCATCAGCGCCGCTCACGCCGCCAACATCCCGTTAGAGGTGTTGCACCGCGTAGCGGCCATGGCCAGCGGCGGCATGGACACGCTACCGCATAACGGCGCGGTGATTACCTTGCTGGCCGTCACGGGGTTGACCCATCGCGAGGCTTACAAAGACATTTTCGGCATCACCATCATCAAGACACTGGCGGTGTTCGTGGTGATCGGTACTTTCTACGCGACTGGCATTGTGTGAGGCACAGAGTATGAGTCTTAAAGGTAAAACAGCACTGGTCACCGGTTCTACCAGCGGTATCGGGCTGGGCATTGCCCTGTCGCTTGCCAAGGCTGGAGCTGACTTGATCCTCAACGGTTTCGGCGATGCCTCGGCAGTGATTGCCGAGGTTGCGAAGTTCGGCGGCAAGGTCGGTCATCATCCCGCTGACGTCAGCAAACCCGAGCAGATCGCCGAGATGATCGAGTACGCCGAACGCGAGTTTGGCGGGGTCGACATTCTGGTCAATAACGCGGGTATCCAGCACGTCGACGCGGTTGAGGATTTCCCCGTCGAGCGCTGGGACTCGATCATCGCGATCAACCTGTCTTCGGTATTCCACAGCACCCGCCTGTGCCTGCCGGGTATGCGCGGTAAAAACTGGGGACGGATCATTAACATCGCTTCAGTACATGGCTTGGTGGGTTCTACCGGCAAAGCGGCCTACGTGGCGGCCAAGCACGGTGTGATTGGCCTGACCAAAGTCGTCGGCCTGGAAACCGCCACGACCAATGTCACCTGCAACGCGATATGCCCCGGTTGGGTGCTCACCCCGTTAGTGCAGCAGCAAATTGATGACCGGGCAGCGGCCAGTGGTGATGCGGATCTGGCCAAACATGATTTGCTGGCCGAGAAACAGCCATCGCTGGAGTTCGTGACACCCTCACAGTTGGGCGAGCTGGTGTTGTTCCTCTCCAGTGAAGCAGGCAGCCAGGTACGCGGTGCGGCGTGGAATGTGGATGGGGGGTGGCTGGCGCGGTGAGGTAATCAGACCACTCGAAATTTGAAATGCAGTCCTGTGGGAGATTCTATGCTTGCCCGCAAGTCGACGTGGGACCGGCTTTAGCCGGGAAGGCTGCATTGCTGACGATGAAGATGTACTGAATGTGCAGGCCCCTTCCCGGCTGAAGCCGGTCCCACGTCATCAGTGATTCCTGTGGGCGGTGCTTGCCCGCGATAAAATCAACTTGGCTCCACTGCAAAATCGCGGCTTCTGCATCGCGGACAAGCCCGGCTCCCACAGGAGAAAGCGCTCGCCTGTCAAAGCAACGCTAGCCCGCTACGGCTTACTTCAGAGAAGCTATCGCGCTCCTAGCAGATAGCCCTACGGGAGCTGGGTTTGCCCGGTATAAAATCAACTCTGCCCGCCACCCTCATCGTGCTCATCCACCAGCCCCCAGTCCGAGACATTTACGCTCGATGTGCCAACCGGTGCGCTGGGCGCAGCGGTCGGGTTCGCGGTAACACCTTCGCCATGCAGTTTGAGGCGCAGGCGCACGTTGTTCTGAGAGTCGGCGTATTTGAGCGCTTCTTCTTCGCTGATCACACCGGCTGCGGCCAGATCGAACAGCGCGCCGTCGAAGGTCTGCATGCCCAGGTTGCCGGACTTTTCCATGATGCCTTTGAGTTCAGTCAACTCGTTGCGCTGGATCAGGTCGCGTATGGTCGGCGTGCCCATCATGACTTCCACTGCCGCCCTGCGCTTGCCGTCAACGGTCTTGACCAGTCGCTGGGAAACAAACGCTTTAAGGTTATTACCCAGATCCTGTAGCAACTGCTGACGCCGCTCCTCCGGGAAAAAGTTGATGATCCGGTCCAGCGCCTGATTGGCGTTGTTGGCGTGCAGGGTCGAAAGGCACAAGTGCCCGGTGTCGGCGAAAGCCAAAGCGTGCTCCATGGTTTCCCGATCACGGATTTCACCGATCAGAATGACATCCGGTGCCTGACGCAAGGTGTTCTTCAATGCGGCGCGAAAACTGCGAGTATCAACCCCGACTTCACGCTGATTGATGATCGACTTCTTGTGCCGGTGAATGAATTCCACAGGGTCTTCAATGGTGATGATGTGCCCACTGGCATTGCGGTTACGGTGATCGATCAGCGCCGCCAGCGAAGTGGACTTACCTGAACCGGTCGCACCCACAAACAGCACCAGGCCATGCTTTTCCATGATCACGTCGAGCAGCACCGGCGGCAGGTGCAGGTCCTCGAAGCGCGGGATATCCAGCTTGATGTTGCGCGCCACGATAGACACCTCGTTGCGCTGCATGAAGATGTTGATCCGGAAACGACCGATCCCGGCCATGGACACCGCGAGGTTCATTTCCAGCTCGCGATGGAATTCCAGTTTCTGCTCTGCATCCATCAGCCCGTCGGCGACAAGCGCGACCTGGCCCGGCTTCAGGGACTCTGTACCCAACGGTTTGAGCACGCCATTGAACTTGGCGCAGGGCGGCGCTCCCGTAGAAAGATAAAGGTCCGATCCATCCTGGCTGGCCAGAATCTTCAACAACGCCGGGAAATCCATAAGCAACACCGCACAAATGATTTAACTGAAAGATGCCGCATCTCATGCGACGTTCAACCCGGATGACGGTTCTCAGGAAGAATGCGCATAGCTTGGCGGCAGAAGACATCGTGAAGCAATGATAGATGAAGCCGGTTGTGTTGCTGGAGCCATCGACATCACGCCATGACAAGCGCGCCCTGATCTAGAACTGCAAAAGCACCGCAGTATTGTACGCGTCTATCAACCGGTCAAAGTGCTTGCCGGCCAGCGCAAAGTCATCACTCAAGCGTTGAGGGTCAGCGTGGTTGAGCCAGTGATCGTTCAGTTCGTGCAAGGCTTGCAAGTATTCGGTGGCGGGCGTCTGAACCCTGAACCAATTGCGTCGCGCTTCATCGTCAGCATCACCTATGCCGGGGCGTGGGTCAGTCGTATCCCAGACCCAGCTGGTTTTCAGCCGCTCGATGGCTGCGGCGAGTTGCGCCTGGGTCAGGGTTTGCGCGGCAGCAGCAACGGTCAGCGCATGCATTTCTTCGCGGGTCTGCTGAATAAGGCCCGGTAAAAACGCCATTTGCGAATGGTCACGCTGCCTGAGCAGGTTCAACTGAGCTTCACGAATCCGGCGATCCGCAGCATCGACTTGCGTGCGTAGCTCGCTGGATACCCGCAAAAACGCCTCGGCCATTGGCACAAACTCGACGTCACGTGCGGCCTTGTCGGCGGCGCTGTCCGGACGAGCGCCCAATACCGGATAAAAATCAAATCGCCGAGTGAATTCGTCGACCCTGAGCAAAGCGGTTACGTAGCGCGCATAAACCGCTCCCAGATCGGGAAATTTCTCTACCAGTCGACGCTTTTGATCCGCCGCCAACACACACTGATCGGGGCGTCCCGCCCCCCTTGCCGAGGAACCGGGCTGAGTCCTCTGCGCAGCCTGAAAAAGCTCAGGATAGCGATCAGCGAGTGCCTTGCCGGGACTTTCAACCTCGGGGTCCCGTGCTCGATAGTCTTCGTAAGCACGGCGCCAGCTGACATCAACGAAGTTGAGGCAAGAGATCAACGGCCGCAACGCACTGGCCTGACTTTGCTCAACCGAACCGGCGAGCCCCAGCCAGCCATTGACCATGGAGCGCAAGGTGACGTCGCGAGGTTTCAGGGCGCTGAACACAATGACGCCGGCGACACAGATACCAATCAGCGTATTGCGGTTCATAGCGCTTCTTGTCCGTTGTTTTTTTTGCCGTACCACTGAGCTTCGGTCGCCGGGAACCGGCACCCGGGCGCGGTATCTTTCAAACCTGTACACGCTCGCATGACAAAGGGTTGCAAGCCCTGATCCCGGCCGACTCGCTGATTATCGATATAGGTCAAGGCACCCAGTGTTATCAGCAACGCAGAGGCGATGATGACTTTCATCAACAGCGATGAAACATCGACCGGACGGCGCATCGCGCCAACCCACGACTTGATCAACCCTTTGCCTGGCAGACGTGGCAAAAGCTCGAGGGCCACTAATCCTGCCGCGTATCCAGCAAAGGCATACACACCGAAGGCAGCCCAGACCACCAGCCCCGTCGCCCAGCAAGGCAGCAACACCCGAATGAGCGATGGTGGGGGCCGACGCAAACTCAAGCGAGGAGAAATATTACGAGTCAGCCAATCGTCCTGCTCCAGGCTGCGGTCAGCAACGATACGACACAGCCACAGCATGAGCAGCGTCGGGATTGCCATCACCAACATCCAGAAGAATGCAGATCCCACGCTTTGAGAGAGGGCAATCGTCCGCACCTGCTGATCATGGATGACCCACCCTGCCCCCATTCCCAGCAACGGTAAATACATGGGCAAGGGCTTACTGACGCCCTCCCAATTGCGCCAGAAATAAGGCTCACCGTCAGGCATCTCAGAACGCAGCTGCGGATGCAGATTGAGGATTTTTTCAGTTAACAGCCGGCAGGCGTTCCAGTCATCTTCACTGAAGCGGTGGGCCATGACCTGGCGCTGTTCCAGCGTCAGGTTGCCAAACATCATCTGCGCAGCGCGGCATTGCGGTGTCGGTTGATCGAGACCTGCAAGGCGGCGTTGCTCAACGGCGAAAGTATGACCGTGGCTGCGAGCCTGCAAGCGGGACCATTCCGGTTCAGGGCAGCGGCCATAAGCGCCGGGCACCTTCCAGCCTTGCTGGACACAGACAGTCTCGAACAACTCCTGGGACCAGAACTCACTCTCGGCCAGCAACTGCGCGACGATTGCGTTGAGCCAGCCATGGCGCTCGATCGGTCCAAGCCATTCACTTTTGCCAAGCTTGATAAATGCCTGGCTGAAGGCACCTACATCACGCGACTCGAGCAGTCGTCGTAGTTTTTCCTCATGATGCTGGTACATCCGCGACAACAATTGCTGGAGTTGCGGCTGAGGTAGGGCCACGCCTTCATCCCGAAGCCATGGGCTTAACCAGTGAAAATTCTGCACACCCCACTCAGCCAAAGCCATGGCCCGCGGGGAGTCCGACAGGGACAGATGCAGCAACTGCTGCTCGAACTCGACTGCGCAATAGCTGTTTCTGGCGGTCTCAAAACGACTGGCCAGCCCGATGGGCTCTGCGCCATCGAGCAGCTGCATCGCCAGTTTCTCAGCGACGCTTGGTCCTGTCGGCGCAACCGCGGGCTCTTCAGGCAACTGCGCTGGTTCGTTGAACGCAACGGGGGCTTCGTCACGACTCCAGTTGATTGCCTGCTCGTAAGCCTCGCGCAAGCGCTGGAAGCCCACCGGGTCTTCATCGGGCCGGTGCTGCTTGAGCAATACCGCGTACTGGCGCTTGATAGTGCGGGAATCGGAATCGGCTGACAGCCCCAGAATGTCCCAACAACTCATTGCCAGAGGCCCTGCTCAATACCGTCAAGATGCTGAGTCATTTCCACGCGGGTTTCGCGAATCTGACGCTCGTCCTGCCCCTCCAGTACATACTGAAAATGGCTGGCCATCTGGTCCAGTTTGATTCGCAACTCGCCCAGACTTTCCTGGTACAAACGCTCCAGACGAGCGATCAGCAAGCTGTTCACCTGCTGCTCGCGGGGGTGTATTTTCAGGTCAGCCAAAGCGGCCAGCCGCGCCTTGATTTCCTGCGGCTCGAGCACACCAGGGTTGTTTTCGATGACCAGATGGCGCTTTTCTCCGGTCATAGGAATCTGCACTTCGGCTTCCAGCAAGCCGTTGTTGTCGTAGGTGAAACGTACGTCCAGCTCGATTTGCCCTGGGGGGGCTGGCGGAACAGCGATGTCCATTTCGCCCAGAAATACATTCTCCCTGACCCAGCGACTCTCGCCCTGATAGATCTTGACCAGCACCTGTGTCTGTTGATCATGCAGAGTGGATACCGTCTTGACCTTACTGACCGGTACTACGTTATTGCGCTCGATGATCGGCAGAAAATGCCCGCTCTGGATGCCGCCTCCAACACTCATGGACGTTTCGATGCCAAGGGTATAAGGACAAACGTCCGTCAATACCACTTCCTCAAGGGCTGCGTCCCTTGATTTCAATGCAGCCTGAACAGCAGCGCCGAGTGCAATCGATTGATCAGGGTCCAGTTGTATGGAGGGGAAGCGACCGAACAAACCAGCGACCATTCGACGAATCATCGGCATGCGGGTCGTGCCACCCACCAGCAGCACTTCATCGAGTTCCGATGGGCGAATGCGTGCGTCACGCAATGCGGTTTCTATCGGCGTACGCAAACGCGTGAGCAGCGGCGCAAACAGGTCCGCCAATTGAGTCTGCGTATAGACCTGCGAGACCTCAGAATCACCATGACGCATGGTGAACGTTGCGCTGTCCTGATTCCCCAGAACACGTCTTACGCGCTCGGCTTCACGACGTAAACGGTGCGCAAGGTCCGGTGAACTCAACTCCGCCAGAACCTGTGGATTGGCCTGACTGGAGAGAAAGGACTGAACCAGCAACGTATCGAAGTCCTCACCACCGAGGAAATTGTCGCCAGCGCTTGCACGGACTTCCATGACACCGTCAAACAGCTCAAGAATCGACACGTCGAACGTACCGCCGCCCAGGTCGAATACCAGAAACGAACTTGAGCTCTCACGTTGGTGCAGGCCATAGGCAAGCGCCGCAGCAGTGGGCTCGTTGATCAACCGCTCGACTTTAAGACCGGCCAGCTCTCCGGCAATTTTCGTGGCTTTGCGCTGCGCGTCATTGAAATAGGCCGGGACACTGATAACCGCTTCTGTGACGGTCACGCCAAACTGACGCTCGACATCTTCCTTGAGGCTGCGCAAGACCAGCGACGACAACTCTTCAGGACGAAAAAGCTTGCTGCCCAGACGCACCTCATGGGCGCTTCCCATGTGCCGCTTGAACAACGAAACAGTTAGTTTGGGATGGGTTTGCAAGCGCTCCCGGGCAGCCTGTCCGACCAGTACCCGTCCCTCGTCATCAAGGCCAACGACACTGGGCGTCAGGAGTTGCTCGAGAGCATTGGGAACCAATTGCGGCGTACCTTCATGCCAGACTGCTACCAAGCTGTTGGTGGTGCCAAGGTCGATTCCAACGATCATCGTGCGCGCAACTCCATGCAAGTAAGAAATCCGCCGCAAGGATACCGGACAGAGCGGCAGAGATGGCAGCCCCGACTCTAATTTTGGCGGTATGTACCGGTGCGGCTCTTCCTAATGCCTGGCCAACGACGCGCAAGCTGCTCATTGCTGTGTGATAATGGCCGCCGTTTTTTCCTCAGGCCTCTGCCCCATGAAAGCCCAAGCCCGCCACATTCTGGTGAAAACCGCCGAAGAGGCCGAGCAACTCAAACAGCGCATTGCCAAGGGCGAAGCGTTCGACGTGCTCGCAAAGAAACATTCGACCTGCCCGTCCGGCAAACGCGGCGGCGATCTGGGTGAAGTCCGCCCCGGGCAAATGGTCGGCGCGATTGACCAGGTGATCTTCAAAAAGCCGCTGCGCACAGTGCACGGGCCGATCAAGAGCAAGTTTGGTTATCACCTGGTTCAAGTGTTTTATCGGGATTAAGCCCTATTCAAACACCCATAAGCATCAGAACTGAAATGTTTTCCTGTGGGAGCCGAGCTTGCTCGCGATAGGGCGCCGCATTTCTCAGGCAGATTCGCGTCCAGCCTTATCGCGAGCAAGCTCGGCTCCCACGGATTGCGCAAGACGCCGCAGCCGCATCACCTACAGCCCCGGCATCACACTTCTGGGAATCAACGCCCCTGGATGCTGAATCACCACGCTCGCAAGACGATGCCCGGCTTCGGCGGCCTGCACCGGGCTGCCGCCGCGCAAACGCATTGATAGATAAGCCGCGCTGAACGAATCCCCCGCCGCCGTGCTGTCGATGACCCGCTCCACTTGATGAGCAGGAATCTCGAAGCGTTCACCACCCGACTCCACCAGACAACTCTGCGAGCCACGCTTGACCACGACTTCGCTGATGCCCAGCTCGCGGTAGGCGCTCAGCAGTTGCTCGCTCTCGGCGTAACCGAACAATGCCTGCTCGTCGTCCTCGGTAAGCAACGCCACATCAACATGAGCCAGACACGCACGATACGCTTCACGCGCCTGTTCAACTGACGCCCACAGACGCGGCCGATAGTTGTTGTCAAACGCGACCCGCACGCCTGCCGCACGAGCCTGAGCCAGAGCGGAAAACAAACGCCGCCGCCCCTGTTCGCCCAACACCGCCAGGGTGATCCCGCTCAGATAAAGAAGGTCGTAATCCGGCAATGAGCCCAGAATCAGGTCAGCGTCCGGAGTATTGAAGCAGTCGCGCACAGCAGCTTCGTTGCGCCAGTACAGGAAGCGACGCTCGCCACTGGTATCAGTCTGAATGCAATACAGCCCCGGCAAACGCCCCGACAGCCGCTGCACCTTGCTCAGGCCAATCCCCTCCTGCGCCCATCCTTGGCACATGGCATCGCTGAAGCTGTCATCACCCAGCGCAGTGACATAATCCACCTGAGCGCTGCTGCCCAACTGGCGGGCCATGTAGACCGCTGTATTGAGCGTGTCACCACCGAAACTCTGTTGCAGAGTGCCGCTGGCATGTTGCTGCAGTTCAATCATGCATTCGCCGATCAGGGCGATTCGTGGGCGACTATGGCTGATCAGCTCACTCATTGAGCGCGACTCCCGAGACTAGAAATACGTGTCGAAACTTTCAATGACTTGCAGGTTTTCATCCACCAGGCAGCCACTGCGCCACTTGTCGAACGTCAGGCACGGGTGGGAAGCACCGAACGCAATGATGTCGCCGACTTTCAGCTCACAACCGGGAGCTACAGTCATGAACGCGTGCTGATCCATCACGGCCGTCACCTTGCAGGCGCTGACATCCACGCCTTGCGTCGGCACAACACCGGGCTTGTAGCTCAGCAATGGATTTGGCAAGCCTGCGTCATAGGCAACATCGCGCTTGCCCATGGCAATCACGGCGAAGCCGGGTTCAGGCATTGATTGCACATGAGCCCAGACTTCCATTGCCGGACGCAGGCCTTCGTGCAGATCACTGCGGCGATCCAGCACGCAGCATTGCGCATCTTTATAGATACCGTGGTCATGCACGACATAGCTGCCAGGGCGCAACACACCGAGGAATCGCTCGCGCACCTGGCGCTCGTCAAACGCTTCGGCGATCAGGTCATACCAGGCCGAACCTGAGGCAGTGACGATGGGCCGTTCCAGCGCAAACGCACCGCGATCCTGCAGGTCCACCGCCAGACGCACCAGCGAGGCAGCGAAAGCGCGAATACCGCTTTCCGCCTGATCACCGTGAATCACCCCTTCGTAACCTTCGATACCGGTCAGCGCCAGAGCTGGCTGGGCCGCGATCGCCTCGGCCAGTTCCAGCACTTGCTGCTCGGTCCGGCAACCGCAGCGACCGCCGACCACCCCGTATTCGATCATCACGTTCAAACGCAGGCCACGGGCCGCGAAGAACTCGCCCAACGCCGCCACGTTATCCGGATGGTCGACCATGCAATGGAAATCGAACATCGAGTCAGCAAGCATCTCGGCGATCAACGCCATGTTCGCAGTGCCGACCAACTGGTTGGCCATCAACACCCGACGCACCCCGTGGGCGTAGGCAGCGCGAGTCTGCACCGCAGTTGCCAGGGTCAAGCCCCAGGCACCTTCTTCCAGCTGCCGACGGAACAGCGCCGGAACCATGCTGGTTTTGCCGTGAGGCGCCAACTCTGCACCGCTGTTAGTGACGAACGCCTGCATCCAACGGATGTTATGGTCCAGCGCCTGACGATGGATCACCAGCGCCGGCAGGCTTACGTCACGCACGAGATGATCGCCTGGAGCGGCGGCGCCCTTTTCTACAACTGCAATAGTCATGATGGTCTCCTGGATATTATTCGTTGATGCGACGCGCCAGCCCGCTGGCACTGTCAATCAGCACCCTGCGGTAGTCGGCGTAGTGGGTTTGGGCGTCAGCCCGTGGCGCAACGATGCACAGCGTTGCAATGCACACGCCATGTTCGTCTTTGACGGGCGCCGCGAAGCAATGGGTGAAAGTGTCTGCAACGCTATCGAAGGAAAAGAAGCCTTCCTCACCCGCCTTGCGGATCTCGGCCAAAAAGGTTTCAAGCGGCAGGCGCTGACCATCTGGCAGAACAAAATCCTCGGCATCGATCAGGTCGACGATTTCCTGATCGCTTAGATGGCAAAGCAGCAGGCGCCCGGAGGCGGTCCACGGAATCGGCGCGTTCTCACCGATATTGGAGGAAATCCGAAAGTGCCGTTCGCCCTCTTTCATCAGCGCGACGGTGTACTTGCGGCCATTGAGCAAACACATCTGCGCGGTTTCGCGAGTCTGGCTGACGATCTCGCGCAGGCAGACCTCTGCCTCACGGGTGAAGTCGAAATGGCGCAAGTGTGCCTGCCCCAGAAAATACAGCTGACGGCCAAGGTAAACGTGGCCGTCTTTGCCTACAGGCTCAAGAATGCGCCGTTCCAGCAGCGAGCCAACCAGTTCATAAACCGTCGATTTGGGACTGCCGATGCCACTGGCAATCTCATTGGGCCGCATGGGCGTGCCCTGCTCCTTGAGGAAATCAAGGATATCGAACGCTCGATCAAGCCCACGGGCACGGCGTTTGATGGTGTCTTCGGTCATGTGCACATCCTTCGATATCTACTGTAGGAGCTCACGAGCACCGCGAGACA
>NZ_LOHF01000001.1:0-91341 GCF_002158995.1 Pseudomonas caspiana | reverse complement strand
TCGCGGCCTCGCGGTGCTCGTGCGCTCCTACAGGTCAACTGCTTGCCGCGAGACAACGCGTCCCGGTCAGGCTTTTTTCTTGTACGCCACGCAGTCGATCTCGACCTTGCAGTCAACCATCATGCTGGCCTGCACGCAGGCACGAGCCGGAGCGTGTTCGGGTTTGAAGTATTCGCCAAACACTTTATTGAAACTCCAGAAATCCCGTGGATCTTCCAGCCAGACGCCAACCCGGACCACATCCTCCAGGCCATAACCAGCTTCGGTAAGGATCGCG
Organism: Pseudomonas caspiana; assembly: GCF_002158995.1. Lineage (GTDB taxonomy): Bacteria > Pseudomonadota > Gammaproteobacteria > Pseudomonadales > Pseudomonadaceae > Aquipseudomonas > Aquipseudomonas caspiana. The sequence continues at coordinate 91,064 of NZ_LOHF01000001.1, read as the reverse complement.
ACCAGGTTTTGCAGGGTCTTGTGAGTTTGCTCAACGATGCCGCCCACAATAATTTCGCCGTTTTCTGCGGGCACCTGACCCGACACATGGAGCCAACCGTCGGCTTCAACAGCGCGAGCGAAAGGACGCGGCTGACCGCCACCGGCGACGCTACCTGCGCCATAACGAGTGATGCTCATAAAGTGCTCCTGTAAAAGATACAACCTGAATTAAATCCACCCCTGCAGGAGCTCACCGAGGTACGAGGCCAGCGATGGCGGTGTGTCAGACAAATTGCTATCGCTGGCCTCGTAACCTCGGTGAGCTCCTACAGGGTCCGTCTTTGCTGTATGTATACGATTTTATATTCCGCTATAGCGGAAACAAATCTGAAATAACGGAAAGGTGTCCGAGTGTGCCACAGCACTGGATGGAAAAAAACCAACGAGTATCATCAGTGACGGTCTGTCCTATGACATGACCGGAAATACACTTTGGAGATCCAATGGCTACAGCAGAGCATCCGCATCAATTGGCACTGGAGACTTTCCTGGCCCAGCGCCCCGAACTGCAGCAGGAGCTGGATAAACTCAACCCGCTAGCCGCTCAAGCTGCCGGACTGAGCAAGGAGCAATATCGCGAAGAGCGTTTGCATGAAGCCTTTGAGGCACAGGCAGAGCTTCAAGGGTTGTTTGCCTGGGAGCTGACACTGCAACTGACCGCTGCGAGCCCTGAGGAATATGAAAGTCAGCGGCGTGAAGTGCACAAGGAAGTGGCGCAGATGGCGGGTATGGACTGGGTGGAATATTGCGAGCTGAACAAACTGGTGCCATGACCTGGCCAAGTGCGGCATGACCGTTCGTCGCCACCCATGGCACTCTTGCAAGGGGTTGGCTGACCAATATCAGGTATCGCTCATAAATTGGAGACGTACCATGATGAAGTCAAAGACGACTAACTTTTTGCTTGCAGGCCTGCTTTCACTTTCGTTTGGTTCCGCGTTCGCAGCTTCATCCAGCACGGGTCCGGTAAAGCCTGAAACTGGCGGCGTTCAAAGCGGCTCGGCAGTGCCACCAGGCACTCATCCAGCCCCACCATCGGGCAGCACCAAAGCTGACGCTACTGGCCGCGCCTCTGATTCAGGTGCAGGCAAGTCTGTTGACGGCGGCACCACAGGCAGCTCCGTTGGCAAGGCTGGCGGCCCTGGCAAGAACGGTCCTAACGGTACCGGTGGTGGCGCTGCAGGTTCCGACGACAATTGATCGTCAGCGAACATTAAAAAGCCCGGCTCTAGAGCCGGGCTTTTTAATACGTGTTAATGCGTGCCACATTGATACTTAAAGGCAGGTCGCCAGCGCGGCGCCGCGACGCTCAGTCGCAGGATTGGAGGAAGGCGCGTAATACTGGATAGCACTCGCCCCACCTTGGGGCTGCACATCAACGAAGAATTCTGCACCCGTGTTGTAAATGGTGAAACCCTTCTCGCTGGACTGCATGAACGCGTCGGCTTCGGCCCCCATTAAAGCTTCGTCCTGCCAGGAATACTCGATGCACTGCGCAACCACAGCTGCAGTCTTCTGACTCGAATAGGTTTTGTACGGGCCATCATTTCTCGCCTGGTTGGACGGCGAAGTGCAACCCGCCAGAGCAGCCAGGGCGATTGCCGAGATCAGAAGCTTCATGACATTCCTTGAAAGCGAAAAGAGCCGAGTCTACACCGACGGGCAAGGCGCATGAACGAGACATGCGCCCTCACCTGCGTTTTCACGCTTCGGTGAGTTGCTCTTCGTATTCCTTGACGTACTTGCCGGCCAGAGTCTGCTTCTGCTTCTCATCCAGCAACTTGCCCGCCATCTGAAAAAACTTCTGCTCTTCTTCCTTCAAATGGTGGTGGACCTTCTCGGACAGCTTTTTGGCCGTGGCCAGCCACGCCGGACTGGACATCTCGGTCTCGTCCAGCGTTTCCATCATCTCGTCCATCTCATGATGTTCCGAGATCGCGTGGCGGCTCAGATCGATACCGTTGTCGTGTTCCATCAGCGGAATATAAAAGAAGCGCTCTTCGGCGGTTTCGTGAGCCTGCAATTCGGCTTTCAACTGTTTGTAGGCCTCGACACGCTCGGCATTGTCACCACTGGTCTTGACCAAAATGTCGGCATAACCGCGCTGACGGTCATGACTTTCTCGCAAAGCTTCAAAAATATTCACGGGCTGTACTCCTGGACAGCTTCCGAATGTGGAAGCGATGGTTACTAGACATCTGCGTGAAAGCAGCAGTTCAGTCCGTGAGCGGAGCAAACTGGATCCTTGCTGATTGCCATACAACTGCCACTCACTCTATGCGACAATGCGCGCCAAATTCGGCATGAATCCCGCATTCATTTCCAGTCATCCGACTCTTTATGTCGCAGATGCTGGCTAGATATGGCCCAAAGAATGGCCTCGGCCCGTGATAAAAATCGCCAGGGCAAAGACGGAAACGGGCATCAAATCGGTACCGGCTGCATCCAGCCAAATCCAAGTTATTGAAAGGTAAGGTAATTGATCTCCACAGCGAATATCACCATGCAGTTCGGCGCCAAACCCTTGTTCGAGAACGTCTCGGTCAAGTTTGGTGCCGGTAACCGTTACGGCCTGATCGGCGCCAACGGCTGCGGTAAATCCACCTTCATGAAGATCCTGGGCGGCGATCTGGAGCCTTCTGGTGGGCAAGTGATGCTGGAGCCGAATGTGCGTCTGGGTAAACTGCGCCAGGACCAGTTCGCCTACGAAGAATTTACCGTGATCGATACAGTGATCATGGGTCACGAAGAGCTGTGGAAGGTCAAGGCAGAGCGTGACCGCATCTACTCGATGCCGGAAATGACCGAAGAAGACGGCATGGCCGTGGCCGAGCTGGAAACCGAATTCGCAGAAATGGACGGCTACACCGCCGAATCGCGTGCCGGTGAGTTGCTGTTGGGCCTGGGTATCGGCATCGAACAGCACAACGGCCCGATGAGTGAAGTGTCGCCAGGCTGGAAACTGCGCGTGCTGCTGGCTCAGGCACTGTTCTCCGATCCTGAAGTGCTGTTGCTCGACGAACCGACCAACCACCTGGACATCAACACCATCCGCTGGCTGGAAAACATCCTGACCCAGCGCAACAGCCTGATGATCATCATCTCTCACGACCGCCACTTCCTGAACAGCGTGTGCACCCACATGGCTGACCTGGATTACGGCGAGTTGCGTCTGTTCCCGGGCAACTACGACGAGTACATGACCGTGGCGACGCAGTCCCGCGAGCAATTGCTGTCGGACAACGCCAAGAAGAAAGCACAGATTTCCGAGCTGCAATCATTCGTCAGCCGCTTCTCTGCGAACGCCTCGAAAGCCAAACAGGCCACTTCCCGTGCCAAGGCGATCGACAAGATCCAGCTGGCCGAAGTCAAGCCTTCGAGCCGTGTCAGCCCGTTCATCCGTTTCGAGCAGACCAAAAAGCTGCACCGCCAGGCGGTCATCGTCGAGCGCATGGCCAAAGGCTTCGACGGCAAGACACTGTTCAAGGACTTCAGCTTCCAGGTTGAAGCTGGCGAGCGCGTCGCGATCATCGGCCCTAACGGTATCGGCAAGACCACCCTGCTGCGCACGCTGGTCAACGAACTGACTCCGGACGCCGGTAGTGTCAAGTGGACCGACGCCGCGGAGTTGGGTTACTACGCTCAGGATCACGCTCACGACTTCGAAAATGACGTGACGTTATTCGACTGGATGGGCCAGTGGACTCAGGGCGAGCAAATGATTCGCGGTACTTTGGGCCGGATGCTGTTCTCCAACGACGAGATCCAGAAATCGGTCAAAGTGATCTCCGGTGGTGAGCAAGGTCGCATGCTGTTCGGCAAGCTGATCCTGCAAAAGCCAAACGTGCTGATCATGGACGAACCGACCAACCACCTGGACATGGAATCCATCGAAGCGCTGAACCTGGCACTGGAAAACTATCCGGGCACGTTGATCTTCGTCAGCCACGACCGTGAGTTCGTATCCTCGCTGGCCACCCGTATTATCGAGCTGAGCCCGAACGGCGTGACCGACTTCAGCGGCACCTACGATGACTACCTGCGTAGCCAGGGTGTGGTGTTCTGATACGCCTGATCGATCTTTGAGCTCGCAAGACCGGTAGGAGCGAACTTGTTGGCGAGGCGGAGTGTAAGGCAGTAATGCCGTTACTGAATGCCCCTCGCGAACAAGTTCGCTCCTACCGGGGCATCACTAGAGTTCTTCCACACAGTCTAAAACGCAAAAAGCCCGGTCAATCTGACCGGGCTTTTTCATTTCCAGCCACGCGCTACTTGAGCTGCAGCACCTCGATCCACAATGCGCCCTTGCCGGACTCAGCGTCACTGACACGCTTGAGCGCACCTTTATCGCCCACACTATAAACACCCACTTTGTCGGCTTTTTCACCTGTTACCAGCAACCACTTGCCATTAGGCGAGAAGGCAATGTTGCGCGGCTGTTTCTCTTCCACCGGGTAGTTATCGAGAAAGGTCAGCGCGCCGGTTGCGCCGTTCACAGCAAATGCCGATACGGAACTGGTGGTGCGCTCGGTCATGAGCAGCAGCTTGCCGTCTGGTGACAAGCGCAGATCAGCCGCCCAGATGCGCGGCGTCGGGTCATCCTTCAGGTCGTTGTTGCTCGCATCTCTCACTTCACCGTGGGCCAGTTTCAAACGCTCTGGAATACCACTGGCCTGGGCCACTTGAGTTAATGCCCCGGTCTTGTCGTCAATCGAGAACGCAGTGACGGTGCCGCTCATTTCGCCATCGACGAACAGGAACTTGCCGTCATGGGAGAACGCCAGATGCCGAGGTCCGGTTTTCGCCGGTACGCTGACAAAACCGCTGCCGATTGGCGTCAGTGCCCCCGTTTTGTCGTCCAGACGGTATTGCAGCACGTGGTCGGCGCCGAGGTTACCCGCGTAAGCAAAGCGGTTGCTCGGATCGGTGCGGACCGAGTGCGCATGCGGGCCGGTTTTGTAGGTCTGTATTTTTTCCTCAGGCTTCTTCGCAGCGTCGATGGCCTGAACCGTAATGGCGTCAGCGCCATAAGAAGCGCCCATCAAAAAGCGGCCACTGCGATCCGTGGACAGGTAAGCCAGGCTCTCGGCCAACGGTCCTCGGGACAGCTCAGTCAAGTGCCCGCTTTTGGGATCAATGCTGAAGCCCAGCACCTGGAAAGGTTTGACCCGCAAAGCGGCATACAGGACTTTACCGTCCGGACTGATAGCCATCGGGTTGACCATGTCCCCCGCCTTTGTCTGCTCTACCAGGCTCAGCTTGCCGTTCGTTTCATCAAGGCTGTACTGGGAAATCAGTCCGTCAACAGGGCTGGAAATATAAGCGAAAGTGGAGGCATTGGCGTTCATGCTTAACCCGCAGACAACGGCCGCAGCCATGAGAAGAGGTTTGCTCACAGGAGATCCTTTGTTTTTATGATTGTGGTCAGTCATCCTATGACCACTTCTGAATTCCGGCAAATACTGTTTTACAAATTGTTGCATGCTTACATCGTTAGCATGCTTTCATTTGTCAGCCAGCAAGGCCATGATGTGGCCACTCCCAACCGCCTGCCAGCGAAAGAGCCCAATGTCTGTTGCTACCCCGCCCCCGCCTGCTGCACAGCCCAGCTCCATCACGGTCACCCTGCAGATCGTGTCAGTGGTTTTCTACACCTTCGTTGCCTTCCTCTGCATCGGCCTGCCAATTGCGGTGCTGCCAGGGTACGTCCATGACCAGTTAGGTTTCAGTGCAGTCATCGCAGGTCTGACCATCGGCTCGCAATACCTGGCGACCCTGCTCAGTCGGCCGATTGCAGGGAAGATCTGTGACACCATCGGCACCCGGCTGGCGGTGGTTTATGGCATGTCCGGTATCGCAATCAGCGGCGTATTGACCTTCGCCGCCGCCATGCTCGAGCGCCTGCCCGAGGTCAGCCTGACCATTCTGATTGTCTCGCGACTGTTTCTGGGCGTATCCCAAGGACTGATCGGCGTGGGCAGCATCAGTTGGTGCATCGGCAAGGTTGGCCCGGAGCATACGGCCCGCGCGATTTCATGGAACGGTATTGCCTCCTATGGCGCCATCGCTATCGGCGCGCCATTGGGCTACCTCATGAGTCATGAATTTGGTTTCTTCACCCTCGGTATCGCATTGACGGTGATGGCTTCCATGTCACTGCTGGTCATCCGTAAACAAACGGCGCCACCAGTGATCAAGGGCGAACGTCTGCCATTCTGGTCAGTGTTTGGCCGGATAGCGCCCTTTGGTCTGAGCCTCACATTGGCGTCAATCGGCTACGGGACGATGACCACATTCATTACCCTGTTCTACGTCAGCCGTGGGTGGGAAGGTGCGGCCTGGTGCCTGAGCGTCTTCGGTGTATGTTTTATTGCCGCGCGCCTGTTGTTCATTGGCGCGATCAATCGTCTTGGCGGCTTTACCTCGGCGATTCTGTGCATGGCGGTAGAAACGCTGGGTCTGGTCCTGTTGTGGGTGGCGCCCAATACCACCGTTGCGTTGACCGGCGCCGGCCTGACCGGCCTGGGGTTGTCGCTGGTATATCCAGCGCTGGGCGTCGAAGCCATCAAGCAGGTGCCGTCCAGCAGCCGCAGTGCAGGCCTGAGTGCCTACGCGGTGTTCTTCGATCTGGCGCTGGCCATCGCCGGACCGATCATGGGCGCGATTGCCCTGGGGTTAGGCTATTCGTGGATTTTCTTCTTTGCTTCGCTGCTGTCAATTGGCGGCCTGGGCCTGACGGTACTGCTGTCTCGCCGTGCGAAGGCTCAGGTTAGCGGGGCATAAAAAAGATGAACTGGCGCACCATGCGCCAGTCCGATCTACATACCCGTTCATAGGAGCATCCGCGTGCCACCCGATCCAGCTGGCGTAACTGCCGACGTAGTGGACATGACCGATATCCATCGCTTGCGCGTGCTGACGGTGAATACCCACAAAGGCTTCACTGCGCTCAATCGACGTTTCATCCTCCCCGAGCTACGCGAGGCCGTGCGCAGCACGAGCGCCGACCTGGTGTTTCTTCAGGAAGTGTTGGGCAGTCATGAACGTCACGCCTCGCGACACGCTGACTGGCCAGAGACTTCGCACTATGAATTCCTCGCCGACAGCATGTGGAGCGACTTCGCCTATGGCCGTAACGCGGTGTATCCCGATGGCCACCACGGCAACGCAATTCTCTCCAAATACCCGATCCTGCAGCACCGCAATCTGGATATTTCCATCACCGGCCCTGAACGCCGTGGCTTGCTGCATTGCGTGCTACAAGTGCCTGGTCACGATGAGGTTCACGCGATTTGCGTGCACCTGAGCCTGCTGGAAAGTCACCGTCAGTTGCAGCTCGACCTGCTCTGCAAATTGCTGGACTCCTTGCCCAGCCACGCACCCGTGATCATCGCGGGGGATTTCAACGACTGGCAACTGCGCGGCAACAAGCGTCTGGCCCGTTGTGAATACCTGCATGAAGCGTTCGAGCGTCATCACGGTGCGCTGGCCAAATCCTATCCGGCACGCTTCCCGATGCTGCGTCTGGACCGGGTTTATCTGCGTAACGCGACCAGTCATGAGCCGCGGATTCTGGGCAACAAGCCCTGGACACACCTCTCTGACCACCTGCCTTTAGCGGTTGAAGTGCATCTGTAACTGCGAACGTCTGAAAATAGGTTGTAGTGCAGCCGGCACATAATCCTGTGGGAGCTGGGCTTGCCCGCGATAAGGACGACTCGGCTCACCTGCAACACCGCGGCATCTGCATCGCGGGCAAGCCCGGCTCCCACAAGTGAAAGCGAGCACCTGCCAAAGCAAAGCTGCCAGCGACGGCATACTTCACAAGATGCTATCGCGCAGCCTGCACATCACCCTGTAGGAGCTGGACTTGCCCGCGATATGGACGAATCGGTTCACCTGCAAAATCGCGGCGTCTGCATCGCGGGCAAGCCCGGCTCCCACGAGAGACCGCGATCACCTGCGCAAGCAAAGTGGCCAGCGACGGCTTACTTCACAGGAAGCTATCGCGCAGCCAGCAAATAACCCTGTGGGAGCTGGGCTTGCCCGCGATATGGACGACTCGGTTCACCTGCAACACCGCAGCGTCTGCATCGCGGGCAAGCCCGGCTCCCACAAGAGACCGCGATCACCTGCACAAGCAAAGTGGCCAGCGGCGGCTTACTTCACAGGAAGCTATCGCGCAGCCAGCAAATAACCCTATGGGAGCTGGGCTTGCCCGCGATAAGGACGACTCGATTAACCCGCAACACCGCGGTATCTGCATCGCGGGCAAGCCCGGCTCCCACAGGACTGGATCTCCTATGAATGCCGGGCTTGGTCTGAGCGGCATTCCGACGATGAGACTAGATGCAGTGGGCCGGCTTAACCCTCACTCGCCTTGGGCTTGAGAATCAAAACAGCCAACGGCGGCAGATTTAGTGCCAGCGACACCGGCTGCCCATGGCTCTTGACCTCATCAGCATGCACACCGCCGCCGTTACCCAGATTCGAACCTGCGTACATCTCGGCGTCGCTGTTCAGCAACTCGATCCAGTTGCCGCCAAACGGCACGCCTACGCGATAACCTTCGCGCGGTACCGGGGTCAGGTTGGCAATCACCAGCAAAGGTTCGCCCTCCTTGCTCCAGCGCATATAGGCAAACACGCTATTGGCGGCGTCGTCACCGATCAGCCACTGAAAGCCCATCGGCTCGGTATCACGCTCGTGCAGCGCTTTCTCTTCGCGATAAACCCGGTTGAGGTCGCTCACCAGTTTTTTCACGCCGATATGTTCTGCGTATTGCAGCAAATACCAATCCAGTTGCTCGTCATGATTCCATTCACGCCACTGGCCGAACTCGCAGCCCATGAACAACAGCTTCTTGCCTGGATGGGTCCACATGAACGTCAGGTAAGCCCGCAAGTTGGCAAATTTCTGCCAGCGATCACCCGGCATTTTATCGATCAGCGAATGCTTGCCGTGAACCACTTCGTCGTGGGAGATCGGCAGGATGAATTTCTCCGACCAGGCATACATCAGGCCGAAACTCAGTTCGCTGTGGTGATGAGCACGATGAATCGGGTCCTGCTGCATGTAGTGCAGTGTGTCGTGCATCCAGCCCATGTTCCACTTGTAGGCAAAACCAAGCCCGCCTTGCTGCGTGGTCTGGCTGACACCTGGCCAAGCCGTTGACTCTTCAGCGATGACGAGCGTGCCCGGTGCTTCCAGCGCGACCACGTCATTGAGATGGCGCAAGAAGTCGATTGCCTCAAGGTTTTCGCGACCGCCAAAGCGGTTCGGTACCCACTCACCGGCTTTACGCGAATAGTCGCGATACAGCATCGAAGCCACAGCATCCACGCGCAGACCGTCAATGTGGTAATGCTTGAGCCAGTGCAACGCCGAGGCCAGCATAAAACCGTGCACTTCGGTGCGGCCCAGGTTGTAAATCAGTGTGTCCCAGTCCTGATGGAAGCCTTCCTGCGGGTTGGCATATTCATACAATGCCGTACCGTCAAACTGCGCCAGACCGTGGGTATCGGTCGGAAAGTGCGCAGGCACCCAGTCGAGAATCACACCGATCTCAGCCTGGTGGCAGGCATCGACGAATGCCGCAAAATCCTCGGGCGAGCCGTAGCGCGAAGTCGGAGCAAATTGCGCCAGCAGTTGATAGCCCCAGGAACCACCAAACGGGTGCTCCATGATTGGCATCAATTCGATGTGGGTGAAACCCAGCTCTTTCACATACGGAATCAAACGGTCAGCCAGCTCACGCCAGTTGTACTGACGCCACTGGCCTTCGTCGTTCTGTTCCATCTGCCACGAACCAGCGTGCAGTTCGTAGATCGACAACGGCGCGTTGGTTGCGTGGCGATCGCCTCGCGATTGCAGCCAGTCGTTGTCGTGCCACTCAAAATGCAGCGGTGCCGACACCTTGGAAGCGGTGTCCGGTGGCAGGGTTGTCGCCAACGCCATCGGGTCCGACTTGAGCGGCAGAATCCCGTGAGCGCCGAGAATCTCGAACTTGTAGAGTTCGCCCGGCTGCAACCGGGGAACGAAAATTTCCCAGACGCCTGTAGGATGGCGCAAACGCATCGGATGACGGCGGCCGTCCCAATTGTTGAAGCTGCCGACCACTGAAACCCGTCGCGCGTTGGGTGCCCAGACGGAAAAGCGCACGCCCTGAATGCCTTCGACCGTCGTCACTTGTGCGCCGAGGCAACTGCTCAAATCGCGGTGATTACCCTCGGCAAACAGGTACAAGTCCATCTCGCCCAGTAACGGGCCGAAGCTGTAAGGGTCTTCAGTGATTTGCTCGCCGCCTGCCCAGTTGATTTTCAGCAGGTAAGGCTGGACGTCGGGAAAACGCCCGACAAAAAAACCGGGGACCTCGCTCATTTCCAGCGCACCCAGTTCATGCCCGCCTTCACGGGCAAGCACTGTCACGCTTAACGCCGCAGGCAGGTAAGCACGAATGATCTGCCCGTTGGCGCCATCGCCATGGGGGCCCAGTATCGAAAACGGATCACGGTGTTCGGCACGGATCAATGCATCCATGTCTACAGCGGCGGGCATCAATCGCGAGCCCGCGCCGGTTTTGTCAGGCGCATTCATCAAGATTCTCCATCAGACAGATTGAGCAGACCACGTAAACCTTGCAACGGCACGGACAACCAGGTCGGGCGGTTTTCAGCTTCGTAGACCACTTCATAAGCGGTTTTTTCCAAAGTGAACAGCTCAAGCGCCGCTTTTTCACCCTTGGTGTCTTTCCAGGCGTGGGCCAACCCGGCAGTCGCCGACCGGTAACCTTCGATAAACGCTTCACGGGCCTGGTTCAAATAAGTTTCAGCCACACGGCGACGCGCTTCACTGGCCTCAGGTGACGTATCGACACTTTGCGCGCTGCGCACTGCCATCGCCGCCGCGTAATCGAACGAGCGAAGTACGCCACTGACGTCCTTGAACGGGCTGTACTTGGCGCGTCGCTCCTGAACGGAGCGCGCCGGCTCACCTTCGAAGTCAATCAGATAGGCATCGCCTTTGACCACCAATACCTGACCGAGGTGCAGGTCGCCATGAACCCTGATCCGCAGCCCACCTACTGAACGTTTGGCCAACCCTTGCACGTGGGCCAGAACCTTCTTGCGGTTGGCCAGCAAATCACTGACCAGTTGCTGATCTACCGGTTCCAAAGCTGCTTTGTTCTGCTCCAGCAACTGCAGCGCGTGTTCCATTTGGGCGGTGACGCTTTTACCGGAGGCCTGGCTGTCCTTGACGCTGGTGACTTCCACTGCAAAATCCGGATTGTCGGTAGCGGCGGCAAGGACCTGATGCATTTCGCCCAGGCGTTTGCCGAGATTGCCTGCGAAGTCCTCCAGTTCCAGCAGCGCGTTGTAATGCTGCTCCTGTCCGGAAATACTGTGGGACATCTCGTCGCGAACGGCCCGCTCCAGATTGTTCTGGGTCCATTCCCACGCATCGCCCTGATTGCTCAGATAACCTTGGGCAATCATCAGCAAGTGATGCTGACCATCATTACCGACACGTACCACGGAACCCAACAACGGCGAGATGTATTTGTAACCCGCATTAGTCAGATAAGCGCCCATCTCCAGTTCAGGATGGATGCCCGGATTGACCCGGCGAATCATTTTCAGCACCAGGCTGCTGCCAACCACCACCGAGCTGTTCGACTGCTCGGCCGACAGGTAACGCACTTCCGACTCATTGCCCAGGCCAAGCGGCGGCAATTGAGACGTGTGCTCGAAACGCAGTTCCCCTTCGCTGCTAGGCAGCACAGTTTGCACCTGCATACCGTGTACCACTGCGCGAATGAAGGTCTCCAGCGTAAATGCGTCGGTGACCAAACCCACCTGACGACCGCGACGCACACGAGCCAGAGCCAGTTGCTGAGGCAAGGCGCTGCTGATGTCATCCTCGGCCAGCATGCCAAACGGCAATTGGTAACGGGCATGATGATCGCCCGCCGTGACTTCGATTTCGCTCAGCAATACCGGATGTGCAGCATCGCCAAAGCGCACCGCATAAGCGATGTGGACCTTGTCGATGGCCTTGTCCTTGGCCGCAAACCAGCGACGTTTGGGCAGGTAGAGCGCCAGCGAATTCTGTTCCATCACGGTGCGCAGGGGTTCTTCGAGCAACTCTTCGAGGCGTTTTTTCAGGACCATGGTCGGGAAATCCGGGATGCTTTGCGCAGGCTCCACATGCCAGCTAGGCATCTGATTTTCTGCGGCAAGCAAGAACCAATAGAAGCCATAAGGCGGCAGCGTCAACAGGTAATTCAGCTGGCCAATGGGCGGGAATGCACTGCCGCCAAGCATTTCCACGGGCACCGTGCCCGCATAGGCTGACAGCTCAAGTTCGGCGGCCTGAGAGGCGCTGGACATGTTGGCAACGCACAGGATGATCTCGGTCTTTCCGTCAGGCCCGGTGTATTCCCGGGTATAAGCAAGAATCCGTCGGTTGCTCGGCGAGAGCATTTTCAGCACGCCGCGCCCGAACGCCTTCTGCTGCTTGCGCACAGCCAACATGCGCCGATTCCAGTTCAGCAGCGAATGCGGATCGTTGTTCTGGGTTTCCACGTTGACTGACTGAAAGCCGTACAGCGGATCCATGATCGGCGGCAGCACCAGACTTGCCGGATCAGCGCGCGAGAAGCCGCCATTACGGTCGATGGTCCACTGCATTGGAGTTCGCACCCCATCCCGGTCACCGAGGTAGATGTTGTCGCCCATGCCAATCTCGTCGCCGTAGTACAACGTCGGCGTACCCGGCATCGACAAGAGCATGCTGTTGAGCAGCTCGACGCGGCGACGATCGCGCTGCACTAATGGCGCCAGACGTCGACGGATACCCAGATTGATTCGTGCGCGGCGGTCAGCGGCGTAGTAGTTCCACAAGTAATCGCGCTCGCGATCGGTGACCATTTCCAGGGTCAGCTCATCGTGGTTGCGCAGGAAGATAGCCCACTGACAGTTAGCCGGAATCTCCGGGGTCTGCCGCAGGATATCGGTGATCGGGAAGCGGTCTTCCTGGGCCAGCGCCATGTACATGCGTGGCATCAACGGAAAGTGGAACGCCATATGGCACTCATCACCGTCATCGCCCTTTTTATCACCGAAGTACAGCTGGGTGTCTTCCGGCCACTGGTTGGCCTCCGCCAGGAGCATGCGATCAGGATAGTTGGCATCGATTTCCGCACGAATCTGTTTAAGCACCGTGTGGGTTTCAGGCAGATTTTCGTTGTTGGTCCCGTCGCGCTCGATCAGGTACGGAATCGCGTCCAGACGCAGGCCATCAATGCCCATGTCCAGCCAGTAACGCATCACGTCTAACACGGCTTCCATCACCAGCGGGTTATCGAAATTCAGATCCGGCTGGTGGGAATAGAAGCGGTGCCAGAAATACTGCTCAGCGACCGGATCCCAGGTCCAGTTGGACTTTTCGGTGTCGAGAAAAATAATCCGCGTGCCGTCGTATTTGTCGTCGGTATCAGACCAGACGTAGAAATCCCGCGCCTTGGAACCCTTCTTGGCCTTACGAGCCTTCTGGAACCAGGGGTGCTGATCCGAGGTGTGGTTGATCACCAGTTCAGTGATTACCCGCAAACCGCGTTTGTGCGCTTCGGCGATGAACTTCTTTGCATCCGCCATGGTGCCGTAGTCGCTGTGCACCCCTTTGTATTCGGCAATGTCATAACCATCATCACGACGTGGCGACGGGTAGAACGGCAGCAACCAGATGGTGTTTACACCCAGTTCGGCAATGTAATCCAGCTTGGAGATCAGACCAGGGAAGTCGCCGATGCCATCGTTATTGGAATCGAAGAACGATTTCACGTGGACCTGATAAATCACTGCATCCTTGTACCAGAGCGGGTCTTTAATGAAGGCCGCGCTCTTGGGTTTCTTTGCCATGATTCATTCCCTGTTAATTGGACTGGATACGCCAGATGCCGAAAGGCTGATACGCGGGATCAATACGCATGAACTGAGACTTTCCGTACCAGGTCCAGCGGTGTCCGGTCATCAAATCCTCGCCGGAGGTAGCCGCGTCATCTGGTAAACCCATTTCCCACAATGGCAATTCGAAATGCGCTTCCTGCGCATTGAATGGATCAAGGTTGACGGCAACCAGAACAAAGTTGCTGCCATCGGCGCTGCGCTTGCCGAAATACAGAATGTTGTCGTTCCAGGCCGTGTACAGCTTCAAGCCCAGATGGGTGTGCAACGCTGGATTCTGGCGGCGAATCCGATTGAGCTGCGCAATCTCGGCAATAATGTTGCCAGGCGCGGTGTAGTCCCGAGGGCGCAACTGGTACTTCTCGGAGTCCAGATATTCTTCCTTGCCCGGTACTGGCGCCGACTCACACAGTTCGAAGCCGGAATACATGCCCCACAGCCCCGAACCCATGGTTGCCAACGCTGCACGAATGAGGAATCCGGCCCGCCCGGACTCATGCAAGAAGTGCGGATTGATATCGGGTGTGTTGACGAAGAAGTTCGGCCGGTAGCAATCACGCCACGGAGCCTGATTAAGCTCGGTGAAGTACTGCGACAGCTCGGCCTTGGTGTTGCGCCAGGTGAAATAGGTGTAGCTCTGGGAGTAACCAACCTTGCCCAGCCGCGCCATCATCGCTGGTTTGGTGAAGGCTTCCGCAAGGAACATCACGTCCGGGTGCTGACTGCGAACGTCATCGATCATCCACTGCCAGAAAGGCAACGGTTTGGTGTGCGGGTTGTCGACCCGGAAAATCTTCACGCCCTCCTCGACCCAGCCCAGCACCACGTCGCGCAATTCCAGCCACAGGCCCGGAATAGCGTCTGGCGCATAAAAATCGACGTTAACGATGTCCTGATACTTTTTAGGCGGATTTTCCGCATAACGGATCGTGCCGTCCGGACGCCAGGTAAACCAGCCCGGATGTTCTTTGAGCCAAGGGTGATCCTGCGAACACTGAATCGCGAAATCGAGGGCGATTTCAAGACCATGCTCAGCGGCAGCGGCTACCAGATTGCGGAAGTCTTCACGGCTACCCAACTGCGGATGAATCGCGTCGTGGCCGCCGTCTTCGCTGCCGATGGCATAAGGGCTGCCAGGATCATCCGGACCAGCCGTCAGGGAGTTGTTAGGCCCTTTGCGATGGGCGCGGCCGATGGGATGAATCGGCGGGAAATACAACACGTCGAAGCCCATGTCGCGAATCGTCGGCAACCGGCTGTGCACGTCATTAAAGGTGCCGTGACGCTCGGGATCATCAGTGATCGAACGCGGGAACAGTTCGTACCAACTGGCAAATTGCGCCAACTCACGCTCTACATCGAGAGGGAACTCAATGCTGCGACTCAGGAACGCGTGGTTGTCGGCCTGACTCATCAGCCCCGACGTTTCGCTGTTCAGCAGCATAGCCACGCGGGCTTCAGGCTCAGCCTTTTCAAGCTCGGCCAACACGCCAAGAATCTGTTCCTTGAGTTCGCCCGAGCTGCGCTCAGCGGCGTGTTCGAGGTGAATCCGGCCTTCAGTCAACTCCAGCTCGATCGAAACGCCGGCACCGAACTTCTTCTCCAGCTCATAGCGATAGCTGGCGAACTGATCGATCCATGCTTCCAGCCGGAAAATGTAACGGCTAACAGCAGTCGGGGTGAACTCGCCTACCCAGCTGTCATTTCCCAACTCCTGCATAGGCGCGCTATGCCAGTTTTCTTCAGTCACCGAACGCCAGCGGATGTGCACGGCCAGCTTGTCATGACCGTCAGCAAACACCTTGCTGGTCACTGTGACGGGCTGGCCGATAATGCCTTTGACAGCAAACAGGCCACCCTCGATGACCGGAGTCGTGTCTTCAATCACGATGCGCGGCAATTGCAGGGCTTGAGTCAAAGGTAAAGGTCGAGTCGGGTTTGGAACATCACGGGCCAGGGAATCCGGGCCATACGGTTGATCAGCGGTCACATTCATCGAGCATCACTCCTCACGCCCCTGGGGGACGCTCCTGTGCAATCCATGCATTGACGATGGTCAGGCCGCCTTACCGCCGGCTACCTGAGCAAGAATTTTCTGGCGGCCACAGTCAATTGACTGAATCCGGCCTACTGGTTTCCGAGCGGTCCCCGACGGGAAAAGTTCAAAGAGGTTTGCAGTCCGGTCACGCATGACGACTGTCAGCTTAGACGCAGATCAGAGCCGCGCCCGCTAATCACTTGAGCCATCCGTGAATGCCTGCGGTCCAAAAACAGGCGTGTCCAGAAAATGTCACGTTGCAACCGTATTTGCCCTATGCATCCCCAAACGTAGAGGTGACTCAATGAGCATTCCTGTCCCAGCCGAAACACCTGATCCGATGATCGACGATCCAGCCTTGCCGGTGCCGCCCACCGATAAGGAGCCGCCATCGACCCCGCCGGAGGTAACCCCAGAGCCTATCGGCGACCCGCCACCCAACGAGCCGCCCGCGATTCTGGGTGAAGATTTTCCAGAGTAACGGTGCCCGTCAGGGTTTTTCCGAGCCGTCCTGTTTGTCCGGATTTTCTTCGGAAGGGTCGATTTTATTGACCACTATTGGCATCAGACTCAGGATCCCCAAGGCCAAAACGGTACTTAATACCGCCGTGGCCTCACGCCCCATACCCGCCGCGATTCCGATTGCGGCGGTCATCCATAACCCTGCGGAGGTGGTCAGGCCCTTGACCTGATCGGTGTGTTGCGCGCGATCCTTGAGGATCGTCCCGGCCCCCAGAAAGCCAATACCAGCGACGATGCCTTGAATCACCCGGCTCAGAGCAGCGTCGTCAGCACCCGACATGTCTGGAGCGAGAACAAACAGGGCCGCGCCCATCGCCACCAGCATATGCGTGCGTACACCTGCGGCCTTGCCCTTGTGCTCCCGTTCAAACCCCAGAATCCCGCCCAGCACGGCCGCAAGCGTGAGCCGCACTGTGATTCGGGTTAGTTGTGAGGCATCAGTGATATCGGAAAATTCGGATTGCAGCGTTACCCAGACTTCTTGCCACCATGCATTCATTGTTGCTCCTTGGGGAGGATCTTGAGGGACAAACCCGGCAGCTCCTGCAAAAGCTTCGCAGAGAGCCTGCACCCGGTATGACTTTCTGTAGGCAAATGGACAGCGACAAGCGGCAGGAGTGCTGAACTAACACTCAGTCGTCGGCAAGGTCGTAAATCAGGTAGTCCATGTGAAAAGGAGATCACCATGCCTTTGCTATTCGATTCGACCAACCAGCACTGTTCAGCCGAAATCGACGGGGTGCGCTACAGCAGTGTTACTGCTGACGTATCGATCACCACCAACGATGAAACCCATATGTCTGAAGCGGAGATTGATGGCGTCAAGGTGCCCATCACTGAAGCAGAAGCCGACGCCCTCACCCTCTACAGCGCCAAAGACTTGCGCCATCACACCGTGGACCGGGATGAACCGGGTACGCTGACAGTAATCTGACCCAGCAATACCCCATGGCCGGTGGTATCTGATCCGGTTTTTTATCGTTAAGCTGGCTCTGTTCTCAATACACCTGAACGCTCACCCTATCGCTGACTGTTTTAGTGATAGAGATGAGCGCCCAGGATGATCGAGCAGAGCCCGCGAGACCTCATGAAGCGCTACGAACAATACGCCGATAATATCGCCGAACTGATCAGAACCGGCGTGCTGGCTCCCGGGCAGCGCGTGCCCTCGGTACGCTATGCGAGTCAAACCCACGGCATCAGCCCATCGACCGTGTTTCAAGCGTATTACCTGTTGGAACGGCGTGGGTTGATTCGTGCCCGGCCGCGCTCCGGCTATTTCGTCAATGCCAAGGCGCTGGATCAATCCGGTCGCAGCTTCAGCGAACCGCTGACAGCCCCTCAGGTGGGTGAGTCCACTGAGGTGGATGTCAGCGAGTTGGTGTTCTCCGTGCTGGGCTCCATCAAAGACCCGAACACCGTGCCCTTTGGCTCTGCGTTCCCCAGCCCGATGCTGTTCCCGATGCAGCGTTTGTCACGCTCACTGGCCAGCGCGAGTCGGGACATGGACCCGCGCATGGTGGTCACCGACATGTCGCCGGGCCACCCGCAACTGCGGCGCCAGATTGCTCTGCGCTACATGGTCGGCGGGCTGATACTGCCCATGGAGGAACTGCTGATTACCAATGGCGCACTGGAAGCGCTCAATCTGTGTCTGCAGGCCGTCACGCAGCCCGGCGATCTGGTTGCCATCGAGGCTCCGGCGTTTTATGCCTGTTTGCAGGTCCTGGAACGCCTGAAACTCAAAGCGGTGGAAATCCCGGTCCATCCACGCGACGGGATCGATCTGGACATCCTGGCGCAGACGCTCCAGCGCCACCCGATCAAGGCGTGCTGGTGCATGACCAGCTTCCAGAACCCCACTGGCGCGCTGGTCCCTGAAGCGCGAAAGCGGTCGTTGGTGGAGTTGCTTCGAGAACATCAGGTACCGCTGATTGAAGACGACGTCTACGCAGAACTGTATTACGGTCCCCATGCGCCAAAACCGGCCAAGGCTTTCGATACCGAAGGTCTGGTGCTGCATTGCGGTTCGTTCGCCAAAAGCCTGGCCCCTGGTTACCGAATTGGTTGGGTAGCCGCCGGGCGTTATGCACAGAAAATCGAACGCCTGAAGCTGATGACCTCACTGTGTGCGTCAATGCCCGCTCAGGCGGCAATTGCCGACTATCTACAGCACGGCGGTTATGACCGACACCTGCGTAAATTGCGCTACGCCCTCGAGGATCAGCAGCGGGCGATGCTAGGCGCCATTGCCCGATACTTTCCGGGGCAGACCAGAGTCAGTCAGCCAGAAGGCGGCTATTTCCTGTGGCTGGAACTGCCGGAGCAGGTGGACTCGCTGCAAGTGTTCAAAACAGCGCTGGCCCAAGGAATCAGCATCGCACCGGGACCGATCTTTTCTCCGACCCGACGCTTTGGTCACTGCATTCGCCTCAACTATGGCGGCATCTGGAACGATGCATCGGATAAAGCCATGCAGACCCTGGGACGGATCATTCACTCGATGGTGACGAACTAGGAGCGGCCACCGCCGAGATCGATGAATGTACCGGTCGCATACGACGCCTTCTCCGAGAGCAACCAGACAATCGCTTCGGCAACTTCTTCGGCGACGCCGCCACGGCCCATGGGTATGCCGGGCTCCAGCTTGCTGACACGCTGCGGGTCGCCGCTCAAGGCATGGAAGTCGGTAAATATATAGCCTGGCCGCACGGCATTGACGCGTATGCCCTCGCCTGCCACTTCGCGGGCCAGACCGGTGGTGAAGGTGTCGAGCGCGCCTTTGGAGGCTGCGTAATCAACGTATTCGCCGGGTGAGCCGAGACGCGATGCCACCGAGGACACATTGACGATGCTGCCGCCTTTGCCACCGTGACGCGGCGACATGCGCAGCAACGCGTGCTTGCTGCATAGAATCGGACCGACCACGTTGGTCATCATCATTTTCAGCAGGCGGAACTCGGTCAGTTCTTCGACACGGGACGCATGAGCGACGGTTGCAGCATTGTTGACCAGATGGGTCACCGGCCCGAACTCAGCATCAACTCTGGCGAAAAGCCGGACAATTTCATCTTCGTTGCTGACATCAGCCTGAACGGCGATGACTGATGCACCCAATGCGCGGATCTGGTCACAGATCTTTTCGGCAACCTGGTGATCGGAAAGGTAGTTGATGCAGATCCGGTAGCCTTGCGCTGCTGCAAGCAATGCAGTGGCGGCGCCAATACCACGGGAACCGCCCGTGATGATGAGAACTTTATCCATAAATGTCTCCTGTAGAAGTACGCATGACGCTGATCAAACGAAACGCTGAAATGCTGAATTGAAATTGCATCCCCTGCAAAAACTGGCACCTTGCTGAATCCAGGCAACCATTCGATCTTTAGGTGCTCGCCGAGGACACGAGGTCCGCGAGGGCGGAGTGTCAGACATACCGTGATCGCTGGGTTCGTAACCTCGGTGAGCTACTGGGATGCGTCCAATCTGGAAAACTGCATTGTTTGATAAAAGCCAACCTTCACTGCACAGCAACGAGGTGTCAGAAACTGTTCGAAGATTACCAGTCTAGACCGCCAGAGCGGTAACGCCTCTGGCGGCGTCGATTTCAGCCATGAAGCGCTCGGGCGGCAGCGGATGGCCAAGCAGATAGCCTTGCAGGGAATCACACCCCAGCCGGGTCAGGAAACGCTGCTGGCGATCGGTCTCGATGCCTTCGGCGACGATCCGCAGATTCAGCGCCTGCCCCACCGCGACAATAGCGGAAATGATCGCCGCATCATCGCTGTCATGCTCCAGATCACGGACAAAACCGCGATCAATTTTCAGCTCGTTGGCGGGCAGCCGCTTGAGATACATCAGGCTCGAATACCCGGTGCCGAAATCATCAATGGACAGATCAACGCCCATTTCCGATAGCTGGCGCAGGACGGCAACGCTCGCGTCGGCGTCACTCATTGCGGTGGTTTCAGTGATTTCCAGGGTCAGGCTATTGGCGGGAAGACGATGACGTTCCAGCGCTTTCGCAACCGTGTCCACCAGACTGGAATGGCAGAACTGCAGGGTCGAAAGATTGACCGCAATGCGCCAGTCGTCATACCCCATGTCTGCCCAGATACGCATCTGTCGGCACGCTTCATCCAGGACCCACTCGCCGATACTCACAATCAGCCCGGTCTTTTCTGCAAGGCCAATAAAGGCGTCCGGCAACAACAGACCTTTCTGCGGATGATTCCAGCGCAACAGTGCCTCGGCACCGACAGGTTTGCCGCTGACGGCATCGAACTTAGGCTGATAGAACAGGCAGAAGTGTTTGTATTTGAGGGCAACACGCAGTTCCTGCAACAACTCCAGCTGATTGCGCGCGTTGGTGTTCATGCTGGCGTCGAAGAAGCTATAACCGTTTTTGCCGGCGGCCTTGGCGTGGTACATCGCAGCATCGGCGTTCATCAGCAGCTCTTCCTGACTCTGCCCGCACCCCGGATAAAGCGCGATGCCGATACTGACTGAGATTTGCAGCAGTTGATCGGCGATATGGAACGGCTGTGCAATCAGATTGACCTGTCGTGCGGCGATGCTCGGCGCATCATGAATATCTTCCACCTCCACCAGCAGTACAAACTCATCACCGCCGATGCGCGCCAATGTATCGCGGCGATGCAGATTGGCCCGTAAACGCAGCCCCACATCGCGCAGCAACTGGTCCCCGACATGATGCCCAAAGGCATCGTTGACCGGTTTGAAGCCGTCAAGGTCCATGAACATCAGGGCAAAGCAGCCGCCTCCGGTATCAATACGTTGCATAGCCTGATCAATACGCTCGGCCAGCAAAACCCGGTTAGGCAAGCCCGTCAGCGTGTCGTGCAGCGCTTGATGCGTCAGCTCGCGATTGAGGCTGATCAGGGATTGGGACAGCTCTGCGGTTCTGGCCTCAAGCCTTGCATCGAGAATTGACGTCAGCAACGTGAACGTCAATACCGCCAGGGTCGCCACCAA
The DNA here is from genome assembly GCF_002158995.1 of Pseudomonas caspiana. Lineage (GTDB taxonomy): Bacteria > Pseudomonadota > Gammaproteobacteria > Pseudomonadales > Pseudomonadaceae > Aquipseudomonas > Aquipseudomonas caspiana. The sequence continues at coordinate 69,507 of NZ_LOHF01000001.1, read as the reverse complement.
CACCAGTGAGAACAGCCCGCTGAAGTGAATGCCGTCAGCGAGCGCGCCGCAGAAACTGTCATCGGAAAAGCTGGCGGCAGCCATCCCGGTGTAATGCATGCCGACGATCGCCATCCCCATTACCACTGCCGCAGCGCCACGGGCGAGCAGCACATGCGGGGTCTGTTGACGCAGCTGAAAGGCGATCCAGAGCCCGGCAGCCGAAGCCGCAATGGCAATCCCCAGTGAAGCCAGCACGGTGGCGGGCTCATAGGTTATCCCCGGATACATGCGAAGGGACGCCATGCCGATGTAGTGCATAGCGCTAATGCCTGCGCCCATGAATACTGCCCCCAACCCCAGCAATGACGCAGGCATTTGCGGCTGGCCGACCAGCCACAGGGCAAACCCTGAGGACAGAATGGCAATCATCAAGGACAGGCAGGTAATGGGGACATCGAAGGCCAGTTCGATAGGCAAATCGAACGCCAGCATGCCGATAAAGTGCATGGACCAGATGCCAACGCCCATGGAGCAAGCGCCACCAGCCATCCAGATGGCCGCGGCCCGCCCTTTCGCCGAAGCAATCCGCCCGGCAAGATCAAGGGCGGTGTAGGAAGCGAGGATTGCGACGAAAATTGAAACCAGCACCAACGAGGTGGAGTAACTGCCAATCAGCATGGATGACCGCGACCTGGATAAATGAGCGTATCCATGCCCAGTCAAAAACACGATTCTACCGTTTGTTCATTAGGGTGTGGCGGTCACTCGTCGAAAATATGGCGCATAGCCATCAACCAGAAGTATTCGATGTGATAAGTGTGAGCCAACGTGAAAGCTGTCGCTCCAGTGGGAGCAGAGCTTGATCGGATTCCAACTCAAGCTCTTCATGAATCACCGCAGCGAAATCAGTCCCTACTCTTTACCCGCCTGAATATCCAGACCATTCTGCGCGTTCCAGCCACCGCCCAGCGCAGCGATCAGTTGAACACTGGCAATCAGACGGCTTTGCAGCAAGGTCAGCACGCTGCGCTCGTTGCTCAGAGCGGTGGTCTGAACGTTGACCACGTCCAGATAACCGATCAGCCCCGCCTTGTATTGATTGTTGGTGAGGCGCAGCGACTCACGGGCTGCATCCAGGGCCTCTGCGCGCACGCTCGCTTCGTCTTCATAGACTTTGAGCTGGGTCAGGTAATTTTCCACTTCCTGGAAACCAGTCAGAACAGTCTGTCGATACTGCGCCACCGTCTGATCGTAGACCGCTTCAGTGCGGTCGACTTCGGCCGAACGCTGACCGCCGTCGAACAGCGTCATCGCCAGTTGCGGACCGACCGACCAGAAACGGTTGGGCAAAGTGATCCAGTTGGAGAACGTGCTGCTGCTGTAACCGCCGCTCATGCTCAGGGTCAGGTCCGGGTAATACGCCGCCTTGGCGATACCGATGTTGGCATTTGCCGCCATCACCGAGCGCTCGGCAGCCGCGATATCCGGTCGACGCTCAAGCAACTGCGAGGGCAACTCCAGAGGAATCGCCGGCAACGCCGGTATCGATGTGGTTGCCGCCAGATTGAAATCCGCCGGTGCTTGGCCCATCAGCACGGCAATCGCATTCTCGAATTGCGCCCGCTGCCAGACCAGATCGATCAGATCGGCCTGGGTACTTTTCAGTTGGGTTTGCGCTTGGGCCACTGAGTCACGCCCGGAAATTCCGGCGCGGTATTGATTCTGGGTCAGCGTCAACGAACGCTGGTACGCCTCGACTGTGGCCTCCAGCAGACGTTTTTGCTCGTCAATCACCCGCAACTGCAGGTAGTTCTGCACCAGCTCCGATTGCAGGCTCAACTGCATGGCAGCAAGGTCGGCAAGACTTGCCTGAGCACTGGCGGTATCGGCTTCCAGCCCGCGGCGCAACTTGCCCCAGATATCCGCTTCCCAGCTGACACCCAACTGGGTGTTGTAGGTGTCACGAATACCACTGCTGGAACTGCTCAGGCTTGAACTGCTGCTGCCCGTGCCCTGGCTTGAACGGGTCTTGCCAGCGGACAAATCCAGCGTCGGGAAGAACGCTCCGCGAGAACTGCGCACCAGCGCCTTGGCCTGACGATACTGCGCCTCGTACTGGGCGACTGTCTGATTGGAGCTGTTGAGCTTTTCTACCAGCCCGTTGAGCTGCGCATCGCCGTAAATTTCCCACCAGGCTCCTCGGGCAATCGCGTCACTGGGCGTGGCCTGGGTCCAGCCTTCTGCTGCTTTGAACTGAGCAGGCGTCGCCATTTCAGGCTTTTGGTAATCCGGGCCGACCGCACAGGCGCTCAATAGCGCAACACACAACGCCAGGCACAGCGTGCGTCCAGGCCGGTGCTTGAAGGGTTTGATCTTCTGCTGTGCAGTCATAGCGGAGTTTCCAGAGCGGCATCGGTGCGCACGCCACGCCATTTGTTGAAGCGATGACGTAAACGGTCGAGATAAAGGTAAACCACCGGGGTGGTGTAAAGGGTCAGGATTTGGCTGAAGACCAGACCGCCAATGATGCACAGACCCAATGGACGACGCATCTCTGCGCCATCCGCTGTGCTCAACAGCAGTGGCAAGGCGCCGAGAATGGCCGCCATGGTTGTCATCAGAATTGGCCGCAGACGTTGCAGGCAGGCAGCGCGAATCGATGCCTCCGGCGTCATGCCACTGTCGCGCTCCAGTTGCAGCGCCAGGTCGATCATCATAATCGCGTTTTTCTTCACCACCCCGATCAGCAAAAACAGCCCCAGTAGCGAGATCAGACTGAACTGCGAACCCAAGACATAAATGCTGAGCAAAGCCCCTACCCCGGCCGACGGCAACGTGGACAAAATCGTGAGTGGGTGAATGTAGCTTTCATAAAGGATACCCAGCACCAGATAGACCGCCAGTAACGCCCCAAGGATCATCCACGGTTGGCTCTTCTGGGTTGCGGCGAACGCATCGGCAGTGCCGGCCATTTTGGCAATGACGTCCGACGGCAAGCCGACTTCAGCGACGGCGCGCTCAATGGCGACGGTGGCCTGATCGAGGCTGTAGCCTTCGGCCAGATCAAACGAGATGTTCTCCGAAGCGAACTGCCCGTCATGGGAAACCGTGTCATCGGCGAGGCTGCGTTCATAGCGAGCAATGCTCGACAGCGGCACACGATTGCCGTCAGCGGTAATCACCTGAACCTGTTCAAGAGTGGCAGGATCCTGAGCAAACTTTGGATTGACCTCCATCACCACTTTGTACTGGTTGAGACTGTCGTAAATAGTCGACACCTGACGCTGGCTATAGGCGTTGTTGAGCACAGCGGTGACCATGTCCATATCGATGCCCAGACGTTTGGCGGCATCGCGATCGACTTGCAGGGTGACTTGCTGGGCACCGCGTCCTTCGCGGGCGTCGATGGCGGTCAGCTCCGGCAGTGACTTGAGCGCAGCGACCACTTTGGGGTACCACTGACGCAGTGCATTGAGATCGCCGCTTTGCAGGATGTACTGATACGCCGAAGTGGTCTGCTCCCTGCCGCCCCCCAGCTGCAGATCCTGATCAGGGGACAGGAATACCCGCCCGCCTGGCACTTTGGGCATTTCCTTGCGCAAGCGCTCCACCACCTGCTCGGCGGTGAGCTTGCGCTCCGAGATGGGCTTGAGGCGTACCAGCATGAATGCGTTGTTGGTGCCGTTGGTGCCGCCGATGAAGCCTGCCACTGTGTCTACGGCCGGGTCGGCAAGAATCGCGTCGCGGAATATTTCCATTTTGGGTTGCATGACCGTAAACGACAGCCCATCGTCCCCCCGCACGAAGCCCATCAGTTGCCCGGTGTCCTGGGTTGGCAAGAATGTCTTGGGCACCACGACATACAACGCGACGTTCACCACCACCGTCACCAGCAGACTGAACAGCGTCAGACGTCGATGGCGCATCACCCAGCCCAGACTCCGGTCGTAGCCCTCGACCATGCGATCGTTGACCCGGCTGCTCCAGCGCTGCAACTTGTTCTCGCTGCCCGGCACATGGGGCTTGAGCCAGCGCGCGCAGAGCATGGGCGTCAACGTCAAGGACACCAACAGCGAAACAATGATCGACGCCGAGAGCGTGATCGAGAACTCGCGAAACAGGCTTTCCACCAGTCCGCCCATGAACAGGATCGAGATGAACACCGCCACCAGCGACACGTTCATCGCCAGCAAGGTGAAGCCAACTTCTTTGGCTCCCAGGTACGCCGCCTGCATCGGGGCGAGCCCCTTGTCGATGTGTCGGGAAATGTTTTCCAACACCACAATGGCGTCATCGACCACCAGCCCGGTGGCCAGAATCAGCGCCATCAGCGACAGGTTATTCAGGGAAAACCCGTACAGGTACATAATCGCGAAGGTGCCCACCAGCGACACCGGCACGGCCAGCGTCGGAATCAGCGAGGCCCGGAAGTTGCCAAGAAACAGGTAAACCACAAGGATTACCAGAATGACGGCAATCAGCAGCGTCATTTCTGCTTCGTGCAGCGTCGCCTTGATGACTGGCGAACGATCCAGTGCCAGATTCAGTGTGGCGCTGGCGGGCAATACGGCTTCCAGCGCTGGCAACTGTGCCTTGATCTGCGCGACGGTCTCAATGATGTTGGCCCCCGCCTGCCGGTTGATCACCAGCAGCACCGCCGCTTTTTTGTTGAAGAAACCTGAGTTGTAGCGGTTCTCGACGCCATCGCTGACCTTGGCGACGTCCTTGAGGCGCAACGCTGCGCCATCCTGATAACGAATGATCAGCGACTCATAATCCGAGGCTTTTTCCAGTTGGTCGTTGGCCTGTACTTGCCAGTTGTACTTGGAGTTTTCCACCGCGCCCTTCGGACGACGCACGTTGGCGGCGTTGATTGCCGTACGCACCTCATCGAGGGACACGCCGTACTGATCAAGCAATTGCGGCTCGAGTTCGATGCGCACCGCTGGCAACGAGCTGCCGCCGATCTGTACCTCGCCCACTCCGCTGACCTGGGACAGGCTTTGGGAAAGAATGGTCGACGCCAGATCGTAAAGCTCACCTTTTTCCAGCACCTCGGAGGTCAGCGACAGGACCATGATAGGCGCCTGGGACGGATTGACCTTCTTGTAGGTCGGCATGCTGCGCATGCCGCTGGGCAACAGATTGCGCGAGGCATTGATCGCCGCCTGCACTTCTCGCGCCGCGCCGTTGATGTCGCGATCCAGATCAAATTGCAGGATGACCCGCGTAGAACCCTGGCTCGAACGACTGCTCATGGTGTTGATACCGGCAATCGAACCCAGTGAACGCTCCAGCGGTGTAGCGACACTGGAGGCCATGATCTCGGGGCTGGCCCCCGGCAAACTCGCGGACACCACGATGACCGGGAAATCCATGTTTGGCAGCGGTGCCACTGGCAGCAGGCCGAAGCTGACACCGCCGAGCAGCATGATCGCCAGGCTCAGCAGCATGGTTGCTACCGGCCTGCGTATGAAGGGACCGGACAGGTTCATGCGTCAGCCTGCTCCAGACGTGCATCAGCGTCCGGTTTACGGCCCCAGCGACGTCCCATGCGATCAAAGTACAGGTAAATCACCGGCGTCGTGAACAGGGTCAACACCTGGCTCAACATCAAGCCGCCGACCATCACCAGACCCAACGGTTGACGCAGTTCTGCGCCGGAACCGCTCGCCAGCATCAACGGCACAGCGCCAAACAAAGCCGCCATGGTGGTCATGAGAATCGGCCGGAAACGTAGCAGCGCTGCTTCGTAAATAGCCGTTTCAGGATCCACGCCCCGGTTACGTTCGGCGTCGAGGGCGAAGTCGATCATCATGATGGCGTTTTTCTTGACGATGCCGATCAACAGGATGATGCCGATAATCGCGATCATGCCCAAGTCGTTGCCACTGATCAGCAAGGCCAACAAAGCACCGACGGCTGCCGACGGCAGGGTCGACAGAATGGTGATTGGGTGAATGTAGCTCTCGTACAGCACACCCAGCACGATGTACATGGTCACGACCGCCGCGAGGATCAGCAGCAAGGTGCTGGACAACGATGCCTGGAAGGCCTGAGCGGCACCCTGGAACTCGGTCTGCACGCCAATTGGCATACCGATGTCTTTTTCGACCTGCTGAATAATCTCGACGGCGGCGCCCAGCGCCACATCAGGCGCCAGATTGAAAGACATCATGACGGCCGGGAATTGCCCCATATGCGCAATGGCCAGTTGCGCCTGACGCTGTTCAACTCGCGCCAGACTCGACAGTTTGACCTGCGCACCATCGGTAGTCTTCACGTGGATCTGATCAAGCGCCTCAGGCCCCAGCTCGCTAGCCGTGGCGGCCTGCAACACCACCCGGTACTGGCTGGCCTGAGTGTAGATCGTCGAAATCTGCCGTTGGCCGAAAGCGTCATACAACGCGTCAGTGATATTCGCTACGGTCACGCCCAGCCGGCTCGCCGCATCCCGATCGATTGCCAGATAGACCTGCAAACCCTTGTCCTGCAGGTCACTGGCGACGTCAGTCAGTTCCGGGCGCTTGCTCAACGCATCCACCAGCCGCCCGCTCCACAAGCTCAGCAGCTCGGCGTCCGGGGACGACATGCTGAATTGATACTGGGTACGACTGACCCGGTCTTCGATAGTCAGGTCCTGTACCGGCTGTAGAAACAGTCGAATACCGGACAGCTTGTCCAGTTGCGGCTGCAAGCGCTGGATAATCTGCGTTGCGGTGACATCCCGCTCACCGTGGGACTTCAGGTTAATCAGCAGACGACCGCTGTTAAGCGTTGCGTTATCGCCATCAACCCCAATGTAGGAGGAAAGACTGGCCACGTCAGGGTCTTGCAGAATGATCTTCGCCAAAGATTGCTGGCGTTCGCTCATGGCGGCGAAGGAAACCGATTGCGGCGCCTCGGAGATGCCCTGAATGACGCCGGTGTCCTGCACCGGAAAAAACCCTTTGGGCACGACCATGTAGAGAAAAACGGTCAACGCCAGAGTGCCAATCGCCACCAGCAAAGTCAGCGGTTGATGCTTGAGCACCCAGCGCAACTTGTTGCCGTAGGCCTCAACCAGCCAGTCCAGCCAGGCACCGCTGGCACGATAGAAGCGGCTTTGATCTTCTTCCTTGGGTTCACGCTTGAGCAACCGGGCACACATCATCGGCGTCAGCGTCAGCGAAACCACCAGCGAGATCAGGATCGCCACTGCCAGGGTGATCGCGAATTCACGGAACAACCGCCCCACGACGTCAGCCATGAACAGCAGGGGAATCAACACGGCAATCAGCGAAATGGTCAGCGACACAAGGGTAAAGCCAATCTGCTTCGCGCCCTTGAGCGCCGCCTGCATCGGCGTTTCGCCTTCTTCGATATGCCGCGAGATGTTTTCCAGCATGACGATGGCGTCATCGACCACAAAGCCGGTGGCGATGGTCATGGCCATCAACGTCAGGTTGTTGACCGAAAAGCCCGCCAGATACATCACCCCGAAGGTACCCACCAGCGACAGCGGTACGGCAATCGACGGAATGATCGTCGCACTGAAGCGACGCAAGAACAGAAACGTCACCAGGACCACCAGCACGATGGCGATCAGCAGTTCGTGCTGCACGTCTTTGACCGAGGCCCGGATCGTCTGCGTGCGATCCGTCAGTACTGCCACATCGAGGCCCGCAGGCAAATTGTCAGTGATGCTCGGCAGGAGCGCCTTGATACGATCCACGACCTCAATCACGTTCGCACCCGGCTGGCGCTGGATGTTGAGCAACACGGCCTGATTTTCGTTGGCCCAGGCCGCGAGACGCTCGTTCTCGGCACCATCAACAATTTCGGCCACATCCTTGAGTCGCAGCGGTGCGCCGTTGCTGTAGGCCAGAATCAGATTGGCGTACTCCTCAGGAGATTTGAGCTGATCGTTGGCATCGAGCATCGAAACCCGGGTCGGGCCGTCGAAGTTACCCTTGGGCTGGTTGACGTTGGACGCACCAATCAGTGTGCGTACATCCGCCAGGTTCAGGCCATTGGCTGCCAGCGCATCGGGGTTGACCTTGATCCTGACCGCCTGACGTTGACCACCGGCAATGCTGACCATGCCGACGCCGCTGATCTGGGAAATTTTCTGCGCCATGCGCGTATCGACCAGATCGTTGAGTTTGGGCAACAACATGGTCTTGGAAGTAATCGCCAGAGTCAGGACCGGGGTATCAGCCGGATTGACCTTGTTGTAGACCGGGGGCGCGGGCAAATCCGTGGGCAAAAGATTGGTCGCGGCGTTGATCGCCGCCTGTACCGACTGCTCGGCCACATCCATGTTCAGATCAAGACTGAATCGCAGGGTGATCACCGACGCACCACCAGAACTGGTAGACGCCATCTGGCTGAGGCCCGGCATTTGCCCGAATTGACGCTCCAGCGGTGCTGTTACCGCACTGGTCATGACTTGCGGACTGGCGCCTGGATACAGCGTCATCACCCGGATCGTCGGGTAATCGACTTGCGGCAGCGCCGAAACCGGCAGCAATTTGTACGCGATCAAGCCGGCCAACACGATGGCCAGCATGCTCAGGGTCGTCGCGACCGGACGCAGGATGAACAGTCGGGAGATGTTCATGCGCGCGTGCTTTCCGCCTTGCCTGCCGACGCCGACTCATCGCTGTTCTTGCCCGGCTTGCCCTGCAATTGCTGACCTGGGGTACTCGGTACGTCTTTGCTGTCGCTGACCACCTCTACCGCAGCCCCATCGCGCAGGCGGTCGGTACCTTCAAGTACAACACGATCCCCGGCCGCCAGTCCTTCGCTGACAACCGTCAACTGTTCATTGTTGGCACCCGTCTTGAGCACCCGGATCTTGACCTTGTTGTCGCCATCCATCGCGTACACAAAGGTACCGTTGGTGCCGAACTGAATTGCTGCCGTCGGCACCAGTACCGCCTGCTTGAGGGTATCGGCCAGCAGATGCACGTTGACGAACTGGTTAGGGAACAGCACTTCATTCTGGTTATCGAAGCGGGCCTTGAACTTCAAGGTTCCGGTGGCCACATCGATCTGGTTATCGAGACTCGCCAGCACGCCTTGGGCCTGCTGCTTCTCATCGCCACGGTCCCACGCTTCCACCGGCAGCTTGTCGCCACTGCGATAGCGGGAAATCACTGCCGACAGGTCTTTCTCCGGCAGTGTGAACGCAACGGTAATGGGCTTGGTCTGGGTGATGATTACCAGCGCGGTGGTGTCGTTGGCCGCCACCAGATTGCCGACGTCCAGTTGTTTGAGGCCAATGCGACCAGAAATCGGCGCACGAATCCGGGTGAACTCAAGATTGAGCCTGGCATCCCCCACGGCCGCCTGATTGGTCTTGATCGTGCCCTGATACTGATTGACCAGTGATTCGGCAGTATCCAGGGTCTGTTTGGCGATACTGTCTTCGGCGTACAAACCACGGTAGCGCTGCACATCCAGTTGAGCATTCTTCAGCAATGCCTGATTGGTCGCCAACGTACCTTCAGCCTGCTGCAAGGCAATCTGATAACTGCGCGGGTCGATCTCGGCCAGCAAATCCCCGGCCTTGACCATCTGCCCTTCCTGAAAGTTGATCTTGACCAGTTCGCCCGCCACCCGACTGCGCACGTTGATGGTATTCATCGCCGTCACAGTGCCAAGCGCTTTGTAGTAAATCGGAAAATCACCCAGCACCGCCGGGGCTACCCGTACCGGTACGGCAACGGTCGAACCGCCAAAGCCCGGGCGCGCCATGCCGCTTGAGGCCGTACCGCCGGTTTTGCCGTGTGCGGCGTCTTTGCTCGGTGCAGATTTCGGCCATAACCACCAGCACAAACCGACGATTATCAGCAGGACCAAAAGACTGATGAGCCAGCGACGAGAACTACGGGGGCCAGACGATTGCATGAATAAATCAACCATTGCGGATGGGGCTTTTCAGGAGGCTGAACAATAAGCACAGATGCGTGACAAGCAAAGCGCCTTTACCGGCAATTTACCTTGTCATTACATTTGTTAAGCACCTGAAGCGTAAACGAAAACGGCCTGAACATATTCAGGCCGTCCAAGTATTACCAACTGTTACTTCAATACAGCCAACGCTGCGTCGTAGTCAGGCTCCTGGCCGATTTCCGGAACCAGTTCGCTGTAGAGCACTTTGTCGTTCTCATCGAGCACGACCACAGCACGAGTGGTCAGACCGACCATCGGGCCATCAGCGATGGCAACACCGTAGTCTTCCTTGAACTTGCCGCCACGCAGGGTGGACAGGTTCTTCACGTTTTCCAGACCTTCCGCACCGCAGAAGCGTGCCTGGGCGAACGGCAGATCAGCGGAGATGCACAGCACCACGGTGTTGGTCAGGTTATTGGCCTGGGCGTTGAACTTGCGTACCGAGGTAGCGCAGGTTGGGGTGTCAACGCTTGGGAAGATGTTCAGTACTTTGCGCTTGCCGGCGAAATCGGCCAGGGTCACGTCAGCCAGATCACTACCGACCAGCGAAAAGGCCGGGGCTGCAGCACCGACTTTCGGCAGTTCGCCATTGATTTGAACGGGGTTGCCTCTGCGAGTCACTTGAGCCATGAACTGAATCCTTTTTCCACGGGTTGGTTAGACCCGGAAGTTAACCATGAAAGTCTTGATCGACCTAGAGTACAGCGCGATCAGGAAGCAAACATTGGGAGTGGCTTGCTCCATGACAGCGTAGCGTCACCCCTAAGGCCGCATCCCAGTCCCTGCTGCGGTCAAAAATCGCGCTTATAGAAAATATCCAGCGAACTGGCCAGACCGCTTGCGGCCTCCAGGTAGACCTTTTTGCTCAACATATAGCGCAAGGCAATGGTATTGGCGGGTTCAAACACCCCGACGCCATAACGCAGGCTGAGTTTATCGGTGATTTTGCCGCTGGCAACGACGTTGGTTTTATCTCCTGAGCCAGAGGTATCCAGCTCGAAATCCCGGATACCCAGGTCTCCGGCCAGCTTGCCAGTGGTCGACTCACTGCCTGCCAGTCCTAATGCCAGCGCCGCCTGAGCCATCACGTTGCTGTCTTCGCCTGTGTTGTTCAAAGGCCGCCCCAGCACCAGATAGGACAACGCTTGCTCCTGACTCATCGCCGGTTCGGAAAACACCGTCGTCGTCGGTTGCTCGGCGCTCCCGGACAAGCGGATGCCCGCCACAACCTCATCCGTTTGCCGAATCGCTTCAACATCCAGATACGGCTGATCAATAGGTCCGGCAAACAGCAGACGCGCCTTGCGAATCGTCAAACGCTGCCCATAAGCGCGATAACGTCCATTGTTCAGATTGAGCTCACCACGGGTATCCAGGTTGTCGCCGATATGGACCCGCCCTGCAAGGTCCGCCGTCAAGCCAAAGCCGGTGAAACTCAGCTTCTCCTGACCTACCTGAACATCGATATCCATGGCCATCGCCAGAGGCGGCGCGCCCTCCTCCGTTTGCTGCCCAACGATCACCGTATCGCCTGACAACTTGACCGTGGATGGCGGCAGTTCACGGACAGTGATCGTGCCTTTGGGAATCAGTACTTTGCCGGAGATACCCAGACGGCCGTCCTGCATAGCGATTTTCAGATCGGGGGCCGCTTCGAGTCTGGCGTAGGGTTCAACCGTGATTGGCAGGCGCGAACCTTTGAGGCTCAGATCGACCACCAGCGCCTGGCTCCAGCCAATCTGCCCGGCCAGACGTCCCTCACCGGTGTCGCCGCTTTTCCATCGTCCATCGAGCTGAACGTTCTCTCCGGCGATCAGCGCCTGAATCTGCAGGTCCTGCAAACTCATCGGCAGCTCCGGTCCGGAAATTTCGCCACCGCTGAGGGTCACGTTACCGTTCACCTGCGGGGTCAGAAGGCCTCCAGAAAGCCGACCGCTGCCATTCAGACGCCCATTGAGCTTCTGCACCATGGGCACGAATGGCCGCGCAATGGAGAGATCCAGCCCGCTCAGGCTAAAGTCGCCGCTCAACGTTTTGTTTTTTGCCAAAGGATCAATTCGGGCGTTGACCTGCAATGCGCCAAGCTTTTCACCACGAAAATCCAGACGGCTGTCGATGAGCTTTGGAGTCAGCGTGCTGGTCAGCATCAGACTCTCATAGGGGAAGTCCAGCCATTGAGCCTTCTCCTTCACCCGTAGCGTTCCACCGCTGGCATTGACTGTGATTTGCCCGTTAGGGCCCGCAGCCGGGACGTCGAGTTGCACGTCAGCATTGAGCGAGCCTTTCCAGGCAAAATCCTTGGGAAACCACTGGGCCAGACTGTCGAGAGGAAAGTTCTTGAGGTGGTAACGCAGGCGCGGTTCGGGCATCAAACGCTGATCTTCACCACACAAGCTGGCCGCGCCTGATAACCAGCAATGCGCACCAAAGTTCACCTTGCCGTCAGCTAACCGCTCCAGCCTGGCCGGTTGCTGCAATTGCCAGCGCTGGCCGCCTGTCTGTACATCGCCACTGACCAGGCGTCCGCGCCAGTTGCCTTTGTCCAGATTGCCATCCAGCCCCATCGCCAGTTTGAGTAAGGGTCCCTGCAAGTCGAGTTTCATCTGTTGGCGTTTGATATCACCCTGAGCGTCGACGACCAGCGTACCCAATTGCGTGTCGCCTGCTTGAATACCGGTGCCTTTGATATCGATATTGGCCCGCTGGGCATTGTCGAGTCTGGCACTGACGTTCAAGGCTTTCAGTTGGTTGTCCTGAAAAGCCAGCTGCGAGCCTTGCAGCCCCAACTGGCCTTGCGGCGCTTGTAGTGTTCCGGCCACATCAAGACGACCTTTGACCTGCCCTTGCAACCCGGGCCATAGTTGTCCAAGTCGCGGCAGGTTGATTTCCAGCTGACCGAGCAGACGCTGCTGCAGGCTGCCATTACCCTGAATCCGGTTATCACCGAGACGCACTTCAAGAACACCGACGTTCCATTTGTCACCGGTACCATCGGCTTTGACCTGCAACGCCGCAGGCTGGCCGCGTAAACGCCCCTTGAGATCCAGGTCCGCATTCAGGCTCAACTGTTCGTTCCTGATCTGCCCTTTGCTGCGCAACGGTCCTGCCAGGGTGCCGGGCATCTGCGCGACCCAATAGGCAGGATCGATGGCGCTCAGATCCAGCGCAGTATCCCAACCAATGCCATTGGCAAATTTCAGGTTTAAATGCCCTGTGGCCTTACCCTGCCCGGCAACCATTTCCAACTGCGGCAGGAAGACCTGAGTCAGGTCACCACTAAACGGACTGACAAGACTGAACGCGCCTGCCGGGCCATCCAGATTGGCGCTGAAATTCCCCAGGTACTTGCCGCCGGTGTAGGAGACCTCGCCAGTGAACTTGCGCAAAGCCACCTGGGGTTCTTCGATCAGCGGGTACAAGCGGTGCCAAGGGAAATCAAGCCAGTCGAGTTTCGCGTCGGCACGTAATTCATGTTCCCAGTTCAGCGTGCCATTCAGGCTCAAACGCTGTTCAGCGCTGGCATTCAGGTCGAGCGCCTCAATCACTGCGCCCTTTGCATCCACGCGCCCCTTGAGCGCCAATAGCACAGGGCCCTGTTCGGCGGGCAGGCTGGCGGAACCCTGCAAGCGATAACCGCTCAGCAGGTCGCCCGCTGCATCCAGCAGCAACTGATTGAGCTGCAAAGTATCGGGCAGTGAATCGCTCGCTTTGAACGGCTGCGCACTGATCCTTAACTGCGCGGGCAGATTCTCTGCCAGCGGCTGCAATTCGCCGCTCAACAGGCCCTGCAGGTAGCCACTGCTAATGCCCTTGAGCTGCAAGGTGTTGAGCAGGTTGCCCTTGATATCCAGATTGAGCGTCCAGACGCGACCGTCAACGTCCGGCAATTTCACCAGCCCGGTCGCAGAAAGCGGCCAGTCCCCGGAAGGCTGAAGCAGCCCCGCCAGATCAAGCGCCATTTCATCACGACGAACATGCACGTTATCCAGGCGCAGGCCTTCAGCGGTCCAGTGCGCCGCCAATTGCAAGTCGGCGGCCTGCTCAGTGCCATCCAGAAGAAAGCTGCCGATACGCACATCGCCCAGACGGATTGCCAACGGAAGCTTCAGATCAGGCAATTGCAAAGGCTCGCTTTGCGCTGCGTCGGCACCTGGAGCCAATTGCAGGCGAACCTGATCAGCGTCTAACCGGTCGATGCACAGGGTCATTTTCAGCAAGCATCCCGGCGACCAGTCCAGCGCTGGCTTGTCGATTTCGACGCGCGTTCCGTCTTGCTGCCAGAACAGGTGATCGGCTTGCCACTCGCCGGCCAAACGACCGTGGAAGTTTTCCGTCTGCAAACCGGGCACTTGGGACAACGCCCATCGGCTCCCGGCTTCGGTACCCAGCAGGGCCCACAGACTGGCGAGCACCAGACCGACGATAACAATCAGCGCCAACCCCAGGATTTTCAGCGAGCGTTTCCAGTTGAACGGCCTCATAGCTCTGGCCCCATGGAAAAGTGCAGCCGAATACCGCCGTCATCGTCCAGTGCGTGAGCCAGGTCCAGGCGCAAAGGTCCTACAGGTGAAACCCAGCGCACACCTATACCGACACCGGTCTTGAGGCTCGGTAATTCCAGCGTGTTAAATGAGTTGCCTTGGTCGACAAACGTCGCCACTCGCCATTTTTCAGCGATGGAGTACTGGTACTCAAGACTGCCTGCCACCATGTATCGCCCGCCGATTCGGTCGCCGTCGGAGTTTTCCGGTGAAAGCGTCTGGTAGTCATAGCCGCGAACACTCTGGTCGCCGCCAGCGAAAAAACGCAGCGACGGCGGTATCGATTTATAACCGTTGGTAGCATTGCCGCCAAACTGCACGCGAGCAAGAAAACGGTGGTTGTCCCAGAGCGTGGTCAAGCCCTTGAGCAACACGTTGCCATGCAAAAGGTTCGAATCTGACATCAGCCCTTCCTTGGCGACTTGAGCATCGAACTGCAGACGATAACCATTGCGCGGATCGATGCGATTGTCGCTGCGCAGGTAGGAATAGCTGACACCCGGCATCAGTAACGTGCTGAGACCCGAATCATCCCCAAGTCGATACTCCTCACGCTGCCACTTCAATGAAATGACCCGCTCCCAGCCGCTCGGCAATTTGCTGTGCCATTCCGGGCCAACAGTCAGCAACTTGCTGAGGGTGTCAGTCCCGGCGATCTCTTCGTACTGATAGCCACCGGCGAAGCGCAGCTTGTCAGTCAGTGGTGGGTCCAGCGGAATGTCATACCAGAGACCAACGTTCTGGCGCGGCGCAGACAATTCACTTTCAATGCCGTAACTGTGGCCTTGGGGGTTAACCCAATGGCGAGTCCAGTTGGCCTTGCCTCGCGGCCCGACGTCTGTGGAATAGCCCAATCCGAGGCCCATGGTGCGAGGTTTGCGCGTTTCGAGCTGAACGGTTACCGGAATTTTCTGCCCCACCGCAGCGGTTGGCGTGGCATCGACACGCACGCCATCAAAATAACCACTGGTCTGCATCGCCTGATTCAGTTCAGCAATCAGCTCGGAATCGTACGGGGTGTTTTCCTTGAACGGCACCATGCGCCGCAGAAGGTCGTCATCAAAAGGGGCATCGCCACTAAAGCTGACCTTGCCCAGCGAATAGCGCGGCCCGCTGTCATACACTAGATCGATATCAGCGACGCCTGCTGCCGGGTCTACAGAAAGGCGCTGCTGGACGAATCGCCCGGAAAAGAAGCCATAACGAGACGCCTGGTTCTGGATCAGCCGCTTGGCGTCTTCGTAGTGACCATGATCAAGCACCGCGCCACTTTTCAGCGCATCGCTTTTAGGAACCCGAAATGCCTTGAGCGAGGCGGCCTCACCTTCGATACGCACATTGACAGTACGCAGACGGATAGGCTCACCCGCCTGAACTTTGATAACCAGCTGAAGCTGGTTATCTCGCCCGGCCTTCACTTCACTGGCAATTTTTGCCTGGTAGTAACCCAGTGCCTGTGCAGCGCGTTGCGCCTGTTCTTCGGCTCCGATACTGAAGTGAAGCAGACTGTCGGCATCACGATCGCCGGGGCTGCCCACATAGCCTTCGATATTGGCTTTGAGCGCGGAATTGGCAGGAGTGACCCTTACATCCAGCTGCGCATCGGCGAGCGCCGCGAGACTGGAAACACTGAGAATCAAACCGCTGGTGAACATTGCAAGAAGCTTCATGGCGCGAATGCTAACACGAGCAACGGCTTTCACTGGAAGACGCCAAGCAGTTGAAATTTCATGCCTTTACGCCATTGCTTGCAGCGAAACCTGCGGATTTGGTCGAAAAAATACGTGCTCGCGGATGGGTCCTACAGCAACTTCGCCAATTTCCTCATACCCCTGTCGCTTATAGAACTCCAGATAGCGGGCGTTCCCCGTATTGAGGACGACGCCTTGAGAGTTTTCATCCTCGGCACACCACTTGTGAACCGCCTGCAACAGTTGCTCGCTCAGGTGCTCACCTTGATATTCCGGATGAATCCCGAGCAGCGGCAGCACGTGAACGGACTCCGAGGGCAGATACGCCAGAACTGCGTTGTGGTACTCCAGATAACGGCGCGTACAGTTGAAGCCGGTGCTGAGCACCATGCGCAGACGCCAGGCCCAGCTTTCAGTAATGCCCAGCCGTCTTTGTGGGGGGGCAATCAGCGCTGCACCAACTAGACGGTCGTCGATAAACAGGCCGATGGCCGGTAAATCCTGAAGAAAATGTTGCTTGACCAGTTCTCGGACTGTCGCACGTACCCGTTGATCAAAACCGCTGCGTTCGGCGTTGAACAGGTAGGCAAAACCCGGTTCGTGGCGATAAGCGTGGTACAGCAGCGAGCGGGTTTCCCTCGAATAACCGCTGTCGAGTTGGCGGACTTCAGCCGCAATGGCAGACGATTCAGTCATGGAACAACCTCTCATTAACGGCGCAGCTCGGACGGCAGCGCTCCAGTGCTACAAAGGTTCGAGTCATGGCTCGCAGCCACAGTTCCAATATCCTTGGAGAGCGCCTCCTGGAGCTTAGGTGCCTGCACATCTGCATGCCGTGGATTTTGTGTGCATATATGTTTTTTTAAGGCACGGACTGCTAATCGATGCACTGAGCGCAGCGACGGATATGCGCACAAAAATTGCGATCTGCATTGATTGAGCTGGCAGAACCAAACCGTTTGCAGCTTGAGCGTTACCGCATGTAACTGATAGCTTGGCGCCACAACGCCAAAAGCCCTAACGGATCGCCAGCCCAATGAACCGAAACGAATTGCGCAAGGCCGACATCAACCTGATGGTGGTTTTCGAAACCTTGATGCAAGAGCGCAACGTCACGCGCGCAGCAGAAAAACTGTTCCTTGGACAGCCTACGATAAGCGCCGCGCTCAACCGCCTGCGAGCGCTGTTCGATGATCCGTTGTTTATTCGCGTCGGTCATAGAATGGAGCCCACGGCCAGGGCGCAGGAGATCATCCATCACCTGTCGCCAGCGCTGGACGCCATGTCAGTCGCCTTGAGCCTGACGCGGGAGTTCGACCCGGCAAGCAGCGACATGACCTTTCGTATCGGCCTCTCGGATGACGTTGAGTACAGCCTGATGCCCGCCTTGTTACGGGCGATCCGCAAAGAAGCACCGGGCGTCGTACTGGTCATCAAGCAGGTCAACTACTGGAATATTTCGGAACTGCTCATGTCCGGCGAAGTCACCGTGGGGGTGTGCCTGACACGAGAATTACCCGCCAACGCCAAACGCAAATTACTGCGCTCGATACAACCAATGGTGGTCCGCGCCGACAAATCGGCAACGCCCATGACGCTCGACGAATACTGCTCACGCCCGCACGTGGTGGTGTCACACGTGGCCAATATCAGCAGTTTCGCGGATGAATGGCTGGACGCCATTGGCCGTAAACGCAAGGCGGTCCTTTCAGTGCCGCAATACAGCACACTGCCCGCGCTGATGGAAGGCACTGATTTGCTGTGTAATTTGCCGGATCACCTGACTCAGGCAATGATCAAAACCGGCAGGCTGTATGGCGAACCGCTGCCCTTCATCACGCCCAATCTAGAGCTGTCCATGACCTGGCTGAGCATCATGGACACCGACCCGGCTGAGCGCTGGCTGCGTAAACGACTGGAAGAATTCATGGGAGACCGCGACAGGGTCTCCCCGATTCTCTGAGAAGGGACAATCAGCCGAAACGACCGGTGATGTAATCTTCGGTCTGGCTTTTTGATGGTTTGGTGAAGATGGTGTCTGTATCGCCGTGCTCGATCAGCTCACCCATGAACATGAACGCGGTGTAGTCCGAGCAACGTGCAGCCTGTTGCATGTTGTGGGTCACGATGATCACCGTGAACTGCTCTTTGAGCTCGGTGATCAGTTGCTCGATACGGCCGGTGGAAATCGGGTCGAGGGCCGAAGTCGGCTCATCGAGCAGCAACACTTGTGGACGCAGCGCGATGGTGCGGGCAATGCACAGACGCTGCTGCTGACCACCGGACAAACCGGTGGCGCTCTTGTTGAGCTTGTCTTTGACTTCATCCCACAACGCAGCACCACGCAGGGCCTCTTCTACGCGATCTTCCATCTCACGACGCGACAGCTTTTCGTGGTGTTTGATGGCGTAGGAGATATTGTCGAAGATCGACATCGGAAACGGCACAGGCTTCTGGAAAACCATGCCCACGTGGCTGCGCAGGCGGTTCATCGAGTAACCAGGCGCCAGGATGTTCTCGCCATTGAGCAGCACTTCACCTTTCGCTTCCTGCTTGGGGTACATCGCATAAATGCGGTTGAACACGCGCAGCAGTGTCGACTTGCCGCAACCCGAAGGACCGATGATCGCGGTGATGCGCTTTTCCGGGATGATCATGTCGATGGATTTCAGCGACTTCTGTTCGTTGTAGAAAAACTCCAGACCACGAACTTGAATCTTGGTTTTTTCATTGGCAAGGGAAAGGTTATTCATCAAGACGCCCTATTGCGCAAAAGAATTAAGCGGGAAGCGAGGCTGAGAACCAGCACGAACAGTGTCATAACCAGAGCGCCTGCCCAGGCCAGAGAGTGCCAATCATCGAACGGGCTCATGGCGTACTGGAACACCACAACCGGTACGCTGGCCATCGGCTTGAGCAGATCGCTGCTCCAGAACTGGTTGCCGAACGCGGTGAACAGCAGCGGCGCGGTTTCGCCGGTAATACGGGCCAGCGCCAGCAGGACGCCTGTTACCACACCGGCCTTGGCGGCACGCAGCACGATCTGCAGAGTCAGCTTCCATTGCGGCACACCCAAAGCCAGCGCAGCTTCGCGCATGGTTGAAGGCTGGAGCTGAAGCATTTCATCGGTGGTACGGACCACCACAGGAATTACCAACAGTGCCAACGCCAGCGCACCGGCGATCGCCGAGAAGCCGACCTTGTGATCGGTCCATTCATTGAGTGGCAGAATCACTGCGGTGTACACAAACAGGCCAAGCACAATGGAGGGTGCAGACAACAGAATGTCGTTGACGAAGCGCACCGCGTTGCCCAGTTTCGAGTAACGGGCAAATTCTGCCAGCCAAACGCCAGCCATCAGGCCAATCGGCGTACCGATCAACAGGCCTATGCCGGACATCAGCACGCTGCCGTAGAAGGCGTTGGCCAGACCGCCTTCAACACCCGGCGGTGGGGTCATGCCGCTGAACAGGCGCAGGTTCAATGCATCCACGCCATTGATAATGGTGGTCAGCAGAATCCACACCAGCCACAACAGGCCGAACGCCGTCGCGGCGCAGCTGAGGACCATGGCAGCCTTGTTTTTGAGGTCGCGAACCCGGTACAGGCTCTCGTTGCCAGTCACATCCTTACTCATAACCCCTCCTTGCGGGACAGACGCGACAGCATGATGCGGGCCAGAGCCAGCACGATGAAGGTCACTACGAACAGCAGGAAGCCCAGGGCAATCAACGACGAGCGATGCAGGTCGGTGTATGCCTCGTTGAACTCGTTGGCGATTACTGAAGCAATCGAACTGCTTGGCATCATCAGCGACGCCGAGAACTGGTGGGAGTTACCCAATACGAAGGTCACCGCCATGGTTTCACCCAATGCGCGGCCCAGCCCGAGGAAAATGCCGCCGACTACCGCAGAGCGGGTGTAAGGCAGGACGATGTCCCAGACCACTTCCCAGGTCGTGCCGCCCAACGCGTAAGCAGACTCTTTAAGGGTGGTAGGAACACTTTTGAATACTTCGACCATCACGGAGGTAATGAACGGCGTGATCATGATCGCCAGCACGATACCGGCGGTGAGCATGCCGATACCCAAAGGCGGCCCCTGGAACATCGTGCCTATAACGGGCAACTCGCCAAGGTTGTCATTGATCCACGGTGCGATATGTTCAGCCATGTAAGGACCGAACACGAACAGCCCCCACATGCCGTAAATGATCGAAGGAATGCCTGCCAGCAGCTCGATAGCCGAAGAAATCGGCAGTCGCAACCATGGCGGTGCTACTTCAGTCAGGAAAATCGCGATGCCGAAGCTCACCGGAACGGCGATCAGCAACGCCAGAAAAGAGGTCACCAACGTACCGTAGATCGGTACCAGTGCACCAAACTTGCCGTCGACCACGTTCCACTCGGTGCTGGTCAGAAAGCCGAAACCGAACGTCTGGAATGCAAGGCTGCCGCCCCACAAGGTCGAAAGTGCGATACAGCCGAGCAATGCCAGAACCAGCATCGCAGCACCGCCCATGGTGCGCTTGAACCAGCGATCATGACGCTGATCGCGAGCCGCTCGGCGCTCACCCTCGGTTACGGAAGCAGGGATCGCAGCGGACAAATATTGGGTGTTTTCAGTCATCTTGGGTCCACTCGCAAAGAAACCCTGTCATCGGGCAGCGATGACAGGGGTGAGCCGGAGAAACGTCGAATTACTTGGTGAACTCGGTTTTCCAGTAGTCCTCAACCTTGGTGACCAGGGCTTTTGGCAGTGCTACGTAAGACAGTTTCTCAGCTTGTTCTTGACCGTTTTCCAGCGACCACTTGAAGAAGTCGAAAGCGGCAGCGCTTTGCTCTGCGTTCTTGGCCTTCTTGTACATGATGATCCAGGTAGTGGCAGTGATCGGCCACGCGGTTTCACCCGGAGCGTTGGTCATGATCAGGTTGAAGTCTTTGACGCTGTTCCAGTCAGCAGTATCAGCTGCAGCGGCGAACGCTTTGGCATCAGGCTTGATGAATTTGCCAGCAGCGTTCTTCAGCTGGGTGTAAGACAGTTTGTTGGTCTCGGCGTAGGAGTGCTCAACGTAGCCGATCGAACCTTTGATCTGCTTCACGTAGGCCGAAACACCTTCGCTACCCTTGCCGCCTACACCCGCCGGCCATTGCACGGTCGAACCGAACTTCAGCTTCTCGTTCCACTCCGGACTGACTTTGCTCAGGTAGTTGGTGAAGTTGTACGAAGTACCCGAACCGTCCGAACGGTGAACAACGGTGATGGCCTGGTCTTTCAGTTTGTCTTTGAGCTCTGGGTTCAAGGCTACGATGGCTGGATCGTTCCACTTCTTGATTTCACCCATGAAAATCTTGGCCAGTGTCGGGCCGTCCAGCTTCAGTTGACCAGGCTCGATGCCTTCAACGTTAATGATTGGCACGATACCGCCGATGACGCTTGGGAACTGACCCAGGCCGCCTTTTTCTAGGTCTTCAGCAGACAGCGGGGCGTCGGATGCGCCGAAGTCAACAGTTGCAGCCTTGATCTGAGCGATACCACCGCCAGAACCGATCGACTGATAGTTGATGCGGTTAGGAGCAGACTTGCTGTAGTCCTGCGACCACGCAGAGATAACCGGAAAAACGAAACTCGAACCAGCGCCTGTAACGTCAGCCGCATGAGCCATACCACTCAGGCACATCGAAGCGAGCAGAACCGACAAGCGTTTTTTAGTCAGCAGAATCACGGCGATACCTCAACAAGGGAAATTTTGTGGCCCGTCCATGGGAAGGCCCGATGCGGATTTAAACCCTCAAATGTTTCGGTTTCATGACAATCAGTCGAGTCACCCCCTCCAGGGACTGTTTTGTACGTCTTGGCTGACAACGAAACCGCTGAGAAAAATGGGTTTCGCGCAATAAAATGAAGGGCTTAAGGGTTTTCAAGGCATACCTGACCCACTACTAGCTCTACGCCATTATTTTCCCGGCTAAAAGCGATTTGCCATTGGTCGGGACTCGCGGCACCTATCTCATTGCCCCATACACCAATGGAAGTAACGCCCTAACAACAATGGAGACTCATCTCATGAACAACCGCAGATTGACGGCCTTAGCGCTGGCCAGCCTTATGACAGTGGCGACCGGCTCGGTAATGGCAGGTGCCACTGGACCTACCGATCCGGTGGATGGTTCGTCCAAAACGCCGCCTCCTGTCCTGAAGAAAAACACCGACGGCAGTTCATCAGGCTCTGAAGGCACAAGCCCAGGCACCAAAGGCATGGATCCCGAACCGCAGAAAGGCGGCGCAGAAGGCGGCGGAATGAAGAATGATCAAGGCATGGGCGGCAGTGGTGGCGGTGCCGAAGGCGGGGCGAGCGGCAGTAAGTGATCAGGGTTGCGCGAATGTCTGATTCGGCATAACCCCATGCCTGAACTGAAATGCCTTGTCTGTAGGATCGCGCGAGCACCGCGAGCACCGCGAGCACCGCGAGGCCGCGATAGCGGTATGCCTGACACACCACCATCGCGGTGCTTGTGCGCTCCTACAGGTCTTTGACTCGCTCCGACAGCGTGGTCCGTGACTCAAAGCGGCGCACTGCATGCACCTACTGGTGCAACTCCCCCTTGAAACATTTCACCACCGCCCTTCTCAAAATCCTGATAAACCTATTTAAATCAGTTATTTAGATCAACCGCAGATACCTTGGCATCAATACTGCTTTATCGAAATACAAGTGGGATACCACCTGTATCCAGATATAAATGCTCGTTGATCAAGGCTTCCAGCTCATGAGTTCTCCGTCAGCCTACCCGGCGCGGGTGGTGTTAAAGCCCCTCACCGCAGAAGCGTTCGCACCGTTTGGAAATGTCGTCCAACTGGGTGATGGGCCGCGTCGTCAACATGTCACCGGTGCCGCTGAACGCACCGAACATGCCAGCGAACCACAGTTATGGATCGCCACCGTACAACAGGCGGTGACCTTGCCACTGACACTGAAAGCGCTGGAGCGCCATCCCTTCTCGGCTCAGACGTTCATCCCCCTTAATGCCTGCCCTTATCTGGTCGTGGTTTGCCACACCGATGACAGTGGCCTGCCCGATCTGCAGACCTTGCAGGCGTTCCGCGCCTGCGGCGATCAGGGCGTGACTTATAAGCGCAACGTCTGGCACCACGGTCTTTCGGTGCTCGAGGCCCGTGCCCAGTTCGTGGTGTCCATGGCCTTCACCGGCGAACAGAACGACGACGTCTTCACGCCGCTGCAAACGGCCTTCGAACTGCTGGAGGCTTGACCCGGATGACCCAACATACCCGTGATTTCATTGGCTATGGTGCCAACCCGCCGCATCCGAACTGGCCAGGCAGAGCGCGGATTGCGCTGAACTTCGTGATCAATTACGAGGAAGGTTCAGAGCCTTCCATAGACGACGGTGACGGGTTCACCGAGTCGGGCCTGACCGAAGGCGGAGCCGGCTCGTTCGAGGGTCGTGATCTGGCCGCCGAATCAATGTTCGAATACGGCAGCCGGGTAGGTTTCTGGCGTCTGTCTCGCCTGCTCTCGGAACACGGCATGCCCGCCACGGTTTATGGCTGTGCATTGGCGCTGGAACGCAACCCCGAAGTCGCTCAGACCATCCGCGACCTCAATTACGACGTCTGCGCCCATGGCTGGAAATGGGAACGCCATCAACTGTTGAGCGAAACCGAGGAGCGCGACCGCATCCGGCGCACTGTGCAAAGCATCACTGAAACCACCGGCGAACGCCCGTATGGCTGGTATTGCCGTTATGGCGCCGGTCTCAATACCCGACGCCTGCTGATGGAAGAAGGCGGTTTTCTATATGACAGCGACGCCTATAACGACGAGCTGCCCTATTGGCACCACGGGGCATCGCAGGTGCAACACCAACCCCACCTGATCGTGCCTTATAGCCTGGCAAACAACGACGCCAAGTTCATCCGCGGCGGCATGAGCACCGGGCAGCAGTTTTTCGAATACCTGCGCGACAGCTTCGACATGCTCTACGCCGAAGGTCTGACTGCGCCGAAGATGATGTCCGTGGGCCTGCATACGCGAGTGGTCGGCCATCCGGGGCGCGCCGCCGGACTGGCACGCTTTCTCGACTATGTGCAACAGCATGATCGGGTCTGGGTCTGCCGCAGGCTCGACCTCGCCCGACACTGGTACGCCGAACACGGCGCCTGAGCTGACACATTGACCTCCAAGCCTTTACCTCCAAGCCTTCCCCCAGGCTCTAACCTTCAAAGACAGGACGACCCCGTGGCCATGAATCGAGTATTTCGCAACGCGCTTTTGATCTGCACGTCCAGCCTGTTGCTGGCATCCGCTGGATTGCATGCAGAGGAATCCGAACACCCGCAAGACAAACCGCTGATCGTAGGCAGCGACTTTGGCGTGGCACCGTGGATCATGCGCGGCACTAACGGCCCGGAAGGTTTCGGCGTCGATCTGGTCAGCGAGATTTCCAAACGCCTGAAGCGTCCGGGTGTCGAGATCGTGGATATCAACTTCTCGGGGCTGTTCGCCGGTCTGTTTTCCAAGCGTATCGAGTTCACCGTCAACCCGACCACCATCACCGCCGAGCGCTCAGAGCGGATGTTGTTCTCGCAACCGATCATGTCCACCGGCAACGGCTTCATGGTTAAAGCAGCCAACGACATGAAGGGCTTCGATGACCTCAAGGGCAAGGATGTGGCGGTCAATCGCGGCACCATGTCCGACACTTGGGCCACGGCGAACGCCGAGAAGTATGGCTTCAACGTGCAGCGCTACGACACCTTCCCCGACACCGTTCAGGCGTTGATGACCAACCGCGCATTCACGGCCATTAACGAAGTGCCGACCACTGTCTACGCCGCCAGCAAGAACAAAGCGATCAAGGTGGCGTTCAAGGACCTCAGCTCGCCCCGCAACTTCGGCTACGCCTTCCGCCTCGACAACGTGGAGTACCGCAACAAGGTCGACGACGTCATCAAGTGCATGAAGATGGACGGGACCATGGCCCGCCTGCACGAGAAATGGTACGGCGCCAAACCAGAAGACGGCTCAGCGGTGACTACTGTCTATCCAGGCTATGGCGCACCGGGCTTCAAAGGCTACGTGGCGACGTCCCCGGCACCGGTATGCAATTGAAGCAGGCTAAAGGCGAAGCTTGAATGGACGCGTTGATCGAAAACTTCTTCAATCTGCCGGTCATGGTTGGTGCCCTGCCCGCAATGCTGCCGGGGTTCGGGCTGACCGTGCTGGTGTCGTTGCTGGTGATTGTCTTCGGCCTGACCAGCGGACTGGCCCTGGCGATTCTGCGCTCGTTGCAACTGCGCGGGGTCAACGGCCTGATCACCTTCTACGTCGATGTGTTCCGCACCTTGCCGCAGTTGGTGATCATCATCTTTCTTTACTTCGGCATGCCATACATGGGCGTGACGCTGTCGCCACTGGTCACCACCGTGCTCGCGCTGGGCGCTGTGCTGTCGGCGTTTGCCTGCGAGATCTTTGTCTCTTGCATGCAAGCGCTACCCAAAGGCCAGACCGACGCCGCTCAGGCGTTGGGTTTCGGCCGATTGCGCACATTGTTCATGATCGTGTTGCCACAGGCGATTCGCATGGCCGTTCCGCTGCTGACCAACCGGGCGATCTCCATCAGCAAAGGCACCGCGCTGGGCACGGCCGTGTCACTGCCGGAGACCCTGGGTCAGGCCCAGAGTTACATGTCCATCGTGGCCAATCCGTCACCGCTGACACTGGCAGCCGGGTTCTATCTGCTGTTGTTCATTCCGCTGGTGATCCTGAGCCGCTGGCTCGAACACTCCAGCCACAAAGGTCGCTGATATCGCCATGGATATGTTTCTCGAGAACTTCGCCAACCTCGACTCGCTGCTGATGATTTATCCGCTGCTGCTTCAGGGGCTGAAACTGACCTTTCTGTTGAGTATCGTCACCCTGCCCCTGGCGCTTCTTGCCGGTCTGCTGCTGGCGATTCTCTACAGCTTCGATATTCGGCCTCTGCGCGGAGCCGTGCTGGTCTATATCGATATTTGTCGCTCGTTTCCCGTGGTGGTGCTGCTGGTGCTGATCTACTTCGGCCTGCCTTCCGTGGGCTGGCAGATCAGTGGGTTCAACGCCGCGGTGCTGGCCATGGTGCTCAACCACTCCGGCTATTTCGGCGAGATCTTTCGTACCGGGGTCAAATCAATCCCCAACGGTCAATACGAAGCAGCACGAGCCTTGGGTTTTCGCCCGCTCCGGCTGGCGGTGATGATCGTTCTGCCTCAGGCGATCCGTAACGTGTTCGCGCCCCTGGCGGGCAACTCTCTGGAACTGGTGAAGACCACATCAATAGCCGCGATGGTGGCGCTGCCCGAACTGCTGCGCTCGGCGCGAGTGGCTCAGGAACAGACTTACAACCCCACGCCCTTGATGGCCGCCGCGCTGATCTTCTTTGTGCTGCTCTGGCCGTTTGCCCGCTGGGTCGCCCGACTCGAACGCCGGATGCTGGTGACTCGCTAAGCAGGTTCGTCCTTAACCATTTTCAGGAGCAGTCATGTCGACTCTCATCACTGGCGGCAGTGGTTTTATCGGTCTGGCACTGGCCGAACAGCTGTTGCGCAACGGACAAACCGTGGTGCTCTTCGATCGCCAACCGGCACCGTCAGCGCTGCTGGACGCGCTGCCCGAAGGGGCCGTGGAGCAGGTCACGGGCGATATTCGCGATGTAGCTTTGTTAAAAAGCGTCATGGCTCGGCATGCGGTTGATCGTGTGGTTCACGCCGCCGCGATCACCCCGGACCTGCAACGCGAGACCCGCGATGCAAGCACCGTGCTGGACGTCAACATCAACGGCACCGTCGCGCTGATTCAGGCCTGCACAGAGCAACCGTCAATGCGCCGGGTGCTGCTGCTTAGTTCGGTGGCGGTTTATGGCTTCACACCGCCACCTGGCCCGACGTACCGCGAGGATCAGGCCTGGCCACAGCCCACCGGCCTGTACGGCATCAGCAAACTGGCCTCTGAACAAATCTCCCTGCGCATGGCCGAGCTGCATGGCCTGGATCTTTGCGTCGCGCGGCTGGGACCGGTTTTTGGCCCTTGGGAATACGCAACCGGGGTTCGTGACATGTTGAGCCCCCACACCCAGACCCTTGAAGCAGCCCTGGACCACCAGTCGGCCTGCCTGCCGCACAGCTTGCAGGCCGACTGGATTTATTCCCGTGACGCATCTGACGCTCTGGCGCGGCTGCTGAACTGCGCAACCCTCAAGCACAAGCTCTACAACGTTGGCGGCGAGGTTCAGACCGACCTGTCGCAATGGTGCGCGCACCTGAGTGAACACTGGCCGACCTGGGCCGCGACCCTCGCCCGGTGCGCGGAAGACGCCACCGTTCGCTACGGATTGCCCGGCACGCGTCCGGCGTTATCCACCGAGCGTCTGCGCCAGGACACCGACTGGTCTCCCGCTCATTCCCTGGCCGAGGCCGCAACCGACTACATCCGCTGGCGATCACAGATCACTGCCAGCTAACTGGAGAACTCCGGCATGGGCCGTCTTACTGATAAATCGATCCTCATCACCGGTGCCTCGTCCGGCATCGGCCGTGCCATTGCGCTGCGGTTTGCCGCCGAAGGCGCTCGCCTTTTGCTGGCTGACCTCAGCACCACAGTGCGCGAAGGCGGAACCCCGACCATTGACCTGTTGCGTGAGCAAGGTTGCGTCGCCGATCACGTCGACATGGACGTGTCCTCCGAGGCTGATGTCCAGCGGGCCGTCGATGCGCTGATCGAGCGTGACGGCAAAATCGATGTGCTGATTAATGACGCAGCCGTCAGCGTCGGCAAACCGCTCACCGAAACCAGCCTTGATGAATGGAACCGGGTCATCGGCGTCAACCTGACCGGCGTATTCCTGATGTCACGCAAAGTGGTCGAGGCGATGCTCAAACAGCCTGAGCGCGATGGTGTGCGGGGTCGTATCGTCAATATTTCTTCGCAACACGGCATGGTGGCCTGTCCACAAGATGTGGCTTACGGGACCTCCAAGGCCGGCGTGGTCTATATCACCCGGCAGATTGCAGTGGACTACGCCGCTCAGGGCATCATTTGCAACGGTGTGGCACCGGGGAAAATCCTCACCGGCAAGACCGGCCGGGCCATCGCCCCTGAAATGCTCGCGTACTCACAATCGCGCACTGCCCTGCCGCGGTTGGGTCGCCCTGACGACGTGGCCAATGCCGCGCTTTTCCTCGCCAGTGAAGAAGCGACCTTCATCACCGGTGAGAACCTATTGGTCGATGGCGGCTGGATGGCTGGCTGATCACAGAGGATTGACTTCAATGAAAACCACAACGAACACAGCAATGACCAGGCCGGCCCCCATGATTCAGCTGATCGGCGTTAACAAGTGGTACGGCGAATTCCAGGTACTCAGGAACATCGATTTTCATGTAGATCCAGGGGAACGCATCGTGGTTTGCGGCCCGTCCGGCTCTGGCAAATCGACTATGATCCGCTGCATTAATCAACTGGAAGCACACCAGAAAGGCCGCATCGTGGTCGATGGCCACGATCTGAATGCCAGGACCAAAAATGTGCATCAGGTGCGTCAGGAAATCGGCATGGTGTTCCAGCAGTTCAACCTGTTCCCGCACCTGACGGTATTGCAGAACCTGATGATTGCTCCGGTGCAGATCCGCAAACTGCCCAAGGCCGAAGCCGAAGAGCGCGCCCGGCATTATCTGGAGCGCGTACACATCGCTCACCGGGCCGATCACTATCCGTCGCAGCTTTCCGGCGGGCAGCAACAGCGCGTGGCGATTGCCAGGGCGCTGTGCATGAAACCCCGGGTCATGCTATTCGATGAGCCGACCTCCTCCCTCGATCCGGAAATGATCAAGGAAGTGCTGGATGTCATGGTCGATCTCGCCAAAGAAGGCATGACCATGGTCTGCGTCACCCATGAGATGGGCTTTGCGCGCACTGTGGCTGATCGCGTGGTATTCATGGACGCCGGAGAAATCGTCGAGCAAAGTGCGCCGGAGCAATTCTTCAGCGCGCCGCAAACCGAGCGCGCGCGGCTGTTTCTCGGCAATATATTGCACTGAACGCACATCGACGAGCAGTGATCGCGAACCCTATGCATAAGCAGGAAGCACCATGAACGATCTTGACGCTTCAGTGACCGACGAAGGCAGCAGTCGGCGCCCCAGCGGCACTAGCCGCCGCCCGGCCGAGAGCGTGACCCGGCAAACCTATCAGGCCTTGTTCGATCTGATTGCCAGTCGGCACCTGGAACCTGGCGATCTGATCGAAGAACGCAAGCTCGCCGAGCGCTTTGAAGTCTCCCGCACTCCCATGCGCGCCGCGATCAGCCGACTGCTGGGTGAAGGTGTCCTGCAACTGCTGCCCAATGGCCTGCTGGTGGTTCGCGAAGTGGACATCACTGAGTATCTGGAACTGCTCTCGATCCGGCTGATGCTGGAAAGCGAAGCTGCGGCGCTGGCAGCCACGAATATCCCTCTGGCGCCGCTGGACGAGATTGAAAGACGCTTGCAGGACGTTGTGGCCCGGCCTTCACGGGAAAATGAAGGCTTGTATCTGGATGACGACATCCATGTGCTGATTCTTGCCCATTGCGGCAATCAGTCACTGAGCCACTTCATCCGGGAAATCCATAAACGCATCCGCATGCGCAACCTGACCCGCATACCCGAACGCTTCCTGCCGGCCTGTCACGAGCACCTGGCGCTGGTGGCGGCACTCAAGGCTCGTGACCCGGAAAAAGCCCGGCAATGCATGCTCGCTCACCTGAACAGTGCGCGGGACAGTTTTCTGGAGTCGGTGGGTATCAAGCGTTGATGGCGTGGCACGAGCTAAAGCACTGGCCTTGTACTGCGACATTGACCCTGTAGGAGCGCACGAGCACCGCGAGGCCGCGATGGCGTCCTGCCTGATACACCGCCATCGCTGCCTCGCGCTGCTCGTGAGCTCCTACAGAAAAGCATTCCAAATCAGATAGTTGTAGTTTGTTTGAGAAGAGCCATCTTTGTTGGCAGGCATAGTGTCGGGCTCACGATCTCCCGAACAAGTTCGCTCCTACCGGAATAGCATGCTCCTCCCACTGCACATAACACACCACGACCGGCATATCGTGCTCGGCGCAGAAATCCAGCCAACGCAGCTGGTTATCCTGCAGGCGGTCGCCGGGACCTTTGACTTCGATCATTCGGTAACGCTTTTGCGCGGGAAAGAACTGGATCAGATCCGGCATACCGGTGCGATTGGCCTTGATATCCAGTAGCAGACGTCTGAACCAGTGCCGAAGGTGATCGACCGGTAAACAGTGCAGCGCTTGTTCAAGCAGCTCGGGGGTTAATGTGCCCCAGAACACGAACGGCGATTGCAGACCGTATTTGCTCTGGTAGTGCTCACGGATGGTGTGCTGCCAGAGATCCGAGTCTAATTGCGCAAGACATGCATCGAACAACACGGCTCGGCGCGAGTAAAAGTCCGGACTGTGCAAATCGCTGGGGCCGCTGTGAAACGGATGGAAAAACGCACCTGGCAGTGGCGCGAAAATCGCCGGCCAGCAGAGCAACCCAAACAGCGAATTGATCAGGGCATTTTCGACGTAATACAGCTCACTGCCCTCCTCCGCCAGATGCAGCTGGATCATCTGCTCGACACTCAGGTCGGGACGCAGCGGAACGCTCACATCCAGTCGCTCGACTTTGCGCGTGACCCGGCGGACCTTGTCGATAAGGCCAAGTTTGCGTTGCAGTCTTGGCAACACTCGACGCGCATGCTGCACCTCGGCATCGCTTTGTGGCGTGGCCTGTACCTGCTCAAGCAGCGTCAAGGCAGCGTGATAGTCCTCGCAACGCTCCAGCACTCTAACGCGCCGGGATCGCGCGCCGGGATAATTACTGCACTCGTACACACTCAACGCCAACGACCAGTCCTGCGCACGCTCGGCTTGCTGACCGATCTGATACAGCGTCTTGCTTCGCCGCATTTCCAGCCATGGGTTACGCGTGTCGATGGCCAGGGCGCGCAATGCCAGCGTCTGGAGTACCGCGCCCTCATCGAGGGCCTGACGGCAAGCGTGCAGCTCAAGGCAGGCGTCGATGTCCGCACGATCATTGATGGTCCGCGAGTCCAGCGAAAACTCAACCGTTTCATAGCGGTATATGCCCAGGTCAGCCAGAACGAACTCGGACCATTCCTGATAAAGATTGCCGAAGTACAGCAATCGCAGGCGGTCACAAAGCGGCATGACCTTGAGGGCAAAGATCGTTTCGTCAAGCTCTGCATGCCAGCAGTCCAGTGTCTGTGCGCACTGATGAAGAGGCTGCAGCAGTTCCAGCAGTTCGTGCTTTCGTTCGGTCCCGCGTATGCCGTGCGCCTTGAAGCACACCGCTAGCTCGGCCTTGCGCAGCAGGGTGAACAACTGCTCAAGGTGCAGTTCAGGACGAGGATCAACCCAGCCGTGAACCAGCAACGGCTGCACCGCTTCCCGCGTGTCGCCCAGTTCCGGATAACTGAGTTTGCTGGCCCGAAACAGCTCGCCCTTGCGCATGACCATACGCACCAGCAAACCTTGCGCCGCCTGTGGCAGTTGCGCAAAGTGGTCGATGAATTGCTGTTCTTGCGTATCGAGTAAATCCGCGTAACGCAGGGCAATCCAGCGCAGCACCTGGCGGAAGTTTTCGAGGTAGTAGAACGGGTTTTCCAGGGGCGAAGTATTCACAACAAAGCTACGCAACAAGGCCAGACACGCCTGCAAGGATACTGTTTATCCGTACAGATTCCAGCGCTGAATTGATCGCCTGATAAATGGTCTGCGGTATCGCAATGTGTGAAGCGCTAGAATCCGGACACGTTAACTGCCATGCCGGAGATCGATCATGCAGATCAACACAGCACCGCAGGTTTATCTGGCGGGTTTTGATGTATTTCGCGCAGATGCCATAGAGCACGGCCAATACCTCAAGGCCTTGTGCACTGCCCATGGGCTTGAAGGCCTGTATCCGTTCGACAACGAAGTGCCTGGCGGGCTCTCGGCTCGGGAAACCGCGCAACTGATCTGCTCGATGAATATCGCCATGATCCAGCGCAGCACGGCAGTGCTGGCCAACCTCAATGTGTTTCGCGGTCTTGAGCCGGATTCCGGTACGGCGTTTGAAGTCGGTATGGCTATCGCGATGAACAAACCGGTCTGGGTTTATTTCGAACCGGTGGAGTCACTTCGTGATCTGGTGCCCCACGACCTGGATGGCTACGACGAGCACGGTTATCTGGTGGAGGACTTTGCCCTGCCCAGGAACCTGATGCTGGCGTGCACATGGGCGGGCTCCAGTTCGACAGTGGAACTGGCGGTTGAGGCGTTGTCGCTGTATCTGGCGCGGAATGCGCCGGGTCTCGGGAACTAAACGCGCTTTGATGGGGGGAGATTCCAGGTTTGCCCGCAAACCGACGTGGGACCGGCTTTAGCCGGGAATGCGGCCTTTATGACGATAAAGATGTACTGAATGTACTGGCCTCTTCCCGGCTAAAGCCGGTCCCACGTCGTTATTCAGCTGCAGGCCAACCTGGAATCTCACAGGATGAAGACCGCTTCAGCCAGCAACACTCAATTCACCGATGAAGAACCCACATCGCTGCTGAAAATCGGATCAAGCTTGTCCGAGTCACTGAACTCGTCCAGGCCCAGTACATCGAGATCGAGATAACCTTCCGGATCAGTGTCCTCATCAGCATCGGCGTCATTCAACGGCGACTGATCACCACCAAAATGGTGGTCAATACACGCAAAAAAGTGCAATGGAGCTACCTGCGCGTCGAGCGGTGAAAGTGTCTGCATCTATCGTTTCTCCTGAACATTTCCCTGTGCCAACGCTGCTATTACGTTTGCATGGCCACAGGCTAACCCAGCCCGTAGGAAAATGGAGCTACCGACGTCAGCTCCAGCTCAAAAATTCTCCGCTGCTGTCGCGCAGCATCTGCACCATGGCTTGCGCCACAGGCGACAGGTAGCCGCCTTTACGGACCGTGCAGCCAATGGTGCGCTTCATCGTCGTTTCCTTTACGACCACTTCACGCAAGTGTTGCATGTTGTTGCCAAACTCGAGGGTCTCCCGGGCTGTGAAACTCAACAGGCTGGTGCGCTCGATCAAACCGGGCAACAAAGGAATCGAATTGGCTTCGATCTGAACCACGGGCAATGGGAGCTGCTGGGCACTGAACGCCTGATCCAGCCATTTGCGGGATGAAACACCCGATGGCGGTAGCACCCAGCGATAGGCGCAAAGATCAGCCATGTGGTATCGGCTTTTGAAGATGGGATGATCCTTGCTGGCAATCACCACCGCTTCGTCCTTGAGAATCGGAAAACTCTCGAACTGCTCGTCATCGGTGATCAGCGCACAAATAATCATGTCCAGTTGCCCGGAACGCAGAGATTCACGCAACAGGTCGTCCTGACCGATGACCATCTTCAACGTCACGTCCGGGGCACGCTGCAACAGTGCCGAGGTCAATTTCGGCAGCAGGTACTCAGCCATGGTGGCCGCACATCCAAGACGGATATTGCCCACCGCACCGCTGGCGAAATCCCGCACCTCGCGCTGGGTCTGAGCGATGCTCTGTTGTAGAACCTTACCCCGAGCCTGCAGCAACTCGCCTACCGGGGTCAGCTTGATCCGTCGGCCATCGCGCTGGAACAACCGGGTGCCAAATGACTCCTCCAGCCGCTGGATGCTTTTGGTCAGCGCAGGCTGGCTGCGATTGAGTTTTTGCGCAGCCCGGCCCAAATGGCCCAACTCGGCAATCGTTTCGAAATAGGCAAGATCGCGAAGATCCATAATCCATCAACCAAAGTTATCAATTCATGACTATTAGAAAATAGACTTGATCGATTGAAGTGTCGATACTCTTGCCGTACGAGCGTCCTGTCTCGCTCGCCTCGCGGAGCCCACCCTCTTGTCACGCGCCTCTGGCTTTTCGCTGCACACCTTGCCTAAACCCGCTCAATGGGCAGCCCTGATTCTGGTCGCAGGTGCTGCTGGCCAACTTCTCAAATACTGGCAGATGCCGGCCGCATTGTTTCTGGGCCCTATGCTGGTCGCTATCTGCTTTGGGGTGATGGGCGCGAATATTCGCCTGCACAAAAATCTGTTTCGCCTGAGCCAGGGCACGGTCGGCGTGCTGATCGCCCACTCGATGACCATGGCAGTTCTGGTCACGGCGCTGCATTCCTGGCACGTCATGCTGTTTGCCACGGCACTCACGGTGACGCTCAGCGCTGGAGTCGGTTTGTGCCTGGTGCGTTACGCCGGGATCGCGGGCAGCACCGCCGCCTGGGGCACTTCACCGGGTGCAGCATCGGCCATGGTTGCCATGTCGGAAGATTACGGCGCCGACTCGCGGGTCGTCGCCACCATGCAGTATGTGCGGGTAGTTTGCGTCGTGATGGTCGGTGCAGTGGTCAGTCGTCTGATCGGCGTGGAGGGCGGCGGCACCGAAGCCCATAGCGCAGACGTCGAGCTGGAAGGCGCAAATCTGCTGAACTTTGCCTTGAGCCTTGCGGTGATCGGAGTCGGCATCATCCTCGCCAGCAAAATCCCTGCGGGTGCCTTGATGGGGCCACTGCTGATCGGCGGCGCTCTACAGCTAAGCGGCCTTTTGCAGATTACGCTGCCCTCCTGGATGCTGACGCTGGCCTATGGCGCGATGGGCAGCTACGTGGGTCTGCGCTTCGACCGTCCCACCATCAAATACGTCTGGCGTCGCATGCCGGCGATGATTCTTGGCTCAATGCTGCTGATTGTGCTCTGCGCGCTTTCAGCCTGGTTGATTGCTGCCATGCTGGACAAGGACTATCTCTCGGTCTACCTGGCCACAAGTCCTGGCGGTCTGGACGCCATGGCGATCATCGCCATCGACACCCACTCAGACGTGGGCTTCGTGCTGGCTATGCAGACCTTGCGGCTGATCGGCGTGATCCTTACGGGCGCGTTCTTCGCTCGACAGATCATCCGGCTGACCGATAAGGGCGCGACTTCGCACTGACTGCCGTTACCCATTGAATCTATCGCGCTGCGACCTCTCAAACAGCTAATCACCGCGTCTTTGAGAGGACCACCGTGAGCACAATCAAAATTGCCACGTTTAACATCAATGGCATTCGCAGCCGCCTGCCAATCCTGCTGGACTGGTTGCGCCGCGAAAGTCCGGACGTGGTTTGCCTGCAGGAATTGAAAGCTGCCGACTTGGCCTTCCCCATCGATGAAATACGTGACGCGGGCTACGGCGCCATCTGGCAGGGACAACCTTCGTGGAACGGTGTGGCGATTCTGGCCAAGGGCATGGAGCCGCTGGAAATTCGTCGCGGCCTGCCCGACTTTGAACAGGACAGCCAGAGTCGCTACATCGAAGCAGCAGCCCATGGCGTGATCGTCGGCTGTCTGTACTTGCCCAATGGCAATCCTCAGCCTGGCCCGAAGTTCGATTACAAACTGGCCTGGTTCGAAAAACTCATCGAGCACGCTGAATCGCTGTACGCGAGTGGACATCCGGTGGTATTGGCTGGCGACTACAACGTGGTGCCGACGGACGAGGATATCTACAACACGCGGTCATGGCTCAAGGATGCATTGCTGCAACCTGAGAGTCGCGAGTGCTTTCAGCGCCTGCTGGATCAGGGCTGGACCGATGCCCTGCGCACCTGCTTTCCGGACGAGCCGATTTATACGTTCTGGGATTACTTTCGCAAGCACTGGGAAACCAATTCCGGACTGCGAATCGATCATCTGCTGCTTAACGCAGAAACCAGCGCCCGGCTTGAACGCGCCGGGGTGGATCACTGGCCGCGCAACGAGCCACATCCCAGCGACCATGCACCGACGTGGGTAGAGTTGGAGATGGGGGATTAGTGTGGGATCGAGAAGGCGGCGAGCGGCACTCCCGAAGGACTCACTGTCGTGGGACCGGCTTTAGCCGGGAATGGTCCGGTACAGTCGCTGCATTTCCGTCCTCAGTCATGAAGCCTTCCCGGCTAAAGCCGGTCCCACGTCGGCTTGCGGCCGAACATAGAGTCCCCCGGGGAATCATTGCCTTACGTGAGACCGCATTGACTCAACCCATCCCCGCCAACGCACTCGCCAGACTCGGTGCCAGCGGCAATACCGGCAGCAACGTCGCCTGATAGGCGTGATAGAGGTCCGGCTTGCCTCCCCATATATCCGCACTTGGCTGGTTGAGCGGGCTGAGTTCGTGATGCCAGCTGCCCAGTTCGCGATCAATGAATAACGTTTCGTTGAACTCCCAGAAGCGGCGATACCAGTCCTCATACTGCTTTTCGTCCGTTCGCTGCAACAACGCGGCCGCAGCGGCGGCCGCCTCGCAATGGACCCAATGCAAGCGGTGACGCACCACCGGCTGCTTCTGCCAGTCCAAGGTGTAGACAATGCCCGGCAGACCGTCGACATTCCAGGCGTCACGACATGCATTGGCGAACAACTGACGTGCGTCCGAGAGCAGCCACGACGGGGTTGGCAACTTCAAGCGCTGACGCGACGCCTCCAGATGCAACAACAAACGCGCCCATTCGAAGGCATGCCCCGGGGTGGTGCCGTAGGGACGGAATCCATCGGCACGATTGTCGTGGTTGTACTCCGGCAGAGGCTGCCACGAGAGGCTGAAGTGCTCGATCACCTGATGCTCATTGGCAGCCGCGTGACCGTGAATTACCCGCTCGACAATCCGCAAGGCCCGATCCAGCCACTGAGCGTCGCCGGTCACATCGGCCAATGCAAGAAAGGCCTCGGTGCTGTGCATGTTGCTGTTGGCACCGCGATAGCTTTCCTCATGCGTCCAGTCGCGAGCGAAGGACTCTCGCATCGCCCCCTCCTCCTCACTCCAGAAACGACGCTGGATCACTTCGATGGCATCCGACAACAAAGCCTGCGCACCGGGCCGCCCGGCAACGACAGCCGAGCTGGCCGCCAACGCGACGAAGGCATGCAAGTAAGCCTGTTTGTCGGTTTTACTCTGGTGAGTGAGGGGCGCACTGAACCAGCCGCCATGCTCTGCATCCCGCAGCGGCCCTGCCAGCGACGCGATGCCGTGGTCAACTAATGCGGCGCAGCCGGGTATGCCGCGGATGTGAGCCATGGCGAAGCTGTGGGTCATGCGAGCGGTGTTCATGGTTTCGGCTTGAGCGTTTTCGGGCAGGACGCCACGTTCATCAAGATTGCCGAACCCTTGGGGCAGCCGTGAGGCCTTGGCGAAGGTCAGCAGTCGATTACCTTCACGGGCCAGCCACTCATGGTGACCGGGGGCACGAAGCCAACTGCTGAAAAGATTGTTCTTATTGTCCATGAAGCTGTTTCGCCTCTGTCATTGAGCAGAGGCGAATCATGCCCGGCGCTACCCGCCGACGGCAAGCATGGATCAGACCTTGAAGCGCGACACGACCTGATTCAAATCACCCGCCAGACGCGAGAGCTCATTGCTTGAAGCACTGATCTGGTTGGCGCCTTGGGTCGACTGCATGGACAGGTCACGAATATTGACGATGTTGCGATCCACTTCCCGGGCGACCTGCGCCTGCTCCTCGGCAGCGCTGGCAATCACCAGGTTGCGTTCGGAAATCTGGTTGATGGATGAGGTGATGTCGGTCAGCGACTCACCCGCACCCTGCGCCAGGGTAAGGGTTTCGCTGGCGCGCTCGCTGCTGGTCAGCATGGATTCCAGTGCCTGGGCAGAGCCGCTACGCATGGCACTGACCATTTTGTCGATTTCCAGTGTCGACTGTTGGGTGCGATGTGCCAGCGCGCGAACCTCATCCGCCACGACAGCGAAACCACGACCCGACTCACCGGCCCGTGCAGCTTCAATGGCAGCATTGAGCGCCAGCAGGTTGGTTTGCTCGGCAATAGAGCGGATCACGTCGAGCACCTTGCCAATGTCCTGCGACTGGTCGGCAAGATTCTGCACCAGCGCCGAAGTGGCCTGGACGTTGGTGGTCAATGTCTGGATCGATTGTACGGTTTCGACGACTCGTGTCTGCCCAGCCTGAGCCGAGCGATTGGAATGGTTCGACGCATCAGAAGTGGACACGGCGTTGCGCGCGACTTCTTCCACCGCCGAGGTCATTTCGTTGATGGCCGTAGCGGCCTGATCGATTTCAGCGTTCTGTTGGTGCAAGCCGCGATAGCTGTCTTCAGTCACCGAGTTCAGCTCGGTGGCGGCCGAGGCCAGTTGCGTCGCGGAACTGCCAATGTGTTGCATGGCCGAGCGCAAGTTGACCTGCATCTTGTCCAGTGCAACCAGCAAACGAGTCACTTCGTCGCTGCCATCAACCGTGATGCGTTGAGTCAGATCGCCATTGGCCACGTGTTCAGCAGCCGTTACGGCGACTTCCAGTGGGCGCACGATACTGCGAGTCAGCAGCAAGGCCAGGGCGATGGTGCCCAAGCCAGCAAGCACCACGAAAATGAACACGATGTTGCGCGACTTGTCGTACTGCTCTTCGGCAGCCTTGCCTTCTGCGTCAACGCGCTGGGCGTAGAACTCACCCAGATCAGCCAATTGCTTGCCGGAGCCATCAACGATGGTTTTCATGTCCACCAGCAGTAACTTGTTCAAGGCCTCACGATCGTTCTGCGCGGCGATCAAGAATGATTTATCGAGCGCCTTCTGATACTCACCCAATGTTGCCCGGAACTGGTCGCTGAGTGCTTTCTCCTCAGGGGTGTCCACGAACGAAGCAAAGAGCTCGAGCTTTTTGTTCAGGTCCTGATTACGGACGTCGAGCTGGCTGCGGTAGGTCGCGATGTTGTTTGGATCAGGGTCCAGGGCCATCCGTAGTGAAATAGTACGGATACGCAGCATGTTTTCGCGGATGTCGCCGACCACACGCATGCTGGGCAGCCAGTTCGTTTCAACCGCAACTTCACTCTCACGAATCGCTGACATCTGAACCATGGCGAACCAGCCCAGCAAGGCGACCAGTAGGGATATGAGCGTAAAGCCAAGACCGGCTCGGCGGGCGATAGTCAAATTGCGTAGGTTCATGAGGAAAGCTCTTTTTATTGGCAGGAGGATCAAGCTGAACAGCAAAAAGTTGTAGGACAACATCAACTATCGACTGCCGAACCGGGTTCTTGAGGCAGGTACCCGCTAACTCAGCAAATATTTCCGGTTGCTCACCTTTCAAGCGTGGGTGTCCGACGAACGCTTTGTGCAAAGTGCCCATAACCTTGTCTAGACCTGAGACAGAGCCAAAAAAACGCCCGGCTATTCCAGGCGTTCTGAAGACCTGAAAGGAGAACAAATCATGCATCTGGAAGGTTCCTGCCATTGCGGCGAAGTCGAGTTCAGCCTGAACAGTGCTCATCCCTACCCTTATCAACGCTGCTATTGCTCGATCTGCCGCAAGACCCAAGGCGGAGGCGGTTACTCGATCAACCTGAGCGGTGACGCGCAAAGCCTGAAGGTCAAAGGCCGCGAGAACATTTCGATTTACCACGCAAAAATCCGCGAAGACCACAAGGTCCGTATCAGCAGCGCCGAGCGGCATTTCTGTAAGTTGTGCGGCAGCGGTCTCTGGCTGTTCAGCCCCGAGTGGCCGGAGTTGATTCACCCTTTTGCGTCAGCCATCGATACGCCACTGCCATCACCGCCGGAGAACACCCACCTGCTGCTGGACTCCAAAGCCTCCTGGGTTGAGGTTCACGTACATGAGGGCGACAAGCAGTTCGAAGGTTACCCGCAGGAGTCGATTGCCGAATGGCATGAGCGACTGGGCTTGGTCCGCTAAGCCGCCCTGACTTATGCGGACCCGTCGTTTTCGCCAGTGCCCCTGAAAATTGCTATATCCGCTCAGAAATCTCGATCAGGTTCAGGTCCGGGTCGCGCACATAAACCGAACGAATCGGGCCGGTCGCCCCTGTGCGCATGACTGGCCCTTCAATGATCGGCCAGTTGGCCTCCTGTAAACGCTGGATCACCTGATCCAGCGGTATCGATGCGATAAAACACAGATCCAGCGCGCCAGGCACCGGCACATGTGCCTTGGGCTCGAACTCCGCGCCACGAATATGCAGATTGATCTTCTGCTCACCGAACTTGAACGCCATGCGTCCCGCGCCAAAGGTTTCCAGTTTCATGCCCAGCACCCGGACGTAGAAATCCTTGGTGGCTTCGCCATCTACGGCCGTCAAGACCAAGTGGTCAAGGTGATCGATCATTGCAGGTGCTCTTTTCAGGAAAACGTAGACGAATCAAACGCCAGTAGGCGGCCGAAAGTCCAGTGTCATGTTTCTTGCGCGGCGCTACTGTTCGTCACCAGGCAGTTCCCCGTCCTTCCGATTCTGAAATCTGCTTCCAATAAGTTAGTAGGAACTTTCTCTATAAAACAGACTTGTAGGAAACGTCTTGTTTTAAACAACCTGGATTGACTGGTTATTAAAATCTCTATTACGTCGATTTTGTCAGTGGCATACCGCCCTGTATAAATTGATTAGAGAACTTCCATGAATACTTTTAAAAAGACACCCATTCAATCGGCGCTCCTTCTGGCAGTAGTGACCGCAGGCTTAACCTGTGGCGCATCTGCCAGCACAGACACCCAACAAACAGCCGCCCTTTCACGCAACGGTGACGCAGTAACACCTCAAGCCGCAGCTAGCCAGGAGTTTGCAGAGCCAAAGTTCATTGTATTGGAGGACAAGCTTCACTCGATTAACGATTCGCTCACCAGCAGGCACCCGGTTCACTACTATGGATTTGTGGCCAAACGCGGCCAGGATATAATCCTGGGATTTCATGGCGACGACCCCGTCAAAAATGCCTGGAAAGTCGATTATTACCAAGACGGTGAATGGCATACTGAAAATATGAAAACCAAGATATTTACCGGTCTAAAAACTGAAGCCGAAGTCATTATCCGAGTGATGCCTCGTCACCCAGAGAAAGGGACAAACATCGCCTACTCACTCAATTTCGGGTCTTACCCGGTTCTCAAAAAATACGATTTGCATGACGAACCTGGCGTTATCAGGATCCCGAGTGGTTATACCGAGCCGGGGTGGTTGGCGACTCAGGTTTATAAAGAAGCCCTACTCGAGGTGAAATTCGAAGATACCAAGGGTGCTCCTTTGGAGGGAGGCGTGATACTGTTTGCACTGAAGTACCGTGAAGAAAATACCGCCGTCAAATTGTTATTGACTAGC
This sequence comes from Pseudomonas caspiana, assembly GCF_002158995.1. Taxonomy (GTDB): domain Bacteria; phylum Pseudomonadota; class Gammaproteobacteria; order Pseudomonadales; family Pseudomonadaceae; genus Aquipseudomonas; species Aquipseudomonas caspiana. The sequence continues at coordinate 28,127 of NZ_LOHF01000001.1, read as the reverse complement.
GACGCCAGCGGTTTCGCTTCCCGAAAAATAGAACTTGGCCGATGCTATGACGGAACGGAAGCCCAAGACTTTGTTGACAAGAATAAGGGATTCAATACTTGGCGTAGCTACTACAAGGTAGCAAATTACGCAATAATGAATCTTGCCTTAAGCCCCCATACCGTGACACCTAATACCTTTTATCTCGGGCACATCTGCACACAACGGCTTGTACAAACGATACGACCGCGCAACTAACCCCGGCGTCAGTCTGGCAACATTGCCAGACTGACTTTTTCATGCTTCCGAGGAGATGTATGGAAAGTCACGCCGCTCAGCATTTTGCTGAATTTGCGCAACCCACTCACTTTGCATCTTTTCAACAGACAGACTCAAAATTCTGCCAAAATCGATTACAAACTGAAAACTTTCAATACCCAATTTATGCCGCCCGCCAAAGGTCTCATGATCATGATCAACGAGCGCCATGAAGCCCTTGGCTGCGGATTTTGAATGTAGCTTTAATCCGTCAGTATTACTCAAAGAATCAATCAGGAAACGCCGTTCACTATCGGTGAGAACTTTGTTGTAGTCGATTATCTTTATGGAGGCGTCCGCATCCAGGGTAAAGCCAAAGCTCTTGCTCGCAATCTCCGGATGGGTGTCTGCGAGTTTTTTCATGAAACTATCGTGCGCGAGCTTCGCCAAACCAAGGTCGAGCATTACCTCCATACTCTTCCACGCCACATACTCTTTTAGATTTGAGGCGAGCTCGTAGCCGGGTTCCGTCAGCCAGGGCTCTTTCTGATACTCATAAAACGGGGGGTCTTTGGCCACGCTGGAAGTAGATTCAACCGTTTCTTCCAGCATGATTTTTTCGCTTGTCTTTACTGGCTGCTTATTGAGCACTGATGTGAGCTGCTGCAAACCCACCTGACTGTTTGATATACCGTTAATGTTCAAGACATTGCCCTCCATTTGGCGTCATCTCTCATAACGGCCAACCCTGAAAAAACTTGGCCTGATAACGCAGTAGGAAGTTTCCGATGAGGGTACTGTTGTGATGATGTTCTCAACATCAACCGCTATTGCGTATTCAACTGGCAAATAAAATGGAATCTTTTACGAATAGGCGCGCATTTCCTGTAGGAGCTGCCGAAGGCTGCGAAAGCGATCTTCCTGACACTGCCGTCGCAGCCTTCGTCGGCTCCTACAGTTCAATGCCTGCCATTAACAGCACTGACGGAAGCTGGCAGCAAACGGGACGCTCGTGGCAAAGTGCAGCTCATCTCGTAATCACACGCTGAAGAGAACCCCGGATCTTGGCCAAGCACCGAATCGTATGCCTGTTCCCCGCCCTGTTTGCACTTCAGGCCTGTGCGTCATCGGCCAGTAACGATCAGCCAACACAGAGTTTTGATGACTATCGTCAGCAGACGCTGGAATGGATAGAGCAACGCCGAAGCTTCCAGACCACCGATCACGCTGCCGAGCTGCAATGGAATGCGCCGCAGGAGTGGCGCCCGTCGGGTCAGCCCAAAGGCGGTATCTTGCTGGTTCATGGCCTAGGCGATTCGCCGTGGTCGTTCCATGACATCGGAGCAAAGCTTGCAGCTCAGGGCTTTCTGGTGCGGACTGTGCTGCTGCCCGGTCACGGCACGCAGCCATCCGACATGCTTGATGTCACCCTGAAGCAGTGGCAGGACGTGGTTCGCGAGCAAGCCCGGACTCTCGCCCGAGAAGTCCCCAAGGTGTATCTCGGCGGATTTTCCACGGGTGCCAACCTGGTGCTGGATTACGCCTACGATCACGATGAAATCGCCGGTCTTGTGCTGTTCTCTCCTGCCTTTCGCTCCGACAGCCCTTATGCCTGGGCGACGCAGTGGATCGCCTGGGCGCGCCCTTGGCTGGCCAGCCCCAAGGATCCGTTACGGCCCTTGCAAACTCCGGTGCGTTACTTGAACGTGCCCACTAACGGCTTTGCCCAGTTCTATCGCAGCAGTGTGCTGGCGCAAGATCGTCTGGGCGAGCGCCGTTACGACAAGCCGGTGTTCATCGCCATCACCCAACACGACTCGGTGCTGGACACCCACTATGTGCTGGACAATTTCAATCAACGCTTCAGCAACCCGGCCAGTCGCCTGATCTGGTACGGCGACAGCCCGGTAGACGCTGCGAACACACCTCGCGTACTGGTTCGCAAGGATTACCTGCCTGATTACCGAATCAGCCAGTTTTCGCACATGGGTCTGCTGTTTTCTCCGGACAACCCACTGTACGGCGTGGACGGCAAGCAGCGTATCTGCTGGAACGGCCAGGAAACCCCGGACATGCAGAAATGTCTGGCCGGTGATCAGGTGTGGTACTCGGACTGGGGCTACCGCGAGCCCGGCAAAGTCCATGCGCGACTGACCTTCAATCCTTATTTCGAGTGGCAGTCGGGGGTGATGCTGCAGGTGCTGGGGGATGCGCAGAAGTTTTCTAAATAGCGCATTACTCTGACGTGGGACCGGCTTTAGCCGGGAATAGGCCAGTACAGCCACTAAAAATGGTCGGTAGAGATACCGCCTTCCCGGCTAAAGCCGGTCCCACGTCAGCTTGCGGGCAACCACTCAATCCAGCGGCGCGAAGCGTTCCCGGCTGTTACTCAAATGCGTCCACATTGCCGCACGTGCGGCGTCCGGATCCTGGCGGCGGATCGCAGCGAGCAGTGCTTCGTGTTCAAGATTCGCCAGGTAACCGTGGTGCGCCAGATTGGCCCCCGCACGCTCGCTTGAGGCGATGCGATTGCGAGGAATGATCGCGTTGCCCAGGTGCAGCATGATCTCCGTGTAGTACGAATTACCGGTGGCTTCGGCGATCAGCATGTGAAAGCGCCAGTCGGCCTCCACACAGCTGTCTTCGTTGGCCAACAGGTCCTGATAGTCATCCAGCGCCTGACGCATCGCGGCCAGATGTTCGTCAGTGCGGCGCAATGCGGCAAGTGCCACCGCTTGAGTTTCCAGACCGATACGCAACTCGATGATGTCTCGCACGCTGGCGGCGGTTTCGACCTTCAGATGCAGACCCGTCTGGTTGCCCCGCTCCAGCACAAATGTGCCGACGCCATGATGGGTTTCCACCAGACCGGAAGCCTGCAATTTGGAGATGGCCTCACGAACCACTGTGCGGCTGACACCGTGCTCACGAACGATCTGATTTTCCGAAGGCAGCTTCTGCCCCGGCGGGATCTTGCCGAGCAGAATCCGCTGACTCAGCTCGGTCACCAGATCGGTTGCAAGATTGTGAGGTCGGCGCTTGGGTGCCTGACGCGTGGGCTGCTGCATGGAGACTGTCCTGACACCAATTTTGCCGGGATCATAGCACCGCTCATGGGGCACTTGTCATACAAGCGAGGCTGGATGAACTCATCCGACTTGTATGACAACACAAGAAATCACTCTCCACTGACACGGGCTTCAAACCCCCATTACTCAAGACTTCGCTGAAATACCGAAAAAAATCAGCCCAGCACCCAGGCACATCATGAGGCCTGAAAATCAATCATATTTCATTGATTTTAAAAGGATAAATCACCAGAATCGTCAGTTGTCCAATCCGCCACATCCCAGCTGAACCGCCTACATCACCTGGCAAATAATCCTGCAAAATCTGCAATCCCCCTCTTGCGCGACGAACATCTACTTGTATGATGTCCATCAACAAGCCCGCAGCTTGTCCTGACCCGCATAAAAATAACGAGTGGGAGATTCATCCTTGAACGCATCCAATACCCGGACGGGTGATGGGGCAGATTCGACTTTGGTTTCAGCTGTATCCAAGGTCAAACGCCACATCCTGCCACTGTTCGTCATCATGTTTATCGTCAACTACATTGACCGCGTGAACATCGGCTTTGTGCGCTCGCACATGGAACACGATCTGGGCATCGGCGCAGCCGCCTATGGCTTTGGTGCCGGCCTGTTCTTCATCGGTTACGCACTGTTCGAAGTCCCTTCCAACATGCTTCTGCAAAAGGTCGGTGCCCGCATCTGGCTGACACGGATCATGTTCACCTGGGGCATCGTCGCCACCTGCATGGCCTTCATCCAGAACGAAACCCACTTCTATATCCTGCGCTTCTTGCTGGGTGTAGCCGAAGCGGGTTTCTTCCCGGGCGTGATCTACTACTTCACCCGCTGGTTGCCGGGTGTCGAGCGCGGCAAAGCCATCGCAATTTTCCTCAGCGGCTCGGCCATTGCCTCGCTGATTTCCGGTCCGCTCTCTGGCCTGCTCCTGCAGATCAGCGGCTTCGGCATGAAAGGCTGGCAGTGGATGTATTTCATTGAGGGCATGTTCTCGGTGTGTCTGTGCGCCTTCGTCTGGTTCTGGCTCGACTCAAAACCCCATGATGCCAAATGGCTGACCCGCGAAGAACAGGACGCACTGGTCAACGCGATTGATGAAGAGCAGCGCGCTCGTGAAGCCGCCAGTCCGATCAAAGCCTCCATCGGCAAGCTGCTCAAAGATCGTCAGATCATCCTGTTTTGCCTGATCTACTTCTTCATCCAGTTGACGATCTACGCCGCTACTTTCTGGTTGCCGAGCATCATCAAGAAGATGGGCGACCTCAGTGACATTCAGGTCGGGCTGTTCAACTCCATCCCGTGGTTGTTATCGATTGTTGGCATGTACGCCTTCGCCGCCATGTCTGCCAAGTGGAAGCGTCAGCAAGCCTGGGTTGCCGCAGCGTTGCTGATCGCTGCTGCCGGGATGTTTATGTCCACCACCGGTAGTCCAATCTTTGCCTTCGTTGCGATCTGCTTTGCTGCGCTAGGCTTCAAATCTGCCTCGTCGCTGTTCTGGCCCATCCCTCAGGCGTATCTGGATGCCCGGATCGCCGCAGCGGTGATCGCCCTGATCAACTCGGTAGGCAACCTCGGCGGTTTCGTCGCGCCCACCACGTTTGGTCTGCTGGAACAACACACTGGCTCGATTCAGGGCGGCCTGTACGGCCTGACTGCGACCTCAATCATTGCCGCCATTATCGTTTTCGCTGCACGCAATACTCCGAAGCCCGGCAAGATCCCGGCAGAGCCAACGGCTCCAACTGCCGCCCACTCTTGACCGCCCGCTACGATTATTAAAAGGACCTATAACAATGAGTCAGAACCTGAGCAAAGCACCTGTTATCACCAGCATGCAGGTCGTCCCGGTCGCCGGTCACGATGACATGCTGCTAAACCTCAGCGGCGCCCATGGCCCCTACTTCACTCGCAACATCGTCATTCTGCAGGACAACGCCGGGCACACCGGCGTGGGTGAAGTCCCGGGCGGCGAACGCATTCGTCAGACGCTGGAAGATGCGCGGCAACTGGTGGTGGGCAGCTCGATTGGCACCTATCAAAAGATTCTTAATGACGTTCGCAAAACGTTCGCCGAACGTGACTCTGGCGGGCGCGGTTTGCAGACCTTTGACCTGCGCATCACCATTCACGCCGTGACGGCTCTGGAAGCGGCGCTGCTCGACCTGCTGGGTCAACACCTGGACGTGCCGGTTGCTGCACTGCTTGGCGAAGGCCAACAACGCGACGAAGTGAAAATGCTCGGCTACCTGTTCTACGTCGGTGATCAGGGCAAAACCAATCTGGATTACCGCAAAGAGCCGGATGCCGATAACGACTGGTTCCGCGTTCGCCATGAAGAAGCTCTGACGCCGGAGGCGGTTGTTCGTCTGGCTGAGGCGGCTCAAGCGCGCTACGGTTTTCAGGATTTCAAACTGAAAGGCGGCGTGCTCAGCGGCGATGCGGAAATAGAGGCTGTTACCGCCCTCGCCGAACGCTTCCCGGATGCTCGGATCACACTCGACCCGAATGGCGCCTGGTCACTGAAAGAAGCCATTCGTCTGTGCCGCGATCAGCATCATGTGCTGGCCTACGCCGAAGACCCCTGTGGCGCGGAGAACGGTTTTTCCGGTCGCGAAGTCATGGCCGAATTCCGCCGTGCAACCGGCCTGAAAACAGCCACCAACATGATCGCCACCGACTGGCGTGAAATGGGCCATGCGATTCAGTTGCAGTCGGTAGACATTCCACTCGCCGACCCACACTTCTGGACCATGCAGGGTTCGGTACGGGTAGCGCAAATGTGCAACGAATGGGGCCTGACCTGGGGTTCGCACTCCAACAACCACTTCGATATTTCTTTGGCGATGTTCACCCACGTGGCCGCCGCTGCACCGGGCGATATCACGGCCATCGACACTCACTGGATCTGGCAGGACGGCCAGCGCCTGACCCGCCAGCCGCTGCAGATCGTCGGTGGCGCCGTGCAAGTCCCGAAAAAACCTGGACTGGGCGTCGAGCTGGACATGGATCAAGTGCACAAGGCACACGAGCTTTACAAAGGTATGGGCCTGGGTGCCCGCGACGATGGCGTCGCCATGCAGTTCCTGGTGCCGGACTGGAAATTCAACAACAAGCAGCCGTGTCTGGTGCGTTGATTTCCAGCACCCCATGAATGAACGCCGTTCCCGTAGGAGCTGCCGAAGGCCGCGAACCTCGGTATTCCTGCCAGGCCGCCATCGCAGCCTTCGGCAGCTCCTACAGAAACTGAAAAACCCTTGCCTAGCTGGCATACGACGCGTAACCCCCTTGCGCGTCGTTTTTTATTGCGCCACAAAAGCCCGTGCTAATGTTCGTGAATCATCCGTCATGAAGTCCGGCCCATGTCACATATCGCTCACACCCACCCACGTTTGAGCATCGCCACCGCGCTGGGTCTCGCCAGTGGGCTTGCTGCAGCAATCATCGCCCCACAGATCTCCATCACGAGTAAGTGCCTGATTGCCTGGAACGTTGCCGTCTGGGTGTATCTGGTATTGATCCTGATCCGCACGTTTCGCACCAACGCGGCCGATGCGGAACGCATCTCCATGGTCGAGGACGAAAACGCCGGGCTGGTGCTGGTCACCGTGTGTATCGCCGCACTTGCCAGCCTTGCGGCAATTACCCTGGAACTGGCTGGCAGCAAGGAAATGACTACTAATGACCGGGCGCTGCACTATGCCTTCACTGCACTCACCGTGATCGGCTCGTGGCTGGTCACCGGGGTGATTTTCAGCCTGCATTACGCCCGCCTCTTCTATACATGGAAGGGCAAAGAACCCGCTCTGCGCTTCGCCGACGGCGAGAAGCATCCGGATTACTGGGACTTCCTGTATTTCTCCTTCACCCTCAGCGTTGCCGTGCAGACCTCGGATGTTGGCGTCGCGACGCCGGGACTGCGCAAGATTGTCCTGGCCCAGAGCCTGATCGGCTTTATCTTCAACACGGCGATCCTCGGATTTTCGATCAATCTGGCTGCCGGGCTGTTTGGCTAAGCGACTGTCTGGCGCTAATGTGACGGCACAACCTTAAAAAACGTGGCAAAAGGCGAATCCGAGATGACGCAAACGAAAATTGCAGTGCTGGATGACTGGCAATCCGTGGCCAGTAATATAGTGGACTGGTCAGTATTGGATAGCATCGGTGAGGTCAGTTTTCTTCACGACTACCCCGCCGACACAGGCACCATGGCGGCGCGCCTGCAAGCCTTCGATGTGATTTGCGTGATGCGCGAGCGGACGATTTTCGACGAAGCCTTGCTCAGCCAATTGCCCAATCTCAAGCTGCTGGTGACTGGCGGCATGCGCAACGCGGCCATCGACGTCAAAGCTGCCGGGCGCCTGGGCATTCAGGTGTGCGGCACTGAAAGCTACAAGCACGCTGCGCCGGAATTGACCTGGGCGCTGATCATGGGCGTGACCCGCAATCTGGTGGACGAAGCCAATTCGTTACGCAGCGGTCAATGGCAGACCGGCATTGGCAGCGACCTGCATGGCAAGACACTGGGCATTCTCGGGCTCGGCAGCATCGGCAAATGGATCGCCCGCTACGGCCTGGCGTTTGGCATGAAGGTCATCGCCTGGAGTGAAAATCTCACGCCTGAAGCCGCTGCGGAATCGGGCGTGACGTATGTCAGCAAGCAGGAGTTGTTTGAGCAGGCGGATATTCTGTCGATCCATCTGGTGCTCAGTGACCGCAGCCGTGGGCTGGTAGATGCTCAGGCGCTGGCCTGGATGAAGCCGACGTCTTACCTGATCAACACCTCACGCGGGCCAATCGTCGATGAAGTCGCGCTGATTGAAATTCTACAGCAGCGGCGCATCGCCGGTGCGGCGCTGGATGTGTTTGCCGTTGAGCCACTGCCTGTCGAGCATCCGTTTCGCACACTGGATAACCTGCTCGCAACGCCTCACGTGGGTTACGTAACGGAGAACAACTACCGGATGTTCTTCAGTCAGATGATTGAAGATATTCAGGCGTGGGATGCTGGAGCGCCGATTCGGGTGTTTGGTTGAGTCATCCCTGACACCCGCTGTCGTGCGGCAGACAGAAAACCTATATTTTCTGGCTCGACCAAAGTCCTGTAGCCGCCCCCGAAGGCTGCGAAGCGTTCATTCTGATACAGCGCCATCGCAGCCTTCGGCAGCTCCTACAGGGAAGGCGTTCCATTTCAGAATTCAGGAGTTACACCATGAACCCAAACGCATTCGGTCTCGACAGCGTTTTGCTGGTCATCGACATGCAATACGACTTCATGCCCGGAGGCGCGCTGGCAGTGGCCGAGGGCGATGCGTTGGTGCCGCTGATCAACCGGCTTGGCCAGCAGTTTCAGGGCGTGGTCATTACACAGGACTGGCATCCGGCTGGGCATATTTCCTTTGCCTCCAGCCACTCAGGTCGCGTGCCATTCGAAATCACCACCCTGCCCTATGGCCCGCAAACCCTTTGGCCGGACCACTGCATTCAAGGCAGCCATGGCGCACAACTGCATGCGGATCTGGACCTGCCCCACGCGCAGCTGATCTTGCGCAAAGGCTGCAACTCGCACATCGACAGCTATTCCGCATTCCTCGAAGCTGACCGCCAGACACCCACAGGCCTGGCCAGCTACCTGAAGGAGCGCGGCGTTCAGAACGTGTTTGTGGTCGGTCTGGCGCTGGACTTCTGTGTCGCATGGTCAGCACTGGATGCAAGAGCCGCCGGGTTCACCACCCTGGTCATCGCCGATGCCTGTCGGGCCATCGACATGAACGGCTCGCTGGACAAGGCCTGGCAAGACATGACGGCGGCAGGCGTGACACGCATCGAAAGCAGTGAACTGCTCAAATAACCGTTCAAAGATAGCCGATCAGCGCTCTCGTTTGAGGCTCTGTACCGACAGATCCAGCGCCTTCTGCATGTCCAGACGTGCCGAGCGGCCGATGTTCTTGTCGTCCATCTGATAATTGCGTTCAGACGGCAGAATCGGTGCCGTAAGGTCATCGGCGTCCATGGCTTCGAAATCGAAGTTGCCACCGATAGGCATGGCGCTGCGACGCAACAGCATGCGCAGTTGTTCGGGCGTCAGCTTCGGGTTGATCGACAGCATGGCCGCGACAATCCCGGTAACCATCGGCGTGGCGTAAGACGTACCGCAATGCACCGCGCCTTGCTCACCCGCTGTAAGGGTCGATGCCCGTGTGCAGGCTGCGGCCATGATGTCGACACGACTATCAACGTTGGATGACTCGCGCTTCTCGACGTAAGCCGGATCATCAATGGGCAGATCGTCATCCTTGCTGCGCTGATGTCCGCCCACCACCAGCAACTGATCCGTGATGAACGAAGACGGCAAGCGGTACTCGTCCGTCCCGGAGAACGACGAGCCGTTGCCCGCCGAGTTGATCACTACGACGTCGGGGTGTTTACGCCGCAACCAGAGAAAAAACTCTTCCAGCAATTCCTCGTAGCCCGACATTGCGATGCCAGACCTAAGTAACGAATCCACCTCATCGCCCTGCACGTTTTTCGCGCCGACCCGATGCAGTCCCCAGCTCCAGTTGAGCACCCGCGCGCCGTCTTCCACCAGATTGACCGAGGCCGCGACATTCGCGGTGATGCCCGCATCCGAGTTGCGCTCGACAATCACCTCGAAGCCATCGCTCACGCCGTCAAGCGCCCGAAGGAAGCCGGTGTTGCCGCCTTTCGCCGTATCCGCCGCCAGAATCCCGGCCACGGTGGAGCCATGCCCGTCGGGCTTCTTCGCGTCACGGGCGTACAGGCAGGTGCGCGGCTTGCCTGATTTGCAGTCGCCCAGGTAATCGGAGAAATCAGGGGCATCAAAATCCACTTCGCGCTCGATGATCCCAATGCGAATCGGCACCGGCTTGATCGGCGACGTGACCGCGGGAATCCTGCGCTGGTAGTAATTGACCGCGTCCATGAAACGGTTGGCCGCCCACTGATCCTGAGTCGGCTTGGCTTGCTTGCCATCGCTGGGGGCTGCTTCGCCTTCAGGAGATTCTGCGGCTGACTCCTCGACCACCACGGCATCGACACTGACCTCACTGCCCATGCGCAGCACCATGGCGTCGCGCTGCACCAAGTCAGTCACCGGCAGGCGCAATTGGTAAGTGTTGAGCGGCGCGATGGAGCCGACGACCGTGGAGCCGTACTTTTTCGCAATGCGCTCCGCCTCTTCTGCACCCTGGAATTTTTCTTCGATGATCACGCTGACCAGATCGACGTAACTGGTCAGGCCATCCATGTTCCTGGCGACTTGTTGTGGCGTGGCTGCCAATACATGACTGCCCGCCATGCTCAGCCACACAGCATTACTGCTCTGCCCGGCCTGCTCCAGCCATAACGGTCCGCTGCGCCAGTTAGCAGAGGTCAGGCGCAATTTGAGTCGCTCACCGTCACGCTCAAGCAACTGAACCGGTACTGCCTTGCCGTCCAGTTTGAGCTGTACATCTCCGGCTTCAAGCCCGCGCACGCCGATGCAGAAGGTTTGCTGTTCACGTCCCAACAGATCGCCACAGCGCTGCAGCCGTTCGATACGAAGAGCCTCATTGGCCTGAACGGTTGAAACACCCGCCAGAGCGGCCATTAACACGGGGAACAACGTGCGACTGAGCATTGAACATTCCTGGGGACGTGACGTTAGCAGTCTGACTGCCGCGCCACTTCAGGGTTCAGGCTTCACCCAGCGCGAAGCGTTTGAGATTTTCCCCTTCCATTCGATAGCGCACCCACTCGTCCTGCGGCTCCGCGCCGATGGACTTATAGAAGTCGATGGCAGGCTGATTCCAGTCCAGCACGCTCCATTCGAAACGACCGCAGCCTGTGTCGTGGGCAATTTTAGCCAGGTGGCGCAACAGGTGTTTACCTGCACCGATACCGCGATGTTCGAGTGAAACGAACAAGTCTTCCAGGTACAGCCCCTTGCGACCCAGCCAGGTGGAATAACTCAGGAAGTACACGGCAAAACCGATCGGTTGATCATCCAGCAGGCAGATCAATGCCTTTGCCGGAGACGCTTCGTCAAACAGGCTACGCTCGATATCAGAGATGTCTGCCAGTACTTCATGCTCGGCCTTTTCATAGATAGCCAGCTCGGTAATGAAGCCCAGAATGACCTTGGCATCCGCTCTGGTAGCTTCACGAATCTGCAACGTCACGAATCTCTCCTTTTAATGATGGCTTTTTATGATTGAACCGGGTGTTCACCAGCGAACGACCGGCGGTGGATTGTGTCTCAACCATCAGCCCGGCGCAGCATTAAAACATCTACGCCTTCACTCGCATTTAAGGATGTTGTATGGAAGACAAAACAGAAGGCAGAACCCCCGGGTTATCCGCAGAAGAAGAACGCGAAGTCGACGAGAACCAGCCTCCCCGTGCGGCGGTGCTGCACGAGACCATTCGCATTCAGGGCGATCATGAACTGGAGCGCAGCGTTGCAGCGCTCTGGTGGTCGGCGTTGGCCGCAGGTTTGACCATGGGCTTGTCGCTGATGGCCATGGGATTGTTCAAGTCCCGCCTGCCGGACGTCGAGTCCAGCCATGTCATCGCCAGTCTCGGTTACTCGGCTGGTTTTCTCGCGGTCATCCTGGCTCGACAGCAATTGTTCACCGAAAACACGTTGACTGCGGTGCTGCCGATCATGAGCAAGCCGACCTTGAGTAACGTAGGTCGGTTATTGCGTTTATGGGGCGTGGTGCTGTTCGGCAACCTGTGCGGCACGCTGCTGGTGGCTTATGTGATGTTGAATTTGCCGATTTTCGATAGTCAGACTGACAAGGCGTTTCTGGAAATCGGCCGCAAGGTGATGGAAAACGACGTCATTCACATGTTTTCCAAAGGCATCGTGTCCGGCTGGATGATCGCCACCATGGTCTGGATGATTGCTTCCATGGAAGCCGCGAAGATCTGGATCATCGTGCTGATCACTTACCTGATGGCCCTCGGCGATTTCACCCATATCGTGGTCGGTTCGGCCGAGGCTTCGTATCTGGTGTTTGCCGGCGAGTTGTCCTGGAGTGACTTCTGGCTGGTATTCGCCGCACCGACACTGGGCGGCAACATCATTGGTGGCAGCTTCATCTTCGCCATTCTCAGCCATGCGCAGATCCGCAGCGAGAAAGACACAACGGCCAAGCTGGAGCGGGACCGCTTGAAGAAAATCGAAGAGAAGAAGCGCTTGAAGGAAGAAGAGCAGGCAGCTGCCGTCGAAAAAACGACCTGAATTGAAGTGATATCCCCTGTGGGAGCGGGCAAGTCGGGATGCCTCCCAGTCGCTTCCACAAGGGAAATCGCATTTCAACTCAGGCCAAATGCCAGATGAAATTTCTTTCAGAAACTGTTCAGGTCACATCAGCGAGAATAGGTTTTTGGCTGTAATCCCTTCAGGCAGGCAAGATGACCCGAATTTTGACCATCGAAGACGATGCCGTGACCGCCCAGGAAATCGTCGCGGAGTTGAGCAACCATGGCCTGGAGGTGGACTGGGTCGATAACGGCCGTGAAGGCCTTGCCCGTGCGGTGAGCGGCGACTACGACCTGATCACCCTGGACCGCATGCTGCCCGAAGTGGACGGCCTGGCCATCGTCACCACCTTGCGCGCTCAGGGTATTTTCACGCCAATCCTGATGATCAGCGCCTTGTCCGATGTCGACGAACGCGTACGTGGCCTGCGTGCCGGTGGCGATGACTATCTGGCCAAGCCCTTTGCCTCCGACGAGATGGCGGCCCGCGTTGAAGTCCTGTTACGCCGCCGCAACCCGGTGGCCGCTGCGGAAACCATTCTGCGGGTCGCCGATCTGGAGCTTAACCTGATCAAGCGCGAAGCCAGCCGCGGTCAACAGCCACTGAGTCTGCTGCCCACCGAATACAAACTGCTGGAATTCCTGATGCGTAACAGCGGGCAGATCATCACTCGCATGATGATTTTCGAGGAAGTCTGGGGTTATCACTTCGATCCCGGCACCAACCTGATCGACGTACACATTGGTCGTTTGCGGAAAAAAATCGATCCACCCGGCATGACCCCATTGATTCGAACCGTGCGAGGCTCGGGTTATGTCATTGCTGAACCCGTCTAAAGGCTGGCGTTCCTCTACCAGTCGCTTGCTGGCGCTGTACAGTTTTCTGTTCGTGGCCTGGAGCTGCACACTGATCGGCGTGGTGTACTGGGAAGTCAGCAGCTACCTGGAAAACCTCGCCCGCCACTCCCTCATGCAACGCCAGCAACTGTTTGCCCGCTTTGAAGGTGAGCAGTTGATCGAGGCGCTGACCTCCAGCATGACCTTCGACATGCGCGCCGTGGATGCCTACGGCCTGTTCGACGCGGAACTGCGCCCGCTCAATGGCCCGATAAAAACGGTTCCGGCCAGCCTGCCACTGGACGGCAAGATCCACCAGCTGAGCAACTGCGTCGACTCCGAAGATCCGCACATGCCGCAGGACACTTGTGATGCGGTGGCCAGTCAGACTCGCGACGGGCACTGGCTGGTGCTGGTGCGGGACAACGGTTCGCTGTTCGCTGTGACCACCCTGATTCTGCGCGCCCTGCTCTGGGGACTGTCACTGACGATTATTCCCGGCATTGCTGGCTGGCATTTGCTAAGCCGCCGGCCGCTGCAACGCATTCGCGATATTCAGGCCAGTGCAGAGACAATCGTCGCCGGCGATCTGGGTCGCCGTCTTCCGGTGTCGGCGCGCCGTGATGAACTGGACATGCTGGCGGTCATCGTCAACGCCATGCTCGATCGCATCGAAAAACTGATGAACGAGGTCAAAGGGGTCTGCGACAGCATCGCCCATGATCTGCGCACACCGCTGACCCGCTTGCGGGCGCAGTTGTATCGCATCCAGCAACAATCACCGGAAGGCTCGTTGGTTGCGACACAAATGGGTCAAGTGATTGCCGAGGCAGATACGCTGATGGCGCGCTTTCGCGGCTTGCTGCGCATCTCGGAAATAGAGGACCACCAGCGCCGCTCGGCGTTTGTCGAAGTCGATCCTGGCGAGTTGCTGCAAGAGGTCCATGATTTTTACCTGCCGCTGGCCGAGGAAGGTGGCGTCAGCCTGTACCTGCGTGTGGAAGATCCACTGCCCCCGCTACTGGGTGATCGCGCCCTGCTCTTCGAAGCGTTGGCCAATCTGCTCAGCAACTCGATCAAATTCACCCCGCCCAATGGCAGTGTGATCCTGAGCGCAAGGGCGGATGGCGACAGCACCTGTCTTGAAGTTCAGGATTCCGGCCCCGGCATCCCGGAAGCCGAACGCCAGGCAGTGTTCCAGCGCTTTTACCGCAGCGAAGGCAGCACCCAGAAACACGGCTTTGGCCTCGGACTGTCAATCGTTGCGGCGATCGTCAACCTGCATGGTTTCACCCTGCACATCGGGACCAGCCCGCTGGGTGGTGCGAGGTTGACTCTGGAATGTCGGCAGACTGTAGCGTTGGTGTGACTGCGCGCAATAACAACAGTCAAGTTAGAACTGTAGGAGCGCACGAGCACCGCGACGCCGCGATGGCGGTAGTCAGGCGGGACGCTATCGCAGCCTTCGGCAGCTCCTACAGATCCCATGTTTGCTGCGCGACAGCGTGGTGTCACGGACACCGGGGCGATTCTTTCAGGTACAGATAATGAATGAACCCTGTAGGAGCGCACGAGCACCGCGAGGCCGCGATGGCGGTTATTCAGGCAGGACGCTATCGCAGCCTTCGGCAGCTCCTGCGGGTCATTCACGATTTCATTTCAAGGCACTTGAAAGCCAAACAGCACCCGCGGCGCCTCGACCATCAAGCCACGAAGTTCAGCGCCGGAACATCCAAGCCCCTGCAACTGGCCAATGACCCGAGCGAAATCAACCTCACTCTCATGCTGCGTATGCGGCCAGTCACTGCCCCATACCAGACGATTCAGACCGAAGCACTTGATCAGCAAAGGCATGGCCGCCCTGGCAAAACCGGCGTTTTGCTCAGCGCTGCCACCCAGACGGTAAATAGCCGAAACCTTGACCCATACCCGCCCGCTCAAACCACATTCCAGCAAGGCCTGAAATGCCGGATGATCAATTCCGAGCAGCGCGTCAGGGCGGCCAAAGTGATCCACTACGATCTTGCAGCCAAATGGCATCAGGCCCCGAATCAAGGTTGGAATATCTTCTACACCGCGATGCAATTCCACGTGCCAGCCCAGCGCTGATACTTCATCAAGAAGAAGCTTCCAGGCCGGCTCGGTGAAGTCAGGTAAAGGCTTGCCCATCAGGTTCAGACGAATGCCGACGATGCCCTGCTCGTCCATCTGCCGCAGCTCTTCGCGGCTGATGTCACTGTCAACCACCGCCACCCCACGCAGTTGCTCGGGCGCTCTGGCCAGCGCGTCCAGCAGATATTTATTGTCAGTGCCGAGAAAGCTCGGTTGCACCAGCACGCCGTGGCTCAGACCGTTGTCACGGAGTTGCTGCAGATAAGCCTCAAGGGTGGCGTCATAGTCGGGCGTATAACGGCGACCTGCCGTCAGGCTCAGATCACGGCTGAACACATGGGCGTGGCCATCGATACCGATGATCGGGAAGGTACTGGAATCAGGCATGGAGCTCATCTATCAAGGAGGCGCGGTGCATACGCACCGCGCGTGGATCTACTGCAAACCAGACGCTGAATCAAACATCAGGTCAGGCTTGCTGTGGCGCTTCACGTCCTTGAGTCGCATCAGTTTCAGGCGTGGTCGCTTCCAGACTGCGGCCACGGGTTTCGGGCAGGCAAAGCGCGGCGATCACTGCCACGCCGTAGGCGATACCGGCATCGATGCCGATGGCGGTGCCCAACGACATGGACTCGCTCATGTGACCGACCATGAACGGGAACACTGCCGACAGCACACGGCCGAAGTTGTAGCAAAAGCCCACCCCTGCACCGCGCACATCTGCCGGGTAAAGCTCGTTGAAGAACGAACCGAGGCTGGCCGGAATACCGGCGGCAAAGAAGCCCAGCGGGAAGCCGAGGAACAGCATTTGCGTGTTGGTCAGCGGCATAAACACATAGCACTGCACCGTCACCACGCAGCAGATGGCGAACAGCAGGATGTTCATGCGGCGACCGATACGGTCAATCAGGAAGCCACTGGCAACGCAACCACACCAGAACGCAACGATGATCACCGCCAGATAACCGCCGGAGTTCAACACCGACAGGTTGCGCTCGGTTTTCAGGAACGTCGGCAACCAGGTCATCACCGCGTGGTAACCACCGTGAGCCCCCAGACCGAGGATGCCGCCAAGCAGGGTTACCCGCAGCAGTTCAGGACGGAAGATACCGGCCATGGATTTGAAGAAGCTTTTCGGCGTGGTCTTGTCTTTTTGCTGACGCTGGAAGCTGTCCGGCTCTTCAACGTTACGGCGTACCCAGATGATCAGCAGGGATGGCAGCAGACCCACGAGGAACATCGCCCGCCAGGCAATATCCTGCGGTACCAGCGAATAAATCAGGGTGAAGACAAGAACGGCCAGACCCCAACCTACCGCCCAGGCGCTCTGCACAGTGCCCATCACCTTGCCGCGATATTTGGACTGGATGGTTTCTGCCATCAGCACCGCACCGGCCGCCCACTCGCCGCCGATGCCGAAGCCTTGCAGCGCCTTGACGATCAACAGCTGGTTAAAGCCGGTGACGAATGCCGACAGAAACGTGAAAAACGAGAACCAGAGAATCATCCACTGCAGAGTGCGTACCCGACCGTAACGATCCGACAGCGTACCGCCAACCCAGCCGCCCAGCGCCGACGTCACCAGCGTCACGCCGCTGATTAACCCGGCATCGCCCTTGGTCAGGGCAAACGCGGCAATCAGCGCGGGAATCGCCAGACCGAACATCTGTACTTCCAGCGCATCCAGTGACCAGCCACCAAAGCAGGCCCAAAACGTTTTGCGCTCACGAGGAGTGACTTGGCGATACCAACTGAACATGGTTTTTTGTCCTTAAAAGGGGTTACCCGGCGACGCTGCATGGGTCATATGGGAGCGAATTCATTGGCGAATGAATTCGCTCCCACCTGTGCATCCGTTTCAATCCAGGCAATTGCGGTTGTTTTATAAAAAGCTGCGGACGAACCGTCAGCGGATTTCCACGCTGTAACGGAAATGACTGGCGTGCCCACGCGAGCGGCGCCACTCCAGAGGTTCCCCGGCGTAGTTACGCGCCAGACGTTCAATCACCACCACCGGGCTGTTGACCGGAATCTGCAACAGACGCGCATGCACGTCGCTGACCGCTTCTGCCGTCAGGCTTTCTTCGGCGTAAGCGACCACTTGACCGCACAACGCTTCATAGATCGGGTAGAGCAACGGCCCCTGGCGCTGAAGGTCGTTGTCGAGCAAGGCCTGAAACTGAACCCGAGGCAGCCAGATTTCTTCGGCCAGCACCGGCTGCGCATCGAGCAAACGCAGACGCACCATACGAATCACCGGCGCGTCCGGAATCAGGCCAAGTGCCTGACTGACCGCCGACGGTGCAATCATGGGTTCAATCGACAGAATCCGGCTTTCCGGCACCTGCCGGGCACCCGAAGCGGTCTGGAAGCGGAAGAATCGGAACAACGAAGACTCAAACTGCGGACGACGGATAAACGTGCCACGGCCTTGCTGACGCTCAAGAATATTGTCGGCAACCAGCATGTCGATGGCTTTGCGCACCGTGCCGGTGGACAGGCAATACTCGCTGGACAGTGCAGCTTCGGTAGGAATCGCCTCGCCCGGACGCCAGCGATTGTTGGCAATCTGCTCGGCTAACTGGTCGCGCAGACGTTGATAGAGGGGTAAACGTTCGTCACTGGATAATCTGTTCATATTTTTATTTATCTAGTCATCTATATGAATGCAAGGCGAAGTATTGTCGCGATATCCAGGGTCGTCAAGGTAACCAGACGACATTTTTTCGTCCCGTTCTATAAGATGATCAGCTTTTAGCCTTTGCTGCTTCTGCAGAGGGCGATCTTTAAATGTGTAGTGAAGCGAGATGATGCAATTGACCGAAATTGATGCCGGACTGGCTGACTGGAACGACCTGAGAAATGCCCACGACGAAAGCTGGGGGTTATTGATGGGCAACGGTGCGAGTCTGGCGGTCTGGAAGAACTTCGCTTACGACTCGCTGTTCGACCTGTCCCAGACCACGCGCAGCAACCCGATGAGCCGCACTGAACTGGCCGTGTTCAGCGCCATGGATACACACAATTTCGAGCCCGTGCTGGCTGCGCTGAAATCAGCAATGCGGGTCAATGCTGCGTTGACCATCAGCTCGTCGTCGCCACGCAACCGTTACTTCGCCATCAAGGAAGCGCTGATCCACGCGATCCGTTCGGTGCATATTCCGTGGAAGCTGATCGAGGCCAATACCCTCGCCCGGCTGAACTCGGAGCTTCAGCTTTACACCAGCGTCTACTCAAGCAACTACGACCTGCTCGCTTATTGGGCTGTCATGCACGCGCCGGAGCACTTTGACGATTTGTTCAACGATGAGGCGACGTTCAATCTGCATTCTGTCAAGACCAACGCGACCCGTGTGCTGTATCTGCACGGCGGCATGCATCTGGTGAAAAACCTCGATGGCACGGTACGCAAGCTGTTGTCATCGGAAAGCTCGCTGCTGGGCAGCTTCGCTATCAATGCACTGGACGATGTGCCGCTGTTTATCAGCGAAGGCAGCAGCGCCGAAAAGATGAAGCTTGTCCGGACTTCGGATTACCTGTCGTTCTGTCATGGGCAACTGGCGCAACATGCTGACGCGCTGTGCATTTTCGGTCATGCACTGGGCAAGCAGGACGCGCATATCGTCGCCGCTATCCGCCAGGCTCGGCCTAAGCGAATCGCGATTTCGGTCCTGCCACGCAGCGCTGCGTTCATCGAGTTTCAGAAGCGGCATTACATTGAGTTGCTGGGTGATCTGGGTACCGAATTGAGCTTTTTCGATGCAAAGAGCCACCCGTTGGGCAGTGCGGAGTTGCTGGTTTCCAAAGCGCCGTAGTATCGCTTGTCCACTGACCCTCTAGCGGCCAAAGCCACTCTTAAGGGATTGCGCTCCTATCAAACGGACCTGAGCCTTTTCGGCCGGGGTAGGAGCGAACTTGTTCGCGAGGCGGTGTGCCTGAACAGCCGCGTAAACCCTCTCGCCAACAAGTTGCCTCCTACCTTAGAACGCCGCAAGCCTGGGCCTCTGGGGTGCAGACCTTCTCGCCTACAACTGCGCTCCTACCGGCCAGTATTTGCTGCGCGACAGCGCTGTGTCAGGGACACAGGGGCAGCCTACCCCGCACCCACCCGCCGCACCGGAGCCAACGCTTCAGCGATGTGCGCCACCAGATACTCCGCATCGCGCGCCACACCGGAAAACCTGCCCGAACCCCAGCTGTACAGCCACGGCAAGCCAAGGAAGTACAAGCCCGGCTGGGCGGTGATACCCCGTTTATGGCCGGGATGGCCGCGACCGTTGAATACGGGCGCTTCGACCCACGAGAAATCAGGCGTAAACCCGATGCACCAGACGATACTGGTGATGCCCGCCGCGTTCAGATCCAGCTCGGTACGCTCTTGCTCAGGCGTCCATTGCGGTGAATAAACCTCACCGGCCGGAGCATCGATACCGTGCTCCAGAATGTATTTGTCGATGGAAGCATTGATCCGGTTATAGACCGCGTCAGCGCTGTCGAGGCTTTGCCTGAGGTTGCTGGCAAATGTCAGCGTGTTGTCCTGCAGGCTCTGCAGACGTCCGAACAGTTCCATCCCCTCAACTGCGAAACGACGCAGGTCGATGTCGCGACCGCCATCACGCCCCGTGACGTAATGGTTGGTGTTGTCGCGCACGCCTTCCCGTAGTGGATGCGTGTCGACACCGATGTCGTAGTAGCCCATTTCGGCCAGCCAGTCGACTACGTCCTTGCCACGATAAAAGCGAGCGCAACGGGGTGCGTCGCCGACCGCCAGATACACCTTGCGCCCGGCCAGGTGCAGATCTTCGGCAATCTGCGCACCGCTTTGCCCCGAGCCCACCACCAAGACATTGCCTGCAGGCAGCGACTCAGCGTTGCGGTATTGCTCGGAGTGAATCTGGGTAATCTGCGTTGATACACGCTCGGCCAGACGCGGAATGATCGGCGTGTGATAACCGCCCGAGGCGACGATTACCTGATCAGCAGTGAACTCGCCTCTGGAGGTATGCACCTCAAAGCCGCCAACGGCTCTTGGCAACACACGCTGGACCACCACGCCCTCAAGCGCAGGCGCATTGACCGACGCGACAAAGCCCGCCAGATACTCGTTGATTTGATCCTTGGTCATGAAGCCATGAGGGTCTTTACCTTGATGCTCCACGCTGTAGCGATAACCCGGCAGCGCGCACTGCCAATTGGGGGTAACCAGACTGAAAGCATTCCAGCGCTGGGTACGCCAGGTGTGGGTCAGGCTGTGCTTTTCCAGTACCAGGTGATCAATGCCGTGAGCCTGTAAATAATGGCTGGCAGACAACCCGGCCTGCCCGCCGCCGACGATGATCACGCTGTGATGGGGTGGTTTGATTGACGTGAGAGGACTGGTCATGGGGGCTCCGGGATATTTAATTGAAATGAGTCCGTTGTGGGAGCCGGGCTTGCCCGCGATAAGAAAGGACACGATTCGATGTCAAACCGCGTCCAGCCTTATCGCGGGCAAGCCCGGCTCCCACAGGACCGCGACGTACTAGCCTAAAAAGAACTCCATCCCGAACTCGGCACGCGGCCGCCACCTTCAGTGCGCATGCTGATGACCTGCACCGCGCCCTCTTCCTGACGCATGGCCTGGCTCTTCAGGGAGTTGAGGGTGTCCATCGCCGAACTGCAGTAGAAGCCTTTGACCTGCTTGACCCGCTCCGAAGCATTGTTTAGGCCGCCCTCGATGCGAGCCAGAAAGTCCGCCAGCGGATAACTGGCGCCTTCCTGCAAGTGGTCGTAGATCACCGTCGAAGGTGAATAGCCGGATGCTTCTTTGCCGTTGGGCCAGCGAATGGTGAAATTGACAGCGGGCATGTCAGTGCTCCTGTTGGGTATTCAATGAGGACAGATCAAGGTGGCCGTAACTGAACCCGGTGAACGCCTGTTCGGTGAGATTCCAGAATGACGCGTGTTGCGAACCCGTCTGCACAGTCAGCGCAGCGCTGGCGTTGACCTGACCGATGCGTTCGCAGCACAGCCCTTCAAAGGCGAAGGCGGCCTGCACGTTGGGCCAGTCTTTTTCGTCAAGGGTCATGAGGAAGCCGTAGCTGGGGAAGACTTGCAGCCAGCGCTGCGGATCTGCATCCGGCGGGCATGGCAGTGCGCTCAAATCCACATGCCCGCCACAACCGGTGGCCTCCAGCAGCATCAGCAGGCTGCCCAATACTCCCGCGTTGCTGATGTCCTTGGCGGCATGCAGCAACTGCGCTTCGGCCAGACGTGGCAACACTTCCAGCTTGCTGCGCAGCCGTGAAGCCGGGACACCTTCAAACGCTTTCCAATAGGTTGTGTCCGCATGCCACTGGCCTTCGAGGTCAACCACCATGGCAATCACTTGCCCCGGCGCGACATGCAGGCTGGACAGCAATTTGCTGGCGATACCGGTAATCGCCACAGCCAATGCCGTCGGGTTGCCGTTGGCCAGGCTGGTATGCCCGCCCGCCAGCATCATCCCGTAGGCTTCACAGGCGGCGCGAATCCCTGCCAATACCTGCTGCGCGGCGTCTTGATCATGGTGCCAATACGCATTGACCACGGCGGTGGCCCTACCGCCCATGGCAGTGATATCGCTGACATTGGCCATCACCGCTGACCAGCCAGCGAACCACGGCGCGGCGCTGACGAATCCCGGCAACATGCCTTCAATCGCCAACAGCTGATAATGCTCGCCACAGGCAATGGCGGCGGTGTCATCGCCGGGCAAGGCGTACAACTCGGCACGGGTGAGCGTTTTGTCAGTCACACCGATCAATGAGGCAGACTGCTGAATAGCCTGCTTGGAGAGCATCGCCGGGGTGTTGCGCAACAGTTCGAGCAGTGCTTGCAGATCGTTGATCTCACGCATGGCGAGCCGCCTTCAACGTGCGCAGGGACACCTGACGCGGCATGAAGGGATAGCGCGTCAGATCGGCCTGCATCAGGCAGTGAGGTTGGCCGAGCAATTCAAGGTGATTCAGGGTCTGCCAATGCAGCGCCTGAAAATACAGCTCGTTCGCTGTTTGCACAGTGGCGTGAAAGACCTCGCAGCCCAGATCCTTGGCCCGCGATACCGCTTCGTTAACCAGCGCCTTGCCAATCATGCTGTGGCGTCGATAGGCCGGCGCAACGCACAAGCGTCCGCCAAACCACAGGCCAGGTTCGGGCTGGTAAATCCGTACCGCGCCGACCACCTGATCAGCCATGCCGCAATTACCGGCCAACGCAACAATCGCAATCGCCTGAAAGTCGTGACCGTCCTTGTCTTGCGCCAATAGTTGTTGCTCATCGGAGAACACCGCACGGCGTAGCGCGTAATAAGCCTGTTTCTCCCAATGTTCGGTGGCCGGTTTAACCAGCAGTTCACCGGCACGAAACGGCTCGAACGTGCTGTCGACAAGCGCAAAGGCAAGGCTGGACATAGCGTTTCTCCCTGGATAAACCGGCTTACTCGTAGTTCTTCAATGCCGAGCACGCGCCGCACTTGGCGCAACCGGCGTTGATCTGCTCGGAATGCAAACCGTGGCGACGCAGGCTTGCGCCGATCTGCGGGTACAAGCGCGCCATCATGGCGCTGTCGGGTTTGGGATGACGGGCCAGTGGAGTGCCGTCGATGGGTACAAAAGGCACCACGAACGGGTACACGCCCAATTCGCACAAACGCTCACTCATTTCGGTGATCGCCGCTTCGCTGTCGCCGAGTCCAGCGAGGATATAAGTGCTGACCTGACCGCGACCGAACACGTCGACCGCCGCACTGAACGCATCGAAATAACGCGACAGGGGCACTTCGGCCTTGCCCGGCATGATCCGCTGACGAACCGCGTCCGTAACCGCCTCCAGGTGCATACCCAGTGACACCACTCCGCTATCGCGCAGACGGGTGAACCAGGCGTCGTCATCCGGCGGCTCGCATTGCGCCTGAATCGGCAGATCTACTGCGGCCGTCACCGCGGCTGCGGACTCACACAGAATGGCTGCACCGCGATCAGGTGTTTGTGGCGTGCCGGTGGTCATCACCATGTGTTTGACGCCATCGAGCTCAACCGCCGCTTTTGCCACTTCAGCCAGTTGCTGCGGACGTTTGCGGGCAATGGTTTTACCCGCAGCAAGGGATTGGCCGATGGCGCAGAACTGGCAGGACGTACCGCGATCATTGAAACGAATGCAATGCTGCAGAACGGTCGTTGCGAGCACATCGCTGCTGTGCAAAGTGGCGATTTTCCAGTAGGGAACGCCGTCATCGGTGCTCAACCCGTAAAACTTCGGCACGCCGGGCATTTTCACTTCGCCGACCTGCAAACCCTGACGAAAGATCAATGCCTGGCTGCCGTCCTCGCTGGGCTGCGCCTGATACGGAGAATCCTGAGAAGCCTGATTGAGGATCGGCACCATCATGGTCCGACTGCCGAAACTGAGCGCCTTGTGGTCTGACGGCCCTGCGCCACCCTGACGCGACAAACCGTTGTGCGCGGCGGGCCAGCGCACCCCGTGACATTGCAGCTCGGCCAGCAATTCATTGGTCCGCATGGGCAAGCTCCTCGGTTTTCAACTGCGCTGCGCGTTCGTGCACATGGGCAGTGGGGGTGCGATCAATCAGCAGGCTGAGCAGTTCCGGACGGCTGTAATGCCCCACCGAATCCATCATGCGTTTACGCTTATCGATCAATGCCAGATCCAGATCAGCAATCACCCAGCCTTCACCGGAACGCAGTGGCTCGCCGAGCAACTTACCTTCTGGAGAGACAATGGCCGTGAAGCAACCGCCGGAAATTGGAGCCAGGCTGCAGCCGGTGTCCTGCATGATCTGCCCTTGCTGATCGGCGTCCAGCCAGGCCGTGGCGTTGACCACGAAGCAGCCGGATTCAAGGGCGTGATGGCGGATAGTGACTTCGATCTGCTCGGCAAAAATGTCCCCTACCAATGAGCCGGGGAACATCGCCACATGAATCTGCTCGCCGTCGGCCATCAACGCATAGCGGGCCAACGGGTTGTAATGCTCCCAGCAGGCCAGCGAGCCAATGCGGCCGACCGCGCTGTCCACGGCACGCAACCCGGAACCATCGCCCTGCCCCCAAACCATTCGCTCGTGGTACGTCGGGGTGATTTTGCGGCGGTGCTGAATCAGCGTGCCGTCGGCATCAAACAGCAGTTGTGCGTTATAGATCGTGCCGCCGTCGCGCTCGTTAACACCGATGGAAGCGACAATCCCCGCTTCGCGACAGGCCTCACCGATCTGTCGGGTCACGTCGGAAGGAACCGTGACGGATTGCTCAAGGAGTTTCAGGTGTTCCTTGCCCATGGCGAAAGGCGGCTGGACGAAGGAGAAATAGGGGTAATACGGCACCACGGTTTCCGGAAAAACCGCGAACTGCACGCCCTCGCGCCCGAGCGCCAGCAAGGTTGTACAGAGCTTGGCGACAGTGGCTTCCCGGGAATACAGCACCGGGCTGAACTGAACGGCGGCGGCGCGGATGGTGGTCATGGTGGAGGTCCTGATAATGGATTTCGTACTCAAGCCCGTTGCTCCTGCACTACGCTGTTGCGCGGCAGACATTGGGCCCTGTAGGAGCGCACGAGCACCGCGAGGCCGCGATTGCGATGTGTCAGAAAGGACGCCATCGCTGCCTCGCGGAGCTCGTGAGCTCCTACAGAAAGTCATTTCAAATCAAATAATTAACTTATTTTGGTGAGAGCTGCCGAAGGCTGCGATGGGTAGAGAGTCAGGAACATCGCTTCGCAGCCTTCGGCAGCTCCTACAGGGGAATCCGTATTCTGTTACGCCGTCCAGGTATCGATAATCATCGCGCCCTCGCGGCGCATCAGCAGGCGCAGGTCCATGACGTCCAGCGGGTTGATGGGCCGAATACCTTCGATCAGGGCTTTTTCAGTTTGGCCGTACAGAGCCTGCAAGGCGAAACGGCAGGCGTAGACTTCGCCGCCTTCGGCCATGAACGCCTTGATCTGGTTGTTCACTGCCAGATGGCCGGGGAAGGCTTCCGCGCCCAGCGTCGGGAAACCGCGCTGCACACCCAGTTGCACGCCTGGCCCGTACAACAGGATTTTGGTCTCGAAGCCTTTGCGCAGCAGGCGCTTGGCCTGGAGCATGTTGACCAGCCCGATGGAACCTTCGAAAGCGATGGTGTGAAACGTGAGCAGGGCTTTTTCGCCGGGTTCGGCTTTGACGTCCTCGAAGACTTTTTCTTCGTAATTGACCAGGAAGTCGCCGTCTTGATAGTGAGCAATGTCCACGCTTGGCATATCGTCGTTCTCCAGTAAGTCATGTTTTTATCAGCGGCTTGCAACCGCCGGGGTGACACGAGGGAGAGAGCGAACGCCGTGCCAAAAATAAAATTGTTGTGCGTATGCAGGCTAACTCACTGATTATCTTTAAGATTCAAATCTGATCCGGTTTTTACGGATCTATCTGAGCCTATCGCTGGATCACGCATTCCCGTAGAAATACGAATCTTCGTAGCGCTGAATCACGAGATTTCGTAATGAGCGAGCCAGATTCTCTGACCGGCTGGGCCGATTTGGCCTATTCCTCGCGGCACATGGTGTTCGAACACTGCGCCGAGGCCATCGCCCTCCTCGACCCTGTGGCAGATCGCTTCGGCGACCTGAATGTGGCGGCCTGCAAGTTGCTCGGCTATCCACGTCAGGAACTGCTGGAGCTGCCGGTCAGCAAGTTGTTCGGTCATCAACTGGCCGATCTGATCGTCTTTACTCAAGCAGTCATGAATAAAGGCCGCGGCTGGACTGAAGACCTAAGCTGCAATTGCAAGACCGGCGAGCGTATCGAGCTGGAGTTGTCGGCGACCATCCTGCAGGTCAAAGGCAACCCGCAGCTGATTCTGGTGATGCGCGAAGCCAGCCATGAAAAGTATCAGCGTGATCAGGCCCACACCGAGCGCACCATGCGCGGCGGGCTGCTGGAATGGCGCAATATTCTCAACCTGTTTCAGGAAACCGAGCGCGACAATCAATTGCTGCTCAGCGCCGTGGGTGACGGTATTTACAGCATCAATACCGACGGCCTGGCGACTTTCGTCAACCCGGCCGGCGCGCGCATGCTGGGCTGGGAACCGGCAGACATGATCGGCAAGAACATCCACCGCATTCACCACCACACCCACGCCGACGGCAGCCATTACCCGGTAGAAGACTGCCCCATTTACAAAGCCGTACGCGATGGCGTGGTTCATGAAGGTCGGCAGGAAGTTTTCTGGCGTCGGGATGGCAGTTCGTTTCCGGTGGAATTCACCAGTACGCCGGTGATTGCCGATGGGCGCATTGCCGGTGCGGTGGTGGTATTCCGCGACATCACCGAGCGGCGGACTACGGAGAACCAACTGCACAACGCGCTCGAGGAGCTCAAGGTGCTCAAGCAGCGCCTTGAAGAACAAAACGCTTATCTGCAGGAAGAGATTCACATCGAACACAATTTTCGGGAAATCGTCGGCCAGAGTGAGCCAATCCTGAAAATCATCAAACAGATCGACGTCGTCGCGCCGACCGACGCCAGCGTGCTGATCAATGGAGAATCCGGGACCGGCAAAGAGTTGATTGCCCGGGCGATCCATCAGGCCAGTCGACGCAGTGCCAACCCGTTGATCAGGGTCAACTGCGCGGCGATCCCAACCGAGTTGTTTGAAAGCGAGTTCTTTGGCCATATCCGCGGCGCGTTTACCGGCGCGATTCGCGACCGCGTCGGGCGCTTCGAACTGGCGGATGGCGGCACGCTGTTCCTTGACGAAATCGGCGAGATCCCGCTGGAGTTGCAAAGCAAGCTGCTGCGGGTTTTACAGGAAGGTCAGTTCGAGCGGGTCGGTGAAGAACGTACGCGCAAGGTCGACGTGCGGATCATCGCGGCCACCAATCGCGATTTGCGTCAGGAGGTGACCGCCAGGCATTTCCGCGAGGATTTGTATTTCCGTCTGAACGTTTTTCCGATCCAGTCCCCGGCTTTGCGCGAGCGGCCTATGGATATCGCGCCGCTGGCGGCACACTTCCTCAAGCAGACCGCCAAGCGCCTGAACATGCCAGGGCGTCGACTGCGCAACAGCGACATCGAACGCCTGCAGCGCTATTCATGGCCGGGCAATATTCGTGAGCTGCAGAACGTGATCGAACGCGCGCTCATTACCTCTCACGGTGCTGATTTGAATATGGACTTGCCGGATGAGCCCAACAAAATCGAAGCCGCCCCTGCTCTGCTTTCCGCCACGAGCATCATGACCGACGCTCAAGTGAGAGAACTGGAACGAAGCAACATGCAGGCGGCACTCAAGGCCTGTAATGGCAAGTTGTTCGGCAAGGGAGGTGCAGCAGAGTTGCTGGGTTTGAAACCGACGACATTGGCGTCGCGGCTGAAGCGGCTGGATATTATCCTTTAGGGGTTCAAACACAGGATCTATTCGCGAGGCAGTTTCCCGCGTATGCAGGCCCAGCGCCCCGCCAACAAGTAAGCTCTCATCAAGCAAAATAAAATTTTCTGAGTTGGTTCGAATCCTGTAGGAGCTCACCGAGGTTACGAGGCCAGCGATGGCTGCGTGTCGGATAAACCGCCTTCGCTGG